>NZ_CP180550.1:0-1202183 GCF_047778085.1 Neptuniibacter sp. QD37_6
ATGCAGATGCCGATGCACATTCCAGCATCTGACATTATTGCTACCCCTCCTCCGGCACCGATCCCTGAGCCGGTTGAGCGTCAGGTAAATGTTGAAGGTGGTTTGCGTCACCATCAATCTAGCCTAAACCAGTCCTTTACCTTTGAAAGTTTTGTCCAAGGTAAATCTAACCAATTGGCACTGGCAGCAGCACGACAGGTTGGCGATAACCCAGGTGTATCTTACAACCCACTCTTTATTTACGGTGGTGTTGGTTTGGGTAAAACCCACTTGATGCACGCTGTGGGTAACGAGATGCTGAAGCGTAATCCGAACGCGAAAATTGTTTATCTGCATTCGGAACGCTTTGTAGCTGACATGGTGAAGGCCCTGCAGCTAAACGCCATTAACGATTTTAAGCGTTACTACCGCTCAGTTGATGCCCTGCTGATCGATGATATTCAATTCTTCGCAGGTAAAGAGCGTTCACAAGAAGAGTTTTTTCATACCTTTAATGCCTTGCTTGAAGGTGGTCAGCAGATGATTCTGACCAGTGACCGTTATCCTAAAGAAATTAACGGTGTGGAAGAGCGTCTTAAATCCCGTTTCGGTTGGGGCTTAACAGTTGCGATTGAGCCGCCTGAACTTGAAACGCGAGTAGCTATACTTATGAAGAAGGCAGATGAAGCACGGGTACGTTTACCTGATGATGCTGCTTTCTTCTTGGCTCAGAAAATCCGTTCTAATGTTCGTGAGCTTGAAGGGGCATTAAAACGAGTCATTGCCAATGCTCATTTTACTGGCAGTGCTATTACTACACCTTTTATTAAAGAATCTCTTAAAGACCTGCTGGCTTTGCAGGATAAACAGGTTAGTATTGATAATATTCAAAGAGTTGTAGCTGATTATTATAAAATTAAGGTCTCTGATCTGCTGTCGAAACGACGCAGCCGCTCAGTAGCTAGACCTCGCCAAGTAGCGATGAGTCTATCTAAGGAACTGACCAACCACAGCTTGCCAGAAATCGGCGATGCATTTGGTGGTCGAGATCACACTACAGTGCTCCATGCTTGTCGTAAGATAAAGGAGCTACGTGAAAGTGATACGGATATCAGAGAAGACTATCAGAATTTATTACGCCACTTAACGGCGTAAATTTAGCGGCTAACAAAGTCGGATTAAATATAAGGTAGGTGGGGAAACGATGAAATTTGTCATCTCACGTGAAGCGCTGATCAAGCCTCTGCAATTAGTTGCAGGTGTGGTTGAGCGTCGCCAGACATTGCCAGTGCTATCCAATATTCTATTGGTAGCTGAAGGGGATCAACTATCGATGACCGGTACTGACCTTGAGGTTGAGCTGGTTGGTCGTGTGACACTGGATGAGCCTGCAGAAGCCGGTTCTGTCACTGTGCCTGCTCGTAAGTTGATGGACATCTGTAAATCTCTGCCAGATTCAGCGCGTATTGAACTGACGCTGACAGGTCAGAAGATGGTGATTAAAGCGGGTCGAAGCCGTTTTAGCCTATCTACCCTACCCGCTGCAGAATTTCCAAATGTAGAAGACAGTCCAGAAACACTAGAACTTTCTATGCTACAGCACCAGTTGCGTAACCTGATCGATAAGACAGGTTTCTCTATGGCGCAGCAGGATGTTCGTTACTACCTAAACGGTATGCTTCTGGAGATCGCTGAAGGCAAACTTCGCTCTGTATCTACAGACGGCCACCGCCTAGCGACAAGCGTGACAGAAGTAGAAGCGCAAGAAGGCATGCAGCACCAGATCATCGTGCCGCGTAAAGGTATTCTTGAACTTGCTCGTCTTCTTCAGAATGGTGATGACGAACTACGCCTAGTGATTGGTGCGAGCCACATCCGTGCTCACGTGGGTGATTTTACCTTCACCTCTAAGCTAGTTGATGGCAAATTCCCAGATTATGAGCGCGTTATTCCGAAAAATGGCGACAAGATCCTACTAAGTGATCGTATGGAGCTTCGTCAGGTACTTAGCCGTATCGCGATCCTTTCTAACGAAAAATACCGCGGTGTTCGCTTGGCGCTATCTAACGGTTATCTGCAAGTTATGGCAAATAACCCAGAGCAGGAAGAAGCGGAAGAGACGCTAGCAGTAGATTACGAAGGCGATAGCCTAGAAGTTGGCTTCAACGTTAACTACCTGTTGGATTGCCTATCTATTTTAAACTCCGACGTTGTGCGTCTGACTTTGTCTGATTCTAACTCCAGTGCGCTGGTTGAAGGTTTCGACGAAGAAGGCAGCCTATACGTTGTTATGCCGATGCGTATGTAAGCGAAAGGTATTTCGGAAACAGGGGGCTTACTGAGCCCCCTGTTTTGTATATAGGCCAAGGGCCCTGAATGTCGATATCCAAACTTCAGATCCAGCGTTTACGCAATATCAGCTCAATCACGATTGAGCCCTCTCCCTCTATAAATATTATTTGTGGTGAAAACGGCAGTGGTAAAACCAGTATCCTCGAAGGGATCAACGTATTAGGCCTCACCCGCTCATTTAGAACCAACAAAGCGCGTCACCTTGTCCAAACTGATCAAAGTTCTACCGTGGTCTTTGCCTCGGTTGATCCTATGGCTCAGGGATATAAGCAATCTATTGGTGTTGAGCGCCCTGCAGAGGGCGATGCACGGATCCGTTACGAAGGCTCTGATATTGATCTGTCGACCTTGGCAGAGCTGATTCCACTGCAAGTCATTAACTCAGATACCTTCATGTTATTGGAGGGATCACCTGCGGTAAGACGGCAATTTTTGGACTGGGGTGTCTTCCATGCCGACAAAGCCTTTATTCAATTATGGAGAGGCTTCAGAAGAGTATTAAAACAGCGTAATACCCTGCTGAAATGTGGTAAGATTGACAATCAGTTACGCCAGGTTTGGGATCGTGAATTTATCTCCTTTTCCGAGCAGCTAAATCGTTTACGAATTGAGTATCTAAAACTGTTAAAACCCGAATTTGAAAGCGTGGTTTCACAGCTTCTTGAAGGTATGGATATTCAACTCGGCTTTAGCTACGGCTGGGATAAAAAGCGTGCTTTAGACGAAGTGCTCGCAAGTAATTTTGAACGCGATCTTCGTCAAGGTTTTACTGGCAGTGGTCCGCAACGTGCGGACATCAAGCTTAAGGTCGATGGGCATAACGCAGCAGAGCGTTTGTCTCGTGGGCAAAAGAAATTAGTGGTCAGTGCGTTGAAGCTTGCTCAAGGAGTCTTGTTTCAACGGATGAATGGCCGTCCCTGCATCTATCTGATCGACGATTTACCGTCAGAGCTAGATAGTGTGCACGGAGAACAGTTTTGTAAAGTGTTAGAGCAAAGCTCTAACCAGTGTTTTATAACCTGTGTTGATGACAATTCGCTTAAAGCGTTCTGGCATCCACAAACGGAATTAGCCACTTTTCGCATAGCAGATGGCCACATAGATGATGCCACGTAGCGAAAAAGTTAGGAGACTTGGATGAGCGGCGAAGATAATCAAGATTATGATTCCTCGAGTATTAAGGTACTAAAAGGCCTTGATGCGGTAAGGAAACGCCCGGGCATGTACATTGGTGACACAGACGACGGTACCGGTCTGCACCACATGGTGTTCGAGGTCGTGGATAACTCTATCGACGAAGCCTTGGCGGGTCACTGTAGTGAAATCAAAGTGATTATCCATCCGGATGAGAGTATTACGGTTTCGGACAATGGCCGTGGTATCCCAACTGATATTCACCCAGAAGAAGGTGTATCGGCTGCCGAAGTTATCATGACTGTACTGCACGCCGGCGGTAAGTTCGACGATAACAGCTATAAGGTATCTGGTGGTCTGCACGGCGTAGGTGTATCGGTAGTAAACGCCCTTTCCGTTAAGTTGAAGATGACCATTCGTCGTAATGGTCAGGTGCACGAGCAGGTATACAAGCACGGTGAACCTCAAGCACCGCTATCCGTTGTCGGAGAAACAGAAACCAGCGGTACTATGGTTCGTTTCTGGCCATCTGAAGATACGTTTACTAACGTTTCCTTCAAGTTCGATATTCTGGCAAAACGCCTACGTGAGCTTTCCTTCCTTAACTCCGGTGTACGTATTGTTCTTAAAGATGAGCGTACAGCAGTCGAAGAGGTTTTCGAATATGAAGGTGGTCTAGGCGCATTTGTTGAGTACCTGAACACCAACAAGACAACGGTTAACAAACTTTTCCACTTCACGGCTGAGCATGAAGCTTCTGGCGTTGCGGTAGAAGTTGCGATGCAGTGGAACGACAGTTTCCAGGAAAGCATCCACTCCTTCACCAACAATATTCCACAGCGTGATGGTGGTACTCACCTTTCTGGTTTCCGTGCAGCGCTAACGCGTTCTCTTAATAATTACATTGAGAGCGAAAGCCTGAACAAAGGCGGCAAGATCAGCACCACAGGTGATGATAGCCGTGAAGGTCTGACAGCAATCATCTCGGTTAAAGTACCTGATCCGAAGTTCTCCTCTCAGACCAAAGATAAGTTGGTGTCCTCTGAGGTGAAGTCTGCCGTTGAGCAAACCATGGGCGAACGTTTGGCTGAATACCTGCAGGAAAACCCGCAGGAAGCTAAAGCGGTTGTTTCAAAAATGATCGATGCTGCACGAGCTCGTGAAGCTGCTCGTAAAGCACGTGAAATGACACGCCGTAAAGGTGCTCTTGATATCGCAGGCCTGCCGGGTAAACTGGCTGACTGCCAAGAGAAAGACCCAGCGCTTTCTGAAATCTACCTAGTGGAGGGTGACTCTGCGGGCGGATCGGCTAAACAGGGCCGTGCTCGTAAGACTCAGGCAATCCTACCGCTGAAAGGTAAGATCCTAAACGTAGAGAAAGCACGCTTCGATAAGATGCTTAGCTCTGCGGAGGTTGGCACACTGATCACTGCACTAGGTTGTGGTATCGGTCGCGAAGAATACAACCCAGATAAACTGCGTTACCACCACATCATCATCATGACCGATGCCGACGTGGATGGATCGCACATCCGTACCCTGCTTTTGACCTTCTTCTTCCGTCAAATGCCAGAATTGATCGAACGTGGTTACGTCTATATCGCTCAGCCACCGCTATATAAGATCAAAAAAGGTAAGCAGGAACAGTATCTGAAAGATGACGAAGCACTGGATTCTTACCTGCTTCAAGGTGCTCTAGATGGCACTACATTGCATGTAAATGCTGATGCGCCAGGTATCGGTGGTGAGAAGTTAGAAGAGCTTGTTTACCAGTACCGTGCCGTGATTCGTACGATCAACCGTATGTCTCGTGTTTACCCATACGCAATGCTTAAGTCTCTATTAGACGTTGCAGCGTTCCCACGTGACAACATGACGGATCAAGCTGCAGTAGCAGATTGGTGCGATAGCTTTGATGATGCGCTTGCGGGCTACTCTGACAAAGCGGTTAGCTACCAGTGCCTAGTTGAAGAAGATAAAGAGCACAGCAACTTCGTTGCTAAAGTGGTTATGCAGCAGCATGGTGTTGCTCATGATTACGTACTCAACGAAGAGTTCTTCGCTTCACGTGAATACGCA
Organism: Neptuniibacter sp. QD37_6; assembly: GCF_047778085.1. Classification (GTDB taxonomy): domain Bacteria; phylum Pseudomonadota; class Gammaproteobacteria; order Pseudomonadales; family Balneatricaceae; genus Neptuniibacter. The sequence goes on from NZ_CP180550.1 coordinate 5,545, forward strand.
GAGATGGCGAAGATGGCTGATACGCTGTCTGGTCTACTGGAAGTTGGTGCTTACTTACAGCGTGGCGAACGTCAGAAGGAAGTGACAGACTTCGAAGAAGGCCTAAACTGGTTGCTTGATCTATCCCGTCGCGGTCACTACATCCAGCGATACAAAGGATTGGGTGAGATGAACCCAGAGCAGCTGTGGGAAACCACAATGGACCCAGACTCTCGACGTATGCTGCAAGTAACAATCGAAGATGCGATCGCAGCGGATCAGCTATTCACAACCCTAATGGGTGATGAAGTAGAACCGCGTCGTAACTTTATCGAATCAAACGCTCTACAGGTTGCTAACCTAGACGTTTAATTTATCGATTTTGTCATTTCTCATTTGAAATGAAATGCCTTCTCAAAGTTGTGAAATGGCTTCTCATTTAAAATGAAATAGGAACAAAAAAGCAGCCGAATGGCTGCTTTTTTAGTTTTCGCGTAAATAAGGTTACTTGAGGAAGTTATCGAACGTCACATATCTTACTAGTTTGTCTGAATCTGAGCGAGAGTAATCAACGTTGTCGAATCTCCTCTCACCGTGAAGCTTTTTCACTAGTTTATGATTAGATAGAGACTCTAATTGTTCTACTAGATCCTTTCTTAAGTAGATTAGCTCATGATAGTTGCTTATGGCTTTGGCTTTCTTTTGAATGTATTTAACAGCTTTTTCACCATTACTATCCGAGTATTCGAACGTTATAGGGTTAAAGGATAAATCAAGTAACTCTACAACCATTGGGGAGAGCATTAACCTCTCCATACTTGACACACGGCCGTTGCTGAGAGCTTTTTCCAACTACTGAAAAGGGAAAGAATCCGCCGCAGGGTTTATGCAACCAGAGAAGATGCACGCTGTGATATCTTTGAATACATAGAGCTGTTTTACAACAGCAAACGACGTCATGGTTTTAATGATCAGCTATCACCGATAGAGTATGAAAACCGATATGAGAAACGGCTGATGGGTGTCTAAAGAACTAGTGGCGATTCAATCCATTGGGCTCCAGTATCATCAATGGAACTTGATAAAGAAAAGTAGTAATACTCATATTGGCCTATCAGCCAAAGAGGTAATAACGGCTTCATTCTTGATGAGAATTCTCCCGACTCATTTCATCTGATGTGAGAAATTGAGTGGAATGATTTTCTCATTCATCGTGAAATAGCCTGTGGTTGCTGGGTTTGTCATTTCACTCTGTTTGAGAATCGACAGATTTAGCTCGATTCATTAAAAAAGCCCTTGCAGAGATGCAGGGGCTTTTTTGTTTGTAATTGCTTAGTCTAGGTTAGCTGTTCTTCAGCTCGATGCTAACTTTTTCCATATAGCTCAGGCCTACGTGCTGATCGTAGTAAGCGGCTTCGTTGATAAATGCGCCGTATACGGTCTTATCGCCTTCATAAGGGATCGTTTCACCGCCTAGGGTCATAAACAAAGGATCGCCAGGGTTTATCTCCTGATAATCTTTGTTTTGCAGGTTCGGATGGATCATAGCGGTGATCTCGCCATCACTATTTTCTGGTAGCGAGATTTTCTCTACAAAACGGTAGCCTTCCTGTTGCTTTGATAGATCAATCGCCTGCCCTGTATTACGAAGCTCTAGATAATCTAAAGCATGCATAACGGCAGTGTGCGTGTCTTTATATACTTGGTAATTCAGCAGCCCTTGAGAGATTGGCCCTACTTCAATCAAAAAGCCATTCAATCGGCCGATAGAGGTGAGGAAATTATCCTTCATACGATCGCTAGGGTTAAAGAACAGTGTCGCTTCTGGCATTTTCTGCTTTATGTAGAAGGCCATACCCACCACTAGAGGGTCATCGGTGTTGAAGATTAGCGACATGCCCATATTGGCCGTTGTTGTGTGTAGATCGATAACAAAATCGACTCTTGGGTCTTCTTTCGGGCCTAAGAGTTCATTCAGTACTTTTGCGCGTTTCTGCTCACAGCCATTTAGATCTGGGTTGTTTAGATCTTTTTCACTAAACTGACGATTTAGGTCTTGGTCGATATAACGACGAACTTCAGCATTAGCTTCTGGGTTTGTTATGTGTAGCTCGGTTTCAAAGCTGCCACGGTTAACTTCTTCAGGGCATTTGGACCAGTGTTTAACTAGGTGAACACCGGTTAATTCATTGCCGTGTGTTCCGCCTGTGATTGCGACTTGTTTGATTGAATCAGTCATATAGTTCTTTTAATTCTTTTCTTACGTGATGGAGCAAGCGTTGGCTCTGTCATTAAAGCATGCCACTCACTTATGAATTCTGTATTTCTAGGAGGCTTTAGATATTGCTTTGCGACTAGTCTCATACAAAGACATTACCCGATGGATAACTTATTGCAAAGGCTAGTATGAAACATCGCGACTTTTAGACTGTTTAGGCAGCCTTAGGCGGTATCTAAGGAGAATTAAAGTTGAGGTATTGTATCTTTGGTGTAAATGCTTACTTACTTTGAATCGTATGTCGTTACATGGGTGTCACAGTTATTAAGCAAGCAATACTCATTATTCATAGATGCAAATTTTATTGCCGTCTAGATCTCGAAAATAGGCAGAGTAACGGCCAGATCTTACTTCTGGCTCGCCTTCACTAACACCACCCAAGCTTATAGCTTTAGCGTAGATCTCATCCACTTCTGCTGCAGACTTGAGGTTAATCCCCAACATTGTACCGTTACCTACTGTAGCTTCATTGCCATCAAAAGGTTCTGCCAGTGCGAACATAAAGCCATCACCCACCCATAGGGTCATTCGACCTTCATCATGTACTTTGTTGATACCTTGGTCAGTAAAGAGCTGATCGTAAAAGTTCACACCCCGTTGCATATTGTTGGTACCAAAAACAAAGTAATTCATTTTCATAGGGTAGCTCCTTCTTTCGATCGATTAACTCTTAAACTCTACTGCCCTGCGTTTTTAGGTGCAGTTTTCACCACAGATCCAATCGTCAGTCTGGCATTGGCTGTTATTACCCGTCACTAAGTATTCAACGTGACACTCACATTCGCCACAACGTGGCAGTGTGTCGTTATATTGCATGATCTCTTGGTATTCACTTTCACCATCATCAATGGCGTTTTGAATATCATCGATATACAGCTCATTACAGGTACAAACCAATGTGGGATCTTGTTTCTTCTTTTCTATATCCACGCTTTTGTACCTCGTCGGTTGTGACGCTGAGAAGGTTATGACCGCTTGTTTAGCTTTTAGTTGCAGTCGAGAGTAATGCTCCAGCACCCACAAACACGCCACCGGTTAGACGGTTAAATAGCTTTGCACGCCCCTCTGCGAGCAACCAGTCTGAGGACTTTGAGCCGAGGTAGGTGTAAAACAGCAACCAAGATAACTCCAAAACTACAAAGGTAGAGGCAAAGATTAGATATTGGCTAAACAGATTATCCGCTGGGTTTATAAACTGCGGGAATAACGCGGTGAAAAAGACGATTGCTTTGGGATTGCTCGCACCAACGATAAAGCCACTTAGATAATGTGATCTCCAGTCAGTCTTGCCTTCGTCATTAGACTGGCTGGTTTCGTAACTGCTCTGCTTCGAAGTAAACGCTTTTATGCCTAAGTAAATTAAGTAACAGGCCCCTACCCATTTGATGATAGAGAACACCAGTTCTGATGACGCGATGATCACCCCTAAACCGGTAAAGGAAAGTGAGAGGATAATCGTAATAGCTGTGAGGCTACCTAAAGCGGTATAAACGCCTTTTTTAAGGCCGAACTGTACACCTTTGGTCATGCAAAGTAGCGAACTGGGGCCAGGAGAGGCAGTTAAAACCAGCACGGCAATTACGTAATAGAACCAGATTTCTAGCGTCATTTATTGATACCTCACTTACTTCAAATGCTGGTATTCCATCCCTTGTACCTTATTTGAACCACATTATATTCTGAAAACGTTTCTACAGGGCATTTTTAAAATGGATGCACTTATGAGTATTGATTTTAAGATGCTGGCGCCATTTCTCTTTCTTGCCAAGGGCGTTCTTTAACCGGCAAGTGAATTAGTGCTGAGAATGCACCTACGCCAATGCCAACCCACCAAACAAGGGTGTAGCTGCCGTAAAGGTCATACATCGAACCACCCAACCATACGCCTAGAAATCCGCCTAGCTGGTGGGAGAAGAACACAATACCATAAAGTGTACCCATATAACGCAGGCCGTAGATCTGAGCAATCAACCCTGCTGTCAAAGGTACGGTAGCCAACCATAGCGCGCCCATTAGAATCGAGAACAGTACTACTGACTCTGGGGTAATCGGATTCAGTATAAACGCCCCAGCAACCAAGGTACGTAGCAAATAGATACTGGCTAGTAGGTATTTGCGTGAGTACCTATTCCCTAGCCATCCGGCGAGTAAAGTCCCACCGATATTAGCGACACCAATCAGTGCAATGGCTACAGCACCTAAGGTTGAGGTTGAGTTGATACCCAATGATTGGATGATGCTTCCAGGTGCAACGGTACTGCACATCTCGGTAATAAAGGCTGGGAAATGCGCCGTGATAAATGCTAATTGATAGCCGCAAGAGAAGAAGCCTAGGAAGATAAATACAAACGATGGGTCTTTAACGGCTTTTAAAACGACCTCACCTAGCTTTTCATCATGAGGTTGCGCTTTAGGTGGTGCTGGGATGCGGATAAAGAACAGCGTAATCAATGTCAGCAGTATCAACACAGCAAAGGTTACAAAGACTGATTGCCAAGCCATACCTTGTAGCAGGAACTGCGCTAATGGTGGCCCTACGATTTGACCTGCAGACCCTGCCGCTGTAGCGATCCCTAAAGCTAAAGAGCGATGCTTATCCGATGCAGCTCTACCCACCACCGCTAAGATCACACCAAAGCCGGTACCTGCAATACCGAAGCCTACGAGGATTTCTAGCATCTGATGCTGACCCGGTGTAATTGCGTATGAGGACAGCATTAGGCCAGCAGCATAAGTGATTGCGCCTGCGATAATCGCTTTTTTATCGCCGTATTTTTCTGCCAAGGCACCAAAGATTGGCTGACCTATTCCCCAAAAGAGGTTCTGTATAGCGATAGCAAAAGAGAATTCAGCTCTTAGCCAATTAAACTCTTCTGCAATAGGGATCTGAAAAATACCAAATGAGGATCGAATGGCGAAGCTGACCAAAATAATAATACAACCAGCCACTAAGACCGGTGTAAGTAATGAAAGGCTCTGTGTATTTTGGTTAGCTAAAGTGCTCATGGGGTTTTTCTATCTGGTGCTAAAAAGGTTTCATTTGGCCATGGTGTTCTCAACTATAGCTTAGAGGGGCTTATTCTTTGCCATTAACGGGATAGTGACAAACGATTAATTTTTCTGTTATGAATTAGTTTTTCTATTTCATAAATCCTGCGGAAATAATTATGCGTAATGCTCTTCCACCCCTTCGTGCCGTTATAGCGTTTGAAGCTGCTGTGCGACACGGCAGCTTTAAAGAAGCTGCAGAAGAGCTTCATATAACTCCGGGAGCAGTTTCGCAGCAAGTGCGTAAATTGGAAGAGTGGCTTGGCTATCCCTTGTTTGTGCGTGAGATTCGTAAGCTCACTGTGACAGAAAAAGGCATGAGTTACTTTAGCCTGATTGCGCCTGCGCTTGAGCAGATTAGCCAAGCTAGTGATTTAGCCAGGACCAAGGATCACAATAAAGTACGTTTATCTCTGACTCAGGCCTTGGCGTCTAAGTGGTTGGGGCCACGCCTAGAAAACTTTGTTAGCCAGTACCCAGAGGTAGAGTTGCATATAAATGCTTCCAATCGCCCAGTGGATTTCCAGAGTAATGATATTGATCTGGCTATACGTCATTTTGATGGCCAATCGCAGGATCTTACCTCGCACCTTGTTTTCGACGATGAGGTTCGCCTTTATTGCACACAGTCCTACAAACAAGCTAAAGGTTTAGTTTCGGTAAATGACTTAGATAAAACGACCCTGATTGTCACTACGCTACTGCCAATGTGGGATCGTTGGTTATCTGAGTTTACCGATTTAAGATCTGAAGAAAGAGCAAAGATTCCTGCGTTACACTTTGATCAAACCTTGCTTGCCATCGATGCGGCGAAAAGAGATCAGGGCGTTGTGCTTAGTAACGCGCTATTGGTTCAAGAGGAACTTAAACGCGGTGAGCTGATAGAGCCTTTCAACTACAGTTTATCTGTGGAGAAAAGTTATTACTTAGTTTACCCCAACAACCGAACACTAAGTCCGGCTGCAAACCTGTTTAAGGATTGGTTGCTTGGGCAATTTTTGTGATCTGATTCTGGCTATCGGTTAGCACTAAGCATACTGAACAATGCAGTTTTTCCCTGCCTCTTTAGCTTTATAGAGTGCTTTGTCTGCTTCTTTGATGAGCTGATCGACAATCAGTTTATGGTTTTTTTGATTTTGAGATAGACCGATACTAACGCTTAGTTTAATACAGTGGCCTTCAATAGTGAGTGGGTGTTCTGCAACTTTGTTTCTGATTCGATCGAGGATGGTTTGAGCATTATCTATATCGGTATTGGGAAGGACAATGACAAACTCTTCGCCTCCTACTCTAGCAATAATATCAGTTGATCTAAGTTCGTCTCTTAAGGTGGCAACGAACGATTTAAGTACTTTGTCACCGACCACATGACCATATAGATCATTAATGGGCTTAAAGTCATCAAGGTCCATATAAGCCAAAGTTAAATCGGTTTGTTCTTTTTCTATTTGCTGTTTGATGGTTTCAACGCTTTCAAAGAAGGCACGACGATTTAATGCTCCTGTAAGGCCATCGTATGTAGCTAACCTTCTTTGTTGCTGTTCGAGGTCGTGAACCTTGATAAGTAGTTTGACTAAGTTCCATGTGACTAGAGGAGCGATTAATGTTGGCGCGACTACGGAGATGATTAGGGATATGGTGTAGATCTCTTCGCTGACTCCGGCCAAGGTTAAGATTGAGAACGTAATGATGACGGACAAAACAATAGATACAGCGGTGACAGCAAAGGTCACACCTATTTGACCGTTTTTTGTGATTATTCTTCGCATCCTGGAGTCTTAGCATCTCGTTAAGTGTGCTTCATCCAATTCAGTATAGTGGTTTCTCTGCTATAGCCTAGCTCTTATGTTCTTTTGCCAATTTAATAAATGATTGGATATGTTCGCTTTGGCTGTCTTCGATACGGATGCCGAGATGAATCTGTTTATGGACCCCTTCTTTCCCTAGCCTAATTCCTTGTACCGGCAGGTTCTTGGTGTATTCATTGGCCAACCAGTTTGGCAGGACTGTTACGCCACGGTTAGCTGAGACCATCTGGATAATGATCTCGGTTGCCTCCATCGTTTTATGTTTTTTTGGGCGGCAGTTAGCTGGTAGGAGAAACTGTTGGAAGATATCCAATCGTTCCGGCTCAACCGGATAAGTAATGAGGGTTTGCTCAGCTAGATCCTGCGGTTGGATATTCGATCGTTTTGCTAACGGATTTTCGTCGTTAACGATGAGCACTAATTCATAAGGGAACACCGGTTCAAAGTGGATCGCTTTCATCTCGATTGGATCGGGTGTGACCAAAATATCTATATCGTGGTTAAACAGAGCAGCCATGCCGCCAAATTGGAAACGTTGTTTAACATCGAGGTCGATGCCGTCACGCTCTTTTAGATAAGCAGCTGAAACCTGCGTTAGCCACTGATAGCATGGGTGGCATTCCATACCTATATTCAGCGTACCGATCTCATTATTGGCAAACTCTTTTAGCTTAGTGTCGATTCGCTCTAACTGGGGAAGTATTCGCTCTGCTTCTTTTAGCAGAAATTCTCCTGTCTGGGTAAGATGGATATTCCTACCCTTTTTCTCCCATAGCTCGCAACCAACTAATCCTTCCAACTTGCGGATGGTGTGACTGAGTGCTGATTGAGTTAGACACAGCTTATCAGCAGCTGCCGTTACTGAACCCTGGCGGTTGATCTCTCTGAGTATTTTTAAGTGTGCCCTTTCAATCATTTTTAATCCGTATTCAGCGCAAATCGCTTAATGAAAATGAGTCTTTATTCTTCATCAATGCCGAGGTTTAGCCTAATGAAAAATATTGGGCAGTAGATGAATAGAATTACTAATTCTTCTTGGTTGGCTCTGGAGCTATTTGTATCAGCTACTGATGTGTTGATTTGTTCACTAAGAGATTGATTATTTTGTTAACTTTCAGGCGCTCAACCGTTTACTCGACTATGCTTTGATGTGTGCAACTATTCGAGGTAGTTATGCATCAGCATATTCGATTGGGTACATCACTAAATCCAGATCTCACTGCGGCAATTGCCGAACTACATGAACAGATTGCGATGGATGATTGTGCCCTGATCATGATCTTCTTCTCGGTGAGTTATGAGCCGCAGTCCCTTTGCACGCATTTTGGTAGAGCTTTTCCCCATACGCCTATTGTTGGCTGTTCTACGGCTGGTGAAATTGGCCCTAGGGGCTACACCTCAAACAGTATTGTTGCTATGGCATTTTCCTCTGAGATGTTTGATGTCAGCCTTTGCCCTTTTTACGATTTGAATAAGTTATCGGTTAAAGAATGGCATGACGATACGGTTAAACTTCATAGTGAACATCAACTAAATTACGATATTAGTTCTGATGCAAATACCTTCGCTGTCCTCCTGATTGATGGCTTGTCTTCAAAAGAAGAGCCCTTCACCCGTGTAGTATCGAATGCTATATCAGGCATCCCTCTTGTTGGTGGGTCTGCAGGTGATGATCTCAATTACGAAAAATCGATTATCTACGCTGGTGGGGAAATATTTTCCGACGGTGCTGTTCTTCTAATGATCACTAGCCGGTTGGCGTTTAAACCTTATAAGTGCCAGCACGTGGTGGCAGGGAAAAACTTTATGGTGGTTACCGGCGCAATACCGGAAAAAAGAATCATCACCGAGATAAATGGTTTCCCTGCGGCTGAAGAGTACGCACGCTTGTCGGGTGTAGACCCATCTAAAGAGCTTAATGAAACAGTTTTTGCTGAACACCCCTCTATTGTTGTTATAGGTAAAGAACAGTATGTACGTTCAGTGATGAAGGTTAATTCTGATAAGAGTCTGACGTTCTATTGTGCTATCGATGTCGGCATTGTTATGCGAACAGCAGAATGCAACGGCCTTGGCCTTGTTGGGAATATGAGAAAAGCTTTGGACTCATTGGATGCTCAATTGGGAGGTATCCATAGTTTGTTAGCTTTCGATTGTATTTTAAGGAAACTACAACTTTCTCAAGAAGGTGAAATTTCCCCTATGGAAAAACTTTTGTGTGCCAAAGATGTAGTTGGTTTTAGTACCTACGGTGAGCAGCATAATGGTTTGCATATCAACCAAACTTGTACTGGCATAGCCTTTGGTGGTGCGAATGAATAGTGACAAGGAAGCCTTCTACCAATCCGAAATTGAACGCTTAAATAAAATCATTCGTGTGCTGGTGGATCGTGCTGAGCAAGGTATTAATAGCGAGTCGAGTGACTTTTCTTTATTCCAAACCACAATCACCCTAGAGGAAAAGGTTCGCAGCAGAACGGTTGAGTTGAAACGAGCCTTGGATCACCTTGCCAATACCAACGAAGAGTTGGATTCATCACTTAGTCAGTTACGTGAAACTCAGGAAAAACTTATTCAGTCGGAGAAGATGGCTGCCTTGGCTAATCTTGTTATGGGGATCGGCCATGAGCTAAATACGCCACTTGGTGTTGTGGTAACAACAGCTTCTTTTATCCGTGACCACTGTAAGGATCTCGATGTTAAAGTTAAAAATAACCAGCTCACAGCATCTTACCTAGATAGCTTTCTTACGGATATGGATGAATCCACTTCCCTTGCTTTAAAAAGCTCTGAGAAGTTAAAGGAGCTGGTGTCTCATTTTCAAACTATCTCTGTTGCAAGCTCTGCTTCAATTCGAGAATCAGTTGTGTTGCCTGATTTATTTATAGAGCTATGTAAAAGTCTTGCTGCTGAATTGGGCGTGTCTGATGTTGAGTTTGTTATTAATTGTAAGCCTGAAAATCTGAGTTGCCGTGTAGACGTTAGTGCGTTGGTTCAAGTATTTTCGCATCTGATTAACAATGCTTTGCTTCACGGTTTGGCTAATAGTGATCACAAGTGTATTGAGATTAATATTCTTAAAACCGATGGTACTTTAAGAATCGCTTGTTCGGATAATGGTGTTGGTATTCAGCAAGAACATATCGACCAGATATTTAATCCTTTCTTTACTACTGCTCGTGGCCTAGGTTCGATTGGATTAGGTTTGCATATTGTTTTCAATATGGTGCATGAGGTTTTGAGAGGTTCTGTCGAAGTTCATAATGGTGAACTTGGTGGTGCCTGCTTTACGGTTTCTTTCCCTGTCTAGCTGGCAGATACTAAATCTTCATTTTAAATATCTGCCATGTTTCACGTGAAACACTCTCTTATTTACTAATTAGATAATCTGCGAAAGAGCTTAAATCATCAAATACCTTAGAGCTTTTTGGAAGCTGTTTATCTGAATCAAGAGTTCTTTGCCCTTTTCCAGTCTTAACTAAAACGGGTTGGCTATTTAGTTTAGATCCTGCTTCTAAATCTCTTAAGCTATCACCAACAGTGTGGCTGCCTGTTAGATCTTCCAGGCCGAATTTTTCTGCGATTGTTTTGAACATGCCAGGCAATGGTTTGCGACAATCACAATTATCATCAGGCCCGTGTGGGCAGTATTCAATGCTGTGAATTTGGCCGCCTTTTGCTTCTACCAAATCAGTTAGTTTTTGGTGCATGGCATGAAGTGTTTCTAGGGTAAAATATTCTCTGGCCAAGCCGGATTGGTTGGTTGCAATACAGATTGTGAATCCTGCTTTATGCAGCTTAGCTATTGCTTCGATGCTTCCTGGAATTGGGATCCATTCGTCTAGCGTTTTTACATAGGCATCTGAGTCCTGATTGATAACACCGTCACGGTCTAAGATGATTAATTTACGTGGATCGATTTGGTTCACACTGCTGCCCATTAGCTAGATTGGTTTGTTGTATTCTAACGAAATAGAGCAAAATAACCGAGTGTGATTAGTAGGCAATAGGAAGTTTAAATTCGAATTGGGTGCCCTGATTCCTTTTGCTCTTTACACAGATTTCTGTCTGGTGAAGGTCTAATATTCGCTTCACTATTGCTAGTCCAATACCCGCTGATTCTGTTCCTTTTCTGCTTCGATCTGGGTTTGCGTAGAAGCGTTCAAAGATATATGGCATATCGGCATCAGATATACCTACCCCACTGTCGATGATTTTTACTTTTACGCTGTTTGTGTTTTCTTCTGAAGATTCAAACTCGAATGCAATTTTCCCTTTCTGGGGTGTGTAAGCTATGGCGTTGCGAATAAGGTTTTCGAACACTCTTTGCATCAAGCTGATATCCGCCTGTACCAAAATATTAGTGTGGGTGTTGATCTGCCATTTGATCTCTTTTTGATCCAGTTCTAATGCAAATTCCTGGACAGTGTCATAGACCAATTCCGTTAGCGAAAATGACTCAGTATTAAGGCGCGTGGTTGGTGATTCGAGCTTGGCTAGTTCGAACAATTCAGAGATCAACTGTGCGAGTCTGTTAGCGCTTAAGGAAGCTTGTTTTATGTAATTGCTCTTCTCCTCTTCTGTTAGATCATTCTTGATGATCAGTGTTTCAAGATAGCCTTGTATAGAGGCTAGCGGTGTTCTCAAATCATGGGAGACGTTGCTAATAAGTTCTCTGCGTTGATTGTCTGATTCGGTCAGTAAGTTTATCTGTCGGTCGATCTTTTCTGACATCTGGGTAAATGTATTGCTCAGTATCTCTATCTCATCGCCATGAATTTGAGTTGTTGTAAGATTGTCGCACTCTATATCACTAGGGCCATGTTTATGCGTGAACTGACACAACTCTTGGCTTAGTTTGTTTAAGCGCTTTAAGGTTAAGCTGAAAATTAAAATCCCTATAGCGATGGCGATAAAACTGATGAATAGAATGCTTATGATGATCATGCCGGCGCTGTAGCTTTGCTTGATCATTGTTCCTAGGTCGCTGTATAGGTTGCTTCCTAATACGACATAGAGATAACCAATATGCTGGTTATTCTTGTCGGTTAGCTTAGCTGCAGAGAATACTTTCTGGCTGTTTTGATTGAGGGGGTCCTGGCCGTATATAGGTAAATTCGAATCAGGCGCTAGGAACGCTTTTATTGGCTGTAGGTTAACTTTGATCGTTAGTTCTTGTCTGGCTTCTGGTATTGAGTGGGCAATCACGTTGCCTTTTGGATCTAGGAGGTAGACTTGGGCGATAGGGTTAACAATCATTGCTTGATGAGCGAGTGCTTCAAATGCCTTTACGTTTACCTGTCCTTCTTCTTCTGTGATTAGCTGATATGCGTCCTGAATGTACATTGCGATGCTTGCGTTAAGTTTTTGCATCACCTCTTCGCTGTAACGCTGCATCCAGTATTCTGTTGCTAGTAGGGTGGCTATAGTAGAGCATATAACCACCGTGATCAGCCCTGAGGCGATCTTCTTGCTTAATGTGAATGATGATTGGTTAGAGAGGTTAGGTGTGCTTAGAGCGGCTCTCATGCGCTTAGAGCCTCCTTCTCTAATTTGTAACCTACGCCCCAAACAGTGGCGATGATTTCTGGGTTGTTTGGGTCGGATTCTATTTTGGCTCTTAGGCGGTTGATATGAGAATTGACTGTGTGCTCATATCCGTCGTGGCCATAGCCCCAAACGTTATCTAACAGTTCTGATCGTTTGAAAACTCGACCAGGATGTTGAGCAAAAAAGGTGAGTAGTTGATATTCGCGTGCAGTTAGCTCTAGAGGCTTTCCGGCTAATGCAGCTTTGTGTTGTTTGTTGTCTATTTCGAGCTGGCCTATGGTCAACCTCTCTGGATCTGTTTCTACTTTTGTGCGCAGCGCATTTTCCCGTCTAAATGTCGCTTTTATGCGGGCTATTAGCTCCATGATGCTAAATGGCTTTGTTATGTAATCATCTGCGCCTAGGTCTAGACCGAGTACTCTATCAAGCTCAGTTGATCTTGAAGTCAGTAATAGTATCGGGACATAAGCGCAGTTCTTTCTGACCTCGCGACATATCTCTAAGCCCGAAGGTCCTGGGAGCTGTATATCCAATATCATAAGATCCCATTCTTCATTCAAGGCGAGCTTTATTCCTTCCGTTCCGCTAGCTGAGTGCGTTACCTGTGACCCGAGATCCGTTAGATGAAGCTTGAGGAGTAGTGCTATTTCCTCTTGATCCTCAATGATCAGAATTCGTTTATTTTCCATTTTTCTTGCCGTGAGCTTAGATTGAGTAGTTATGACCCCGGCCTTCTCAATTAATTCTATTTTTTATTTATCACTCAAATATCACGGCGTTTGGGTTAGTTATCACAGTCTGTGATATTTGCTTAATTTCTGTGATTTAAGTTTTAAGCTTTTGTTATGTGGCTGGGATAACTCTTTCTCCTTCGTTTCTTATGCTTTGCCTGTCTTTTATCTATGCATTGGTTTAACGATTTTAAGGAATTGGAAATGAGTAAATTTGTTAAAGGTTTTAGTGCCGTTGCGGGCCTTGTAGTTATTGGTTTGAGTTCGCAGGTTTCGGCTGGTGAAGGTTTTTATGTGGGTGGTCAGATCGGTAGTACGACACTTGGTCATAGTATTGAGCGTAACCAAGGCGCGGCTCCTCCTGCTGCTAGTATCTCAACGTTCTCTGAAGAATCTGATGTTTCTGTGGGTGTTCATTTGGGTTACAAAAAAATGGTAACTGATGATGCTTTTTTGGCGGCTGAGCTTTTCTACAATAATGAATCTGCAGAGACGACAAATCTAAATGGTGTTCTTCGCTCTGATCTTGAGCTTGAGGCGTCTTACGGTGTTAATTTTAAAGCCGGCGTTGAGGTGACAGATAAGTTATCCGTTTACGGTATTGCAGGCGCTACTTGGCTTGATCTTGATGTGCGTAACAGCTACGTATTTGCTTCTCCAGTAAAGTATGGCTCTGAAGATGAAGTGGCGCTTAGTCTAGGTGTTGGTGCTGAATACGCGGTAAATAATAACTGGTCTGTAAAGGCTGAATACACACGCGTTAATGATGTCGATTTTGACGCACCTAAAGAGGTTGTGCTGAATCAGTTCAATCCTAATGAAGCTGAGTACGATAACTTTAATGTTTCACTAAGCTATTACTTCTAAGCATTATGTAAGTCCCCCTTCTTTATACTTACAAACACTCTTTGCCATGCGTAGTCCCTGCGCATGGTTTTTTTGTTTCACGTGAAACAAAAAAGCCGGCACAAGGCCGGCTTTAGATATATAAATGTGGCGATTAGCCAAGCACAGAGATATCAGCAACACCTAAGAATAATGCGCGTAACTGGCTAAGAAGAGCCAGACGGTTGTTCTTAACGGCTTCGTCATCCGCCATAACCATTACGTCTTCGAAGAAAGCATCCGTCGATGCGCGAAGGCCAGCGAGTGACTCAAGCGCTTCTTGATATTTACCTTCTGCGAATAGTGGCGCTAGCGCAGCTTTCTGAGCTTCGATATCTGCCGCTAGAGCTTTCTCCGCTGCTTCAGTTAGTAGCGAATTGTTAACGTCCGTAGTACCTGTTACACCCTGCTTACTCAGAATGTTAGATACACGCTTGTTAGCAGCCGCAAGAGCTTCAGCTTCAGCTAAAGAACGGAAGTGATTAACCGCTTTAACACGACGATCGAAGTCTAATGGACGACTTGGTTTTAGCGCCAATACAGAAAGGAATACTTCAGCATTGATATCTGCGTCTTCGTACCATGCGCGGAAACGTTCTAGCATGAAGTCTAGAACTTTATCTTCTAGGCCTTCGCGTGCTGGTAGATCGTTGTGGTTGTTAGCCGCAATGGTCAGTAGCTCGCGTAGATCTAGATCTAACTCACGCTCTACGATAATGCGCAGTACGCCTAGCGCTGCACGACGCAGTGCGAATGGGTCCTTAGAGCCTGTAGGAGGTTGATTGATACCGAATAGACCTGTCAGGGTGTCTAGACGGTCAGCAATTGCTACAGCGATACCAGGGGCAGTCTGAGGTAGTTCATCGCCAGCGAAGCGAGGCATATACTGCTCATTTTGAGCTAGTGCTACGTCCTGGTCTTCGCCATCATTAAGCGCATAGTGATAACCCATCAAACCTTGTAGGTCTGTGAATTCGTAAACCATGTCTGTCAGAAGGTCTGTTTTACATAGTAGACCTGCACGTTCAGCTTTAGCCTGATCTTGATTAAGAGTTGAAGCGATCTTGCCAGACAGCGCGCTAATGCGAGCTGCTTTATCGTAAACAGTGCCAAGATCTTTCTGGAATACGATGGTCTTAAGCTTCTCTATGCGAGATTCAAGCGTAGTCTTTTTGTCAGTTTCGAAGAAGAACGCAGCGTCAGATAGACGTGGGCGAATTACTTTTTCGTTACCTTCAATTACCTGCTGAGGATCTTTAGAAACGATGTTGCAGATCGTAGTGAAGTTAGGCAGTAGGTTGCCATCAGCATCCAAGTGATGGAAGTACTTCTGGTGCTCTTTCATAGAAGAAATTAGCGCTTGCGCAGGTACTTCTAGGAAACGCTCTTCGAAGCGGCCTGTTAGTGCAACTGGCCATTCGTTAAGTGCTGTAACTTCATCAAGAAGATCTTCGTCGATCTGAGCAACCGCATTCAGCTTCTCGCCTTCTGCTTTTACTTGCTCGTTGATCATCGTCTTACGGATGTCGTAATCAGCGATTACCATACCAGGATTTTCTAGACGATCAGCGTACTCAGATGGCGCGATCAGTTCGATCTCTTGGTTGTAGTGGAAACGGTGACCGCGAGTCTTACGACCCGATGTCAGACCAAGAATTTTACAATCTACAATCTCGTCGCCGAATAGCATTACTAGCCAGTGAACTGGACGAACGAACTCAACGCGAGATGCACCCCAGCGCATGCGCTTAGGGATCGGTAGTTTGTTTAGTGATGTTTCTACAAGTTGAGGTAACAGAGAAGACGTCGCTTTGCCCTCTTCTGTGTTCTTAAAGTTGTAGTATTCACCTTTGTTGGTATCGATCTTTTCAAGCTGATCGATTGTCACGCCGCAAGAACGAGCAAAACCTTCAACCGCTTTTTCAGGCGCTTTTACAGAAGGACCGCGTTTTTCGATTTCGCGGTCAGCCTGTTTGTCGTCTAGAGTGCTGATCAACACAGCTAGGCGGCGTGGAGATGCGTAGCTTTTTACATCGCCAAAGTTAACGCCTGCTTCTTTCAGGCCAGCAGTAATGCCAGATGTGAAAGCGTCAGAAAGGGTTTTAAGTGCTTTTGGAGGTAACTCTTCGGTACCTAGCTCAACGAGAAAATCATGTTGTGCCATTATTTGCTCTCCTCGCAGTTAGCCAGTACTTCTTGGCGTAGGGCTTCGGGTGCCAGTGGGAAACCTAGTTCTTTACGGGCATTAAAGTATGCGTGTGCGACTTCACGGGCTAGTGTGCGCACACGAAGGATAAAGCGCTGACGCTCTGTTACAGAGATCGCATGACGCGCATCCAAAAGGTTGAACGTATGAGACGCTTTAAGTACCTGCTCGTAAGCAGGAAGTGGTAGCGGAGTCTCTAGGCTTAGTAGCTTGTTGCACTCAGCTTCGCAGTTGTCGAATGTTTTGAATAGCTCTTCAACGTTTGCGTGCTCGAAGTTGAAAGTAGATTGCTCAACTTCGTTCTGGTGGAATACGTCGCCGTAAGTCACTTTAGAACCGTCTGGGTTTACTGCCCATGTCAGGTCGTAAACGCTGTCTACGCCTTGTAGGTACATCGCAATACGTTCAAGGCCGTAAGTGATCTCGCCTGTCACTGGGTAACACTCAAGGCCGCCTGCTTGCTGGAAGTAAGTAAACTGAGTTACTTCCATGCCGTTTAGCCACACTTCCCAACCAAGACCCCAAGCACCTAGTGTTGGAGACTCCCAGTTGTCTTCTACGAAGCGAACGTCGTGAATGCCAAGATCGATACCCATGCGCTCTAGAGAGCCTAGGTATAGCTCCTGAATGTTGTCAGGAGATGGCTTTAGCACAACCTGGAACTGATAGTAGTGCTGCAGACGGTTAGGGTTTTCACCGTAACGGCCATCCGTTGGACGACGACTAGGCTGCACGTATGCAGAGCGCCAGGTCTCAGGTCCAATTGCGCGTAGGAAAGTCGCAGGATGGAAGGTGCCGGCACCTACCTCCATGTCCAGTGGTTGTACGATTACACAGCCCTGCTCTGCCCAGTATTCCTGTAGAGCAAGGATCAGCCCCTGAAATGTGCTTACGTCTGGGGTCGCCTTGTCAGTCACAGCGTTTCACCTTTTACATAAGTGCCGTTGAGTTTCTGCCTTCATGGCAGCTGCACAGCACCAGATTAGCCCGAAAAATTAGCCGGCAATTATACAACAAAAAATAGCCAGTCGGTGGCTGCTTGCGTAGAGATCAGGGGTTTATTTGTGTTTTTTTGATAAATGTCTGAGTTGAAGGGCTTTGGATCCCAGCCTTCGCTGGGAAGACGAGAGTTGAAGTAAGTTCATTGATATCCCCGTCTTTCCAGCGAAGGCTGGAATCCAGCTAATCTAAGATCGTGCTGTAAAGGTCTGCCCAGTTAGGATTCTGTGTTTCTATTAAGTTTATCTTCCATTGCCTTTTCCAAGCTTTCATCTGCTTTTCTCGAGTAATCGCGTTTTGCATAGTTTCGTGCAGTTCAAAATAAACGAGCTGATGAACTTGATAGCGTTTAGTAAAACCTTCGATGAAGTCGTTCTTATGTTGCCATATTCGTTGAGGAAGATTGCTGGTAACACCTATGTAAAGGGTGCCTTGAGATTTGCTGGAAAGAATGTAGATGGCGGGTTGTTTCTGCATAGCGCCCTCCTTGGCTCTAGTTAACAGAAATTCTATGCTGAAGACTTTGTGATCAATAATCCAAGCAAAGGTATTTAAGCGTTTCGATTACCTGCTCTGTATTCTCAGCTACGGCATGTGCGCTAGCGTCGATTTCTTTTAGTGGATGAGTCAATTCTGGTGCGTGTTCAACGATCAAGGACTTACCATTGGCGATGGCAAAACCAGCATCAAATGCAGCATTCCACTGACGGTATTTATCACCGAACCGAACGATCACGATGTCAGCACGCTTGATCGCAGTCATGTGACGCATAGTGTTCATTTTTGCTGATTTGTGATCGGTCCAGAAGTTCTTCTCTTCTGGGCCTAGGATCTCAGTAGCACAGCCGTCACTGGAATCGTGATCGGTATTTGGCGTAAGCACATCGATTGGTAGGCCGTTCTGGTTGATGGCTTTTTTGATCTTGTTGCGCCAGTCGGTGTGAATTTCACCGGAAAGGTAAACTGTATATCGCATGATTAGGCTCTCGAAATTAGGTTCATCGCAGATCTGATGTCTGCTTTATCGTTTCCAGAAAATAGGTGTGAATAGTACTAGCAAGGTAAATACCTCTAGACGACCGAGCAGCATGGCAAAGCAAAGTACCCATTTAGCTGGATCATTAAGGTCGCCGTAGTGTGCAGATACATCGCCAAGGCCTGGGCCTAGGTTGTTTAATGTCGCACCTACCGCTGACCATGCAGTTACCTGATCAAGTCCAGTAGCTAGTAGTACGATTAGCATGGCTACAAAGACGATCATGTAGACTGAGAAGAAGCCCCACACTGCTTCTAGT
The DNA here is from genome assembly GCF_047778085.1 of Neptuniibacter sp. QD37_6. Classification (GTDB taxonomy): domain Bacteria; phylum Pseudomonadota; class Gammaproteobacteria; order Pseudomonadales; family Balneatricaceae; genus Neptuniibacter. The sequence goes on from NZ_CP180550.1 coordinate 24,324, forward strand.
ACTTTATCGGAGATCGGCTTTTTACCTAGTTTTACCGGAATAATCGCGTTTGGATGAACCAGACGTTGGATCTCACGGTAACCCTGCTTAAGGATCAGAAGCACGCGGATGACCTTCATGCCACCACCGGTAGAACCGGCGCAGCCGCCGGCAAAGGCTGCTACGAATAGCAGGAATGGTAACATCACTGGCCAGTGCGCAAAGTCTGCCGTGGCAAAGCCGGTCGTGGTTGCGATCGATACCACCATAAACAGCGCCTTACGCATTGATTCACCTGGCGCGTATGTTTCGGTTACAACCAAGGCAACAATGGCGATCACGGTAATGGCTAAAAGTGTGACTAAGTAAAATTTAAATTCTGGATCGAGCAAATAGTGCGATAGGCTGCGTTGTCTCCACGCAAAGAAATGCAGGCCGAAATTAACAGCAGAAATGGTCATAAAGAAGATGCAGATCATCTCTATGGCAACTGAATCGTAGTAACCAATACTAGCGTCGTGAGTGGAAAAACCACCGATCGCAACGGTCGAAAAACTATGCCCAATAGCATTGAAAAGATCCATTCCGGCTAACCAGTAACCCGCTGCACAAGCGATGGTTAGTGACAGGTAGATATACCAAAGCGCTTTGGCAGTCTCTGTAATACGTGGCGTAAGCTTGGAGTCTTTAACTGGACCCGGTGTTTCAGCACGATACAACTGCATACCACCGATCCCTAACATAGGTAGAATTGCTACGGCTAATACGATGATACCCATACCACCAAGCCATTGCAGTTGCTGGCGATAAAACAGAATCGATTTTGGCAGGTCATCGATGCCGGTAATTACAGTGGCCCCGGTGGTTGTTAGGCCAGATAGGGACTCAAATAGCGCATCAATAAAGGTGAGATGTGGATTGTCCGTGAGCATAAATGGGAAAGCCCCAAACAGCCCGAGTACTGACCAAAATAGGACGGTAATTAAGAAGCCATCACGGGTTCGTAAATCCTGTCGGACACGATATACCGGAATCCAGATAAAAAAACCGGTCAGTAGGGTAATCAAAAATCCAGCGATAAAGGCGAGCTCTGCCCCATCGTCATAGAGATAGGAGATACCTAACGGCGGCAGCATAGAGATGCTGAAGATCATCAGCAGTATGCCTAATATGCGTAAGATAACTTTGTAATGCATCTGCGCTGCTTCCGCTTAGAAGAATGTAAGACCAACTTGGAACAGGCGTTCCACTTCGTTGATTCGGCGTTTATCAACCAAGAACAAGATCACATGGTCACCACTTTCGACGACAACATCATCGTGCGCGATCAATACTTCGTCGTTACGCACGATGGCACCGATGGTTGTACCCGGAGGAAGATTGATCTCTTCAATGGTTTTACCGACCACTTTGGATGATGATTTATCACCATGAGCCACCGCTTCCAGTGCTTCTGCCGCGCCTCGACGCAGCGAGTGTACTGCTACTACATCACCTCGACGTACATGGGTCAGTAGCGCACCTATAGTGGTTTGCTGAGGGGATATCGCAATATCGATCGCACCACCTTGTACTAGGTCTACATAGGCTGGGTTGTTAATCAGGGTCATTACCGTACGTGCGCCAAGGCGCTTCGCCAGCATAGATGCCATGATATTTGCTTCGTCGTCGTTGGTCAGGGCACAGAATACGTCGGTATCTTCGATATTCTCTTCGATCAGTAGATCACGATCCGAAGCGCTACCTTGCAGTACGATGGTGTTATCAAGTGAGCGCGCCAGCTGATTACAGCGGCGAATGTTTCGTTCGATGATTTTTACTTGGAAATCGTCTTCGATCGATTCGGCTAAACGCGCACCGATATTACCGCCACCTGCGATGATAATGCGTTTATAAGGGCGGTCTAAACGACGTAGCTCGCTCATTACGGCGCGTATATCTTTGCGTGCTGCGATAAAGAACACTTCATCGTCCGCTTCGATAACCGTGTTACCTTCCGGGATAATTGGGCTACCGCTGCGGAAGATAGCCGCTACGCGGGTATCCACCGATGGCATGTGGGCGCGAAGGTAAGAGATCTCACGACCAACTAGTGGGCCACCGTAATAGGCTTTTACCGCTACAAGCTGAGCTTTAGCGTCGGCGAAATCCAGTACCTGCAAAGCGCCTGGGTGTTGGATTAAGCGTTTTATGTGTTTCGTTACCAGTAGCTCCGGGCTGATACGGACATCGATAGGGATGCCTTTTTCGCCAAAGATCTTCTGGTTTTTGTTCAGATAGTCATGCTCACGCACACGGGCGATTTTAGTTGGCGTGTTGAATAGGGTTTGGCCTACCTGACAGGCGATCATGTTGACTTCATCAGAGTTCGTTACGGCGATCAGCATATCGGCATCTTGGGCGCCGGCACTATCGAGTACAGATGGATAGGATGCTTTACCTTCGATCGTACGGATGTCGAGACGATCTTGTAGTTCTCTAAGACGGCCAGTGTCTGTATCGACAATGGTGATGTCGTTATCTTCACTGGCGAGGTTTTCAGCCAAAGTGCCGCCCACTTGTCCGGCACCTAGAATAATGATCTTCATGATCAGCCTTTAACTGCTGCAGAAATGACAGAAATACACATAGCTACTTGAGCTTACTCCGTTTTTTCCAGCAGTGCATAATAGAAACCATCATGGCCGTTAGACTGTGGAAACAGCTGTCGACCATACTCTTGTTCAATACCCCACTCTGCCTCAATTGGCAGATGTTTGGCATTCGCAGTTTGGGTTACAAACTGCTTAATCAATCGTCCATTTTCCTGTGGAAAAATGGAACAAGTTGCATAAAGCAACTTACCGCCGGGTTTCAGCATGGACCAGCAATTATCCAAAATAGCGCGCTGAAGTTTGGCTGTTTCGTGAATATCTTCGCCTTGGCGCAGGTATTTTATATCCGGATTACGGCGAATAACACCCGTAGCAGAACAAGGGGCATCTAAGAGAATACGATCGTATTCTGTTCCATCCCACCAAGTTTGTGTGGCTGCGTCCGCTACTTTTAAGTTGGCTTTTAAGCGCAGGCGTTCTAGGTTCTCTTCTACGCGGCTGATTCGCTTTTGCTCGAGCTCTACAGCGTCGACCTGAGCAAGCTTAGGCTCGTGTTCTAGGATATGGCATAGTTTACCGCCGGGTGCTGCGCAGGCATCCAGCACGCGTTGTTCTGGTTGTAGATCGAGGAGGTCCGCAGATAACTGTGCGGCTTCATCCTGTACGCTAAATGCGCCGACGCTATAACCCGGAAGGGTTTCAATATTGACGGATTCCGATAGTTTTATCCCCTGATCACTGAATTGAGTTGCTTCTGCAGCAATAATTGGGGTCAGTTGCTGTAGGTATTCCTCACGGTTTGTTGAGCGTTGATTCACGCGAAGCGTCAGCGGTGCTTGCTCGTTGTTGACGGTGAGTATCTCTTGCCAGTGCTCTGGCCAGTTATTCTTTAGCTTGGCGATTATCCATTCAGGATGATTAAAACGATACGAATCATCATCTTGTAGGTAGCTATTTAGCTCTTCTTGCTCGCGCTGAAAACGGCGTAAAAGAGCATTCACTACTTTCCCAGCCCAAGCTTTATCAAGCTCTTTGCAAGCCTCGACGCTTTCGCTAATCGCGGCATGAGCTGGAATACGAGTGTGTTTTAGTTGATACAGACCGACCAAAACGATGGCTTTAATATCGATATCCCGAAACTTAAATGGTCGGTTTTGCAGAAGCTTAATGATGGCGTTTAACTGCGGATGATAACGCATAGTGCCGTAGCAAAGCTCACGTAGAAGGCCGCGATCCTTCTCTGGGCAACGACGTTCAATTGCCGCAAATTGCGTATTTAGAGAGCCCTTATTTTTAAGTAAAGGGGTTAGGATCTGTGCTGCTAGTGCCCGAACATTGGTGGTCATGGTAATTGTCCTAAAACGTCTAACCTAAAACTACGCCTGCACTAAACTGCTCTCGTTTAGAGTTTAGAACAGCGGCAGTGTCCATTGGCTTTTTACCCGGAAGCTGAAGCTGTTTGATTTTAATAGCGCCTTTTCCGCATGCGACAACAATGCTCTTTTTGTCAGAAGGCAGAATCTCACCTGGGTTGCCGTTTTGTTCAACTAATTCGCAACCTAGTAGCTTCACTACTTCTTCGCCGAGTTTGAACGTCACTGCAACACGAGGGCTTAGGGCGCGAATCTTAAGATCGATATCTGTAGCAGAAGCACTCCAGTCGATAACCCCTTCGGTCTTTTGTAGCTTCTTCGCGTAGGTCGCTAAGTTGTCATCTTGTGGTTCAGCTGAAACCGTTTCTTGCTGGAACTGTTTTAGCGTATCAACAAGCGCTTCTGAGCCAATAGTGGCTAAGCGGTCGAATACACTTGCTGCCGTGTCGTTGTTCTCGATCGGCGTAGTCACTTTGTAGAGCATATCGCCAGTGTCTAAGCCTTCATCCATCTGCATGATAGTGACGCCTGTTTCTGCATCCCCTGCGAGCATTGAACGTTCGACAGGAGCCGCACCACGCCAGCGTGGAAGTAGCGAACCGTGGACATTGATGCAACCTAGACGAGGTGTCTCAAGAATTGCTTTAGGGAGAAGCATACCGTAAGCAACTACAACCATGATGTCGGCTTTAAGGTTTGTAAGTGCCAACTGTTCTTCTTCGGCTTTTAGCGTGGTTGGTTGAAATACTGGGATGTTATGCTCAACTGCAAGATCTTTTACTGGGCGCGGAGCCATCTGGTTTTTACGCTTACCCTTCTTGTCAGGCTGGGTATAAACAGCAATCACTTCATGCTCAGAATTAAGCAATGCTTGTAAGCTGGATGCGGCAAAATCAGGTGTGCCGGCAAAAACTATTTTCAATGGTGACGCTGGCATGGTCTAGGCTCCAAAATAAAAACAGGCCTGCTAGTTAAACCAGCAAGCCTGTGAATTGCTTTTTAGTGATAATCAGGCGTGTTTTTCCTGCAATTTATGTAGCTTTTCTAGTTTGGATTTGATGCGGTTACGCTTGAGCATAGAGATGTAATCAACAAACAATTTGCCATTCAGGTGATCTAGTTCGTGTTGAATACATACCGCTAGCAGGCCTTCAGCTTCCATCTCATAAGGTTCGCCGTTGTAGTCGAGTGCTTTAAGCTTAACCTTCTGTGGGCGTTTCACATTTTCATAGAAGCCAGGAACAGATAGACAACCTTCTTGGTATTTATGTAGCTCTTCATCCAGAACTTCAAATTCAGGATTGATCATAACCAATGGCTCGTTTTGATCATCAGAGATATCCATGGTTACGATACGTTTATGGATATTCACCTGTGTTGCCGCCAAACCAATACCTGGAGCCGCGTACATTGTTTCGAACATGTCATCGATTTGAGCACGTACTTCGTCATCGACTGTCTCAACGGGCTCAGCAATGGTACGCAAGCGCGGATCTGGGTATTCAAGGATGGTTAGTTTTGCCATGATTTACGTCTGTATCAACAAGTTATCGGGTGCTATTGGTGTGAATACTTCTGTAAGTCATGCTAAGTTAGAGCCTAATTTACAGGTATCTTAAATTTCAACTCGATTATTCAGGTATTAACCGAAAGATAATATCGAGATCAATAGCGAAAAATATTAAGCTGCCTATTATACTGATTAGAACGCTCAATGTATTGTCGTTACTTTATCTTCTTATTTATAGGAATTAAGGAGATAGGTAATAAGGGAACTGGACATGAAAAAATTGTTATGCGGTTTGTTCGCTCTGGTATTGGTTTCACTGACTACAGTTCATGCTGAAACCCGTAAGGACTCTCTGCTGCTTCGTAATGATCATCCACAAGAATATGTGGTGGTGAAAGGGGATACGTTGTGGCACATCTCCGGTCGTTTTTTACAAAGTCCTTGGAAATGGCCTGAGGTCTGGGGGGTAAACCCGCAGGTTGATAACCCTCATCTAATCTATCCTGGGGATGTAATTTATCTTACGTGGGTGAATGGAAAGCCGCGTTTAGGGGTTAGACGTGATAGTGGAATCTATCCTCGTGCACGTGTGTCTCCGCTGGTTAAGCCAATTCCTGCTATCCCACTACGCGATATCATTAGCTTCTTAAATGATAACCGTGTGCTTTCTGAAGATATTTTGAAAGAAGCGCCTTATGTTTTGGGTGGCCAGAAAGAGCGGATTATCGCCGGTGCGGGTGACCGTATTTACGCACGTGGTCAGCTAGTGGCTGAACAGCGTCGACAGGGTATTTACCGTCCTGCTAATGAATATGTTGATCCGGATACAGAAGAATTTCTTGGTTATGAAACATTGAAGATTGCAGATGCCGATGTTTCTGCGCGTAAAGAAGACGTGCTCACATTGGATATCATCAAATCCCATAAAGAAGTGCGCATTTTGGATCGCGTTGTACCTACCGAGGAAGTGCGTATTCAGTCTATATTCTACCCAGCACCTTCCCCAGAGGGTGTTGAAGGTAAGATCCTATCGGTATTGCAAGGTGTTCGAGATGCTGGTCAGTTTCATGTAGTGGCTATCAATCGTGGTTTGCGAGAAGGTATTGAAGCTGGTCATGTTTTTGCAACTTATCGTCGTGGCGAACTGATTAAAGACCCTGTCACTAAAGAGATGGTGACGCTGCCACAGGAGCGCTCTGGTGAGTTGATGGTCTTCAAAGTGTTTGAGAAAGTGAGTTATGGCTTGATCATGCGCAGCACAGATGTTGTTTCTATCGGAGATGTAATCCGAGAACCATAAAGGATAAAAGATGACGGCTGATCTAAGGGACTGGATCGCCGTTGCCGCCCTACCCGATTTAGGGCCTGCTTCAGTTAAAAAGCTATGGGATCAGGGATGGACCCCTGAAAAACTCCTCCGCTCCTCTGAAGCTGATTGGCATCGGCTTAACCTCAAGAAAAAAACAATTACCGCTTTAAGTAACTTCCAACAAGGGCGTACCTCTCTGGTACAACAGAAGTTGGAATCGGCACTGGCATGGCAAGCTTCAGTTGAGGGTTGTCATATCATAGCTATTACTGATGCAGACTACCCTGCATTGCTACGTGAAATTTATGATCCCCCTCCCATTCTATTTGCTCGCGGTAATCTAGCGGCTCTGAATCTTCCTCAGGTTGGGATTGTAGGCAGTCGTAGCGCTTCTCACGGTGGTTTAAAGCATGCTTATCAGTTTGCAGACTATTTGGCTCAAAACGGCTTAATCGTGAACTCAGGCTTAGCCTTGGGTATTGATGCAGCCGCACATCAGGCGAGTGTGAATGCCCAATGTCCAACGGTTGCGGTATTTGGTACCGGCTTGGATCGGCCCTATCCCGCTCGAAATCGTATTTTGGCCCAGCAGATTTTAGAGCAACAAGGAATATGGTTGAGCGAGCTGTTTCCTGGGGCACCTCCGCTGGCACCGCACTTTCCACGTCGAAACCGCATTATTAGTGGCATGAGCGCTGGTATTTTAGTGGTGGAAGCCGCGCCTAAAAGTGGGTCGTTAATCACGGCTAGGATGGCGATGGAACAAGGGCGTGAAGTCTTTGCTATTCCTGGGGCGATTAATAACCCCTTGAGTAAAGGTTGTCATCAGCTAATCCGTGAAGGTGCTTGCTTGGTCGAGTCAGCGGAAGATATTACTTCGCAGCTTGCCCCTTTACTGGGTTATCTAGCCGAACAGAATGCTGAGCATATTGAACATGAATCTGAAGAGGATCTATCCCACTTTGCTCCTGAAACGCAGCAACTATTGAAGCATTTAGGCTACGAATATCACTCAATCGACCAACTAAGCTATCTGACTGGTATGGATATAGCGGAATTAGGCCCGATACTGGTGGAATTAGAGCTTTTAGGCACCATTAGCCAAGATGGGCATGGTTATATCCGATGTTAAAAGGCAATTTGGTAGAGTTGCAAAGACCGCTTCGAACATTTAGTGTTCAGCCCTCAAAGTTAAATGCCTTCAAGATGAAAGGGAATCCCCCCGCTTTGTAACCTGTAAGAGGCTCTTTCTATCAACCTTTCATCACTATTGATTGATACTTTTAGTAAAAATAGTGATGCGCTGTTGATTAGTTATATGGCATTGAGGAGTAAATGGTGAGTAGTTATTTAAAGCCTGATTGGTGGCATATTCAGCAGTCTGTTCGAGCAATTCGTCAAGGTGGTGTGATCGCTTATCCTACCGAAGCAGTTTGGGGTTTAGGTTGTGACCCGTTTGATGAGCAGGCGGTCTTAGATCTTCTAGAAATTAAGCGTAGACCTATGCATAAAGGTCTGGTTTTGATCGCTGGAAATCTCTCTCAGATCGATTTTTTACTCGAAGATCTGACTGATGATGAATATGTCAAAGTGACTGCTAACTGGCCGGGTCCATACACTTGGGTTTTGCCAGACAAAAAGAACAGAATTCCTACTTGGATTAAAGGTAATCATAGCGCTGTAGCTGTTAGAGTGAGTAATCACTCACAAGTTAAAAAATTGACTGAAGCCTACGGATCTTTTCTTGTGTCGACTTCGGCAAATCCTGCGGCGCATGAACCTGCAAGACATATATTGAGAGTGAAGACTTACTTCGGTGAAAAGCTTGCTTATGTCTTTCCAGGTGAGTTAGGCGGTTTAGATCAGCCTACTCAAATTCGAGATCTAAAATCTGATCAATTAATTCGCGCTTAAATAAATATGTGAGTGAGTACTATGTCCGCACCTAATATTGACGCTGTAAAAGAGTACCTTTTGGGGCTGCAAGATGCTATTTGTGATGCCCTAGAGCAGGCTGATGGTGAAGGAAAATTTTACCAGGATGAGTGGCAGCGAGAAGAAGGCGGCGGCGGTCGTACTCGCGTTCTAGAGAAGGGCGCAATTATCGAAAAAGGTGGTGTGAACTTCTCTCATGTCTTTGGCGATAAGTTGCCAGGATCTGCAACAGCGCACCGGCCTGAATTAGCGGGTCGTAGTTTCCAAGCGATGGGTGTGTCTTTAGTTATTCATCCACATAACCCTTATATCCCAACTTCTCATGCCAACGTTCGTTTCTTCATCGCAGAAAAAGAAGGTGAAGAACCCGTATGGTGGTTTGGTGGTGGTTTTGACCTGACACCTTATTATGGGAACGACGAAGATTGTAAGTTTTGGCACCAGACAGCTAAAGAAGCCTGTGATCCATTTGGTGATGATATCTACCCACGGTTTAAAGAGTGGTGTGATGAATACTTCTACTTGAAGCATCGTGATGAGCCTCGTGGTGTAGGCGGTCTGTTCTTCGATGATCTTAATGAGCTTGGTTTCGAGAAGAGCTTCGGACTGATGAAGTCGATTGGTAATGCTTACACTAAAGCTTATGTGCCAATTATCGAGAAAAACAAAGACCGTGAATACGGTGAGCATCAGCGTGACTTCCAATTGCACCGCCGTGGCCGTTATGTCGAGTTCAATCTAGTGTTTGACCGTGGCACCCTGTTTGGCCTGCAATCTGGTGGACGTACTGAGTCTATCTTGATGTCGCTGCCACCAGAAGTACGTTGGGGTTACGACTGGAAACCTGATGAAGGTACTGAAGAAGCGGTGCTGTACGAGCGTTATTTGAAGCCTCGTAACTGGCTGGAAGTGTAAGGGCGAATTATGACTGATCGTTACGCGGTATTTGGCAATCCGATTAAGCACTCTAAATCGCCTCAAATCCACGCTGCATTTGCATCGAGTACAGCTCAGGATCTAACTTATGAAGCGATCTGCGTACCTGAAGATAACTTTTCAGGTTACGTAACTGATTTCTTGTCGGGTGATGGTCGAGGTTTGAATATTACTATTCCGTTTAAGCAGGAAGCTTGGGCATTAGCTGAAGTTAGAAGTCCGCGTGCTGAACTGGCGGGTGCGGTAAATACCTTGTACCGCGATGACCAAGGCCGCTTGTGTGGTGATAACACCGACGGTGTTGGCATGGTGCGTGATATCGTACGTAACAATGGTGGTACGATTGAAGGTAAAAAGGTGCTTATCCTAGGTGCTGGTGGTGCTGTTCGTGGCGTTTTACAGCCAGTATTAGAGCAAAATCCTGAGCTGTTAGTTATCGCAAACCGTACTGCTTCTAAAGCCGAAGAGCTTGCTGGGTTGGTTACCGATCTTGGTAACGTATCGGGTGGTGGTTATGATGAGCTAGCAGGCCAAAGCTTTGATCTTATCATTAATGGTACTGCTGCCAGCTTGCAAGGTGAGATCCCTCCTCTTCCGGAAAATGTACTGGCACAAGGTGCTTGGTGCTACGACATGATGTATGCCGCAGAGCCAACTGCTTTTTGTGCTTGGGCGACTGAACAAGGGGCAGAAAAGTCCATTGATGGCCTAGGTATGTTAGTGGAGCAGGCTGCGGAATCTTTCAGAATCTGGCGTGGCTTAGACCCTGACTCTAAAACCGTTATCTCTGATATCCGTGCAGCAATAACTGTTTGATTTTAATACAACAGTCGCTTTATAAATTTTATCAAAGCAGACTTGCATGGGGCTCTCTCGCGGCGTATAACTGAAATACGAACACTGCATAGTGTTAACTTTTCAGTCTGCTGCGGGAGTACCTTATGGTAACGGAAACCCGACTATCTACTGAGCAGCTTTATTTTCGCTGCGATCCTGAATTACTACCTTTCAAAAATACGTCTACGCTTGAGCCTTTTTCTGGTTTCTTCGGCCAAACACGAGCCATTGAAGCGATGGATTTTGGTATCGGCATGCGCCGTCCAGGCTATAACTTGTTTGTGATGGGTAATCCTCATACGGGGCGTTTCTCCTTTGCGATGGAGAACCTCAAAACCACGGCGAAAAAAGAGAAAAAGCCGGGCGATTGGGTTTATCTGAACAACCTAAAGGATAACCGCAATCCTTTAGCGATTCCCTTTCCTGCTGGAAAGGCTCAGCAGTTTAAGCGTGATATTAAAAACATCATCGAAGCGGTGCTGTCAGAGATGCCTGCAGCCTTTGAAAGCCCTTCGTACCAGCGTAAAAAGAGTAAAATCGAACGTGAACTCAATCGTTATTATGATCAGGCGATAGAAGGTGTTGAGCGAGAGGCGCGTGAGCATAGCATTGCGGTCTACCGTGATGCAGGCAGTATCGGCTTTACTCCGGTTGCAGAAGGGCAAGCGATGGATGAGGCGGTCTTTTCGCAGTTGCCTGAAGAGATCCGTGATGGCTTTACTAAGGCGATCTCTGATCTTGAAGATAAGTTAAATGAAGCGCTAACAGGCCTACCGCAGTGGCGACGTGAGGCAGCAGAAAAACTGAAAAATCTCGATCGTGATACAACACGGCAGTCGATCTCCCCGCTTTTCCAACCGTTGAAAGATAAGTACGCCAATATTGCGGCGGCGACAGATTATCTGTCAGAGATGGAAACGTCGTTAGTTAAAAACTGCGCTGAAATTGTCGGCGATGAAAAGCTAATTGAGCCGTTAACTGATGCTAGCCGCCGTGCTTATTTAGAAAGCAATTATGGCGTTAATCTGCTTGTGGATAACGATAAGGTGAAAGGTGCCCCGGTTGTATACGAATCGCACCCTAGCTATGAAAATTTGTTTGGGCGTGTAGAGTACACGTCCGAAATGGGGGCTTTATCCACTACCTACAAGCTTATCCGATCTGGTGCTTTACATCGAGCGAATGGCGGCTATTTGGTATTGGAAGCGGAGAAACTACTGGAGCAGCCCTTTGTTTATGGGGCGCTAAAACGTGCGCTTAAATCCGACGAGATTCGAATTGAAAGTCCTGCAAGTGAATACGCGGGTATAAGCACGATAACCCTAACCCCTCAGGCGGTGCCACTATCAGTGAAAATCGTCTTGATAGGGGCGCGCAATATCTACTATTTGCTACAAGAACTCGATCATGACTTTGAAAAAATGTTTCGAGTCGTGGTGGACTTTGATGAGGATGTAAAAAGAACGCCTCAATCGATTAGGCATTATGCGCGTTTGATGAAAACGTTAGCCGATGAGGAGGGCTTAGCCCCCTTAACGCGTCGAGCGGTGGCGCGTTTAGTTGAGCATAGCTCCCGTCAGGCAGAAGATCAGGAGTTGCTGTCGGCTCATATTGGTGAGTTGGTTGATCTGTTATGTGAAGCTGATTTTAAGCGCATTAAAGAGGAAGATGAACTTATCAATGCAGATCATGTCGAGATGGCGCTGAGTGCGAAAGAACGTCGCACTTCTCGTATGTCTGAAAAGATCGAAGAAGACATTCTGAATCAAACGGTGTTGATCGACACCCAAGGTGAAGCCGTCGGTAAAACCAATGGTCTAACTGTGCTCCAAGTGGGTGATGTTGCTTTTGGTACGCCTGCGCGTATTACTGCAACGGTGCATCCTGGTAATCGCGGAATCGTTGATATCGAACGCGAGGTGGCCTTAGGTCAGCCAATCCATTCAAAAGGCGTTTTAATCCTATCGGGCTTCTTAGGTCATCAATATGCTCAGGACTTCCCATTGGCGATCTCTGCTAGCATCGCTTTGGAGCAATCTTACGGTTACGTTGATGGAGATAGCGCCTCGCTAGCAGAGGTCTGTACCCTATTGTCAGCGTTGACCCATATACCGATTAGTCAGAGCTTTGCGACCACAGGTTCGATCAACCAGTACGGTGAAGTGCAGGCGATTGGCGGTGTAAACGAGAAAATAGAGGGCTTCTTTCACCTCTGTAAAACGCGGGGTCTTACCGGCGAGCAAGGGGTTATTATCCCTAAAGCCAATGTGCGCAATCTGATGCTCAAAGAAGAGGTTGTCGAGGCGGTTAAAGAGGGGTTATTCTCTGTGCATGCGGTTGGTCATGTGGATGACTGCTTAGAGATTTTGATGGGCAAAAAACCCGGTAAACGCAAGGCTGATGGTACGTTCACGCAACGTAGTATTAATGCTCAAGTGGTTAAGCGTTTACGGGAAATTTCTTCGGCAAAGCTAGACGTTAAGTCGGAAAAATAAAGTGCGGAAAATCTCCTTCTAAAGGATTTAATTCCATAGGAGCGTTCCCTGCCAAAGTGATAACAGATATCATTAACAGTAATGTTTACAGAATATCTGTCTGTACAGAGTATTGTGACGACCAGCGCTGATGATTGAAGGGGGATTCAGCGTTGGTCAGTCACATTTTAACAACTCGCTAAGCCCAGCTTAGAAAGTCGTTGTTACCGCAACATTCAGGATATCGCTATCTGTGTCGCTGTAAGCTTCTTCGCGAACATATTCCGCAGTCACTTCAGCATTTTCTCCTAGAGAACGCGTTACACCTAACGCTAAACGCTTTTCAGGTAGTTCGTAGTCGATACCCGCTACATTATCGATATCTTCAGCTTCGTCAGATTCGCTGTAACCTAGGAAAAGTGTTCCGTCTGCGCCTAGGATCTGTGTACCGTAGCCAGCACCTAAATGAAGGAAACTTGGCTCGCCTGCTAAATTAGATCTACCTAGCTGGATATACTCTGCAAACAGCGCCAAGTCATTCGCTTCAACCAATGCATTTACGCGCCACGCATCGATTTTTTCAGTTAGACCGCCTAGCTCAGAAAACGGACCTGCTGTGTTCGCAACGTCAGTTACATAACCTGCACCTAGAGAAACGCCATTACTGAATGTAGTGCCGAAGTTAAGACCGAAGGTATCTAAACCTTCGTTACCTTCTGCAGAGTTGTTAAGCACGTAGGTATCTAGCTGAATCATCTCATTTTGGTAGCTGAGCATCGCTAGACCTTCTTTTGCATCGAAAATGTCGAATGCAATTGGGTCTGTAAATGCTGCAGAATCACCTACTAGTAGAGGGTGAGCGGCTTTACCCAGTGTGAAGCTTAGAGGATTGTCTTCGGAACCTATCACCACGTAAGCTTCAGCAAGATCCAGTTTCTCGTCTGCAGATAGGTATTCGATTAACGTAGACACTTTAACGTTTTCGTTAATATCAGCAGCAATTTCAAGTTCGAAGGTATCAACTAAAACATCACCAACGCTGTTTTCGCCATCAGTCTCAACTTGCTGTGCTAGCAAGGTTACTTCACCGCCTACACTCACGTTTTCAGCGAAGCCACCGTTTGATGGTGTAGCTCCAGCTTGAGCTTCAGTTTTTTGCTCTAGCTTTTGTGTTGTTGCTTGCTGAGCAGCCAGCTGTGCTTCAAGTTGTGCGATGCGTGCTTTCATTGCCGCTAACTCTTTAGCAACATCGGTTGCAAACGCAGGTGTGGTTGATGTCATTGCTGCAGCAACTAGCGTGGCGATCGTGGTTTTTTTCATGTTGTTCCCTTCTATTAAGTTGTTCACAGCCTTGTTTGCTACATGCGTTCACTCATCTCAGCAAATAAGACGTCGTAGTTTTATAAATGTTCTTAGTCGGTTCAGAAATTGGCAGCAAACTTTCTGAGCCCAATAGATATCCACAGGCGCTTAACCTGCTGAAGATAAAGCTCAAAATGTAAAGAAAGTAAGGTGTTGGCGGGGATACTAATGCTGTTGATAACTATTATCAACTATTGTTTGAATTATAATCAGCAGCTAGTCTTCAGGGTCAGCGCCGGTTAACCAGTTATCCACAGGCGTAATCCAAGCAGGTTCAGCATTAGCGCCAAACCAAGAGTCCACAGCAAAGGCTTGCTGATTATCTAGCTGAACGATAGTAGCGCTGTTATGGGGCGCATTTAATGTGAAGGGGCCGCGGTGAACATTTCCGCCAGGTCGGTGGAAATGTAAGAGGTTCATCTGCTGTAAAACTAAAAGATAACGAGTTGTATTGAGGCTCTCAGCGACACAATCCAATTGATTTGAACGGCTGATAAAGGAGGTGTTATTGGCTGCTTGATCGCCAAAAGTTCGTAGTTTTGGGCCGGTGATTTTCTCAAATAGAGCAATGCCTGTAGCTATCTTTAAACGCTCTTCCTCTGCTGTAGCTGCTGGTGGTGAGAAGTGCTGGCGAACTTGGTCTAGCTCGTCAGCATCAAACTGTATTGAAGATCTTCGATCGCAACCAAAGCTTTTACAGAGGGAATAGCTTGCGCCCTTTTCTGTATTGGATACCTCTACCTCATAGGATTTAACCCAAGCGGTTGGTGAGCTCTGGATGTTATAGCCACAACCGCTTACAAGCAGCGTGGCCAGGATCAGACTGTTAGCCTGCGTAATCTTCTTCAAGGTGCTTGTCCTTAAGTTTCACATAGTTTCCAGCAGTATAACTGAAGAAGGAGCGCTCTTTTTCTGTGAGTTCTCGTTGTTGTTTCGCAGGACGGCCAACGTAAAGGTAGCCGCTTTCTAGTTTTTTACCTGGTGGTACTAGGGAACCCGCGCCGATGATCACTTCATCTTCAACAATAGCGCCATCCATAACCATCGCACCCATGCCTACTAAAACTCGGCTACCAATTGTGCAGCCGTGTAGCATAGCTTGGTGTCCAATAGTGACGTCATCGCCAATGATCAATGGGAAGCCGTCTGGGTTATAGGGACCAGCATGGGTGATATGTAGAACAGAACCATCTTGCACGCTGGTACGTGCGCCAATACGAATGTGGTGCATATCGCCACGAATTACGGTGAGCGGCCAGATCGAGCAATCGTCACCAATCTCGACATCTCCAAGCACGACCGCGCTAGGATCAACAAAAACCCGCTCCCCTAGTTTGGGAGTGAAGCCTTGATAAGTACGTACATTCATAATTGTTGCTCGCTAGAAATTGGGAAGTATCTATTATGAAATAGCTTAGGGGAATTGAAAAATTAAGATTTAGTCCCATGTATTAGGAACGATATCTCGCCGATGGAGCTAGCTTTATATGAGTAACCCAATGCTTGAACCACAGTTGTTACCAGCATTCAGTCAGATCAAACCTGATCAAATCGAAGCCGCAATCGATCAATTGCTGACGGACAGTAGAGCAACGGTTGAACGTATTCTACAAGAACTATCTGTACCTAGCTGGGATTCTCTAGTTGCTCCTCTTGAAGAGATGAATGACCGTTTAGCTAAAGCTTGGTCGCCTGTTTCGCACATGAACTCGGTGGTGAACAGTGATGAGCTGCGTGATGCCTACAATGCGTGCTTGCCTAAGCTGTCCCAATACTGGACTGAGATGGGTCAGCATCAAGGTTTGTACCAAGCATTTAATCAGTTTGCTGAAAGTGACCAATTTTCTCAGCTAAGCGAGGCGCAGCAGAAAGTCGTCAACAATACTCTACGTGACTTCCGATTATCCGGTATTGCTCTGAACCCCGAAGAGCAGCAGCGTTACGCAGAACTACAACAGAAACTATCTGAGTTGACGACAAAGTTCTCTGAAAACGTAATGGATGCCAGCGATGACTGGAGTAAACTGCTGACCTCTGAATCTGATCTTGCGGGCCTGCCGCCTATGGCGTTAGCCGCGGCGAAGCAGATGGCTGCAGCGAAAGAGAAAGAAGGTTGGTTGGTGACACTGGACTTCCCTTCTTACCTTGCGACGATCACTTATGCGGATGATCGTGAACTACGTAAAGAGATCTACACCGCCTTCTCTACCCGTGCTTCTGATCAAGGTCCGGGCGAAGGTAAGTGGGACAATACAGACGTTATCTCTCAACTCTTAGAGCTACGTTTAGAGCTGGCGCAGTTGCTTGGTTTTGGTAACTACGCTGAATACTCGTTAGCGACCAAAATGGCTGAAAACACTGACCAGGTTGTGCAGTTCTTAAATGATCTTGCTGAGAAAAGCCTACCCGTAGCTAAACAAGATTTTGAGCAGCTTTGTGAGTTTGCGAAAGCTGAATTTGGCGCAGAAGATCTGCAAGCATGGGATCTAGCTTACTACGGCGAGAAACTGAAGCAGGCGAAATACTCTATTTCTGAAGAGCAGATCCGCCCTTACTTCCCTCTTCCCAAGGTACTGGAAGGTCTGTTTGCGGTTACCGGTAAACTATTTGATATCGAAATGCGTGAAGTCGACGCGTTCGACCGTTGGCATGATGATGCGCGTTTATTTGAAATTAGCCGCAATGGTGAAGTGATCGCTCGTTTCTTTATGGACCTTTATGCTCGTGAAAAGAAACGTGGTGGCGCTTGGATGGACGATTGCCGTGTACGTCGTCGTCTAGATGATGGCTCTCTGCAGTTACCTGTGGCTTATCTGGTATGTAACTTCAGCTCTCCAGTAGGAGATGATCCAGCCCTACTGAATCACAATGAAGTGACCACCCTATTCCATGAATTTGGCCACGGTTTGCATCACATGCTGACCCAAATCGAAACGGCTGACGTAAGTGGTATTAATGGCGTTGCTTGGGATGCGGTTGAGCTACCAAGTCAGTTCCTAGAGAACTGGTGCTATGAGCCAGAAGCACTGGCATTGATCTCTGGTCACTATCAGACAGGTGAAACCCTACCACAAGAGTTGTTGGATAAGATGCTGGCGGCACGTAACTTCCAGTCAGGCATGATGATGGTACGCCAGTTGGAGTTCTCTCTATTCGATTTCCTTCTACACCGTGATTACCAGCCGGGAGAAACGGTTGTTCAAGAGGTTTTGAATAAAGTACGTAGTCAGGTAGCCGTGATTACCCCGCCTGCGTTTAACCGCTTCCAGCATAGCTTTAGCCATATTTTTGCAGGCGGTTATTCTGCGGGTTACTACAGTTATAAATGGGCAGAGGTACTATCGGCAGATGCCTTCTCCCGTTTTGAAGAAGATGGCATCTTTAATACAGATACTGGTGCAGATTTCCGTAAGAACATTCTAGAAATGGGCGGTTCTCGCGAACCTATGGAGCTGTTTGTAGCGTTCCGCGGTCGTGAACCGCAAGTTGATGCACTACTTCGCCACAGTGGAATTACCGAGTAATTAAAATGACAGTTATTAAACGATTTATAGCGGGTGCTGTTTGCCCACGATGCGGTGAGATGGATTGTATTCGCACTTACCGTGATGAAGAGCGTGAGTACAAAGAGTGCGTGCGTTGTGATTACGAAGATTCCATGCGTTTAGATGGTGAACCAGATACCGCTGTAGAAGAATTGGAAACACGCGTCAATCGTGAAAATAAGCCTGAAATTGAGGAAGGCGCACAGCCTCTGATGTTTACGGCGAACCCCGGCGCTAAGCGCAAAGACCACTAACAACAGATAGGGGCTATTAAGCCCCTATTTTTTTGAACCTTTTAGATTGTCCCTATCTAGTAATCAGATGCCTGCATGCCCGGTCAGATTGACAATGATCTCGTTTGCGAGGGCTTATCTGGTATGATCCCGCACTTATCAATTTCTGTGTAAAGTCCCTGAATCATGTCTATAACTGCCGTACCCATCGCTATTCGCTATATGCTGCTATCTGCGCTTGGATTTGCCTTGATGGCTGCCTGCGTGAAAGCGGTGTCGGGTTACGGTATTCCGGTTTTAGAGATTGTGGCGGCAAGGGCTTTAGTATCGCTAGGCCTGAGTTACTTGGATGTAAAACGTAAACGCATCTCTATTTGGGGGCAGCATAAGCCGCTCTTGCTGGCGCGAGGCATCGTTGGGGCTTTGGCCTTGGTTTGCGTTTATTACTCAGTCACGACCCTCACCTTGGCTGATGCGACGGTACTACAGTATACCTATCCTGCATTCACTGCGGTGTTAGCGCTGTTATTTTTGGGCGAGCGGATCAAGCTTGCGACGATGCTTTGTATTTTACTCAGTTTCGTCGGGGTGGTTGTGATGGTGCGGCCGGGCGAAGCGGGGTTAATTGGCTTGCCGATGTTAAGTCTATTAGCTGCGTTAGCTGGGGCTTTAGGTAGCGCCATAGCTTATGTGATCGTGCGTAAGTTGAGTCAAACGGAAGATAGCTCTGTCATTATCTTTTATTTCCCGCTGGTGGCGTTACCAACCTCGTTACTGCTTTTGGGCGGCGACTTTGTTATGCCGGGCTTGGATGCGTTGTTATTGCTGCTGTTAGTAGGTGTATTCACGCAAGTTGGGCAGATTGGACTAACCAAAGCGATGGCAGCGGAAGAGGCGGGTAAAGCCAGCGCTTATGCTTATGTTCAGGTGATTTTTTCTGCGATTTTGGGAGTGATCTTTTTTGACGAGATCCCGACTTTGTGGACTACTATTGGCGGCTGTTTGATTCTGGCAGGTGCGCTAATCAACGCCTTATGGAAGCGCTGATTAACACTCCTAGGATTTGTTGCTATACCGCTCGGCGTAGTGGCAGTAGGTAAAGCAGAACAAAAATTAGTAGGGATATCACCACAACCGATGGGCCAGCAGGTGTATCGAAATGCCATGACAGCCCTAAGCCTCCAATTACTGACAAACTACCTACAATAGCGGCACCGATGGCCATCTGCTCAGGGCTTTGGGCTAAACGCCTTGCGGCAGCTGCAGGAATAATCAGCAATGAGGTGATTAATAGTAGACCTACAATCTTCATAGCTACGGCGATAATGACTGCAATCAATAGCATCAGAGCTAAGCGTGTCCAGGCAACATTAACCCCCTCAACATGGGCAAGCTCTTCATTGATAGTAATTGCCAATAGAGGTTGCCAGAGAAGTTTTAACAACACTAGTGCGAGGAGGCCGCCTCCGTAGATCCAATAAAGATCTTCTACACCGACAGCAAGCAGGTCACCAAATAGGTAGGACATCAGGTCTACCCGAATTTCCAACAGTGACACGGCAACTAAGCCAAAAGAGAGCGAACTATGGGCCATGATCCCTAACAAGGTGTCTGTAGCTACCATTCGCTGCCTTTGCATCGCGACTAGGATGAGGGCGAGGGCGACACAGCAGAAGATCACGGCTAGGTTGAGGTTTACTTGCAGCATAAAGCCTACTGAAACCCCGAGTAGAGCGGAGTGAGCTAAGGTGTCACCAAAATATGCCATGCGGCGCCATACCACAAAAGAGCCAAGCGGGCCAGCAATCGCAGCTACACCAATACCACCTAACAGGGCATATAAGAGAAAATCAGGCATTAACAACCGCCCTTACAATTATGATCAGGAATAATGTCGCCATGATCATCATGACGATGATTATGATGATGGCTATAAACGGCTAGCTGTTCGCTGCCTTGAATGCCAAATAGCTCAGTAAAGGATGGATCATTGGTGACTTGCTCAGGATGACCAGAACAGCAAATATGATGATTAATACAAACTACATGATCTGTAGCCGCCATCACGAGGTGAAGGTCGTGACTGACCATTAATACACCACAGCCACGTTCATCACGAATACGCGCAATCAGGTTATAAAGCTCAAGCTGACCGTTAATATCAACCCCTTGCACAGGCTCATCTAACACCAGTAGATGAGGATCACGAAGTAGGGCGCGGGCAAGCAAGACACGCTGCATCTCACCGCCTGACAGATTATGTACTGCTTGCTTAAGTAACTTTTCAGCGCCAACATCGGTTAGTGCTGCCAGTATTTTTGCTGGGTCTTTACACTGAGTTGTTCGCAGGAAACGATCAACGGTTAAAGGGAACGTATTATCGATCTGTAACTTCTGTGGCATGTAGCCGATGCGTAGGCCATCTTCCTGCCACAAACTACCACTATCAGCTTTGAGTAGGCCTAGCACTACACGGACTAGGGTTGTCTTACCAGCACCATTAGGACCAATTAGTGTTGTGATGCAGCCACGGTGCAGCTCGGCGTTAATATCTTGTAAGACGTGCTTTTGACCAAAGGAAAGGTTGATATTTTCGAGTTTGATCAGCGGCTCATGTGTATGTGGAGAGGGACTCACTAGGCTGCACTCTGCTGACAACTTGGGCATATACCCAGCACTTCAATAGATTGTTTCTCGGGTTTAAAACCTAAGCTATCTGCTTGTTTTTGGATATCTTGGCTAACCTTCCGTGTATCAATTTCTACCGCGTTATTGCATACACGACAGATCAGAAAGGAGCCTTCATGCTGATCACTTGGATGTGGGCAGCCGATATAAGCATTCAGCAAAGCGATACGGTGTACTAAGCCTTGCTCCTGTAAAAACTCAAGCGCTCGATAAACCGTAGGTGGAGCTGAATTAAAACCAGCAGCGGCTAGTTCGGGTAGAAGCTCATAGGCACCAAGCGGTTTATGACTTTGCCAGATAGTCTTTAAAACCAGCTCGCGAATAGGCGTAAAACGTAGGTTACGCTCATTACAAAGCGAGCGTGCATCTTCCAGTGCTTGCTCAATGCATCCATGATGATCATGTTCAGGATGAAAGGCTAGATCAGTGTGCGCCATAGCATTCTTACCTTATAAGTTTGTGTTATATTGTAACCCTTAATCTTCTGAGATGTATTGTGAAAGATGAAAAATATTACCTTACTTTTTTTAACACTTTTTGCTGCGAGCACAGCGACTGCTGATCAACCGATTCAGGTGGTAGCGAGTGTTAAACCATTACAGCTAGTTGTTGAAGGTGTAGTTGGTGAATTGGGGGAGGTTGATTCCCTGATCCCAGCAGGTAGCTCGCCGCATCATTACTCGTTAAAGCCTTCTGATTTACGCAAGCTGCATGCTGCTGATTTAGCTGTTTGGGTTGGCCCTGATATGGAGCAGTTTTTAAGCAAAACATTGGACAGCTCCAAAGTGCCAGCAGTACAGCTGTTGGAAGGTTCAGGTGAAGCGCATCACGATCATCATGACCACCACCACGATCACGATGAACATGATCATCATAACCATGCCGTTGATCCTCACGTTTGGATGGACCCGGTAAAAATGCTGAAAGCTGCGGCAGAGATCAAAAAAGCGCTAGTTAAGCTTCACCCAGAACAGGCGGAGCAATTAAACAGCAATTACCAACAATTTGCGGCGGATATTTTGGCTACGGATCGTGCGATTCAAACCCAGCTAGCACCTGTAAGAGAGAAGGGTTTTATTGTATTTCATGATGCCTTTGCTCTTTATGTTGAGCATTATGATATGAATCAGCGTGGCTATTTTACGGTTGATCCCGCACGTGCGCCTGGCGCGAAAAAATTACAAGCGATTCAAACCATGCTTAAGAAAGATCAAGTAGGTTGTATCTTCACTGAACCGCAGTTTGAAGCGAAGGTAATTAAGCGTATTGTGGCTAAGCAGCCGGTGAAACTGGGTAAGTTAGATCCGCTAGCGATCGATATTACATCTCAGCAGGGATATACAGGTTTCCTCAAGCAACTCGCGAATAATATTGAAACCTGCTTGCGCTAACTAAGCGTAAGAGATCTCTACAGGGTGCTCGAGTAGATCGTTAATGCGGGCACACAACGTTGAGGGTTGATAGGGTTTAACCACATAACTATCAACCCCAACGGTTATGCTTTCATGGATTAGGTCGGTTTCTGCGTGCGCGGTTAGCATCACAAAAGAGACTTTTGCTAAACGTTGATCTGCTCGGATTTGGCGCAGTAACTCCATCCCGTTCATTTCTGGCATATCCCAGTCACATATCACCAGATCAATATTCATCAGCTTTAAGCGCTTGAGAGCTTCTTGGCCATTTGGGCTTTCGACAAATTTACGAAACCCCATCTCTTTAAGGGTGGTACGGGTGATCATGCGCATGGATTGCATATCATCGACGATCAGCACTACAGCTTTTTCAGGCGGTACATTGATTTGGCGTTTTCTACGAGTCATGAATTAAAATTCTACGATAAAGCCTATGAGATAGTTGAATATCTAACATGATAATACTTGGCTTTTTGATTGGCCCCAATAGTCATAAATATTAAAATTTGTGCGTTGCCATCTGCATCAATCTCTCTAATGCTCTTCTAATTCACATCTCTGGTGTAAGTTTAAGTACTGTTGTTCAAATTCATGAGCAGCCATTGGCTGGCCAAAAAGAAAGCCTTGTATCTGATCACAGCCCTCAGTTGTTAATATATCGATCTGATCTTGCTGCTCGACCCCTTCGGCGATCACTGTTAATTTCAGACTGTTGCCCAGCGCGATTATTGCTTGGCAGATGGAGTAATCATCGGATTCTTCATCTAGACCGTCGACAAACGACTTATCAATTTTTAACTTGGTTAGGGGTAAACGTTTGAGATAGGAGAGGGAAGAGTAGCCGGTACCGAAATCGTCCAACGCTAAACGTAAACCGAAGTGCTTTAGCTGAGTTAGTTGCTGAATAGCTTCCTCAGGATCATTTAGGACGCAGCTTTCGGTTATTTCCAGCTCAAGCAGTTGAGGTGGAAAGCCAGTTTTGTTCAGTACGCTTTGTACCTGTTGAGGCAGCTGTTGATGTTCTAATTGTTTGGCTGAGATATTAACTGCTAGTAGTAGGTCTGTTGCGCCCTGATCATGCCAAGTTTTTACCTGTTGGCAAGCAGTCTCCAGAACCTGAGTGCCTAATTGTTGGATGAGTCCTTTTTCTTCAGCTAATGGAATAAATTTATCGGGTGTGATCAACCCTTGTTTTGGATGGTGCCATCTTACCAACGCTTCAACTCCGACCAGTTCATGAGACGAAATTTCAAATTGAGGTTGATAGTAGACGGATAACTGTTTTAGCTTAAGCGCTTCTCTTAGATCTCCCTCTAACTCAAGCCAAGTAAGTGCATGTTTATTCATGCCTTTGTTGTAAAAATTAAAACTATTTCCCCCAGTCTTCTTAGCTTGATACATAGCTGTATCGGCATTTTTCATCAGCTCAATGGCTTCAGTTCCATCATTGGGGTAGATGCTGATACCTATACTGGCATTTAGATATAAAGAATGACCATTGTAATCATAGGGGGTTTCTAAACTGGCGATTAATTTACGGGCGAGCTCGGCGGCATCATCAAGTTGATAGAGTGGATCGATGATGACGGTAAATTCATCTCCACCAATACGAGCAAGTAGATCCGATCGGCGAAGGGTTTTATTAAAACGATTTGCCATCTCCACTAAGACTGCATCGCCGGTGCTATGGCCGAGAGAATCATTGATCTGTTTGAATTTATCTAAGTCGATAAAAAAGATGGCGGCCAAGGTTTGATGGTCATGACAGCGCTGTATAGTTTGTTCCAAGTTGCGCATAAACTACGAGCGATTCGATAGGCCTGTAAGGCTGTCCTGCTCAGCTAATCGTTTTAACCTATACTTTTGTTTTTCTAATTCAGAGGTACGTTTATGCACCTCTGTCTGCAATTGGTCGATAGAGGCTGTGCTATGTTCAAGCTTTTGGGTCATCTCGTTAAAGTGGACGGCTAGGTTTCCTATCTCATCACTATGTTCTGCTTCAATACGACAGCCGGTATTACCCTGGGAAAGTTCCTGAATCCCAGCTTCTATCTGTTCTAATCTACGACGGAAAAGGCGCAGAGTGAGGAAAGTCGCAACCGCAATCAATACAGCCAGGCTCAGTAGTACAGACTGAATAATCGCAGCTTTTTGTTGAAAGTATTGCTGTGCATTGGTCAGAGCGCGGTGTTCAAGACGAAAGCTTTCTTCACCCATACTCAGTAGTGTTGTATCTAAACGGTCAAGTAGATAGTAGTGACTGTTTAATTGATTTTCCGAGAGTTGCTGAGAGCGATGTACATTGATCATAAGCTTGTAGAGTGAGCTGATACTCTCATTTTGGTGGCGTAAGCTTTGAATATAGGTTTGTTCATCCTGCCCAAAAGGTTCTAATTCATCTAAATACGTCTGCAATTGCCTTTGAATACGAAAGCCCTTCTCGATAGATTCTAGGTCTTTATAGCGTTCATGCAGTCGAAATTGGCTTCGAAGGGCGTTAGTTTCCACTTGGATGCGTGAGATGGCTTCTATACGCTGAAACAGTGATGTTCTGTGAGCATCCATCCAACCTAAACCAAGCAGCATGCTTAAACAGAGTAGGATAGAGAGTAGCGTTAATATAATCAGCCGCGTTCTTATGGTCATTGCTTAAACGTTTTCCTCAGATTCATAAAGATGATGCGTGGGGATCTATCTTTTGCAGTGCGGTTGCATCAAAAAATTGGATAAAGTCAGGGGTTGTTTCACTGATAACTAATTTTGATTCAATAGCCCAGCGTGCTTGCTGTTCGATCGAATTTACTTGCGATTGATTCAATGACAGTTTGAAAAGGTAGTCCTGCCAGATCCAATCAATAAAGGCCTGACTCAATTTCAGTTTTTCCCGCAGAATCATCTGAGATTCCTCAGGGTTTTCAGCAATGAAATGAACAGCTCTATCTAAGGCCGCTAATACTTTCAGCTCATTTTCTATGTTGTCGGTATCCCCCTTTAGCCCCACCAAATTAAAACTGAGGTTATAAAGCCCTTTGGTATCTAGAGGGCTAGCAGGATTGTTTTTGTTAGACGCAGAGGTAAATGCAAAAGGTTCCCAAACGGATATGGCCGAGTGAATTGCCCCTAGTTTGCTAGACATCTCTCAGCCATAGAAAATGGCTTTAAAAGAGGTGCTTATGAGCAACAAACGTTATCCGGAAGAGTTCAAGATCGAAGCGGTTAAACAGGTCACTGACCGAGGCTACAGCGTTGCTGATGTAGCTAACCGGCTCGATGTTACAACCCACAGCCTTTATGCCTGGATCAAGAAGTACGGCCCCGATTCAGCCGAACATAAAGCAAAGACAGATGAGCAGCTAGAGATACGCCGTCTCAAGAAAGAACTGAAGCGAGTCACTGAAGAGCGGGATATATTAAAAAAAGCCGCGGTGTACTTCGCCAACCAGTCCGATTGAGGTACACCTTTATCCGTGATCATCATAAGGACTGGCCTGTACGTCAGCTCTGTTCGTTACTGGATGTACATCCTAGCGGGTATTACGCATGGCGTAAGAAACCTTCTTCCAAGCGCCATGTAGAAGATCAACGGCTCACTGGATTGATCAAGCAGTATTGGTTGGAGTCAGGTGGTGTGTATGGCTACCGCAAGATCCATAGCGATCTGCGCGAGTATGGTGAAGTCTGTGGCCCAAATAGAGTTTATCGACTCATGCGTATAGCTGGGCTGAAGGCACAGGTTGGTTACAGGAAACCACGCCAGACAAGCGGCAAGGTTCATATTGTCACGCCGAACCACCTTCAGCAGCAATTCAATGTACCTGCACCTAACAAAGCATGGGTAACAGATATCACCTATATCAAAACCCATGAGGGTTGGCTGTATTTGGGGATTGTCGTTGACCTGTTCTCAAGGCGAGTTATTGGATGGTCAATGCAATCCCGTATTACAAAGGAACTAGTGCTGGACGCTTTACTCATGGCTATATGGCGACGTAATCCTGATTCAGAGGTTGTTGTTCATTCTGATCAGGGAAGTCAGTACACAAGCCATGATTGGCAATCCTTTTTAGAGATGCATGGCTTTAAAGGAAGTATGAGCCGACGAGGTAACTGCCACGACAATGCCGTTGCTGAGAGCTTTTTCCAACTACTGAAAAGGGAAAGAATCCGCCGCAGGGTTTATGCAACCAGAGAAGATGCACGCTGTGATATCTTTGAATACATAGAGCTGTTTTACAACAGCAAACGACGTCATGGTTTTAATGATCAGCTATCACCGATAGAGTATGAAAACCGATATGAGAAACGGCTGATGGGTGTCTAAAGAACTAGTGGCGATTCAGAGACCTCTCCTAAACTTAGTACTTTGGGGAGGTCTACTACGCTGTAGTCTTTTATCGATACTTGACTAGGATCAACACCAGATAAGGTCAGCCAAGTATGTAAAAAGTATTCACTTGCACTGCCTTTAACAATACCGACTGACTTACATATGAGGTCTTTAGCTTGGGTGGTTCCACTACCTGATAGGCTCATTAGCTTGATGTCATTGTCAGACTCTACGAAGCTACTGAGTAAAGTAAAGTGATCATACTTAAAGCCATTGAACATAATGACCGAATTGGAAGAGGTTGCTAAATCTACCTCGTTTTTTAGCAGTGCTGAAAAGCACTTAGTGCCACCAGCCAGAGAGATTAGCTCGGCATTGATCCCTTCAGCTTCAAAGAAACCCTTCCTATCTGCAATATAGAATGGGGCAGATAGTGGGGTCGTTGAGACTGCAATCTTGACTGAAGGCAGTGGTTCTTTAGTTAAGATTTTTGAGTCAGTTGATTGATACCCGAAGAATAAGATAGCAACAACTGCGATGGCTAAGGCGATACTCGCCTTGATGAATCCATTCATGTTGGCCCCAAAACACTATAACAGTGGTGATTGAAGATTGTTCTGATTGACTAATGTTTAGTATTTGCTCATAAATGGTAGTGCGCAAGGTGCTATGGGCATTTTCGTTATAAACTGTAGGGAAATCCCTAAGACTATTGCTTAGGATCAATAGGTTTAGGTATTTAGCTTATTCTGGCATGGGATTAGAATGAGGTAGCGATATTTAGTATATGGGTAAGAGATGAATCAACCGGTACTTTTTTCTAGGCAGCCAATTTTTGATGCAAATTTAAATACTTATGCGTACCAATTGATTTCAGCAAATGAGCAATCTAGTGCTGATAGTATGGGGTCCAATACTGCAGAAGTCGTTGTAAATGCATTTAGTAATCTTTTGGATAATGGCCATGTGAAGTGCTTACCCGCTTGGGTCAAAGTAGATGCAGCTTGGTTGTATGATGCTCATTTTCCCGATTTGCCAACGGAGTCCTTGGTTTTTGATTTAACCCCTGCCGCCTTATCAGTATCTAATTTGGAGGAGGTTCTCAACCAGTTGACTGTTGAGGGCTACCGCATCTCTATGCCTGTAGAGTTTGATACAGCCTTATATCAATTTGCTCATATCATACGGTTAGATTGCCAAAAATATAGCAATGATGAGCTGATCGAGCTTTCGCACAAGCTTAAACAACAACGGACGATCAAATTGTTGGCAGAGAATATTGCCAGCTTTGAACAATATGAACGTTGTAAAGCAGCCGGTATTGATCTGTTTATGGGCTGGTTTTTTGCTGAACCGCAGCTGGTTAGTGGAAGAAAGCTAGCACGCAATGAGCTAGTTATGTTTCAGTTAATCGGGGAAGTGAATAGCCCTAATGCCACCGTCGATTCAATCGAACAGATCATTCAGCGTGATCCCGAACTCGTTGCTAGTTTGCTAAAACTAGTGAATTCAGCTGCTCTTGGTGGTCGTCGAACCATTGCTAGCATATCTGAAGCGGTGATTAATATCGGTTTGCTTGAACTGAAAAAATGGGTGTTGTTATTCGCACTATGTCATAACAAACAAGTTCCGTGTGAATTGATTGGACTGTTATTAATGAAAGCTAAGATGTGTCAGTTGATGACCTCTAGGCATAGCCATGTTGATTCCGGTACTGCTTTTATGACGGGTTTACTTTCCGGGATTGATGCGGTTTTAGGTATCCCACTACCTGAACTGTTGGAACAATTGCCGGTTCAAGTTGAAGTGAAGCGTGCGGTACTGGGTGGTAATAACCCATTAGGCAAATTGTTAGCTCAAGTTGAGGCTTATATTAAGGCGGATTGGGGAGAACTACCGAAAGGTGAAGAGTTCCATTTTGTGGCGGATTGCTATACCAAATCAGTCAGTTGGAGCTCGGATTTGTTGCAAGATCTCAGTTAATACCGTTCTTTTGTCAGCTTAAACCAGCTGTTCAGGAGCGGTGTGCTCTTTCGCTTCTAAAGGCATAGTCACGCGAATATGGAAGCCGGGTTGATCAGCATTAATGAGGTCGATTTTCCCGCCTAGTTGTTGATAGACGATATTGAACACAATTGACATGCCTAAACCGCTTCCACCTTTACCTCGTTTTGTGGTGAAAAACGGTTCGAAGAGCTTCTTACTCTCTTCTAACGATAAGCCGCGACCATCATCGTGATATTCCAGCATGGCATTTTGTTCGTCAGAGTAAGCACAAACTTTGATGTTGCCACTATCTTTGTCTTCAAATCCATGTATGGTCGAGTTGTTAATCAAATTGCTCAAGATATGGTGGAGTGCGCCTGGGTAGCTATTTAAATTTATATCCTCAGGTATATCTAAGTGTAAATTTACATTTTGATGTTTGTACTGTGGATAAATAGTTTGAATTGACGACTCCAGATAGTGTTTAAGATTAAACTGCTGTTTGGCATCAAAGCTTTGGTCTGTCGCGATTAGTTTAAAGCTCGAGATGAGCTTGCTCGCTTTAATAATATTAGCTTCAAACAGCGCGCTGGACTCTTCTATACCGTCTAAAAAATCGGTTAAATCTGATTGAGTCAGTTTGCCTTCAGATAATTTATTGCGAATGTCTTTACTATGTTCCCCCTGAAAACTAGCAGCGGTTCGGCAAACCCCTATAGGGGTATTAATCTCATGTGCTACGCCGGCTACCATATTTCCTAAAGCGGCCATTTTCTCTGTTTCTACCAATAGATTCTGAGCGGAGCGTAGTTCGGTCATGGAGTTTTCTAACTGTTGAGTACGTTCCTGTACTTTATCTTCCAAAGTCTCTTTATATTCACGCTCAGTTTCGAGCAAAGCATCCCTCTGTTCGACTAACTCTTGCAAGTGAAGCTTGTTTTCGTTGAGCTCTTGGTAGGAGTTATAGATGCTGTCTCTCATTTCATTAATGCTGAGTGCTACCGTATCAATTTCGTCTTGTTTTTCAGGTGGGTTGCGCTTATTGAGTGATAACGGTTTGGAAAGGGTAAAAACGTCCATATCACGGAGGTATGTCGAAATAGCTTGTAGATGACGGGTGATATGCAGCCAAACCACGAGCAGAATAAAGCCCGCCACTAAAAACGTTTTGATACCGTTACTGATAAGGATTACCCCGGCTTTGCTGATCAAACGGTGGTAAACATTATCGATACTGGCGGTGACGCGAAGCTGCCCAATATTCTGTGTATTAATACCAGGAGCACTGTATTCAAGAGGGAGATCTATAGTTCGGGTGGCGCGTGAAATGGGTTTACCTTGCTCCCAACTAGTCTCGCCATCGACCAAAATAGAAACGTACTCTATATCTGGCAGTTGGCTCAGTCCTACCAGTTGCGTTTCTATTTGAGAATCATCTAAAGACCATACACTTAGCGTAATTGCCTGTAAGTATGAAGTTTGTATGTTGTTGAACTGCTGCTCTATTCGACTGATATCTGCATGGTAATCTAAGGCAAGCTGCAAGCTGGTACTAAAAAGGGTGAAGAACGAGCTAAATACAATAATTAGAACCGCAAAGCGTTTCCCCAGTCGGCCTGAGATTATTTTGGATGAAACTTTCTTTGGTGAGGTTTCAAACATAGCTTATGTGGCATCCGTCAATCAGGGAAGCGTTCACAAATTTGCAAAATCGCATCCAAGTTTTTTTGGAATATTGTAATTAGCTGAGGATCAAACTGTTTACCGCTTTGTTCCTCCAGTAGTGCTAACGTTTCCTCTAAAGGCCAGCCTTCTTTGTAACAACGTTTGCTATTGAGAGCATCGAATACATCAGCAATAGCGGTTATTCTGCCAGAGAGAGGAATCTGATCACCGGCCAATCCTCTTGGGTAACCTGTACCATCCCATTTTTCGTGGTGGGTGCCTGCAATGCGAGCAGCTAATTGAAATATAGGCTTTTCTGAGCGACTTAGCATAGTTTCACCGATCTCAGCATGAGTCTGCATCACCTGCCATTCATCAGAGTCGAGCTTGCCTGGTTTGTTCAGTACAGCATCTGGAATAGCAATCTTACCTAGGTCATGTAGAGGTGAGGCTAAACGCATATTTTCTACAAACATTTGGTTTGTGCCGTATAGCTCTGCAAGCAGAGCGGATATTTCAGCTACACGTTTAACATGTCCGCCGGTTTCCTTCGATCGCTTCTCAACCGCTTCCCCTAGGATGTAGATGAGCTCAGCTTGAGAATCCTGAATTTCTTCTTTCAGTAATAGGGTGTGGTACGTTGCGATTACATCAGCACTGAATATTTCCAGTAAGTATTTAGCATGCTCATCAATATCATTATGGTGTTTTACATAAAGCAGACTTTCTGTACCCGAAATACCCGAGTGGTACGCAATATAGCCATCATAAGTATGAATTGAACGCTTCTCTCTTAATGCTTGGCTAAAGACTTTTTGTAACTCTTCGGGTAACTCCTCCTCATCATATTGAGTCATCGCAGAATTGATATCATTCTGAGCTGCTGCTTCCTGCAGGAGAGGTTCTAACGCCCCTGTAGCCGCAAGAACTGTAAATTGAGTGGTGTCTCGATAGATACGACGAGTACAGCAATAGATTGAATCCGGCTCAAAATTTAGCAGCGAAATCAGTTGGTTTAGAATTGCAGAAGCTAGAGTGCTGAGAGAGTTCACTTGATTGATCTGACCTATCGCGTGGATCACGGTTTCCAGTGATTTACGTTGGCGATCAATTGTTTTGATATCGCGGTAGGAGCGAAGGGATGAGTAAATCAGGGTTTTAAGCTTAGTCCCAGTTAGCTCAGTTTTATCTTTGTAGTCATTGATATCATATTCTTGGATAACCTGTTCTTCCGGTGCTTGGCCTGGTTGGCCTGTTCGCAGAACGATGCGTGTCATATGGTTGGCGAACTCTTCCCTAATGGTTCGTACCAGCTTCAAGCCTGCGTCATCGGTTTCCATTACAACGTCAACCAAAGCCAAGGCAATATCGGTACCATGCTGTTCGCAGAGTTTACGGGCTTCTATTGCTGATTGGGCTTCAAGTAATTCGATGGGACGGTTGTCAAAAGTAACGTTTTTTAGAACAAGGCGAGTAACACGATGCACGCCCTCTTCATCATCTACAATCAGCACTTTCCAAGGCGATATTCCTTTATCTGGAACTGACGAATCTTCAGCGGCGAAAAGTAAAGTGTTGGTCATCGCATCTTCCTGCTACTACTAATAGGTGGTGCCTTACCCTGAGTAAGTGTAGCCCATACCTAATAATAGGATAGGCTCGATTGCTATGTCGGATGAATTTACCTTTTCTTGCATACTACCCTCATCCATACTGAATTGTGAACAAAAAACAATCAGTTTGTTTTTGCGTTAATAAGCATAAATTTTTTAATTCATGTCCGTGGCTGAAATCAGTACCCAAGTATCATGGTTAATCAGTAGATGCTGAATAAACTGAGATCTAAAGGAACCTCCGAGTAAAACTGACATCAAATGCGTACAGCTATTATTCGTAGGCTTATCAACATTACCGGTGGGGAGGTAAGTATGTTGGGTCGTGTTCGGAAAGGGTTAATGGGGCTATCAGCCAGTTGCTTGCTTATGTCAGGAGGCTTGCTCGCTTCGCCATTAGACGGGAAAAAAGATATCCTATTAGTGGATAAAAAAGGCCACCCCATCGTTGTGGGGACGGTGAGCTTTAAGCCAGGTGAGTCTGGCAGCCACTACGAACTGCATATGGATCACGATAAATTTCGTGATTATTTTCTCTCAATGAAAGAGATGAAGTGTCTAGAAGGTCCCGAATTATGGTGCCATTTGGCGTATCCGTATAAACAACCTAATACGGTCACACAAGACGATCTCAGCTGGTTGTCCCATGATCTTTTGTTCATGTTTAAGAAAAAAGAGGAGTTTGGTGCAAACTTCTGGAACGGTATCTACTATCACATGACAGTTGAGGGCGATGAAATTCGAGGCGAAGCGCAAGCCGTCGATTTGAATGTGCTGGCATCACCACCAGATGATCTTAATATTCCTCCGATGAACGAAGGTGAACGTGATGAGATCGACCGTACTAAACGCTGGTTGCCTGATCTGATTATTCGTTAAGTTTTTCCTCAGTGCCTAAGCTCCGATAGCAGTTTAGGCTCTTGTATAGCCTGATAGAAGCTCCATGTACCACCTTTTAAGCGTTGCTTTATATTAGAGAAAACATACTATTCTGAAGATGAATCAAGCTTCTAATTGCCGTCAGTCTCTACTAGGGATAATAATTTCAGCATTGCTCATGCTCACTTTGTTAAGCGTGCAATCGTCAGTGTTACATCTTCATCTTGGCGAAAGTGATCATCACTCTCATGATGGTGTAGAGCATAGTCATGCTCATGAAATATATAGCTTTTCAGGTAAAGAACATCAGAAGCCAGCTGCAGAGTTAGAGTTTTCGCAATTATTGCTGCTGAAAAGCATCTCAATAGATTTACTGCTCTTCGGTGTCAGTATTATTCTGATAATGCTGATCGCGAGTAAACCCTTCCGTCTCTATTGTTATGTACAGCCCTATTTAAAATCCCATTTATATACAACGTTACCGCCGCCCCGAGCGCCCCCTTTGCAAGCGTGATACTTAATGAATAAAAGCATATCTAAGTAGATATTTATCTGTTTTATTTGAGGATAAAAAATGAGTTTACGTTTGAACCAGCTCGTCCTGATCGCACTGAGCTTGGTTATGTTTATTATGTCGCCAATGGTTTTGGCGCACGGAATGTCTGAAGCTGAAAAGCAAGCCATTATCGAAGGGGGGAATTTAAGTTACTTATGGTTAGGGGCAACACATATGTTGTCCGGTTATGACCATTTAGCCTTTGTATTCGGCATTGTTTTTTTGTTACGCAGCTTCACGGATATTGCCAAATATATTACCGCTTTTACAGTAGGACATAGTGTCACGCTGATCTTTGCGACCTATCAAGCTATTCAGATTAACTACTACCTGATTGATGCGATCATTGCCTTAAGTGTCTGCTACATCGCTTTTGCTAATTTGGATGGGTTTCAGCGTCTTTTAGGCGTGCATGCGCCGAATATGTTGCTTATGGTGACTGTACTCGGGTTAATTCATGGTTTCGGTTTGTCATCAAGGTTGCAAGAGCTACCTCTACAAGCGGATAGTTTATTACTGAACATAGTGACGTTTAACCTCGGCATCGAATTGGGGCAATTAATAGCTTTAGGTGTCATGCTTATACTGCTCAATCTCGTGCGCCATCGTGCGCCATTTCAGGCGTTTGCAAAGCTCACTAATGCAGGTCTAGTCATATTTGGTGGCTTGTTGTGCTTAATGCAATTGCATAGTTATTCTCATGCTGAAGAGAATAAGCAGGGTGTAGCTGTCACAGAAATAAGTGCAGTTGTGTCTCAAGCGGATAATAAATGGCAGGATTCATTGGTGATTACTATTCCTGCTCAAGGTTACAAAGAATACAAACTGCTTCAGGGCAAAGATAAGCCTTTGGAGTATGAGTGGGTGAGCGATGGCCCTCTGTATTTTGATTTTCATGGTGAGCCCGCTGGAGATACAACTGGTTTCTTTCAAAGCTATGAGATAGGCACTGACAATAAAGCGTCAGGAGCTGTAAGGACGCCGTTTGCAGGGACTCATGGTTGGTACTGGAAAAATACTGGAGAAAATCCTGTAACCATTACTTTGAATTTTCGTGGTGAATATCTGCTAATGCAGTAACGCTAAAGCCGGAGTACTCACACTCCGGCTTTTTTCTATAAGAGAGGGGTATATGCGTAAGTTAATATCGGGATTACCTTTGCTGGTTTGGCTGTGCATGGTTCCTTTGCAAGGGGTACATGCAGAGCAAAAATATAATGATTCCGCTGCACTCAAAGGAATAGAAAAAGCCAAAGGCGTGTTTTTAATTGATTTCAAAACGGCTAAAACCACCGCGTTCTACATGGACTTAATTGTGGGAACTTACGATGGTTTTAAGCGCCAAGGTGTTGAGCCAGAAATCGTTGTAGTTGTGATTGGTCCAACTGTGCAGTTTTTAAGTAAAGACGCTAAACCGGAATTGGCGTTCGAATATGAGGAGTCATTCGATTCGATACAGAAGAGCATTAAGGCTTTGGCTCAGCGGAATGTCCGTATAGAGATATGCGCTATCGCTACCGATGTTTTCGATGTTGATAATGAGAAACTACCGAAAGAGCTAGAGGTAGTTGCTGACGGGTTTATCTCCTTGATCGGCTGGCAGACTCAGGGTTACAAGTTAGTACCGGTCTTTTAACTTAGTATCAGTCGTTTTGTGTTCAGCTTGAGTGAGTTAAGTTTGTTTATTTCTTCGAAGGTTTGTCTGTTATGCGTACATTGATATTGGCATCGTTGTTTGTGGTTTTGTCAGGCTGTGCCAGTTTAAGCCAAGAAGAGTGCCTTACTGGGGACTGGCAAGGAATCGGTTATAGAGATGGTTTGCAGGGCAAAGCAGAAGCTTATCTGGCTGAACACCAATCTGCCTGCGCTGAATATAAAGTGAGCCTTAACCTTGAGGATTACCTTAAAGGGCGAAACGAGGGGCTGAAAAGTTATTGTCAGCCTGACAATGCCTATCGTTTAGGTCGCCAAGGTACAGAATATTCTTATGTTTGCCCAGCTGAATTAGAGGGCGCTTTCGTAGCTAAATACCAACAGGGTCGAGAGGTTTACCAGCAAGAAAAAGCGGTCAAATCACTGGAAGCTGATATTCGCAAAAATAAGGCTGAGCAAACCAAATTAAAAGATCAGATTATCAAAACAGAAGCTAAGTTGGTGGCAGAGGGTAAAAGTCGTAGTGAACGTCAACGCCTTTTGGGTGACCTTAAGGATATGGAGCAACGCTTACCCAACTTAAAAACAGAGCTTTTTCGTATGGAGTTACAACTGCAACGAGAAAAAACAGCATTGCAAAAATTACTTTAAGTGCGATCAGCCTACAGGTTTTTTTAGGACATCAATCTTAAAT
Source organism: Neptuniibacter sp. QD37_6 (assembly GCF_047778085.1). Taxonomy (GTDB): domain Bacteria; phylum Pseudomonadota; class Gammaproteobacteria; order Pseudomonadales; family Balneatricaceae; genus Neptuniibacter. The sequence goes on from NZ_CP180550.1 coordinate 59,884, forward strand.
AAAGTCTTTGGTCGATAAAGGGACGAAAATATCCTGTCGAAAAGCTAAATTAGGCTATGCTTTAAGGAATGGAATTCTTTAGCAGGTCGTTGATATTGATCGGTTTTATAATTCCGTCAGCAATTGATCTGCTTAAACTAGACAAAGGACGTACTCTGTATGAAGAGGGAAGAGGTAGCTGAGGCTTCCGTACCTAATCCTGATACTGGTCGCAAGGTTTCACTGCGTGTAAAACTCATGGTCTGGATGACCTTGTTAGCGCTTATCCCCTTAGCTTTCGTCTCTTGGTTAAGTTATCAACAAGCTAAAGATAGTTTGCTGGTGGCCGCTGAGGAAAAGCTCCGTCAATCTTCCCTAGTGACGATTCGCTCAATTCGAAATTGGTTCGACTATCGTGTGGTTGATCTTAGATTTAAAGCAGAATCCCACGACACAGTTTCCATGCTGTCCTCTCTCTCAAATGGAATACAACAAAGTGGGCTAAGTGCCAAAGATTATGTTTATAGTGAGGATTGGTCTCAACGAGTAGACAAGCACAAAGCTGATTTAGTCAGTTTTAGTCGCCGTTATGATTATATATCCGATCTGTTTTTGATCGATAGCCGCGGCAATATCCTATTTTCTGTAGCTCAAGAAAATGATTTGGGCACAAGTCTTCAGCGGGGACCTTTCAGCAGAACAAAATTTGCCTACAGTGTTAAAAATACCCTTCGTAGTGGCAATGTCTCGTTTTCTGGTATGGAAGTATATGCACCTTCCAATGATGCCTTTGCTGGTTTCTTAACTGCTCCAATTAATGATGAAAATGGCAAAACTATAGGTGTCTTTGCCATTCAGCTACGATTTGACCGAGTTTTTGATCTACTTGATGTTGCTGTAGATGAGAACGAGCAGCATCTTCACTACTTGATGAATATTAATGGCATTTTAATCACACCCATCGGCAACAATCGAGATGAAGTACTGAAGCGTCGAGTAGAGACAGAGATGTACCTACATGCGGTGGCGAATACGGATCAGAATTCTATTCAGCATGCTTTGAACTATATAGGTCCTAATGGAGTACCGGTTATTGGTATGCATGATGTGATCGTGCTTGAAAATATCCGTTGGATTTTGGTTAGTGAAGTTGATCAAGATATCGCTTTAAAAGCGTCTCACTGGTTGGGGCAAGTTACTCTGGTCTTGTGTCTTGTAACAGCTTGTATAGTTTTGCTAATAGGGTTTGGCATTGCAGGGCGAATAAGTAGGCCTCTCATTACCTTAGCCTATGCCAGTCGGGAAGCCTCTGTAGGAAATGCAGAACAAGTTGAGGTTAATGCCAATAATATCGAAACGGCTCAGTTGGCTGATGCGTTTAATATGATGTTGGAGACGCGGAAACAGCATGAAGCTGAGCTGAGGCGAAGTGCCGAGCGAGCAAATCAGGCGTTGCTGGAGCTGGGGGAACAGAAGTTTGCTTTAGATCAGCATTCTATAGTCGCGGTCACTGATTTAAGGGGCACCATTACTTATGCTAATGAAAAGTTTTCTCAAATTAGTGGTTTTACCCGAGAGGAATTGATCGGGCAGAATCATCGTATTCTTAATTCTGGTTATCATCCTCGGGAATTCTTTATCGAACTCTACCGTACGATTGCTTCAGGAAAAGTATGGAAAGGAGAGATCCGAAATCGCAATAAACAGGGGGGGATTTATTGGGTTGAGACAACTATTGTTCCTTTTAAAGATGATGCGGGTAACCCCCTGAGTTATGTAGCCATTCGAAGTGATATCACTAAGCGTAAGCAGATGGAGCTGGAAATTACTGAGGCGTTGACCATACAGGCATCGATTTTAGAGTCCACGGATAACGGGATTTTGGTAACTAAGAATGATGGCAGTGTTATTCGTTACAACAAGCGTTTTGCTGAACTATGGGGATTGCCTGAAGAGTTTAATGAACACTCACGTGTGCTTGGTACTATTTTAAGGCAGCTGAACAATGCTGATGAGGCTGCACGAAATGTAAAAGGTCTCATCAATTCTGAGGGTCGCTCTCATTTCACTAGTTTGAGTCTGAAAGATGGTCGAACATACGAACAATCTTCGATTCCAATGTATGTTGAGGATAATGCTGTCGGCCGTGTGTGGTCTTTCCGAGATGTTTCAACCCGAGTAGATGCAGAACAAGGTTTGATTAAAGCATTGGACCTAGCTGAAGATATGCAGGGGAAACTTGAAGATGCTCTGAGTCGTGTGGATGTGGCGGTGGAATCCTCTGGTTTAGGTATTTGGGAGTGGGACCTGATCTCTAATGAACTTCAGTGGGATGATCAGATGCTGAAGATCTATCAAGTTCCGGAAGACGTTATCAATAACAATCTCTATTTTGATTATTGGCGTGAGCGCGTTTGCCCAGAAGATATTGAAATGGCTGAAGGTTCTCTTAAAGAAGCGGTCAGAGGACAGCATGATTGGCACTGTGAATTTAGACTTAGGTTCCCCGATGGTTCAATTAAATATGTGAAAGCGACAGCTGCACATATGGTGGATGATCAAGGACGTTCCTTAAAAATGATCGGCACCAATCTGGATGTAACCGTTGAGCGTGAGATGGAACAGAGCCTAATCGCGCTGAAAGATGAGGCAGAACAAGCCAATATCGCGAAGAGTGAATTCTTAGCCAATATGAGCCATGAGATTCGTACACCGATGAATGGCGTACTTGGTATGTTGGGACTATTGCTGAACACGCCTCTGACCGACGATCAGCGCCATCGTGCGGTAGTAGCGCAAACCAGTGCTAATTCCCTGCTGGCATTGATTAACGATATTTTAGATTTCTCCAAAGTGGATGCAGGTAAGCTAGAACTGGAATGTATCGACTTCAACTTGCGCGGTATGTTTGGTGAATTTGCAGAAGCTATGGCACTGCAAGCACAAGATAAAGGTTTAGAACTTATTCTTGACCTGACCGGCGTTGAGACATCTATGGTCAAAGGTGATCCAGGGCGTTTGCGTCAGGTATTGATTAATTTAGTGGGAAATGCCATCAAATTCACAAGTGAAGGTGAGGTGGTTATCCAGTCACAGTTGCAACATCAAGGCGATAGGTTGCGTTTAGATTGCCGTATTAAGGATACGGGAATAGGAATTCTACCCGGAAAATTGCCCGAACTGTTTGAATCCTTTAGCCAGGTAGATGCCTCTACTACTCGTGAATATGGTGGTTCTGGGTTGGGGCTCGCTATCTGTAAAAAGTTATGTGAACTGATGGGTGGAGAAATATCGGTACAGAGCACTGTTGGCCAAGGAAGCGAGTTTATCTTTAGCGTTTATCTGGAAGCGAGTGAACAAGCCGAAGCGGTTGTTCCCTACACTGGTATAGAGAACCTCGATATCTTAGTTGTAGATGACAACAAAACTAATCGCGAAGTGCTGTCTGCACAGTTATTGCATTGGGGAGCGAAGGTTGTGGAAGCAGAAGACGGACATGAAGCGATTGCTCGCTGTGAGGAATTTTACGAGTCTTCAACGGCTTGCTTTGATGTTGTCTTTATGGATATGCAGATGCCGGGTATGGATGGTGCAGAGTTAGGGCGGGTACTTAAAGCTGATGATCGATTCAGTTCCGCCAAACTCATTCTTATGACCTCAATGGCTCATCGTGGCGATGCTAAGCGTTTCGCTGATATAGGGTTTAGTGGTTACTTCCCTAAGCCTGCGACAACGTCAGATATCTTCGATGCTCTCCAAGTGGTTGCAAGTGGTGGTGAAGCATTGAATAACGCCTCACCGCTCATCACTAGTCATTATCTAAAAGATCTTTCGATTGAAGGGCATCCCACTTTAGGTGAGAAACGTATTCTAGTGGTTGAAGATAATCAGATTAATCAGCTGGTGGTACAAGGGATTCTACAAGAGTTAGGCCTCACCGCTGATATGGCTGGTAATGGTATAGAGGCGTTACAGAGTCTAAATGCTGCATTAGAAAATAACTGCCCTTATGATTTAGTGTTGATGGACTGCCAGATGCCAGAGATGGATGGATATGAAGCCACACAGCAAATTAGGGCAGGCAAAGCTAAGCAGAAAAATATCACGATCCCAATTATTGCGATGACAGCGAATGCTATGGCAGGGGATAGGGAGAAGTGTCTGGCTGCAGGTATGGATGATTACCTCAGTAAGCCGGTCTCCCCTGTTGCACTTAATCAGGTGTTACAACGTTTCTTAGGGATTGCTGAGACGGTTTCACAACCTGAGGAAGTTGAAAAAAAGGAAGAGATTTCTGTTGCGGTTTGGGACAAGCAGGATGCTATCGCTAGGATGATGGGCAAAGAGGAATTGATTGCTCCATTATTAGAGATATTCGCGGTCGATGCTGATCCTATAATAGACAACATTAAATCATATATAGGTAAGTCTGATTGGGCAGCGGCAGGTAAATCAGCGCATGCAGTAAAAGGTATGGCTGCTAACCTTTCAGCAATAGCCCTGCAGGCCCAAGCTGCTAAGTTGGAAAAATTAGCTAAGGCTGATGATGGGGATGGTGCTTTACAAGTAATGCCTGACTTTTTGCAGGCTTATGATGAGGTTAAAGCCTGTTTTGCAGAGTACACCTCGCAAAAAATAGAGCCTCTGCAAGTAGGTCTCACTGAGGACGAAGTAAAAGAGAAAATTATTTCGATTCGGGAAGCCGTTAATTTAGGTAGCTATATCGATACCACAGAGTATGATGACTTATGGAAGAGCGCGAGCGGTTTGGAATTGAAGGAGCCGTTAGAACAGCTGCATGCTAGATTATCAGCATTTGATTTTGAAGCTGCTGAGGATAGCTTGGCTATATTGGAAGAAGCGCTCGGTATTCAACCAGAGCTTTCGGACGGAGTCGACAAGACATGAGCAAGCCTGTCGTTTTAATCGTAGACGATGTGCCTTCAAATATTAAAGTCTTGGCAAACTGCTTAAAGGATCATTACCGGATTAAGGTTGCGACTGGGGGGAATGATTGCCTCAAGCTTGCGGTTGCTGACCCCTTACCTGATCTTATCCTGTTAGATATCGAGATGCCTGATATGGGCGGCTACGAAGTATGTCAAAAGCTTCAAGGCCAGCCTCATACTCAAGATATCCCTATCATTTTTGTGACTGCTCGAGATGCTGATCGTAATGAAGAGCTTGGTTTGCAACTGGGTGCGGTGGATTATATTGCCAAACCGGTTCGTCCATCGATTGTGCTCGCGCGAGTGAATACGCATGTAACGTTGAAGCAGCAGCGAGATCTACTAAAAGAGATCGCATTGAAGGACCAACTGACAGGCCTCTACAATCGCTATTACCTCTTAGAAACTGCGGAACAGCGTTTAGCACATACAGAACGACATAGTGATCCTCTCAGTGTCATGTTGCTCGACCTTGATTACTTCAAACAGGTAAATGATACCCATGGCCATTTGGTTGGCGATAAAGTGCTGCGTGAGCTTGGTGAACTCCTAGGAAATACTTGTCGTAAAGATGATATTCCTGCGCGTTTTGGTGGAGAGGAGTTTGTTATCTTGCTAGGGCACTGTGACCTTGAATCAGGCAAGGAAAAGTCTGAAGAGATTCGCAAGCAAGTAGAACAATTGAAACCTGAAGGGTTGGATATAACCGTCAGTATTGGTGTGGTGCAATTCTACCCGGGTGAGAGTATCGAACAATTGTTAGATCGTGCGGATAAGGCGCTATATAGAGCGAAAGATGAAGGCCGGAATCGCGTGGTCAGTGAGTAATTACCCAATAATCTGAGCTAGTGGTCCTACTAGTTCAAATGCTCATCTAACCAGTTACAAAGTAGCTCTAACTCCATAGGTTTAGCATAGTGATAACCTTGGACTTCGAAACATAGTAGTTCTTTTAAGCGTTCTACTTGCTCAACAGTTTCTACACCCTCTGCGATAACCGCCATATCAAGGTCGCGACCTAAGTTAATAATCATCTCAGGTATATGCGTACCTTTCTGCTTATCCAGCATTTTATCGATAAACGATTTATCAATTTTTAGACGATCAAAGTTAAGGGTTTCTAGATAACTGAGGCATGAAAATCCGGTGCCAAAATCATCAATCGCGACTTTCGCGCCAAGATCGTGAATTACCTGCAATATCTCACGCACACTATTGGTGTCTATCATGGCCACAGATTCTGTTACCTCGAACTCCACTTGCTGCGGTTTAAGTGAAAAGTTATCCAACTTACTTTTTATCAGCTTTAAAAAGTCAGGGTGACGGAATTGAGCAGGCGAAATATTGATGCCTACCTGAAGACCCAAACCGTACTTCTTCTCGATGATCTCCAGATCACGCATCGCGGTGTCCATGACCCATTCACCGATCGGGACGATCAGTCCAGAGCTTTCGGCAACAGGGATAAATTCGACTGGAGAAATCAGAGCGCCGCTTTTGGTACGCCAGCGGATAAGCGCTTCTAAGCCGCTGATTTTTCCGGTACGAAGATCAATTTGCGGCTGGTAAGCGAGGAATAGTTCGCCCTCGCTATGCGCTTTACGTAACCCTTGTAGCAAGAGCATACGTTGTTGTGTTTCACGCTCAATCTCGTGGGTGTATTCAATAAACTCTCCACGAGCAATATCTTTAGCACGTTTTAAGGCTATATTTGCACGCTTGATTGCATTATTACCGCTGATATTGGCATCTTTAAGGATGTAGCAGCCTTGTGTGATGGAGATAGTGAGGTCATCTCCGAATAACTCAAACGGTTTGGTCAGCATCTCGTTGATCTGTTCAACGGTAAAGCTATTTTCTGGTCCCATAACACCAAAGGTATCGCCAGAAATACGGCAGATAAACGAGCCCTCAGCTAGGTTTGCACTGAGGCGATTTGCAACCAGTTTAAGTAATTCATCTCCTGACTCTGAACCTAAGGTGTCATTCATGCCACTAAAGTGATCAATATCAATCAGCGTAATAAGTTGTGGATGAAGCTGCCGAAGCATAGTTTTATCGATTTGATTAGCAAAGGAGACGCGGTTAGGGATGTTTAACAAAGAATCGAAATAGGCGTAATTGTGTAAGCGGTCGAGAATGGTTGCGTTATCGAGACAGACAGAGATATTACTGCAGAAAACTTCGAGCAGTTGATGCTCGGTACCTTCAAGTGGTCTCTGAATATCTAGGTACAGCAACATGTCATTACGGAATTCACTTGGAAAGTAGAGGACACAAGCGTAGTCATTCTCAATGCTTCGGCGCTTGCTACTGGCTTCTAAAAGCATTGCATTGATATTGGCATCTTCGATAACTTCGGGATATTCCTTTTGGCTGCTTGGCTGAGCCGATGCAGCTACAATCGTAAATTCAGACCCGGTTGCATTTATTTCATCATTACTGTTTTTCTTGAAACAGATCATCCCTTCTTCTGATACACCCAGTAACGCTGCTAATTGGCAGATAATACCGTTTGCCAATTCGCGGATACCGTGTAGTGACATTAGCTCACTTGAGGCATGTACGATTCTTTCTAACCCTTTGCGGCTGGAGTCGATAGCGGTTATTTCAGAGTAAGACCGGATCGCGGCAGTAACACTGGTGTAAAGTCGAGTACGGGTTAGATCGGCTTTATTCTTGTAATCATTGATATCGTATTTGAGGATGACTTCAATTTCTGGGGCGTACCCTGGCTGACCGGTTCGTAAGATTATGCGGGTATTAGTCAGTGCCAGATCATCACGAATCTTTTTGACCAGATCTAAGCCTGCACTTTCTGTTTCCATTACAACATCAAGCAGGATGACCGCTATATCTTTATTCTCAGTGAGTGTTTCTTGTGCTTCTTTTGCAGAATAGGCGTGTAGTAGCTCTAAAGGTTGTCCTAGAAAAACCAAACCTTTTAAGCCGAATTTTGTTACCTCATGAACGTCTTTGTCATCATCAACGACTAAAACCTTCCAGGGTCGTGAACTGTTGTTTGTTGCCGCCAGAGTAGAATCGTTATTTTCCTCTTCGGCAAAAACAATGAGTTCATCAGACATAGACTTTCCTCATACGATGGGATTACTACTAAGTATATGCAGAGATCATTAAAAATCTTCCTTGATTATCAATTTATTGAACTTTATTAGTTATAAACGAGGTATGGCATTACCGCCAGTTGGATTATCTGATTTGATCAAACAATCAAGAGAGTCTATTACGATTAAAGAATGTTTGAAAAGACGGGGAACTGCTTTCAAGAGCCGCTGTCTCAGCAAGCGTCCTTCCCCTTCTATAAATGGAGTTACCTATGGAAATTTGGCTGATTGTGCTTGTATCGGCTTTAGCGTTAGTTTCAGTTTTCCTTTCACGCAAAGTGAATCATGAAAGTAGTTTTTTTAAAGGCCGAACCGCAGAAGGTCTAGCGCCGGGGCTTTTAACGCTGATTTTCTCGCAGGTAACAACTTGGATCTTTGCACGCTCGCTTTTGAATGCAGCCATTTTGGGCTTCTATTACGGAATTTGGGGAACATTAGCTTACGCGGCTTATTATCTGTCGTTTTTGACCGGAGGAAAGATTGTAGATCACCTCCGATTTGAGCAGGGGTATGAGAGTGTTCAAGCGTTTCTCATTGATCGTTTTGGTCAATGGGGAAGTCGCTGTTACAACTTTGTTATCGGTGTGCGTTTAGTCAGTGAGGTGTTTGCCAATCTACTGGTTATCGGCATCTTGTTTGGCGCTGCAGGCACACAGTCCTATACATTGGCGGTGATCGGGTTAGCTGCTGTGACATTAATCTACTCTATGCTTGGCGGCTTACAGGCATCCCTGCGTACAGACTTCTTCCAGATGATGGTGTTTATTGCTGTCTTGGCGGTGTTGTTAGTCTTGGTGGCTGGTGGCGGTCACTTCAACGCCGATCTAATTGCGTTTAAACCATTTGAAATCAGTGATCCGGGCCCAATTCTATTGATCGTAGCGTTGCTGCAGGTGTGGAGCTATCCAATGCACGATCCTGTGATGATGGACCGCGGTTTCTTGGCGGATCGTGAAACGACTAGACGTAGTTTTACCCATGCGGCTTGGATTAGCAGTATCTGCATTATCGCGTTTGGTTCATTAGGGGTGATTGCAGGCGCGAATGCGATTTCAGGGGAAGATATGAATCAGGCGTTGACGCGTCTATTGGGTGAGCTGCCGATGTTCCTGTTTAGTGCCTCTTTGATTATCTCCGCCATGTCTACTTTGGATAGTACGCTGACCAGTTCGGCGAAGATGATGGTTGTGGATATGAAGCTTCTGCCTGTGAATCTACGTAATGGTCGTATGGTGATGGCACTGTTTATGTTGATGGGCTTAGTGATGGTGTTTGTCGGCAACAAAGATCTGTTTAGTGCAGTAGCTGTAAGCGGCACGGCTTCGATGTATTTGGTACCGGTTATCTTCTTCAGCCTGTGGGCTAATCGCCGTGATATTCCAGTTTGGAGCTACCTAGGTAGTTTTATCCTGGCGATGGGCGGTGCTCTGCTCTACTTTACGGAATCTTCAGGTTACACGGCTTTGTTGGGCGAAGCCCATAAATACACTAAGTTACTCTGGATCTGTGTGGTTGTGATGATTGGTGGTTGTGCTCTGTTCTTGGTCGGTGGTGCCAGCCAAAAGCAGTTGCAGCCGGCGTAATGCTCTAGGTTTAATAAACGTGAGTCTAGGAAATATGGATCTTGGAACACTAACAGGGCCGCTATTGATATTTGGCGGCCCGTACAGCAATTTAGCGGCTACCAGAGCACTTAAACAGGAAGTTGACAGGTTAGGCTTCTCTTCGCAGCAAGTTATCTGCACCGGGGATCTGGTGGCCTACTGCGCGGAACCCGTCGAGACATTAGCGTTAATCCGTGACTGGGGTATTCCCGTGGTAATGGGTAACTGCGAAGAGTCCTTAGCAGCGGATGCGCCTGATTGTGGCTGTGGTTTTTCGGAAGATTCGGCTTGTTCCCTACTCTCGGTCGAATGGTACCGATTCGCCAGTCAACAGGTTTCTCAAGACGATAAGCTCTGGATGGGGCAACTGCCTCGGCAAATTAGCTTTGAGCTGGCGGGTAAACGATTTCAGGTTGTGCACGGCAGTGTCGATCGAATCAACGAATTTATCTTTGCCAGCAGTTCAGCGGAGCATAAACAGGCCCAGTTAGATCTAGCGGGTACTGATGTTGTGATTGGCGGCCACTGTGGTATTCCTTTTGGTACTCAATTGGGGCAGGGGTATTGGTTGAATAGCGGTGTGATCGGCATGCCGGCGAATGATGGCACGGCTTCTGTCTGGTACATGCTTCTGACGCCAAATGCGCAGGGCATTGAGGTCAGCTGGCAGCGCTTGGATTACCCTGCGGATCAGGCTAGCGAGAATATGCAGCAAGTGAATTTGGCCGCGCCTTACGCTGAATGTTTACGGACAGGCTTATGGCCTAGCGAAGATATTTTGCCTGAATCAGAGCGCGCAATGCGTGGGCAAACGCTCGAACCTTCTCCTATCCTCATCACCTGAATCATATCTCCTTTTATCCTTCTCTCTTGTAGTAACTCTTAAGACAATTAAATTTGTAAGGGTTACTACTTATCTATTGTTTTCCTAGGCTTATGCTGAATTATTCAGATTTTGTCTGATTTGTGCCTGTTATTTTTATCTTTACCAAATGAAATATATAAGGTATAGATTAGGGTAAACCCTAATAAGGTGTGCCTTATGGATTTCACATTAACAGAAGAACAACAACTGATTCAGGACACAGCCAAGCGCTTTGCTGAAAGTGAATTAGCACCGGTAGCGGCGGAGCTGGATCAGACAAAAGACAAGAGCATTCTGCTGGCCAATTGTCAGCAACTCGCCGAATTGGGCTTTATGGGGCTAAATATCTCAGCAGACCATGGCGGCACTGAAGCGGGAGCTGTTGCCTTCAGTTTAGCAATTACCGAGATCGCCCGTGCCTGTGCATCAACTGCTGTGACTATGTCAGTGACCAATATGGTGGCGGAAGTCATTCAGGCTATGGGTACTGAAGAACAAAAATCTAAATACTTGCCACTGATCTGCAGCGGCGAATATCGAGCAGGGAGCTTCTGTTTAACCGAAGCCGGTGCGGGATCCGATCCAGCATCGATGCGTACTCAAGCGGTGAAAACTGATCAGGGTTATGAGATCAGCGGGACTAAGCAGTGGATCACCAGCGCCGAGTTTGCCGGCGTCTTTGTGGTGTGGGCGGTGACTGATCCCCAAGCTAAAAAAGGTAAGGGGATTACCTGCTTTTTAGTTGAAGCAGGTAGCGAGGGGATCACAGTTGGCCCTGCAGAAAAGAAAATGGGCCAACATGGCTCAGCGACCAATGAAGTGCATTTCGATCGGGTGCTTTTACCTGAATCGGCGATTCTAGGTGAGCTAAATGATGGTTTTCGTCTGGCTGTGGCAGAACTCGCCGGTGGACGCATCGGTATAGGCTCTCTCGCACTGGGTGTTGGTTTAGCCGCGCTGGACTACGCCATCGCCTACACCAAAGAGCGTAAGCAGTTTGGTAAAGCGATTGCCGATTTTCAGGGCTTGCAGTGGATGATTGCGGATCGTTCAACCGAGTTGGAAGCCGCACGATTACTGCTTTTAAACGCTGCTGATCGTAAACAGCGTGGACTCACCTTCGCTAAAGAAGCCTCCATGGCAAAACTCTTTGCCAGTGAAAAAGCCAATCAAGCATGCTACAGCGCGCTGCAGCTTTTAGGCGGCTACGGCTATATGCAGGAATACCCACTGGAACGTTATGCCCGCGATGTGCGAATTACTTCAATTTACGAAGGCACGAGCGAAATTCAGAGACTCATTATTGCGCGAGAAATACTGGCTGAGCACCAGTAATTAAAGATTGCTCATGCGTATAAGAATACAAAAATAAAAAATGATGGATGGGAAACTAATGACAACCGAAACCTATCAGGATTATTACGATAAGTTCGATCCGGCCATGATTGAAGCGTTGATGGTCGGCAATCTCAAAGATGGATTTAATGTCTGTGAGGAGATTGTAGATAAATGGGCAGAAGGCGATCGAATCGCTCTGAATTACGAAGGCGCTGAGCGGCCTGCTTCGCAAATGACCTTTGTTGAGTTGAAGGAAAAGTCTGCCCAGTTTGCAAACTTCCTTACCGCTCAAGGTATAGGCAAAGGCGATCGCGTTGCGGCTTTGCTACCGCGCACACCTGAATTGATGGTGGTGATTATGGGTACGCTTCGCGCAGGCGCGGTTTACCAGCCGCTGTTTACGGCGTTTGGTTCCGGTGCGATCGAGTACCGAGTTCAGCAAGCGGGTACAAAGCTGGTGGTGACCGACCCAAGCAACCGTCCAAAGCTTAATGATGTAACTGATTGTCCAGCCATCCTGACTTTCAATCGTGATCAGGCTGCTGATGCTACAAATGATCTCGATTTTGTTGCTGAGATTGAGCAGCAATCGACAGAGTTTACACCAGTAAAAATTGGCAAAGATGATCCATTTTTACAGATGTTTACCTCAGGTACAGTCGGAAAATCTAAAGGTGTTGCGGTACCAAGCCGAGCGCTACTCTCGTTCTATGTGTATATGCGCTTTGCTATTGGTTTGCGTCCAGAAGATACCTATTGGAATGTTGCCGATCCAGGTTGGGCTTACGGCCTCTACTACGCGGTGGTTGGTCCTCTGCTGTTGGGTAATACCACGCACTTTTGTGAGGCTGCGTTTACCCCAGAAAGCACCTACGACATGCTGCGCAAATATAAGATTACCAACCTTGCGGCAGCACCAACGGCTTACCGCATGTTGATGGCAAACGATGAGGTCTTGGCTGCGGATGAAACCTTCTCGCTACGCGTAGCGAGCAGTGCTGGCGAACCGTTGAACCCAGAAGTAATCAGTTGGGTCGATAAGCGCTTAGGCTGTCCTGTAATGGATCATTACGGCCAAACAGAAACCGGTATGACTGCATGTAACCATCACGACCTTAAGCAAGATGTGGTGCGTGTGGGCTCCATGGGCTTCTCAATGCCAGGTCATCGTGTCGTCGCCCTAGATGCAGACTTTAATGAGATCCCTGAAGGTGAGACTGGGCAGTTAGCAGTAGATGTGGATAACTCGCCGCTGTTTTTCTTCCAAGGTTATACATGGCAAGAGAAGCACCCATTCCATGGTCAGTACTACCTCACCGGTGATGTCGTGATGAGTCATGGTGATGGCAGTTATTCATTCACAGGTCGTGATGATGACATCATTACCACGGCGGGTTACCGCGTAGGGCCTGCGGATGTGGAAAGTACATTGCTCGAACATGATGCGGTGGCTGAGTCGGGAGTTATCGGTAAACCAGATGTGAAACGTGGCGCTATTATTAAAGCCTATGTAGTGATTAAACGTGAGTTTGATCCCACAGAAGAGTTGGCTGAAGAGTTAAAGCAACTGGTACGTACACGTCTTTCAACTCATGCTTTCCCTCGCGAGATCGAGTTTATGCCAGAACTGCCAAAAACGCCGAGTGGTAAGATTCAGCGCTTTATCCTGCGTAATAAAGCGCGGGATGAACATGAGGCTGTTGCTTAGGTTCCTTAGGCAGATTGGAGTTGTGTATGAAGTTGAATATTGAGCAGCTGCAGAGCTTTCTTGCAGAGCACTTTCCCCAAGGTGAGCAGTATGGGGAATTGGTGGAGCTAGGTGATGGTGCTGCCACTATGCGTTTGCCGGTGGATGATCAACATTTGAGACCGGGCGGTACAGTCTCTGGCCCTGCGATGATGGGTCTAGCTGACGTGACTGTCTATGCGGCGCTATTAAGCCGTATAGGCCCCGTGCCTTTAGCGGTGACGACTCAGTTAAATATCAACTTCTTACGTAAGCCTTCTGCCGATCGCGATATCTTCGCTACAGCGCAGATGCTCAAAGTTGGAAAGCGTTTGGCGGTGGGTGAAGTGTATATCTTATCGGAAGGAGATGAGGAACCGATGGCTCACGCGACCATGACCTACTCGATTCCTGATCCTGGTAAGCGTTGAACTGCAAACTGATCGCACCTGAGGGCTCTCAGGTGCGGTTAGATTAAGCTTGCTCGCTTAGCTGAGAAGCTTGTTTGACCAGAGTTGCAAGACTGCCAGCGCGCATCTTGCTCATTACGCGGGAGCGATGCACTTCAACCGTTTTAGGGCTGATATCCAACTCTTCGGCAATCTGGCGATTGGCATTACCGGCAACCACAAGCTTCATCACCTCTTTTTCACGGCGGCTAAGGCTTGCATAGTTTTCCAAGATCTCTTTTTGTGCCCCCTGCTCATCGCTGGCTTTCTGGGCTTTAGAAAGTGCTCGGCCAACTAATCGCAGTAGCACATCGCCATCGAATGGCTTTTCTAAGAAATCCATTGCGCCCTGTTTCATTGCGCTCACAGCCATTGGGATATCTCCATGGCCGGAGATCACAATAATCGGCATTTGAATATTTCGTTCCTGCATGATCTGTTGTAGCGCCAGACCATTGATCTCGGGCATACGTACATCCAGTAACATACAACCGATTTCGCCATTAAAGTTATCCAGAAACTCCCGTGCAGAAGGGAAGGTAACAACGTTGTGGTTGGCAGATTCTAAAAGCCATTGCATGGAATCACGAAAATCTTCGTCATCATCAACAATATAGATAGTGCCTGTCGGATTTGTTTGCATCATTGTTCTCTTAACGGCAGTTTCAGATAAAAGTGCGTACCGGTTTGACCATCACTCTCTGCCCACATCTGGCCCCCGTGGGTTTCAATAATGGTACGGGATATAGAGAGACCCATACCTAAGCCAGTCGTTTTAGAGGTGTAAAACGGTTCAAACAGCTTAGCTAAACCTTCGCTGCTAATTCCTTTTGCCTTGTCCTCTACCGAAACATGAATATAACCTTCGGCAGCTTTAGTGGTGATAATAACGGGTCTGTAGGCCTTGTTACAATCGTTGTAGGCCTCAATTGCGTTCCGCATCAGGTTGAGGAGTACCTGTTCGATCTGTACTTTGTCAGCTACCAGCGGGGGGAGGTTATCCCCAAACTGAAAATCAAAAGTGATGTTGTGGTCTTGTGCTTCCTGACAAAGGAAGGCACTGACCTCCTTGCAACTGTCGTTAATCGGGAAAGCAAAGCACTGGTAATCGGTCTTGCGCACAAAGGAGCGCATCCGTTTGATTATTTCCGAAGCACGCTTGGCCTGCTTCATAATTAACTTCATCGAGCCGGATACGGTTTTCACCGGATCAGCATCACCCTCTTCCAAACGCCTCTGCGTACCATGGCAGTAATTCAAGATCGCAGCCAAAGGCTGGTTGACCTCGTGTGCAAGCCCAGTGGCCATCTCCCCTACCGAGAGCAAACGAGACATATGCGCCAACTCGAGTTGATGACGTTTCGCTTCCTCTTCCGCTTGTAGGCGTAGGGTAATATCGCGTCCGATCAGGGAGTAGTATTCAACCTGATCATTCTCACGGCGATTACGATGAGCAATGATTTCGCGAATCTCTGCCACTCGGTTGAGTTCTGGGTCTAATTGCATCGGAATGCTGCCGTACCAAACCCCATGGATGGAGGCGTGTTCTAAGGCATCTTTGATCAGTGTCCCTAAAATATCTTCAGAGAAAAGCTGCGAAAGGTAGTAGATCACCGGCTTATCTTTCTCTGCCCCAAGAGTGTGGTAAGCCGACTCATTAAGATAGGTCAGCTTATGGGTTTTGTGGTTACAAAACATGATCATATCGGATGAGGCTTCAACCACGCGCGCGAGTCGACGCATATCTCGTTGTGCTTCTTCACGCTCGGTAACATCACGCGATACACAGATGATCTCTTGTGGATTTCCGCTGTCATCACGGATCACACGGCTGGTGGTTTCTAGCCAGATGTAGTGACCTTTTTTGTGACGATACCGGTACACATTGGTGTAGACACCACTACGATAGCGGACACTGTCATCACGCTTGGAAAGGTTATCGGCATCTTCAGGGTGGAACTGCTCATACCCTGCCATGCCGATGATCTCTTCGGGGGTGTAGCCGAGTACAGTTTCAACCGCAGGGCTGGCATCTATGTAGGTCCACTCTTTGGTGGGTGTGTGTCGGGAGATCATATCGGTCGACTGTTCTGCTAAAAGTCGATAACGATCAGCATCAGCCTTACAACGGGCGAGTTCTAAACTCTGGTCATCACTCATATTTAAACCTGCGGGAAATCCCGATCTTAAAACCTGTTATTTTTATACTTAGACTTTAAAGCAGCTTTAAGGATAAGGGAAGATACTTATATATGGTTAATTGTAGTTTTACGTCTGCTAACCAGATGATCTGAAAGGTGTTTTTTTGATCCGTTGATGCTAGTTTTGGCGTGGGCAATTAAAGGAATAATAACAATGATAACAAGCCAAAACCCTTACGAGATTGGGCTCGATAAGAATCAAGCCAATTACGCTGCGTTAACTCCGCTCAGCTTTTTAGAGCGAGCTGCATTTGTTTACCCCGACCACATTGCTACCGTGCATGGCGACGCACGCCGCAGTTGGTCCGATACATATACTCGCTGTCGTCGCTTTGCCAGCGCTCTGCAACAACGCGGTATTGGCAAGGGCGATACTGTATCCGTTATCGCGCCAAATCTTCCCGAAGTGTTTGAAGCGCATTTCAGCGTGCCTATGTCTGGCTCGGTTCTGAATGCGATCAACGTGCGACTGGATGCTGAGGCGATTGCGTTTATCTTGCAGCATGCGGAATGCAAAGTGGTGCTGGTGGAGCGCGAATTTGGTGCTTTGGTGAAGCAGGCGCTTGAGATGGCTGATATTGATCCTCTAGTGATTGCAATCGAAGATTCTACTTTCACTGAGGGTGAGCAGATCGGCAGCATCACTTACGATGAACTGCTGTTAGAGGGTGATCCTGAGTTTGCTTGGCAGCCGCCCGAGGATGAATGGGATGCGATCACGCTGAATTATACCTCAGGTACGACCGGCGATCCTAAAGGGGTGGTATACCACCATCGAGGCGCTTACTTGAATGCCATGAGCAATGTGGTCTCTTGGGATATGGGGCGTCATCCCAAGTACCTTTGGACCCTACCGATGTTTCATTGTAATGGCTGGTGTTTCCCTTGGTCTTTGGCTGCGTCTGTTGGTACCAGTGTGTCCCTGCGTCATGTTCGCGAAGAGAAAATCTACGATCTGATTCGTGAAGAAAAGATCGATCATTTCTGTGGGGCTCCGATTGTTCTGAATATGCTGAATAACGCGCCTGATGAGTTCAAACAGGGGATTGAGCACAAAGTTAAGGTGATGACCGCTGGTGCTGCACCGCCTGCTGCAGTCATACAAGGGATGGAGGAGATGGGGATTGATGTCACCCATGTCTATGGCTTGACAGAGACCTACGGCCCTTCTGTGCTGTGTGCATGGCACGATAAGTGGGATGACAACAGCATCGAAGAGAAAGCCCGTCTCAAAGCCCGTCAAGGGGTGAAAGCGCCTATGCTTGAAGACTTGATGGTGGCTGATCCAGATACTCTAGAACCTGTACCGCAAGATGGCGAAACCATCGGCGAAATCTTTATGCGCGGTAATCTGGTGATGAAAGGTTATCTAAAGAACAAACCGACCACGGATGCGTCCTTTGCAGGTGGCTGGTTCCACTCGGGTGACCTTGCGGTGTGGCATGAGGATGGCTACATCGAGATCAAGGATCGTTCTAAAGATATCATTATCTCTGGCGGTGAAAATATCTCCTCGATTGAGGTCGAAGGCGTGCTTTATCGTCATCCTGACGTGTTGGAAGCGGCAGTGGTAGCTAAGCTCGACGATAAATGGGGCGAGGTGCCTTGTGCCTTTATCAAACCTAAGCCAGGGGCGAGTCTAACCGAGGCTGAAGTGATCGAGTTTTGCCGCTCCAATATGGCGCGGTTTAAAGCGCCGAAAGTGGTGGTGTTTGGCGAACTACCTAAAACCTCGACTGGCAAGATCCAGAAGTTTGTCTTGCGCCAACGCGCCGAAGCAGAAGAATAAGCGCAGTATCCCTCTGCGCACTTTTTCTTAAAGTGCGCAATTTTATCCAAGTATTAGTTTTGCTCATCCCTCTACACTGTAGGTAATACTGCAGGCGATTTATACTAGCGAGAGCGGTGAAGAGTGATGAATCAGGATAACCAGTTTCAATACAGTAAAAGTGAGCACTTAGAGCAAGTTACCGTTCTAAATGCCGCGATCAGCGATTTCTCTTATGGGCGCCATGCCCATGAGGAGTATTCGTTCGGGGTTACGCTGAGTGGTCGTCAGGACTTCTTCTCCCGTGGTCAATTTCACCGCAGTCACCCAGGCAATATTATCGTCTTTAATCCAGATGAAGTGCACGATGGCCATTCTGGTGTCGATGATAAATTGCAGTACCGCATGCTCTATGTGCACCCTGACCAGCTAGCACCTGTCTTCCAAGCAGCCGGTATCAAAAGCCAAGTTTTTCGGGTGGCAGATACCCTGCTGGATGATGCCCAGCTCTGTCAGCATATTTTGCAAATAGTGCAGCTGATCGAAAATAGATCTGAAGATAAGCTTCGCCAAGAGTGTGAGCTTTACCAGATGGCAACGAGGATTGCGCAGCTGTACGGTGAATCCCAAGCGAATCAAAAGGCGCGTCGTGTCGATAGCCTACTTCTGCGAGCACGCGATTTTATCAACCAAAATCTACAAACTGATGTCTCTCTTGAAGAGCTGAGCCAGCAAGCCAACCTATCGAAGTATCATTTCCTGCGGATGTTTCGACAGCAATTTGGTATCACACCGCACCAATATATTTTGAATTGCCGGATCAACCGTGCCCGTGAAGAACTGGAAAAAGGTAAAGCACTGGATGATGTCGTGTTTGATTATGGCTTCAGCGACTTGAGTCACTTCAACCGGCGCTTTAAACCGATCTTTGGTATGACGCCCAAGCAATATCAGAAGCACTTTCTGAGCGCTTAAATTCAAGGCTCCTCCGAGCCCTTTAAATCTCTCTTTTTAATCCGAGTTGATCACTATGGTTGAAATACTCCTGTACGCCTTTGGCGTGATGTACACCCCTGGTCCATGCAATCTACTTAGTTTAAATGCCGGTATACACGGGCAGATTCGTTCGACATTAGCGTTTAGCCTCGGGGTAGGCAGTGCGATGCTGGTGCTGTTTTTACTGTTTGGCTATGTCGGCGCTTGGTTTATTACCGCGGGTTACGAGCTGTTTTTGAGTGCTGCAGGCAGCCTTTATATTCTCTACTTAGCCTACAAAGTGGCTTTGTCAGCCATGGCAAAGACGGAAGTGAAAGCTAACCCGAACCCAATGAGCTTTAAAGAAGGGTTGATCCTTCAACTTCTGAACCCGAAAGCCTTTATCGCGATCTTGCCGATAGTCTCGGTGCAGTTTCCGGCAGCAGAGATATCGGGCTACGCTATTTTTGTCTGGTCGCTATTGTTATCCACACTGGCGTTTGGCGCGCCGAGTAGTTATCTTTTTATGGGCGCGCGATTAGGTAAGCTTATTCACAATCCGCGCTACTTCTGCGGTTTAAACTGGGCGATGTCGCTGTTGTTGGTGTATGTGGCGTTGGATATTGCTTATCAGCATATATTCCTGAAGCTGGCTTAGGAGCGGTAGATTATTAGTTGCAGTCGGCTTGCGCGACCAGTTCGATGATCTGGATTGCATCTAACTTAAGGTTTTTAACCACGTTGCTGCCCATCTTTTTAAACTCCGGGCCAAGAATCATGGCGGGTGATACAGCGGCAGTCTCGCTTTGGGATTGTTGTTCTTTACCGAGTTGTTTTTGTCGCCAGGCGAGTGCCTCTTGGCTCCAGTCATCGTAACTTTGGATGCTAAAGCCCGCTTGTTCGAGTAGGCTTTCTAATTCTGTTTGTGTGATTAGGTGAGAGTTGCTCGGTTCTCGCGCCCAAGGCACAGGAAACTGCATCGCTTCCGTATTGGGCCCTTGGATCACTTCGTGTAGCAGTAATCGACCTTGTGGCTTTAAAACCCGTCGACATTCAGCCAATGCTTGTTGGCTATTGGGGATATTGAGCAGGCTATGCTGGAAGATAATCAGGTCAAAGCTATCGCTGCAAAAGGGTAATTGCTGCGCATCGGAAGTGACCAGTTTAGGGGCATTAAAAGAGGGCAATAATTGTGATATTTGCTGGTGGGTTTGGTTAAATGCGTGGGTTATATCCAGTCCAATCACATTAATACTCAGTTCTGACTCGATTAAGCGCATCAAACCACCCAACCCAGAGCCTATATCCAATACTCGATTCTGCCTGCACAATTTTATTTGTTGCAGTAGCTTCATAGAGGCTTTTATCCCGCCGATATGTAACTGATCGATAGGGGCCAATTGAAACGCAGTTGGCTCCTGTGGATAAGATAAGTGCAGTTGGCGGATGATTTGCTCGCCATCGAATGCTTGTGAATAATGTTTATTAACCTCAGTCACGGTTTATTCCTGTATCAGCTCTAATTTTCATCGAGCCCAAGCTCTTCGATAGAGATCTCTCGCATCTTAAATTTCTGGATCTTGCCGGTGACTGTCATCGGGAAATTATCGACAAATTTGAAATAGCGCGGGATCTTAAAGTGACTGATCGCTCCTTGGCAGAAGCTTTTCAACTCTTCTTCAGTCACGTTGTCTGCTTGTGGTGTCAGTTTGATCCAAGCGATCAGTTCTTCGCCAAATTGTGGATCGGGTACACCGGTGACTTGAACATCAGAGATCGCTGGGTGGGTGTAGAGAAACTCTTCGATCTCTTTTGGATAGATGTTTTCGCCACCGCGGATCACCATATCTTTAATACGCCCGACAATCTGCACGTAGCCATCAGCATCCATAATGGCGAGATCGCCGGTATGCATCCAACCTTGTGGATCGATCGCATTTTGCGAGGCCTCTGGATTGTTCCAATATTTCAGCATCACGCTGTAGCCGCGGGTACATAGCTCGCCTACTTCGCCTCTTGGCTGCACTTCGCCTGTGGCTGGATCGATAATCTGGCTTTCGATATGGGGTTGGGTACGGCCTACAGTAGAGACGCGTTTATCAAAAGGATCATCGGCAGCCGTCTGGGTGGATACAGGGCTCGTTTCGGTCATGCCGTAGGCGATCTGTACCTCGTGCATATGCATTTTGGTATTGACCGCTTTCATCACCTCCGCAGGGCAGATTGAACCCGCCATAATGCCGGTGCGCAGGCTACTCAAGTCATATTGCTCAAACTCTGGGTGCTCCATCTCAGCGATAAACATCGTTGGGACACCAAACAGTGCGGTTGCGCGTTCTTCAGCGACGGCGGTGAGTACCGATTGTGGTTCAAACCCTTCATCGGGATAGATCATCGCTGAACCGTGGGTGATACAGCCTAAGTTGCCCATCACCATGCCAAAACAATGATAGAGCGGCACCGGAATTACTAAGCGATCTTGATCGGTGAACTTCATGCTCTCGGCAACAAAGAAGCCGTTATTCAAAATATTGTGGTGAGAAAGCGCTGCACCTTTCGGGAAGCCGGTTGTGCCGGATGTGTACTGGATATTGATCGGGTCGTGAATGTCTAAGCTCGCCTGCACAGTGCTAAGTTGCTCAGCACTGATTTGATCTGCATTATCTAGAAATGCCTGCCAGCACCAACTACCTGCTAACGCCTGTGAGGAAAGACTGATCACGCCCTTGAGGTTAGGTAGCGTTGCAGAAGTTAATTGGCCGGCTTGCGCTGTTTTTAGCTCCGGAGCAAGCGCGTAAAGCATCTCCATATAGTTAGATGACTTAAAGTTCACCGCAGAGACCAGATACTTAGTGCCAGATTGGTTAAGTGCGTACTCCAATTCATGGGTGCGATAGGCCGGGTTGATGTTCACCAGAATCGCACCAATCTTTGCCGTTGCTAACTGAGTAATTGTCCATTCCGCACAGTTAGGGGACCAGATACCCACTCGATCACCTTTCGAAACGCCTATGGCCATAAATGCCCGCGCCGCTTGATCTACTTGTTGCTGTAACTGCGCGTAGGTCAGGCGAATATTCTGATGCCGAACGATCAATGCATCGTTATCTGGGAATTTTTCTGCCGTTAAATCAAATTGATCACCAATGGTGATATCCAATAAGGGCTCGGCTTTAGAGCCTTGAGTGTAACTGTGTAGATCGGACATGTTGGATAAACCTTTTCTATTTTTGTTGTTAGGTCTATGTGCATTTCAGACTGAGCCTTAACGATGCTGGCTGTGGTATTCCAGATTGGGTTGCATATCCACAGCGCTGGCGACTCGATTAGTCATGTTGTAGAAACCCGCGATGTTGGCGATATCCCAGATATCTTGATCACTAAAGCCGACATCTCTTAGCTGTTGGCGGTCATTTTCATTCATGCGGTGGGGTGATTCGGTCAACTTCACCGAGAAATCGAGCATAGCGATGTGTCGTTCGGAGAGTTCGGCAACACGGTAGTTCATCACCAGCAGTTCACCGAGGGTCGGCTTTTGAGAGTATTCACGCACAGCAGCACCGTGAGCGACCTGACAGTAGTAGCAGGCGTTGCTGGCAGAAACAGCGACAGCGATCATCTCTTTTTCCAAATTGCTGAGGCCGCTTTTGCCTAGCATTAACTCGTTATACAAGCTGGAAAATGCTTCTAACTGAGCGATGTTGTGGCTGTATGCTTTCAGTACGTTAGGAATCAAGCCCAGCTTTTCTTCGCATAAAGCGAAGTACTTCTGGAACACTTCTGGAAGTTGATCTTGTGAAGGTACAGGCAGATCTAACGCCGTAAGATGTGACGGTTGTGGATTCATGTTGTTTCTCAAATAGATGATTTAGGAGTGAGGGCTAGGGCTACTTTAGAGCCGTTACTGCGTTGTAGCTGCTGGCTGATCCAGTGGCTCACTTTTATAAGCTCGTCTAGTTGCACACCGGTTTCAATGCCGAGGCCATTGAGCATGTAGAGCACATCTTCGGTGGCGACATTGCCTGATGCGCCTTGGGCGTAAGGGCAGCCACCTAAACCAGCGACAGAGGTGTCGATAACGCTGATCCCCTCTTCAAGCACTGCATAGATATTGGCTAGGGCTTGGCCGTAGGTGTCGTGAAAGTGTGCGGCTAATTTTGAAACGGGTATTTCTTTGGTTACGGCTTCTATCAGCCTTTTAGCCTTTAATGGTGTACCGGTGCCGATTGTGTCGCCTAGAGAGATCTCATAGCAGCCCATTTCAATCATCTCTTTGCAGACAACCGTGACCTGTTCAGCGGATATTTCACCGGTATAAGGACAACCCATCACCGTGGAAACATACCCTCTAACAGGGATATTGTTAGCGTTAGCTTTTTCAATCAGCGGCGCAAATCTTTCAAGGCTTTCGGTTATAGAGCAGTTAATATTTTTTTGCGTAAACGCTTCAGAAGCGGCGGTAAATACCGCAACTTCATCAACCTCTGTGTTGAGTGCTTTATTTAAGCCAGTTAGGTTGGGGGTGAGTGCTGCATAAATGGTGTTTGGATGGCGCTGAATACCCATCATCACTGCACTGGCGTCAGCCATTTGTGGCACCCACTTAGGAGACACAAAACTCGTGGCCTCAATATGACTCAAACCTGCGCTAGATAGCGCATTGATCAGATCGATCTTTATATCAGTCGGAATAATATCGCCGGGCTCATTTTGTAAGCCATCCCGAGGTCCTACCTCGACCAACTTGACCTGCTTTGGCAACGTCATGATGCGGCTTCCTCTTCGGAAAATTCCAGCTCCAGAAGTTCCGCGCCTTCTTCGACTAGATCACCTGAGGCAAAGAAAACTTCGCTGACGGTGCCGGCATGAGGTGCTGAAATACTATGCTCCATCTTCATCGCTTCCATGATCACTAAGGCTTCGCCGGCTTGCACCGATTGCCCTTGCTCAACTAAAACCTCGACTACGACACCGTTCATGGGTGCGGTGAGAGAGTGATCGGCTTTACCTTGTTCAGAAACGTGCGTGGTTTGATGCAAACTGCATTGGAAGCAGAGATCGTTATGAAACAGGTGAAGCTCATTACCATCACGGAAAAAGTGCATCTGTAGCTGTTGATCATCAACGTGAACCCGAAGTTGATCATCCTGCTGCGTTAGGCTGATGGAGTACTGCTGCTCATCAACAGTAACGAGCTCTGTCTCTGCCCGTTGTTCGATATTTACGTCATGGATTGCTTCACCCTGCTGTAACTGCAGCGTTCGAATAGACGGGATATTCAAGCGCCAGTTACACAATGTCGTAAACGGAGAAGGGTGAGTATGATTATCAGACTGGTCTTGAGTGTCTAACTGCCCAAACAGACTCGCCGAGATGGCGAGATAGAGTGGCTTGTCTATGACTGGCTCGGCAAAGAGCAGATCGTAGTGGCGTTCGATAAAACCAGTATCTAAGTCGAGATCTGCAAAAGGTTGTGCAGATGCTAGATCTCTTAAGAACTTCAGATTGGTTTTTAAACCGGCAATACGGTATTCCGATAAGGCTCGATTCAGACGCAAAATTGCGGCATTTCGATCTTCACCCCAAACAATCAGCTTCGCGATCATTGGGTCATAATAAGGGCTAACCTCATCACCTCCGCGGACACCACTGTCGATACGGACACAGTCGGATTCTTCGGGTGTGGATAAGTATTTTAAAGTGCCTGTCGCCGGCAGAAAATCTTGCGCAGGGTCTTCGGCGTAGATACGGGTTTCGATCGCATGCCCCTTGGCTTTGATCTGATCTTGAGTCAGCGGAAGTTTTGCCCCCGCCGCAATCGCCAATTGCCACTCTACGAGGTCGACGCCGGTGACGTACTCGGTCACCGGGTGCTCCACCTGAAGACGGGTGTTCATCTCCATAAAATAGAATGAACCGTCGGTGTCGTATAAAAACTCGACCGTACCTGCACCGACATAGTCGATGGCTTGAGCTGCGCGGACAGCCGCTTCACCCATAGCTTTGCGGGTCTCGTCCGCTAGGTTAGGGGCGGGTGCCTCCTCAATAATCTTCTGGTGACGACGCTGGATAGAGCAGTCGCGATCGGCGAGATAAACACCATTGCCATGCTGATCACAAAAGACCTGCACTTCGATATGACGCGGCTGCTCCAGATAGCGCTCAATCAGCATATCGGGGTTAGCAAAAGAGTTTTGCGCTTCTCGTTGCGCGGCTTGCAGGGCGCTATCGAATTCATCCACAGAGCGAACCACACGCATCCCTTTACCACCACCGCCAGCCACCGCTTTTAGCAGCTGTGGATAACCGCAGTCTATCGATGCTTGTTTCAGGCGCTGTGGATCTTGATCGTCTTCATGGTAACCCGGAACCAAAGGCACATCGGCTTTCGACATAATCGCTTTGGCTGCGGACTTAGAGCCCATAGACGTGATTGCACTGGCTGGTGGACCGATAAAGGTAATGCCGTGACGTTCCAGCTCGGTCGCAAACTCAGCATTCTCAGACAGAAAACCATAGCCTGGGTGTACCGCTTCAATTCCGGCTGTACGGCAGGTCTCTAGGATCTTATCTGTACGCAGATAACTCTCAGCACTAGGTGCAGGGCCGAGTAGATAGGCCTCATCAGCCATCTGAACATGCTTAGCCTTGGCATCCACTTCAGAGTAAACCGCAACACAGCGGATACCTAAGCGCTGTGCCGTTTTGATTACACGACAAGCTATCTCACCGCGGTTAGCGATTAATATTTTACTCGGTAGTGCCGTCGATTTTGTTTCGCTCATGACTCTACCCACTCTGGCTTTCGTTTTTCTAAAAAGGCGCTCAGGCCCTCTTGGCCTTCGGGACTGACTCTTATCTCGGCGATCCGTCTGGCTGTGTCGGTGATCAGATGAATATCGATATGACTATCACTGACGGCAGCGACTAAATGTTTGGCAGCAGCCATCGCCAACGGACTGTTTTGCAGCAGCTGGTTGATCAACTGGTGGCAGCTATCATCAAGCAGCTCGGTTGTGGCCACGACTTGGTGAACTAGACCGTAATGATGGGCATCGCAGGCAGAAAAGGATTCGGCACTGATCATATAGCGTCGGGCCTGTCTTGAGCCCATTGCACGGATTACATAAGGCGAGATCACTGCGGGGATTAGGCCAATCTTGACCTCACTTAGGCAGAACTGACTCTGTTCGGTGGCGATCACAAAATCACAGCATGCAGCTAAACCTACCGCACCACCGTAAGCTGCACCTTGTACTAGGCAGATCGTAGGTTTGCTGAGAGTATCCAGTTGATGCATCAAAGCAGCTAGCTGCTTGGCATCATCAAAGTTGTCGTCATAGCTGTTTTTGGCCATGCGCTTCATCCAGCCAAGGTCGGCACCGGATGAAAAGTTCTTACCTTCAGACCGCAGTACCAAAACGCGTACTTCTGGGTCTTTATCGCAGGCCTCTAGATGACCTAACAATTGCGAGATGATCTGATCGTCGAAAGCGTTATGCACTTCAGGTTTGTTAATCACGAGATGCGCTACGCCTTGGGCTTTATTTAATAACACTACTGGCTTAGTCATAGTCGCCTCCTTACATCCGGAAGATGCCAAATTTACTGTCTGCAATTGGCTGATTGAGGGCTGCTGATAGGCTCATTGCAACCACTTTACGGGTTTGAGCCGGATCGATCACACCGTCATCCCAGAGTCGTGCACTGGCGTAATAGGGGTGACCTTGTTGCTCATACTTCTCGATAATCGGTTGCTTAAAAGCGGCCTCTTCTTCAGCGCTCCAAGTTTGATTGTTGCGCTCAAGTTGGTCGCGTTTAACTGTGGATAAAACCCCAGCGGCTTGCTCGCCACCCATCACCGATATTCGGGCGTTAGGCCACATCCATAGGAAGTTAGGGCTGTAACCGCGACCACACATACCGTAGTTGCCTGCCCCAAAAGAGCCGCCAATCAACACAGTGATTTTAGGTACGTTGGCACAAGCCACTGCGGTCACCATTTTGGCACCGTGTTTGGCGATCCCCTCTGATTCGGCTTTCTCGCCCACCATAAAACCGGTGACATTTTGCAAGAACAGCAGTGGAATCTTTCGCTGGCAGCAGAGCTCGATAAAGTGCGCGCCTTTTTGAGCAGAATCGCTGAATAAAATCCCATTATTGCCGATGATGCCGACAGGATAGCCGCATATGTGCGCAAAACCTGTTACTAAGGTTGTGCCAAACTGTTGCTTAAATTCATCGAAATTTGAGCCATCCACGATCCGGGCAATCACCTCGCGGACATCAAACGGTTTTTTCAGATCGGTGCCGACTACACCGTAGATCTCCTCTTCGTTATAAAGCGGAGGCTGCGGTGCTTGTAATTGCACGTTGGTTTGCTTAACGCGATTGCTATTGGCGATGCAGCGTCTGGCGAGCTGCAGAGCATGGGTATCATTATCGGCGTAGTAATCGGCGACCCCAGAGACTTTACAGTGCACGTCTGCGCCACCGAGTGCTTCGGCGGTTACGACTTCACCTGTGGCAGCCTTAACCAAGGGTGGACCTGCTAGGAAAATCGTACCTTGATCACGGACGATGATGGATTCATCGGCCATAGCTGGCACATAAGCGCCCCCAGCGGTACATAACCCCATGACGACGGCGATTTGAGGGATACCTTTGGCAGACATCCGTGCTTGGTTGTAGAAGATGCGGCCGAAATGATCGCGATCGGGAAACACTTCATCCTGTTGAGGCAGGTTAGCGCCACCAGAATCAACCAAGTATATGCAGGGCAGATTGTTCATCTCTGCGATCTCTTGCGCACGCAGATGTTTTTTTACCGTCAGAGGGAAGTAAGTACCGCCTTTGACCGTGGCATCATTGGCTACAATCATGCAGTCTTGGCCGCACACTTGGCCGATACCGGCGACGGCTCCTGCTGCCGGAATGTTATCTTCGTAAACCTGATAAGCCGCGAGTTGGCCTATCTCTAAAAAGGCAGAACCCGGGTCTAATAGTTGATCGATACGCTCGCGCGCCAGTAACTTACCGCGTGCCCTGTGGCGCTCCTGATACTCAGGGCCACCGCCTTGTGCGATTACTGCAATTTTATCTTTTAGATCAGCCACCGCCGCGCGCATTTCGCGTTGGTTGGCTTTAAATGACTCTGCCTGTGTATTTATTGTTGTGTGCAGAACAGCCATAGATAGTCTCCTAGTCGCCTGTTGATGGGTTACTTATTCATAAACAGCTCACGACCGATAAGCATTCGGCGTATCTCTGAGGTACCTGCTCCTATCTCGTAGAGCTTGGCATCACGGAGTAAACGGCCGGTTGGAAATTCATTTATATAACCGTTACCGCCCAAGAGCTGGATCGCATCCAGCGCCATTTTGGTTGCGGTTTCGGCGGTGTAGAGGATTACCCCAGCGCAATCTTTTCGGCTGGGTTCTCCGCGCATCGCTGCTTGGGCAACGCTGTAGGTATAGGCCTTGCTGGTGTTCATCAGGGTGTACATATCGGCGATCTTGCCTTGTACGAGTTCGAACTCGCCGATCGCTTGGCCAAACTGATTACGATCACGAATGTAAGGGACTGCGATATCCATCGCCGCAGCCATAATCCCCAAAGGACCACCGGCTAACACTAAGCGCTCGTAATCCAAACCACTCATCAGTACGCGGGTACCGGCGTTGAGTTCACCTAAGATGTTTTCTTTCGGAACAGGGCAATCTTCGAAGACCAGTTCACAAGTGTTGGAACCACGCATCCCGAGCTTGTCGAGCTTCTGATGACGGGAGAATCCTGGATAATCTCGTTCGACGATAAACGCGGTAATCCCTTTAGCACCTGCGTTGGGTTCGGTCTTGGCGTAGATCACATAAGTATTGGCGTCGGGGCCATTGGTGATCCACATCTTGTTGCCGTTCAGCAGGTAGTGATCGCCATTATCGCGGGCATGCAGTTTCATGGAGACCACATCAGAACCCGCATTGGGCTCGGACATAGCCAATGCACCGACATGTTCACCGCTGATTAATTTCGGCAGATATTTTTGCTTTTGCTCTTCGGTACCGTTGCGATGAATCTGGTTAACACACAGATTGGAGTGCGCACCGTAAGAGAGGGCAACGGACGCGGAGGCACGGCTGATCTCTTCCATGGCGATTACATGCGCCAAATAGCCCATATCGACACCGCCATATTCCTCTTTAGCCGTGATACCGAGCAGCCCCATATCACCGAACTTGCGCCATAGATCCTGAGGAAACTCATTATCCTTATCGATCTGTTCCGCTCTTGGCGCTATCTCTTGTGCAGCAAAATGGTTTATTTGCTCACGCAACATATCCAATGTTTCGCCAAGGCCAAAATTCAGGCTGGAATACTGTGAGATCATAGTCGTACCCTTTTTACCGGCGTGTCGATTTATCCACAGATCACTTAAGGATCAAGTAAAGGCTGAATCGATTAACCGGCTCTTTGTTGTTTTTGTTTTAGTTCGAGCAATGTTTCATGGCAGCGGAGTTCTGCGTTATCTAACTCCTGCTGCAAAATCGCGATATCTTGAAGCTGTTGTTCCAGCTCCGAACGCTTTTCATTAATTTTTTCTAATAGCAGAGTTAGCTGCTTTTCACTTCCTGTCAGCGTTTCATCCCACAGCGCAAAAAGCTCCCGTGTTTCCGCGAGTGAGAACCCAAGGCGTTTACCGCGCAGTATCAGCTTTAAACGCACGCGATCTTGTGTGCTGTAGATACGTGTTTGCCCACGTCGGGTTGGAAAGAGCAGCTGCTGATCCTCATAGAAACGGATGCTTCGCGTGGTTAACGCGAACTCTTTCGCTAGCTCGCTGATGGAATAAGTCTGTTTGCTATTCATAAAAATCCGCTGTTTTTAACTCTTTACAGATTAAGCAAAGTTTACGTTCACGTAAAGGTCAATAAAGGAATTCCTGTATTTTTGTAAATATTTTAACCGCTTTTGTAAGTTGCTGAAAAATATAAACTAAATCGTAAATCTATCGTTTTTTGCAGTGCAAATACGACTAAAGTTGTACTGGATTTTATGTAGGGGTAATTGCTAGGTTGGGCGACAGCTTATCAGCATTTAGCCGTATTTTTAGGTTGTTGCGCTGGTTAAATAAAAATAAAAAACAGCGAGGATCAGAGTCTGCATGAGTGTCGATTATGTACTGCAAACCTCAGATTTGATTAAAGAGTTTAAAGGCTTTACTGCGGTAGATAAGGTCAATTTAAACGTCGAGCGTGGCAGCATTCACGCCTTGATCGGGCCTAATGGTGCCGGTAAGACGACCGTATTTAATTTGTTGACCAAGTTTTTAATCCCAACGTCCGGTCAAATTCTTTTTAATGGCGAAGATATCACCCAGATGCGTTCCGCCGAGATCGCGCGTAAAGGGGTGATCCGTTCTTTCCAGATCTCTGCGGTGTTCCCACATCTGACGGTGTTGGAGAACGTCCGTATTGCCCTTCAACGTAAAGAGGGCAACAGCTTTCATTTTTGGAAGTCTGACAAAGTCTTAGACAAGCTTAATGGCCGTGCGATGGAGTTGCTGGAGTCGGTAGGTCTTCAAGACCATGCGAACTCAGTGACCGTCGATCAGCCTTATGGCCGTAAGCGTGCTTTGGAGATCGCAACCACATTAGCCTTAGATCCAGAACTGATGTTATTGGATGAGCCGACTCAGGGTATGGGCCACGAAGATGTTGAAGTGGTGTCGGACCTGATCAAACAGGTCTCCAAAGATCGCACCATTTTGATGGTTGAGCATAACCTGCATGTGGTTTCCAAACTGGCGGATCGTATCTCTGTTCTTCAGCGTGGCGCGATCCTTACCGAAGGTGATTACGCCACGGTATCAGCCGATCCACGTGTTAAGGAAGCTTACCTGGGCGTTGCTGCAGATGAAGAACCTGAAGCTGCCAAGCCTGCTGAAACCTCGCCTGAGAAAGAGGAGGTTGTGGCATGAGCTTAGGTGGCAACGAAAAACTTCGTATTAGTGACTTGCACTCTTTCTACGGCGAATCTCACATTCTGCACGGCATCGATATGCATGTGATGCAGGGCGAGCTAGTAACCCTATTGGGACGTAATGGTTCAGGCCGTTCAACTACGCTGCGTTCGATCATGAATATGGTGGGTCGTCGTAGTGGCAGCATCAACGTTAATGGTCGCGAAACCATCGATATGCCGGCGCACAAAATCGCCCACTTAGGCATGGGTTTCTGTCCTGAAGAGCGCGGTATTTTTTCCAGTTTAAACGTGGAAGAAAACCTAATGCTGCCGCCGACTGTGCGCAGTGACGGCATGAGTGTCGAAGAGATCTATGAAATCTTCCCCAACCTTTACGAACGCCGAACCAGCCAAGGCACACGTCTATCCGGCGGTGAGCAGCAGATGCTGGCTTTAGCTCGTATCTTGCGTTCGGGCGCAAATATCTTGTTGCTCGACGAGATCACCGAAGGTCTGGCACCTGTGATTGTGCAGAAGTTGGGAGAGGTGCTAACCAAGTTAAAAGAACGCGGACTGACCATCTTGTTGGTAGAGCAGAACTTCCGTTTTGCGGCACCGATTGCGGATCGTCATTACGTGATGGAACACGGTCATATCGTGGAAGAAGTTCACAAACATGAACTGACCGAGAAAACAGAATTACTAAATACCTATTTAGGTGTTTAACAGCCTTGAGGAGCCTATGAATAAGCCTTTTACAGGCCTGCGCTTAGGTTCCTGAATGTCCAGAGGCTAAGTGAATGACCCGAAGATGTGCTGGGTTAAACCACAAAGCATCAAACTTTGAATAAAAATAAAAAACTCTATCGGGAGAAAATGCGATGAAATCAATGAAGAAATCTCTGCTGACAGCGGCAATTGCCTCTACATTCGCAGTAACAGGGGTGCAAGCGGCAGGTGTATCAGACGACAAAGTCAAAATCGGTGTACTAGCCGATATGGGCGGTGTTTATGCTGATATCTGTGGTGCAGGCTGTGTTACAGCAGTAGAGATGGCGGTTGAAGATTTTGGCGGTACGGTACTAGGTAAACCAATTGAAGTGGTAAGTGCCGACGACCAGAACAAACCAGACATCGGTTCTGCAAAAGCGCGTGAATGGGTAGAAAGCCAAGGCGTTGATGCGGTTACAGGTCTGGTAGCTTCTTCAGTAACAGGTGCGGTAACTAAAGTGCTAACAGACAACAAAAAAGTTGCTCTGATCGCTACTTCTGCATCTCATGCGTTCACCACTAAGGCGTGTTCACCTTACAACGCTCACTGGACTTACAACGTAGTAGCGCTAGCTAACGGTACGGTAAAACCGATGGTAGCTGCAGGTAAGAAGAAGTGGTTCTTCATCACTGCGGACTACGCTTTCGGTCATGCTCTAGAGAAAGTAGCGACGGGCGTAATTAACTCTAACGGCGGTGAAGTGGTAGGCGCTGTGCGCGCTCCACTAGGTACAACCGACTTCTCCTCTTACGTTCTTCAGGCGCAATCTTCTGGTGCAGACGTAGTGGCGCTAGCGAATGCTGGTGCTGACTTCGTTAACTCCCTAAAAACAGCAGCTGAGTTCGGTCTAACTGAAACAACTGATGTTGCAGGTTTGTTGGTATTTACTCACAACGCGAAAGCGCTGGATCCTGAAATCTCTGGCGGTATGAAACTGACAACAGGTTTCTACTGGGATATGGATGATGAAACACGTGCTTGGTCTAAGCGTTTTAAAGAGCGTCATGGCTCTATCCCAGCAATGGGTCAGGCGGGTGCTTACTCTATGACAATGCACTACCTAAACGCGATCAAAGAAGCGGGTACGGATGATGCTGATGCGGTAATGGCGAAGATGAAGGCGAACAAGCCGAACGATTTCTTCGCGCGTAACGCTCATCTACGTGCGGATGGTCGTATGGTGCATGACATGTATCAGGTACGTATCAAAACATCCAAAGAGCGTAAAAACGAAGACGATATCTTCGCAATTGAGCAGGTTATCCCAGGTGAAGAAGCATTTGGTCCGATGATGGATAAGTGTAACTTCCTGGCTGCCAAATAAGGCGCTTGTATGACGAGGGGGGCGGCTTTCGCCTCTCTCACAGTAAGTCAGAGTTTTGAGCTATTCGTAGTTCTATATAGCTCTCTTAGCGGATTGTAAGTACCGGTTAGCTACAAATGTATCTGTGGCGCAGTTGCCGGTTAGGGGTGGAGAGTTATGGCAACATTCCTCGATATAAATCTCTTTGGCCTATTTGGTCAATTGCTGGTGGGCCTGATTAACGGCTCATTCTATGCATTACTCAGTCTGGGTTTAGCAATTATTTTTGGACTGTTAAAAATCATTAACTTCGCGCAGGGCGCGCTCTATATGCTGGGTGCTTTCTTTGCGTGGATGGCTCTTAACTATATGGGCATTAACTATTGGGTCGCGCTAATTCTCGTCCCGATCGCCGTGGGCTTTATCGGCATTTTGATGGAGCGTTTTCTGCTGCGTCCAATTGCCAATGAGGATCACCTCTACAGTTTGCTGCTGACCTTCGGTTTAGCGCTGATTCTTCAGGGGGCGTTTACCCACCTGTTTGGTTCCTCGGGTATGTCCTATGCAATTCCAGAAGAGCTGAAAGGCGGTAACCGTCTGCCATTTATGTATCTGCCAAATTATCGTGCTTGGATCATTATCGCGTCGATCATTGTCTGCGCCGGTACTTGGTACATGATTGAGAAAACAAAGCTGGGTGCCTACCTGCGTGCAGGTACTGAGAACCCGCAGTTGATGCAGGCATTTGGTATCAACGTACCTTTGATTGTCACTCTGACCTTTGGTTTTGGTGTCGGCTTAGCTGGCTTTGCCGGTGTCATGGCCGCGCCGGTGTATTCGGTATCACCCGATATGGGTTCCAACATGCTGATCGTAGTATTCGCCATCGTGGTAATTGGCGGTATGGGATCGATCGGTGGCGCAATCCTGACCGGCTTAGGCATGGGGGTTGTGGAAGGCCTGACGAAGTACTTTTACCCCGAAGCCTCGACCACCGTTATTTTTGCGGTGATGGTGATTGTATTGCTAACCAAGCCTGCGGGCTTATTTGGTAAAGAAGCCTAGGAGACGTGACGATGAAAATAAGTAAAACAATGATTGCACTGGTCGTCCTTGGATTGATTGCTCCTTACGTGCTTTACCCTGTGTTTGTCATGAAAGTGCTCTGTTTCGCACTGTTCGCTTGCGCATTTAACCTGCTGTTGGGTTATGTGGGTTTGCTCTCTTTCGGCCACGCTGCGTTCTTAGGAACCGGCGGCTACATTACCGGTTATTTGATGATGGAAACCGGTGTTACACCCGAGTTAGGTGTGTTGGGTGGAACCTTAGCAGCGGCTTTACTGGGTGCTGTATATGGCAAGTTGGCGGTGAAACGTGAAGGTATCTACTTTGCCATGGTCACGCTGGCGTTAGCGCAGTTAGCCTTCTTCGTTTACCTCCAAGCACCGTTTACCGGTGGTGAAGATGGAATGCAGGGCGTTCCTCGTGGACATCTGTTCGGGTTTATCGACCTGAGCGATAACATGAGTATGTATTACTTTGTGTTTGCCATCTTCCTGTTTGGATTCTGGTTGGTAAATCGCACGATTCACTCACCGTTTGGTCAAATCCTTAAAGCGATCCGTGAAAACGAAGCACGTGCGGTGTCTCTTGGTTACAACGTTAATGACTACAAATGGGCTGCATTTGTAATCTCTGCTGCACTAGCAGGTCTAGCCGGTTCGACGAAAACCTTGGTATTCCAGCTGGCTTCTCTGACCGATGCTCATTGGCATATGTCCGGTGAAGTGGTGTTGATGACCTTGCTAGGCGGTATGGGCACAATTTTTGGCCCAATCGTAGGTGCCGGTGCGGTTGTGACTATTCAGAACTACTTGTCCGGTGGTGAGTTGGGTAACTACATCCACATCATCATGGGCTTTATCTTCGTGATCTGCGTACTGGCGTTCCGTAGCGGTATCGTTGGTGAAGTGCAGAAATTCATGAAAAAGAACTTTAGCTAAACTTAAACCAAAGGGGATTTATACGATCCCCTTTTTTGTCTCTACAAGTTGACGTTAACGTCAATATTAGAAAGTTATAAGGTGGAAATATGAGTCAGGATGCAGTCGTTATTGTAAGTGCCGCGCGTACCCCAATGGGTGGCATGATGGGATCGTTAAGCGATGTTCGCGCTCCCGATCTATGTGCTACTGCGATCAAAGCTGCAATTGAGCGTGCGGGTGTGGCTGCGGATGATGTCGATGAAGTGGTAATGGGCTGTGTTTTGCCTGCTGGTTTAGGTCAGGCGCCTGCTCGACAAGCATCGCGTGCAGCAGGTATTCCTGATGCTGCCGGTTGTACCACCATCAACAAGATGTGTGGCTCCGGTATGAAAGCGGTGATGTTGGCTCATGATCAGATTTTAGCGGGCTCGGCTTCTATCATGGTCGCTGGTGGTATGGAGAATATGAGTCAGTCTCCGTATCTACTGCCAAAAGCCCGTGAAGGCATGCGTATGGGTCACGGCAAGGTGATCGATCATATGTTCTTTGATGGCTTAGAAGATGCTTATGAAGGTGGCTTAATGGGCTCGTTTGCACAAAAGAGCGCGGACGATTTCAATGTCACGCGTGAAGCGATGGACGACTTTGCAATCGGTTCTCTAGAAAAAGCGATTGCTGCAATTGCAGCCGGTGAGTTTGTCGAAGAGATCGCACCAGTGACGGTTAAAACCCGCAAAGGCGAAGTGGTTGTCGATACCGATGAGCAGCCAGGTAATGCCCGGATCGATAAAATCCGTAGCCTGAAACCAGCCTTCAAAAAAGACGGCACGGTGACTGCTGCCAACTCCAGCTCGATCTCCGATGGTGGCTCGGCCCTCTTGCTGATGAAAGAGTCCGAGGCGAAGGCTCGCGGTCTAACCCCGCTAGCTAAAATCGTGGCTCACTCCACTCATGCACAGTTACCAGCTGAATTTACCATTGCACCGATTGGTTCGATCCAGAAAGCGTTGGATAAAGCGGGTTGGTCGAAAGAGGACGTAGATCTATTTGAGATCAACGAAGCTTTTGCTGTGGTTTCTATGCTGGCGATCACCGAACTCGGTCTTGATGCAGACAAAGTGAATGTCCGTGGTGGGGCGTGTGCACTGGGTCACCCGATCGGCTCAAGTGGCTCCCGCATTATGGTGACGTTGCTGCATGCGCTGAAACAGAAAGGCCTGAAGCGCGGTATCGCCTCGCTTTGCATTGGTGGTGGCGAAGCGACAGCGGTCGCGGTTGAGATGCTTAATCACTGCTTAACATCTTAGCCATTGGTGCAATACGCTTCGCTATTGCACCTTACCTATTGTACAGTTGAGCTCTTTTGTAATGGGGCGGGTTATTGCCCTAACAGTTTTTGAATAGGGTGGTGCTGTATGAGTCAAAAAGAAAAGGCGATGGATACGTATAAAATGGCAGACGAGTTTATCGATCTGGCTAACCGTATGTTGACTGCTGAAGGTAAAGAACTTGAAGATGTAGGTGCAGCTATTCGTTACGCTGCAGCGCGTTTTAGCTCCCACGAAGTAGCATATCGTTCAAGCGATCTAGCGGCTGAAAAGAAAGACGCAGTAGATTGGTATACCGGCCACTTTAACGAAATGCTAAACGAAAACTTCGACCAGCATATCGAACACATTGCAGCTGAAAAAGAGAAAGCTGCGGCTGAAAACCACTAAGAAATTCGTTTGATATAGGGTGCAATAGTTATGCTTATTCACCCTATTTATTTTCCCCTTTCCCTCTTTAATTTTCTCTTCAATTAGCAACTGTTACCAAGCCAATATTTTTTTGCCTGCTACACTAAAAAGTACCGAATTTGGAGGAATTCCTCATGGCCAAAATAGCCATTACCCAGGGGATTTTTGCTAAAATGGCGTATCCTATTCTGGGTGTATTTATTGTGGCGCTGGCCGTTATGGCTTGGCTGATACCTTCAAGGATGGAAGATCGTGTACTGGAAGACACGGTATTTGCTGCAGAACAAACGGCTATCCAGTTTAAAACTTTACGAAAATACTATGTGCAAAACATAGCTTCTGTTGTCAGTAAAGGGTCTGATATCAAGCCTGCGATAGATCATCAGGGAAATCCTA
This sequence comes from Neptuniibacter sp. QD37_6, assembly GCF_047778085.1. GTDB lineage: Bacteria > Pseudomonadota > Gammaproteobacteria > Pseudomonadales > Balneatricaceae > Neptuniibacter. Next base: position 97,019 of record NZ_CP180550.1, read on the forward strand.
AGGCGATCCCGCTACCTGCGACGATGATCCATGATTTGAGTAAATTGCTCGAAAACAACGGCGTTAACGTCAAACTTTATAGTGACTTCCCTTTCCCTAACCGCGCTAGTCGTAATCTTGATCAATTTGCGTCGGATGCTTGGGATTATCTGGTCGCTAATCCTGACGGCATTTACAAGCAAGTGAGTAGTCACGGCGATAAGAGTGTAGTCCGTGTTGCCATTGCCGATACGATGTCGGCCCCAGGGTGCGTTGCTTGCCATAACAGCCACCCAGATTCGCCTAAAACGGATTGGAAGTTAGGTGATGTTAGAGGTGTGCTCGAGATTGATTCGGATGTAACTGAGCAGCTCGCGTCTAGCCAAGTGACCAGTGTGACAGTGATTGGTTTTCTCTTATTGATGCTATTAGTGATTCTGACGACTATTTACCTTGCTTTTAAACGGGTGATTAGTCAGCGTATCGCTACAATTTCTGGGGCAATAGGAATGATTGCCGATGGCGAAGGAGATCTTACTCAGCGTTTAAATGAGGCGGGAAATGATGAGTTATCACTACTAGGTCATACTGTGGATCGAATGTTGTCGCAACAACAGGAAATGGTGCGGCAATTGACCCAAGTTTCTCATCAATTAGCTGATAAGACCGATCATCTACTGGTGGATATTCAAAATACAGCTGAGCATACCGAAGACCAACTGCAACGCACGACTCAGGTTGCAGCTTCAGTTGAACAGATGAGTGGAGCGATTCATGAAGTAGCGAGTAATGCTGCATCGGCTGATGAAACCGCCAAGGAAACTAACCTAATGGCTGATACGGGTAAAACTGTGGTGACAGCCTCGGTTAATGCGATTAACCAATTATCAGAGCAGGTTGAAGAGACCGCATCTGTTATTGATACGCTACGAGCGGATAGTGAAGAGATAGGTAAAGTACTTGATGTTATCCGTGATATTGCCGATCAAACTAATCTATTAGCGCTCAATGCATCAATAGAAGCTGCGCGCGCGGGTGAGCAAGGACGGGGATTTGCAGTGGTGGCTGATGAGGTGCGTAACCTCGCTGGTCGTACCCAAAACAGCACTCATGAGATTCAGGATATGATCAACCGTTTACAGGCAGGCGCATCAAATGCTGTACACGCGATGCAATCAGGGCAGGAATCTGCGAGTCATAGCGTAGAAAATGCCAGTCAAGCGGGTGATTCGTTGGAGCATATTACTCAAGCGGTGAGTAACCTTTCATTTGTTAACTCACAAATTGCTGCGGCGGTAGAACAGCAGGGTGCAGTGGCTAATGATATTAGTGAGCACGTTTCGTTCATTCAGATTAAATCGGAAGAAACTTCAGCCGAATCCGAACGCAATCAACAGGTTTGCCAAGAACTCTCGGCGCTTGCACAGCAGTTACGACAGAGCGTAAGCCACTTTAAGGTGGATTAACCGAAAAGTAATTGGTTGTAACAGAGTAAAACGTCATATTTCCTATGGCGGTTGCTCTGTTACTGCCAATCTTAGACTTATTATTCCTAAAGAGGGTGAAAGTATCGCTACTCTAAAGCTTTTTACCAGGCTAAAAATTATGGACGTAATAGGGTTCAGATGGCTGAAATTTAATGAGTTGATGTTTTTACGATCTAACTTTCTGTTCTTTAACGATAAAAGCTTCCTTTCCGAAATCTCCTGCTATTATTACGTAGTGATTTGATCTGGGTCAGCAATCCAAACCGACCAAATGGACTGTAGAGCTAATAGCCCTATAACATAGCCCGAAATATATGTGGTCAATAGCGCATTAATGCCAGCTTCCCCTCATCTCCATGTTTAAACGCCTAAAGCTAGATGTATAACTTCATGAAATTAGTAAAAGATTTTGTCGAATATGAAATCGTATTTTATTGGGCTGATGAAAATATAAATCCTGTAAGCCCAACCTTTCATAGCATCCAACATGCTGAAGAATGGTGGAAGCAGTACTTGTATTCACAGTACAAAGGGGAAGAACGTCGGAAGACAATGATAGATAGACGTTCAAACCATGAAAAAAGAAATAGAATGGATAAGCACAACTTTTCGAGGCACAACCCTCAAGGGCGAAGAGCATCAGATAAGCCAGTCTCAGTAGAAATTGACTTGTTTGCAGAGAAGATCAAACAGTTCAAGTAATCCCTTCTGAGAAATTATTCTCATACCTGCGCCTTCCTCTCTGGGCACAGTCGGATCTCTATCTATGATAGCTAGAGTCAAAAGAAGGGCGTTCATTAGTAGTCGTAGTTCCACGATTAGGGAAAATCTAAGGTAAAAAATGAGTTATTGAATAGAAGAAATACTTTTAACACTTTGCGCCCCTAGGAATAACAGATAAGTTCCTATCAAACTGATTGGTATATAGTTAATTTAAGTAAGTGACTAAAAAGACCAAATAATTTTCTCCCCACTGCGTTTTATTTAGGTAGAGCAATAACAATGAGCCACTCAAAGATCGATCTTTTATCTAACCGTTCAAAGGAAGACACGCCTTTGGACGAAAAGTGCCAATTGTTAGATGCCAGTGCATGGGGACGAGAATTCAGCTATGAACACATACAATATTTGGCGGAACACATGGATCTTTATCAGCTTAAGAAGGGAGAAAGTTTATTTTCTGAGGGCGAAAAGTGTTCCTATTTTGTTCTGATAATAAAAGGACATTTGGATGTGCTGAAAAAGGATGACCAGAACAAACTCAAAAAGATAGTTACTTTGCGGGCAGGAAATACTATTGGTGAGATGGGTTTAATCGATAACGAAACTAGGTCTGCCACAGTTGTAGCTGCTACCGATATATCTGTATTAGTAATGACCACAGAGGGCTTTAAAAAAATGTGTGAAGCCCGTCCTAGAGTTGCTTTAGAGCTCGTAATGAGATTTGCTAAACAAATCAGCCAGCATCTACGTCTGGCGACTGGGAAGTTGGTGGATTATTTAGAATAGATTCTAATCTAACCCGTTGCTATTAAGTACTAAGTTGATCTGTTTCTGTTGGTAAGTTGTTTTCTCCCAAATCGCAGCGAGCATAAGATATTCCTAGCGCTTTTCCTCTTGAAAAGCTGATCTTTTGCTGCGCTACGTCGTTTTAACCCATTACTCCGATCTTAATAAGCCTTTTCGGAATATTTTAAGTATAAGAAGCACGTCATTTTAAATGTGTTAAATACTCTAGAGCTTCTTCGAATTCAAAGTCAGCTATTAACTTTTCAATGTCATCAAGCATTGGCTTTTTAGCTTCCTCACAAATTCTTGTTAGCACTTTAACTACATTCATTGCCTCAATATCACCTGCTACCAGTAGCTGCTCTAACTGCAATTGCTTTTCTTTAAAGGCATTAGCGTCATATGTATTTGAGCTTTCTTGTGCGGAAGCAGGTTTATTGGTTGTTTTGAGTTTTTGTAAACTCGCTTGGACAACTGCTAATTGGCTATTTAGTTGCTCTGTTAGTTCTGTTCCTGAACAGTCTGAAAGGCATTCTAAACACTCGAGTACAGCACAGGTTTTCTCTAGTTCAACTGCCCCAAGGTTAGCGAAAACGCCCTTTACACTATGAGCCAGTTTGTTTATTTCTGTTAGATCCTTTCTATTCATTAGAACAGAAAACTCACGAGCTAGATCAGGGTAGCGAAGCTCATATTGCTTCCACAGAGATAGATAGAAGCTAATATCGCCCGAAACACGAGGAAGGCTATTTGTTAAATCTAGGCCATCTATGTGCTCGAAAATAATGTTTGGTGCATTAATTGTTGTACTCTGTGACTTTCTTCTTAATTGAGTAGAGGGAATCCACTTAAAGAGAGTTTCTTCAAGTTCATCCACATCAATAGGCTTAGTGATATGATCATCCATACCTGAGGCTAGGCTTTTTTCTTTATCTCCTGTCATAGCATGGGCAGTTAAAGCGACGACTGGTAGGTTCACATAGTCTGGATTGCTTCTGATATGCGATATAGCTTCAAAACCATCCATGACAGGCATTTGTAGATCCATTAATACAATATCAAAAGAAGATTCAGCCATTAGATTTAAAGCTTCTTGCCCATTTGTCGCACACGTCGTATGTAAGCCCATACGTTCAAGCATCCCTTTAGCTACTTCTGTATTTAAAGGGTTATCTTCTACGAGCAATACACGTGCTCCCAAAATATCTTCAATACCATGTAGTGGAGATCTGGTTTTTCTAACAGAATCAGGTTTTATTTCAGGCTGTAAGACCTCTGTTAGCAGATCAAGGACACTTGAAGGAGTAATCAATTCGCTAATCGCATGAAGATTATAACTGTCATGATGTTTTGAGATGATTTTTGCTGTTCTTGACGAAGTAATCAGGATATTTGGTATAAGAATGACTTCAGGGACTTGATTACGTAATGCAAGGAGGTAATCAGGCAAGTCCAATTGAGCATTTGAAGGAGGGGCAATTACTATGCAATCAATTGGCTCCTTTACTACAGCATTTTCAACAAGTTGGATAGCATCTCTACTATATTCTGCTGAAAGAATACTTAAGCCAAAACTTTCGAGTAGCTTCCTTAAGGTTTCATCTCCCCCCAACAATAGACAAGATCTTCCTTTCAATAAATGACTACATTTGGTTTTGTTTGGGTCTAATTTTAGAGGTAGTGATACGGTTACTTTAGTTCCCTTACCTATTTCACTTTCAAGATGGATAGTTCCGCCTAATAACTCTGTTAGCTTTTGAGTAATTGAAAGGCCCAGCCCTGTACCGCCAAATTGTCGAGTGGTACTAGAATCGCCTTGTGTGAATGGTTGGAATAGAAGCTTTTTTTGCTCTTTAGTGATACCAATGCCTGTATCTTCGACTACGACATTAAGGCAAGCGTTCTCACCATTTTTGTAAACAGCATCAACATCAACCGTGACCTTTCCTTTTTCTGTAAACTTGATGGCATTACTGACAAGATTTGTCAGTATTTGGTTAATACGGACTGGATCGCTGAGTACATAGTTAGCGAAACTGAAATCTCGATTCAGAGTAAAGCAAATTTCTTTTTCTTCGGCTTTGATCTTTTGTAGGCCGAAGAGATCACTCAATACTTCATCTAAGTCGAAAGGAACGATTTCAATATTCATTTTTCCCGCTTCAATCTTAGAAAAATCAAGAATGTCATTGATGATTCCTAGAAGGTTTTTGGCGGAGAATTGTATCTTGTGCAAATACCCTTGCTGTTGTTGATCTAACTCGACTTCAAGGGCTAGATGACTGAGACCTATAATGGCATTCATCGGTGTGCGTATTTCATGGCTCATATTGGCCAAAAACATGCTTTTATGTTCATTCGCATCTTTAGCTACAGCGAGAGCCGATTGAAGCTCTTTGGTCTTTTCTTCGACAATATTTGATTGAAAATCAAGCAGTTTCCTCAGTCTTTCATTGGCTTCAAAAAGCTCACTGGCTTTCTTTTCTAATAATTCCTCTGCTGATTTGCGTGCTTTTTTTTCACGGAGATATCGTTTTTCCCAACGATCTGCTTCGCTAGTCATTAGCATTAACTACAACAAAGTTGGTATGGTGTAGTCCATTTTCTTCTCGAGAGGTGTGCGTAACCTCTAGCTTATCACCGAAGAAATCACCACATCCTTTTATCAACCCTAATGCAAGGATCGAGAAAGGCCTCTTAGATCTGTAGTGTAGATTCAAAGTGCTTTGGTCTATACGTTCGCAATCAAATTCAGGTAATTCTGCTTCTGGGTAAAGTTTTTTTACTTGCTTGTGCACAGTACCGTCGACTGTTTCAAGAAAGTCTAAAGCAGAGCTAATGTTCTCTTTGAGGGTGGGGTATTTAGAGATCAGTATACCAAAAAGGTACTGCCCAAAAGCTTCTATTAAATCATCTACTGGCACGTCAACTTGTTTTGATAACTCGACAACCATTTTGACCATATCTTTATGGTCATAGTAACCTACAGATGTATAAACCCCATCTGATTTTAGCCCCGGCGTTTCTAAAACTTCATCAAGTACATCGGCAGAAAACTTCTCTTCTACCATCTCCATAAATTCAGTAAAAACAATCCCAAGCATGGCCTACCTCTGTCACTACATTTATATTAGCTATATATAGATAATTTCCTCTTCAACGGGAAATATCAAATAAAAGATAACTGACAAGGATCATTCTTAGACTAAATAACCACGTGAATTTTATTGTTTTGGATTGTGGCTGGAGATGGAGAACTCTAAAGTCTTAATTTATTTCATCGGATTAGTTTTTGGGGTTGCATTATATGAACGAAACTCAAAGCAAGACCATACTTGTAGTTGATGATGAGCCTATAAACATTATGGTCCTGTCGGACTTACTTAAATCAAAATACAGAGTAATTGCAGCAAAAAACGGCGAGCAGGCGCTATCCAGAGCTAATGGGGAAGTGAAACCAGATCTTATTCTTCTGGATGTTATGATGCCTGGTATGGATGGTTTTGAGGTTTGCCGGGAACTTAAACAGTCTACATCTACGTCAGCTATTCCTGTAATTTTCGTTACGGCAATGAACGAAGAAGTGGACGAAATGAATGGCTTGGAAGTTGGAGCTGTCGATTACATAACAAAACCTATTTCCCCCGCAATTGTTACAGCCAGAGTTGAAACTCATCTTGCATTAAAGAAAGCTCAGGATGAACTGGCTTGTCAGAATGAGATTCTTGAGAAAAATGTTAAAATCCGTACGGCTGAATTATCAGCGACGCAGGATATAACCATTCTTGCTTTAGCTTCATTAGCTGAAACGCGAGATAATGAAACTGGCAACCACATTCGTCGTACTCAGTATTATGTAAAAGCTCTAGCGGAAGATCTGGTTCAGAATGGATTCTTCAAAGAAGAGCTAACAGATGAAAATATTGATTTAATCTATAAATCAGCACCGTTACATGATGTTGGTAAGGTTGGAATCCCTGATAGTATTCTTCTAAAGCCTGGGAAGTTGACGGAAGAAGAGTTTTCTGTGATGAAGTCTCATCCGCAAATTGGTGCTGATGCAATTTTAGAGGCAGAAGCTGGTATGTCAGATAGAGACAACTCTTTCTTACGTTATGCCCGTGAAATTTCTCTTACTCATCATGAGAAGTGGGACGGAACCGGATATCCTTATGGCCTAAAAGAGAACGAAATTCCATTATCAGGACGACTAATGGCAGTAGCAGATGTTTATGATGCCCTTATATCCAAGCGGGTATACAAACCTGCATTTGATCATGAAAAAGCAAAATCTATTCTTCTTGAAGGGAAAAGCAAACATTTTGACCCAGATGTTATTGATGCCTTTCTTCGTCAGGAAAAAGCATTCGTAGAAATTGCAGCTCAGTTTAAGGATTAATCATAAGATGTTGCTTAATAGACGTTTATTTACTTTCCTTTTTGTATTTACTCTAGCTTGCCCTTCGGTTTCAGTAGCGAAAACATTCACAGTTGGAGTGGTTCCGCAGTTCGATATCAAAACTATATATTCTATTTGGCAACCAATCTTAGATGTTTTGGAAGAAAAAACGGGTCATAAGTACGTACTTAAAGGGTCGAAGGATATTCCAACATTTGAAAAGGATTTTTCAATGGGTGCTTTTGATTTCGCGTACATGAACCCTTATCACTACACTATATCTGAACATTACAAACCTATTGCTAGAGATCATGGAAGGAAACTGTTTGGTATTCTGGTTGTTAATCGCGACGAAGGCATTCAAAACATCCAGCAGCTTGAAGGTCAAACCCTAGTATTCCCAGCCCCTAATGCCTTGGGTGCATCATTGATGATACGTTCTGAGCTTGAGCAGAAATATGGTATTAATTTTACGCCAAAATTTGTTAACACCCATTCCTCGGTTTACCTCAATGTTGTTTTGAACTTAGCCCCTGCTGGTGGAGGGGTTCAAAAAACCTTCAATCAGCAACAATCAGATATAAAAGAAAAGCTTAATATATTGCTCAAAACGGAAAGTGTTCAGCCGCATCCTTTGACTGCAAAATTAGATCTCGACTCAGACATCGTAGAATCGGTTACAGAAGCATTGTTACAGATGGGAAAAGATGAAAATCACCAGAAGCTCCTTGCAAAAGTACCGTTTAAAAAAATAGGTGCTGCTAGTGATAGAGATTACGATCAAGTACGCAAGCTTAATCTCGAACGTTATTATGTTTCACCAAAGTAACTAGGATCTGAAGTGAAAATAGCGACTAAAATAATCACTCCCGTAATTGTAACCCTAGGCTTTTTTCTAGGTTCTGTTGAACTTGCTTATATCCCGTACTACAAAGAGCAACAGTTGGAAGTCATTATCGATTCTGAACGTTCTGAACTTAAAGTGTTAGCTCCCATAATAGCTGAAGAACTTGCTGCAGGAGATCTATCTAAAATCTTTAGTATTCTTGAACGTCAAGAACGTATGCATGCCGAGGAATCAGAAGGAGGGATTGTTCTGTTTTCAAACTCGGGGCAGCAGCTATATCCCTTATCGCAGCGTGTTCTTTTTCATGAAGGAAGTGATGAATATTTGATCATTGAGGAAGAATTGACCTGGGGTGGGGAAAAACTGGGTAGTTTTAGGTACGAACTAGAAATTGAACATGAGCTTGAATATATAACTGACCAGTTAGTCCTTCTTCGCTTTGGCACTGGGATAGTTTGCTTATTTATTGTTGTATTTGGCGGTTGGTGGAATCGAAAATTAGTGATTCGCCCTCTAGAAGAACTAACAAGTGCTGCTCAAAATATCAGAGAGGGCAACTTTACCCAATCATTAACGGTAAAAACAAATGATGAGATAGGTGTTGTATACAATGCATTTAATAAGATGCAAAACACCATCAAAGATAAGAACTACGATCTACACCAAGCTGTAATCAGAGCTGAGCAGGCTGCAAAAGCAAAGAGCGAATTTTTGGCTAATATGAGCCATGAAATCAGAACACCAATGAATGCGATTATTGGTTTAACTCATTTGTCTTTAGATAGTGCAGACCTAACCGAAAAACAAAAAAATTACTTAGAAAAGATTCAGCTCTCTTCCAAAAATCTCCTAGGCATCATTAATGACATCCTCGATTTCTCGAAGATTGAGTCCGGTCACATGGACGTTGAGCAAACTCGATTTAGCCTTGATCGAGTGCTTCAGAATGTTTATGTAGTTAATCATCTGAATGCGAACGAAAAAAATATTCAATTTATTGTTAAACGTAATTTCAATCTTGCTGATAACTTTGTAGGGGATCCATTACGGTTAACTCAGATTTTGACGAACCTAACGGGAAATGCCGTTAAATTTACCCAAAGTGGTTTCGTGAAGCTCGAGGCTGATAGTTTTATAAATGAAGAAGGATCTCATTTTCTTCGTTTCAATGTCTCTGATTCTGGAATAGGGATTGCCAAAGATAAACAGAAGCACTTATTTACACCATTCAACCAGGGAGATAGTAGTACCACCCGAAAATTTGGTGGCACCGGTCTTGGCTTGGCAATAACTGCACAGCTAGTAGAGTTAATGAAAGGTAAAATTAGTATTAATAGCTCTGAAGGTAAGGGATCCACATTTACAGTTGAGCTACCACTGAAGGAATGTGAAGAACGTACACCTAAGAAAGGCAATAATTTTACCGAATTAGATAAGATTAATGCTTACGTTGTTGGCAACGAAGGGATGGTTAATGCACTCAAAGCCTTTGATGTAAATGTTACAGGCAATGTTGAACACTTCTCAGATATTAATTGGAAGCACTTTAAGGTGGCTGCATCTGATGAGTCGCATGAACTCCTTGTCTTTATGGATCTTGAAGGACAATTTGATTACGACGCGTTGTATCAAAAAATGTCTGAAGGTCATGCCATAACTACTCTACCTACATGTGTCTTTGTAACCGGTTCAAAACAAACCTCCGAGATTAAACACGCCTTTCCTGTCTACCATGTATCTGAATTACTTACGCCATCATCTGTATTGGGTGAGTTAGTAAATATTCTTAAAGACAAAAATAAGCTCGAAGATATTCGATTAGATAGTGAAGTACCCAAAAATGACCGATTAAAGGGATCAAAAGTACTTCTCGCTGAAGACAATTCAATAAATACAGAAGTCGCAGTTGGATTGCTGAAAGCACTAGGAATTGAAGTCGTTTGCTGTGAAAACGGAGAAGAAGTACTGAGCGCTTTATATCAAGAGACTTTTGATTTGATCCTGATGGATATTCAGATGCCTGTAATGGATGGGTATACAGCTGCAGAAGAAATTCGTAAAAGTCCTGAGTTTGATCAGTTACCGATTATCGCGCTTACGGCCAATGCGATGGAGGGCGACAAAGAAAAAAGTTTTTCTGTGGGAATGAATGATCATGTATCAAAACCAATAGATCCCCAACAACTAGAAGATGTGCTCTTACATTGGATAAAACAAGATTCAAGAGAGACCTTTTCTGAGAGTCATCGCAATACTGATGCTGTTCTAAATATTGAGGATGGCTTAAACAGGCTTTGTGGTAACAGTGATTTGTATCAGAAGATGCTTGGGCAGATGCTAGAACTACTAGAGTCACTGCCAGGCCAGCTTATTGAACATCCAATCAATGATGAAGGGGAAGAGCTTAAACGCCAGGTTCACTCAGTGGCAGGTGTCGCTGCTAATTTAGGAGCTTACCCTCTGCAGATGCTTCTTAATAACATTGAGCATTCTGAAAACTGGTCAGAGGAACTTCTTCGGAATCAAGCTGAGCAGCTTTCGCAAGAAATATCCAAGTTAAAGAAAGAAATTGATTTGTATTGCGGTAATGAGTTCTGTTTAGACTCTACAAGTGCTAATTCATTAGATCTTTCACAACTGTTGGTGGAACTGGAAGATAAAGTCAAACAAGGAGATGTAAGTTGTATCGAGGTTGCCAAAGAACTTAAAAAATCAGTGTCAGACCCAGAGCTAATTACATTAGCAGATGAACTTTACAACTCTCTCGACAACTTTGAGTTTGATGAAGCACTGAACATACTTGGATCAATTAAAAATACATTAGAGTAGCTACCACATTAGGTTAGATGTACTAGCTCAGACCTGATCTGACAGTTACCCGTTCTTTCCAGTGCTACTGTCAGATTAGATTTGGGCTAAATTCTTTTCAGCCCAAATCTGTTTTCCATCAAGCAATGTTTCCAGTGGCGTTCTGCCACAGCACATTTTCCCCTGATGAGTTCGTTCATTGTTGTAATAATCCAGCCATTCGTCCAGATCTTTTTGCAGTTCTTCCAGTGAAGCATAGAGCTTTTTACGGAACGTAACCTGATAAAACTCGTTCAATATCGTTTTATGGAAGCGCTCACAGATACCGTTAGTCTGTGGGTGTCTCGCTTTGGTTTTCGTGTGATCAATATCGTTGATGGCGAGATATAGCTGGTAATCGTGCTGCTCAACCTTGCCACAGTATTCCGTGCCTCGATCAGTCAGGATACGCAGCATAGGCAGCTCCTGAGCCTCAAAGAATGGTAATACACGATCATTCAATACATCGGCTGAGGTAATTGGGGTTTTCGTCGTGTAGAGCTTAGCGAACGCTACCTTGCTGTACGTATCAACAAAGGTTTGCTGATATATCCTGCCAACCCCTTTTAGATTACCCACGTAGAACGTGTCCTGAGAACCCAGATAGCCAGGATGATGCGTTTCTATTTCACCGCAGGCTTCGTCATCTTGTTTCTTCTTCTCAAGCGCAGCCACTTGGTCATCCGTCAGAATGATACCTTCACTCGCAACCTTTGCTTCCAGAGCCGAAAGGCGCTTTTTAAAGTTTTCTAAGTTATGACGTAGCCAGATGGAACGAACACCACTGCCCGATACAAACACGCCAGCTTTACGCAGTTCGTTACTGGTTCGGGCTTGGCCATGAGCGGGGAAAGCTATCGCGTGTTCAATGACAGCGTTCTCAATCTGCTCATCTACACGGTTTTTGACATTGGGCGTTCTGCGAGATCGGTTGATCAGTGAATCAACACCGCCTTCCTCAACAAGTTCCTGATAGCGATAAAACGTATCACGGGAGACACCCATTACTTTGCAGGCTTTTGAGACGTTTCCAAGTTCTTCCGCAAGGTTGAGTAAGCCTGCTTTGTGTTTAATGATGGGATTGCTAGTATGCAACATGAGAGTTACCTTTGTTTTGATTTAAGATTTCAGCACCTTTATCAAAACGGGTAACTCTCTCTTTCTCAAGAAGATATGTCAGATTAGGTCGAGACTAATTCAGGTTAGAACTATTGGTAATAGAGCACCAAGTCCTCTCTTGGGAGGGCTTCTTGTTATCCAAAGATATTTAAGTCGTAAAGTCTCAGCTACACTACCTCTGCTTTTCCCCTAGGTGTTCTGAATAAGGAAAGCCCCCTTCTGCATTCACCGAGAAGCCTCTTAGTAAGAGGCTGTAACCATATCTGCCAAATTATGTAGGGTACAATCGCGAAGCGTATTGCACCGTTAAGGCTTTCAAGATGTGTATTACACTCCGCTATTACACCCTACTTGCCGTCATCGTGAAATACATGGTTAGTAGTTCGACAGTTATTTGCCTTCATGGCAAATCTAACGCCCAGTCTTCGCTAATCAAACTGCTTCCAAACTCCTTTTCAGGCCACTGACTTGTTCTAATGAAACCATGTTTTGAGTAAAGTTTTCGTGCTTGCGTTAAAGCATCGCATGTCCAAAGCACGACAGTGCCATATTGTTTACTACGACAAAAATCTAGGCATTGTTCTATAAGTTGATTGCCAATACCAAGGCATCGAAACTTAGGTTCTACTAACAATGCTCTTAAGCGAGCAGTGCTGTCATTTTCTTTTACAGCAAATATGCAACCAGCAAACTCGCCGTCAACTTCAGCAACCCACCCCTGTTCATATTGAGGATCAAAGTTTTTTAAGAAGCTAGTAAGCACTTCCATAACCGCGAGTTCAAAGCTTTGCCCCCATCCATACTCTCGTGCGTAAAGATCTACATGACGTTTGATAATGTGCCCTAAATCTCCTAATCGAATAGGACGAATCAAACTATTTTTATTTCCACTTTTCTTTATCAAACGAGTTATGGTGTTCATTGCTTCGATCATCTGCTGCTGATCTTCGGGCGTAAACTCTTCAAGTTGATTACGAATGTCTACTTGTACCGATGTTTCCAATTCCGCATACGTTGATTCCCCCAAAGACGTTAGTGTGAGAATCTTTTGACGCTTGTCATTAGGGTTCGGTTGGCTCGTAACTAATCCTTCTTTTTTCAGGGTTGTTACTATTCGACTTACATACCCTTGATCCATGCATAGCGACTGGGCAAGCTGACTAGTCATTAGAGACCGATTACTGGCGACTTCAAATAGAACTCGAAGCTCTGGCAGGGTAAAACCGCTATCTAAAAAGCGCTCATTTAGAATTCCCATTTCACGAGTGTAGACTCGGTTAAATTCCCTGACGTTATTAATTGCTTTCAAAGTTACACTAAAAGTCATAAAAGCCTCCTCTAATAGCATGAGGTTACCATGTTAATATATGACTCTGTCAAGTATTTGCTTTCTTGATAAGCAGAAGGTGTCTGGGCTATTGAGTCGTAGATGCAGATATTCACGTTTGGCACAAAGCAGAAGTCACTCCCCTACCAATATCTTTTCCTCTAGGTGCAGGCGTCCTGCTCTTAAACTCCTAATAAGGAAAAGCACCCGTCTGCTTCTTGGATGAACTTGTCTATGTGTAGGTTGCAATAGCGAAGTGAATTGCACTGCCAAGCTATCTAAATGCTAGCAAGTGGTATTAGGATGCTGCTTCGCCTTCGAGGACGCTAACGCTAGAGGAAAAGATCTAAAAATATGTAGGGGCAATTGCGAAGCGTATTGCACCGTTAAGGCTTTTAAGTTGTGTAATACGCTCAGCTATTACACCCTACTTGCTAGTATTTCGTTTCAACAATTAAGGGCATGTGATCGCTGACAGAAATCCAGTCGTTCCGTTTTCCTACAGTTAGCTTACTTATGGCTTTTAGGTCTTCGGATAAAAATACATAGTCTATGTGATAAGGCTTATCTTCTTTGCGGTGTAGATAAAAAGTCGGGGAGGTTTCTTTTCCTTGATCTTCCGAAAATTGCTCGTGATATAAACTGGTGATACCAATTTCACGTAATTCATCTATTACATCACTGTGATTCCACCATCGATCTGGTTGGTCCCATCTTGTGTTGCTGTTGAAATCACCGACAATCATCGTAGGTGATAGAGATAACTCTAAACGATGTATTTGCAGGTATTTCCAAAATTGGCCCATGTACCCGAAATTATTTGAATTTGCCGCTTTCGTCCATACTGCTAAGAGGTTCAATTCATCATTTATTCTACAAGGAAAAAACAGTTCTAACTCTTCAGTTTTCCAGCTCAAAGAAGCGTGCCTACTGACAAGGCCATCAATTCGAAATTCTCCGCTCCATTCTAACTTTCTTACTGTATTTCCATTCTTTGCGAATATCCCTATACCTTTATTTTTAGACCTTCCAAACCAAAGATATTCCCCTGCCCAAGCTTTATATTTTGCGGTTGATTCATCAGGGTTTTCACACTCTTGAACAACCGCGATATCAGGTTTTAGTGTGTCAATTACATCAGTCTTTTTGCGGAGGGCCCCATTACAATTCCATGTCACGATTTTCATCAATGTAAGAGTCCATAATATTAGTTGGGCAATTAAGCATAGTAATAGATTGATTGGTAAGTGTCTTCTTCATGCATAAAGCTCAGACTCCTGCCACGTCCTAATCCTTTTCTCTAGGCGCAGCCGATCTCTAGCGAAGCGCTCTGCTCTTACTGACTCTTATAAGGAAAAGCCCCGGTCCGCATCTTTCTATACTGACTTGGCGATAATCCCATCAATTTCTTAAAAATACGGGAGAAGTAGTAGGCATCGTCATAACCCACGGCAAAAGAGATCTCGTTGATGCTGTTGGTGGTGGTATCGAGAAGGTGACAAGCGCGCTCTATCTTGAGCTGGATAAAGTGGTTGATAGGGGTGGTGCCGGTGATTTCTTTGTATTTTTTTACAAAGTGAAATTTCGATAGGTTGACGCTTTCGGCCAGCGTATCCAGATCCAGTTGCTCGTGAACGTGGGTCTGCATCAGGCTGTGAACGCGTTCTATATCCAAGCCTGCTCTTGATAGTTTTTGACGTGCTAAGGGCTGTAGCAGGGCGATATGGCTGAGTATCTGCCGAAGCTGGTTTGCTGCGCAGATATAGGCATTGAGGTTGTAGGTGGACTCGCGGGCTTCTAGAAGCGCTTCAAAATCGCTGGCAAGGCGCGAGTGGATACCGATGGGGATAATAAATTGCCTTTGCGGGGACTCGCGCTGCTCTAAATGCGCAACAAAATCAGCGGCTTGATGGCCATGAAAGTGGACCCAATAGATCGTCCAGGGGCGCTTTTGTCGCGCTTTATAGGTGTGGGCTATTCCTTTAGGAATCAGCAATATATCACCGGCTTTGACTCTAACCTTCTTATCATTAAGTACTGCTTCACCTTCGCCGTCCAAACAATAGATCATTAGATAATCGTCATGTTCCATCCTTTCCATGTGATGCCCGCTGGCTTCGCGATAGTAGCCCATCCCTAGAGGATACAGGCCCTGGCTTAGCGGATTCTGCGCTAATTCAGCTACCACGCGCCTTGGGGTGACAAAGCGAATGCTTTCAGGGGGTAAGGGCCAATTTGATGGGCTGCTCATAGTTACGACCTATGTATTAGGGTAATTACTTATATGATCGCAATATAGTCCATCAATTGGACAAGATTATCAATCTTGAATTGCTAAGCTGCATGATAAAACAGAGTTATTGAGTTTGAACGCGACGTAAAACAATACAACTACAACAAGAAATACAGGTATCAGAGAATGACACAGCAAGTACCTTTACTTATCAACGGCGAATTTATTAAGAGTGAATCACAGACCCTGCTTCCAGTAACTAACCCTGCTACGCAGGAAGTGATTGCACAGGTTCCTTGCGCAACGGCTGCAGAAGTTGATCAAGCAGTAGAAGCTGCCAAAGCTGCGTTTGAAGATTGGAAAGATACTCCTGTAGGTGAGCGTGCTCGTCTAATGCTTCGTTACCAGCACCTGCTAAAAGAGAACCACGATGAGCTAGCTACACTTCTTGCTCAGGAAACAGGTAAAACATTTGAAGATGCGAAAGGTGACGTTTGGCGTGGTATCGAAGTTGTAGAACACGCTTGTAACATCGCTTCTCTATCTATGGGTGAAACGGTTGAGAACGTAGCGCGTAAGATCGATTGCTACAGCATCACTCAGCCACTAGGTGTATGTGTTGGTGTTACACCATTCAACTTCCCAGCAATGATCCCTCTATGGATGTTCCCAATGGCGATCGCTTGCGGTAACACCTTCGTTCTTAAGCCATCTGAGCAGGATCCACTAACGCCAATGCGCTTGGCTGAGCTGTTCAAAGAAGCAGGCGCGCCAGACGGTCTTCTACAAGTTGTTCACGGTACAAAAGATGCGGTAAACCAGCTCCTGACTCACAAAGATACGCCAGCAATCTCTTTCGTAGGCTCTGTGGCTGTAGGTGAGCACATCTACCGTACAGGTACTGACAAAATGAAACGTGTTCAGGCATTCGCTGGTGCGAAGAACCACATGGTGGTTATGCCGGATGCGTCTAAAAACCAGGTTGTTAACAGCATTGCTGGTGCCTCTGTTGGTGCAGCAGGTCAGCGCTGTATGGCGATCTCTGTTGCGGTATTCGTTGGTGAAGCACGTGAGTGGATCCCAGAAGTACGTGATGCCCTAGCCAAAGTACAGCCAGGTGCGTGGGATGATCCAAAAGCAGGTTACGGCCCACTAATTAATCCACAGGCGCGTGAGCGTGTTCTTAACTTCATCCAAGAAGGTAAAGACGCCGGTGCAGAATGTATTCTCGATGGTAGCGAATGCGTAGTTGATGGTTACCCAGACGGTAACTGGGTTGGCCCAACAATGTTCCGCGGTGTAACGCGCGACATGTCTATCTACCAAGAAGAGATCTTCGGCCCTGTTCTAATCGCACTTGAAGTAGACACGTTGGAAGAAGCGATCGAGCTGATCAACGAGAACCCATACGGTAACGGTACTTCCATGTTCACCTCTTCTGGTGCAGCAGCACGTAAGTACCAGCACGAGATCAAAGTAGGTCAGGTTGGTATCAACGTACCTGTACCAGTGCCTCTACCAATGTTCTCTTTCACGGGCTGGAGAAAATCTTTCTACGGTGACCAGCACGCTTACGGTAAGCAAGCGGTTAAGTTCTACACCGAGACTAAGACTGTTACAGCACGTTGGTTTGAAGATGATATTGATACTGGCGTAAACACAACGATCCAGTTGAAGTAATCAGTTGTTACGAACAGAACAATAACGAGAAAGAGGCACGGTTGCGTGACCTCTTTCCACCTAAGGAGAGAGCAATGGATTTCGAGCTGAATGAAGATCAGATTGCATTCGCCGATATGGCCCGTGCCTTTGCGCAAAATGAGTTTGAGCCCCATGCAGCTGAGTGGGATGAAAAACAGATTTTTCCAGTTGATGTGCTGCGTCGAGCAGGTGAGATGGGCTTTTGTGGCCTGTATTCACCGGAAGATGTCGGTGGTCTAGGCCTGAGCCGCTTAGATGCCAGCATTATCTTTGAGCAGTTGGCGATGGGTTGTACCTCGACCACTGCGTTTATCACGATTCACAACATGGCCGCGTGGATGATTGCCGATTTTGGTAATCAGGAAACCCGCGAGCACTGGTGCCCAGATCTAACTGCCGGTCTGAAATTAGCGTCCTACTGCTTAACCGAACCAAATGCCGGTTCTGATGCAGCTTCCCTTAAATCTACGGCACGTCGTGAGGGTGATAACTACATCCTAAATGGCAGCAAGATCTTTATCTCCGGTGCCGGTAGTACAGATGTACTTGTTGTAATGGCACGTACCGGTGAAGAGGGACCAAAAGGGATCTCCGCTTTTGCGGTGGATGCTAAGAGCGATGGCATCGTTTACGGCCGTAAAGAAGAAAAAATGGGCTGGAACAGCCAGCCGACACGAATGATTACGTTTGAAGACGTGGTAGTACCGGCATCTGCTCTACTGGGCAATGAAGGTGACGGCTTCAAAATTGCGATGAAAGGCCTTGATGGTGGCCGTATCAATATCGCGACTTGCTCGATTGGTACCGCACAAGCGGCGCTGAACAAAGCGCGCGACTATCTGCATGAGCGTAAACAGTTTGGTAAAGAGCTAGCGCACTTCCAAGCGTTGCAGTTCAAGTTGGCAGATATGGCGACCGAGCTAGTCGCAGCAAGACAGCTAGTGCGTTTGGCAGCATCGAAACTGGATGCAGGCCATGCCGATAAAACGGCGTACTGCGCGATGGCAAAACGTTTTGCCACAGATGTTGGTTTTAACATTGCTGACGAAGCACTACAGATCTTTGGCGGCAACGGATATATCAAAGAGTACCCATTGGAGCGCTACCTACGTGATAACCGCGTACACCGTATCCTTGAAGGTACTAACGAAATTATGCGCGTCATTATTGCTCGTCGAGTATTGATGGAAGATGCAGCGGATCTTGTGTGATCCGGTAGGACAGAATTGGAGAAAGCTATGACAGATAAATTGATTGTAGAAAAACACGGTCATACCGCCGTTATCACCATGAATAATCCTCCGGCCAACACTTGGACCGAAGAGAGTTTGTCCGGTTTAGTCACGATTGTTGACGAGCTAAACCAAGACAAACAGATCTACGCTTTGGTATTGCGTTCTACTAGCGAGAAGTTCTTCTCTGCCGGTGCCGATCTAAACCTGTTTGCCGATGGTGATCGTGCTATGGCTCGTGAGATGGCGAGTCAGTTTGGTCGTGCTTTTGAAAGCTTATCTAAATTCCGCGGTGTATCTATCGCAGCGATCAACGGCTTTGCTATGGGCGGCGGTTTAGAAGTCGCGCTAGCCTGCGATATTCGCGTTGCCGAAGAGCAAGCGCAGATGGCACTACCAGAAGCGACTGTTGGTCTACTGCCATGTGCTGGCGGTACGCAGAACCTAACCATGCTGGTGGGCGAAGGTTGGGCTAAGCGCATGATCCTTTGTGGCGAGCGTATTAAAGCGCCACAAGCTAAAGGTATCGGTTTAGTTGAAGAGCTAGTGCCACAAGGTCAGGCGTACGACAAAGCGATGGAGTTGGCAAAAGCGGTAGAAAAACAAAGCCCAACGGCGATCGCGGCTTGTAAGCAACTGATTCAGAACAACCGCACTCATCACTGGGATGCCGGTTACCGTCTAGAACGCGAACTGTTTGTTGATCTATTCCACACCGAAGATCAGAAAGAGGGTGTGAACGCATTCCTAGATAAGCGTGCACCTGAGTGGAAAAACCAATAAGGGACTGATTGATGAGCTGCGTACTGTTTAACGAATACCCAACCCAAGATGGCAAGAAGATTGTTGAGATCAGTCTGAATGCCGAGCGCTCTTTGAATGCGCTGACCTTGGAGATGATCGACCTGATCCAGCCAAAACTGGATGAGTGCAAAACAGACGATTCTGTCGTAGCGATCCTGCTGGATAGCGCCGGTGAGAAAGCGTTTTGTGCCGGTGGTGATGTCGTCAATCTTTACAAGGCGATGACCGGTGAGGGCGATGCTTCCTTCCCAGAAGATTTCTTCACCCGGGAGTACACGCTGGATTACACCATCCATACTTATCCAAAACCAATTATCTGTTGGGGTGCGGGTATTGTGATGGGCGGCGGCATGGGTCTGATGAACGGCTGTAGCCACCGTATCGTGACTGAAAGCTCCCATTTGGCGATGCCAGAAGTGACGATCGGCCTTTACCCAGATGTAGGTGGTAGCTGGTTCTTGAATCACATGCCGGGTCGTACAGGTTTGTTCCTGGGTCTGACGGGTAACCCAATGTTTGCTGCTGATGCACTATTCCTTGGTTTGGCTGATCGCTTTGTCGCGAATGAACTACGCCAGAACATGGTTGAAGGGCTACAAGCAGAAAACTGGGATGGCTGTGCAACAGCTGCCGTTAACCGTGTGTTACGGGTTGTAGAAGAGCAGTCGCAACCGCAGTTTAAGTCGGGGTCCCCGATTCAACAGCATTACGACTTTATCCGGAAGATTACCGATCACGACAGTGTTGAAGAGATTGTCTCTGCACTGTTGGCGGTTGAAAGCGACGACAAGTGGATCAACCGCTCCCAGAAAGCGATCGGTCATGGCAGTCCTCTTGCGATCAACCTGATCAAACAGCAACTAGAACGCACCGATCAGATGTCCCTGAAAGAGGTGTTCTGTGCTGAGTTAGTACTCTCTGTTCAGTGTTGCAGTCATCGTGAATTCCCAGAAGGCGTGCGCGCGCTGCTTGTGGATAAAGATGGCAAGCCGCAGTGGACCTATCCAACGCTGGCAGAGGTCGATCAGGCAAAAGTAGCTGAGTTTTTTGAGTCACCTTGGAAAGGCGACGGACAGGAGAACCCGCTCGCCAATTTGTAAGGCGTGGGCAATGAAGATGGGATGCAGCGTTAAGCATCCAGATAAAACAACGATGTATAACAATAAATAGGGCTAGAGAAATGGCGACTATCGGTTTTATAGGTTTAGGTAACATGGGTGGTCCAATGGCGATCAACCTTGTTAAAGCAGGTCACTCAGTTAAAGCATTCGACCTGTCTCAAGATGCAATTGCCAAAGTAGTGGCTGAAGGTGGCCAAGCTGCTGCGACAGCCGTAGATGCAGCAACCGATGCTGAGTTTGTTATCACTATGCTACCAGCAGGTAAGCATGTAGAAGGTTTGATGGTGTCTGGTGATGCGCCACTGTTTGATGTGGTTGCTGACGGTGCACTGATTATCGATTCATCTACGATCGATGCCGAAACAGCTAAGCAGGTTGCAGCAGTAGGTGCAGAGCGTGGTATCAACTTTATCGACGCGCCGGTATCTGGCGGTGTAGGTGGTGCAGTAGCAGGCACGCTAGCATTCATGGTGGGCGCATCTGACGAGCAGTTCGCTAAAGCAAAACCTGTGCTTGAGTGCATGGGTAAAAACATCTTCCACGCTGGTAGCAACGGCGCAGGTCAGGTCGCTAAAGCGTGTAACAACATGCTGCTCGCGATCCTAATGACAGGTACATCTGAAGCCCTAAACATGGGTGTGAAGAATGGCCTAGATCCAGCAGTGCTTTCTGAAATTATGAAGCAGAGCTCCGGTAACAACTGGTCACTACAGGTGTACAACCCGTTCCCAGGTGTGATGGAAGGCGTACCATCTTCTAACGATTATCAGGGTGGTTTCCAAGTCGATCTAATGTTCAAAGATTTAGGTCTGGCGATGGAGCTAAGCCAACAAAGTGCGTCCCCAACTCCAATGGGTTCGCAGGCGCGTGCACTGTTCAATCTGCACAAAGCCAACGGTAACGGCGGGCTGGATTTCTCCAGCGTTCTTCGTCTTTACCAAGACCAGTAAAAAACTTATCCACAGATAAGCGAAACCTGCCAGTTGATGCGTGCTGGCAGGACTTTCCAACCTAAAACAAAAATAATTGAGGTTGATTCGATGGGATACAATCATGAGTATCAGTTGGCTTTGGCGAACACCGAAGCTTACTGGGCGGATCAGGCTGACCGTATTTCTTGGTTCAAAAAGCCGACAAAGACCCTTACAAAAACAGATTTTGGTACCTACAGCTGGTACGCCGATGGTGAGCTAAACAGCGCTTATTTAGCACTGGATTACCATGTCGAAAATGGCCGTGGAGAGCAGGTTGCACTGTATTACGATTCGCCTGCTGCCGGTAAAAAAGAGGCCATTACTTACAACCAGCTTCTCGATCGTGTTGCCCGTTTTGCCGGAGCCCTAAAAGCTCAAGGCATCGAGAAAGGCGATACGGTACTTATCTATATGCCGATGATTCCTGAAGCTGCCGTGGCTATGTTGGCCTGCGCTCGCTTAGGTGCGATTCACTCGGTGGTCTTCGGTGGCTTTGCCCCTGCAGAGATGGCGATTCGTATCGATGACGCCAATCCGAAGATGATCCTTACTGCGTCTTGCGGTATCGAGTTTGATAAAACCATTGCCTATAAACCGCTGGTGGATAAAGCGATCGATCTGGCAAGCCACAAACCAGAGCACACTATTGTGTTCCAGCGTGCGATGGTTAAAGCCGACATGGACCGTGATGGCGATCTGGACTGGATCGAAGTTCAGGAAGGTGTCGAGCCTGCTCCATGCACACCGGTTAAAGGTTCTGACCCGCTGTATATCCTTTACACATCAGGTACTACGGGGCAGCCAAAAGGGATTGTGCGTGATAACGGCGGTCATGCGGTGGCGCTGAGTTATGCCCTGAATAACGTTTACGGCATGCACCCAGGTGATGTTTGGTGGGGCGCGTCCGATATCGGTTGGGTTGTGGGTCACTCCTTCATCGTTTACGGCCCACTGATGGGTGGTTGTAGCGCGATCTTCTTTGAAGGTAAGCCGATCAAAACGCCAGATGCAGGTACGTTCTGGCGTGTAATCGAAGAGTACAAAGTTAACTCTATGTTCTGTGCGCCAACTGCTTTCCGTGCGATTCGTAAAGAAGATCCAGAAGGTGCACTCTCGCACAAATACGATCTAAACAGCCTTAAATGGGTGTTGGTTGCCGGTGAAAAACTGGATTCTTCAACCTACCACTGGTTGTCTGATTTGTTGAAAGTGCCGGTGATCGATCACTGGTGGCAGACCGAAACCGGTTGGCCGATGACGGCTCCGATGATGGGGTGGGACAATCCATCTGAAGCGCGATTAGGCTCTACCAATAAGCCTATTCCAGGCTACGACATCCGTGTATTGGATGGCGATGGTAACGAAGTTGAAGACGGCGAAGCGGGCAACATCTGCGTGAAACTGCCGATGCCACCGGGCGTTGCTTGGAGCATCTGGAACAACAACGATCGTTACGTTAGCTCTTACCTAGAAGCCTTCCCGGGTTACTACCACACCGGCGATGGCGGCTTTAAAGATGACGACGGTTATATCTACATCACTGGTCGTACCGACGATGTGATCAACGTATCCGGCCACCGTTTATCCACAGGTGAAATGGAAGAGGTTGTTTCCGCTCACCCTGCAGTAGCCGAGTGCGCTGTGATTGGCGTAAACGACGAACTTAAAGGCCAACTGCCAGTAGGTTTGATCGTACTAAAAGCCGGTGAACAGATCGAAGAAGAGCAACTACAAACGGAGCTGGTAAAAATGGTCCGTGAACAAGTAGGTGCCCTTGCTTGCTTTAGAAGCGCAATCGTCGTGCAACGACTGCCTAAAACACGATCAGGCAAAATCCTGCGCGCGATACTGCGAAAGATTGCAGCTAAAGAGCAGTATAAAATGCCCTCAACCATCGATGACGCCTCAATTCTTCCTGAGATAGAAGCATTAATCGAAGCGCGAGGCGCCATTTAACCCCCAAGAAAAATTACCCAAAGGTAGAGCTTCTTCCACTAGGAGCTCTCACCTATTTTTCAAATTCTGCTCTCTTACCGGCCATGTACTTAGCGCATGTGCCGGTTTTTTTGTTTAGGGGGAGGACGCCGCTGCGCAGCTAGAGGTTTGTTTCGAATAAAGGAAAGCATGTAAGAGGTTTCTGCTTTCTTCTATATGCTGACATTAGGAATAAGCTTTTACACGATGGCTATTCTGAGATCGATCTTTATTACATCTCTTGGGTAGTAGATCGTCACATCATTTCGCCGTGTTACATTTGTGGGCTATCTAGCATCTCTAGTTTTTTTATCACTTCTCGGAAAGAATCGTAGTCTTCGTCAGATGCTGGATTTAAACCTGTCAGCACTGCTGATTTAAGAACAGCTTGCCCTTTGGGTGATTTGTCTAAGTTTAATAAAATTGATTTTACTTTTTCTTTTATTTCAGGCTTCAAGTTATCGTTTATAGCCCATGGTAGGTGTGAGTAATCCTTACTTGAAGCGATCACTTTGAACTTGCTGATATCAATGTGATTTTTTACAGCGGGAAGAGCTAATACTCTGTTCCCAGCAGCTGAAGCATCCACAATGCCAGTATAGTTATTAAAAATAGTGTTAAGAGGGTTTCTTACTATTTGCTCAATGTAGTCAGTTCCTCTTTTAAGGCCCGCTTCATGAAGCATTAGTGTCGGAATGACATAGCTGATCATTGCTTGCTTACTGCCACCGAAGCCTACTTTTTTACCTCTTAGGTCTTCAAGCTTATTAATATCCGAATCCTTTCGGGCAAATAATGAAGCTCTAATGGTCTTGTGCCCAAATTCTTCATTTTGGGCGATAACTTTATACCCCAGTTTCTCGTTCAGTTTTATATAGTCATATTGATTCAGGTGGACTAGGTCAAACTCGTTACGATAAAGAGATTGGGAAAAAATAGAGTAATTTTTGCTCGTAACAAGTTTTACAGGGTGGTTTAACTGTGATTCCAGATACTTGGCTAGCGGGGTGAAGTTTTTAACTGTATCTGCAGGGCTTCGTCTTGGAAAAACCCCGATAACCAAATGTTCTCTAGTGCCCTCTATATGTTGTGAACTTTCAGCAAATGCCACCGATTCCATTAGGGAAGAAAAAACGAAACAAATAAGGAAAGCAAAACGTTTCACATAAACCTCATATACTGTCTGGGCGAGTGTTGTGAGAGTATAGCGTACAGTGCAGAGTAAAGTGGAACTTGGATTCCGGCTCTGTCTCTTAAATGAAAGAATTCTTATTTACATTTTTCCCGTTCTAATCTGATTCTTTACGCATCTTACAATTTGTTAGGGTTTACCCTAATAAAAATCTCGTAATATCTCCTGAAACAGGCTATAAATGAGGTTATAAAAACAACAGAAGTAGATGGTATTACCTATATTTAATCAGGTAAGACCATATTTTTGGAGATTCGGGTATGCAGGTTAAAAACAGTGTTTTTGTTATCACCGGTGGTGGTCGTGGTTTAGGGCGCGCAATGGCGGAGAACCTAGCGAAGCAGGGTGGTAAGTTGGCACTGATCGATTTGGATCAAGGCAATTTGGACGAAGCGGTAGCTGCATGTTCTGAATTTGGCGGAGAATCGCGCGGTTATGTGTGCAATATCACTGATGAGTCCGCGGTTGAGCAAACCTTTAAGCAGATCGTTGCTGACTTTGGCGAGATTAATGGCTTGGTCAATAACGCAGGTCTGATGCGTGACGGCATGCTGATCAAAGTGAAGGATGGTGAGCTTCAAGCGAAGATGAGCCTTGAGCAGTTCCAGTCGGTGGTTGAGGTTAATATGACCGGTACCTTTCTCTGTGGTCGAGAAGCAGCGGCTGCGATGGCAACTCAAGGGACAGGTGGTGTTATTGTAAATATCTCCTCGGTGTCCCGTGCCGGTAATATGGGCCAGACTAACTATTCCGCAACCAAAGCTGCTGTCGCAACGATGGTAACGAGTTGGGCGGGTGAACTAGCACGCCATAAGATCCGTGTTGGTGGTATCGCGCCGGGTGTGATTGCTACAGAAATGACGGCTCAAATGAAACCTGAAGCGATTGAACGTATGGTTGCGGCTGTACCTGTACGCCGCTTAGGTGAAGTGGAAGAGATGGCGCATACACTTCAGTACATTATTGAGAACGAGTTCTTTACTGGTCGTATTGTTGAGATGGACGGCGGTCTACGTATCTAATCCGTCGGAGTGATGAGGCTTAAATTAGCTTCATCACTCGTCTTCGATCAGTTCACTTTCGCCGGCGTTTTTAAAACTTAAGGTAAAGCTAAAGCTACTACCTTCATCAGGCGTACTGTCGATTTCTAGTTCTCCACCCATCAACTCGATTAATTGCTTGCTGATAGATAGGTTCAGTCCGTGTCCGGTCTGTGTGCTAAAGGCAGGTGCGCTATCGTTACCGGTGATGTTAAACAGGGTTTTTATCTTGTCTTCATCCATGCCTAGGCCGGTATCACGAATAGAAAACTCAAATTGTGACAGTGCGTTGCTGCTAGCTTGTTGCGAAACGCTCAAGATCACGGAGCCTTGGGTGGTAAATTTCAGGGCGTTATCGAGGAAAATATTCAAAATCTGCAACAGGCGCTTGGAATCACCAAACAGGGATGTGTTGATCACTTTTGTTTTCAGTTTGAGCTGTAAACCTTTACCTTGGGCTGCGGGTTTGTTGTGGTCGATCGCTTCGCTGACCAGTGATTCAAGGTTAAATCGAATCGGGTTTAGGTGTGCTTTGCCGGATTCTATTTCGGAGTAATCGACAAGGTTTTCGATCACTTTGAGTAGGTTTTCAGCTGAGTGATGAATCACGCTAAGCACTGCTACAGGATCTTGGATCTGGCTGTTCTGAGCGTTCTGCTCGGTTAGGGTGATGATCGCATTTAACGGTGTATGGATTTCATGACTGATGTTCGACAGGAATTGCGACTTAGATTGACTGATCTGAGCCAGTTCTTGCGCCTTAATCGCAATTTCGTGATTTGATCTCTGCAGGTCTGATGTTCTTTCTCTAACAGCCGTCTCCAAGTTGGAGCGGATGCTGATATCTTCTAGCGAAATAATCAGAGAGGGGATCAGCGTACTGATAAATTGTTGCTCTTCGATGCTGATACTGACGGGGGTTTTTGACAGTATTTCGATGGAGCCTACGAGCTCTTTACCGTGTCGAAGTGGGATGTTGATCAGATTACCTTGCAGTTTTTCCTCGGAATGCGAGGTCTTGCTATGTATCTGAGCATCCCGAACCAAGATCTCAATTTTTCCATCCTGGCGGTACGATTCCTCAATTATTGGCGTGTCTGACGCGTCTAAGTTAGGAATGCGGTTGGTATTTTGATGGTAGTAAGAGATATACAACGCCGATGAAGATAAACAGGGAATCGCTTCAGAGATCACATTAGATACCGCAGAGAAAGAGTCCTGTTTCTCTTTGCTCTCTTTCATTTCCGTTACGCTGCGGAGCAGCAAAAGTGCTAGCTTGTGAGATCTATCGAGGTTTTTGTTTAGCTCGTTAAGTTGGTCTGAGGATTCCGCTAAACGGGTAGTCATGGCGTTGATACTTTGCTCGAGCACCTTCAACTCATCATGACGTTTTCTTGGAATGGTGATGTCAGATTTGCTGAGCTTATCAAAAGTTAAATTCTGCAAGGCACTACTAAGATGCTCAATGGGACGTATCAGCGTAGGACGCACGATATAGAGGAAAATAGCCCACAATGCGGTTGTTTTGATGATGGCATTAATAATGATTAGCGCGAAGCCCGCTTGTACCTTGGTAAGTACAACGTCGGAGCTGGAGTAAAATACCGCTCGACCTACAGCAGCCTCTTCATTCTCCTTGGTGTAAACAATGGAGAACTCATGTTCCAATAATTGAGTGGGTAAAATTCCGTCAGACTGTTCAGCCAAATTGTCGGGGGTTAAACCTTCCGTAGAGATAAGCGAGTCGCCTAGATCATAAATCTGTAAGCCAACGATCGAAGGGAGTTTCACTATACCCGGTGTAATCGTTTTGGTACGTTCCAGATCTAAATCCCAAAGGGAATCGGCCAGCGGTTCTTCAAATGAACTTTGGTAAAGCCGCAGATCCTGCATCACCGAAGATTTTACATTGAAGTATTCGGTTGCCATGTGAGCCAGCGTCACAATGGCGGCGATAATGATGTAGATCGAAAAAACCAGCTTGATCAGATTGAAGCCGATTGAATCCTTGATTGGTATGGCGTTATCACCCTTCATCATTGATCCTTTTATTGTTCAATCTGACAGTGAGGAGGAATCCATTCGGACCAGACCATCTGGTTGTCGGCCATCCATTTATCAGCCGCTGCTTCGTAACTCAGACCATCAACATCAACCATAGAGGCTAACTCGGCAATCATGGCGTTGCTGAAGTTGATGTTTTGTAAGGTTTCATAAGCGCAAGGCCAAGTTTCGGGCATACCTTTCCAAGCGACTTTTTTAAGCCAACCTTTTTTCGGGTTGCCGCAATCGTGCAGGAAGCGCGGGTTGGTTCCCCAACCGGGTTTAGTTTCGCAGTCGGGATGATAGTCTGGAAATTCAATAAAGCGGCCTGGGTATTTGGCTTCCACCCAGTTGGGAGTCCAGTTAAACAAAACGATAGGGCGCTGTTCGATAGCAGCGCGTTTTAGCTCGACCCAAAGGTCATCACCTTGCTCAACGGTAATCGCTTTAAAATCCATGCCGAGTGCGCGGATGCGGGCGGCATCAGGTTTCTCCCATGGTCCGCCTAGATACATCCCTTGAGGGGCTGTGCGTGGATCAACAAAAAGATTGGAGCATTTTTTTAGCGCCTGCCAATCCGGTAGGCCCGGACATAATTCTTCGACATACAGCGGATACCACCACTCTTCTCGGGTGATAGCATCATGGGTGCCGGCATCCACTATAGCTCCTGCATCGATCATACGCTGGAACATCTTGGACATAGTGCCTTCCCAGACTTCGACCTGTATGTGGCTCAAGCCTAGTTTGAGTGAGCCCCACTGGGCATTACTGGTTTTGTTTACGTAACCGACGTTATAGCCCATCGATTGCAGTACCTGACCCGTAACTCGAGCCAGCACTAACTGGCTGGTCCAGTCGTTCAGTAAAACTTGAATAGGTTTGTCTGATTCCGGCACAGCAGGCTGGTTAGCTGATGTCAGGGGCGCAAAGATAAGTATCAAAAGCGCAGCAATCCATTTATGGCAACGCAGGGTCATAAAATCTTTCTCTGGCTTTGTGTACGAAATTTAAACAGCAGTAATGATCAGGCAGGTTTAACCTAGCGGGCTAACCTCTTGTAAATGTAGCAGTATTTCCAGAAGACGCCAGCTTACAGCCAGCGTCGAACTTGCTGAGTGTAGGTCTTGTAGCTATCACCAAATAGTACGGTGAGCGCTTGTTCTTCGGGTTGGATCTGAAACCTGTTCATATACAGGATAAAGCCAACCGAGCAGAGCAATGAGGCGGGGTGTGCAAGATAGGCTCCCCAGCTTAAAAGTAGACACATCAAACCTACATACATAGGGTTGCGCGTGTATTGGTAAATACCTGTAGTGACGAGTGCAGAGCTTGCCTCTGGGGTGGTCGGATTCACGGTCGTTTGGGCTTTACGAAATGAAAAAACACCGGCTAAACCAAACACTAAACCGATCAGGATAATGGCAACTGCAATGGGAATGCGAAGTTCAGATTGTATCGATAGGAAAGGCAGTAATTTGGCGCAAAGCCACATCAAGCCTGCAAAGATTAATACCAGTGCGACAGGTGGAATTTTCAGTTCTAGCTTAAGCATGCGGCTTCTCAGGTTGTGAAATCCTAGGTCCAGTATCACCTAATATAACCAATCCGGGAATTACTTTGAGCTAAAAAAATCCGGAGCTTCGATGGATGAAGCCCCAGATTTCCACAACTTTACGAGAATGTTGAGAGGTCACATGTTTGGATAGTTTGGTCCACCCATGCCCTCTGGCGTAACCCATCTGATATTTTGTGCCGGATCTTTAATATCGCAGGTCTTGCAGTGTAAGCAGTTCTGCGAGTTGATCTGGAAACGCTGACCACCATTTTCTTCGTCATCCACCACTTCATATACCCCTGCAGGGCAGTAACGTTGCGCTGGTTCTGCAAAGGTTAACAAGTTTGTCCCTAGTGGAATGCTGCTATCCATTAATTGCAGATGGCATGGTTGGTCTTCCTCGTGGTTGGTATTGGAGAGGAATACCGAGGAGAGTTTGTCGAAGCTCAGTTTGCCATCAGGTTTAGGGTATTCGATTGGCGTAAAGTTACTCGCCGGTTGTAACTGAGCGTGGTCTTCGTGGTCATCATGCAGGGTAATAGGCAACTTTCCGGCGAAGATATTCTGATCTACATAGTTGAATGCACCGCCCATGATGGCACCAAACTTATGCATCGCAGGACCAAAGTTACGGGAACGGAACAGCTCATCGTATAGCCAAGATTGCTCGAATAGATCCTGATAACGCTCAAGATCTGTACCGCCAGAACAACCAGAGGCTACCGCTTCAAAAATCGCTTCAGCACCGAGCATGCCAGATTTCATCGCCGTGTGTGTGCCTTTGATCTTACTGAAGTTCAATGTACCGGCATTACAGCCAACCAATAAACCACCTGGGAAGTTCATTTTAGGCAGAGAGTTAAAGCCGCCTTTAGTGATGGCACGGGCACCATAAGATACGCGTGTACCGCCGTCTAAATGTTTCTTTAGTACTGGATGATGTTTAAGACGCTGGAACTCATCAAACGGACTGATATGTGGGTTGGCATAGTTAAGATCTACGATTAAGCCGGCAACTACTTGGTTGTTATCCGTGTGATAAAGGAAGAAACCACCACAGGTATCTTTATCTAGGGGCCAGCCAGAACCATGAACGACCAAGCCCGGTTGGTGCTGATCTGCAGGGATATCCCATAGCTCTTTGATACCAATACCGTAGTGTTGCGCATCCGTTTCTTGGTTTAGATCGAACTTATTGATCAGCTCTTTGCCCAAGTGACCACGGCAACCTTCCGAAAAGACGGTGTATTTAGCGTGTAGCTCCATACCCGGCATGTAGCTGTCTTTCTGCTCGCCTGTTTCAGTTAGGCCCATATCACCTGTGGCAATACCGCGTACGCTGCCATCGGCATTGTAAAGAATCTCAGAAGCTGCGAAGCCCGGGAAAATTTCTACGCCTAGTTCTTCAGCGCGTTCGGCTAACCAACGGCAGACATTACCTAAACTAACAATGTAGTTGCCTTGGTTGTGCATCGTTTTTGGCACAAAGGCATTAGGGATTTTGCTACCGTTGTCGCCATCTTTAAGCAGGTAAACCTCATCTTCCGTAACTGCCGTCGTTAGCGGAGCGTCTTGCTCTTTCCAATTAGGGAATAGCTCATCTAGGGCACGGGTTTCCATGATGGCACCCGACAGAATATGGGCGCCTACTTCAGAGCCCTTTTCGACTACGCATACGGTTAGCTCTTGTTCTTTATCCTGTGCTAATTGCATCAAACTGCAAGCAGTTGATAAGCCTGCAGGGCCTGCACCTACGATGACTACATCAAATTCCATCGACTCTCTTGTCATGTCGATCTCCCCTCATAGTTGGTTGAGGAATCTGCGTTATTCTGCCGCTCTCTAGTGATTCCACTTAGTTATGTGAGACTGCTCTATAAAAGAGGACTCGTTTATAGAGGAGTATTATATAGGTGTTTTCCCTAATAAATAAATAGCCTGATTATTAGCCTATAGGAGGGTTTTATAAATTTTAGGGGTGTTTGCTTATTATTTTTAAATGAGTATGATTAGGGAAAACACTTATTATGCTTGAGGCGAATTGCCTACGTCGCCGAAATGAGCGCATATTTAGAGATAAGCAAAACAGAGAGTGTGAAGCGCTCTTACAACTAAAACTAAAAGGTCTTTGCTGATGAAGGTACTTGTAACCGTTAAACGTGTTATCGACTACAACGTCAAAGTACGTGTTAAGTCGGACAATACAGATGTTGATTTGGCCAACGTGAAAATGGCTTTGAATCCATTTTGTGAAATTGCTGTCGAAGAAGCCGTGCGCTTAAAAGAAGCGGGTACAGCTTCAGAAATTGTTGTGGTGTCTATTGGCCCTAAAGCTTGTCAGGAGCAGATCCGTACGGCGCTAGCCCTCGGTGCCGACCGCGGTATCCAGATCGAAACTGAATATATGCCTGAGTCACTAAATGTGGCGAAGTTGCTGGCGAAAGTGATCAATGAAGAGCAACCTGGCCTTGTGATTATGGGTAAACAGGCGATCGATTCCGATAACAACCAGACCGGCCAGATGTTGGCTGCGCTAACCGATATGCCGCAAGGTACCTTCGCCTCTGAAGTTAAGATCGAGGGTGACAAGGTTAACGTGACCCGTGAAGTTGATGGCGGTTTGCAGACGGTTGCGCTGAACATGCCAGCAATTGTGACTACTGATTTACGCTTGAATGAGCCTCGTTATGCTTCTCTGCCAAATATCATGAAGGCTAAACGTAAGCCTTTAGATGTTAAAACGCCTGCAGATCTAGATGTTGAGCTGAAAGCACATACTAAGTTGTTAAAAGTGACGCCGCCTGCCGAACGTCAGGCCGGTATCAAAGTCTCCAGTGTTGATGAGCTGGTGGAAAAACTTAAAAACGAAGCGAAAGTACTTTAAGGAGCGGCGACATGGCGATTTTAATTATTGCAGAACATGACAATAGCGCTCTAAAAGGAGCGACGTTAAACGCAGTGACAGCTGCATCTCAGATGGACAGTGATCTACATCTACTAGTTGCTGGTGCAAACTGTAGCGCTGTAGCAGAGGCTGCTGCACAAGTCGCAGGTATTGAGAAAGTTTTGTTGGCGGACAATGCCGCTTACGAACATCAACTTGCTGAAAATATGGGTAAGTTGGTGGCTGAAATCGGTAAGGATTACAGTCATATCGTTGCCCCAGCGACAACGACAGGTAAAAACTTTATGCCGCGTGTCGCTGCACTTCTAGATGTAGCGCAGATCTCTGATATTACTGCGGTGGAATCGGATAATACTTTCCAGCGCCCAATCTATGCTGGCAATGCGATCGCAACGGTTGAATCTTGCGACCCAGTAAAAGTTATCACTGTTCGTGGTACTGCATTTGATGCTGCGGTATCTGAGGGGGGAAGTGCTTCTGTTGAAAGTATTTCAGCAGTACACGACAGTGGTATCTCTAGCTTTGTTGGCGAAGAGATGGCTCAGTCTGATCGTCCAGAACTAACGGCTGCAGAAGTTATTATATCCGGTGGTCGTGGTATGGGTAACGGAGAGAACTTTGCCATGCTGGAAAAAGTTGCAGATAAGCTGGGTGCAGCAGTAGGTGCATCCCGTGCAGCGGTTGACGCAGGTTTTGTACCGAATGATATGCAAGTAGGTCAAACCGGCAAAATCGTTGCGCCAGAGCTGTATATCGCTGTAGGTATCTCCGGTGCGATCCAGCACTTGGCGGGTATGAAAGATTCCAAAATTATTGTCGCAATCAATAAAGATGAAGAAGCCCCAATCTTCTCGGTTGCTGATTACGGCTTAGTGGCAGACCTATTTGATGCCGTTCCTGAATTAGAGCAAAAGTTATCTAGTTAGGATAAATAGTCTTCTACGTGTGAATTACCTCTTTTTCACTCTACGTTTGCCGGTACCGTTGGTACCGGCTTTTTTATGTCTACGCTTCGATCTCATCCTGAATTTCAGGTGCTTTTATCGGCAGCTCTAAAATAAAAGTAGTGCCTGTATCGAAGCTACTGTTGACCCGGATTGAGCCGCCTAAAACGTGATTCACGATCGAATAAACAATGCTCAAACCTAAACCGGAGTTTCCTTGCCCAAGGGAGGTTGTGAAGAACGGATCAAACACCTGTGTTAGATATTTTGATGGGATGCCGCAGCCGTTATCTGCCACTTTAAGGATGATATTCTGATCACTTTTTGCATAGCTTATAGATACATCAACAGGTTCTGCTTGGTTAGATCCATGGATAACCGCGTTGTTGATTAGGTGGACTAACGCTTGTGCCAGCGGAGCTGGGTAAGTATCCATCGTCAATGTGGAATCGCCATTTACAGATACATTGATCTTGTCCTCTTCAATATCGTTGGTAGCGATCACGGTTGAGTCTTCAATGACTTCCGCAATATTGATCAGTTGCCGGTGCTCTTGGCTTTGGTGAACTGATATCTGTTTGAAGTTACGTAGTAAGGTAACAGCTCGTCGCAGAGCGTCCGCTTCTAGCTCTAAAGAGTCTTGGCTCTCGTTTAGAAAATCTAGGAGTGCTTTCTTGGTGAGACTGTCTTGGCTAACTAGTTTTTCCAATTGAGTAATCTGTTCTTTGAGTGTGCTACTCAGTGTAATTGCCATGCCCAATGGTGTGTTTATCTCATGGGCTACACCACTCACAATGGAGTTAAGTGCTGCCATCTTTTCCGTTTGTACGAGCTGTTTTTGAGTGCGGGTAAGACGATCGACCGTTTCTTCTAAAGAGGCTTTAGCGGTGGAGAGGGATTGGGTGCGTTCTCTTACTTGGCGCTTTAACGTAATAATGGATGCTACTGCCAAGCAGGCTAAAACGAGAACAGTTCCGAAACCAAACTGGTAGTAGATTTGGTTAAGTTTTTCCTCGGTAAGATAAACCATGTTATAGCCGGACCATTGTTGGTTGAGTCTATCTAGAGTGCCTTCTGCCTCCATCAGTTCTATGCCTTGTTGCAGCTGTTGAACCAGCTCGGTATTACTTTTTCTTACACCCATGTGGGTCGCTTTAGTGGCGATAGGCGTGGGTGCAAACTTAATCCCTTTTAATTTGTGCTTCTGAATAATGTAGGAACCGACCCATTTAGTAGTGGCTAAGGCATCAATCTCACCTTTTAAAAGCTTTTGAAAACCATCTAAGTGATCATTCATTGTTACTAACTTAGCTTGGCTTTGAGTTTCGATTATTTTTCGAGGAAATCCCCCTTTAGAGACGCCTGTTTTGATTCCCTTTAGATCTGCTAAACCATGGATAGTGAGGTTGTCACTACGGAGAAAGAGACTAATTTCAAAGTGCAAAAAACTATCAACAAAGGCGTAGTCTTTGATGCGGTCTGGATTAGGACTGAAAACGGTCAAGACATCGGCTCTGCCTTCTAAAACAGCTTGCTGAGCTTGCTTCCAATTCATCAGGTTGTATTCGACTTTGCGGTTTAGCGCTTTGGAGTATTCTTCTAAAAAAGAGGCAAAAATACCGCGGGGTTTTCCCTCCTCTAGCCATTCAATAGGTGGGTAATCCTTGTCTCCAACAAAGCGAATCGGCGGTTGACTGCTGTCGGGTCCAAAGGTGGTTTGCGCAATAGATAGCTGGGAAAATAGAAAGATTATTCCAGCAAATAGAAACTGATAAGTGACACGCATCAATATTTCACATCTCTAAATTACATACTCTGTTTATTGAGTATAGGAAGACTTGGATTAGATGCCATGGACGAATTC
The DNA here is from genome assembly GCF_047778085.1 of Neptuniibacter sp. QD37_6. GTDB lineage: Bacteria > Pseudomonadota > Gammaproteobacteria > Pseudomonadales > Balneatricaceae > Neptuniibacter. The sequence goes on from NZ_CP180550.1 coordinate 132,118, forward strand.
ACATCAATAGTGTTGTTCTAATCACTACTCAATCCACTACAACAAAGTGTGGTCGTGGAACTTAAGTGTGGTAAGCTCGGATAGCGCTCAAAGTTAACATTGGAAGTATTGAGGTAACGCAGTTGTCCGAAGATGTGCCAAGTCTGATTAGGGAAAATACGCAGCTGCGTCAGCGTATTCAGTATCTTGAGAAAGTCGAACAGTCGCTTAGGGAAACTGAACAGCGCTATGCTCTGGCGATGAAAGGGGCTAACGAAGGGCTGTGGGATTGGGATCCTGTTAGCAAAGAACTCTACCTGTCAGCGCGTCTACTCAGTACCATCGGCATGGGTAAAGACACCATTAAGACTACTTCCAGTGAGTGGTTAAAATGGGTACATGCGGATGATCGTGAACGTTACCAACAAGTTCTTTGTCGTCATCTCAAAGGCGAAACCGAATTCTTCCGTTGTGAATATCGTGTAAAGAACAACAATGGTGGTTATTTCTGGGTGCTTGCTCATGGTTTAGCATTGAGAAATGAGGCCAACGTTGCTTATCGGATGGTGGGCTCTATTGGCGATATTACTGAGCGCAAGAATTACGAGTCCAAACTACTACACCAAGCTACTTATGATCATCTCACCGGTTTGCCTAATCGTGTACTAGCGATGGACCGGCTGTCTCAAGCTTTAACCCGCGCTAATAAAAATCAAACCTCTGTGGGTATCCTATTTGTCGATCTGGACAACTTTAAAAAGATTAACGATACCTTAGGGCATGAAGTCGGTGATCAGCATCTGCAAGAGATTAGCCGACGTTTGGGATACTGTGTACATGGCGACGATACCATTGCCCGTTTGGGTGGCGATGAATTTTTAGTCATCTTGCCTGACCGAAAAGCGCACGATGAAATCTCGGATATATGTGAGCGGATCTTAAGAACGGCTGTGCAGCCAGTGCTGATCAATGGCTATGAGTTATCCACGTCAGCGAGTATCGGAATCACTGTTGCGCCTAAGGATGGTCAAGATCCTGTTGCTCTGCTGCGTAATGCTGACGCTGCGATGTATAAAGCTAAGGCGGTAGGTAAAGATGCCTTTCGATTCTATACAGAGGAGATGGAGCACGAGACGGTGTTTAAATTCACTATGGAATCCTATCTCCGTCGTGCGCTCTCGCAAAATCAGTTTAGTCTGAGCTATCAAAGTATTATCGATGCAGCTAGTGGCAAAATTATTGGGGCTGAAGCCCTGTTGCGTTGGTCATGCCCTGAATATGGTCAGGTCTCTCCTGATCAATTTATCCCGCTGGCAGAAGAATCTGGTTTGATTGTTCCTATTGGCGATTGGGTGCTTGAACAAGCCTGTAAGCAAGCAGCGCAGTGGGCTGAACTTATGGGAGAATCATTCAAAATTGCCGTGAACGTTGCTTTCCCACAGTTCCGTGATGGGCACTTAGAATATACGGTTAAGCGAGTTCTACGAGAGACAGGTCTAAAACCTGATGCTTTGGAACTCGAACTCACAGAGCGCCTTTTGATGGAAGATGAGCGTGGTTGTGGCGAAGCGTTGAAGCACTTGAGTGAAATGGGTGTGCAGCTGTCTATTGATGACTTTGGTACCGGTTATTCAGCACTCAACTATCTACAAAAATTCCCTGTGGATACATTAAAAATTGATCGTAGTTTCACAGCAGAGTTGAGTGTCACGCCAGAAAGTCCTGCTCTAATTTCCGGTATTATCCAAATGGCTCATGCCTTAGGGCTAAAAGTGGTTGGTGAAGGTGTAGAGCTGGCTGATCAACGAGATTTCTTACATCAAAAATCATGTGATTATTTTCAGGGCTATCTGTTTTCAAAACCACTGCCAGCAGAGCATTTTACTGAATTACTGCAAGCACAGTTACAACAAGGTTAACGACACTTATTGATTTTGATATCTCCGTGTATCATTACTGCATGACCCTAACTTACGGGTTCCATCGGCAGTTTTTGAGACGAGAGTTAAATTATGTATAAGAAGATCATCCCTGCGTTTGTTGCTGTAATGATGCTTGGGCAGCCATTAGCAGCGTATGCCCATGGTGGAGCAACAGGGATTGTTAAAGAACGTATGGATGCCATGGAAGATATGAAAGGGGCGATGAAAACCGTTTCTGACATGTTTAAGGGTAAAATTCCTTATGAGCCTGTTCAGGTTCGTGTTGCCGCTGAAACGATCAATATGCATGCGGGTGAGAACCTCACTAAATTGTTCCCTGAAGGTAGTTTGGATCATCCAACTGAAGCTAAGGCTGAAATTTGGCAGGATTGGGATCGTTTCCAGCATCTTTCGAAAGAGTTAGAGCGAATCAGCCAAGGTTTGTACGACGCAGCTGACAATGTTGGTGCGGAAAATACCGAAGACACCTCAGCAAGCATGATGGGTATGGCTGCAGCACCTGAAGTGCAAGAGGGAGCTGAGTCCTTTGCGACTATGCCGGTAGAGGTAGTATTTGAGCGCTTAAGCGACAACTGCTCAGCTTGTCATACTGACTATCGTGTAGAGAAAGATAAATGAGAAAGCACCTCTGGCTTTCAGCTCTCCTAATCTGTTTGGTTGTTGGTGTTGTGTTAGGAGTTAGCTACTTGAGTTCGGTAGACGAATCTAGAGCCTCGCTATCTGAGCTGAAGGGGGATGTTGCCAAGGGAGCTTATCTTGCACGTGTTTCAGGTTGTATCGCTTGTCACACCGATAGTGAAGCTAAAGGAAAACCGCTAGCGGGTGGCAAGGGTACGGACACACCCTTCGGAACCTTCTATGCGCCGAATCTAACGACGGATAGGGAGCATGGAATAGGGAAGTGGAGTGTAGATGATTTTGAGCGTGCATTGCGCGCGGGCAAGTCGCCTGGCGGTCAAAGCTACTACCCTGCCTTTCCTTATAGTTTTTACACGCGTTTATCTGATCAGGATGTCGCTGATTTGTGGGCGGCGTTTAAAACCGTCCCCGCAGTATCTAAACCTTCGACAGCGCATCAAGTGAGCTTCCCGTTCAATCTCAATTGGGGTTTAGATGTGTGGCAGTTGCTGTTTTTCGATGAGCAACGGTTTATTCCCGATGCAAAGAGAAGTGAGCAGCACAATCGCGGTGCTTACCTAGTGCAAGGGGCGACGCACTGTGGCGCGTGTCATACCCCAAGAAACCTTTTGGGTGGATTAGATACGGCGGCAGCTTTAAGTGGTCATCAGGGCTTTGTGGAAGATGATGGTGTTATTCCTGCAATTACTGCAAGCGCGTTAGCTCAACAAGGTTGGAGCGAAGCGGATCTAGCTTACTCGCTGAAGTCGGGTGTTAAGCAGGATGGTGATGTCTTTGGCGACAGTATGGGCGAAGTGGTACGTGATGGCGCTAAGTATCTGAAGAAGACAGATCGAGAGGCAATCGCTCATTACTTGATGACTCGGCCGTGATTGCTTCAGAGTAGCTAATAAAAAACCCGGTACTGTGTGAAGTATCCGGGTTTTTTAATGCTTAGTCCTAACTAAAGACGATTAGTCTTCGTAAAGGCTATCGCGAATGCGTTTTAGCTTAACTTCTAGTGTGTGACGATCATCACTGACTAGGTTAAGGTGCCCAACCTTACGGCCTGGACGCAGCGACTTGTTGTACACATGGTGCTGTACATTGCTTTCGCTGATAATCTCTTTAGGTGCTTCGATACCTAATAGGTTAACCATGCCAGCGTGTTGGCTGTTGATTGTGTGACCTAAACCTAAACCGCAGATAGCGCGGATATGGTTTTCAAACTGGGAAGAGATGCCTGCACCTTGAGTCCAGTGCCCACTGTTATGAACACGTGGTGCTAGTTCGTTAACCAGCAAATCATCACCCGCTTGGAACATTTCGATAGCGATTACGCCAACGTAGTCCAAAGCGTTGAGTACTTTATCTGCGATATCTTTCGCTTTAGCGTGCAAGGCTTCAGGTGCATCAGCCGGAGCAATAGAGCTCCACAAAATACCGTTACGGTGAAGGTTTTCTGTTAGCGGATAGAATACGCAAGCGCCAGACGCGTCACGTGCGGCAATCAAAGATACTTCACGGTCAAAATCGACGCGGCCTTCAATCACAACTTCTGGTAGCGAATCTGCTTGGGCTACCAGATTAGCTAAATCTTCATCGGTTTTTAGAACCCACTGGCCGTAACCGTCGTAACCCTCTTCACAGGTTTTAACGAATACTGGGTAACCTAGCGTTTTAACGCTCGCGCTCAATTCCTCTGCATTGTTCGCAAGGTGGAACGGTGCAGTCTTGATACCTAAAGAGTTTAGGAAAGTTTTCTCACGTCCGCGGTGTTGGCAATAGCTAATCGCTTCTGGAGAAGGATAAACTGAGCAGTGCGGCTTCAATGTGCTTAGAAGAGACACATCAACATGTTCACGCTCAACGGTTACAACATCAGGATTGCCTAGTGCAGTAAAAAGAGACTCGCCTTCCATCTCTGGAGTGCGCTCAACAATTTCACCTAAGCCTTTAACGCAATCAGTACCTTCACCTGGCTCAGCCAGAAAAGTAAAACGGTGACCTTGAGGCCAACCAGCCAAAGCCATCATGCGTGCCAACTGGCCGCATCCAACAATAGCAACGTGCATTATTCTACCTCAACAGGAACGCTGTCAGTCTGAGCTTTACGCCAATCCTGTAGGCGTTGGCTCAATTCTGCATCTTTAAGGGCTAGCATCTGTGCTGCCATTAGGCCTGCATTGTATGCGCCCGCACCGCCAATTGCCTGACAAGCAACGGCTACACCGCGTGGCATCTGAACCATAGATAGCAGGCTATCTAGGCCTTTAATGTTTTTGCTGGCAACAGGTACTGCAATAACTGGCAGATGAGTCATAGATGCTGCCATACCAGCCAAGTGAGCTGCGCCGCCAGCACCTGCAATAATTACCTCAACGCCACGTGTGTGCGCTTCGGAGGCAAACTGGAAAAGACGCTCAGGCGTACGGTGCGCAGAAACCACTTTAGTTTCAAACTCTACACCTAGTTCTTCCAGTGGCTTAGTAGCCTCTTGCATGGTTGGCCAGTCTGAGCGAGAGCCCATGATGATACTGACGGAGACTTTACTCATTTTTGTTTACCTGTTTCCTCTTGGCTCAATGCCAAAAATTCAATAATCAGTGCGCTGAAAAATAGAAACCTTATCAACACGTTATATAACGTGATGCTATGTAAGTTAGCAATCATTGATAGGCTTTGGTTAGCGCTTGGAGGTGTTACGAATATCGCTGCAGGTACCGCGATAAAGAAGAAACACCGACCCCTAATGCTGCCAGTAGAATGGTACCACCAGAGGATAAACCCAATAAAACAGTGGTGGCTGTACCTAGTACTGCGCCCAAGGGGCGACATCATACCACCAAAGCTAGTAATAGAGGAGTCGTACTCGCGAAGTAGTTCAATTCTTGATCTGACAGAGTTGCCCGCCTTTTTCAAAAATAGGGCACAAAACTGCGTAAAGTGTATCAAAAAATGCTAATCACTACTTGTTTCTTTCTTCTAATAGGTCGGCTCTGGATTCGTTCTTAATGTTATACGGATCGCTGATGTCTGCAGCCATCGATAGGCTTTATATGGAGTACACAAATATAGTTTTATGCTAGGCAAAGAGCCTCAAAATAGTTTGTCTTTATGGTTGAATAAAACGATTACAGCCGGCTGGGAGGTATGAGGCTTTAGTCCAGATTATATGATCTGTGACAATAGATTAGAAAAATAAGATTGTTTTTATGAGTAAAAAATAAGATTATCGAAGTAGAGTGAGTTAATGTTTCTAATGATTTTATTTATAAAATCAATGAGATAATGAATAACTTGTACGTTTACCACAAAATAAAAAAAATACAGGGTAATCGGGAATGTTTAATAGCGAGACGCAATGTTGTGCAGCATTGCTTGTGTCTGCGGCTTTGTCCTATCCAGCTTATGCCGTCCCTACCGAAGAAGATTTTACGCTCCTTTCACTGAATGAATTGGTGGAATTGGAAGTGTTTACTGCAGCTTCCTTACTGCCTACACAGACCAAAAAAGCGCCTGGAACCGTTTATAGTTTTCAACGCCAAGATTTTGATTTGTTCGGGGTGCGCAGATTAGATGATCTGTTAGCTTTCGTCCCTGGACTTCAGCTTAATCAATATCGTAAGCGTCATCGCGCAGTTTGGGCCAGAGGTTTGTTAGATCGCTATAACGATAAAATGGTTTTGATGGTAGATGGCGTCCGAATTAAACATCTCTACTATGGTCATTTTTCATTAGGTGACAATCTACCTATGGAATTGATAGAGAAAGTAGAAGTTATTCTAGGTCCTGCTTCAAGTCTTTATGGGGCTAATGCATTTGGAGGGATTATTTCGATCACTACCCGCGAATTTTCAAATGCAGATCAGTTGGAACTGACGGCAGAGGTGGCGGATAACGATAGGAAAAAAGCGGGATTTCTCTATAACACCCCAGAAGTACAAATCTTTGCTAGTGCCCTTGATCAGGATGCTCCGTTTCGTGACGACCGGAAAAGCTTTATTGGCGGTGATGTTTTACAGCCTCTAGATGAAGAATTCCAAAACCTGCACATTAAGGCTAGTCCAATGCCGGGCTTGACACTCAGCCTGATGTTGAATAAATCGGAAACTCCTTTCTTAAATATACCTACGACTCAAGATGCTTTTATTGATGAAGATTTTCTATCACTTTCTTTAGATTACCAATGGGGAGATCTACAAAGCGGGAGAGTCGAGAGCAAGCTTTACTATCAGGATGATAAGACGAGAGAAATTGAAATTGAGCAAGAAACTCGTGCCTTAGGCTATGAAGAATATCAGGATGCCACCATGGCAGGGGCTTCTTTTACCTGGCTTAAGGCTTTCGGTGATCATTCTTTAGCTGTTGGGAGTAGTTGGCAATATGAAAAAGCTAAACGCACTGATTTTGAGCGATTTTTTCACTTTAAAGATGGCTTTCTCAGTCCAACAGAGAAGGGTAATCTGCTGAATGAACCAGGGATAAGTAATAATGATTGGGCGTTATTCATTCAGGATGTATGGCAGGTAAATCCTGAGCTAGGTCTGATTTTTGGTGGTCGGTACGATCAGTTTGATTCTTTTGGTGGATATTTTAATTACCGCGCCGCAGCAGTATACGCACCAGATGACCGTAATACTTGGAAAGCACAATACGGTACTGCAATTAGAACACCGACATTTCGTGAATACCTCAAAGTATTGGAAGGAACCAACTTCGAAGCCCCTGAAGTGGAAGCTGAAGAAATCAAGTCGTTGGAGTTGGCTTATCAATATCAGTGGGACCAAGCAAATATAAGCTTGAATCTTTTCTACAATGAACTTGAAAACTACATAAGTGAAGTGCCAACACCTGATATGGCGGATGAATATTTCGCTAATGTTGATGGCACTGTTCAAATGCGTGGAGCTGAAATACTTCTCAACATGCGACCACTAGATCAAGTGAATGTTCGTTTAGCACTGGCTTACTTAGAAACAGATTCTGAAACAATAGAGTTACCTTATCTGGCTAGTTGGAGTAGTAGCTTTAAAGTTGATTACCGATACCTGTCTAATCATTTGGTTGGTTTTAGCTTAGTTCATAGTGATGTGCGTGAAGATACAAATAACTTTGAGCGCGACAATGCTGATGAGTTTGTCATCACAAATTTGTTTGCTTCAGGGGAATGGAAAGACGGATTGAGTTATCGATTTGGGGTGGACAATTTATTTGATAAAAAGGTTTACGACCCGGCTGCCGATTTTGGTTCTCAGCATAATAATGAGCGCAGTGAACGGGAAATATGGTTTAGCCTGAAATGGAATAAAAATCTTTTATGATATTTCGCTGGAAGCTTTTCTCTTGGTTTAATCTCTTAACCATCCTGTTCTGTTTGGCGCTGGCTACCAGTACTTGGGCTGATCATGGCGAAAAATTACATCGTGTGAAAGCTGCTTTTATTTTCAATATTGCCAAATTTGTGATTTGGCCTGATTCTCATTCAAACCAAGAGCATCTCAACATTTGTTTTTATCGTACCGATTTTATTGGTAAAGGGTTCGATTCAATTGTAGGTCGAGATGTACATGGGAAAGTCGTGAAGAGTTCTACTATTCAGGATCTAACCCATGCTAAATCGTGCAGTATCTTGTTGATCAGCAATGACGAGCTTTCTCAATATCAGCTAGATTATGCTGCCAGTGGGCCAGAAGTCGGGCTGTTAACAGTTGCAGATCTTACCACTGATGTGAAGCAAGGATTGCTTCTGCCAGGGGTATTATTAAGCCTAGTAAGGCGAGGATCTAGTATCGGATTTGAAGTCAGCCTAAAGCAGGTTCATGAGCGCAAACTCCAAATGAGTTCGCAGTTACTTAAGTTGGCAAATATTTTGGATAAGGAGGATATTTAATTGTTAATAAATAGTCGCCTAATTCAGAAAAAGTTAGCGATTTTGTTGTTCTTAAGTAGCTGTATTGTGTTGTCGGTAGCAACGATTGGTTTTGCAGTAAGTGATTGGATAAATTCACGTAATGATTTAATAAATCGTATCCAGTCTCAGGCTAGCGTGATAGGAAACAACAGCGCTGCAGCTTTGCTCTTTGGGGATCACCAATCTGCTACTGATACTCTTGCTTCCCTCAGAGGAGAGGTCAATGTGGTTGCGGCTTATCTTTATGATGCTGATCAAAATGTGTTTGCTAGCTTCAAGAGAGCTGAACATGAACCTTCAGTAATATGGCAAGCAGAACAGAGTGGTCTTGTTGACGGTTATTTTTATACCAAGCATGAAATTAGCTGGGATCAGGAGTATCTAGGTTTTGTTGTTTTGTATTCCGAAATGGAAAGTTGGAAACAACAGCAACTTAAGCGAGTTGCTGTATTAGGGTGGTTATTTCTAGCTGCTTTATTACTTGCTGTCCTTATTGCCAGTACGGCTCAACGCGTAATTACCTCTCCCATATTAAAATTGGCAAGCACTGTCAGAAATATCACTAGAACTCGTGATTATAAGTTGAGGGCAGATAAAGCATCTCAGGATGAAATAGGCGTGTTAGCTGATGACTTTAATGAGATGTTGCATCAAATTCAGCTTCGAGATAACGAGCTTCAGCAAGCTAGGGATAATCTAGAAGATAAGGTTAATGAACGTACAGATGAACTGTATGAATTAAATAAAAGGTTGGAACATCAAGCGTTTCATGACCCATTAACGGGCTTGGCTAACCGAGCAATGCTAGATGAGACCCTGCAGGGTGCGATAAATTTTGCGCAACGTCATGGACAGCAACTTTCTCTGTTTTTTCTCGATCTTGATAGATTTAAAGGTATTAATGATAGTTTAGGGCATGATATTGGGGACAAACTGCTGATCAATTTAGGTCGTAAACTAAAACAAAACTTACGCAGCAGTGATACATTGGTTCGTTTAGGGGGGGATGAGTTTGCAGTTCTGCTGCAAGATACCGTACCTGATGTAGCCGCAGAGGTGGCACAGAAAATTATAGATACCATAAGTGAGCCTGCCGAAATAAATGGTTATAGCCTTCAAGTAACAACGAGTATTGGTATAAGTGTTTATCCCGAAGATGGGACAAGTGCATCTACGATTTTAAAAAATGCTGATACAGCAATGTACAGCTCTAAAGAAGCGGGCCGTAATCAGTTTAGTTTTTATGCTCGAGAGATGAATGAACGGACTGAGCGACGGATGTGCTTAGAAAGTAAATTGCGTAAGGCTGTGATGGAAGGCAGCTTTGAAGTTTATTATCAACTTAAGTGGGATAGTCGTTCGTTAAAACCTATCGGGCTTGAAGCGTTGATTCGTTGGTATGATCCTGATGAAGGGTTTATCTCACCAGCAGAGTTTATCCCGCTAGCGGAGGACTGTGGGTTAATTGGTCAGATCGACAACTGGGTCATGGAAACTGCATGTCGAGAGTTATTAGAGTTATATGATGGAAAGCCGTCCCTTTTATTGTCTGTAAATTTTTCAGCTGCGCATTTTTTGCGTCAGGGTGTTTCTGAACAGGTCACCTCTATGTTGGCAGAAACTAAGTACCCTGCTGATAAATTAGAACTAGAAATTACAGAAACCGTTATAGCTTCAGAAATGGACGATATTTATGATCAATTATGTGAAATTCGTGAGCTTGGAGTAGAAATCTCAATAGATGATTTTGGAGTGGCTTACTCGTCGCTAAGCCGGTTGAAACAACTGCCACTTAACACCTTAAAGATTGATCGGTCATTTATTCAGGATATAGGTCAGGATGATGATGACGAGGTGATTGTTCGCACCATAATTGATATGGCACATAACCTGAACTTAAAGGTTGTAGCTGAAGGTGTAGAGACTGAGCAACAGTATCAGTTTGTAAATAAATATGGCTGCGATGCAGTACAAGGCTTTTTATTTGCACGCCCCCATCCAATATCAGAACTAAAGGCTGCGTTGAACGGAACAAACCTCAGTTAATCAGAGGGTTTTTGGAGCTGTTATCGATCTTTTTCTGTACTAGATTTACGCTGACCGAATAAAGTCATGTTAATTGATATGAAAAGGGGAACATAGTGCTCCCCTTTGTTGTTTATTTGTTAAGGCTTAGATTTTTACGATTTCAGCTTTCTTCGCTTTAAAACCGTCAGTGATCTCAGAGTCTTTCAGGGTGATTACGCCTTTGCCTTTTATCTTAAGGCCGGATTTCTTACCACTGTCGTTATTTGCGGTTGTGCTGTTTTCGATGAGAGCTGCAACTTTACCCGCATCTTTAGCTTCTAGCACAATGCCTTTACCGCCGTTTTTGTCGGCATGACCAGAAGAGATCAGAGCGGTGAGGTTACCGTTTTCCTCTTCCGTCATTTTGAAGCCATCATCGGTGTTACCTGATGCAGCAGAGTCAATCACTGTGATCTCGATATCGCCTTCGCCTTCTTCGTCAAAGTCTAGGCCCTCATCTAGATTATTGTGGATAGTCGAAGAGTAAAGGACGGTCTTAATACTACCGTTACCTGCTTCATCGATATCAAAACCATCATCAAAATCGATACCAAACTCGTAAGCTTCAACTGAGCCGGAAGCATATAGATCGACTTCGCGTTCAAAGCATTTGTCATCAGCGGAACCGGTAATCTCAGCAGGTACTTTGTCAGCAGACATCTCGCCATCTTTAAATTCAGCTTCTACTGGGGATGGTAGAAGAGGTTGTAGAAGGTCTTTTTGGCAGTAACCACCATTGTTAGAGAAATCGACGTTGCTCACGTTAACAATCACGTCGCCATTCTGACCTTCATCTAGCTCAACACCGTCAGCGCCTACTTTGTTGAAGCGAGAGTTATGAGCGGTAAATAGTATGTTGCCTTCGTTACGTTCATCGACTCGAAGGCCATCGCCATCTACGCGGCCATAGCCGACATTGTGGATGTTTAGGTTGTACGCATTTACTGCGATAGACGCTGGAGAACCACCGCCTTCGCCACCTGCGCCGGCGCCACAATCTTTGGCTATATCACAATCAGAGATGTGGATGCCGTGATAAGCAACACCGCTAACCTCAACGTCATTTAGTGTCACGGTTAGGGTTCCGGTTTGGTTATCTCGTAGGTTAACGAAGATACCTTTACCAGCTTCGCCTTTTAGGTCACCGCGGTTTTGGATGCTAAAACCGCCAGGTCCTTCAAATTTAAGACCGCTGATATTCAGGTCCGCGCCTTGAGAGATAGCCAGCAAATTGGTGTTTTTTGCAGTTTTGATGATCTGGCCGTTGCCGTAGATCGCGATAGGTGCCTGACCAGTATAAGTCAGAGTGGAGTTGATCATGATATCGTCTTTGCTAGTAACAATGACGCTATCTGCTTTACCTTCAGCAACAGCGATCAGTGCTGCACGCATGGAACCTTCGCCGCTGTCATTACCATTAGTTACTTGAATAGGGGCAGCGTAAGCCGTAGTTGTAAGCAAAGTTGCGCCAACAGCTAAGGCTAACGCTTTAAGAGGGTGAGAACCGTGCAGCATAGACATTGAAAATACCTTTATGGAAAGTCTTATAGATTTATGCCGCCAAAACTATCTATGTCGGGTGACGTTTAGATGACAGGTTTAAGAAGTTTTTGTGAGCGAAGCGTTACATTGAACTGTTATTGAGAATAGGAATCTGAATACTACCTTTTGTTCGGTAAAATTAGATCGAGTTGCAGAGTTGAAAACAGGGATGCTAACCGCATATAAATAGGCATCACATTCGTAACTTCATTGTGCAAAATTAATAAAAAAACAGGAGCTTAGAATGACAGTAGAAGCCACTGCAAATACGGCATCGAGTCAAACCTTGCAGAGTAAACTGATCGGGTTATCAGAGGCTTTAAAGCAGAAAGTCATTGGGCAGGAAGCCTTAGTTGAGCATCTGTTGATTGCATTGCTTACGGATGGCCATGTTTTACTGGAGGGCCCTCCAGGTTTGGCGAAAACCCGCACTGTACATGCCCTAAGTGATCTATTAGAAGGCGTGTTCCATCGTTCCCAATTTACGCCGGATCTTCTGCCTAGTGATATTACCGGTACTGAGATCTACAACACGCAAAAGGGCGAGTTTAGTTTCCGTCAGGGACCTCTGTTTTGTAACTTATTATTGGCGGATGAGATCAACCGTGCGCCAGCCAAAGTACAGTCTGCGTTACTAGAAGCGATGGCGGAGCGACAAGTCACGGTTGCAGGTAAAACTTATCCACTGTCTAAATTCTTTATGGTGATGGCGACGCAGAACCCGTTGGAGCAAGAGGGGACTTATCCACTGCCCGAAGCTCAGCTAGACCGCTTCATGTTACATATCCGCGTTGATTACCCAGACCATAATCAAGAGAAAGAGATCCTGCGTTTGGTACGCGATGAGCATAATTCCGAGTTGACTGGTGAAGCTGCTCATATTGATGTTGCGCTGACCGAGCAGGAATTATTCGCAGCTCGCTCCAGCATTATGCAGGTCTACATGGCAGATAATCTTGAGGATTATATGATCGCACTAGTGATGGCGACACGTAATCAAGAGGCTTACGGAGAAGACCTGAAAGATAGCTTAGTCTTTGGCGCAAGCCCACGTGCGAGTATTGCTTTGGATCGTGCTGTTCGAGCTAAAGCTTGGTTGGCCGGACGTGATTTTGTGACCCCAGATGATATCCAAGAGATTGCACCAAGCGTGCTAAGACACCGTATCGGCTTGAGCTATGTGGCTGAAGCGCGAGGTTTAGATAAAGATAAATTGATCGCCGAACTGATCAATCGCGTGGCGGTACCTTAGGGATCAATCTATGTTCTTAGGGGAAGCAAGCCCAAGGCCTGTGCCATCCGCACGACACCTCATCAGTGTGGACGAACTTATTAGCTTACGATTCTGGCCACCTGCGCGACAGAATAGCCGTGAGCGTATGGCTATTCGTGAAGGTCATCATCTAAGTCATATTCGCGGTCGCGGTATGGAATACGATGATGTCCGTGAATATCAGCCGGGTGATGACATTCGTCATTTGGATTGGCGTTTGATGGCACGTACCGGTGAAGCACATACCAAGCTTTACCGAGAAGAGCGCGAACGCCCAGTTTTCCTGCTGTGCGATCTTCGCCATAGTATGCAGTTTGCGACTCGCGGACACTTTAAATCGGTGTTAGCTGCTTATGCTAGTGCGATGGCGCTGTGGACTACTTTGGCGAATGGCGACCGTGTGGGTGGCATGTTGCTAAGTGAACAGCAAGAGCAGCTATTTAAACCGAGCAATAGTCGCCAGCAATTGATGCAGATGATTACCGCATTATCTCAAGGCGTTGAGCTCACAGAGCAAATCACTGAACGATCCTTGGCACAGTCACTAGCGCGCTTAGAGTCGATCTTGAGCAGTGGCAGTATCCTCTATATTTTCAGCGATTTTCACGATGTTGATGAAGAAACAGAGCTGCACCTGATGCGTCTGGCACAACGTTGTGAGTTGAAGCTGGTGTTGATCTCCGATCCGCTGGAACAACAACTGCCAAGCAGCGGAAAATCGTATCGTTTTAGCGGCTTAGGGCGTGAATTGCTGGTCTCTGCCAATCAGGCGCAACAGCTTAAATATCGAGGCCAGTTTCAGCAGCGATTACAGTTATTACAAAATCTGCACAACCTACGTGGTGTAGAGTTTGCTCATTGGCAAACGGATCAGCATCCGTTATTTCAGTTTAATTCTCAGGAGGTGAGCTAATGGACTTTTCCCAGCTTCCTCTACGTCCCATGCAGCAGCCAGAGATGATTGGCTGGTGGCCTTTAGCGCCGGGCTGGTGGTTTTTAATTGTACTTAGCATTGCGTTATTTATTGCAGTGGTGTGGTTTGGCTATCACTACCTGAAGAAAATGCGGAACAACCCAAATCGTTGGGCGCTACAAGAACTTAACGTTATTCAAGTGAACTACCAGCAACATCAAAATAAACGGCTTTTGGCTGAAGAGTGTAATACGCTGTTAAAACGCCTAGCGCTGACCCTGTATTCTCGCCAAGATGTCGCTGCGTTAAATGGAACCGCTTGGACCGATTTTTTAGCTAAGCAAAGCCATTCGGATACTTTAACGGTGTTAGCAGTAGCGCCTTATCAAGCATCACCTGAGTATGATGCCGAAGCTTTGTTAGATGCCTGTAAAGGTTGGCTAGCTAATGCTCGAGGGCCTGCCGATGTTTGAGTTTGCGTGGTGGTGGCTCTGGTTACTTTTACCTCTGCCTTGGCTAGTAAGGCGCTTTTCTAAGCCTTCAGCGGATCAGGGCGGGGCATCACTGCATGTGCCATTTCTTGACCAGATGGAACAGGCGGTTGGGCCGCAACAAGGTGTATCGATCCAGCAATCCTCTCCATGGCGATTAGTGCTGCTTTACCTTATTTGGGGGCTGTTGATTGCAGCTGTAGCGAAGCCTCAGTGGTTAGGTGAGCCGATTCCACAGCAATTGGAAGGCCGTGATCTAATGATGGCGGTGGACCTGTCGGAAAGTATGTTAGAGCAAGATTTTGAGGTGAATGGCCGTTGGGTGAGTCGTTTGGCTGCAACCCGATTAGTCGCCGGTGATTTTATCAAACGCCGCGAAGGGGATCGGGTTGGCCTGATCCTTTTTGCAGAGCAAGCTTATCAACAGGCGCCTCTGACTCATGACCGCGATACGGTTAAAACTTTGTTAGATGAAGCCCAAGTGGGTTTGGCGGGTAAAGCCACAGCCATTGGTGATGCCATCGGCTTGGCGGTAAAACGCTTTAAACAGATGGAAAGTGAACAACGCATTCTGATTTTGCTCACCGATGGCCGTAATACTGCAGGGGTGTTAAAGCCGTTGCAGTCGGTGGAGTTAGCAAAATCAGAGGGGCTTAAAATTTACACAATAGGCGTTGGTGGCGGCAGCCAAGGTGGAGTATTAGGTTCCTTCTTCGCGCAAGGTTCTGATCTGGATGAGAAGACACTGACGGCGATTGCTGAGCAAACTGGAGGGCGTTTCTTCCGTGCTTATGATCTGGATGAACTCGCAGAGATCTATGTGCTTTTAGATGAGTTAGAACCAGTTGAACAAGACTCAGAATTCTTCCGCCCTATAGATCCGCTTTTTCACTGGCCGCTTTATGGTGCTTTTGTATTGGCTCTGTTCTTGGCGATCAGCTTAAGGGGGCGTAACTGATGTTTTCTGATCTTCAGCTACAACAGCCGCTTTGGTTGCTGATTATTCCTGCGGCATTTGTGCTTATTTTATGGCTACAAAAGCGTAGTGCTGATGCCCAAGATTGGTCTGAGGTTTGCGATCCAGAACTTCTGCCGTTGTTAAAACAGCAGGGAACACAACGGTTAAAACGCAATTGGTTGCCGTGGAGCTTATTTTCTGCGGTGATCCTGCTCGCAGTCGCGGCTATGCAACCGGTTTGGCAGAAACAACCGCAACCGGTATTTAAGCAAAGTGATGCCTTAGTGCTTGCCTTGGATCTGTCTGCATCAATGAATGCGACCGATCTAAAACCGAGCCGCCTGCAACGGGCCAACTTTAAGATTAAAGATCTACTCAAAAAGCTCCCAGATACAGAAATAGCACTGATTGTTTATGCCGGTGATGCCTTTGCAGTAACACCGTTAACCGAGGATAGCGATACTATATTGGCTGCCTTACCGGCGATGACCCCGGAGATTATGCCGGTACAAGGAAGTCGGGCTGATCGGGCCTTAGTCTTAGCCGATCAAATGTTAGCGCAAGCGAATATTCAAGGCGGCAATATCCTATTGGTGAGCGATGAGGTCTCACCAGCTCAAGTTGCAGCCGATGCCAGCCGTATTCGCAATCAAGGTCGCAAGATATCTATTCTGGCTATAGGTACTGCCGAAGGTGGGCCTATACCTACAGAATATGGATTCTTGCAGGATCAGCAGGGAAATGAAGTGATTGCGACCATGAATATTGGGCTGATGGCTGAAGCCGCTGGTCTAGGTGGTGGTCAGGCGCAGTTAATTCGAGTGGATGATCTGGATATCGATTATCTGATTGCGGGTCTTAAGTCTGGCGAAAATGCCGCCGTAAATGTCGATAAAGATATCCAACGTTGGGTCGCTGAAGGCCCTTGGTTTATCTTGTTGGCTCTTCCGTTCTTACTGCCGTTATTCCGCCGTGGTTTATTTAATCTGACCTTACCTATAGTTGTCATTGCCTCAGCAGGCTTATCGCAGCCAGCTCATGCTGATTGGTGGCAAGGGCTGTGGAAAACTCAAAATCAGCAAGCAGCTGAAATTTATCAACAGGGTGATAAAAGTGCTGCGGCTGAGTTGTTCATAGATCCACGTTGGAAACAGCTCTCTCACTATGAGAGTGGAGATTATCAACAGGCTTTAGATAGCCTGCTTGAGCCTGAAACTGTGAATGATTTCTATAATCATGCTAATTCACTGGCCAAGCTCGGGCAGTTGGAGAAAGCACTGGAAGCCTACGATAAAGCGTTAGCTGAAAGGCCTGATTTTGACGATGCTCTGCATAACCGTAAGCTGGTTGAAGACTTGCTAAAACAGCAGCAACAGCAACAAGGCGGCGAACAAAACAAAGAAGACAAATCTGATCAGCAGAAAAAGGACGAGAAACAGTCAGGCCAAGATTCTCAAAATGACCAGAGTAACGCTTCTGAGCAATCATCTGATCAGCAGCAAGAACAGCAACAACAGATGGATCAATCATCTTCATCCAGACAAAAAGATCAGCAACAAATGGCCGAAGAGCTCAAGCAGCAGTTGGATGAAAAGCTAAAAGATGCTGAGCAGCAAGAACAGAAAGGTGAGGACTCAGAGCAAGAGCAGCCTCTGGATGAAACTGAGCAATCTAATCAGCAGATGTTAAACCGAATTCAAGATGATCCAGCGGGTCTGTGGCGACGCAAATTTATCTATCAATATCGTCAGCGTTCCGAGCAGCCTGCGGCGGAGGATAAACTATGGTAAATGGAATTAAGTTATTTACCGCAGCAACACTTTTACTCTTTAGTCAGGTACTGATGGCTGCTATTAGTAGTGAGATTGATCGTAATCGTATCGAGCAGGGCGAATCTTTCCGCCTGATTCTTAAGATTACAGCGAATGAAGCTAACCAAGTTGATCTAGAACCCCTGCACAAGGACTTCCAGATTCTAGGGCGTAGTCATCAGTCCAGTACAACTTTCCAAAACGGGTCGCTAAAAAGCACGACTAAACTGGTTTTAACGCTATTTCCAAAACGAGCAGGTCAGTTAACTATACCTGCCTTGGAACTTGAGGGTGAGAAGAGTAAAGAGCACAGCATTGAAGTTGTTGAAGTAAAGCAACCTTCAGCTGTTGATGGTGGCGTAGAGTTCCTTTCAACCCTATCTGATAAAACACCCGTCGTTCAGCAGCCGATCATCTATCAATCCAGTCTGGTACTGGGGCGTAAGATCTATGATGCTGGTATCCAAGAACCTCAAGTGACCGAGGGTAAGGCTTTAATCGAAGCTCTGGGTGAGCAGCGTCAGTACGAGCAAGAGCTGAATGGCCGTCGTATGCTTGTGATAGAGCAGGCATGGCTGATTACGCCGCAACAAAGTGGCACCCTAAAAATCCAAGGGGCGCGGTTGAGCGGCCAAGTTCCAGATGGTCGACCAGATCCTTTTAGAGGTTTTAATACGAGGGCTGTGCGTAGAATTTTTGTGCCTGCAGAGGATTATGAAGTTGAGGTTCAGCCGATTCCTGCAGAGTTTACCGGCGAGCATTGGCTATCAGCGAAAGAGATTAATTTGGGTAGTGATTTTGATCGAGCTATCGACAGTTGGAAGCAAGGAGAGCCGGTCACACGAACGTTGACCTTAGAGGCCACAGGTGTAAAAAAAGAGCAGTTACCTGAATTGGTATTGCCGGAAGTACCAGGCCTAAAGCAATACGCAACCAAACCGCAAATTGAGCAGTACTATGTCGATGGTGAACTTACCCTAAGTCTTAAACTTGAAGTCACTGTAATCCCTGAACGTGGCGGCAAAGTCACGTTACCTGAAATACAGCTTTCTTGGTGGAACACTGAGACTAAGAAACAGGAAGCAGCGAGCATCCCTTCTATCAATATTGATGTTGAAGCGGATGCAACAGCAGTGGCTCCTAACCCTCCGCCTCAGGTACAACAGCCGTTATCCACAACGCTACAAACACAAGAACCTCCGATCGTGGAAAATAGCCCTGTGGATAATATAAATAGCCAACAGGTTGTTGTGAACGAGAGCAAAATTTCATATTGGCTAATGTTAGTTGTGGGTATCTTAATTGGGATTATCTTATCCACAGTGGCATTTTTGCTATGGAGAAGACATCAGCCGCAGCAGAAAGTGCTAAAGGAAGAAGCTAAAGCGGTTGATTCAGTGCCAAGTTTTAAAAAGCTAAAAGCGGCTTGCTTAGCAAACAATGCAGAAGAAGCGCGAGCGGAACTGATCACTTGGGCGCGCCATCGATATGCAGGATGTAATCACCTGAATGACTTATCCGATAGAGTCAGCCCAGAATTCAAACACGAGATCGAATTCCTAAATCGTAGCTGCTTTGCCAGTGATAACTGCGAATGGGATGGAAAAGGCTTGTTGAAACAGGTTGAGGCTGAAAACGACAGTGAAAATCGGCCCACGGTAGAAAAAGCTGGGTTAGAGCCACTGTATATGGATTAACTAATTTAAACTTTTTATCGTCCAGTACTCATCTATGACTCCTTCATCAGCGGTCAGAAGGATTTTTAATATTTGATAACATATTGTTAGTAAAAATAATTTATTCCCATAGTTTATGTGCGGTTTGGATTCTCCCTGCTAGATTAATAGAGGTGATATTTTTTAGAAGGGATTGAGTAATGTCTCAAGTAATGGATCAACAAATGCGCATTTTATTAGTCGATGATCAGTCAGATAATCTCGATATTCTTAGTGAAATCCTAGGTAGTAAATATGAGGTTTCGGCGGCGACTAGCGGTGAAAAAGCCTTATCTATAATCCAAGAGCTTTCCCCTGACTTAGTCTTACTTGATGTTCTCATGCCTGGTATGAATGGGTTTGAGGTTTGCCAGAATATTAAAGCAGTAGAAGAATCTCAGAATATTGATGTTATTTTTGTCTCAGCTTTAGATTCAAAAGAGAAGATAGTTGCTGGCTATGAAGCGGGTGCTATCGACTACATTACTAAGCCAATCTCTCCGGATGAAGTTATAAGGAAAGTTGAATTAGCACTGGAAAACAGGCACAAAAATGCTCAGTTATTTGATGGTCATAAGCAAGCTCTAGAGGCTGCGAATAACGCTATTACAACCGCTGGAGAGCAGGGACAGATTATTGATTTTCTCCGTAAAACTTTCACTTGTAACAGCATAGAGGCATTGGCACGTACCATCATTCAAAGTAATCAATTATATGGTTTTGATTGTAGTGTACAGATTCGGGCAGGAGATAACGTACAAAACTTCAACGGACTCGACAGTCTTTCACCTCTTGAAGAAGAGTTTCTAAACCAAGTGCAGAATGCAGGTCGTTTATACGAGAAGGGACGATTCTTTGTAGCTAATTATGGCGGAATCACGCTTCTTATTAAGAATATGCCAGATGATGAAGGTAAACGTGGTCGTTTTAGGGATCATCTAGCGATTATTGCTGAAGGTGCGGAATCTAGGTTGAATGCTTTAATGGTGACTCATGCTATTGATGGTGTATTAAGTGCAGCGCAATCTTCGTTGAAAGATATACAAGAATTTCAGTGGGAGAATAAACTAGCTACTTTGCGGATCATTGATGAATTGTCAGATAAAGTGGAAGCTTCGTTTTTGAGCTATGGATTAACTGAAGAACAGGAAGTTCTCTTGGAAAAAGCAGTTGAAGAGACAGAAAACAAAGTTAGGGAAAACATAGAGAAGGGTATTATGGTTGATGAGCGGCTACAGTCTATAGTTACTCGCCTAGAAGAATGCAGTGCTCTTACTTATATAGAAGAGAGTGAAGAGTGTGAGCAGTTACTTGAAGATGATGTAGAGCTCTTTTAAGGAGTTTTTATAGAAAGTTATTAGACATCAGGTGGTACTTCATCGGGGTACTTAGACATAATATCTATGATTTTGTCGTACTGCTTGAGAAATAGATCCACTAGTTTAGGGTCGAAGTGAGAGCCTGCACTGTCAGAAATTAGGCTTAGTGCTTTATCAACGGACCAAGCTTTTTTGTATGGCCTAGTTGATGTTAAGGCATCGAATACATCCGCAATTGCTACGATACGCCCCTCAATAGGAATATTTTCCTCTTTAAGTCCACCTGGGTAGCCTGAGCCATCCCACTTTTCATGATGAGATAAGGCTATCTTTCTAGATAATTGTAAAAGTGGGTTTGGGTCGTTGCCAATAATATCTGCTCCATATTGGCTATGTTCCTGCATTCGCGCCTTTTCCTCATTGGTTAGGGGGCCTGGCTTCAAAAGTATTGCATCTGGAATACCGATCTTACCTATATCGTGCATAGGAGCGGCATTAAAAACCAATTCGCACCAATCTGTGTTTGTGGAGTAGGCTTCTGCAATGAGTCTAGCGTAATAACTCATCCGGATAACATGAAAGCCAGTTTCGTTATCTTTGTATTCAGCAGCCTTCCCCAAACACTGTAAAATTTTTAATTGGGTGTTATTAAGCTCTTTAGTTTTTTGTTTGATTGCATCATGTAGTGCACGTTTTTGGTCATGAAGGTTGAGATGCGTATTAACTCTGCTTTGAACGACTGCAGGGCTGATGGGTTTTGTAATGTAATCACAAGCACCTAGAAAAAAACCATAGGCTTCGTCTTTTGGAGTGCATTTTGATGTGAAAAAGATAATGGGCACTTCAGATGTTACAGGGTTTTCTTTGAGGCGAGAACATACTTCATACCCACTAATCTGAGGCATCATAACATCAAGAATAATTAGGTCAGGTTGCGGAGGAGTGTGGGCAATTTCAATGGCGCGTATCGCATCGGTTGTTGCCTTAATCTCACATTTATCTCCTAATGCTTCTGATAGTTGATCTATGTTATCTGGGGAATCATCCACTATCAGTATGGTTGGCTTGGAATACATAAAAATCCCTCTTTACTAGAAGATTACATTCTTACTAACAAAGTATTAGACGTCATTTTTTGTTTAGTCCAGTGCCATGAAGTTAATTCATTAAGTTTTTCTTATGTTTGAAATTGTACGATAGTAGAGGTGTGCTTTTTACGAACATTCAAACAGGAATTAGGAATTTTAAAGTTGTAAAAAGCTGGTGTTGGACTAGTCTTTTTCGATAGCGATATACCTCAAAAGTAGTATGCCTTGTTTTGTGGTTATGGCTGTTGAGCCTGATAGCAGTAATAGCTGGATATTTATCTGATTAGGCCCTATGTAGAGTTCGGATTAGGATCCATATTTTATGGGGGAAAGGAGTAGAAGCTCCTTTGTTTTTAAATTCCACGGAGGGAGTATCGTGAAAAATAGTAGCCAAGAGCCTGTTAACAATTGCCTACCTTCCTTGCTGATTATTTCTTTTCAGTTAAACAGCTCTCTCAATAGCTCCGAATTAAGTGAAAGTATATTAGATCTTTATAAACTGTTTAAAACTCCGTCGATATGAGTGGTTGAACAATGTCTAGGATTCACTCTATACCATTCCGTCTTTGGACTGCTGTCTTAACTTTATTGCTTTTTAGTAGCTCACTTATCATAGGGAGTTATTTAGCATGGGAAAGCAGCTTACATGTGTTTGAACAGGATAACTTACGTTCTATTCGTTATCTTACTTCAAGAACAAAAGATGAAATTGAGCGTTATTTAGCTGTAGATAACTACCGCGAGGTAGAAAAAGCTATTACCGGTCTATCTGCTCAAATCAGAGTCGTTAATAGCTTATTACTTGATGATAATAAGCAAGTAATTTTCAGTAGTGATACCAATGAAGAGCGTCTTGCACTTACTCAGACAGATTATCAGTTTTTGATCGCTAGAGAGAACACGCTACTACGGGCATCAGGTGTAGAGGCTTATCTCGATTCGGAAAGACAAGTTATTCATGCTTATACGACGGTACACCTTCACCCACAGGTAAATGAAAAATTAGGTGTTTTTTATATTCGATCAGATCTAACTCCAGGGATAAATACTTTGGCAAGTGACTATCTTTCCAGTATGCCTTATTACTGGTTAAGTTTATTGGGTGCTGTTATAGCTATAGTCACAATGGTCAGCTACTTCATCATAAGGCCGATTAATGATCTTGGCAGGTATGCAGGTTATCTTGCTCAAGGCGATTATAGCCAGAAGCTAGAACTATCAGGGTTTGGCGAAGTAAAAAAATTAGGCCATGCAATGGCAGAAATGCGGCAATCGATTGAGCTACAGGTAGTGGAGCTTAACAGCCATCGCCTTCAACTTGAGACTCTTGTAGATAAGCGAACATTCGAGATTAATGAAGCTAGAGGGAAAGCTGAACTATCGGAGTTAATGCTTCAAAATGTCATTGATACCATTCCAATTAGAGTATTTTGGAAGGGCTGCAATGGTCAATATCTTGGTTGCAATTTGCCTTTTGCTCTTGATGCAGGTTTTAAACATCCGCATGAAGTAATAGGTTTAACAGATGAAGACTTAATATGGCGTGCATATGCTGATCGTATTCGTGCGACTGATCTTGAAATTTTAACCTCGATGACGCCTCGTTTAAGTGTAGATAGGCGTAGGCTAGATATTGACGGCAACTTTGTTTGGATGAATATCAGCAAAATGCCATTAAAAGATAGTAACAATCTGGTGATTGGCATTCTTGGGGTTTATGAAGATATTTCAGAACGAAAGTTCACCGAGCAAAAGCTTCAGGATGCAAGAGAATCAGCAGAGGCTGCAAATAATGTGAAAAGTGAATTTCTGGCAAATATGAGTCATGAAATTCGTACACCAATGAATACTATTATTGGTATGTCGCATCTGGCTTTGCAGGGGCTGTTAGATTCTTCACAACGTAATTACATCAAAAAGGTTCATCGCTCTGCTGAAAATCTCCTAGTGATCATTAATGAAATACTTGATTTTTCCAAAGTGGAATCAGGAAAGCTTGAATTGGTTCATGATAAGTTTCGGCTTGATCAAGTATTGGAAAACTTAAGCAACATATTAGGAATTGAAGCAGAGAAAAAAGGAATTGAAACCTTCTTTAGAATTTCTAATGAGTTACCTCTTAATTACATTGGGGATGCACAGCGTTTACAACAGGTCCTAGTCAATTTACTCAGCAATGCCATTAAATTTACTGACTATGGCGGAGAGATAATGGTCTCTGTAGAAAAATATGAAGCTGAAGGTGAAATGGTCGGAGTTAAATTTACAGTAGAAGATACAGGGATAGGTATCGCTGAAGAGGCACAGGAGGGGCTATTTGACCCATTCTCTCAGGCTGATGTATCAACAACGCGTAAATATGGCGGTACTGGATTAGGCTTGGCAATTTCACGCCAGTTGGTTGAGTTAATGGGAGGGGAAATTGGAGTTAAAAGTTCTCTAGGAGAGGGGGCTAAGTTCTTTTTTATGGTACCTATGCCGCTGGAAACAGAAGATTCCGCCGTATATCGAGGGCAGCAATATAGAGCATTGGTAGTTGATGATTGTGATACTTCCAGAGATCTCTTGGTGGAACTATTACTCAGCCTAGGGCTGAAGGTTACGGCTGTTACGAGTGGAGATAAAGCAGTTGAGGTCTTGCGAAATGATCATGCATCTGGAATTTACGACCTAATGCTCATCGATTGGGATATGCCTGATATGAATGGTGCGGAAACAATAAGGCAAATCCAAACTGATCCAAACCTTGAGTGTTTACCTTGTATTCTTATGGCTAAAGCTTCGAGTAAGCCCTGCTTGGTTAAAGAAGTTTCAGATATTAAATTAGCAGGTGTTGTTTCTAAACCTGTACTTAAAGGTGAAGTGGTAGAGGTCTTATCGAATCTATTTTCTAGTGTATTAGATACGGCTAAAAGTAAAAGCCCTGAGATTGCATACGATGCTGAAATGGTTGTGGATAAACTAGGCGGAGCTGAATTGCTTATTGTAGAAGATAATGAGCTTAATCAGGAGCTGATAACCGATCTATTGGTAACTCATAGTATTAGTGTAGAGATTGCAAACAATGGAAAGGAAGCGCTAGAGAAATTAGAAGGAAGGGAATATGACGGTGTACTGATGGATTGTCAGATGCCTGTTATGGATGGATATACTGCCACTAAAAAAATTCGGGAGTTGGATAAATATATTTCCTTACCTATTTTAGCTTTAACTGCAAATGTAATGTCTGGGGATCGAGATAAAGTTATTGAAGCGGGTATGAATGAATTGATCGTTAAACCAATCAATATGAGCCAGCTATTTGGTACATTGTGTGACTGGATTAAGCCAAGATTCAACCACAATACTCATCACCATATACCTACTAAAGTTTCGCCGACTGATATGAATAACTTGCCCTCGTTTAAGGGGCTAGATGTTTTATCAGGTCTTGAAATATCAAATCATAATTTAGATTTATATCAAAAGTTATTAAAGCGGTTTATTACAAAAGGATCTGAATTTGAGCCTTCGTTTATAGCAGCTCAAGCTGATAGGGATTCTGTGAAAATGGAGAGGTTAGCTCATACTTTAAAAGGTTCGGCTGGAAATTTAGGTTTAGTTGAACTGCAAAAAGCTGCTTCGAATCTTGAGGTCGCCTGCCATCGTGAAGCTGCTCTTGTGACGATATCCTTTGAAGGCACATTAAAGCATTTAACATTTGTACTGAACCAGTTATCTAAATTTTATGACTTAAAAAATAAAACTAAGCATACAGAATCAATAGATCCATCTCTGTCTGAGTTAGATCTCGGTCAAATTTGCTTATTGTTATCTGAGTTAGAAACAATGCTTCAAGCGAATAATGTTAAGGCAAATAAGGTGTTTGAGGACTTATGTAACCTTTATCCCGGTTGGGAATCTAATATACGTTTGAGGACCCTCTCTGAAGCTATTTCAAATTATTCATTTGAATTTGCTTTGGACGCACTCTCTCAATATAAAGAAGATATGGGCATATGAAATTCAGTAGCACTTCAAGATGAGCTAATACAGCAGAAGTAACACCTTCATAGTAAACTCTTTAGCCTATTTTCTTACTTAGTTAAAGAGCATTCATTTCTTTTGTTTTATATATAACCAATTTTTTCTATTGGATAAGTTATCGCCATATGGCTGACTTTTGATTCGTTAATGAGGACAGCTGTAAGTCTATTCAAAATGACTAATAAATATTTATCTCCATCATTAGAATTCTGAAATCCCTGTGCTATACCTAAGATGTATTCCGATAGGAATTTTAAAAAAAATGGATTTTGTGACCTCTTGAAAGACTAGATATACCCGTTTGATATAAAGCTTATTTTGAATAAACATGCTTTATACGGCTATGGAGTTACGGAATCTCACAAGGATGAATCAAGAGGTAGTAGTCGCCATGCTAAATAAAATTTCGGTTTCCAAAAAAATAGCCCTGCTCGTTTTATCGTTACTCTCACTTTTATTACTCACTTCAGCACTTGCAATCGTATCTATGGATCAGATTGGCAAAGAGTTAGAGAGTATTGCTCATAAGGATATCCCCCTGCTTGAGAAAATGACCAAAATTACGGAATACCAGCTTGAGCAAACAATCCACTTTGAACGTGCAGTTCACTTCGGAACAGTCGGACTGTTGAAAAGCGAGAGTGGTAACAGTCATGGTAGCTATCAGGACAGCTTCTCAAAAGAACAAGACAAGTTTATTGAATACGGCCGTAAAGTTGATAAACACATAGGATCTACTAAGAAACAGCTTTCTATGATTTTAGATGTGTCTCAGGGCTATAGTGGAGGACTGATTTCTTCCACTTACGCCAGTGAATCAGATGAATTTCAAATGGTTGCGGAGCAGTTAAAAGCGATTGAAAAGGAGCATGAAGAATTCCAGCAGTACGGTCTTGCTGCAATGAAGGCGATTAAAAATCGAGAATTTGAACGTTCAGAAGCATTGGCTGTTCAGGTTGAAGGGGCAGCAGATAAATTAACCAAGCATCTCGAAGAACTTTTAGCAGAGATTGAAAGGTTTTCCCTCGAAGCTTCCGAGACGGCTTTAGCACATGAAAAGTCGGCTTTAACCAATATCGTGATTACGCTGATTGCAGCTTTAGCCATCGGTATATCGCTTAGTGTTCTAATCGCGCGGAATATCACAAGTAGACTAAAACTATCGGTCGAAGGTATGCGTCATATAGCTGAAGGTGATTTGACTCATGATGTTAAGACCGCAGGTGCCGATGAAATTTCTCAAATGTTGGAGTCTCAAGAAATAACTCGCCAAGAATTACAGAAAACGATCGGGCATATTGTTGAAACCAGCAGCCAGCTTTCTGCAACCTCAGAAGAAGTCGCTACAGCTATGTCGGAAAGTAGCTGTCATGTGCAAAACCAACAAACACAGACCGATACATTATCTGCATCTATGCAGCAGATGAGCGCTACATCAAATGAGATGGCGCAGAACATTAATGAGGTGAATGATTCAGTAAATAAAGCTGATGGTGAATTGCAGGATAGTAACCAGATCCTAATCGACACGGTTGAGAGCATTACCCAGTTATCGAATCAGCTGCAAAATTCAGCGGATACGGTGAAAGATTTAGACAGTAGCACCGTCGAGATCAGTACCGTACTGCAGGTGATTTCGGATATTGCAGAACAAACCAATCTATTGGCGTTAAATGCAGCCATAGAGGCGGCAAGGGCAGGGGATCAAGGTCGAGGCTTTGCGGTAGTGGCTGATGAAGTAAGGCAATTGGCTTCTCGTACTCAAAACTCTACCTCTGAAATATCAGAGATTATTAAACGACTACAAGATGGTTCTACCCGTGTGGTCAGCTCAATGCAGCAAACCCAAAAGCAAGCGATGTCATTGGTAGACGGGGCTGAGAGATCCTCTGATTCCTTATCCAAAGTGGTCGATCAGTTAAGTCATATAAATAATATGATGAGTCAGATTGCTACAGCTGCAGAAGAGCAGAGCCTTGTCAGTGAAGATTCCACCCGAACAGTGACCGATATTAACGATCTGGGTCACCAGAATGCTGCAAGTGTGGAGGAGACCTCTCAGGCTAGTTTAGATCTAGCCAGAATGGCGGAAGGGCTGAATCAAACGGTCAGTGCTTTCCGGGTTTAGAGAGGGACAAATGTGGTGAGGTAGGTACAGAGAGCAACTGGTCTTAGTTGTTCTCTGTTTTATTATGGCTTTTTGTTATTACAGTTGCTTGAATAGTTGCGCAACATTGGGCCAATTTTCTTCGTTCAAGATCCCTATATGTTTGTAGCGTATGCGGCCTGAACTATCGATCAGATAAGTTTCAGGTGCGCCTTTTATCCCTAAGGCCTGATCTAGTTTCCCTTCTGAATCGATTAAACTGCGAGCGAATGGGTTCCCTTTTTTGTTTAGCCACTCCAAGGCGTTGTTAGCGGAATCCATATAGGAAATACCAATAATTCGGACGCCAGATTCTTTGAGTTTAATTAAAAAATCATGCTCTCTGGCACAGGCGACACACCAACTACCCCAAATATTTAGCATGTAGCTACCTTCAATCAGGTCTAACTGAATTGCTTCTCCGGTGATTAAATCTGTCAGTTCGATGGTAGGCACCGCTTTATCCTGTTCAACTTGGTTATTGTTCTCTGTTTCTGTACTCGCAAGTACGCCTACCACCGTTACTATCAGAACAGCGGTCAGCCATTTAAAAAGATTCATAAGCTTACCTTTGGGATTGTTCTGGATTAGGTTGATCAACAATGGTGTTGTTAGGCGTAATCGGATTGCTCTGATACCAATAGCCGAACGCTACAAACAGGGCGCCACCTACGGCGTTACCTAAGGTGACCCAAAATAGATTGTTGGCTGCGCCAGCGAATGAGATACCTTCCACGGCTGGAGAGAGAAGGGCCAAGGCAAAGACTGTCATATTGGCGATACTGTGTTCGTAACCCGATGCAATAAAGGCGAATAAGCACCAGAAAATAACAATGCATTTGGCTGCTTCACTACTCATTCGGGCGGAGATCCATATAGCCAAACAGACTAACCAGTTACACAATATGGCGCGGAAAAACAGTGCAACCAGATCTGTATTCATCTTCTTGAAAGCGATGGTATGTAGAATGGTATCGGCGCTTTTAATCAGCCCGCCGTCTGCGAGTTTGTAGATCAAACCTAGAACTAACGCGCCTAAAAGATTGCCAAACCAGACCCACATGCACATTTTGATCATCCCGCTGACAGGCAGCTGCCGCTCTAGACAAGCAATCGTGCCGTACATGGTATAGCCGGTGAAAAGCTCTGACCCGGCAAACACCACAAGGGTAAGTGCGATCCCAAATGTTGCCCCCATCACTAGCTTTCTAAATTCTTCAGGTAGGTCCTGTCCAAGGGTCATAATCAGGATGATACCTAAACCAACATAAGCCCCGGCAAGCATAGCGCCAACAAGCAGGTTACTTGGCCGTGTTGTCATCAGTTCCCATCGCTGTTTAGCTTGATTGCTGAATTTAGTTATTTCACTTACATACATGAAGGTAGCCCTTAACTTCAGGGGAAGATGGAATATCAGTCTTTTCTTGGGTTGTGTTATTACCGAACAGGATCTTGGCGACCCATAAAGCGCCGATCACGATCGACAGCGTCAGTAGGATATGCCCCACTAGTTGCTGCTCACCCAATAGATAGTTATTACATAAGCGATCTGGCGATACTTTGAATAAGTAGCCAAATCGTCCAAGCATTGCCCATAGTTCCAGTAGAAAAACGCCTTTTACGAGTGGATGAATACAACGATGTGTTAGCGACCATGTACAGCCAAGCAGTAACATCGAAGTTACCTTTGCAAAGGCGTAAATATTGGACTCCAGAGCCGCATCCAAAGCGCTAGGCAACATCCAGAACAGCCCAACTACGGTGATAACGACAACTCCAGTGATCCCTTGCCAGTTGTATTGATTCGCAGAGGTTTGCCACTTTTTCGACAGCATCTCACCTGCAAACCAACCAAATAGAACCAATACCGGTAATTGAAACAGTAGATGCAGAACCATCTGCTCTTCGAGTAGCTCACTCAATGGGCCGACCGTAAGCAAAAGTAGATTAATAAGTAGTAATAGCCACTTCATTGCCTGCTGCATGGGTGCCTCCTACCGAATGGGTCAGGTTCTGGCGAATACTCGTAAGTAACTCAGAGCCATGGTTGTAATCGACAATTTTCATCAGTTGGCCCTCTGGAGAGATAAGGTGGAGAGCAGAGTTATGGATATAACCCCCCTCGCCATCATTGATAGCAATGACGCCAAATGTCTCTTTCAGGTGCTTCAACTGCGCTGGGTCTTCAACGCGAGCTGCTTTCCAAGACGCAGTATCTGCTTTAAAGCGATTAAGGTATTCAGCCAACTGCTCAGGCCCATCATTTTCAGGGTCGAAACTGATGGTGAGCAATTGCAGCTGGTTATCACTGATAAGATCCGCAGCTTGTCGTTGCAAGCGAGCAAATTCGACACCTAGCCCTAGGCAGACTGTTTCACAACGGGTGTATACAAAGTCAGCAATGACGTACTGACCTTGAAACGCTTCCCAAGATACAAGCTCCCCTGCTTGGTTTTGGAAAATCACCTGTGGTGACGGTATTGGGTTGCGCTCTACTTCTACTCGACGTTTGGTTTCCGCTGTATAAGCTTCAAAACCAAGCGTCTGGTAGTAGAAAACGCCGCCCGCAAGCGCTAATACAATTGCGCTACTTATCAGTGATTTGAACATCTTAAATCTTCGCTTTTGGTAAACGTGCTAGGTTTTGTAGGGTAAAGATCAGGAACCCGATCAGAACCATACTGCCTGCAATCGCACCTAGCTGGGATAGGTATTGCCATTCCGGCAAGTGAACTGCCCAACGTCTAGGCACACTATCTGCACCGCTTGCTAGGAAAGTCAGGATTAAGCCCATAGCGCCAACAAAGTAGGTAGTAAACGCGAGCTTACCGATAGCACCTGCTTTAGATGGTTGGCTATTAGCAGCTAGATAGCTGCAGAAACCAATGATCATCGGCAGTAAGCCAAGCACTAAGTAGAAGTGGAAGTGCCCAGGAACCCACATAGTGTTATGCATCACTTTGTTCACTGTCACAGTGGCGTCGATGATTGCCGGAATAACCCCGCCAGCCCAACCGAACATGGAAAGCAGTAGCATAGAGCTACATAGATCCCACTTGATACCAGAGCGATAAACGATCATCAGTGCGCCGTACGCTGTTACTGCTAGCACTGGAATACCACTGCAGTAAGACAAGATCTGACCGATAACCAGCAGCCAAGGAGGCATCACAAAGTCCATCAACAAGTGGTGTGGATACACCGCCATTACCATCAGTGATGCTGCAGCCCAGGCGTAGTAGAACGGTTTCGAAACCTTCCACGGACGACCTGTGTATTTTGGTAGCAGTTCATAAACAGCGGTGACTGCAGAGTAGATCGTCGCATTAATGAACACGTGGCCGAAGAAGTAGAT
Source organism: Neptuniibacter sp. QD37_6 (assembly GCF_047778085.1). Lineage (GTDB taxonomy): Bacteria > Pseudomonadota > Gammaproteobacteria > Pseudomonadales > Balneatricaceae > Neptuniibacter. Next base: position 163,276 of record NZ_CP180550.1, read on the forward strand.
CAGGTTTTTGATCAACAGTGGGTCAAGTTCGTAGTCTGGTTGGTATAGATTGAATAAGCACAGCACCAGAACAACGGCACCTGCAGCAATACCAATAAAGTTAACAATCAGGACCATGGTCGCCGCAACGACTGTCGTAGGGTGATCTGGATCGACAGGCTTCATGCCGAATACAACCGGTAAACCCAGTGCATTACCTAGATTTCCGTACTTCTTAATTAGCTTGATGCCAATATCCAAGTAAAGAATCAGGAAGCCGGTACCAATCAACAACAGTCCGAGCATAAATACGGCGGCAGATTCTACTGACCAAACGCCCATCGATTTTGCTGGAAGTGGATAGAGGAAGGTCCACGCGCCAGCAAACTTACCGACAAAGATTGAGCTAAGAATCAGCACAACACCAACTAGGAAAATAGCGAAATTAACCCACAATACTTTGCTGCTGAGGTTGATGTATTTACGCAGGAAGTACCATAGTACAGCCGTTCCCCCAAGGCCTGCTGTGCCGACCATACCAGCACCATGTACCGTCATGATCTGGTAGAAAAGGTCAGCGCCAATTTCAATAAACGTACCTTGTGCTGCTCGCATCGTGACGCCGGCTAGCATCATCAAACTGAAGACTAGCATGCTTGTCATTAGGTAGGCTTTGATGCCCAGTGAAGCAAGCTTATTCTCTTGTTCACTGTAGTTAATTTGTTCAGTCATCTATGCCTCCTTATTTGACTGTTAGTTGTGCTGTCATGGCATGGTGAGCCAGACCACAGTATTCAAGGCACAGCACTTTGTAGGTGCCAGGCTTATCGAAGGTATACACCAGTCGGTTGGTGTATTTCGGCATCGCTTGGGTTTGGGTAAGAAGTGTGCCGCTCTCGTCATAGATACCAAATCCATGGGTGGAATCTGCTGAGGTCACACGAAACTCAATGGCTTCACCAACGTCGTACTCTGTATCGTCAATGGTCCAATACCACTGCTGGCCAACCACATTTACTGGGCTGGCACCCTCAGTTTCTGAGAACTGTGGAGGCAGCGGGTAAGGCAATAGCGTCGTCGCTGTGACACCAACGCCAAACACCACAAGAAATAGAAACCACTTGGCTCGGATGGAGTACCAATTACGCTGAACTTCAGCGTAATCGCACTCTTCGGTAGATCGGGAAATGACATAACCAAACACTGGGGCGAGTACCGCCAGGCAGAGTAAGGTTAAGATCCATACACTTTGCGCTAACATAAATTACTCGCTATTAGTTGCCTTTAACCATGAAATCAACAACCCGCTTAATCTGCTCATCGCTGCAGTCAAAGCAGGCCCCTTTAGGTGACATAGCTTTTCTTCCTTTTAGAGCGCTGATGTACAGTCCTTCAATACCACGCTCGGCCAAACGGGCGGTCCATGCGCCGCGATCAGTCATTTTTGGTGCACCGGCTACGCCATTGTCATGACATGCCATGCACTTTTGTTGGTAGATTGTTTGGCTATCGGCATACACGGCTTCCCCCAGAAGCAGCGGTAATACCAATAGCGGTAGTTTCATTTTTAGTTTCATTGTTCTTACTCTCACCTGTAATCGAAACCTTCCTAAGCCCTTATGCTGTCCCTAGAGCATCAACGATGCTATGCACATTAAGATGTATAAAAAATACATTTTAATGTTCGAAAAAAACGCCGATACCTTTTGAGCACGGCGTTAAACCTATAACAATATAAATGTATTTTTAATACATTATTAAAATCTCAGTATATATGTCAAGTATTTTGGCAATTTTGGGTTGAATTATTTGCTTGCGAGAAGGGGGAAAGGGTATGCGAAATGGCGTGAATTCTGCGAGTTTAGGCTCCTTGGCTCATATACAAATTGAGCCAAGGAGAATCAATCGGATTTAGTAATTCTGTGGGAATAAAGCGCGTTTCGCTTCTTCGTCCATTTCTGCTTTAAATAGGATATCACCGCTGATACTTCTGGCTTTTGCGACTGCTGGGCGCGCATCTACCGTTTTAAACCAGCGTGATAGGTTAGGGAATTTATCTAGCTCGTTCTCGCCTAAAACTGGTAGCACACGGTCAATCCAGCCCCAAGCGGCAATATCTGCAATGGTGTACGTATCACCCGTGATATAAGTGTTGTTAGCCAATTGATCATCCAGCACTTGATAGTGGCGGGCTGCTTCACGGCGATAACGATTGATTGCGTAAGGTAGGTTCTCAGGTGCAGCGTGCTGGAAATGCACCGCCTGACCCGAATAAGGCCCAAGGCCTGATGAAATAAACATCAACCAAGAGAGTAACTTAGCCTTATTTTCGGCATTCCCCAGAAAAAGATTATGTTTTTCTGCGAGGTAGAGGAGGATGGCTGTGGAATCAAAGACCTTTGTACCTTCATCATCAATGGCAGGTACTTTTCTATTTGGATTGATTGCCGCGTATTCCGGACTGTGTTGTTCTCCTTTTAAAGTATCCACAGGGACTAATTCATACTCTAGTCCAGCTTCTTCAAGAAAAAGCGCGACCTTCATTGGATTAGGGGTTGGGTGAAAATAGAATTTAAGCATAAGCGTTTTGAACCTGTTGAGTTAACGTAAATTGAGATGGCTTGTAGTAATTGTTCAGGGTTTTAGTTTTAGAACTTGATCTATATCCGTAGCTTGATGCCTATCGCGTAGTTGCTCCCAGGCTTCGCCCCAAGTGCGATTGACGATACGACCACGCTGTACGGCTGGTCGTTGCGAGATTTGTTCGGCCCAGCGTTGCAGGTTTGAATAGCTATCGACATCTAGATAGGTGGCGGCACTGTATTGGTTACCGCGGACGAGCTCGCCGTACCAAGGCCAGATAGCTATATCTGCGATGGAGTAGTTTTTTCCTGCGATAAAGGTATTGTCCGCCAGTTGTTTATCCAGCAGGTCTAACTGGCGTTTTACCTCCATAGTGAAGCGGTCTATGGGGTACTCGAATTTTTCTGGTGCGTAAGCGTAAAAGTGTCCAAACCCTCCCCCTAGATAGGGCGCCGAACCCTGTAGCCAGAACAGCCAATTCAGTTGTTCGGTCTGTTCGCTAGGGTTCTCTGATAGGAAGTGACCAAACTTCTTGGCGAGATAAAGCAAGATAGCGCCCGACTCAAATACGCGTGCTGGTGTCGAGTCTGAGTTATCAACAAGGGCTGGAATCTTAGAATTGGGATTGATATCCACAAAGCCTGATGAGAACTGATCGCCTTCACCTATCTGAATCATGTGGGCATCGTATTCTGCCTGTTCAACGCCTGCTGCTAGCAGCTCTTCAAGCATGATGGTGACTTTCTGGCCGTTAGGCGTCCCCATCGAATACAGTTGCAGTGGGTGTTTGCCTTTCGGCAGCTTTGCTTGATGAGTCGCACCTGATACTGGGCGATTGATACTTGCCCACGTGCCACCGTTTTCCTCTTCATGCTTCCACACTTCAGGTGGGGTGTATTGTGCGTTCATAAGACTTCTATCCTTATCAGCGGATCTAAAATTAAATTGAACGTCCGTTCATCTATTTTTATCCTAACTGGACTTGAATGGGTGTTCAAGCTAAAATTTGAACATATGTTCAATCTGAAGTTTTAATCATGGCTAACACTCTGAAACATGACCGTTCTGAGGTACTGGATAAGGCAACGAATCTTTTCTGGGAAAAAGGTTTTCACGCTACGTCTATGCGCAATTTGCAGGACCATATTGATATGCGTCCAGGCAGTATCTATGCCGCCTTTGGAAGTAAAGAGGGGCTGTTTAAAGAGAGCCTTAATCATTATGCAAAAGCCAGCTTAGAGCGATTGATGGAAAGCACTAAGACGTCTGAATCTCCGCTTGCTGCAATCAAAGCATTTATCAAAACCGTGGTTTTAAATTGCAGAGAGGATACGCCTAGTGAGATGTGCATGTTGGTCAAAGCCATTGCTGAACTGACAGAGGAAAACGGAGAATTGCTGGATGAGGCGAAGGGACTGCTGAAGGCTGTGGAGCAGGCTCTCACGCAGCTGATTGAGCAAGCGCAAGCGGCAGGCGAGGTTGATTCTTCAAAAGACGCTGCCCGCCTTGCCCGTTATATCCAAATGCAGCTCATAGGCCTGCGTGTATATGCGCGTGTTTCACCGGATGAAGATGACTTGGCCGCAATGATCGATGATTCCATTGCTTCGATGGTGTAAAAACATCATTGATTAGTGATTGGAGTGGACATGTTTAGAAATGGGGCGACAGCTATTAGCTGATCGCCCCTTATTATAGAAATAACTTAGCAGCGGAAAGCTCCGCAGGTTCGTTGTATCTCTTGGACTAATCCAGATAATTCATCTTGGCTGCGATTAAGAACATGCATTCCTTCCACTGTCCTTGTCGCTGCATGACTAACTTGTTCTATATTGTTCCCGAGTCGTTCTGCAGAGGATTGTTGTTCCTGAGTAGCGCATGACATTTGCTCGCTCATGGTGGCGATGCTGGCTACGGCATGATCAATCTCTACTAGCTTGTGGTTGAGTTCTGTAATCTGCTCTACACCTTTAATGGCATTTGTTTGGCTACTGGCCATCGTTTTAACTGCTTCAGCAACACTATCTTGTAGTTTAAGGATAATGCTCTGGATCTCTTGAGTAGAGTTTTGGGTTCGCTTAGCGAGATCCCTTACTTCATCAGCCACTACAGAAAAGCCGCGTCCTGTCTCGCCTGCTCGAGCGGCTTCAATAGCAGCATTGAGTGCTAGTAAGTTTGTTTGATCGGCAATATCGCTAATAACTACCAGTACTTTTGATATGTCACTGGTTTGTTCACTTAACCGATTAATAGTACTTGATGAGTCCTCAATATCTCTGGCAAATGCTTTAAAGCTTTGTTCGCATTGATTGGTCGTAATTAGACCTGAATTGGCTTGCTCCTGTGCCTCCGACGTAGCATGAGCCGTTGTCGCAGCGCTCTGTGCCACTTCTGATACTGATTGGCGGGTTTGGCAAACGACTGCAGCCATATCTTCAGTGCTGATGTGCTGACTACGACTATCCGTATCAACCTGAGTGACTACTGAACTAAGCTGGGCCTCAACGTGTTTCAGTTGTTCAACATTGAGTAACAGCTGGGATACAACGCATCGGGTTTTCTCAATGAACTGGTTGCAGTTTGTCGCTACGTCGCTGATCTCATCATTACCATCCACGGTGATTTTCTGCTTAAGGTTAGCGTCCCCTTGACCTAATTTTTTCATGGCTGAGGCGACTAGGGCTATGCGTTTTTGAATACTGAAAGCTGTCATACTTGTGAAGGTAAAACCGATGATGATAATCAATAGAGCCATGACCAGCATGATGCTCTGCTGACTTTTAATATGTTGTTTCACTTCCGGTATTTGTATAGCGGCTAAGCCTGATAGTTCTTTTTCGAGTTCATGTGCTGTGTTTCGAAGATCCTTTCGAATGCCTTTCTGGTGGGAGGTGCCTAGTTTTTCAGTCAGTTGAACGTATTGGTTAAAGGTTGCTGAGTATAGAGCTAAGTCCGACTTCAGTTGCGTGAATTGCGCACCAAATATATGACTGTTTTGTTCTAGCTGAATTGTCAGAGAGTTGTATGTGTCGTTAAAACTGCTGACATACTTTGATTCTTTACGCAGCATAAAATCTTTTTCGTGGCGGCGTAAAGACAGAAGCGTATTTTGGAATACTGGTTGATCCTCTAGTGCAGCAGAGACTTTGTGTGCGGAACTTCGAAGCTTGCCTAACACACCTTCGTTTTTGCTTAATCCAAGTGCCTTTTGGGTGTTAACAAAATTCTTAAATAGCTCGTTGTAGGTTGTGAGTAATTGTTGAAATTTATCATGGTCAGCACTGAGTCCTAACGTCTGCTTTAACTCTTCTAATGCATGTGAGCGTTGTTCTAGTGCGGTTACACCAGTATCAAATCGTTGTATGTATTTAAGATCTTTACGCTCGAAGAAATCCTTTTCGTTACGTCTTAAATTCAGTAAATCCTGTTGTACATAACTGAGCTCTAGAGTCGAAGCTTTCAGTTGGCTGATGTTATTCAGAGAGTAATGGTTGCTACCCATGATTAGCAGCATACCAACGATAAAAAACAGCGAAATTAATAACAGTTTTCTTTTGATAGTCATTTCAACACCTAACATCTTAAAGGGTGCATTTTCTGGTCGTTATTTAACGACTAGCAGGCAGAGGGACTGCTGTTGCATTTATATATGCGTGCATAGGGTTACCATTAAAAAGGCAACTATTCAGTCCAAGGGTTTATCGAAATAGCTCTATCCGATGTTGGGAAGAGCTGAGGATTGTCTCTGAGGAGGGCGATCTATCCGGACGATTTTTGTGTAACTGTAACTTTGAGAAAAGTGTTGGGTGACAATGGCTATGGGTTGGTACAGCAATGTGGAAGTGGGAATGTCATCGAGTTGCAAGTTATCAAAATGATTTTCAAGTGCCACATTTGAGCGGTGGTTATTATGAATATTAAGCTTGCAGTGAGGGGCGGCGTATGTGTTATCGGATTGTGTAAGTGTTTGGCATATACAAAAGGCAGAAAGCACTTCTGTTGAGAGCAACAGTAAGCATATCAGTATCAAGAATGGGTTATTCTGACTTTTGAGCAATAGAGTGACCTTACCTTTCTAAGCTTTAAATATTAGAGTCTTCTGTAATAAAACTGTCATATTTGAATATTCATACTAGATAAAATTGTACTAGGGCTCAAGGAATAAATGGGGTCGAAAGTAGTGATGCCCGGCTTAAAATTGGGGTCAGAAGTTTTATGGGCTTTTCGGTAGACCAGAAAGGCGCTAGATAAGATCTAGGCAGAAAGAGACAGGCTATATAGACAGTAACAAACAGATGGCTGTACGTTATACTGCCTATAACCCTTAAGGTTTTTCTACAATTGCAAATAACCTTCTGACTATTCAAGCATTTTCGACGTTAGTACCGTTAACTACTCGGTTGCGTCCCATTTCTTTTGCCTCGTACAGTGCAGCATCAGCTATTTGAATTAACTCCCTGGGTGAGTGATCAATGGTTGCTTCAGCCAAGCCGAAGCTAGCGGTCACTTGATCGACCTCTTCAAACATTTCTGCTGCGATGGCGGTACGAAGTTTTTCTGCTAAGCGGTAAGCCATTTGTGCGTTTGTTTCAGGCAAAAGAATCATAAATTCTTCACCACCCCAGCGACCGATTTTGTCTGTTTTACGAGTGTTCTCTCGCAGTATTTGGGCGAATTTCTTCAGGACTGCGTCCCCACAGAGGTGACCGTATTGGTCATTTATCTTTTTAAATAGATCAACATCCAATAGCAAAATAGACAGCGGGTGCTTGAAGCGTTGAAGTCGGAAAATTTCTTCTTCCAGAAGTAGCTCAATGTGTAGACGGTTGTTTAAGCCAGTAAGAGTGTCGGTTGTCGACAGGATAGATAGCTCAGTATTCTTACTATTGAGTTTTTCATTGAGCTGATTCAATTGCTGCTCAGCAGCCTCACGTAGGCTTATCTCTGATTTCAGCTGTTTATTCAGTCGGGATAGTTTCCAATTCCATAGAGTGATTAATGTGATAATAAACAAAGCCGCAAATACGAGTTTCCAGATCAACTCATAATTGGCATCGTGCTCAAATTTAACCGATACCCAGCGTTGGAATACTTTGGAGTGCTCCTCTTCGGTTATATATTCTGTAGCCTTGTTGAACATGGAAAGAAGCTCTGGGCTATCGTTACGGATTGCGACTGCCAGTTTCCAGTCCTCATCTAGACGGCCTCCTATTTTTAAATTTAGGAAGCGGTGTTTACGAATAGCATGGCCAACGGGAGCGATCGCCCCGATCAAGCCGAAAATTCTACCTTCTTCTACGATCCGTAGACCGTCAGCGACACTGTCAACTTCAATGATATTTATCTTAGGGTAATCTTGCTGGAGTTTGTTAAGTAAACCGTAGCCTTTAGGGACCCCGATGGTTTTATCTTTGAGTGATTTGAGGCCGTCAACAAATAGAGAGTCTTCTTGAATCGCAATAACTAAAGGTAAGCGCAGGTAGGGCTTGGTGAAGTTTAATTGTCGTTTAGCTTCAGCAGTTTCGAAGGCAGCAGACATGATGTCACAGCGTCTATTCTGGGCGTATTCTAGGGACTGTTGGCTACTTTCTGTTGGTAGCATTGTCATGCCTATACCAATCCGATCGGCCATTAAATTCAGATAGTCGGCAACCATGCCTTCGTGACGCCCTCCTGATCCGATCTGTTCTAAAGGCATCCAATCTGGGTTGGCACAGAATGTTATGCCAGGCTGCTTTTCTAAATAGGCTTTTTCTGCGGCCGTTAGGCTAAGGCCACTACCAGGTCTAGCTACATAGTTCTCGTTGCCCATCCAGCGCTGAGAAATAGCAGCGACTTCATCTCTGGTAAGGGATTCAATGGCACGATCCATAATTCGTTGCAGGATAGGCCAATCTGATCGAACACCAATGCGTAGATTGGCGAGATCAGGTTTGCCTACATCTACCTCACCCGATACGGTGAGGTCATTCATCAAGTTTTTAGCGATAAGGTGGTTAAAAACAGCAGCTTCACCTAGTGCCGCATCTGCTTTACCAATAGAGATGGCTTTCAGACTTTCGATGGCATCGGTTACCAGATGTTGCTTGATTTGTGGGTATTCGTTGGTCAGGATCTCTTCGTAGAAAAAGCCTTTTGGTATAGCCACTGTTTTGCCGAATAGACTTTCAATAGATTCGAATTTAGCGCTTTTCTTACTGACAATAACATTCGGATTGACTGCATAGGGGCGGGTAAAACGGATATATTTACGACGCTCAGCGGTACTGACGATATTGAGCATCATGTCTAATTCACGTTCTTGGGTCATTGCCAAGAAGTCATTCCAGTTTGGACCACTGACATACTTGATCCTAAAACCGGTTTTCTTGGCAATTAGGTTCATGACATCGATAGAAAAGCCTTTCGGTTTGCCTTGTTCGTTGTAATTGAAAGGGGGCCAGGCCATTTCGTTATGTACCCTTAGGACAGGGTTAGCCGCGAGGAATTCTTGTTCTTCTTTATCTAGATGGAGAGCCTGTGTTCTTTGTAATCCGCCTTCTAGCCAGCGACGGCTTAGCCGATCTCTCTCCTCTTTGGTAACTGACTCAATCGCTTTTTGCATAATAGAGCGAAAGATAGGCCAATCATCTCGTACCCCTATGCGTAACAGATTGGCAAAGCGGGGGTCATCAATACCGCCAACTATCTTGAGGTTACTCATTAGGTGTTTACGAATTAAGTGATTTTGTACAGCAATTCCGCCCATGGTGGCATCGGCCCGACCAAATGCCACAGCTTTAAGGCTATCTACTTGATCTTTAAGTAGTAACAGCTGAATACCCGGAAAATGCTTTTCAATAATCTCTTGGTAGAAGAAGCCTTTAGGGATAGCGAGGACACGGCCATTCAGATCTCTTAGATCTCGCACTGTGCGGTTATCATCTCTAACAACAATTCCAGATGGATTGTTGACGTAGGGATCGGTAAAGAGGATGTATTTGCTGCGATCATCTGTCTTGATGATATTGAGCATCACATCAAGCTCTTTATGATCTAGCATAGTTAGAAATTCACCCCAAGTAGGGCCAGTTACGTAGTCAATTTCTATGCCGAGCTTTTCTGCTAGAAGGTTCATGAATTCAACAGAATAGCCTTTAGAGCGACCGAATTCGTGGTAGTTAAAAGGCCCCCAACTTACTTCGTTATGGACTCGAATTTTCTGATGGTTGAGCAGCCAAGTTTTCTCTTCCTGTGTCAGAGGTATCTCATTCGCCTGAACAAAAAAACTGGATGTAAGTATGACTAATGAGAAAAGAAAGGTGAAAAATGATGTCTGCCGTAACACGAAGATAATCCCTAAAACTTATATTGTTATTGTATTGGGACTCTATCTATATCATTAAATGACAAGGTTTGAAATTGCCTACTTCTTTAACGATTCTTTGAGCCATACTTGGGGGACTGGGGGGGGCACGGGTTATAGTGGAATGGTATCAGGCCAAGAGCGAACGGGATTGGTACATGCTCCCTCTCGGCTGTGTGTTGGGTGACTAATATTAGTCCGGTTCATTCACGGGGTTACTCATTGCTCCCCCTTTCTTCACGGCAGCTGCGGCAAAAGCATGTGCTCCGGTCTTCAGGGCAAAATATTTGTTGCCAGTTGTTTTCTTTATTAAAAAAACTCATAGCAAGCCACAAAATACCTAAAAGGAGAATAGCACCTAGAGTTATGAGTCCCGCTAGTGGAAAATTGTTTAAGCCTTCTAACATATTTGGCTAATCCTAGTGTATGTCTAGTTATTATTTTTATGACACTGTCACATATGATCTTGTGATATGTATGCTTGGATCTGACACGAAGCACTAACAAAAATTACTCGCAGAATCTGGTTGTTACAATTATTTTGGCTGTGATAAGAGTGGATATTTGATTTAGATCAATAAGAGGTGGGGCGATGGTTTTGAGATAGGAGGGCTTAAAGGTGACCCAGAAAGCCCTATCAGAGAGAAATTAAGCAGCAAACAGTTTCGGGTGCTTTTTATTTTTAGGTAAAAAATACTCAGGAGGATGAGGTTTGCTGTAATACCAGCCTTGGACAACTTGGCAGCCTAGATCTTTTAACATCTCAACCTGCTCTAAGTGTTCCACACCCTCAGCAATTACCCCTAAGCCTAGGCCCTGAGACATAGCAATAATCGCTTTGACCAATGATTTGTCACTTTCGTTTTCTGTAATTGAACGAATAAAGCTTTGATCAATTTTGATGCAATCGCATGGTAAGTCTTTTATATAACCTAAAGACGAGAAGCCTGTTCCAAAGTCATCGATGGAGACCCGCACGCCTAATTCTTTGAGCTCGCTTAATACTACAGCTGCTTTCTGGGGGTCATGGACCAAGAAGCTTTCTGTTATTTCTAGTTCGAGCATTGTTGCTGGGATTTCATATTTGGTAATTGCCGCTTTTACGTCTGATACAAGATCAGTACGAGCAAGTTGAAGGGCTGATATGTTCACCGCGATATAGTTAGTTTCGACACCAGTATCCAACCAGTTTCTAAGCTGCTTAGCAGCTTGATTGAGGGCCCATTTACCTAAGTCCGAAATCAAACCCGTTTCTTCAGCCAATGGAATAAATTGAGCTGGCGAAATATAACCTTTTTCTTTATGTTCCCATCGTGCAAGGGCTTCATAACCGATGGTATTCCCCGTGGTGATATCTACCTGAGGTTGATAGTGTAGTTTCAGCTCTTGCTCTTGCATGGCTTGTCGCAGAAGAATTTCCAGCTCTTGCCTTTCTTTAGCCATATCAGACATTTCGGAAGAGTAGGTTCTATAAACCCCGCGGCCGTCTGCTTTTGCCTGATAGAGAGCTGCATCTGCGGCCCGTTTAAGTTCGTCTAAATTCCTACCATCCTTAGGAGAGAACGCGATACCAACACTCAAACCAATGTAGGATGTGCAGCCCTCTAGGTTATAGGGTGCTGAAATCGTTTTAATTAAGCGCTCTGCCAAGGTATAGATTTCGTCTTCGTTGTCGTAATCATCGACAAATACAGCAAATTCATCCCCGCCAATTCGGGCACAATAATCCATGTCACGAATCTGGCTTGAGAGGCGCTTTGCACAATCGATAATTAGTTGGTCGCCGTATTCATGGCCCATACTATCGTTGATATTTTTAAAACGATCTAAATCCAGATAGAGCAGAGCTGATTTGCGTTTACGACGCATATCTTTAGGTAATAAGTGATCTATCAGACTTTCAAAGAAAAACTTGTTGGGAATACCGGTTAAGCGATCATGATTAGCGAGCTGGGTTAGCTGTTCTTGTGCCTGCTTAACTTGGCTGATGTCATTTAGCACTCCAACATAATATTGGTGGCCAAAATCATCCTCAAGTGTGGTGATTGAAAGTAGTTCGGTAAAGTGAGTACCGTCCTTACGTTTATTTACTATCTCACCTTTCCAGCTGCCACGTTCGGAAATGCCCTTCCACATATCGGTATAAGTTTTACGGGGCGTTAATTCAGATGCGAGTAACTCTGGACCTAAGCCCACTGCTTCTTGACTGGAATAACCAGTAATGCGTTCAAACGCAGGGTTTACGGAAACAATTTTGTTGTCAGCATCTGTGATCATGATCCCTTCAGCAGTGTTCTGATAAACAGCTGCGGAAAGCTTGATAGAACGGTGATCAGCGATCTGCTTACTAATATCAAAAAATGAGATCACTGCGCCAGTAATTTCACCGTTAGTGATGATTGGAGCAGCTTTTCGATGCACCGGAATACAATCACCATTGTCTTTGATAAACCAATCATCGGAAGATAAGGACGCCCCAGTTGATAACGTACTCTCTATACTGGAATTGCTTTTAATCAGGCTTTCCCTTACTGGGTTAGTGCGATACCAAGTATCCTGGATGGAATGTCCGATTAGTTCATCCGTGCAATAGCCTAAGATTGCCGTTGCGGCCTTGTTGACAAAGATCTGCTTGCCTTCAGCATCTAGTTCAACAATGCCGTCACTGATACTTTCAAGGATTGTATCATTACGGGTTGCTAGACGATGGGCTTGATCTCGCTCGGTGATTAAAATCTCTTCAGCTTTTTTCTCGGCACTGATATCAATATGTGCGCCGACAATACGATAAGCTTCATTAAGGTCAGTATAAAAAACTGAAGCTTGTGCTCTCATCCACAGAATATGACCGTTCTTATGCGTAAGACGGTAATCTAAAGATAAATTCTGATATTTCTTGGCTAAGCAATTTTTAATATAGTCTTCAGTATTTTGAAGATCGGCAGGGTGGATACTGGAGCGCCACTCAGAAATATTATGCTCAAATTCTCCGGGCATATAACCCAGTTGTGCTAACCATACATCGGAAAACTTAACTGAGTTACTTTGTAAGTCCCAATCAAATAGGCCGACATTACCTTTTTCTGTTGCTGCGCGTAGAAATACCTCATGTTCATGAATACGCTTATTACGGTGTTTCTTCCTCATGCCTTGCCATATTGCTAGAGCCAAAGAGCGTGCAAGAACAATTTGCTCTCTGGACGGCCGTTCTTTTAGCTCCAGAGAGAAAATAACAGGGATATCATCATTATAAATGATTGGCAAACTGAGTAGATGTTTGTTGCTTGTTTTAGGATAAAGCTTCAAAAAATCACGTTTGTTTTTTAATACATAAGGCAGTATTTCTGGATGCTCTAGTTCAAGTGCTTTGCAATCTTCATCGAGGAAGATATCTGGACAATGAGAGTAATTAAGCCAAACCTGACGTGCGTTGAACATCAAACCAAATTCGGAAAGGCATTTCTGCAAATAGGCTAAATCGCTGCGTCTATCACCAATGGATATAATGGAATCCAAAGAATGGAGGGCTTTCTGATAGTTAATATCACGAGCTTTACTATCGTCTTTTACCTTAAAAAGGTAGAAAGTTATTCCTCCAACCAACAGCAAAAATGCGGTGGTGAGTAGAAGCAGCAATTGTGTATCCATATCAAATAGCCTGAAGCATCGATTTCAGATCCGTCACAAGGTTTGTAAGCTCAACAGATGACTCTTTCATACGTTTAGCGACGGCATGGTTTTCAGAGGTTACATCTCTGATGCTTTCAATATTTCTACTTACTTCATCTGCAACAGAGCTTTGTTCCTCAGATGCAGCCGCTACTTGGGTGCTGAGATCCGTTATATTGAGCATGGCCGCATTGACTTCATCAAATGATTGTCCAACCCCTTCTGCACGTTGGATATTGGCTTCTGCATGGCTGCCACAGCGTTCCATAACATGAACCGTTTCAGATACCTGATTTTGGATCGCTTCGATGGTAGATCTAATCTCGGTGGTGGATTCCTGTGTCCGTTGCGCCAGAGTACGAACTTCATCGGCAACTACAGAGAATCCTCGTCCTTGATCGCCTGCACGCGCGGCCTCGATTGCTGCGTTTAAGGCCAGTAAATTGGTCTGTTCTGCGATTCCTGTAATGATGTCGACGACTTGTTCGACGGCTTGAGCTTTAGTTTTGAGCTCTCCGGAAGATTCTCCTGCGAGCCTTACTTCCCCGACCAGATCTCTAATGCCGCCAATCATTTCTTCTACAATACCTTTACCGCCATCCGCTAGATCAGCAGTTTGACTCGTGGCATGGGATGTTTGCGAGGTGTTTTGTGCTATTTCATGGGCTGTTGCCGACATCTCTGTTGCGGCACTGGCCAGCATATCGGCTTCTAGATTTTGTTTTTCTATACCATTAGAGGTTTGATCTATTGAGGATAGGGTTTCATCCATAAATTGGGTTAAAGTGGTGATACTGTCTTGGACGCGGCCTATTACTGTTCTGAGGCGGGCCTGAAGCATCAAATTAGCCATATCCGCACATCCCACCTCATTCATATGACCTGACATTACGTATTGAGCGAGTGCGTTGTCATAGACGTCTACAGCGTTATCTTTCAGGTGTTTTAGAGGTTTTAGAATAACTGCCTGATATGAGATAAATGCTAACGCAATCGCAGCGATGATACCTGCTTGCATATAATCAGACAGCGGAAGAAATACAGAGACTAGAGCACAAAGGAAAGCCATCAGGCCTGTGATCATTAGTCGGCTAGATAGACTGTATGGTTTTATGCTGACTTTTTTAGTGCGCAGTTTAGTATAAACGGCTTCAGCACGTTGGATTTGGGCATCAGTTGGTCGGGTCCTTACGGATTGATAACCGATTTTGCTTCCGTGCTTATCAAACAGCGGCGTAACATAAGCCTGTACCCAGTAATGGTCACCATTTCTACAACGGTTCTTTACTAAACCCATCCAAGGGCGATCATCTTTGGCATGAACCCATAAATCACCAAAGGCTGCCGGCGGCATATCTGGGTGTCTAACGATGCTGTGATTTTTGCCTATTAACTCATCAACGTGATAACCCGCAACTTCACAAAACGCAGGGTTAGCGTAAGTGATAACACCCTGCAAGTTGGTGGTGGATATCAGGCGTACGCCTTCAGGATACTTCTTTTCGATACCGGTACAGTTCATGTACAGCCTCTTATTTATGCGCCAGTCCGATTGGTCGGTTTGTTTGCTGGGTGAGCAATGAAATCGAACAATTATAAAGTCCTTCGTTTATTGAGTAATTGCTCTGCGTCAGTTTTTTGCGGTGCATAATAAAATGGCTATCCGTTCTTATTTAAAAAGGTATTGCTGATGTCGCGCTGCACAAGTGTTGTGCATGTTTTGAGCTTTTGCTTATAAATAAAACGAAAATAGGTGAACTGCCTAGTTTTTGTATGGATTTTAGAATGGGTGTAGTCAGTGTCATAAACATAAAGAATGGGAAACTGATTCAGTTGGGCTACGCTTATTCTAGTCACCCTGTGTGGAGAAAAAATATGAGTATCAAAGTAGCGATATCCCAAAAGCCGCCTGTTTTGTTGAACCTTGAAGCGTCACTAGCAAGGGCTTTGGAAACGATAGAAGAAGCGGCAAATAGTGATACGAATATTATTATTTTCCCAGAGGCGTACTTACCTGGTTATCCAACTTGGATATGGCGACTCAGCCCAGGAAAAGATATGGCTTTAGGTAACAATATACATGCGAAATTGAGAGAAAACTCGGTTGATATCCAGGCTGGTGATTTAGATCCTCTCTGTGAATCAGCGCGCCAGCATAATATGGTCGTTGTGATGGGCATGAATGAAAGAGATACAACGTATAGTGGTACCACACTTTATAACACGGTAGTCGTAATCGGGACTGATGGAAAAATACTCAATCATCACCGAAAAATGATGCCCACAAATCCTGAAAGAATGGTTTGGGGTATGGGAGATGCTTCTGGGCTTAAGGTTGTAGAGACTCCATACGGTAGGTTGGGGGCTTTAATTTGTTGGGAAAACTATATGCCACTGGCGCGCTATGCTCTGTTTTCTCAGAATATCGATATATATATTGCGCCTACTTGGGACAGTGGAGAGATTTGGGTCTCCTCCATGCATCATATTGCTCGAGAAGGTGGGTGCTGGGTTCTAAGTACAGCGACGGCTATGACCGGATCCGATATTCCAGATGATTTTCCTGAGCGTGATTCCCTTTTTGATCAAGATGAATGGATAAACCCTGGTGATGCGGTTGTTATCAAACCTTTCGGTGGTGTGCTTGCGGGTCCATTGCATCAAAAAAAAGAGATTTTGTTTGCAAATATTGATTTAGAAGATGCTCGTCGTTCACGTAAAGCACTGGATGTATCGGGCCACTATAACCGTCCAGATATATTCAATCTTGAAGTAGACAGAGGCAACAAGCCACCTATTAAATTCATCGACGATAGCCAGAAGGGTGAGCGAAGCGAATAATCGAACCACGGACACGGGGATTTTCAATCCCTGTAAAAGCAATTGCATTTAGCTAGATATTGCAGCTATTTGCTAGAAATACTGGAAATAGCAGCAGGTTGAAATCTTTCTTAATTGCACCTAGCTTCCCCTAATAGGGTGCTTATTCCTGCTGATCTGACCAGAGAGTTTTTCTATAAATCGGTTTTAACTAAGCTCAGGTCTTTGTTGTGGATAACAATACACTTGTCTAGATTAGATCATGAACCAAGAATACCATCTGGGCTATGGCGGAGAGACGTTCGGTTGTATCATATTTTAGTACGTTCTGTAGAGCCAAACAGGTAGGTCGCTCTGACGATAAATCATTTCCGGTCAGTGTAAAAAGGGATATTCCTATCCTCTTCTAGACATGCATACTGTAGTGGCATAGTGAATTTGACCACTATACTAGATCTGGTAACCGAACCGATCCAGAATATCCTTAACGGCATCTCGATCCAGGCTTCCATTGCGGACACTCTCCAAAATGGTAGAAACTGCGGACTCCGTAGAATCTGCATCTTCATAGCCAAAATCATCTTTTGTCAGCATAACGTATTCATTGTCAGCGCCGCTGTAAACAACCTTGATATCGTTACCGTAAATCGCCTTGAGCTCACGCTCTGCGCTGATAACTTCTGCATACTCTTCAACACGCCCCCTGTAAGCTTGATCATGGCTATCCAATGGTAAGGCTGTTCTAGATACGTCCCAGCCAGAGGCTATGCCATGTGGGCTAACATTTTTGTAACCAATGTTCTTAGCTTCTAATGCTACTGATTCATTAACGGTCATGCCTGCGGCCACTTCACTGTTTGCGATAAACTCTTTGAAACTCCCTTGAGAAGTAAGAAGATGAGGCCTTGCTGGTTGCGATATAAATCCTATGCCAGCTCTATTGTCCGCAGAATGGCCAGAGACCAGTACTGTAATGCCGCCAACATTAACGGATAGTGCATCATTTGAAGTATTAGTTGTGGTATCAGCCGTTTTCTGAGAAGAAATTACTGTTTGATTTTCATAAGCTGAAAGGACTGAGATGCCGGCATCAGACGATGCTTGAATTTGCTGGGCCTTCATTTGATCTTTCAGCAAAGCCTCAAAAGTTTTAGATGCTTTATCTGAAATTGCTGTCGGGCCGTACTGACCCGGCAACCAGCCCAAACTGTGGTGATTCGAAATTTCCATATGATCATGTCCTATCAGGTCCGTGATACTCTTAAATAAATTAATGGTGCTGTCGTCTTGCTTGCTGAGTATCAGCTTTATCCTGCTTGATATTTAGTATTTATTTTCTGGAGTAAGGCTTTTTAATAGACTGGCAAAGCTTTGGTCAGAGTTTCTGCCGAGTTGGTTTAGTTTGGCCAGTGTGCTGACATTTTTTTCCATTAGTTCTATCGTACTTGCAGGCGAACCATTTTGCTTTGCAAACTCTAATGCCCCTTGGCTGATCTCTAACCAATTCCTCTTAACGTTTGGCTCATCATTAATTTTATAGGGTCGAGCCATCATCATAGCTTCCTCGCTAGACAAAAAACCGCTCTGCACTAGCTCATTCACCATGGCTCCACGTTCTCGCATTGAAATATTGGTGACATCATATTTATCAGCTATTGCCTGCCAGTTATTTCCTGCATTATGTGCTACAGGGCTGATGCTCGCCTGAGCATGGGTTGCTTGAGCGCTAGAATTAGTATCGTTTGCTATCGGTAATGTTGAGGACCTATTCTGTCCTTGTTGAATATAGCCAGCCTGATTGACCTGCATAAAAAAATCCTCTTCAAAAATAAAGCCAGGTAACGATTAGGTAGCATAGGGAGTAAAGCTCATCCTTTCTCGGCGATCGATAAATTAATCTATTGTTCGAAAAGCCGCTATGTGAAATATCGAGATATCAAGTAACTAACTATGCGTGAATGTTACTTTAGAACCCCGCTAAATGAGTTTTTATCCTCACCCACTTTTCAAGGTTGCGTAAGCCTTTAAAGGTGAAACGTACTAGTTTTATGCAGGGTTTCCTAAGAACAGACGTAAATAGCGACTACCGCTAATTGAAAAACACCACATAGTTTTAATGAAATTTCCTTATTGAAAAATAGATTAATCTGTTTTTTGACAACAGGTACAGATCAATAAATATGGATGTGGACAGATTTTGCTCAGGGAGTAATGTATCTGAACGCTACTTGTTTGTATGAGTTGCGTTTATGCCGGTTGATCGGCACATAGTGATAGCGTTAGCTCTCCTTCTTGTCAGATTAAGTAGATGCATGATGGTGTGGAAAAAGATTATCTATGGAGTGAAAAGGAGCGAAGCGAATAATCTAACCAGGTTCGATGACGCCTGCGAAATATAATCTTGCTAGGTATTTAACTAAAGAGAGAATCTAGAAGAAAAAGAAGTGGTGCCCAGACGCGGATCAATGCCGTAGGCATTCACACATCGGAGTGCAACGACGATAGCCCGAAGGGTGAGCGAAGCGAATAATCTAACCAGGTTCGATGACGCCTGCGAAATATAATCTTGCTAGGGTATTTAACTAAAGAGAGAATCTAGAAGAGAAGAAGTGGTGCCCAGACGCGGAATCGAACCACGGACACGGGGATTTTCAATCCCCTGCTCTACCGACTGAGCTATCTGGGCATATCTGAGTTCTTCCAGAGACAAAAAAAAGCCTGTAATTTGAATTAACAAGCCTCTTAAGGAAGTGGTGCCCAGACGCGGAATCGAACCACGGACACGGGGATTTTCAATCCCCTGCTCTACCGACTGAGCTATCTGGGCAACTCAAGTGGCGCGTATTAAACCGTCTTCACGGAAAACTGTCAACCACTTGTTACAAAAAAACTATTTTGAAGGTGGAACGTAGCCTTCAGCCTTCTCGTAGTCTTCTCCATCCATGAACTTTTGCATCTCTGTTTGCAGGAATTCACGGGTGGATGGGTCCATCATACTCAGGTGCTTTTCGTTGATGATCATTGTTTGATGATCAGTCCACTCTTTCCAAGCCTTTTTGGATATTGTGTCGTAAATTTCCTGGCCTTTAGCGCCTGGATAAGGAGGACGATCCAATCCTTCAAGTTCCTCTTTATATTTACGGCATAGGACGGTGCGACTCATGTTTTGCTCCAATCAATTTACGCGTTGGTTAGTTGTTGCAAGAGTTTCTTAACCGGTGCTGCTAAACCAACATTTTCTGGTTGCTCTATGTTATACCAGAGCAGAGGCTTCCCTTCCATGACACAGTCTGTAGGGGTATTCACTCGCGCCTTCACTGGGGTGATATCTAGATGGAAATGACTAAAGGTGTGACGCAGAGGCTCCATGAGCTGAATGCTTTCTTCATCTAGCTCCAAACCGGTTTCGTTGAAGGTGTCACGTAGGTCTGCAACTTGAGGTAGGCTCCACAATCCACCCCATAAACCACTCGGTGGGCGTTGATAGAGTAAAACCTCAGATTGATTATCCTGCTGTAAGATCAGCATGTAGGTTTGTTTTACCGGAATCGTCTTTTTCGGCTTAGGTGCTGGAAGTTGATCGGTTTTACCTAATTCGAATGCTTGACAACCATGCTGCAGAGGGCAGAGTAAGCAGGATGGTTTACTGCGAGTGCAGAGGGTGGCGCCTAGATCCATCATCGCTTGCGTGTAATCACCCGTACGTTCTTGCGGTGTATTCTGTTCGGCATATTGCCAAAGCAGCTTTTGATTCGCTGTAGTACCTGGCCAACCCTCTAGCGCGTAAAAGCGTGCTAATACACGTTTTACATTGCCATCTAGAATTGGAGCCCACTTACCTGTGCTGATCGACAAAACTGCGCCTGCAGTAGAACGACCAATACCGGGTAGTTCTTCCAAGCCTTCGACCGTTTTAGGGAACTGGCCTTGATGTTCACTGCTGACTATCTGCGCTGTTTTATGCAGATTACGGGCTCGGGCGTAATAACCCAAACCTGTCCATAGATGCAGGACTTCATCCTGCTCAGAAGCAGCGAGCGCTTCTACGGTTGGGAATCGCTCGATAAAGCGTTGATAGTAAGGAATGACCGTGGTGACCTGAGTCTGCTGCAGCATAATCTCAGAGATCCAAGTGTTATATGCGGTCTTTTTCTCTTGCCAAGGTAGGTCGTGACGACCGTGCTGGTCAAACCATTCCAGCACGGCGTTAGCGAATAGATCAGGTGTCATTAGGGGTTAAAATAAACCTTTCAGTTTGTCGCCTAGCTTATCTTTAAGTTTCTCTTCAGCTTTGGCTTTTAGTTTTTCTTTTTTCTCTTCAACTTTCTTTTTAACGTCTTGTTTTAGTGCGTCAGTGATAAAGCTGAAATCAGGCTTACATAGCTTAGTTGGTTCTGTGTTAAAACTGCCTTTACAATCGATTGGCACTTCTACACCTTCCAGTTTATTGGGGAAAGAGCAGGTTTCTTTAAACAGATTCTTCTCAACCATAAAACCAAGACGGTAGTCCAAAAGCTGTTTTGGTAGGTTCACGGTGCCTTTACCACTTAGGGTCATTGCATCCAATGCTGCTTTTAGGTCTTGGTTGCTTACAACACCATTTTTAATGCGAGTTGAAGCGCCCATGCTGGTAAATGGTGTTGAACGGTCTACTTGCTCAGCTTCACCGCCAAGTGCGCTAACATTGTTTAGGCCTTGGCAAACGGATTGTGCCATGTCTAAACCTTTTAGCTCGCCATCTTTCATGTTTACTTTCGCAGTACCTGTAACGCTGTTTACAAAATCGTGAACAGAGTTACCGCGAAGCGTTAGATTAGACGTTGAGTTAAGCTTACCAGTTAGCTGATCAGCATTAGCCATGTCTTTTAGAAAATCACCTACCTGAATACCGGTGATGGTCTTCTTCGAGGTAATAATCGGTGTGTTCTTGCGTACATCAACAGTGACGTTGTTACGCACGCTGCCTTTGTATAGATCAGCATTAATCTTAGTTGCCTTGATTAAACCACCATGAGCACTCACTTGTAGCGCTACATTGCTGATATCCATATTGGAAACATGCAGTGATTTAAGGCCTAGTGTTGTGTCTAGTTCTAAACCACGTAGTGTTTCAATTGGTAGAATTGGATCTTTTGAATAAGGGCCGCTCTGGCCTTTTTTAGCCGTGCTCGCAATTGCCGTGTTGGAAGAGTCCGCTGCTTTTTGACCTTGAGCCGCAGGTGGCATGTAGCGATCTGCATTGATCTTGTCGCCTTGCAGATTCAGTGTGATATTGCTGTTCGCTAGGTTGAATGCAGCAGAACCATTGAAAGTTGTATCGTCCAGCTTAACGGTTAGCGCTTTCGCTGTGATTGTGTTGGCTTGGCCTTCTAGCTCTGTAGATAAGCTGATTGCTTTCAGAACATTCGGATCATTAGTTTTAACTTCAGACTGGCCAACAGCACTTAGTAGTTTGTTGAGATCAAAGGCTGCTACGTTTAGCTTGCCACTGATCGCTGGTGCTGCAAAGCTATTAACGGTTAGCGCGCCTTCTGCATTTAGGTTCGCAATCGATAGTTTCAGGTTGTTAAGGCTTAACTGTTGTTTAAGTAGGTCTGCTTCAATATCTGCAGCAGTGTTTAGCGCCAGTGATTTATCGCCTAGTGGCTTACCGCTTAGGTCTAGCTCGCTAGTTAGGCCTTTAAGTTTGTATTGCTGCTTTTCCAGATCCAGATAGAACTCAGCCGCTAATTTTGCAGCGGCTTTTACTTGCTCTTCACCTTTAACTGTCTGTGAAGCGTTGAAGCTCAGCTCTGCAGGGAAGAAAGCGTTAGTCACCACCTGACCTGAGGACATGTTGAACTCAGTTAGCTTAGCGACCATATCAGCGGCTTTATCTTGATAGATGATGTTACCGTTGCTGATCTGGATGCTGTCGATGTTGATCGCAATAGGTGCTGATGTGCTTTTCGCCGACTCTTCTTTTGGCGCTGCATCTGTTGTCACCGTATTTTTTTGCACATCAGTAGGCGCCGCTGCTACTGCCCAGTTATTGCTGCCATCTTTTTCTTGGACGAGGTTTAGCTCTAAACCATCTACAACCACCCTCTGCATCTCAACGTTGCCAGATAGTAGTGCAGGTAGACGTACAGAAATTTGTGCTTGGTTTAGCTTGGCTAAATCTTGTTTGCCAGGGAATTTGGCATCAATTTTATTTACTTCAAGTCCTAACCAAGGGAAAACCGACCAGCCGATATTGCCGTTAATCTTTAGCTCGACACCAGCATTATCAAGTGCTGCTTGCTCTATTTCGGGTTTGTATTCGTTGGGATCAAAGAATGTACCCAGAATGGCACCGCCAGCGACGATCACCACAACAATCAGTGCGGCTAGACCAGCGAGTAATTTCAGCAGACCTTTCATTGTTCTCTCCTTGGCAAGGGTTCTGAAGGGATGAGGATAAACGGAAATAATGAAGTTTCAATGGCGGAGGCTGAAGGAGGGATGAATAAGTCAGCTACAGACTTGGTTTTTACCGCTGGCTTTGGCGCGATAGAGAGCTAAATCTGCTTGTTTGAGCATCAATTCTCTATCGGTAAATTCTTTATCCAATTCCCCTACGCCGATACTGGCTGTTAGATGTATCACCTCACTACTTGTGATCTGTACCTCCATGTTGCGCAGTGCCTCTAGATAGCGTTCCCCTATTTTTAAGGCTGAATCTGTATTAGTTTCGGGAAGGATGATCATGAACTCCTCTCCGCCATAACGACAAACAAAGTCATGCGCTCTGGAATATCGGTCTAGACACTGTGCGGCCTGTTTGAGTGCAATATCACCGGTATCATGGCCGTATGTGTCGTTAATGTCTTTAAAGTCGTCGATATCTAACAAAATTACTGAAATAGGACGCTCTTTTCGAATCGCTTCTTTGCACAGCAGTTTTAGCTGTTTACGACCTTCACGGCGGTTATAGATACCCGTGAGATCGTCATATGTGGCTAAACGCTTAAATTTTTTCTCTAAGGTTTTTTGATCGGTGATATCTATGATGGCGCCAATTAATCCCGCTACGGAACCATCACTGTCATGAAACGTGGCTTTATGGAACTTAACGTAGTTGAGTTCTTCGCCTTCGCGATGAACGGGTGTTTCGTAGATCTGGATGCCTGGATTATTTAGCAGCTCCATGTCCGAAGCGGCGAATATAGCTGCGGGTGTTTTATCAAAGACATCAAATACATTCCTTCCAATTAAATCCTCTCTGGAAACTTGAACATAATCAGCATAGGCCTTGTTGCAGCCGAGGTACTTACCTTCATGATCTTTGTAATAGATCGGGAAAGGTAAAGCATCGATAACTAACAATAGCGCGCGATGATTGCCGCGCAATAGTTGATGTAGATCGGGATCATTCATTAGCTGATTCCGTCCTTCATAAAAGGCAATACCTAAAAGATAGCCCAAGGTCTCGCTATTTGCGTTTTATTACGACTTTCAAAAGTGCATGGATGGGGGGATGGTTGTATAATCGCGGCTCAGATCAAATATAGTGGGAGATCACCATGGCGGACCGTACAGCCAAGGTAAGTCGAGATACATTGGAGACACAGATCACTGTGTCGGTAAATATTGATGGAACAGGCCAGTTTAAGGCCGATACAGGTGTGCCGTTCTTAGAGCACATGATGGAGCAGATCTCCCGCCACGGTCTTATTGATCTAGATATTCATGCTAATGGCGATACACATATCGATGACCACCACACGGTTGAAGATATCGGCATCACGCTAGGGCAAGCATTTAAAGAAGCGGTAGGTGATCGTAAAGGGATCATGCGCTACGGCCATGCTTACTGCCCTCTGGATGAAGCATTGTCCCGTGTTGTTATCGATTTCTCTGGTCGCCCAGGGCTAGATTTTAAGTGTGATTTTACCCGCGGCAATATAGGCCGTTTTGATACGCAGCTGTTTTGGGAGTTTTTCCAAGGCTTCGTAAATCACGCGGGTGTTACTTTGCATATCGATAATATCAAGGGCTTCAATGCTCACCACCAAGCGGAAACAATCTTTAAAGCGTTTGGTCGTGCGCTGCGTTACTCACTAGAGATTGATGCGCGTGCTGCGGATGTTATGCCTTCTACAAAAGGGTGTTTGTAAGTTATGTCGAGTGTAGCGGTAATCGATTATGGTATGGGCAACTTGCACTCTGTTGCCAAAGCACTGGAGTTTGTACAGCCGGGTGTTGAAGTTCGTGTGACTTCTGATCCTGCGCTTGTTGCCAGTGCTGACCGCGTTATCTTGCCGGGCGTTGGCGCAATGCGTGATTGCATGGCAGAGATGCTTCGTGCCGGTGTTGATAAAGAGGTTACGGATGCGATTAATTCGGGTAAACCATTCCTAGGTATCTGCGTAGGTATGCAAGCTTTGTTGGAGCGTTCTGAAGAGAACGATGGCGTAGATTGCTTGTCTCATTTTAAGGGTAGTGTGAACTACTTTGGTGATGATCTGGCAGAAGAGGGCGAACGCCTTAAAGTTCCACATATGGGTTGGAACGAAGTGGCTCAGATGGATGATCACCCTCTATGGAATGAGATCGAAGACGGTAGTCGTTTCTACTTTGTTCACAGCTACTTTGTAACGGCTGAAGAACGTGATCTGGTTTCTGGTGTTTGTCGTTACGGTCAGCAGTTTGATGTTGCGCTAGCGCGTGACAATGTGTTTGCTGTGCAGTTCCACCCTGAGAAAAGCTCCAAGGCGGGGCTGCAGTTGCTTAAGAACTTCCTTAACTGGGATGGTAAGCCAGCACCTGCACCGATGACTGAAAATACGATTAAACCTTAATCCATTAGATCAAATTTTAGAGGTAGCTACTCATGGCTTTGGCAAAACGAATTATTCCTTGCCTCGATGTAGAAAACGGTCGCGTGGTGAAAGGCGTTAAGTTTGTCGATATTCGCGACGCTGGTGACCCTGTAGAAGTAGCAAAGCGCTACGACGAGCAGGGTGCAGACGAAATTACATTTCTAGATATTACAGCAACCCATGAAGGCCGTGACACGATGGTGCATACGGTTGAGCGTATGGCTTCGCAGGTATTTATACCGCTGACTGTTGGTGGTGGTATTCGTACTTGCGAGGATATCCGTACCATGTTGAATGCGGGTGCAGATAAAGTATCTATTAATTCTGCTGCGGTATTTAACCCTGAGTTTGTTAAAGAAGCGGCAGAGCGCTTTGGTTCACAATGTATCGTTGTAGCCATTGATGCGAAGAAAGTATCCAAAGAAGGTGAAGAGAACCGTTGGGAGATCTTTACTCACGGTGGCCGTAAACCGACCGGTATCGATGCGGTTGAGTGGGCGAAGAAGATGGTTGAGTTAGGTGCAGGTGAAATTCTTCTGACATCTATGGACCAAGATGGCGTTAAAAACGGTTATGACCTAGAAGTAACACGCGCCATTAGTGATGCAGTTAATGTACCTGTAATCGCTTCTGGTGGTGTAGGTAATTTGGATCACTTAGTGGAAGGCTGTATCGAAGGCAAGGCAGATGCTGTGCTTGCGGCCTCTATTTTCCACTTTAATGAATACACGGTTCCGCAAGCGAAAGAATATATGCGAGAGAAGGGGATAGAGGTTCGCCTTTAAAATCCATTCGCGTGATTAACAAAGCTCCTTCGGGAGCTTTTTTTGTGGCTGAAAGTTGTCTGTTTTTTGACCTGATCCTGCTGGAGTCTTGACTATACTGCAAAGAATAAACCCAATCGTAGTTGGGGAGTCGTATGGCAAAACAACACTCTAGTCTGTGGAAACATCCTGAATTACGGCTGTTGTTGCTGTTTATAGGGTATTCCTTATTGTCCTGGCCAATCTTCAGCGGTACACAGCTTTCGGTGACGGCTTTATATCTTAGTTTGTTCCTCTTCTGGGGGCTGGCCGTTGTGATGTTGTATCTCAGTAGCAGATCGAGGTAGCTTGAATGCTATCAACTCAGGTCGTGCTGTTGTCATTGCTCTGTTATCTGGGTTTATTGTTGGTGATTGCCTGGTTTGGGCAGCGAGGCGGCGAAACTATACGTCGCATGTCAGATAGTCCGGTGACTTATACCCTTTCGCTAGCTGTGTTTTGTACCTCCTGGACCTTTTATGGATCTGTCGGAAAGGCCGCCACTAGTGGTATGAGTTTTCTGGCGGTATATTTTGGTCCGACCCTGGCGATGTTGTTTGCTGGCGTGATGATGCGAAGGCTCATACACCTGAAAAATGACCTACGTATCACATCCATTGCTGACTTTCTTTCAGCACGTTATTTCCGTTCGCAGCAAGTTGCGACACTCGTCACCATAATGGCTTCCCTAGGGGCCGTTCCCTATATTAGTTTGCAGCTTAAAGCTGTAAACAGCTCGCTTACTGTGTTGAGCAGTAGTGCGGCGGTGAATATACCTGACGTGATTGTTAACCAGTTACCGCTCATCAGTGCCGCGTGCATTGCACTTTTCACTATTTTGTTTGGGGTTAGGCAGCTAGACCCAACGGAACGCCATCCAGGGATTATTCTCGCACTGGCATTTGAATGTATTGTTAAGCTGGCTGCTTTTATGGCGGTGGGTATTTTTGTCTGCTTTTCTTTGTTTGATTCTCCCCAGAGTTTGTTAGAGCTGGCCAATCAGCCTGAATATGAAGTTACTCAAAATTTGAGCCAGGTCCCTAGCTTTTTTCAGTGGACAACCCTATTAGTACTGAGTGCCTCGGCCTTTTTCTTTCTACCGCGGCAATTCCATGTTGCAGTGGTAGAAAACTCAAATCCTGACCACTTTCGCAGTGCCCAGTGGGGCTTCCCTCTGTATATATTGTTAATAAACCTGTTTGTTATTCCCATTGCTTTGGCAGGTTTTGTCTTGAATTACAGCCCTCAGCAGGCCGATAGCTTTGTCTTGTTACTGCCATTGAATCATGGCGACCCACTGCTCGCTTTGTTTGCCTTTGTTGGCGGTATTTCAGCGGCATTGGGTATGGTGATGATCTGTGCAATGGCCCTTTCGACGATGATGATTAACCATCTGTTATTGCCCTTGATTGAGCAGATAACACAACTCAATCCATTGCGGCGCTTTTTATTGCAGCTACGTTGGTTGGCGGTCATTTTTATCATTATTGGGGGGTATTTATTTGACCGGTTGGTAGGTGGCTCTTACATGCTGGTCAATATTGGTTTGCTCGCTTTTGCCGCGGTGGCGCAGTTTCTGCCAGCGACTTTGGGCGGTTTGTTCTGGAGTAAAGGCACAAAATTAGGCGCCTTGTGGGGCTTGTCCGCAGGGTTTGTTACCTGGATCTACTGTTTAGTTCTTCCAACTTTCATTCGAAGCGGCTGGTTAGATAGTTCTCTGTTGAGCGATGGCTTGTTTGGCCAGAGCTGGTTAAGGCCCGAAGCCTTATTCAATCTGACTGCCGTAGATAGTCTCAGTCACGGGGTTTTCTGGTCCTTGGCATTTAATTTGATAGGTTACGTTTTAGGTTCACTATTGAATCGACCTTCAGATGAGGAGAGCACTTATTATCAGCAGTTTATGGATAAGATGGATGAAAATAATGCTTATGAAGAATCTGTTTTTGAAACTTCGCTGGAGGAAGATATTGCCTTGGAAGGCAAGCGTGAGCGTTCTCTGAATCTGTTGAACCAGTATATGGATGAAGACCGAGCATCATCCATTTTGCGTGAAGCTGAGGTTAAGGCAAATACGCTGGGTAAAAGCCACTGTAACCTATTTTCTTTAGCTGAATTAGGCCGACAAATAGACCAGCGTTTGTCAGGAGCTTTAGGTGCTTCAGTTGCTGCAAGAGTACTGAAGCGTGCCCAGTTATTCACCCGTACTGAGTTTAAAGAACTGCAAGCCCATTATGGAAATGTACTGACAGAGCTAAATATTTCTCCGGCGGAACTGAAGCGAAAAGTTAACTTCTATCGTGAGCGTGAAGAGTTAGTGCTGAAACATAACGAGGAACAGGCTCAGACAATTGATCAACTCCGCCAAGAGATCCAACTAAGACAACAGGCCGAGCAGGAAAAGGAACTTACCCAGAAGCGACTGCAGCTTATTATGGATTTTGCTCCAACCATCATCTACCTGATAACTGCAGAAGGCCGCTTTCTTGAGGTGAATAATGAATTCCTAAAACTTTTTTCAGTCACTAAAGATCGCGCGGTTGATGCTTTGCCTAGTGATTTTATTGCTAAGGGCGTTGCAGAGCAGATGATGTCTAATGACAGCCGTGTCTTGCAGGAACGTAAGATGTTGGAATTTGAGGAGACGCTGACTGAAGATCGCAACCGTACCTTTGTTTCGGTGAAATTTCCGATTATGGATGGTGATAAATTGATCGGTTTATGCGCGATTTCGACTGATATTTCGGTACGTATTCGTCTTGAAGCTGAGCTGAAAAAGTTCAGTGCAGAACTGGAAAATAAAGTTGAGGAGCGCACTTCTGAATTACGTAAGGCGAATGCCTCGCTTGCATGTACTTTGGACGATTTGAAACAGACTCAATGCCAACTGGTTGAAGCAGAAAAAATGATGGCTTTGGCATCATTGGTTACCGGGGTCGCGCATGAAATTAATACCCCCATCGGTGTTTGTGTAACGGCTTCGTCATCAATAGAGGGCGAATTGGCAGAATTGATTGCTGCGCGGGAAAGTGGCCAACTTAGAGAGCAATTATTTTTAGATTTTTGTGAAAACACGGAAGCGCAATTGCAACTAATTAACGGCAACTTGAAGAAAGCCTGTGGATTAGTGCAGACCTTCCGAAACTTATCTGCCCACGAAGGGGATACTGCTTTAGGCGAAACCGATATTTGCGAATTGATGGCTGATTTTTGTTTGGCACATGAAGGCGAGATTGTCTCTGCTGGGCATCGTTTAAGCTTTAATTGTGATGACGTGCAGCCTCTGGTTATCACCACATATCCTGTTTCGTTGGCTGCAGCGCTTGAATATCTATTAGAAAACGCCTTATCACATGCTTTCCCAGAAGGTTACCACGGTGATATTTCGTTCCATATTAAACGGACTGATCGCGGGGTGAGGATTCTCTATCGAGATAACGGTCTTGGTTTGAGCGAAGAGATGGAACAACATCTGTTTGAACCATTTGTTACCAGTAAACGTTTTGAAGGCAAGGTGGGTTTAGGCAGTCATATCTTCTACATCTTAGTCACCCAAAAGTTAGGCGGTACTATAGAAATTAAGAATATGCCTGATCAGGGCTTAGAGATCGCTATTGACCTGCCACAAGTGTGCGAATTTAGTCCAAGCGCTACAACACACCCCGTCTTACACGACCTCTGACCTACGATATAGGCACTTGATAATTAGACTTAGGTGGCGTCTAGCTGCTTCTTAGTGCATTATCTTGGTGCGTCAGTTCATAGGAATGAGAATTAATACAGGGGTTGGTTATGAAGTATCTCCTTGGCTGTGTTGTCTTTTTTGTAAGCTATAGCCTGTCTGCAGCCTCCACGGTAGTGGTAAAGCCTCTTTCAGAGTTACTCCAGAAAACCTCGCAAAGCGCGCCTGCTAAGGTGATCAATGAGGACCATGCTACGGTGTCCGCTCGCCTGACAGCCTCTGTAGAACAGGTACTAATTAAGGTTGGGCAGCAGGTTGAGCAAGGGCAGCCATTACTCAATCTGGAGTGTAGAGATTATGAGTTGCTGCAGTTGCAATCTATCAGCGCGCATAAATCTTTACTGGCTCAGGTTCGACTTGCTCGGCAACAACTATCCCGCGCGGAACGCCTGCTGAGACAAAAAAATGCTTCTAAAGAACTTCGCGATCAGCGAAAAGCGGAGTTAGATAGCCTAGTTGCGCAACTGGATGGTGCTAAAGCACGCATGGCGGAAGCTGACCTTGCGGTTGAACGGTGCATCGTTCTTGCGCCATCTGATGGTGTCGTGACCGAGCGTTTGGTGAGCAACGGCGATCTGGTCATACCGGGATCTTTATTAGTCAGAGTGCTTTCTCAGGATACTCAGGAAGTTTCCGCAGCCTTAAGCCATCGTCAGGTGGCGGATATGCAGCTGAGTAATCAAATCTATTTCCAATTTAATGGTCAGCGTTATCCACTGAGCTTACGGGCTGTTGTTCCGTATATGGATAATCGTGCGCGGACGCAAAATGTACGGTTCAGCTTTACGGAGACCAAAGCTCTTTCCGGTAGTAGTGGCCGGGTATCTTGGCTCGAGGATAAAGGCCGTCTGCCGGTACAGTTTGTTGTTTCCCGAAATGGGGAATTGGGTCTGATGAAGGCGGAGAATGGTAAAGCAGAATTTGTAGTGTTGCCTGGCGCGATAGAAGGTCAGGCAGTTAGAGTGGATCTGCCCTTAGATATGCTAATCATTACTGAAGGCCAGCATGCTGTTGAGTCGGGTAGTGAAGTGACTGTTGCGGCGCAGGAGTAAGACGATCAGATGTTGATGCGCCTATTCAATAATCATGTGCTCGCTAACCTCACCTTTTTGTTGGTATTGGTGATCGGTTTTCTTTGTTACAACCTATTGCCTCGCCAGCAAGATCCTACGATTAATTTTAACTGGATTGTTATCACAACTGTATTGCCGGGTGCCAGCGCCGAAGATATCGAAAAAAGGGTTACTGATCCGTTAGAGGATGCGATTCGCAATGTCTCAGATATTAAGTTTGCTTCCTCTAATAGCCGCGAAGCGGTATCTAGCTTGCTGGTGCGTTTTACAGATATTGATGAACGTACTTTTGATAAACGGATTAATGATCTTCGACGAGAAATTCAGAATGTTGAAGATGAGCTACCAGAAAATGCAATCGATCCTGTTATTCTCGAAATAACCAGCGCCAATGCTTTTCCAAGTGTCACGGTGGCCGTTACCGCGTTGGATGATGATGAAAATCTGCGTATTCAGGCGAGAAACATAGAGAAAGACTTAGAGCGTTTAGCTGGGGTGGATCGGGTTGACCCCATTGGTCTAGATGATCCTGAAATGCAGGTGAATTTTGATCCAGAGGCGCTACAGGCATTATCTCTATCTCCCGCTCAGCTTTCCAATACTGTTGCTGCGTGGTTTCAGGATATATCAGCAGGCAGTGTTAATGTTGGTGAACAAGCGTGGCTGGTGCGCTTGGTTGGACGCAGTGCTGATCCTGACCAAGTAAAACAGATTCCGCTTATCAATTTGCAGGGCGAAGAAGTTACCCTTAGCCGGGTTGCCGATGTTATTCAAACACGAGCAAAAGCGAGTAATGATGCGGTTATCGATGGTAAGCCTGCGATCGTTCTGGCGGTAATGAAAAAAGCCAATGCGAATACCTTAGAGCTGGTTGAACGGGTGAAAACCTATATGGATCAGCGCAATACTTTGTCTCAAGCAACGGGTGTGAAATTAGTTCTGGTAGATGATCAGACGGTGCCTACACGCGAGGCGATCAACCTAATGCAGACGAATGCTTTGATTGGTCTTTTGCTTGTTTTGGTGGTTGCTTGGTTGTTCTTGGGTGCACATATCGCATTTCTAACCGCGATCGGTATCCCGTTTATTCTTGCAGGTACCTTCTGGGTGCTTTGGGGGATGGGGGAAACACTGAATGTCACCGTACTCTTGGGTGTAGTGATTGTCTTAGGTATGTTGGTGGATGATGCCGTAGTGGTTGTAGAGGCAATCTACCATCGGCTGCAATTAGGACAACCGATCTATCAAGCGACTATGGCCTCGCTCGAGGAGGTAGGCCGTCCAGTGGTGAGTGCTGTTTTAACGACTATGGCAGCTTTTCTCCCCTTGATGTTACTGCCCGGGATATTAGGTGACTTTATGCGAGTCATTCCCATGGTGGTCACCATTGCATTGGCGATCTCACTGGTTGAAGCGTTCTGGATGTTGCCTGTACACGTCAGTGTGGCGCGGGTTTCATTTGCCAACCCTAGGCGTATGCAGCGTTTCCGTACTCGTATGACCCATAAGATCCAGATCGCTTATGTCCGATCTTTGATAAAAGCTATGCGACGCCCTGTGCTTACCTTCAGTTTAATTGGTTCGCTATTTGTTAGCTCGATGGGGGCTTTAGCTGCAGGGTTAATAAAGATGGATTTCTTCGCCGCAGATCCATTGCGATTGTTCTACGTAAACATCGAAATGGCGCCGCAGGTTTCATTAGATACCACTTTGGATAAAGTGAAACAGATGGAACAGGTGGTCAGAAAGCATCTGAAGGATGAGGATGTTCGCACTGTGGTGGGCTATGCAGGTCAGCAATTCACTGAAACTGCGCCGATGTTTGGTGAGCATTATGGCCAGATTTTGGTGGGACTAAAGCCAAAAACTGAAGATAATCGCTCAGTAGACGAGCTATTAGCCGCAGTCAGGGAAGATACCTTAGCTGTACCGGGACCAGTGAATGTAACCTTTTTACGACTTGCTGGTGGCCCTCCGGTATCCAAGCCGATAAGTATTAAAGTGCGTGGTGATGATTATGCTGAGATCCGCTCAGCTGCTAATGCACTTCAAGCATATATGGCTTCTGTAGAGGCCATTACTGATATTACTGATGATGCCGGCGGCGGACGCATGACTCTGACGCTAAAAGCGAACTATGATGCGATCACCCAAGCGGGCTTAAATCCGCAAGAGGTCATCCGCACCGCTCAGCTTTTGGTTGATGGTGAAATTGTTGCGGATATGCAACACGAGGGTGAAAAGCTGGAAGTGCGTGTTCGCGCTATGCCGCAAACATTCACCGACATAGAGCAATTGTTGATGTTTGAACTTCCTTTACCCGAGGGTGGGCAGGTTCCTTTAATTAACTTAGTCAGCTTTGAAAAGACGAAAGCGCTAGGCAATATCCGTCACTACAATTTCCGCCGTGCTATTACAGTAGAGGCTGATCTTCTGCCAAATAGCATTGATACTGTCACCGCCAATGGCATGGTATTGGAGCATTGGAAACACGAGCTACAAGTACAGTTCCCTAATCTGGATCTGGACTTCACCGGTGAACTCGATGAAATCCAAGAGAGTATAGATGCGATCGGCATTCTCTTCCTGTTTGGTATCGGCCTGATGTACCTGATTTTGGGAACGCAGTTCTCGAGCTATATGCAGCCTCTGATGATCTTGATGACCATCCCAATGGCGTTTACGGGTGTAGTGTTGGGCCTGTTGCTGACACAAAATCCTCTGAGTCTTTTCACTATGTACGGTGTAGTTGCTTTGGCAGGGATAGCGGTAAATGCAGCGATTGTTTTGGTCTCAGCGGGTAACCAACGATTAGATAAAGGGATGTCGGTAAAACATGCCACTCTGTACGCGGCTAGACGACGCGTGATTCCAATCTTGATTACTTCGCTAACGACGATTGCGGGCTTGTTCTCTTTGGCAACGGGCTTAGGTGGTCACTCCCTAATTTGGGGGCCGGTAGCAACGGCGATTGTGAGTGGTTTGGCGTTCTCGACCGTGCTGACGCTATTTCTGATTCCTATGCTGTACCGCATTTTTATGCAGTGGTCACATCGTCGTCAGGGAGCGTAAGCATTGGGGAAAGGCTAAAAGGCAAAGCTTACGTTTAAACGAAGTGTATCAAAGATGAATAAAAAAGCGGCGAATGAACATCGCCGCTTTTTTCTGTCTGTGATTCTTACTTAAGCTAGTTCAAGCACTTCATTAACCAGCTTGCGGATACCTGATGCTGCTTCGGTAATTGAACCCGCTAGCATGTACGCTGGAGTTGTAACGACTTTACGCTCTGAATCGATTACGATTTCGCTAACACCACAATCTTGGTGCTTACCACCCATCGCTTCAATCGCCGCTGCCGTATCAGTATCATTACCGATCGTACAAGTAGCGCCTTCACCAAATAGGATTGGCGTCATTGCTGGAGCAATACAGATTAGACCAACTGGCTTACCTGCATTATGCATCGCTTGAGTAAAGCTAATTACATTAGGGTTTACTGAGCACTCAGGGCCTTTTACTGCAAAGTCAGATAGGTTTTTCGCTGCACCAAATCCACCTGGAATAATTAGCGCATCGTAATCTTCAGCATTGGCTGTTGCAAGATCGATAATTTCACCACGTGCTAAACGCGCTGCTTCAACTAAAACGTTACGTGTTTCACCGGCTTCTTCGCCAGTAAGGTGATTAATAACGTGCATCTGCTCGATATTCGGTGCCATACACTGTGAACTAGCACCGCGTTCAGCGATCTGTAGCAAAGTCAGAACCGACTCGTAAATTTCTGCGCCATCGTATACGCCGCAACCAGATAGAATTACTGCAATTTTCTTCATGCTTTCAGGCTCCTTTATCTACAGTGATATGAGTTTGATCATACCCTTTTGTATGCAGAGTACGATAAGATCAGTTTTATTACTATGGTGACAAATAGTTACACAATTTTTAGCCTTATCTCTAGGCTGTCATTAGCTTGTCATCGTTTTCTGTCATATTCATCTTGTAACCTAAGGAAGATGCCGTGTCCTTTAATAACAGCCAGCGCTTTTACCCAGAAACACGTATGCGCCGCATGCGTGCCAGTGATTTTTCCCGTCGTCTAATGCGAGAGAGCGTTTTAACACCAGATGATCTGATCTATCCAGTCTTTGTGATTGAAGGTCAAAATCAAACTGAGCAAGTTGCGTCTATGCCGGGCGTAGAGCGAATGAGTATTGATCTGCTGGTAAAAGAAGCGAAAGAGCTTGCTTCTTTAGGTGTGCCGGCGATGGCGTTGTTCCCTGTAACACCGATGGATGCGAAATCTGAGTTGGCAGAAGAAGCCTACAACCCAGATGGTCTGGCTCAGCGTGCAGTGAAAGCAATCAAAGATGCCTGCCCTGAGATGGGAATCATGACCGATGTTGCACTGGACCCGTTCACGACTCACGGGCAGGACGGCATTATCGACGAAAATGGTTATGTGTTGAATGATCGCACTGTTGATACCTTGATCCAGCAGGCGGTATCTCACGCCGAAGCAGGTGCTGATATTGTCGCACCAAGCGATATGATGGATGGCCGTATCGGTGGTATCCGTGATGAGCTGGAAAGTAATGGTTTTGTAAATACCTTGATCATGGCGTACTCCGCTAAGTATGCAAGTGCTTACTATGGTCCTTTCCGAGATGCAGTAGGTTCTGCGGCGAACATTGGTAAAGGTAACAAGTTTAGTTACCAGATGGACCCTGCTAACAGTGATGAAGCGCTACACGAAGTGTCACTGGACCTAGCGGAAGGTGCAGATATGGTGATGGTAAAACCGGGTATGCCGTATCTGGATATCGTTCGCCGAGTTAAAGATGAATTAAAAGCACCAACCTATGTTTATCAGGTGAGTGGTGAATATGCGATGCATGTAGCGGCTTTCCAAAACGGTTGGTTAGACGAGCGTAGCGTAATGCTTGAATCCCTGTTGGCGTTTAAGCGTGCAGGGGCTGATGGCGTCCTGACTTATTTTGCGAAACGCGTCGCACAGATATTAAACGACTAAACTTTATTCTGTAGTCGTTAAAGAATTAGGGAGAGAAAACAGCGTGATGGTTGAATCAGCGGAACAGAGCGAAGCAGCAGCGGCGTTATTAGAGAGCCGTGAAAATGTTGCAACAACAGAGCAAGAGGTAGAGGAAACACCGGTTGATCTGAAGGTGCCCGAGCTCTATATCAACCGTGAACTCAGCCATCTGCAGTTTAATATCCGAGTTCTAGAACAAGCATTAGAGGAGCAGCACCCGTTGCTAGAACGGTTGATGTTCCTGTTGATCTTCTCCAGTAACTTGGATGAATTTTTCGAGATTCGTGTTGCTGAGCAGATGACTCAGTTGAAATATGGTCGTGAGGCAGTTGGTCCTGATGCAATGCACCCACGTACGGTGTTGCAGCGTATTAGCGAAATCTGTCACCTGACCGTAGACCGCCAATATAAGATCCTGAATGAAACGATCTTTCCTGAGTTGGAAAAGGAAGAGATCCACTTTATTCGTCGTCACCTATGGACGCCGGAGCAAAAGGAGTGGGTTCAGTCTTACTTCCATGATCGTGTCGTACCGGTGATCAGCCCAGTGGGATTAGATCCGTCCCACCCATTTCCGCGATTGGTGAACAAGAGTCTTAACTTTATTGTTGAATTGGATGGTAAAGATGCCTTTGGGCGTGAAACCGGAATGGCGATCATACCGGCTCCGCGTTCCTTACCGCGCTTGATCCGCCTGCCAGATAATCTCTGCGATGGTGGTGATAACCTGATCTTCCTTTCCTCGATAATCCACGAATTTGCCGATGAGTTATTCCCAGGGATGAAGGTGGAAGGTTGCTTCCAGTTCCGTATCACCCGTAATGCCGATATGACCTTTGATGTTGAGGAGGTTGAGGATCTGGTAAATACCCTAAGGGGTGAGTTACATTCGCGTAAATACGGAGATGCGGTGCGATTGGAAGTAGATCAACGTACGCCAGAAGAGTTGATCTCCTTCTTGCAGAAAGAGTACAAGTTGGATGAATCGCAAACCTATAGAGTTAATGGTCCGGTTAACTTGACCCGCCTTATGGCTGTTCGTGATTTGGTGGAGCGGAATGATCTGCGCTGGAAGCCATTCTCTCCTGGTATGCCAGGCAAGCTTAAAGGTGACAATATTTTTGATGCCTTAAAAGCGAATGACCAATTACTGTTACATCCATTCCAGTCCTTTTCTCCAGTGGTGGATCTTCTGCGTCAGGCAGCGAAAGACCCTGATGTGGTTGCGATTAAACAGACGCTATATCGAACTGGGGTAAAATCAGACATTGTTAATGCGCTGGTGGAAGCGGCGCGTAGCGGCAAAGAGGTGACTGTAGTTATCGAACTGCGTGCTCGCTTTGATGAAGAGAGTAACCTGCAATTAGCCGCTCGTTTACAAGAAGCAGGTTGCTTGGTTGTATATGGGGTGGTTGGTTATAAGTGTCACGCTAAAGCGATGTTAATCGTACGTGAAGAGGGTAACCATCTAGTGCGCTACTCTCACTTAGGTACAGGTAACTATCACTCAGGTACAGCCCGTCTGTATTCTGATTACAGTTACTTAACCGCCGATCAGGATGTCGGTGAAGATGTACATAAGGTTTTCCAGCAGCTAACGGGTATGGGTAAGATCCAGAAGCTGAAGAAACTTTATAACGCGCCGTTTACACTGCATTCTAAAATGATCGAGCTGATTCGTCGTGAGACTCGTTTAGCTAAGTCGGGTAAGCCGGGTCATATTATGGTGAAAGTGAACGGTCTGACTGAGCCGAAGATGATTCGCGCTTTGTACGAAGCGGCGGCTGCAGGTGTTCAGATTGATCTGATTATTCGTGGTATGTGTCGTTTACGTCCGGGTATTGAAGGCCTTTCTGAAAATATCAGAGTTCGCTCTATTATCGGCCGATTCTTGGAGCATACACGCGTTTATTATTTCGGCAATAATGGTAAACCAGAAGTGTTCTGTGCCAGCGCTGACTGGATGGAACGTAACATGCTTAACCGTGTTGAGACTGGCTTCCAAGTTTTTGGTAAGCATAGTGAGCGATTAAAGCGTGAGCTGGATTACTATATGAAAGACAACTGCCAGAGCTGGGAATTGCAAGCGGACGGCAGTTATATTCAGAATCAACCGGGGGAAGATGAAGAGGTCTTCTCTGCCCAGCAAGCTTTGTTAGAAGAGTTTGCTAAGTAACCTTTCTTTATTGTGTTTTTTCTTAGATAACAGCCTTACTTATTGAGTAAGGCTGTTATGCACTTTTTACATAGCTTTGATGGTTATGTACAACCAGTTCGTTACGGTTATTCTTAGCCAGATACAGGGCTTTATCCGCTTCTGTGTAGAGTTCATTCTTATCAGAAATCTGATTGCCAGCACTCCAATAGGCACCTATTGATATAGTGACATAGTCGCTGATAGTGCTCTTCTCGTGAGGAATATGCAGAGCTTCCACTTCTTCTCGAATACGATCTAAGAAGGCTTGGGCTTTAGCTGCATCTTGCTCTGTAATAATGATGGCAAACTCTTCGCCACCGATGCGGAAAGCAAAATCGGAAGGTCTGCGGAGGCAACCTATAATGCAGTTGGCAACATCTCGTAGGGCTTTATCCCCTTGCGGATGGCCGTAGGTATCGTTGTACAACTTGAAGAAATCCACATCCAAGATCGCTAGAGCGATTGCTGTACCATGACGGTAGCTGAGTTTTATTTCGCGCTCTAACACATCTTCAAAACTACGACGGTTTGGCAGTGTAGTGAGTTTATCTGTAATCGATAGCTTCTTGCTGGTTGAATCCTGCAGCAGATTGGTAAAGCCGGTTATCTGATAGCGTTCATTGATGTTCGGTAAGATGCGTGAATTTGCCCAATGCATTAAGCCATCTTCGTTAATATGACGGATCTCGCCTGCCGGTCTTAATCGTTTTCCAGATCTGTTCAGACAGCATGCTATGGGTATCTGAATTATCAAAGAAATTACTCTGCTTACCAACTAGCTCTTCTTTAGTTGTGTCTAAGAAGCGGCACAAGGCGTTACTGGCATCAATGATCACGCCTTGTGTATCAAGGTTTGCCAGCATGATGTTCTGATCAATCAGATGTTCTCGCTGCGATAACGCTTTGTTTGAGCGCATAATTAGACGTGTCACTTTGATTGCAATCAGAAGCGAGATAACAATCGTTAAGAAACCAATAGTGGCTACCACGTAGATAGAGTGGTCTCTATTTTTCGATGATTGTTTATGAAATTGATTGGCTTTGTTTTGAGCGAATACAACAAATTCGTGTACTTCAGAAAGTAACTTATCTACATGTTTGGCGCCTTTATTACGAGTAATCTCGGCGGCTCTCTTTGTTTCGCCTACTAGGGCTAGGGTCACAACTTCATCACGAATGGGCTTCCACTCAATAAAGGTTTGGTAGGCCTGTTTAATGGTGACTTTGTTGCCTAGAAAACGCTCGAAGATAATGTCGAATTGTTTGAGAACTTGCTGCTCCTGGCGCTGAATTTGCTCTAGGGTTGCTTTTAGTTGTTCAGGATCTTGGACTAACACAACGTCTTTCATATCGCGGTGCATTGCGAACACGAGGGTCTGGATTGACTGCCCAGCATTGCTCACCGCAAAAGGGTGGTTATAGATGTTTTCTACATCTTTAGAGATGTTGTTGAGATGGTATAGGCTAAATCCGCCTAAGCCTGTCATTAAGGTAATGATCAGGACAAAACCAAGTATTAGATTGCGATACTGCTGCATACTATAAAATACTGCTGAATTGAGCGCGCGATTGTATCAAAAATTGCAGCAATCGTGACTTTTAGTTCGATTTATCGTCTTCTTTTTGATCAAGATCTAATAAATCACTGTAACCTTCAGTATATGAGGGGTATTTGAAAGTATAGCCGGCTTTAAGCAGCTTGTTATTTGAACAGCGCTTACTGCCCGCACGACGTGAAACGGTTTCAGATGTGATCTGACTATTGGTTTTTTTCGCCAACCACGTAGTGATCTCATGCATGGTTACTGGATCGCTATCGCTGGCCAGGTAATAAAAGTCTATAGCTTCGTCGTTAAGAACTTTAGAAATGAGAAAGTTTAAGATACCTGCACAATCATCGCGGTGGATACGGTTGCTAAAATGCTGAGGTTCAGCGGGGGCGATGTCGCCTCTTCTGACACGATTGATTAGATGGTTCCTTCCGGGTCCATAAATACCGCTAAACCGAACCACGGTACCCGGTATGTCAGCGCTTAAAACCTGCTGTTCACCTTTGAGCATGATCTTGCCACTAAAGGATTGAGGTTCGCAGGGACTTGTTTCATCCACCCAATCGCTATCGTTCTGGTGGTATACGCCACTACTGGATGTGAAGAATAGATGTTTGGGTTTGGTGGGTAGTGCTTGTAGGGTGTTTTGTACGCCGGTTACATAGGCTGCTTCGTAACCTGCTTCATCGTGACTGCTTGCCGCTGCTGCGTAGACAAGGATATGACACTCGTCTAAATCCGCCAGAGTTGCTTTTAAACTCTCTAAATTTGTGAGATCAGCGCTTATTCCTTGGATGCCTTGCGGTAGCTGGTTTATATTACGACGTAGGCCAAATACCTTATGCCCTTGATTTAATAACATTTGTCCAAGGGTAGAGCCAACATCGCCGCAGCCGACGATTAGAATAGTTGCTTGTTGCATACAGGTTAAGCCTCCGAAAATCACAGACCTATCATAGCAAAGGATAAGGCCGGATGACCCTTACAGAATTGCGTTACATTGTTACCTTGGCGAGAGAACAGCATTTTGGTCATGCGGCTGAAAAGTGTTTTGTCAGTCAGCCTACCTTGTCTATAGCGGTCAAAAAGCTTGAAGATGAGTTGGGTGTACCACTGTTTGAACGCAGTAAAAACTCGGTTCGCGTCACACCTGTAGGTGATAAAGTGGTGCAACAGGCGCAGCGCGTGCTTGAGCAAGCCGATACCATCAAAGATCTGGCGCTTGAGGGCAAAGATCAGCTGAAAAGCCCACTTCGCGTAGGCGCGATCTACACCATTGGACCTTACTTATTCCCTCATCTGGTTTCTCAGGTGCAAAAGCTTGCGCCTGATATGCCGCTGTATATCGAAGAGAACTTCACTGAGAACCTGCGAGTTAAGATCCGTAACGGTGAGCTGGATGCAATTATCTTAGCGCTGCCATTCCAAGAACCGGATATTCTGACGCGTCCTCTATACGATGAGCATTTCGAAATGCTGATGCCAGTGGGCCACCCTTGGGCGCAGCAGAAAAAGATTAATAGTGAAGATCTACCTAATACCCCGCTGTTGTTATTGGGCGAAGGGCATTGTTTTAGGGATCAGGTATTAGAATCCTGCCCAACGTTGAATCAAGCGATTAATACTCAACATACGATTACCGAGGGTAGCTCTCTAGAGACTATCCGTATGATGGTTGGTTCTGGCTTAGGTTGTTCCGTATTGCCGCAATCCGCTGTATATGGAACGGGTAAATCAGAGATGGTAGTAACACGACCTTTCCAAGAACCAGTTCCAGAAC
This sequence comes from Neptuniibacter sp. QD37_6, assembly GCF_047778085.1. Taxonomy (GTDB): domain Bacteria; phylum Pseudomonadota; class Gammaproteobacteria; order Pseudomonadales; family Balneatricaceae; genus Neptuniibacter. Next base: position 204,707 of record NZ_CP180550.1, read on the forward strand.
GCACGGTTGGGGTGGCTTGGCGTGCTAGCTTTCCACGTCCGCAAGCGATCGATGTGTTGGTTGAAGCGATTGCCTCTTTTGATCCTGCAGGCGGTAAATAAGTTTGTTGCTTGCTGCGATTCCTGTCACAGAGTTAAAAGGTGTTGGCGCTGCGTTAGAGCAGAAGCTGAATAACCTTGGTATTCAAAATCTACAGGATCTATTGTTTCATCTGCCTCTGCGTTACCAAGATCGCACGCGAATTGTGCCTATGGGGGCGTTATGTCCCGGTGATGAGTGCGTGGTTGAGGGCGAGGTGAAGCTGGCGGATATCAGCAAAGGTCGCCGCCGCAGTTTATTGTGCCGTATTCAAGATGGCACGGGGTCACTAACGCTACGTTTCTTTCATTTCACAGCTGCTCAGAAAAATAACTTAAAACCTGGTACTCGTATTCGCTGCTTTGGTGAAGCACGTACCGGTGCAAATGGTTTGGAGATCGTCCATCCTGAATATAAGCGGGTGGATAACGATGATTTGGTGCCAGTAGAAGAGAACCTAACGCCGATCTATCCAACCACAGAAGGTCTGCATCAGGGACGTTTACGAGCTCTGACTGATCAAGCGCTTAACTATCTGAAAGAGGGTGGCCTGCAAGAGCTTGTGCCTGATCAATTGCGACAAGGCTGGCAGTTCCCAAGTTTGAATGATGCTGTCGCTTATCTTCATCGCCCTCCAGTCGATGTAGACCAGCACCTTTTGTTGGACGGTATGCACCCTGCTCAGCGCCGTTTGGCGTTTGAAGAGCTACTCGCTCATCACCTCTCTTTGTTGAAATTACGTCAAAAAGCACGTCAAAAAGGTGCGCCTGAACTGCCGGGAACAGGACAACTTAAACAAGCCTTTTTAGATCAGCTACCGTTCCCGTTAACTGGCGCGCAACAGCGCGTAGGCAATGAAATCGCCAACGATCTTGCGCAAGCTTATCCTATGCTGCGTTTAGTGCAGGGCGATGTGGGCTCAGGTAAAACGGTCGTGGCGGCATTAGCTGCTTTGCAAACAGTAGAGAGTGGTCTGCAAGCTGCGATTATGGCGCCGACCGAGATTTTGGCCGAGCAGCACTTTATCAACTTCAGTAACTGGCTGGAGTCGCTGGATATCAAAGTTGCGTGGTTGGCAGGTAAGCTCAAAGGAAAGCAAAGACAGACGCAACTAGAAGCGATTAGAACCGGCGAAGCACGGGTTGTTGTCGGGACTCACGCGCTCTTCCAAGAGGAAGTAGTCTTCTCTGATTTAGGACTAGTGGTGATTGATGAGCAGCACCGCTTTGGTGTGCATCAACGGTTGTCACTGCGTGAAAAAGGGCGTAATGGTGAGTTAGCGCCGCATCAATTGATTATGACTGCTACACCGATTCCCCGAACTTTGACCATGAGTGCGTACGCCGATCTGGACTGTTCCATTATCGAAGAACTGCCACCGGGTCGAACACCTGTGAGTACCGTAGTAATCGCTGATAGTCGCCGCGACGAAGTCATTCAGCGGGTACAAAAAGCCTGTGCTGAAAAGCGCCAAGTTTACTGGGTATGTACTCTGATTGAAGAGTCAGAGGCTTTGCAGTGTCAAGCTGCTGAAGTGACTGCTGAAGATTTGAAAGTAGCGTTGCCTGAACTTCGCATAGGTTTAGTGCATGGTCGTATGAAACCGGCTGAAAAAGCTGAAATTATGCAGCAGTTTAAATCCGCTGAATTGGATCTTTTAGTTGCCACTACGGTCATTGAAGTGGGTGTTGATGTTCCTAATGCCAGTGTAATGATCATAGAAAACCCTGAGCGTTTAGGTTTAGCGCAGTTGCATCAGCTACGTGGTCGAGTGGGTCGAGGCTCTGTCGAAAGCTTTTGTGTGCTGATGTATCACGCGCCCTTATCGAATCAAGGACGTGAACGTTTAACCGTGATGCGTGAAACCACCGATGGTTTTAAAATTGCGGAGAAGGATCTACAACTGCGAGGACCGGGTGAAGTGCTAGGGACAAGGCAGACCGGAACGATGCAGTTTAAAATGGCAGACCTGCAACGTGATTCAGATCTGTTAACCCGGGTTAAGATGGTGGCGGGTCAGATGCAAGAGTGGCCTGATTTTGCAGATTCCTTAGTTGAACGTTGGCTTGGCCGTGGTGAAGACTACGGTAATGTATAATGAATAGATTAATCTATTTATTCGCTTGTCACAGATAGAGAGTAGTAGTGTTGATTTCACCAAGTGAAAAGCAGTTAGAAATTATTCGACAGCAGTTAGGTCGAGAGCCTCGTGGGTTAGCGGGTATTGCTGTGCAAAACGATCAAGAGGTTCCACTGGTGTTGCAGATGGATCTTTTGGTTGATGATAAACCTTTCCCAACGCTTTATTGGATGGCCAGTAAAGATATCTATCAAGCCATCGCTGAGATAGAAACGGCTGGTGCGGTTAAAGAGCTGGAACAAGAACTGATCGATAACGAAGCACTGCGTGCTGAACACTTAGCTGATCAGCAGCGTTACGTCGATCTTCGTTGGGCTTCTGCTTCTGAAGAGCAGAAACAGCGTATCGAGGAATTAGGTTTTACACCGCTGTACAGTAAGTATGGGATCGGTGGTATCTCACAGTGGGACAAAATCCGTTGCTTACATATGCAGTATGCTTATCACTTAGCGCAGGGAAGTGCGATTGGCCGGATTTTGGATGAGCGTTATGAATTACATTCAAAAATTGCTTCTGCATTAATTTAGGTAAATATCCTAATGAAGTTCGTTTATAGAATATCCCTGCTAATAGTTGTTCTGCTACAGCCTGTTCTTCTTCATGCCGCAGTATGCCATAGCGATCCGTCAGGGCGAATAAACGAACTTGTGCCCCAAGGTACTGCTGGGCCAATAAAATATGTCGAAACAATTTTGATAGGCTCTGAACCTGTTGACGTTGCTGGTTGGCGCTTATGTACTAATGAGGGAGGGAAAACGCCTTCCTGTGTATCATATGGCGTTGGGAATTTTTTGATTGGTTCCTTCGATAAGTTCTCTTCTCCTGCTGATAATGGCATCACTGTTTATAATCCGGTTGAATATCTTAGTTCGGCGCAGATCTTGAACTCCAATGAGTGGGAAGTCGCACTCATCGATGCAGATGATCTTGTTTTAGATTATGTGCATTTTTGTAAGGATAGTTGTAAGAAAACTCAGTATTGGGACGTACCGGATTCTTGCTCTAATGAACTATCGGGTGGTGGAAGCAATAAGGTCATCTTTGCACGTAAGCCAAATGGTAGTGGGGATTTTGAAGAGGTAGGTGATCCGACTCCTGGATCCAGTAATGATGGTGATGAATCGGATGTGGATCATTATTCTATATTTCACGATGAAACAGGTGTTACCTGCTTAATTGAGAATATCACCATCACCGCCCACGATAGTTCTCATAGCGCTGTCGATGCAGGTAGTGCATCCATGACAATTGCCGCCACATCAGGTAAAGGTAATTGGGTGGGTGCAGTGAGTGGTACATCTGCATTTGATAATGGTAGTGCTGATGATGGCGTAGCAACTTTTACCTTTGCTTCGGGTTCACAAAGTGCTGTATTGCAGTTTGCTCATCCCGTCTTGAGTGGTACGAGCGAGACCTTTGGTTTCAACGTTTCGGATGGCTCTATCACTGAGAATAGTGGTAGTTGGGTAGCAGCTGATGATCCTAATATTACTTTCACCCTCGCTGGCTTCCGTTTTATTGATGGTGCTGGGGCAGAAATCATACCGACTCAGATTGCAGGTAAAGCATCGGATGCAGGTTTTGGAGCTACTAGCCTCTATCTTCAGGCCGTTGAGGCTACTACAGCTGATCCTAGTGTGTGCCAGGCTGCTTTCCCTAATGGAACTACCCTGTCGATTAATCTGGCAGCTCAATGTAATAACCCAACCTCATGTGTTTCGGGGCGTACCTTTAATGTTCAAAGTGGCAGTAACCCCGAGGTAGACCTCAATGCCGGTACACCAGAAACATTTAAATCTGTTGATATGACCTTTGATACCGATTCTAAGGCGCCTTTACGTCTTAACTACAATGATGCTGGTGAGATGCAGTTACAGGCGAGTTATACCGTTCCAGATACAAGTGCGGTAATGATAGGTAATTCGAATCTATTTGTTGTACGTCCATTTGGATTTGGTTTCCCTGAAATAGATGCATCAGGTACGGCTAACTCAGGTGGTGATGAAACTGGAGGTGCTGCGTTTACCTCGGCAGGTAGCGATTTTACTGTTGATATCAATGCATACCTCTATGAGGCCTCAGAAGATGTTGATGTGAACGGTATGCCTGATGGCGATGCCGATGTGACTGATAACGGCATTACACCAAACTTCACTGGTACAGTAAGTCTCAGTGTCGAATCATTTACCCCAGCTGATGGAAGTCCAGGGATATTATCAGGAACAGTTGCCCCTCTCTTAGACACTTATAGTAATCGCAGTGGTGCAGATGTTACCGCAACGCTTAATTACGATGAGGTGGGTAGCATGAACCTAATGGCAAGCTTATCTTCTTATCTTGGCGCTGATGATATCCAGAGTGTGGCGACAAAAATCGGTCGATTTTATCCAGATCACTTTGTGATGAGTGATGATGGTGTGGCGGCGGCTTGTTCTGCTGTAGACAGCTTTACTTACATGCAGGAACCTTTCAAAGCATTTGAGTATAGGGTAGAGGCCAGAGCTCTCAATGGAGAAATAACTGAGAATTACGATTTGGTTCTTTACACCATAGGCACAGGTTCCTTAGTGGTTAAAGCTGAGAATAATGATGATGGTATTGATTTGAGTGATCGGATACTAGTGTCGGAGTCGCTTTCCGGTTGGGAGTCAGGTGTTATTGATCGAACCAGTGCTTCAGATAATGAATTGAAAAATGTGATCTTTACGCGCAATGGCGGAAATGCAGGTCTACCGGATGGCCCCTTTTATGGTTTGCAGCTGGGGCTTGGTATTGAATCAGAACCAGATAGTCGTGACTTTTTGGATAGTTTAAAAAACATGTCGGTTGATAGTTCAGGGGATTGTTCAGACAGTTGTCAGTCCGTTGAGGTGGGTGACCCAGTAACGATAATGTATGGGCGAGTTAGCATTAGCTCAGTACATGGCCCTGAAACACAAGACCTTCCTGTGCCATTTGAAGTTCAGTATTGGGACGGAACGACATTTGTACGTAACACTGATGATAGCTGTACAACTATTCCATTAGCGAATATTAGTTACGATGGCAATCCAATCAGTAGTGCTGTTGCAGATCGAACAGTAACTGTCGGTGATGGTACCACTGTAGGTAATTTAAGAATCAATGGCACGGATAGTGATGCATCAACGGGAGATTTTAGCTTGATCTTCACTGCGCCGGGTGCAGGTTCAGGCGGCAATGATAAGACCGGTTACTTCCCTGTAGGTCTGACCTCGATCGATGATTGGCTACGATACGATTGGGATCAGGATGGTAATGCTAACGACATTAGTGTGCCTGATGCGATTATTACTTTTGGCCGTGCCCGTGGTAATGATCGAATGATCTTTTGGCAGGAACGTTTTCAATAATGCTGGGAAGCTGGAAATGATCCAATAAAAAAGCAGGCTTAGGCCTGCTTTTTTGTAATTCTGAAATACCGGCTTATGAACCAGTCAGAGCCTTATATTTTTCCATAAGCTCTGCTTCAGTTTCTTCGTGATCTGGATCTTTAGGGATACAGTCAACTGGGCAAACTTCAACACACTGAGGAGTATCGTAGTGGCCTACGCACTCAGTACATTTGGATGGTTCAATTTCATAGATTTCGTCACCCGGAGTGATGGCCTCGTTCGGACATTCCGGCTCACATACGTCACAGTTGATACATTCGTCAGTAATGATCAATGCCATGATGACTACCTCACTGTCATAAAAGTAAATTTACAGGCGCTGGTGCTCAATCAGGGCCTTGGACACCGACGGATGAACAAATTTGCTAACATCACCACCCAAGCTGGAGATCTCTCTGATCAGCGTGGAGGAAACGAAAGATAAATGTTCCGCTGGTGTTAAAAATATACTTTCTACGTTTGGTGCTAGATGTCGGTTCATCGCTGCGAGTTGAAACTCGTACTCAAAATCCGAAACTGCACGTAATCCACGTAGAATAATATTTGCGTTCTGTTGCTCTAGTAACTCTGCTAGTAGACAATCAAAGCCGACAATTTCAACATTGTCGAGGTGCGCAGTTACCTCGGCTACCAAAGCTACTCGAGTTTCTAATTCCAGCAGTGGTCGCTTCTTAGGGCTTTCGGCGATAGCAACCACAACTTTATCGAAAAGTTTAGATGCACGCTCAATTAGATCCGAATGACCATTGGTGATTGGATCGAATGTTCCTGGGTATACGGCTGTATTCATATCAGGTTCACAGCAGTTGATGTCTAATTAGTGCCTATATCGCCTAGGCCTAATAAAATAGCAGTTTAGCAAGTGCGGCATATTATCTGAATTGCACGGGCGGTACAAATACTATAATGGAATGGTTTGATTTATATCGGTTATAAGAATTTTATTTTTTATTACCAATAACTATATAGGTTTTAAGGGTATTACAAAGATGTCATGGTTGCGTATTTTCGCTGTATTCACGTTTGCTCTTGGGCTAGCGGGCTGTCAGACCTTACAAAAGGTAGATCGGGGGCTTTATCAAGTCGCTGAATCTGTCAGTGAAAAGGATAGAGTCACAGGGCAGCGCAGCTTGAGTATGGCGAATCGCTCTGCTCAGATTCAGCAAGGTAACGCCTATGTTGAGAAAATTATTGCGAATGAGAAGAAGCATAAAAGGCCAGTAAATGCTGCAGTGAATCGTAGCCAATATCTACGTTTGGTACGTATTTTTGACCGTATTCATCAGATCTCTCATCTCAAAAATGAGCGCTGGGAACCGATCCTGATCAAACGCGACTCTTTTAATGCGTTTACGACAGGGGGTACTTACATAGTTGTGCACTCTAAGTTGATGATAGATCTTAAAGACGATGCTGAACTGGCTGCGGTTGTTGCCCATGAGATTGCGCATACTGTGGCGAACCACGTGTATGAACGCCAGACACATGCTCAGATCAGTGCTTTAGCGGGTTCGAATTCCGCGCGTCGTAGTGGTTACAAAGCGGCCTTTACTCACGAAAGTGAGCGTGAAGCTGATCGTATCGGCATCTTGTACACAGCATTAGCCGGGTATGATCCTCTCGCTGCTAGCCGTATTTGGCAGAGAAAATATGCTGCGGAGGGTAATGCTCGAGCCCTGTTCCATCATGATCACCCTGTAAACGCCGAACGCTATAAAGAGGCTTATAAAGTCGGTAAGGCTGTAATGCCTTATTACCGTAAAGGGCAGATTAACCCTCGTTCGGCGCAGTTGTTAGATAACAATGTGTTATGGCGCAAAAATAACAACGAAGTAGCTGCAGGTGATGGTGGTGGTGTTGCTGCGCTTTTATCTACAGCGCTAGGGGCATATGTTCAGCATCAGGAAGCGAAAGTAGAGGAGCGCCGTCAGCAGGATCAAGCGCGCTTTGTAAAAGCGGTACAGAACGGTTTGAAGTTAGAGTCGTCCCGAAAAGCCGGGAATCATGTGTTAGAAACTCGCTGGCGTTATACGGTGCAAGGGCTGGTTCTGAAGGATATGGTGATGGGGATGTACCTAAAACGTAATGGCAAAATCGAGCGTTATGTTGATCACGTTAAAGGTTATATCAAACCTGGGCAGGTATTTGCTGCCCGCTTTGAATTCCCGAAAGATCTACATGTGAATGATCTGAAAAAATATGAAGCTAGCTTCTATCTAGACGACGTACAGCCAGCTTATTAACTACACTGTCTAGCTATTACGCATATACAAGCGGTAGGTCACTTGGCCTGCCGTTTTTTGCCTATGCTCATGCCAGTGACTAGGTACTTGTGGATGATGTAGTTCTGACTCGCTTTCAACGTAAATAAGAGCGTTTTCTGATAACAGGTTGTGAGCTTCCAGTAATTCACAACATGGTGCGATAAGGTCCTGACGGAAAGGCGGATCGAGGAACACAAGGTCGTAGCGCTGCTCGCAATCAGTTTTTCTGCTTTTGAGCCACTCAAGTACATTGGCTTGAACAACTTCGGCATTTTGACATTTTAAAAGCTGAATATTGTCTTTCAGCTTTCTGGATGTTGTCGGGTTTAGGTCGATAAAGGTCATACTACCTGCACCACGAGATAGGGCTTCCAGCCCAAGAGCACCGCTACCGCTGAATAGATCTAAACACTGCGCTCCCGGCACTGATGATTGAATCCAGTTAAATAAGGTTTCTCTCACTCTGTCAGGGGTAGGACGTAAACCATCGACGGCAAAAAACTCTATCTTTCGACCACGCCATTCACCACCAATAATGCGTAGCTGTGAACGAGGGATGTCTATCTTATTCGCCTGTTTGCGAGGAGGGTTGCGACGGCCCATGGTCTTTCCTTTAAAGCGAGGGGGATTGAAGGATACTGATTTGTTGCTCTGCCTGTAAGGCTTTACGCGCAAGTTTGATTACTTGATCGGTATCTTGATCTAAAACTTGCTCTGCATATGTTTCTAAAGTGTCTTCCGGCAAACGGTAGAATGCTATTAGATTTAGTGCCTGAACTTGGTTGGCTATATCACGCATATTGTCATGCCATTGTGAGGCAAGGTTCTGCTGGCTTTTTTCGACCAGATCCTCAGTAATCATCTGGCTTAACTGAGGCAATACTGGACCTGGATTTTGCACACCATCAATAATCAGCGCACGGTATCCCGTATCACTCAAAGCGGCCCAAAGCATACGGAAATTCAGATTGTATTGTGTTTGTTGTTGACTTAGTAGGTCTTGAAGTACTTGGGCACTTAACCTTTCTTGGATGAAATCTTTCGAGTCTCGCGCAGGAATGAGCGTACCAACCAGTAAGCGAAAACGTTGATCCGTACTTTCACCTTGCTGAATAAATTGAGGGCTGGCTGTAATCAGCGCTGCGCTTTGATCGCTTTGCTGTTGTGGAAGGCTCTCTTCAACTGCTGAAACGAGATCTTCTGCTCCTTCACCACTCAATGCAAAGCGTGGGTTTTGGAACATGACGTTAAAGCTGCGACTTAGGTTGCCCAAAACCGTCATGCGATTGCTTGGCTGTAAGCGCTCATAAAAGTGATTAATGATTTGCTGTTCGCTGTTTTGGCTATCTAGATATTGGCGTGCCTGAATGGTTTTAAGTTGATCTTGCCAGCGGGCGCTCTCGACCGGTTGACTTAGCGCAGTCCAGATCGATTTCAGGTTAGGTAATTCTTGCGTTGAAGACCAGCGAAGCGTAACTTCGATGCGGTCTTGGCGTGGCAGTACATGATAGCTATAAGTCGGGTTAGCCAGTTCATTTAAGCGCTGTTGTAAAATCTGACTTTGAAGCTGCTGAAGTTGGCGCTGAGTCGAGTTAAAAGCTGGGCGTGTAGGTAGCAGTAAAACCAGCGTAATAGGCTGGTCATCTAACTCCATCCAGCTGAGGGTTCTTGCCTTATTTGACTCGATGTCATGGTATTTGACTGCCCCAGGTCCCATAGATGAAAGGATCATAATGGCGATCAAACTGAACCATACGAGGCCGATCAAATATTTACGATTAAACAGGGGACGGTATTCATTTGTCATAAGGGTAGTCTCTGTACCAAATCACTGTGATAAGATACCAGACTTTGTGGGTGGACTGCTGGATTTTATTGGCCATTATCACCCAAATAATATGCCGTATGAGAACGGAAAATCATGCTGAGTTTACAAAAATGGTTTGTTACCGAAGGCTGGAATACTGATTACATCGCTTACGCAGGTGTTGTGATCACCGCATTAGTGCTTGCGGGAATCTATCGCTATTTGAGTAGCGACGACTCAGCTGAATAAATAAGTGCAGAAGTATATCAACCAGTGGCCGAATCATTTGGCGGCTGTATGAGGAAGTTAAATGTTTAAGAAATTAAAATCCATGTTCGGTGGTAGGCCTGCAGAAGAAGAAAAGAATCTGCAGACTCAGGAACAGGATGTTGAGAAGGTTGAAGTTGAGGCCGCAGTGCCTGCGCCTGAACAGCCTGTTGCTGCTGAACCTGCCGTGGCCCCTCAAGAATCAGCGCCCGTAGCTGTTAAAGAAGAAGTTCAGGAAGAGACTCAGGTTGAGCCGCTAGTTGCAGAAGCGGTTGTTGAAACTGCTGAAGTTGTTGAGCCTGCACAAGAATTACAACCAGCGGAAAAAACGTCGCAAACTGTTGTGGAAGCGGAGCCAGAAACGCCAACAGCTGAGCCCGTAGTTGAAGTGGCTGTAGAACCTCAGGCAGAGCCGGAAGTGGAAGCACCAGTTCCAGCGCCTGTAGTAAAGCCTGTTGAAGAGAAACAAGAGAAAAAAGGTTTCTTCTCACGTATTAAATCTGGTTTGAGCAAGACCAAGGCGAACCTAACGGAACAGTTGGGTAACCTTTTTCTTGGTGCGAAAGAGATCGATGATGATCTGTTAGAAGAGATCGAAACCCTTCTATTGATGGCTGATGTTGGTGTTGAAGCGACATCTGACATTATCCAGCGTCTAACCGATAAGGTAGAACGTAAACAGCTAGGCGATGCGCAAGCATTACAAGTGGCACTTAAAGAGGAACTTGCGAGCCTGTTGCACCGTTCTGAAGAGCCGCTACAAGTAGAATGTAACAACAAGCCTTACGTTATCCTGATGGTAGGTGTAAACGGCGTAGGTAAAACAACTACGATTGGTAAGTTGGCGAAACGCTTCCAGAGCGAAGGTAAGTCAGTGATGCTAGCTGCCGGTGATACGTTCCGTGCGGCGGCTGTTGAGCAATTGCAGGTATGGGGTGAGCGTAACGATGTCCCTGTTGTGGCACAGCACACCGGTGCTGACTCTGCATCTGTAATTTATGATGCGGTGCAATCTGCTCAGGCTAAAGGCGTTGATGTATTGATCGCTGATACCGCAGGTCGTCTGCAGAATAAAGACAACCTAATGCAAGAGCTGGAAAAGGTTGTCCGTGTAACGCAGAAGCTATCTCCAGAAGCGCCACATGAAGTGATGTTGGTTCTTGATGCCGGTACTGGTCAAAATGCATTGAGCCAAGCGAAGATCTTTAAAGACAGTGTTGGCGTTACAGGTATCTCCCTAACCAAGCTGGATGGTACTGCTAAAGGTGGTGTGATCTTCGCAATCGCTAAACAGATGGATCTACCAATCCGCTTTATCGGTGTGGGCGAGCAGATTGATGATCTTCGTCCATTCAAATCTCAGGAATTTGTCGACGCGCTTTTTGATTAAGCCGTGAAAGGAATTCCGCATGATTCAGTTTGAGAATGTAAGCAAACGTTACCCCGAAGGGCACGATGCGCTTAGAGACGTAAACTTCACGTTGCAACGTGGCGAGATGGCGTTTCTAACCGGTCATTCGGGCGCAGGTAAAAGTACGTTACTCAAACTGATCATGTTGATGGAGCGCCCTTCTCGAGGCAGTGTCTCTGTGGCGCATCAAAATTTAGCGCAGTTTAGCCGCGAAGATATTCCTTATCACCGCCGTCGTATTGGAGTGGTATTCCAGAACCATCAACTCCTATTTGATCGAACTGTCTTTGAAAATGTAGCGTTGCCGTTACATATCTCTGGTTACGATGAAGAAGATACGGGGCGACGTGTAAGGGCTGCCTTGGATAAGGTTGGCTTACTTCATAAAGAGAAGTTTAATCCGATTACGCTTTCAACCGGTGAGCAGCAACGAATTGGTATCGCCCGTGCGATCGTACATAAACCACAATTGCTACTTGCCGATGAGCCTACCGGTAACCTTGATCCTACGCTATCTGCTGAGATTATGAGTCTGTTTATGGAGTTTAACCGCCATGGCACGACTGTTCTGATCGCCAGTCACGATTTGGCGCTGATCTCACGTATGGGGCATCGAACCTTGACCTTAGATCAAGGGAGGTTGCTGCGCGATGGCTAATCGAGAACCGAAAAGACGTGGTGCTGTTCGTCAGGAACGACCTGTAGAAACTGTAGTACAGTCTCCTGCTCAATCCAAAGGTGCTGCGCGCCATAAGATCGACTTTGCCGCTCAGGCGAAAAGCTGGCTACGTCATAATAAAAAAACGGCACAAGATTCACTGCTGCGCCTAAAAGCGACACCTTTACCGAGTTTAATGACTCTGGCTGTATTGGCGATTGCCTTGGCGTTGCCGGGCGTCATGTTCGTTGGTTTGAAGAATATTAATCATCTAAGCGGCCAGTGGCAGGGTGATCCGCGCATCTCTATCTATCTAAAAACCTCGCTCACTGATGAAGCGGCCGAGCGGTTTAGCCAAAACATGCTGTTGCGATCGGATCTGGCAGCAGTAGAACTCGTCACAAAAGAGCAGGGCTTATTGGAGTTTCAACGGATGTCGGAGTTCGCTGATATCCTTAACTTTCTCGATAACAACCCACTGCCTGCAGTTGTTGTTGTGCAGCCTTTAGATGGACAGAAACAAGCGCTAATAACATTGCAGCAGATCTTATCCGAAATGCCTGAGGTCGATGATGTAGTGTTGGATATGATTTGGGTCGAGCGCTTAGCTTCTTTTGTTGAACTCGCTAACCGTGTTGTTCTAGTGCTGGGTGCTTTGTTGGCTTTGTCTGTATTGCTGGTGGTGGGTAACACCATCCGTTTATCAATAGAAAACCGTAAAGATGAAATCCAGGTCGCAAAATTAGTCGGTGCGACTGATTCCTGGGTGAGACGTCCCTTTATCTATACTGGCTTTTGGTTTGGTTTATTAGGGGCGGTCTTAGCTTGGTTATTTGTCATGATCAGCCTACTACTTCTGAATGAACCTGTAGGGGAGCTAGCGGCGTTATATCAGAGTGATTTTGAGCTTCAGGGCTTAAGTTTTTCGGATAGTCTAATTTTATTGCTGTCTGGAATCTTACTCGGTTTAGTCGGCGCAAAGCTTGCGGTAAGCCGTCACCTTCGCGACATTGAGCCGCAATAAGCGGTCATTTAAACGTCATATTTGCGTTTTATCCTATTCCTAGTTATATTTTTCGGTCCGCTTTTTAGGAAGCGTGAATTTGTTGGAACTTTTGTACTATAAACAAGTCATATCTGCGGTGTTTAAAGCAGAATGATATGAGGTCATTAATGGGCACAAGCTTGCAAGTTGTTGAAAACCTTTCTCCTGGTCAGAACCTGGATGCGTACGTACAGACTGTTACGGCGATTCCTGTGCTGAGCGTTGAAGAGGAACGTTCTTTGGCTGAGCGCCTACACTTTGATGGCGACGTAGAGGCTGCTCGTCAGATGGTTATGTCTCATCTTCGTTTTGTTGTACATGTTGCTAAAACGTATTCTGGTTACGGTCTGCCTTTAGGTGATCTAATTCAGGAAGGTAACGTTGGCCTGATGAAGGCTGTTAAGCGCTTTGACCCAACGATGGGTGTGCGTCTGGTTTCTTTCGCCGTGCACTGGGTAAAAGCTGAGATGCATGAATTTATTCTGCGTAACTGGCGTATTGTGAAGGTTGCAACGACCAAAGCGCAGCGTAAGTTGTTCTTTAATCTGCGTTCGAAGAAGAAAGGCCTGGGTTGGATGACCAACGATGAGGTTGATCTAATCGCAGAAGATCTAGGAGTAGAAGCAAAAACTGTTCGTCAGATGGAAGGTCGCATGGCCTCTGTTGATACTGCATTTGATGCGCCGGAAGGTGCGGATGATGAGCAAGCGGCTTGGGCTCCTGCTCATTACCTAGAAGATAAAAGCGCAGATCCATCGCTACAGGTGGAAGATGCTAACTGGGAACAGGATGCACAGCGTCGTTTGATGTCGGCTATGTCTGAACTGGACGAGCGTAGTAAAGATATCTTGGCACGCCGCTGGTTGACGGATGATAAAGCTACTTTGCATGAGCTAGCAGCAGAGTACGAAGTATCCGCTGAGCGTATTCGTCAGTTAGAAAAGAATGCAATGAAGAAGATTCGAGTCTCCATGGAAGCGTAATTCGTTTTCTGGAGTAAAAAAGCCGCTATTAAGCGGTTTTTTTATGTCTGCAGTATTCGGCAAGGCCGTAGCAAATTCGGTATAATCCGAACTCGTTTTAACAGAGTTCATCATGAATACACATCCACTGCTTTTTATTGCGTCCATTTTCGGCTTTTTAGCTGTGGCTATCGGCGCATTTGGTGCACATGCAGTTAAAGGCTCGATCGAACCTTCCCTCTATGTTGTGTATCAGACCGGTGTGGAATATCACTTTTATCACGCGCTGGCGTTGCTGGTTTTGGCATTCGCTCCAGAGCGTTTAGATATGAAAGTGATTAAGCGCGCGGCGATTGGATTTGTGATTGGAATTCTGTTGTTTTCAGGCAGCTTGTACTTAATGGCGTTAACTGGGATGCGGTCATTAGGTATGGTTACACCACTAGGTGGAGTTGCGTTCCTTTGCGGGTGGGCGTTGCTGGGGTATGCAGCGCTGACTTCAGGTAGGAGATAGATCAATGCAGGTTCAGGTAAATGGTGAGATGCTGCAGTTGCAGGATGGTATCACCCTGACAAGTTTGGTTGAGCAGTTAGAGTTAGGCGAAAAGCGTATCGCGATTGAGCTTAATCTTGAAATTATTCCGCGCAGCCAGCATGCTGAGACGGTTTTAAAAGAATCAGACCGTGTTGAAATTGTTCACGCCATTGGTGGCGGTTAATTTCAGCATTTGATGCAGTACAGCCAGAGTAAATAATAACGAGCATTTGGAATTACACCATGTCCCTAGAAAATGATCCGCTAGTAATCGCAGGCCAATCTTTTAACTCTCGTCTGCTAATCGGAACAGGTAAATATAAAGATCTGGAAGAGACCCGTTTGGCGATTGAAGCAAGTGGTGCTGAAATCGTAACCGTGGCTGTACGTCGTACTAATATTGGTCAGAATCCAGATGAGCCAAATCTGTTGGATGTGATCTCTCCAGAGAAATACACCATCCTTCCGAACACGGCAGGCTGCTTTAACGCTGATGATGCGATCCGTACCTGTAAGTTAGCGCGTGAGCTGATGGATGGTCATGATCTGGTTAAACTAGAAGTGTTGGGCGACCAGAAAACTCTATATCCAAATGTTGTTGAAACAATCAAAGCCGCAGATGTGCTGGTACGTGATGGTTTCAAAGTAATGGTTTACACCAGTGATGATCCAATCGTCGCGAAAGAGCTAGAAGACCTAGGCTGTGTATCTATCATGCCACTAGGTTCTATGATCGGTTCTGGTTTGGGCATTCTTAACCCACATAACATCAATGTCATTATGGAAGATTGCAAAGTACCGGTATTGGTAGATGCCGGTGTAGGTACTGCGTCAGAAGCCGCGGTAGCGATGGAAATGGGTTGTGAAGCGGTATTGATGAACTCAGCTATCGCCGGTGCTCAAAACCCTATTTTAATGGCTTCAGCTATGCGTAAAGCAGTTGAAGCTGGACGTGAAGCATTCTTGGCGGGCCGTATGCCACGTAAGAAATACGCGAGTGCTTCTTCGCCAATGGAAGGAACCATTGTTGGTAAATAATCACCATTAATACACGGTGGTTGGCTACACTTTCCGATACAGCCTGACGTCTCAATGTCAGGCTGTTTTGTTTTACTTAGTTAGGTCAGATGATGACAGAAGAAAATAACATCGAGCAGCAAAACCCTGAGCAGGCTTCTGAAGAGAAGCACATGCGTACTGTAAAAAGCTTTGTCTTACGTGCTGGACGTATGACTGAAGGTCAGCAGAAAGCGATGGAAGATGTATGGCCGCAAATGGGGCTTGAGCTGAAACAGGGGATGTTAGATCTAGCTGAGGTGTTTAATCGCGATGCCCCGGTTGTACTTGAGATCGGTTTTGGCATGGGCGATTCACTGGTTGAAATGGCAAAAGATCAGCCAGAGAAAAACTACATCGGTATCGAAGTACATCGCCCAGGTGTAGGTCGTATCCTAAGCAATGCAGAGCGTGAAGGCTTAGGCAACATCCGCGTATTCTGTGATGATGCAATTGAAGTGTTGGCGCAGTGTATTCCAGATGGCAGCCTTGACTGCATTCAATTGTTCTTCCCTGATCCATGGCACAAAAAGCGTCACCACAAGCGCCGCATCGTTCAACCTGAGTTTGCTCAGACATTACGTAAGAAGCTGAAAGTGGGTGGTGTTTTCCATATGGCTACCGATTGGGAAAATTACGCTGAACACATGATGGAAGTGATGAGCGCGGCTGAAGGCTATCAGAACGTTGCAGGTGACGGAGAATACTCTCCACAGCCAAAGTGGCGTCCAGTCACTAAATTCCAAAAGCGTGGTGAGCGTTTAGGTCATGGTGTTTGGGATCTGATGTTTGAAAAGCTTAGCTGATTAGGCTGATTTTTCGGGCTTTCCGGGGAGGATATTCATTCCTTCCCGTTTTATTACTTCCCTTCTCGCTACCTTAATTTCCTTTCATGTTGGGGCCAAGTTTAGGCTTCCCTGCTAGTTTTCTCTTTTTATTTGACTCGGGTCAATATCATAGAGCCTTATTATTCGTGTGGTTTTATTGTTTGAATTTTATTCAGTAATATTATTATTCTGTCATAAGCGAGAATCTTACCTGAATCAAATGACCACCATGCCATACCCTCTACAACACCTACGGGTTCGCCAAGTTGCGCAACAGCAACTGGTAACCTGCTCTCCGTCGAGTAAGGTGGCTACAATTGTTGGGCTAATGGCAAAAAATAATATCGGCTGTGTTTTAGTTTGTGAAGAAAACCGTCCGGTTGGTATTGTGACGCGTAGAGATATTATGCGCTTAACGGTTGCTGGTCAGTCATTCGAACATATACCTGTCTCCGAGTGTATGTCCTCCCCTGTTAGTACCATTTCAACAACTGCCACTATTGATGAAGCTGGTTTACGCTTTATTGCCGAAGGCTTTCGCCATTTAGTTGTTATCGATGAAAATAATGAGCTATTTGGCGTGTTGTCTGAGACTGATGTTGTTAATAGTCAGGGTGTTGAACATGATCTGTTTTTACGTTCAGTTGCTGAGATTATTAGCAAAGATGCATTGGTTATCCCTGAACATGAAACGGTTCGCTTGGCTGTAGAGCGCTTAGAAACAACGGGTCATAGTGCTGCGTTGATCTGCAACGGTAAGGATATTGTTGGTATTCTTACTGAAAACGATCTGATGGTGAGCATGGCTGACGGTGACTTGGACCTTCCTTTGAAAGATTTTGCTTCAGCCAATTTGGTTTCTGTTGAAGCTGACCTTAGCCTTTACAATGCACGTAAAATATTTCGCCAGCACAGCTTTCACCATTTAGGGGTTAAACGCCATGATGGTGAAATCATTGGTTTGATCTCTTACAGCGACATCCTGCGTAATGTTGAGATGGATTATGTCTATCGCTTAAAAGAATTATTGAATGAGCGTGACCAGGCGTTAGCTTTATCCCAACACAATCTGAAGTTGGCGGATAAAGTTATAAGCGCTTCGATGGAAGCGATCGTAGTGACCGACCTGGAAGCTAAAATCCAGCGGGTAAACCCTGCCTTCACTGATATTACAGGATATGAAGACTGGGAAGTATTGGGCAAAAATACCAATATTTTGAGTTCTGGTCGCCATGATAAGAAGTTTTATCAGGATATGTGGGCTTCATTACAGAGCAAAGGACAGTGGCAGGGTGAGATCTGGAATAAACGTAAAAATGGTACCGTTTATCCAGAATGGCTGACCATTACGGCTGTGGAAAATGATGCAGGAGAGATTTGTCAGTATGCTTCCATTTTCTCTGACCTAACAGAAATTAAGAGATCGGAAGCTCGTATTAAGCGTTTAGCTTATTTTGATGAATTAACTCGCCTTCCAAATAGGAAGATGTTTAATGACAGGCTTAACTTATCCCTTGGATATGCACAGGAACATAGCCATCAAGTCGCTTTAGCTTTTTTAGACTTAGATTTCTTTCAGAGGGTCAATGACCGCTTTGGTCTCGAAGCGGGTGATCAGGTATTGCGTGAGGTGGGTCGTAGAATCGAGTCAATTTTAGAGGAGGGCGATACGGTTGCCCGTTTTGGTGGTGACTCCTTTAATATGATCCTTACTGATGTTGATGATAATACTGCGGTAAGTGAATTTTTAAATCGCCTTCTCTCTACAATCAATCAACCCATATTAGTGTCTGGTACTGAGATAAACCTTACCGTAAGTGTTGGGGTGAGTTTCTTCCCTACAGATGCAACAAAGCCTGAAGATCTGTTCCAGTGTGCCGAAGTGGCCGTTAAACAGGCTAAGGATTTTGGGCGCAATAGCTATCGTTTCTTCTCATCTGAACAGCACCAGTTGGTGAAATCACGCTATCGCATGGCACATGATCTGCACCGAGCGATTGAAGCAGAACAATTTGAGCTGTATTACCAGCCAAAAGTGACAGCAGCGGGTCGAGAACTTGTTGGTGTAGAAGCGTTAATTCGTTGGAATCACCCTGAGCAAGGCTTTATCCCCCCTGATGAATTTATTCCTCTTGCCGAGGACCTCGGTGTTATTGATCAGATAGGGCATTTTGTTTTAAGGGAAGCGGTTCAGCAGTGTTCTAGTTGGTGGAAACAGGGCTTTGAGGTGCCTGTCGCGATTAATGTATCAGCTAAGCAGATGCAGCGCAGAGATATAGCTGAAGAGATTTTAGAGGTTTTGGAGGAGTTCCAGTTGCCCTCTAGGTTGTTGTCAGTAGAACTAACAGAAACGAGCTTCTTGCATTGCTTGGAAGAGACGCGTGATGCCATAAATATTCTGCGTACAGCTGGTGTTAGTATCGCTATCGATGACTTTGGTACCGGTTATTCCAGCCTTAGTTATATCCGCAATATGTCTTTGGATGTACTGAAAATTGATCGTAGCTTTTTGGTGAATATTGAAAGTTCTGAGGTCGATTTGAGTATTGTCGCTTCAATTATCGATATGAGTCAGGCAATAGGACTTAAAGTCGTGGCTGAAGGGATCGAAACTGAGACTCAGTTTGGTCTATTGCGAGAGCTCAATTGTGACCAGATTCAGGGTTACTTAATCTCAAGGCCGATGCCCGCTGATTCATTTGTCGATTGGTATCGAAGCCAAGCTTAAGAATTCATTTTTTAGAATGAAAAGCCCCCGGGGCTGAATGGCGGTAGCCCCGGGGTAAAGGTCTTCGAATTTTGCCCATGAATCAAAAAACGAAGTAAGTGGAAAGGTACTTGCTAAAGCCGGGCTTAGCCGGCTGTAGCGATTAGGCTGGCATTACCGCCAGCGGCTGTAGTATCGATGCACAGATGGCGTTCCATGACGAAGCGTTCTGGTTGATCCAGTTCAGTTATCAGTGGCAGCAACGCGCCTTCGCGAGCGGCGAGCGCCTGACGAATCTCTTTGAGGGTTTCAGTACTGGCATTGCAGCAGATCGCGGCGAAGCCATCGGCTTCGCTGATGGTTTCAGCAGATAACTGACCCACCATACCTTGCACAGGCAATTCGGCCTCAGTGCACTGTTTCAGTAGATCAGCAATACCTTGAGCAATAATAACTACTGCATTGCCCTGCATGAGTGCGGTTGCAGCCTGATTCTTAGCGCTTTCTGCATCGGGACCTAGGCAAAGGACAATACCGCGCCCAGTTTCGGATAGAAGGTTTAACTCGCCTGTTGGCCCTGGCATCTCTGTAGCTTCAGAGCTATGGTCTTGTAGTTTAAATACCTGTTCAGCAAAGACGTTAGCGAGTTGTTCCTCAGAATGCTTTGCATCAGTAGCAGCTGTTTGATCCAGTTGTTGGATCATCTTGTTCAGTGTTTCAGAGTTAATAGTCTGGCCTGCTGGCGCTTCTGTGCTATTGCTAATATTTGAGCGAGTGAAGCGTTTTACGTAGTGTGGACCACCTGCCTTAGGGCCAGTACCGGATAGGCCTTCACCGCCGAATGGTTGTGAGCCGACAATCGCACCAATCTGGTTACGGTTAACGTAGATGTTACCTACCTTAACTTTGTTGATAATGCGCTCAACACGGTTATCCACACGGGTGTGAAGGCCAAAGGTTAGACCGTAGCCTTTGCTGTTGATCGACTCGACAACTTGATCCAGATCTTTTGCTGCAAATGTTGTGACATGCAGAACTGGGCCGAAGATCTCTTCATCAATCTCTTCAATGCCATTAACTTTCAGCACTGCTGGCGCAACAAATGTACCGCCTGTTGGAGCATGGAGTTTCTTAAGCATCTGGCCTTTTGCGGCAAATTTTGCACAGTGCTCATCAATCTTAGCTTTAGCGTTGCTATCGATAACAGGGCCAACATCGGTGCTTAGGAGCCAAGGGTTGCCAAGGCGAAGTTCATCCATGGCGCCAAACAGCATCTCTAGTAGGTTATCAGCAATATCTTCCTGGACATAAAGTACCCGTAGAGCAGAGCAGCGCTGACCTGCACTCTGGAACGAGGACATCAGGACATCGCGTACCACCTGTTCTGGTAGAGCTGTGGAATCAACGATCATCGCGTTCATACCACCGGTTTCTGCCACTAGAGGCGCATCCGGAGCCATGTTTTCCGCCATCACTTTGTTGATGCGCTGTGCAGTTAAGGTTGAGCCTGTAAAGCACACTGCAGCTATGCGAGGGTCAGAGGTCAGTGGCGCGCCGACATTGATACCCGAGCCCGGTAACAGTTGGATAACATCTTCTGGGATACCGGCTTCATGCATCAACGCAACAGCGCGAGCAGCCATTAGAGGCGTTTGGTCAGCAGGCTTAGCGATGACGCTATTACCTGATGCGATGCCTGCTAAAACCTGACCGGCAAAAATCGCGAGAGGGAAGTTCCATGGGGAGATACAGGTGATTACACCGCGTGCTTCACAGCTAGCGTGCTTCTCGGCTTCATTTGCATAGTAACGGGCAAAGTCGACCGCTTCACGAATCTCACCTACCGCATCAAGTAGTGTTTTACCCGCTTCACGGCTCGCCAGAGCAAATAGCTCAGGCGCATTGGCTTCAAATAGATCAGCTACACGGCGAAGGCAAGCGGCACGTTCGCTAGCGTCAGTTTTTGACCAACGCTGGAAGCCTAACTCAGCAGATACAATCGCACTTTCAATATCTTCAGCATTTGCTTCAGTTACTAGACCTACAATATCTTCTGGGTTGGCAGGGTTACAAATTTCAGCCGTTTTGGAGCTGCTCGCGTCGCCTGCAATCATTGGTTTCGCGTGCCATTGCGTGTTTTGGAAGGCCTCGCGAGCAGGTTCCAGTTGTTCCAGAGTTATGTGATCAGTAATATCCCAGCCTTTGGCATTCAGACGCTTTTCACCAAAAATCATGGCTGGTTTGGCAATCATGTTGTTGCTGATTGCGTTATGGCTTTCTAGCACTTGGGTAAATGGATCGGTCGCGATCTCTTCAGGCGTAATACGCTTATCGACAATTTGGTTTACAAAGGAACTGTTGGCGCCGTTCTCTAGGAGACGACGAACAAGATAAGCCAGAAGATCACTGTGTGCACCAACAGGCGCATAGATACGGCAGCGAGTATTGTTCGATTTCAGCACGGTGTCGTGGAGTGATTCGCCCATACCGTGTAGACGCTGAAACTCAAAGTTATCCACATCGTGTTTTTTCGCCATAAACAAAATTGCAGCCGCTGAATGGGCATTATGCGTAGCGAACTGTGGATAGATGCGATCTGTCATCTGCATCAACTTTTCTGCACAGCACATGTAAGATAGGTCGGAATTTACTTTACGGGTAAAAACTGGGAAGCCATCCAGGCCTAGCACTTGCGCGCGTTTGATCTCTGCATCCCAGTAAGCACCTTTAACTAAGCGCACCATGATACGACGATCTAGACGTTCAGCGGTTGCATACAGCCAGTCCAGAACATGAGCGGCACGCGGGCCAAAAGCTTGTACCACAATCCCGAAGCCATCCCAGTCTGCTAAACGTTCATTTGCCAGAACCGCTTCGATCACATCAAGTGAAAGGTCGAGACGATCGGCTTCTTCGGCATCAATATTGAAGCCCATATTGGCATCTTTCGCCTGCAGGGCTAGCGTTAGGGTACGCTCTACTAATTCCTGCATAACACGGGCTTTTTGGCCAACTTCATAACGGGCATGCAGAGCAGATAGTTTTACAGAAATGCCTGGGTTAAGACGGATATCTTTGCTTTCGCAAGCAGATGCCAGTTCACTGATCGCTTGCGAGTAAGCTTGGTGGTAACGGATTGCATCGGCATCAGTTCGGGCTGCTTCACCGAGCATATCATAGGAGTAGCTATAGCCTTGTTTCTCAAGCTTTGTCGCACGTTTGGTGGCTTCGTTGATGTCGCGACCGAGTACAAACTGGCGGCCTAGCTCTTTCATCGCTTGGGCAACGGCGGTACGAACGACAGGCTCACCAAGACGTTTAATCATGCCTTTGACTGTGGAGCCGATGCTCTTCTTCTCATCTTTTTTAAGTAACTTGCCTGTGATGAGTAGTGCCCAGGTTGAACTGTTTACTAATGATGATGCCGATTGGCCTAAGTGGCCTTTCCAGTTACCGGATACCACTTTATCTTCGATTAAAGCGTCGATGGTTAGGCTGTCTGGCACACGAAGCAGTGCTTCTGCCAAACACATTAGCGCGACACCCTCTTTGGTAGTCAGGCCGTATTCGGCAAGGAATTTTTCCATCATGGAAGGGGAACTTTCAGATCGAACTTTGCGTACCAAATCTGCCGCGTTAGCTGAAATAGCGTCGCGCTCTGTTTCGCTTAAACCTGAGTTATTAATCAAACCGTTGATAACGGCTGCTTCGTCTGCCAGATAGTTATTACGAATAGCTGTACGGCATTGTTCGATTGTGATGCTCATAATCTTCCACCTCTTAAATCTATCGGACTATTCTACAAGCGCTCAAATAGTCGATTTGTCTATAAAATTAGTTATGGAGGTTTATTTCTCTTTATTTGGTTCTATTTGCGGATAACTTGGTGTGTTTTTGTTTATTTTTTGAACTTATGTTCCTTTGGTTGTTAGGTATAAAAAAGCCCCAACTGCAAAGCAGTTAGGGCTTTTAAAAAATCTGTTTTCTATTCGTTAGCTTTTGATTTCAGCTTCTACATCGTCAAAGCGTTGCTGAATAGCTTTTGATGGCGCTGGTGTCACTTTGGATACCGCGATAATTGCGATGAAGGCAAAGATAATACCTGGGATGATCTCGTAAAGATCAAACCAACCGCCAGATAGCTGCTTCCAAACTACCACTGTAACGCCGCCAGTGATGATACCCGCAAGCGCACCGCCTTTGGTCATCTGCTTCCAGTACAGTGACATAATCAGGGCAGGACCAAATGCCGCACCGAACCCCGCCCATGCGTAAGACACAAGCTCCAGAACTTTAGAGTCTTTATCCATCGCTAGGAACGTTGCGATCAGTGCGATAACCACTACAGCGATACGACCGACACGAACCAACTGCTCTTGGGTAGCATCTTTGTTAAACAGCGCTTTGTAAAAATCTTCAGCCAGTGCAGAAGAAGATACAAGTAGCTGAGAATCGGCTGTACTCATTACAGCAGCAAGAATTGCGGCCAGTAGAATACCTGCAATTACAGGGTGGAATAGTGCATCTACCATCACCATAAATACAGTTTCATTATCGCCCAAACCGTCTGGTAGGTAGCCGATAGCGGCCAAACCAATTAGGCAGGCACCCGCCATAGAGATCGCACTCCAGATCACTGCGATACGACGTGCAGCAGGAACCGCGTCTTTAGATTTGATCCCTTTGAAACGCGCAAGAATATGCGGCTGACCGAAGTAACCAAGACCCCAGCCCAATAGAGATAGCGTACCGATTAGCGTGATGCTCTTACCATCCGCATCGGTAAACATATTCAATAGCTCAGGGTTTTTCGCTTCGACTGCTGCCAGCGTGCCGCTCAAACCACCAATTTCACCCATCGCGATCAATGGTACTAAGATCAAAGCGCCAACCATTAGTAGACCCTGAACTACGTCTGTCCAAGATACCGCTAGGAAACCACCAAATAGGGTGTAAGAGATAACGGCTGCAGCACCGACAAGAACGGCGATGGTGTAATCAAAACCGAATACAGTCTCAAATAGCTTACCACCAGCTACTAAGCCAGAACTGGTGTAGAACAGGAAGAAAACCAATACGAATACGGCAGAAATAACGCGTAGACTATGGCTGTGATCTTCAAAGCGTTTTTCAAAAAACGCAGGTAGTGTTAGTGCGTCATCAGCACGTTGTGAGTAAACACGTAGACGCTGAGCCACCAACAGCCAGTTTAGCCAAGTGCCTACTAGTAGACCGCCTGCCAGCCAGAAAGAGCCATAACCGGCCGCCATTGCGTAACCAGGAAGGCCCATTAATAGCCAGCCACTCATATCTGATGCGCCTGCACTCAACGCACTTGGGATCGGCCCTAGGTTGCGTCCACCAAGAACGTAATCAGACAGATCCTGAGTGCGACGATAGGCAACAATACCAATTGCCAGCATCAGCATCAGATATAGGATAAATGTCAGGGTTACCATCTAAGAAACCTCTTTGTCATAGTTTATGCTTATTATCGTTCCATCCTCTGTTACACCTTCCTGCGCTAGCTATG
The DNA here is from genome assembly GCF_047778085.1 of Neptuniibacter sp. QD37_6. Lineage (GTDB taxonomy): Bacteria > Pseudomonadota > Gammaproteobacteria > Pseudomonadales > Balneatricaceae > Neptuniibacter. Next base: position 229,410 of record NZ_CP180550.1, read on the forward strand.
CTGCAGACTTTTCTACCTTCATTGGTTGCGAAAAAGACAGTAGTTAAGCTTGGGTATAACGACCGGAAAGCTTACCGGTATTCCATTGGTTAAATGCTCCAAACTTGGCTGTTTTCTAGGCAATTGGTCTTTATTTGTTCGTTTATTCGGATGATTGTTCTAATTTGATGGTTTTTTACCTAGATAAACGCGCTGCATAGCTCTTTTTCATCTATAAGAAAGAGTAGTCAACTTGTTATGAGGAGTCGAATTCACTATATTTTCGCCAAAATTTTGGACGTTTTGACTTTATGCTTCTGGAGCGCCGTCATGGAAAATTTAGATAAACTCGATATGGCGATTTTGCGCGAACTGCAAAAGAATGCACGTATTACGGTTACGGAATTAGCCTCGCGTGTTGGCCTTTCGAAAACACCTTGCCAAGTGCGCATGAAACGCTTGGAAGAGCTTGGTTATATTATGGGCTATACCACCCTGATCGATCAGAAGAAGCTGGGTTCTAAGCATATCGCTTTTGTGCAAGTGACGATGCTAGATACGAAAACCAAAGCGCTGCAGGCATTTAATGAAGCCGTGCGCGCCATCCCTGAAATCGAACAGTGCCATATGATTGCAGCTAATTTCGATTACCTGTTAAAAGTGCGCACGTCCGATATCGAAAGTTATAGGGAAGTGCTCGGTGAGAAAATCTCTAACCTGCCATTTGTGAAGCAAACCAGTACCTTTGTTGTGATGGAAGATGTGAAGGATGTGGCTTCCAAGCTAATTTAACGCTATACCCATAGGGTTACGCGAATATAGGATGCGTAATTCTATGGAATAAAATGTTAATGACATTGCTTCCCTTTTCTGTGCTCCCCTTTATGTTTCATCCATTTCTTGGGCGCTTCACTTTTTAACTGTGCGAATTTGGCTTCCTGTTCAGGGGTCAGAATCTCATACAGTTCTTCCTGATGTTTGGCTTTGGCCATAATCATCGCCTTAGTTTGCTCCTGCGCTTTTAACACTAAGCTGTTGAGCTGTAACTGATAGTCTTTTGATGTTGGGTCTAGTTGCATCAGTTGTTGGCGAAGATCTCGTTTTGCTTGGTGTTGATCCTTCATGCCTGCTTTTTTCTGTTGCATAGTTTCTTTTAGTGCAGCCTGTTGGCTGGTGGTTAATTCAAGTTGTTCAGAAAGATACTGCAGGCGTTTTTCTATCTTTGCGCCGTCATCTTTAGTGTAAGCATGTGCAACGCCTAAACTAGAAACAGTTAACACAGCGGCTGCGATTCCAGTCATGATTTTACGGTTCATGTTCTTTGCTCCTAGGTTGTTTAGTTGATGGAATAAAGTTTGGCTTTTGTAAGCGCAAAGATGGGTTTCGGCAGTGTAAAGTTGGGTAAATCTAACAATAGGGCGATCTATTTTGGTGCTAAAAGGATTATTATTTTTAGTAGATAAGTAGCGAAAATAGGCGGTCAAAGCCAAGTGCAGGATAAGTATGAGAGATAAACAGCGATTATTACTGGTGGATGACGATGTGGAACTATGCGAGTTGTTATCCGATTATCTCGAGCACGAAGGCTTTGAGGTTGAGTTTGCTCACAATGCAGATGAAGCCTGCGCGCAATTAAAACGTTCGGATCGCTACGCCTTGATAGTGTTAGATATCATGATGCCGGGTAAATCTGGCTTAGAGCTGCTACAGCAAATTCGACCTGTAGTGACCTTACCCGTGATTATGCTGACGGGGCGTGGTGAAGAGATTGATCGCATTCTGGGGTTGGAGATGGGAGCGGATGACTATCTAAGCAAACCCTGTAACCCACGCGAATTGCTGGCACGAATTCGTGCAGTCCTACGTCGCTCGGAACCGAAAATGCAAACAACCCTTTTCCCAGATACTAATGTTGAAATGGGCGGTGTCCAGCTTGATCCTGGTTTGCGTGAAGTCCGGATCAAGGGTGAGCTATTGGAGCTTACGGGGACGGAGTTTAACGTGCTTGCTTACCTAATCGCGAATGCTGGAAATGTATTGGATAAAGAGCAGCTGACTGAGCTGGTTTTGCATCGAAAACTTGCGGCATTTGATCGAGCAATAGATGTTCATGTTAGCCGTGTACGGCAGAAATTAGCGAAAGCGCTACCAGATAAAGAGTTCATTAAAACAGTGCGTGGTGTCGGCTATCAGTTTATTAAGGATCTGGTATGAAGTGGTATAAGCGACTGTTTTGGAAAGTTTTTGCCGCAATCTGGTGCGTGAGTTTTTCTGTGCTGTTAGCGACTATCTGTGTGGTTAGTACCATTACAGAAGAGGATCGCTTCAAGGAAGTAATCACAGCAAAGGCAGAAGGCTATGCAGAGCTGATGATTGAACGTTATGAACGCATGGGTCATGCCACAATCCCGCCATTACGGCTGAAACATTTCAAACGCTCGCATAGGGATAAAGAGATTGGCCTACCTGCGGCTGATCATCACAAAGAACGCACACCTCATTGGAAACGTTTTATCTGGCGAAGTGTAACTAAACGTGTCCATATTACCGATCTGGCTGCACAGAGACAGGTTGTTGATCTTCCCTATTTTGAAAAAGCTCGTGAAGATAGTTACCGTTTTAATCTAGAGTCAGAGCAAGGTCGTCAGTATGAAGTTTTAGTCGATCTTAGCTGGGAACGTTCTCCCTATGCAGATTTAGTGAACCGTATCCTATCGGTGCAAATGGTACTGATTTTATTGGTGTCTTCTTTGGGTGCTTTGATCGTATCAGCAATTATTGCGCGGCCACTAATTTTGCTACGCGAGCACACTCAGGCGATCTATCGTGGTGAGTTAGATACACGTACCGATGAAAAGTTAAGGGCACGTGGTGATGAATTGGGTGAGTTAGCCCGAGATTTTGATCGTATGGCTGATTATGTTCAACAAACTCTGAGCTCTCATCAGCATCTGATGTGTGATGTATCCCATGAGTTAAGAGCGCCGCTAGCACGATTACAGGCTGCGGCTGGTATTGCAGAGCAGCGTTTGGGTGAAGGGGATAAAACTGTTCAACGGATCATTCATGAGTGTCAGCGCTTAGATCAATTGATCGGCGAAATCTTATCCTTATCTCGCTTGGAACAGATGGAGGTTAAAGGCGAGAAAACTAAGCTCAGTGATGTCCTGCAAGAGTTGCTTGATGATGCCCGTTTCAGCCAGCAAACACGTGAGTTTGAACTCTGTATGGAATCTGACTGTGAAGTGGAATTGAAAGCGCCTCTGTTACTTCGAGCGCTGAATAATATCTTGGGAAATGCCTGCAAACATACACCGCAATCGGCGCCAATTGAGTTGAGTGTGCATAAAGGTGAACACTGTGAGATTCGTATTCGCGATCATGGTGAAGGTGTGCCAGCAGAGCAGTTAGAAAAACTCTGCGAACCGTTCTTCCGGGGTAACAGTAAATCCGAAGGCTATGGTTTAGGGTTAAGTATCGCGCAACGGGCTGTACAACGTTTAGGTGGTGAACTTAGTCTATCAAACCATCCAGAGGGCGGATTGGAAGCGCGCATTCTGTTGCCTTGCGCCTAACATTTAGTTGTAAAAATTGGGGAGCTTTAACAGCTCTCCCAAGTGGGATAGCGCACTGTGTATCTCTGAAATCAGCCGAGGGTCGCGCAGATCCTCAAGGCTTAGGCGATCCCGGTAGTGTGTTTCTATCCAATGTTTCAGCGACTCATATAGTGCAGGGGTTAGCAGTATTCCGTGATGGACAGCACTTAACTCTTCAATCGTGATTGGTAGCGCCAAGCGCAGGCACGCTGGACCGCCACCGTTCTGCATACTTTGTGTTAGATCGATAAATTGGACTTCGCTCACAGGGTTGTCGGCAGCTATTAACTCCTCGCAGATGGCATAAGCCTTAGCGCTGATTTTACTTTCTATGGGGGCAAGTAACATAAGGCTGCCATCGTTTTTTTGGATAAGCTGACTGTTGAATAGGTAAGTTTCTACTGCTTCTTGCAGGCTTAGCTTGCTGGAGCTGACCTCAAATATCTTAAGTGCATCCTGCCAATGACAGCTCTTCATCCTTAAAGTGTTTAAAACCTCACTTTGTTCTTTAAAAGCTTGTTCATGCAGGAATAAAAAGTTCAGATGACCCACCGCGACAACATCGTTGTGAAAAGCCCCGTGGTCTATGGCAATAGGGTTCTGTTGAATCAGTATACTGCGGCTTTGGTCCAGCTGATGTTGGCGGATAATACTTTCGCTAGCGAGGCGAGTTTGGCGTGCTGGAAAGCGTGTACTTGCGCTCAGCGAGCCTTCTCTGCCATAGATAAATAGATTCAGAGCATCCTGGTCACAAGGCGAGTTTAAGCGCATCTGATTGGCAGCACCTTCATCTGCAAAGATCGGTTGTGATGGCAACGGAACATGCACGCTAAATCTGTCGTGATCGTCAAAACAGGTTTGGAAGAACTGATAGTTATGTTTGGTTTCTAATGATCGATGAATGCTGCTATTCAAGTTTGCAGGGGTGAAGTGTAAGTGTCGATCTCTGGTATCTTGAGATGCTGAGCAGGTTGCGCTGTTGGCTGCCCACATAGCAGAAGCGGAATAGCAGGCGGTCAGCAACTGAGGGGCTTTATTCCAAGCTTGATCTAAGAGTTGCTCGTCGGAGCCGCGAAAGCCTGCCGCATACAGAAGTGCTAGATCCGGTCGTATTGGCGGAGGAATGATACCTTGTGGAATACCAAGCTGATGCAGCATCCACATCTTTTCCAAACCCTGTAATGCTGCGTCTTTGGGTGAGGATATCTCGCCCTGATGCTGTTGTGATGCAAGGTTGCCCTGTGCGAGTCCCGCATAGTGGTGATTGGGAGCGACCAAACCATCTAAGTTAAGCGTTAAACTCATTCATGACTCCAAACATGATCGGCGATATGTAGGCCCGGAGGGAGTTTATCTGGGATATCCATGCTGTCGGCCTGCATAGAGGCAACTGGGTAAGCGCAATAATCGGCGGCATACCATGCACTGGCTCGATGATTACCACTGATACCCGTACCGCCAAAGGGGCGAGCACTGGACGCACCGGTTAATGGTCGGTTCCAGTTGATCAATCCTGTTCTGACACGACGCTGAAAGTACTCAAAGATTTTGGGGTCATCACTTAGTACGCCGGCCGCTAAGCCATAGCGCGTGTTATTGGCCAAGGTCGTTGCCTGCTGAATATCTTGGACACGATAGATCTGCAGTAGCGGGCCGAAGTACTCTTCATCATCAGGGCTCTCAATTGCAGTGCAGTCGATCAATCCCGGTGTGAGTAACGCACCTTTATCAGCAAAGCGTTGCATGCTGACCAGTGTTTCAGCACCTTGTTCAACCAGTTTTTCTTGAGCGTTCAGCATAGAGGTCATAGCTGATTGGCTGATCAACGCGCCCATAAAGGGCGGTGGGTTCTGGTTATAGGTGCCTACCTCAATTTTGGTCACAGCTTTCTGCAATGCTGCAATAAACTCATCCCCTTCTGTGCCGACTGGCACTAACAAACGTCGGGCACAGGTACAGCGTTGACCAGCAGTGATAAATGCGGACTGGATGGTGTTGTAGACGGCTGCAGCGATATTGGCAGTTTTAGCTACCAGTAGAGGATTATTGCCGCCCATTTCGAGTGCTAAAATCTTTTCGGGTTGTCCGCCAAATTGTTCATGTAGGTAACAACCGGTAGCAGCACTGCCAGTGAAGTAGAGACCATTAACCTCAGGATGCTTAGCTAGATGAGCCCCGGTTTCTTTTTTACCTTGAACCAGATTAAGTACACCATCGGGCAGTTCGGCTTTTTGCCAGAGGTGGACCATGAGTTCTGCTGTCCGTGGCGTAGATTCACTGGGTTTGAATACGATGGTGTTGCCCGCTAAAAGCGCTGGCATGATATGGCCATTTGGTAGATGCCCTGGGAAATTATAAGGGCCAAATATCGCTACGATGCCGTGAGGACGATGGCTGAGAATAGAGCGTGCGCCGAGTACGGTGCTCTCTTCAGTTGGGCAGCGCGCTTGATACGCTTTAATGGTTAGTGCTGCTTTGCCCAGTATTGCGGTGACCTCGGTTTTTGCTTCCCACAGAGGTTTGCCTGTTTCCTGCCCGATGGTATCGGCGAGTAGATCTTCGTGATCTTTCACCAGCTCATTAAATTTCAGTAAATAGGTTGCACGCTGTTTTAGGGTCAGATCAGACCAGTGTGGAAAGGCTTCTGCAGCAGCCGAAACAGCCTGGTTTACTTGTTCTGCGTCAGCTGCAAAACCTTGCCAGATCCGCTCATTATTGCCCGGATTCAACGACTCGATTTCGGAGCCGTTGCCTTGAACCCATTCGCCATTAATAAACAATGATGCTTGTGGTTTCATGGGTGCCTCCCTTTTAGTTCGACCAATCGAATGGTGTCACTGTCTTTAACCTGAAGCAGTTCGGCTGTTTCAGGTGTGAGTTCAGCGATGCCTTGATTGGTTTGGCAGTGAGCAAGGCAGCAACGAAAACCTGCTGCACGGGTATTACTAAGTAGATAAACTGAGTTGGAATCGCAAGTCTGTGATTGTGGTGAAATCCTGATTTTTGCGTAGCGGCTATTTCTAATCGCGCGAATTTTTGCCAATGGCGCCGTAATTGTCGGGCCTGCATCGAAGATATCCACATAGTTCTCAAAGCGAAAGCCTTCGCTTTCCAACATGCGCCGGGCGGGTTCAGTATTAGCGTGTACCTGACCAATCACTTCCTGCGCCTCTTCGGGTAGTAGGTGAATATAGATGCTGTATTTCGGCATCAGTTCGGCAATAAAGACTTTGTTTCCAGATCCTGTGAGGTAATCAGCTTCAGAGTAGTCCATCGCAAAAAATTTACGCCCGAATCCTTCCCAAAATGGTGAGCGGCCATTGTCATCAGAGAAACCACGCATCTCAGCGATGACCCGTTCAGAAAAGCGGTTTGGCTGTTCTGCCATAAACAGGAAACGACTTTTAGAAAGTAGGCTGCCGTTTTGCGAGTGACGATGGTTAGGCTTTAAGTAGAGGGTACAGACCTCAGTGCAGCCAGTGTAATCGTTACAGAGATAGAGAGTTTTAAACTGGTTATGGATATTAAGTTCACGTGATGCGTGAACCACGGTGCCTACTCGATAGTGATACCATGGTTCTTGTAAGCCGACGGCAGCTTCAATGCCTGTGGTTCCCACGACTTCATCAGTTTCACTGTCGATCAGTACAAACAGATAGCTTTCATTGTGGGCTTTCTGAATATCTTGTTTTAGCGCGTTTAAGCTACGCTCGATTTTATCAGCGAGCAGAGCACTGTTTTCGGGGAGAGAGGTAAAGCCGGGACCTGATTCTATGGCGATCTGATGTAAGGTCTCTAAATCGTTCATCTCAATCGGGCGAATGTAATACATAGTCGACCTCCTGTTCCTAGCTCTTCCTAGCGGCTATCTGTGCTTTCGAAGATTTTGTCGGCAGATGCAGCAACAAACCCTTGATATAGCGTGCCGTCCTCTACCGGATAACGACGAGCAAACTCGTAGTAGCAACCTGGTATTTCTACTGTGCCATCACTAAATTCGACCGCTACTTTACTCGCTAAGGTTGAGGACTGTTCTAGTCTCTCATCGGGGCTGCCTTTCATTTCGCCGCCTGCACTATTGAGTTCAATCGAATGGCTTTTTAAAAACTGATTAACTTCTTCAATGCTGGTGTGCGAGGTGAGTGCATTGACGAAAATAGTGAAGTGGTTAGGTCGGAAGCCAAAGGCTGCTAACCAGGCCGCATACTCACTTTGTGCGAGTAGCGCCTTGTACTCTTCATAACTGACCTCCCAAGGACGACCGCAATAACATAAGCTCTCTGGGGGTTGCTGCATGGGATCAAGCTCAGCTACTAAGTTATGCACAAGCAGTTGATTGTCAGTGCTGAGTGATTCGGTCATCAGTTGGCTGATAAATATTTTCGGCAGGGCTGGGTCATCGTGTTGGAAATGCTTGGCGTAGAGATGTTTGTTCGGGAAGTGATATTCACCTGCTACGCGATAACCGCTGTAGAGAAACGGCGTGGCCATCTTATCTATATTGACCTCTTCCAGATCAAAGGTGCGTAAAGCGATATGGTCATTGATCACTTGGTAGTTCAGATCGCTGAACAGCTGGTGGATATGGCGAGCTTGTGGGTTGAGCTGTAAATAGTCCTGCCACATATCATCCAGCATTTGAGTTAGCTCTTCATTGGTCATTGTGGCCTCCCCTGAGGGCGCAGTCGCTTAAATGGCAATCCTTCACGGGCTATGTGAAAGAGTAGCAGTGCGCTGAGCTGTGCGCGTGAACTCAGGCTAGGTAAATTGATAAATTCATGAGGGCTGTGGATAAAATTACCGGTCACACCCAAGGTGTCTATATTAGGCAGGCCTGCTGCCGATAAGTTATTACCGTCACAGCAGCCACCGGTGGCACTCCAAGTTAAAGCGGGGCCCAACCGCTCTGAACACTGTTGTACCAGTTGATAGAGTGCTAGGTGAGGTTGGTTGATTTGTTTCGGGTAGCGCCCGAAATTCCCATGAAGCTCAATATGGAACCCCTCTTGCTGATTATGCTGCTGAATAAATTCATTGATGCGTTCAAGACACCAGTCCGCATCCTCTGCTTTTTGAATTCGAACGTTAAACTTACATACGGCTAGATCGGGCACTTTATTAGTGGTCTCACCTGCTTTGATAACGCCTGTATTGAGGGTTAAGCCTGGCTTTAAATTATTTAATGATGCTAGTTGTAGGATCAGTTCAGCGGCTTTATTGATCGCATTTCTACCCGTTTCTGGAGCTCTCCCCGCATGAGCTGAACGGCCTTGAACAACCAAAGTGAAGTTGCCACTACCTTTTCGTTCCCCTGCGAGATTGCCGTCAGGCAAGGCTGGTTCATAGATCAGTCCAATATCATGATGTTTGGCGGCTTCGGCTAAGTGGTCGGCTGAGCCGGGTGAGCCAATCTCTTCATCTGGATTTAAGATGACACTCCAACCGATCTGATGCGCAAGCGGATGCTGCGCCAAAGCTTCAAGCGCGGACAGTATGACCAAAATACCGCCTTTCATATCGGCGGCACCGGGGGCATTCAATCGGGTATGGTCCAAGCGAATGGCGTGTTGGAACGGGCTGTCTATAGGAAATACTGTATCGGTATGGCCGCAAAACAGTATTTGGATTGGCGCGTCTTGGTTATGGCTGAATTTCCAGAGAGAGCCTAAAGGTTGGTGCTCAGCTTTGCCGGTGTAATCTATTCGTTCCCACTCAGGTAGTTCAACCCTTTCAAATTGGCTACTAAGGGGGGTAAACAATTCTTGGTATTTAAGGCCAACTTGATTGATCCCAGTAGGGTTAAGTGAGCCACTATTAATCTCAACTAACTCAATTAGCTGTTGCTCTCTCAGCTGTTGTTGAGCGCTGATCTTATCAAGAAGATCACGCTCTAATTGTTCTAGTGGTTCGACAGGTAACTGCATAAATGACCTCTAGCACTCTCAGCTCAGGCCTGTTGGTTAAATAAATGCATAGTGTGATTGAAGCGAGCTAACCCCTCTTTAATATCGTTTTCAGGAATAATTAGTGAAGGCGTGAGGCGAATCACATTTAAGCCAGCGACCAGTACCATCAATCCTGTTTGTTGTGCGAGCTCTAAAAACAGTCGCGCTTTACCTTGGAATTGCTCACTTAACTCGCAACCGATTAACAGGCCTTGACCGCGTATATCTTTAAATAGCTCTGTTTTCTGATTGAATTGCGCAATCTGTTGGGTGATCTGATGATGTTTATGGAATACACCTTCGAGAACCTCTGGGGTATCAACGATCTGTAACAGTTTGAGTGCCACTGCACAGCCTAGCGGGTTACCCCCATAAGTACTGCCATGACTACCGACGTTAAAAGAGGTAGCGACCTTTTCGGTACTCAACATCGCAGCGATTGGAAATCCGCCCCCTAAGGCTTTGGCGGTAGTTAAAATATCGGGTGTCACTTGGCTGTGTTGATAGGCGTATAGCTTGCCGGTACGACCCACGCCGGTTTGTATCTCATCAAAAATTAGCAGTGCATTGTGTTCTGAACACAGGTTTCTCGCAGCTTGTAAATACTTAGTTGTGGCGGGTGTAATTCCGCCTTCGCCCTGTATCGGTTCAATGACTACTGCACAAGTATTATCGGTAATCTGCTGTTCTAATGCGTCGATATCGTTAAAAGGCACATGAGATATACCAGCAGGTACGGGTTCAAAGCCTTCACGATATTTAGGTTGCCCGCCTACTGAAACGGTAAATAGGGTGCGACCATGAAAGCTGTTATTGCAGCTGATAATTTCATGCTTATCGGCACTAAAATTATCATAAGCGTATTTTCGGGCGAGCTTAAAAGCGGCTTCATTGGCCTCAGCACCTGAATTGGCAAAGTAGACTTTCTCGGCAAAGGTTTTATCGCAGAGCGCTTGGGCTAATTGCAGGGCTGGTTCATTGGTCCAGACATTACTAAGATGCCATAACTGATCCGCTTGATGATGAAGTGCTGCGGTTAGTTCTGGATGGCAGTGACCTAACGCGTTGACGGCAATGCCACCTGCGAAGTCGATGAACTCATTACCCTTCTGATCCCATACTCGAGAACCTAGTCCTTTAACCGGAATCATTTTTTGCGGCGCGTAATTGGGCACCATTATTTGATCGAACGTTTCCCTATCAACATTGGAGGACATAGCTTGTCTCCTCTACTGCATAGATAAGTTTAAGTTTAGACCGTTACGGCAAAAAAGCTTTTTAGCGGCAATAGCTTAAAGGGAGTGGTGCTAGGAATACGCAGTCTCAATGACTGTTAGTCGAGTCGTCGTGGTTACGCTCATCGATGGTGCTACATGCGTCACAAAAGTATTGAGATTCACGGTACTTATTGTTGAAATCTTCAAAACTTAAGGGGTAGCTGACTAGAAAACCTTGCATGGTATTGCAGTTTTGTTGTTGCAAGAAATCCATCTGAGATCTGTTCTCTACACCTTCTGCTATCACATCCAAACCCAGTTGCTTGGTCATGGCGATAATGGTTGAAGTTATCGTCATATTGTCTTGGTCTTCGGGAATTTGTTGTAAAAAAGAGCGATCAATCTTTAACAGATCGACAGGCATTTTAGTCAAATAGCTTAGCGACGAATAACCTGTGCCGAAATCATCTATAGCGAGGCTTATTCCCATGTTTTTTATGCGCTTCAGGGTACTGATAGCCGTTGGCATGTCCCGCATAAGCATGCTTTCGGTGATCTCTAATTCTAACCATTCTGGCGCAAGTGAGGCTTTGGCTAAAGCTTCAGATATCTGAGAAATCAAAGAGGGATCATCAAATTGGCGTACAGATAAATTTACGCAGACCTTGATTGGGGGTAAGCCTTGGTCCTGTATTGATTTAGCCGCTCGACAAGCTTCCTCTAACACCCAACGACCAATTGGGATGATTAAACCGGTTTCTTCTGCGTGCGGAATAAATTCATCAGGCGGTACATTGCCATTGACGGGGTGCTGCCAGCGAAGCAGGGCTTCAACTGCGGTGATGCGACCATCTAAGGCGCATACCTGCGGCTGATAAGCCAAAGATAACTGTTTGCCAATTAAGGCGTTTCTTAGATCATGCTCGATTGTGAGTATGCGTTGTGCATCTTCATTCATTTGATCCGCAAAAAAAGCGTAAGTGTTCCTACCCTGTCTTTTTGCGTGATACATCGCTAAGTCGGCGTTTCTTAGCAGGTCGCTTGCATCCACACTATCATGGCCGATCAAAGTAATTCCGATACTGACGGTTACACTTAATTCGTGAGGACCGATCTGCATTGGCTGAGACAGTAATGACAGCACATCGCTGACACGACTAATTATCTGTTCACGGTCTTCGCAGTCTTGGAAAATAACCGTAAATTCATCACCGCCAAGGCGGAACACAGAAGTTTGGTGGCGGGTGCAGAATTTTAAACGGCTTGCTATGGTGGTCAGGAGCGCATCTCCTGCTTCGTGCCCCATCGTATCGTTAATCTGCTTAAAGTGATCTAAATCGAGTAACAGTAAAGCATGCAGTTTGTCACTGGCTGGATTTTGTAGATAGTTATCCAGAGTGCGACGGAAGTTTCGACGATTGCCCAGTTCGGTTAGCGGGTCGAAATAAGCCATTTTCTCTAGTTGAGCATCATGCTCTTTGATTTTAGATATATCTTCACTGACAGAAACAAAATTAATGATATTACCCAATTCATCATGAATAGGTGAAATATTTTGTAGGGACCAGTACGTCGAACCATTTTTGCGTTTATTGAGTAAGGTGCCTCGCCATTGTTGATGATTAAGTACTGTGCCCCACAACTGCTTGTATACGTCGTTTGTGGTTTGCTCAGAGCGTAGAAAGTTTGGTCGTTTGCCGAGTATCTCATGACCGTCCCAACCCGTAATTTCGCTAAAACGGCTATTGGAGTATTCGATCTCACCTTGCGCATTTGTGATAACAACCGCGCTGCCAGTATTTTCTACCGCATTCCTGAACACTTTAAGCTCTCTAGCTTGGCGAGCACTCTGGCTAGAGTTACGTAGTGTTATAAATACTTTACGCTTCTCTGTTTTTTGAACAATGGTGAACTCGGTGCGCAGTTGCACACTTTCTCCTTGGGAGAAGAGTTCTATATGGGTATCGTAAGAATTTCTCTTCCTGGCAAACAGTCCCATGATGTGTGGGCGGATAGCGAGTTTAAAATCTTCAGGCAACTTATTGTTCTGAGGCTCGCCTATTCTGTTCCAGATTAGCGTTGCCGCATATGGATTGCAGTGCAAACAGTTGAGAGTGTCATCCAACACAAGCACACCAATAGAGGATTGTGTAAACCAATCCATTGGAATAGTGCTGTGATTTGTTGGATTTGATTCTGTTTTCTGCATATGTCTTGTTTGAATTTGTTGGTTCGACCTATGCATTCTGCGCCAAAAACTGTTGGAATGATTTAGATGTTTAATAAAGTTGTAAGTGGTTTGATATGGGTCAATTTTAAGCAGTGAACAAAATGAATTTTTTATTAGGATTTTAGCCTAAGGTATAAAAAATACTAATATTACATTGGGTTATGCTTGATGTTTATCCCTTTTAAATAGATTGGTTAGTTAAGGGTAAGAAGAGGTTTTCTCCTTACCCTGAGTAATTTACTAGGCTGCCTTTGCAGGGATTGACCATCCTTTTTGTACGGATGGTCGCTGGTTAAATCTATTGATATAAGAGTTAACTTGTTTGAATTTTGCTATTTCTGTTTCATTTTCCACACTGTAAAACCGCTCTATAGTATCCAGCCAAGGCACTAAAGCGATATCTGCAAGTGAGAAGTCACCCGCAATCCAATCTTGTCCATCTAATTGGGTTTCGATTACATTTAGTAGGCGCTTTGCTTCGTTGATATAGCGTTGTTTTGGTCGAGGGTCTTCAATTTTGCTACCTGCAAAGGCATGGAAATACCCTAGTTGGCCAAACATCGGACCGACTCCGCCCACTTGAAACATCAACCATTGCAGTACTTTGGCTTTTTCAGAAGCGTTATGGCCTATTAACTTGCCGGTCTTTTCAGCCAGGTACACCAAAATTGCACCGCTTTCGAATAGGCCGATCGGTGAACCTTCGGGGCCATTTGGATCGATTATTGCCGGGATTTTATTGTTGGGGTTGAGTGATAGGTATTCCTGACTTTTGATATCGCTGTCTGCCAATGTCACTCTGTGAGCTTCATAAGGAATCTGTAGCTCTTCAAGAGCAATGGATATTTTTACGCCATTTGGTGTGCCGAGCGAATAGAGTTGGAGGATATCTGGATTTTTGGCTGGCCAGCGTTTAGAAATGGGATACTGATCAACATGTGGGTAATCTTTAGGATTGCTCATTTATACGCTCACTATGTCGTGCTGGTTTAAGAAGGGGTAGTCGTTGTAGCCTTCGGGGCCAGGGGTATAGAAAGTATCGGGATTAGGTTCGTTAAGCCCAGCATGATTTTTGAAGCGTGCGACGAGATCGGGATTAGCGATAAAAGGCACCCCAAAGGCAACAGCATCTAGTTGTTTATCCAATATCGCTGAGTCTGCTTCTTCATAGCTGTAGCCCATATTGCCAATCAGGTTGCCGTGGTAGTGCTCTCTAGCGATTGAACTAACATCACCTTGTTGCTCGCCTAGGAAGTCACTGCGCATTAGATGCCAATAAGCGAGCTTGTAATGATTGAGCTTTTCGGCAAGACAGAAGGTTGTGCCAATAGGATCGCTATCTTGCATGTTGTTAAAACCATTTAAAGGCGAAGTGCGGATGCCCACTTTGTCGTTTCCCCATACTTCACAAATAGCGTCTAAAACTTCGAAGATAAGTCGAGATCGGTTCTCTAAACTGCCGCCGTATTGATCTTTACGTTGGTTACTGCCGTCGCGTAAGAACGAGTCTAGTAGGTAGCCGTTGGCAGCGTGGAGTTCTACACCATCGAACCCCGCTTTTTTTGCATTGATAGCCGCCTGTTTGAACCCTGCAATGATCTCTGGAATCTCGTCTATTTGCAGCGAACGTGGCGTTGTATAAGGTTTAGGTCCATCAAGGGTGTGAACTTCATCTTCGATCGCGATTGGGCTTGGGGCAACCGGTTGAATGCCGTTATTTAGATCCGGATGGCAGGCGCGTCCGCCATGCCATAGTTGCACAACAATCTTGCCGCCTTTTTGATGTACGGCCTCGGTGACTTTTTTCCATCCAGCTATTTGTGCTTCTGAATAGATGCCGGGTTCATTGATAAAGGCACTGCAGTTTTCCATCACCATGGTGGCTTCGGTAATAATCAAACCTGCAGTAGCACGATCGGCATAGTGCTGAACCATTAATGGGCCAGGAATATGATGTTCGTCAGCGCGGGCACGGGTGAGAGGTGCCATCAAAATTCGATTGGATAGTTCGATACTGCCCAGTGCAATAGGGCTGAACAAGATTGGTTGTGTAAGCATAATTGGCTCTTTGTTAGTGGGTCAAAAAGTTGATGACTTAGGTAAAGAGCTTTAATTTGAACGAAAGTTCAATTTTAGTTGAGGAAATATTTATAGGCACAGAGCAGGCATAAAAAAAGCGGCTTAATAGCCGCTTTTTGAGAATGTTTTCGCTTACAGTGCGTCAGGACCGCTTTCGCCTGTACGGATACGGATTACCTGCTCTAAAGGAGAGACAAAGATCTTACCGTCACCGATTTTACCTGTATTAGCAGTTTTGCTGATCGCTTCAATAACTTGATCAACCATATCGCTGTCTACAGCAATTTCAATTTTTACTTTTGGAAGGAAATCAACCACATACTCTGCACCGCGGTACAATTCAGTGTGGCCTTTCTGACGACCGAAACCTTTTACTTCAGTAACGGTAACACCTTGGATACCAATTTCAGAAAGCGCTTCACGGACATCGTCCAGTTTAAACGGTTTAATCACCGCAGTGACCAGTTTCATAATGCTATTCCTCAGTTGGGCTTGCTCACTCTATGGCCTAACGACCAAGTAGCAAATGTAACTATAGTGAATTATGCGCCTTAGTATACCTAGATAATTGCAAGATGGTATATGGACAGCTTATTGGATCATGCTCTTACAGAATACTAGTGACGCAAAAAGGGCGCTAAGCGCCCTTTTAGTGTTTTAGATCAATCTTACTTGCCAGATGTAAACTCTGGGTAAGCTTCCATACCACACTCAGAGATATCCACGCCTTCGTACTCTTCTTCTTCCGATACGCGTACACCCATGATTGCTTTAAGCGCTAACCAAACTACTAAGCTTGTACCGAATACCCAAGCGAAGATAGTTACTGCACCGATGATCTGACCAGAGAAAGATGAATCGCCATTTGTTACTGGTACTAGTAGCAGACCTAGAAGACCTACAACACCGTGAACAGAGATCGCACCTACTGGATCATCAATTTTTAGTTTATCTAGCGTTAGGATGCTGAATACAACCAGCGTACCACCTAGTGCACCGAACAGAGTCGCTTGTAGTGCAGTTGGAGTAGATGGCTCAGCAGTGATAGCAACTAGACCTGCTAGTGCACCGTTAAGCGCCATTGTTAGGTCAGCTTTACCGAATAGTAGACGAGCTACGATTAGTGCTGCAATCACACCACCTGCCGCAGCAGCGTTAGTGTTCATGAATACAACAGCAACGGCGTTAGAGTTCTCTACATCAGAAGATGCTAGTACAGAACCACCGTTGAAGCCGAACCAACCCATCCACAGGATGAACGTACCTAGTGTCGCTAGTGGTAGGTTCGCACCTGGAATAGCATTTACAGCACCGCTTTTTGAATATTTACCTTTACGAGCGCCTAGTACTAGAACACCTGCTAGCGCTGCTGCAGCACCCGCCATGTGTACGATACCGGAACCTGCAAAGTCAGAGAAACCAAGATCGCCTAGGTTGTAGAAACCGAATACATCGTTACCGCCCCAAGTCCAAGAACCTTCCATTGGGTAGATAACACCAGTCATTACTACAGCGAATGCTAGGAAAGCCCATAGCTTCATGCGCTCAGCAACCGCACCGGATACGATAGACATTGCTGTTGCAACGAATACTACCTGGAAGAAGAAGTCTGCAGATGGTGCATAAGTTGCTGGCTCTTCAGCACCGGTGAACCCGTCACCCGTGATGCCAGACAGCATGTAATCACCGCCGTACATGATTGCGTAACCGCACACTAAGTACATAGTACAAGAGATAGCATACAGTGCGATGTTTTTGGTTAGGATCTCAGTTGTGTTTTTAGCACGTACCAAACCTGCTTCCAGCATGGCAAAGCCTGCTGCCATCCACATTACTAGCGCACCACACACTAGGAAGTAGAAAGTATCTAGCGCGTATTTAAGCTGGGTAACATCACCCGCTGTTGAATTTAGTAGTTCTTCCATTGGTTTATTCCTCCAGAAGCAATCAATAAGTCAAAAATTTAAAGGGCTTCCGTACCGGTTTCACCGGTACGAATACGCACAACTTGTTCTACTGGCGTTACAAAGATCTTGCCGTCGCCAATTTTTCCGGTTTGAGCTGCATTACTAATCGCTTCTACAACTTGATCGACAATCTCTTCAGAAACTGCGGCATCTACGCGTACTTTTGGTAGGAAATCGACCACATATTCTGCGCCGCGGTAGAGTTCTGTATGTCCTTTCTGACGACCGAAACCTTTGACTTCAGTAACGGTGATACCTTGTACGCCAATTTCAGAAAGCGCTTCTCGTACATCATCCAATTTGAATGGTTTGATGACAGCGGAGACCATTTTCATATTGTTATCCCCCGTGGGTTTTAATTCTGTGCTGATGCGGTAATCGCTAAGCAAATATTTAATTTGTGTTTGCATAAGTAATAGCGAAGGTTGTGCCATGTTTTAATTTTTCTTTAATTTCAATTGGTTATGGTGTTTATTGGTTCTTGGGTAGGGTAGTGTGCTGTTTTATAGGGCAAGTTGTTGTGCGCTCTTGTGGGTGCTTGCACTGTTTTGGTGCGCAGTTGAATGGTGTCGGTTTGTTGTTATAGTGACAGGCAATATTTATTTGTTAGGGGTAAGTGGGATGATCAATCCACAACTAATAGAAGGTTTGAGCGAACAGTTTTCGCAATTGATGTCGGGTGAAAATAAGCTTCCGGGACAGGATGAGTTACAACAGCAAGTAAAAGCAGTACTTCAGGGGACATTTGATCGTTTAGATATCGTCAGCCGTGAAGAGTTTGATGCACAGAAAGCGGTTTTGCTCCGCACTCGGGAAAAGGTAGAAGCTTTAGAGAAGCAAGTTCAAGCATTAGACGAAGCATTACAGGATAAGTAATCATCCTCTTAAATTCGCTAGCTACGTAGGTTAGATATGGATCATTTTGAACAGCAGTTATTCCTTCGTTCGCCTCAAGCAGTCCTCGTGACGGATCAAGCTAATAATATAGTGCAGGCGAACCCAGCATTTACCGAAATTACCGGTTACAGCTTAGATGAGGTGAAGGGAGAAAATCCGCGCTTTCTTGGGGCACAGGAATTAAATGATCCATTTTATGAAGATTTGTGGCTGACCGTAAGTAGCGATGGTTGCTGGCAAGGTGAGCTATGGAATAAGCATAAGGATGGTGCGGTTTATCCTGCGTGGTTCAATATTATGCGTTTGGAAAACGAGCAGGGCTTAGTAACAGGCTATATAGCGCAGTTCTTCAATATTAGTCATCTTAAGAAAGAGATGAATGCCATCGTGCAATCAGCTCAGTTTGATGAACTGACTCATTTGCCGAACTGGGATATGTTCCAAGATATTTTGGCGAAACGCTTAGAACAGAGTAAAGCGCAAGGCGAACAGTTGGCTGTGATGCTAGTAGATCTGGATCGTTTTAAATGGATCAACGATAACTTAGGGCGAAGCGTTGGTGATAACTTGCTCCAAGAAGTAGCACGCCGCTTAGGTGGTGTGGTTCGAGGTGAGGATGCTTTAGCGCGTTTAAGCAGTGATGAATTTGTCATGATGATCCCGTTGGTTGATGGGGTTGAGTCGGCATTGAAGGTCGCACAGCGTGTAGTTGATCAACTGTCTCATGGTATTTTTGTTGAGCATCGCGAGATCTTTATAAGCGGTAGTGTTGGTATCTCAGTATATCCAGAGCATGCTGAACGCCCGAAAGATTTGGTGAAAAAAGCAGATGTTGCGATGTATGCGGCGAAGCAGGGTGGACGTAATACCTTCCGTGTTTACAGCGAATTGATGGAACGAAGCAAAGGCCCGCAAATATTGCGTGAAGAGGATCTTACCCAAGCGATCGTCAGTGGTGCTATCCAGATGACTTATTTACCGGTTTATAGCATCTATAGTCATCAAGTGGTTGCAGTGCATGCGAGACCTAGCTGGGTACATCCTGAATTAGGGCAAGTGCCCTTAGCTGATTTCTCTGGGTTGCTTCAGAGTCCTGAGTCCTTACAGCATTATGAACAGTGGCTCGATCAGGAATTGCGTGGCTTAGATATAGTTTGGGAGCGTTTTCCTAAGCTGCGGTTTATCTCTTTTCGTATTGAAAATTTACAGCTGCAAAGTAAAGAGTCGGTGCAGCGTTGGGTAACCCAATTGAACCATTATCAGCAGCAAGGTCGCTATATGGTGGATGTAGATATCAAAACGGCTGTTGAGTACGAAGGTGAGCTGTTTGATCTGCTAACCAGTGAAGCGCAACTGTCTGTTAGCGGTTTTGCTTGTGAAAGCCCTAATTTGGAACAACTACAAGAGATTCAACCTGATCTGATTAAACTGGATGCTGATCTGATTATGGCGATGGGTAATGATGAAGGTCGTCAGAAGATTGTCGATACCGTTTTGGATATGGCGGGCCAATTGGAAATTGAAGTGCTGGCTGATGGCGTTGCTACAGCGGGTACTCGCGGTCAGTTGATGGGGCAAGGGTGTATGTTGATGCAGGGGCGTTACTTTGGTACACCTTTGACGCTCCAGCAGATCTTAGATCATTTAGCGGTAGAACATTAAAAGCTATAAGCTATAGGGTGTGGATAACGCTCTGTAGTACGTTAGGATAGTCTGCCAGATTGATGCAATTGATTCTGGCACTTTAATTAAATCTTCCAAGGATGGAAGCTTATGTCTTTAGCGATAGCGTATACGCGCGCGCAGGTCGGAATTGATGCACCTGCGGTTACTGTCGAGGTTCACCTGTCTGGTGGCCTTCCGAGTTTTTCAATCGTTGGCTTGCCTGAGGCTGCGGTAAAAGAAAGCCGTGAACGGGTGCGTAGTGCTCTGATTAACTCAGGTTTTGAATTTCCTCAGCGCCGTATCACGGTCAATTTAGCTCCTGCAGATCTTCCGAAAGAAGGTGGTCGGTATGATTTAGCCGTTGCGGTAGGTATCTTGGCGGCAACCAATCAGTTGCCAGCCAAATCATTAGCTGATGTCGAATTGATTGGTGAGCTAGCCTTGTCGGGTGAGTTGCGGCCCGTAACTGGGGTTTTACCCGTTGCGCTCGCTTGCCGATCTTTACAGCGCCATCTGTTGCTGCCCAAAATGAACCAGAATGAAGCGCTAATGGCCTCGGATTTATCGGTATTGCCGGCAGGTCATCTGCTACAAGTCTGCGCTCATTTACAAGGTTCTGAGCTGATTCCTGTTGCGCAGGCGCAAATTCAGCCTTTTGCCTTAGGTGCTTCAGGCCCTGATCTGAGCGACGTCAAAGGGCAGGCGCAAGCAAAACGCGCTTTAGAGGTGGCAGCAGCGGGCGGTCATAATATTTTGCTGGTGGGGCCGCCAGGCAGTGGTAAGAGTATGTTGGCTAACCGTTTGTCGGGTTTGTTACCACAGATGACCGAACAGGAAGCCTTGGAGGTCGCAGCAGTCTACTCTATTACTCAGGGTAGTAGTGAAGCGTGCTTGCCTCGTAAGCGTCCTTTCCGCGCACCGCATCATACGGCGTCGTCTGTAGCGCTTGTTGGTGGTGGGGGGAACCCTAAGCCGGGAGAGATCTCTTTAGCGCACCAAGGGATTCTCTTTTTGGATGAACTACCCGAATTCAGCCGTAAAGTTTTAGAAGTGCTGAGGGAGCCCTTGGAGTCAGGTGAGATATTAATTTCTCGGGCGGCACGACAATCTACTTTTCCAGCACAGTTTCAATTAGTGACAGCCATGAATCCCTGCCCTTGTGGCTATTATGCTGATGGGACAGATCGTTGTCGTTGCAGCCCTGATCAGATAAGACGTTATCAAGGCAAGGTTTCTGGACCGTTGTTAGATCGTATTGATCTTCAGTTAAGTGTGCAGGCGCTGTCACAACAGGAGATGATTGAGATTCCACAAACACAAGAATCAAGCGAGTCTGTTCGCGAAAGGGTAGTGCGTTGTCGCCAAGTTCAACTTAGTCGCCAAGGTGGACCAAATCAGGCGTTAACAGGGCCACAATTGGAATCTCTTTGTCAGATAGAGCAGAAAGATAAAGAGATGCTAGCCAAAGCGTTAGAAAAACTACAGCTGTCAGCGAGGGCATATCATCGTATTTTGAGAGTGGCAAGAACGATTGCTGATTTGGCCGGTTCTGAGGTGGTGCAGCGCGCGCATTTAATGGAAGCTTTAAGTTATCGGGTCGCGGCTAGGAGTAGTTTGAATTGATAGTTGAATTACTGGCGCTGTAACAGCATCTGCTTGAAGTCGCTAAAGCTGATAGGAGGGCTGTAGTAATAGCCCTGTATCTCATCACAGTCATGCTTGATTAGGAAGTCGAGTTGTTCACGGGTCTCTACTCCTTCAGCAATGACTTTGATGTTCATGTTTTGCGAGAGACTGATGATTGAGCGCACAATTTCAGCCGCTTCACTGGAGTCCTGAACATGGCTGACAAAAGAACGATCGATCTTCAGTGCACTAATAGGTAACTTATGCAGTAAAGAGAATGACGAATAACCTGTACCAAAATCATCTAGGGAGAAGGTAAGTCCCTCTTCAGATAGCGTCTTCAGGCAAGCACGGACGTGTTCTTCGTCACTAAAAATAGCTGATTCAGTCAGTTCGAATTCAAGCACAGATGTATCGATCTGTTCTTGTTCGATAATACGCTTAATCATATCGACCAGCATGTCGTCTTTAAACTGGCGGAACGATAGATTAATACCGAGTTTGTCGATGGTTAATCCAGCCGCTTTTAGTTCCTGAAGGTGCTGGCCCGCTTGGTAAATGATCCAGTAGCCGATCGCAACAATCATTCCATTACTTTCGCATTGGGGAATGAAATCTGCGGGCATTATTAATCCGCGTTTAGGGTGCTGCCAGCGTATCAATGCTTCGGCACCGGATATTTTTCCAGAACGCAAATCAATTCTAGGTTGGAAAAACAGTTCAAATTGTTTAGAACGCAGTGCTGGCATGAGTTCCGCTTCCAAGTCATTTGGATTATTGGTATCAATATCCATGCTTGGGCGGTAGCAAGCATAGTTGCAGCCATGAATCTGTTTAGCGTTTAAACGAGCACGACTTGCGCGCTGATTAAGTAGGTCTACATCGTCTGCATTCTCTGGTGCCAGTGCTACACCAATGCTGCAATTTAACTGTGTCTCAACTTGATCATGCTTATAAGGTTGCTGTAGGGAAATAATCAGCTTATTGAGGTATTCACGAACGGCTGCTTGCAAATCAATATCTATGGATATATCGATAATAATAGCAAACTCATCGCTGCCTAATCTGGCAAACAGTTCATCATTCTTTAAACTGCTTTGAATACGCTCACCCATCTCGGCAACAACCTGATCTCCCGAAGTGAAACCATAGTGAGTATTAAACTTACGGAAGTCATCCAAATCGATGGTAATAAGGGCTAAGTGATGCTTGTTTTCAGCTAAATTATTTAGCTTTCGTAGTAGCGATTGGTAAAAAAATTGACGATTGCTTGCTGTCGTTAGTGTGTCTGAATTTCGAAGCTGTTGTATCTCAGCATTCTGCTTGGCTGATTGTTCCGCATGGCGGAGCGTACGCAGCAATAGATCAGCATTAAGCGTATTAGTTGATAAGAAGTCAGTTGCTTTAGCTTCAATCAGGGCTAGCCCTTGTTCCTCGCTGATGTATTGGTTTAAGACAATAATAGGAATGTGAGGGACGGAACTATAGATGTCAGCAATGATTGTGCTGCAAGGTAAAGGGCTGACGTTTTCGCTAAGAAGGATAAAATCAATATCGGAGAGGTGTACGCGTGATAAGGCTTCTATCTGGTCTTCGCAAAACATCAGTTGATACAATGGAAATCGCTCCAGTATCGATTGGATTTGCATGCGGTTTTGCTGGTACTTATCGACCAGTAAAACATTTTTATGGCGACCGGGTAACTGTCTCAGCGCTGAGCGCATCACTTACTTCCCCAATTTAAAACTATACACAACACAAATCTTGTTACTAGGTATCTCCCTAAAAAGCGATTCGTGTCATAATTACCTATTAGCTTAACGGCAGATTAACATTCTGGAATAAATATTAAAACAAATGTTTTAATTCTTGTATTTCAGTAGGTTAATGGTGTTTTTTAACCGGATTTCACGGTGTCACAAGATCGTTTTATCGGCTTGTTTAGATGAAGCTTTAGTTTTTTTTGAAGGTTTTTTAAAAAATGTCACGATTAAATCCACGTCAGAAAGAAGCAGTGGAATACATAGGGGGACCGTTATTGGTGCTCGCAGGTGCGGGATCGGGTAAAACCAGTGTAATCACCCGGAAGATCGCTTACCTGATTAACCAGTGCGGTATTGCTGCGCGTAACATTGCAGCGGTGACATTTACCAACAAGGCTTCACGAGAGATGAAAGAGCGTGTGATGTCTCTGCTCCAAGGTGGAGATGCCAAAGGCCTGACGGTAGCGACCTTTCATAACCTTGGTTTGACCATCATTAAACGTGAATATAAAGCCTTGGGGTTTAAGCCGGGCTTTTCTATTTTTGATGATCAGGATACCAAAGCACTGCTGAAAGACCTGATGCTGCAAAACAATGAAGAGAGTGACCAAGTGGATATGGTGCAAAACTGTATTTCCAACTGGAAGAACGAGATGCTTACACCTGATGAAGCGCTCGCTCAAGCTCAACTTCCCCAAGATATTCTGGCGGCTCGTGCTTATGAAAGTTATGAACAGCACCTACGCGCCTATAACGCTGTAGATTTTGATGATCTGATCCTGATTCCAGTACGCCTGTTTGCTTCTCAACCTGATGTGTTGGAACGCTGGCAGAACCGCCTTCGCTACCTATTGGTGGATGAGTATCAGGACACTAACTTGTCCCAGTATCGATTGGTAAGACAATTGGTAGGCCATAGAGGCGCATTAACGGTGGTAGGGGACGATGACCAATCGATCTATGCTTGGCGTGGTGCTCGTCCAGAAAACCTCAACCAGTTAGAACATGATTACCCAAGCCTTAAAGTGGTTAAATTGGAGCAGAACTACCGTTCTACCAGTTTGATCCTAAAAGCAGCCAACACCTTGATCGCCAACAACCCTCACGTCTATGAGAAGACCTTATGGAGTGAGATGGGGATGGGTGATCCAATCAAAGTTATTCACACTCGCAATGAAGATGCTGAGTGTGATCGTATCGCCATGGAAATTACCGATCTGCATTTGCGTAGAAATGTGCAGTTTAAAGATATGGCGATCTTGTATCGTGGTAACTTTCAGGCGCGTTTGTTAGAGATGAAGCTCCAGCACTATCAAGTTCCTTACAAGCTGAATGGTGGTACCTCATTCTTCTCCCGTGCAGAGATCAAAGACTTGATGAGTTACCTCAAGGTCTTGGTCAATCCCGATGATGACAATGCCTTCCTACGAATCATTAATCTGCCGCGTCGAGAGATAGGCCCGAGCACACTGCAAAAACTCGGGCAGTACTCTTTAGAGCGCCAAATCAGTATGTTCAGCGCTTGTGATGAATTGGGCTTAGAGCAGGCGATGCCGGCGAATGCTGTGGAACGTTTACGTCGTTTCTGTACCTGGATGCAGCACATCTATCGCCAGTGTCACAGCGGTGATCCGATTGCGGCTATTCATGAGATGATCCGCGATATCGACTACGAGGGCTGGATTGCGCAAAACAGTTCCAGTGACGCAATGGCAGAGAAGCGAATGCAGAATGTCTGGTTCCTGATCGAATCCCTGAAGTCCACATTGGAGCGTTTACAAGAAGAAGACCCCGATGCAGGGATTCAAGAAGCGATTAATCGCTTGATGCTAATTGATATGTTGGATCGACAAGAAGAGGAAGATGACTCTAATCGTGTCCAGCTAATGACCTTACACGCTTCTAAAGGGTTGGAATTCCCCTATGTTTATCTGATGGGGATGGAAGAGGAACTTCTGCCTCACCGAAACAGTATCGAAACCGATAATGTTGAAGAGGAACGTCGTCTTGCCTATGTGGGGATTACCCGTGCTAAGCAATGCTTAACCATTACGTTAGCAAAACAGCGCAAACAGTATGGTGAAGTGATGGACTGCATGCCGAGTCGTTTCTTGGATGAGCTGCCACCAGAAGACCTTGAGATCGAGGGTGCAGGAGAGAAGTGCCAAGTGCAGAACCAGAAGCGTGGTCAGGCCACACTGAATAGTTTAAAGAATCTATTTGATTGAAAACCGCAGATACAAAAAAGGCCGCAATCGCGGCCTTCTTTACACACAGAGCTAAGTGATTACTTAGCGCTGTCTAGCATGTGCTGGATAGCATTCTGAAGATCTTCGTCAGAACAGTCACGGCACATACCACGTGGTGGCATTGCATTGATACCGTTGATAGCGTTAGCTAGCAGAGTTTCCATGCCTTTACCTGCACGGTCAGCCCAGTCTGCTGTACCGTATTTTGGAGCACCTGCAGCGCCAGTCGCGTGGCAGCCTGCACATGCAGCATTGTAAACTTCTTCAGCAGTACGAGCACCGCCGGCAGGAGCTGCAGCAGGTGCACCGCCACAAGTGTCATCGCCTTCGATACAAACAGAACCAACTGATTTTATACGCTCAATTACTGCTTCATCGTTAGAAGTAGCTTGTACAGATGCGCTAAGAGCAACACCTAGACCTAAAGCAACTAATGCAGAAGTGATTTTTTTCACAGTCACGACCTCTCAATCAACCATAAATTGTTATATGGGCAGCGTGGCCTGTCAGGATGCCCAGCCTCAAGAGGTGCTCAGGGGCGGATATTCAGACACGACTGCTCAAAGTTTCACCGGCTGCGGATTATAGCGATAAATAATCACAACTGAAATGGGGCTTTGGCCGTGGAAGTGCTTATCAGCTCGATTTGAGTAAATATTTTGGTCATTCTCTATAAAAAGTCAGGAAAACAGACCGATAGAGAAGATGGATCAATGATAAAACATGCATTTATAGAAATGCGAGTTATACTAAGGTCTAAATTCTTGGTTGGGAAACCTGAAATGTCCAGCAATGGAATGTCTGAAACATGCGCTTGTATTCAAGCAGACGCAAAACCGGAAGAGATGGAAAGCTTCAATCTACTGAGTGCTATTCCCAATCAACGTATCTATCGTTGCAGTCACTGTAACGCTTTCCTTGCTTACACTGAGAATACTCAGGAGTGGGAAGTCCTACTACAGGGCGATTTAGAAACCGAAATCAAAAACCTGTACAGACCAGAACCGACAGAAGTTACTTAAGAATAATGCTTGGCGAATCATATAGGCATGGGTAGAATACTGCCCGCAAACCTTCTTGAGTGCGCCTGTAGCTCAGCTGGATAGAGTAGCAGGTTCCGATCCTGTTGGTCGGGGGTTCGAATCCCTCCAGGCGCGCCACTTTTTCTATACACCTATCTTCTTGTTCCTATTCGCTTTTTGCTACCCCATCCAACCGAGCTACAGGCGCACACCAAGAACATTTGCGGGCAGTAAGTACCGGTGGTCACAATATGGTCACAGTGCCGGTGGGGGCTGAATTTAAGCGTACGCTTTCATTGATCATTCGATTTTAAAATCAATGCCGAGCTTAGATGAACAATATTCTTGTACATTAACCTTAGCGTCTGTGATTTTGGCATAACTGCCAATAAATTGCTGATTTTCAGTATCCATAGCTACGAAGTACGTTGAATACTTATGTACCTCTACGATAACTTTTTCGGACAACATTAGATTCCACTCATTAGGGGGTATTTGTTCCCATTCAGGTATAGGATCTGGTATTTCTTCACCTCGCTTGTTTAATCCTTCTCTAAGCATTTCTTCGACGATCTCTTTTTTTGTTTTGCCTGGACATTTTTGAACCAATTTCTCGATGGCATTGAAAACAGGAATACTTACTGAGACACCAAGCTTTTTGTATAAGTTTTGATCCATTGTGTTTCCTTTATGGAGTTGATTTTCTTTCTATATCAGCATCAGGTCTCATGTTTTGTCAATACTTGTTTTCGTTGTAACTTGTTGAAATTAAAGAGGTTTCCGGTACTTCTTTTTTGGGGTGTCTCTCTCTTTCGGTGTCTGGTGTTTGTCTTTTTGAGTACTTCTAGCATGAGTTGAAATCAGTTTTTAAGGCGCGTTTACCAATGATTACAATGTCGGAGGAAGGTATGTTTGTAGAGCCGTCTCCGGTGGAAACGGTCTACAGATAAGATGTTAAAGGTGTGGATTCTTAGTCGTACATGAAAGGGTTGTACTCTGAACCATCGCTATATAAACCACCGCATCCCCATAAGCTTTCGTACTTAGGGTGATTTGTATCTTTATGCCTTTGGTTCCCGATCCAAAAAATATGGCTTTGCTTGTTTTTTAGGTCGCCACACATTGTTTGCCTTATTTTTTGGAGGGCGCCACTTGTGTTTTTGCGGCCGCCTTTGATTGGCTTGTTAAATCGTACGAAATCATATTTCGTTGTTAGGTCTACATCTAAATAATCTGACTTGCTTATCAGTTTTAGTTTATATGCTGTTTCTGTATTTAGTTTTTGGAGGCGGTGTTTTTGTATGAAAGGGTCCGAGAGCAGATGCTTAGGCACTAAGAATGTTACTCTCGATAGTTGTATGGAGCGGTTACCATGAACCTGATCGTACTGCCTGTTAGTTCCTTTTGTGCCTTTATTAGGGTTTTTTTGATTAGCTTCGTTGTCTTCAGGCTTTATCTTTCTCTGGTTTGTTTCTTTTAAAGCTTCAACTGCATCTTTGTATGAGCACTTCATCCCATTTCGTTTTGCGAGTATATCTAATGCATTCGTTGTCGAGATTCCTTCAGATTTTTTCAGCTGTTTAGCGTCTTTCTTAATCTGAGCTACGGTTTTACCGGACGGGAAAACTAAGGAATTGTTCTTTGTGTTGCTCATAAATCACCATTTTTTGAGCACAAGCAAGCCGACCAACTAGTACAAATGGTATTCATGATGCCTTTGAGGGAGTGTTAATACACTCATAAACGCTTCCCTAATAGGATTTTTTGGCAGTGTCGGCTTTAAATCGCGGCGTTCCTCTACGATCGTCTGAGATTAGCAAACCTGCCCCATTTAAACAAATATTGCACCCCATCCATCTGAGCCAAAGGCACACATCAAGAACATTTGCGGGCAGTAAGTACCGGTGGTCACGATATGGTCACAGCGCCGGAGGAATGTGCTGGGAGGTTGTAGATCCGTTTCCGGTGGAAACGGTCTACAAGATTAAATAACGCTTGAGCTAGCTTCATTGTTGATTGGCTTTTCCAATGCTCTTGTAGCCATAACAGCAACCCCGCCTAGAAGTAATGCGCCACCTAAGAACTTAACAAGTTTAGGGTCTTCAGATAGTGCGGCTACACCAGCTACTCCTAGTAGTGCACCTGTACCAAAAGCTTTTACTTGGGTTGAAGTGACTTCAGCGCCTGCAGCCCATTTTACAAAGTGTTCACAGTTTTTCGAAGTAAGGCTGTATTTCCAAAGACCTATTTGAGATCGTGCTCGTTCAATAATGTCCTGTACAGGCGTTGTAAGCTGTGTATCAACAACGTATGTTTTCTTTCCTTTAACTACGGTATCCCACATCTCTTCAGCAACAGTGCCTAATCGTTTTGTCGCAGATATGAGCATTAATTTGTTATCTGCACCAATGCGGTCAGAAACAAGTGACCAATGTTGGTATGTACCGTAGTTTGTGACAATGATGTCACCTGGTTTTACATTAATATCTTCCATGAAATGGATCTCTTATTTATATCAGTTAGTTAAAAAGTTATGGGCGCATTGTATATATCAGGGCAGTGAAAGGTGATTTCAATATAAAGGTATTGTTATTTAATACTTTGAGGCCCACGACAAGACTATTTGTGGCCAGTAGGTACCTATGGTCACTATGTCGATGTGAATTGTCAGACTGATAAAAGCTATAGTCTTGTCTCTCTTGATGAACTTACCTGATTGGAGGATAGTTAACATATAACCACCAGATGGAGATGTTGGTATGGAATCATATGGAGTAGTGATTGGTTCACTATGCTTGGCTTTCTTGTTCTTGGTGCTTTGGGTTCTCGCTAGCATCAAAAAATCTAAACTCCTCAAAGAAGAAGCTACACTTCAAGAAGAACTGTCAGAAAAACAAAAACAAATCAGTAGCCTCTCATCTCAAGTGTCTGAACTCAGCCCATTTCAGAGTATCGTCGACATCGATAAAGAAATCAGGAAAAGAAAAAAAGAAGCTAAAGAAAATATTTTGGGGCAGCTTGCTGATGCAAAGCATGAAGCTGAGAAGCTTAAGCGAGAAGCTGAAAGCATGCATTTAGAAGCTGAAACAGACAGTAAAGAAATGCTTAAGGAAGCTAGGAGTAGTGCATCGGCTATTAGGAGTAAGGCGGATGAACAGCTGAAATCTGCACATGAGCAAGCGACCACAATCATGGACAGAGCTCGTGAAGACGCTAAGCAGATTGCCGGTGATGCATTAGAGGCTAAAGAGAAAGCTGATCTGTGGCAGGCAGCAGCAACTGCTGCAAGAAATACGATTAAAGGTTATGGAGATGAGTACATCATCCCTGCCAGTTCGATTCTGGATAATCTAGCTGAAGACTTCAGCCACAAGGATGCCGGAGCAAAACTGAAAGAAGCACGGGCTCATACGAAAAACCTCATCAAACAGGAAGCTGCAGCCGAATGTGATTACGTAGAAAAACACCGGAAAGAGACCGCTATTCGGTTTATCTTGGATGCCTATATAGGGAAGACTGACAGTGCTCTAGGAAAAGTTAAGCATAATAATTTAGGTAAGTTGCAGCAGCAGATAGAGGATGCTTTACAGCTAGTTAACTATAACGGTTCTGCATTTCGGAATGCTCGTATAACTAATCAGTTTCATAAGTCACGCTTAGAAGAATTGCAGTGGGCTGTAGCAGCCTCAGAATTACAGCTACAAGAACGAGAAGAGCAGAAACGTATTAAGGAACAAATGCGTGAAGAGGAACGGGCACGTCGGGAATATGAGAAAGCTCTAAAAGAAACAGAGAAAGAAGAAAAAATGCTGCAAAAAGCTATGGAGAAAGCCCGTGCGGAACTCCAATCTGCGTCTGATGAACAACGAACTCTGTATGAAGAGAGATTGGCTGATTTAGAGCAGAAACTGCAGGACGCAGAAGAGAAGAACCAGAGAGCCCTTTCTATGGCTCAGCAAACTAAGCGTGGACATGTTTATGTGATTAGCAACATTGGTTCATTTGGAGAGCATGTTTATAAAGTCGGTATGACTCGACGCCTCGAACCTATGGATCGAGTGAAAGAATTAGGTGATGCGAGTGTGCCATTTAGTTTTGATGTACATGCGATGATTTACAGTGAAGACGCTCCGAGTTTAGAGAAAATGCTGCATAGGAAGTTTGAGCATGTTCAGGTTAATAAAATGAATCCAAGAAAAGAGTTTTTTAGAGTTCCTCTCGCAGAGATTAAAGAAGTAGTAAGTGAAACAGAAAAAGAAGTTCACTGGACGATGACAGCAGAGGCTGTTGAATACAGAGAAACACAGGCCTTAGAAAAGGCACTACGTGAGGGGAACAAGCTTTCAGAGCAGTTGGATGGATTAGCTGTTCACTAGAGGATTAACACTAGTGAATAATACGGAATACAAAGGATATTAAGTTATAAATGCAGAATAAGTTATTTCATGGTTTAGGACCTACTTGGGCAAATGCTTGTGTTGGTGAGAATGGCTTACCTGGTAATAAAGAATATGCGAAAGGCTATTCATTGGCAGCGAATATCTTGTTGGATAGGGTGCTGGGTGAGGGGAAATTAACGGACCTCGTAGACCAGGTGGTTTATCCAATTTGTTTCAATATGAGGCATTCAATCGAGCTTCGATTGAAAGAAACAGTTCTATATTTATTCGGTCTGTCTGAGTACAAGGATATAGTCCTGAGTTTCGATTTAGATTCATCCCATGACATAGGAAAAATTTGGGACTATATAAAGGAATATGCTCCTCAATTAGATGAAAGGTACACCCACTACATTACTAAAGTTGACGAAGAGATTTTAGATATTGCTAATGTTGATCCGACGGGCCAGACATTTAGGTATCCAACTAGTAATGAAAGTCAGAAGCACCTGGTAGATGTATCTTTGATCAACCTGGCAGTATTAAAACGTTCCTTTGTGGCTTTAGAAGCTAACCTAGATAAGTTGGAACGATTCAATATGCTCATCTTGGATGAATATGATCTGAAAACTCACACGAAAAACCTATCTAGGTCCAGGCTTTTTGATTTAGCTAATGACTTGCCAGCACGAGATCTTTGGGAAAACCTGCCTTTTAAAGATATAAAGGCTGATCTGAGAAAGAAGTATGCTATCAGTAGTAATGAGTTCTCTAGGGCAATCAATAAGATCGAGCCCCATTATGAGTTAGGATCACTCATCAATTTAGATAAAGGTATTCTTGGTTTATCTGATGATGATCTCAGGTTTGTTATTCTTCTTTGGGATAAATTACATGATGTTAGCTCTCTAAATAAATGGCTGACTGATGATCTTTGGGTGCAAGTTAACGATCAGCCTAAATTCGAGGACTATAAAAAAGATGCTGAACTAAGAGATCAAATATTTAAGGATTGCCAAGACTTCCTTACGCCAGAAAAGGTTGCGGGAATACATGCGCTTTTTTATTTGGCTCGTGATTCTGATTATTCAGAAGGATATGTTAGCGAATATGAGTTACAAAAGCGGATACTGGACGCTGGGAACGAGGATCTGTACCAATCGGCTATGCATATATTGGATAAGACGAATGGATTTCAGATGATAATTACTAGCTTGTATTGGATAGGTAAGGCTTGTTTAGCAGATGAGTTAGTAAGTAAATACTCTCTTTCAGAAGAGCATGAGTGGTTAATCTCATGTAGAGATCGAAGTCGGTTTGCACCAGACCATTTGCTTTGTTATCAGGGCTTAGAAAAAGATAAAGAAGAGAATGCCAGTCAGTTACCTAACTAGTTAGGGCTATTGTTGGGAAATATGGAATGTTAAGTAGAGTCACATATGGAAGTATATAACGTACCAGATAAGCGAAGGTATTGGGTAGTACGGGCGGATAATTGCAAATACTATGAACACTTCATCAGATATGGGGTTATAGCTCTAGGCCATCTAGATCAACTAAATTTAAGGCCTATTAATAGTCAGATATCTAAACGTTCGTATAAATCGCTAGACTCATCTTTAAAAAAGTTACATGAACACCAGGATATCCCTTCCCGAAGTACTTCTACTCAGTTAAATCAAGCAAAGACCTTTATAAATGATATGAAGGTGGGTGATTGGGTGCTGACTGTTGGACGCTCAGTTATACGGTTCGGGCGAATTATTAGTGACTACAGACTGGATTCGAAACCTCTAGCCATTATTCATGATCATGAAAATGATAGAAAAACAGTTCTGGAATACCAACTAAGACGAAAAGTTTCTTGGGGACCTAGTATCAGGAGAGATAGCTTGCCTTATGGCTTACAAGCGAGCTTGAAGGCAAATCAAACCATTTTCAATATTGATCATAACTGGGAGGCAATTTATCACTCTCTTTATCCTGTCTTTTGTAAGGGGGATACACTCTATCTTTCTGCAAAGATAAATACGGAACAGCGTGTTAAAAACTATGCTGTGTCTACCCTGTTAGGATTTCTTAATGAGTTAGAGGTGATATCAAAAGAGCTTGATAGTGGATTAAAACCTGATGAGTTTGATGATGTATTTAGGAAATATGTTCACAGTGACCAGATTACGATAACAACAAAGGCAGGCTTCCATTCTCCGGGAGAAATTTGGAATGCTGTAGAAGGTAATAGCAAGAAGAGTATGCTTTATCTAGTGCTTGGCTATTCTATGTTGTTTGGAAACCAGACTCTGGGGTTTGATGGGTTAGTGGATTTAGAAACTAGGCAAAAGCTGTGGGATATTGTTATCAAAAGAATGGATGATAAAGACATCAACCAGGTAATAAATAGCCTTCAGCTAACGGCTCCAGATGTTAAAACGAATAGACTGGAATCTTCTGCAAATGATGAATAAGTAGTCAGATAGTTTGGGGCCAAACAGTATTTGCCTGACCAACGGATCCTTAACCCGTTGGTCACTCGCTTGCGAAATGATATGGGGAACCAGTAACCACGCTGCTTCCCCATTATTTTGTCTGTGATACAAATGCTACCTCACGATATGTGGTCACAATTTGATCACATTGGAAGTGATTTCTCTTCTTTTTACTTAGGTGTAAACCAGTCCAATTCTCGGTTTCTGATTTGAAGGGCTTCAGAACTTGGATAATGTGTCTGCTCTGTTGGAAGTTTTATCTTATTCCCATGTAACGAGGAATATTCAGACTCGGTAATGCTGGGATGCAAATGAATTGACCAACTGTCAGGGTCTATTGTGAGTAAGTCTTTGTCAAACAATGAGTGAATGTCGGAACGCAGTAATATACCGTTCTGAACATGATTGGTGTGCTTCCCTTTATAAGGCTGAATATGTGCTGCTTCCAATGTCTGTTCTACTCCATAACCTGTAACAGCACAGTGTCCTTTATATGCCTCTAGAAGTGCTTTCCTGAATTTGGGTTGCCCTTGTCTTTGAGAAATCGATTTAAGGATTTTGTCTCGAGCATCAGTGTGATCAGTTGGATCATAGGATCCCTCAATATCCATGACTACTTCAGTTAATAAGATCTCTGCTTCTGTTTTGGTCGGTAGCCGGATCGATAATGCTTTGTCGAAAAAATGATCGATGCTCCCGTATTCGGTAATGATACGCTCGATTTTCTCTGAGCCAATTTTGGCGAAGCCTCTATATGCTTTATTTAAGTATTCTGAAAATGTACCTGTTTCTATTGGTACTGCTGGGTCAAGTACTTGAGGTGGAGTTAAAAAATACATTAGCTCCCAAGTTTGTCCAGATGGATCAGTGCCCCATATTTTTTTAGCTGCGTCGTTGTTTCTTGTTTTGTAGAGAACTTTAGATATGAAGCGGTAATGGTTGTCGTAAACAGTGAGGACGGTATCGCCGGGTTGTAATTCTTCCCAGTTAGGTACATTCCTTTCACCAGGTACAGCTCCCCATGCAAATAAACCATCGTACTCTTTTTCTATTGATTTAAGAGTTTCCAGCTCTGACGATGTAACTGAATCTTGAATAGTGTTTAGGGCAATCGGATTAGTGATGGAATCACTAAGGTGAGCTCTGGCAGCAGGGTTCCCTGCCGTAAAAATGAAAATATTATTTTTTGTCATCTCGTAGGTACTCCGTGTACTTTTCTGATTTCCCTTTCACTAACTCAACTGGGTACTTAGTTTTATTGATTTCCAGCTTATCATTTGCTGCTGATACAAGATCGATATTGAGCTTATCTGAAAGCCTAATGAGGTACAGAAAAACATCAGCCAATTCTTCACTTACCGCTTTGGATTTTCTGCTATCGAGATTTGCTGATTCAGACTCTGAAAGCCATTGAAAGTGTTCCATTATCTCTGATGCTTCAACTGCGAGCGCCATTGCAAGATTTTTTGGGGAGTGGAATTTATCCCAATCACGCTCTGCCGAGAATAGTCGTAGGGATTCTTTAAGTTCATCAAGTTCTGAAACTACATTTGTTTTCATCTTGAAGCCTTTTTCAAGTGGATCTGGAAAAAGTATCACAGAGGTGGGTATTGTGCATCTGAGGCTATATTTTGGTTTAACAGTTGGCTTGATAACCCGTTGGTCGGGGAAACAGATATAAAGAAGGGGAGCCAGTAATGACGCTGGTTCCCCTTTAATCTTGTTGCATCGAACATAGTGTTTCGATTGCTATCGGCACAATATGATCACATTGGAGATGAAACAATCTCTCAATGTTTGGAAAAAGACTTCATTCCTGCCAGCCACTTATCAAGGGCTGATTTGGTATAGTAGACTTTTCTACCCACTGTGTGGCATTCAAGCTCACCAAGCCGTTCTGCATTACCTCTTGGTTCTTTCCCTAAAATCAGGACTGCTACACTATCGTTCTGTTTACGACGATTCTCTTTCAATACTGTATGCCAGTCTTTTTCAGGATCGCAAGCCTGACATAGGCAATAAGTTGCAGCACCGGTTGTATTAAACCACTCCTCACTACGGATTGATGTTTCATCTTGTAACAGTTTCACCTTTTCTTTGGGTAGTAATGCAATTTTCCATGCATGCTCTTTTGCGAATCGCTTAAATTCGCGAGGAGTTGAATGGGAAAGTGTGGGGATAATCATTTTTGAGGTTAATTCGCGCATTGTTGGCATAATAATTTCTCTGAAAAAATGTTAGCTACTACCCATTAGGTGGGTAGTAGCGGGAATTTTGTTTATTGAAAAGTGCTTGGCGTGTGCCCATTTCTGATGAGTTCATCAACATGGGCGTTTAGGATGGTTTTTGCTTTTGAGTGATGCTCAGGCTTGAGCCTGAATGATGTGACTTCTCTTAAAAGCCCGGAACTACTTTCAGTGAGTAAGTCGAATTCTTCTATTTCGAGCCCGGTTATTTCTTCTAGCTGTTCGATTACTTCAAATGGGCAAATAAAACTGTAACCATCGACATGATGATCGAAGTTTTCTGTGATACCTGCAGAGTTAACAAGTGCTGTTAGGACTTTCGTTTGCTGAATGTTTAGCATGTTTCTACCTTTCATCAGTTAAGGCCAAGAGGCCGGTTTATGAATGGAGAGCATGTTATTCATAGCAGCTTGTTAGGTAATCCAATCCTCCGTGTAATTTGCAAAACAAGCTTTTTGCAAATTTAAGGAAAGTTTTTCATTTTTTTGCGTGCTTTCTGTACAGATTTGGTATCAGGTTTTTGAAGCCACTAGTTCCAGATAGTTCTTTATCTAATTTCAATCGCTTAATGACCTCACTCTGGATTATGCCGGTTTCGAGTTTGCCTGTTGATTTGATGTATTTTTTCCCGTCATCCGCTCGGCATTTATCGATTATGAGTGCAAGCAGCCCTGCAATAAGAAGGTCTTTTGTATCGCCTTTTTTGTCCTGGTCGCAATCTTTTAACCAATAAATTTCATCATTGAGTTTGGCTATTTCTTGTTCTTGGGACTCTAGCGCATGAATAAGCTCCTCAGGGTTTGAATGATACTTGCTACGAATTAACTCCAGCAGTTCAACTGAAAACAGAGAGGAGGTTGAGGCCGTTATTTTCTCAAATAGAAGGGGGGTATCGTCTGCGTTTACATAGATATTGTGCTTGTTTATTTCGACAGGGTTTTGAAATGTGATGTAATTTTCATCATCTTCCCAGACGGTTTGGATTTTTGATGAGCCGGAGTGAAGGATGTCTTCAAGGGCTGTAAAGGGTATCTCAATAAAGCCTGTGAATGGCTCTTCTTTCGCTTCGGAAAGTATATGAGCTCGATTCTTTTGAGCTTTTATTTCTGCTTCTCGTATTATTTTGTTAACCGCTTCAGTACCTATGCTTTCTTTTAAGGCCTCTACCGTGCTTTTACCGGCTGCATTTTTATCATCAGTTTTGCCTTCTTGGCTCTTTTCAAGTTGGCGATTTTTTTCGAAGGCTTTTTCTGAGGCATTGGATAAAGCTCCAGAAACATCAAGTCTTACAGCATGGAAATACTCATGATCTACTCTTCTTACTCTCTGTTCGGCATCTGCCCAAGAGTCGACTTCTAAAACTTTGTTTACAACTCTTGTATAAGTTTGAATTTTAGTTCCTTCAAGATTGGCTCGAAGGAGTGCTTCAAGAACCTCAAAAAATTCTATGCCTAGTTCTTCCTTTAGCTTGAATAAAGGGGAAAATTTCATCTCTCGCGTATGCTTAAGAAACCGCTTTTGAGCTTCAAGAGAAGTGGTATCAGGCAAAAAACTATCTTCGATTTCTGTGGAATCAGTTGAGGGGTTTTGTTCAATCATTATAAGAGCTTAAGTTTGGAAAAATTACAGACAGATGCTTATCAAAAGCCCGACATTTCAATGCCGGCATCCTATGATCGATTCATTTATATCACAGGTTAAGATTTTAATGGGGATGTAAATGGCAACAATCCGGAAGCTGAGAAGCAAGTGGCAAGCTCAAGTTCGAATTAAAGGGCATAAACCACAAGCGAAATCATTCACTCTTAAATCAGATGCAGTTGCATGGGCAAGAGAAATCGAGTCTGAAATTCAGAAGGGCTTGTTCATTGACACCTCTGAAGCCGAACGTATGACCGTTGGAGATGCCATTGAGCGTTTCCTTGAAAGCATCAGTGATCATCGTAAGCAAGCTATAGAGCGTTCTACATCCCGTCCTGTTGTGGCTTCTCTGGGAGCAATTTCACTTTTTAATCTCACTAACCAGCATTTGGCTGAGTTCCGAGACGCACAGCTCAAACAGGTTGGTCCAACAACGGTTGTTCACCGCCTTTCCTTGCTCAGTAAAGTGCTGAAAATTGCTGCCCAAGAATGGAACGTGCCTTTCCCGAAAGGCATACCAACAGTCAGAAAACCGAAACGTCCGAATGGTAGAGATCGTCGATTGTTAGAAGGTGAGTTTGAGCTTCTTCAGGAAGCGTTGTCTGAAACACCGGTTGTTCAAAAAGTCGTTGCCTTTGCAGTTGAAACAGCAATGCGAAGAGGTGAGCTGGTTAAGATCAAATGGGAACATATCGACCTTAAGAATCGGACATTACACATTCCTGAAACGAAGACTGGAGTGCCTCGCGATGTGCCGCTTTCAGGGGCTGCTGTGGAGGTGCTGATGTCGACTAGTAGAGATGGTGATCTTGTCTTTAATATACGCCCAGACAGCGTCTCACAAGCGTTTGATAGAGCTTGCAAACGTGCAGGTATCGAAGGGCTGCGTTTCCACGATCTCAGACACGAAGCCACCAGCCGTTTATTTGAAAAAGGATTGAACACAATGGAAGTGGCTACAATAACAGGACACAAAACTTTGGAGATGTTGAACCGTTACACCCACCTTCGAGCAAGTGATCTGGTCAGCCGGATAGGTTGATTTGGGTTGTCGGATACTGTCTTTAAGTTTGCCTGCCGTTGATGGAATTGACTGTTTTAAACCTGTCCGGATTTCATCACCCCGATTCCACGCTGTCTGCTGCCTATTCTGTCTTTCTATAAGGGTGATTTGTCGAATCCCCTTAAAGGCAGGCGCTTTACCACCTTTCCAGATGTGTTCTTATAGTTGGTTTTGAAATCACCGAAATTCATACAACTTACATACAACATAAAACAACCTGCTGACCTTTCTATAAGGGTAATGCACCAGAGTAATTGTGAGATTGGAACGATCCGGGTCTAACAGGCTCTCCTCTGGTTTAACTATGACAGATGGAACTGAGTTTATTGCTTTGGTGCTGTTCTCAAATCATGTGGTACCCTCCCATTAACACTGGGAGGTGAAATGGAATTCTTTGCATCAGACCCATCATTATCAAGCTACTGGCGATCAATCATTCTGTTTGGTCGTAACTCAGCGTCGTACAAGTTTGCTTTAGCGAAATCACTCATCGAATTGTCTGATCGAAATGGAAGTGATTTGGTAATGCTCGAGCAACTGGCAGAACCCTTTAGTCGTCATCTGTGTGAGCATTTGATTCTTGCCGATAAGCAGGGGAATAGAGCTTCTGGTAAGTTTCTGAATACGTGTAGAGACTTTAATGCTGGTCAGATTTCAAAGGATGAACTGATTGGTCAGACTTCGAAGCTCGGCTTTGTGAATGTCATTGATGCCTTTCATGTTGTTAACACAGAAGATGTACCAGAGCGTTTCTTTATTGATGAGAGAAAGCAGAACGGTGGTATTCGTATAACCGATGCATTACACGTGCTCTTCTCAGAAGATGTGAATCGATCGCTATTGGATGAAACTGAAGCTCGCTGGCGGTTGGTTGAAACTGCTTGGGATCTGAATCTGTCCCGTAATCTGATTAGTGTGGATCATGACCATGAGAGTGGAAGGCTGCTCACTCAAGCGGGCAATCGGCGTGTTGATATAACCAGCAGTCGAGATGCTTTGAATGGGTATCAGAGGGGTAAGTGTCTCTACTGTTTTGATGAGATCTCATTAGGGCCAGGATCAGACAAGCTCGCTGATGTGGATCACTTCCTACCGCATAGACTGAAGCTCACTAAGCAATTTTCTAACCTCGATGGAGTGTGGAATTTGGCTTTGTCCTGCCAGACCTGTAATCGTGGTGAATCAGGTAAGTTTGATCGTCTTCCTTCTCGAACGCTGTTGAAGAGACTTCACAAAAGAAATGAGTACTTGATTACCAGTCATCATCCTTTGAGAGAGACGTTAATCCGGCAAACCGGAATCAATACACAGCAACGTATACAGTTCCTGCAAGACTGTTATGATCGTGCAAGCATGTACCTGAATCCTAACTCTGTTTGGGAACCGGAATTGAAAGGAACACCAATCGATGTCGACTGAATATTATGAGCAGAACGCACAGGATTTTTTCGAAGGAACTGTCGATGTTGATATGTCCGAACTGTATGAGCGTTTCCTGCCATTAGTGCCTGAAGGTGGTTCCATTCTTGATGCTGGATGTGGCTCGGGTCGTGATGCTTTAGCGTTCAAAAAACAGGGCTATAAAGTGACTGCTTTTGATGCGTCTAAAACGCTCTGTAAGCTCGCCTCTGAGCTGCTTGGTCAGACTGTAGATTGTATGCGTTTCAATGAGATGAGCCGGCAGGGAGAGTTTGATGCTGTCTGGGCTTGCGCCTCTCTTCTACATGTGCCCAGAACCGAACTTCCGGACTCAATTTCTGCTTTGATAGGCTCTCTGAAGCCGGGTGGTGTGATGTACTGCTCATTCAAGTTGGGTGATACCGAATGTGAGCGCGACGGACGATTTTTCACTGACATGACAGACAGTAGTTTCAGGTCGTTGATGGGTAATGTTAATCCGGAAGCTGAAGTTGAAACGTGGAATACTAAAGATCAAAGGCCAGATCGTGATGAGAGCTGGCTCAATGCACTTGTTCGATTATAAGTTATTAAGTTCTTTCTGGGCCCTATAGGCTTCATCCCATAATTGGTTCGCTAACTGTTTCAGGCTTTGTGGTGCGTAGTATGGATGTTTGGCTTTGGGCATCACTCTCTTAGCTAAATCCTTGCTCATGTAATCAACAGAACCTGCATCTACCGGTAGCTCTTTAAAGTAATGCCCATTTTTATCTTTTTCATAGCTACAAAGACCAGAGTCTTCATCCAGTTCTAGTGCTTCGTATTCAAAAGTGCCTGGACGTGCCGGATGTTTGAGAATGTAAGTGTGTTGAATCTTCAAGCCAGTGCCTGTGGTATTAGCTCCTTTCTTAAGCAGAGCTTTCAACGTATCGAAATCATCTGGATGGTATGCAATCAGAATGTGGGCATGTAGTCGTTTATTAGCGGTTTTGCCTTTTTCCAACGTAAAGAAAAAAGTCGAATCGTTACTTAGCTGTTTGAGGATATAGGACAACCTATCTGCGTAAGCAGACACAGGACCTTTTTTAGCTTTAGTTAGCTTACCTTCTGTTAGTCGATCAAAGTGAACGGTCGCGAACGCGATTTTGTAATCTGGCTTGTCTTGTTTCCACTGAAGTAAGGCTTTAAACAGGTAACGAAGTTGAAAGCTTAGCTTACGTTTTCCAATAGTAATGGGTCTAAAACGTTTCTTACGGTTAGGTAAAGAAGGTAATGAATCAGTAGAGGGTATATTACTGTTACTAGTATCTACTGGAGAGAGATAATTTCCGGTGATTGTATGCTTATTTAGAGCCCTGAGAATACGTGGATTTGGGACTGTAATTTCGTCTGAATCTGTCATCTGTGTTTTTCGCAAAATGCACCCCGCCAGAAGATGGCAGGGTGTTGGTGAATCTGATCTTTTTATGACGATAGATCTTTAATGTAATTAGCGTAACTGCCAATCACTTGATCGTACATGGTTGTACGTTTTTTAGTGCAGGCAGGGTGATTGGCATTTATGCATATAGTATTTTTGTATTTATGAATTCTGTGAGCCTCGTGTTCCATTTCTGGTAAAACATGTTTTTTCATTATTTTGTAAGTGCCGCCAAATACAATGATGTCTGGAGAGATGATTTCGATCTGTTCTCGAAGATATGATGCATACTTTTCAGCGTTTGAAGAAACTTCTTTTCCTGCTGTTCGTCCACCAGAGGTTTTCTTAATATTAATGAAAGCACATGACAAAAGAGAATTTTTTCTCTCTTTATTTGCGGCTTTATAAGGAGGCGCTTCGGTGGAAATATTTAGAAGCCCAAATCCCCAGCGGCCAATATTGTGAAAGGTGGGCCTTTTCCATAAAGCGCTGTCTTTTCGGTCTGTAACTGCGATATTGATTAGTTTGGTAATACTTTTATTGTATCCATTAGTTTCTTTCAGAATGAACAAGATTTTACGTTCCGCAGCGTTCCAGCCTTCTTGACATATAATGCCATCTTCAACGAAGTGGTCAGATTCAGCCGACACCTCTTCTTTCCACTTTGCTAGTAACTGGTCCATTTTATCCATGATTAGCTTTCCTTAGTTGAGGTGTTGATTACATTTTTCACAAGAACATTTTCAAAATTTGTTCGGAGTATTGTCAGTTTAGGACCAAACAAAGTCGCTTCACCATTGGTGAAACTATATATATCAGACGTTGCGATCAATGACTTATTATCTTTGTAGGCTTGTTCTAAATGGCTGAGGCATTCGTTATAAGCGTGATAGCTAGCAAAAGTAAAATACAGCTCAGCTGAAGCTTGTTCAGCGTCAGAAGCATTTGAAGTTTTGACTCGAACATTAATCTCAAATCCTGTATTTACTGCAGGAATAAGATTTGCTTCATCTACATCGGAGGCTTCTATTTGAGTAATAGTGCACAGAAAAGAAAGGTTGTATGCATTGGGATAAGCTTCCTGAAGGGATTCATGGGAGTTGATATTCTGATCATCAAAGCTAATTCCAGCCGAATCTATATCTTTCTCGATGCGAGCCATCATCATCCGCTTGTTAATGTCGCCAATCATCGCATCGAAAGAACAGTTTCGAGGATATTTTTTACTTTCCTCAGCAAGATCGTATACGGAAATAGCACAATCTAGATGCTTTATATGATTAAGAGTTGCTATCGCTTTTTCACGTCTTGATCCCTCATAAAGAAAAGGCAATGAGGTAATGAGTACCAAGTTCTTACCTGTATTGTTGCATAGGGTGATCAGTGGTTGGATAACTGAGGAGCCGAGCAGTCCTCCTAAGCCGACGAATACAGCGATTTGGTCATATTTTGATACTAGACTAACCAGTTTTTGTTTTGCAGTTTCGGGTAGTTCTGAATCTAGTCTTACAGTTTTAAAATCCTCGTCAGACAGGCCAATAAAAGCTTCTTGGTGAGTACTATCAGTAAAAACACAGCTTCGATTGATGTTTGCCTTTAAGTCAATCTGTAGGCAGTTTCCCGCCTTTAGAATGGCTGATCCGGCCCCGCCTACTCCGATTAACAATGTACTTGGAAGCTCCATTTTCGCCTCTCTTTCTCTTAATGAATGTTTCGCTTGTTTATAAGTTAACTTAACAATGCGACAATTAGTGTCGCATTTGGTTGCTATGTTATGGGTAACTCAATATTCATTGCACATATCAAAGGAGAAAGGGGTTAATGGAGACTGCTCTGAGGCACATCGCTTTACTAAGGATAATTCCCAAAAAGCCTAAAAAAATTAGTCTTGATGGACTTAGGAAGGGCTTAAAAAGTTTAGGGTATGAAGTGAGTGACCGAACAATTCAAAGAGACCTGCAAAAACTCAGTAGGTTTTTTCCATTACTGTCTGATGAGCGGAGTAAACCATATGGTTGGTATTTTGATGAGAGCTTTGATGGTTCTCTGTCAGCAGTTAGCCCTCATGAAGCTTTGACTGATGTTTTGGCGAGCAAGTTTTTACAGAATTACTTACCTCCTCCTATTAAGGCTCAAGTAGATAGAAATGAGAGTCGTGCATTCAATGTTCTGAAAGAATCAACATGTAAGAGTTTGATTGGTTGGCCTGATAAGGTCTCTCACATTCCGAATGGAATACAGCTTCTTGCTCCGGAGATGAAACAGGCTGTTGTGGATAAGCTTTATGATGCTTTGTTTGCTGAGTTGAAAATAGAGATCAATTATAAAGATAGGGAGAAGCAGACAGTAAGCCCATTGGGCATTGTTGTGCGTGATCAGGTGATATATTTGGTGTGCACATTCTGGAGCTATAAAGACTTACGGCATATTGCGATACACAGGATTCAAAGTATCAACCTCCTTGATGATCAGGTTCAGTATCCAGAAAACTTTGACTTAGAAAAGTACATAGCTGAGGGTGGATTTACATATCCTCAGAATGCTGGTCGTGTATCAGTTGAATTAGAGTTTATGGATGAAGCGGGTAACCATTTAATTGAAACTCCATTGTCTGAAGATCAAGTAATAACAGAGATAGAGGAAAACCATCTACGTGTCACTGCTACGGTCGAAGACACTAAGGAGCTTAGGTGGTGGCTTCTGGGCTTTGGACAGTATGTAGAAGTTATATCACCTCCTTCATTACGGGATGAAATGTGTCAGAAAGCAAAACAGATGTATGCCAATTACTGCAAGTGATGGTAAATGACGCCACCCTCTGGTCACAGTGCCGCACGATCAATCACTGTAACCGCTCTTCCTCCGGATTTCAGTGTGAGCACCTAACCATGATGAGGTCTGGAGATCATCTCTCAGGCGGCTTCTGAGGGCGTTCTTAGCTCGGTTTCCGATCCTGTTGGTCGGGGGTTCGAATCCCTCCAGGCGCGCCACTTTTTCACGGTAAACAATTGTTTTCTAATGTCTTTTTTGTCTGGCTTTTTTGTTGGGCCGTTAAATAGACCGTCAATTGTTACTGCTCTGTTTTTGAGAAGCTCTTTTGTATAAGTCTCTTCTCTTGCCCATGTATATTTAGCAAGGATGTATCATGAGTCGATGGATTAAGCAGTTTGAAGAACATTCTTTCCGTACAAGTTGGTCGAA
Organism: Neptuniibacter sp. QD37_6; assembly: GCF_047778085.1. Classification (GTDB taxonomy): domain Bacteria; phylum Pseudomonadota; class Gammaproteobacteria; order Pseudomonadales; family Balneatricaceae; genus Neptuniibacter. The sequence continues at coordinate 273,479 of NZ_CP180550.1, forward strand.
TGTCAAAAAGTTCATTTCTGATATTGAGAAACAACAAACTAATGATCCTAATGTTCCTGAAGAAGTATCTAGACTAAAAAAAGTTATTGCTTATATAGATTCCAGTCTCGGGTTGATAGAGCCAGAATTAACCCCTGTATTTATCTGGGATACTTTTCGTGGTCAATCAGATCAACTAGTTAGTCAGCTTCAAAATTATCTGAATAACCGTAATTCAGGCCATTTAACAAACGCTAATAATCATGCTGATCAGGTTTTGAGTATTATCCGCCCGTACATGGTGGGAAGTGCGAATGAGGTTGAGTCTATTAGAGCTGCAGCTTTAGGTGCGAGCGGTTTCATTGAAAATCAAATAGAGCGTTTGAAGGGCGAGTCAGAGCAGCAGTTTGCAGCAATAACGGCTTATCATGATGAATCTGCTAATAAAATGCACCTGATTGACTCATTTTACGGGCGTGTTTCTAGTTTAGAGGATGATCTTTTTGCGGCTGACGGGCTTGGAAATAAAGTTAGGAACTTATGTAATGATTCGGAGGAGAAGCATTCTAAGCTTTCTGAATTTTATGGAGAAGTTTTTGAAGGGGAAGAAGACGTCCCTTCTATTAAACTGAGTATTAAACAGGCTAAAGAAGAGTTGGAAGATGATAGGCAGAAGGCTTCAGAAAAGCTTGATGATCTTGAGGCTTCACTAAATGAGCTTAAGAAGTTCTATCGCAGAGTATTTGGTAGTAGTGATGAGGCTCAACTTGGTTTGAAGGATGAGTTGGATCAGGGGATGGATCTGCTTGAATCTTACAAGGTAAAGCAGGAAGAGACTTATGCTGCGCTGAATAAGAAAATTGAATCGTTATTACCAGGGGCAACTAGTGCAGGCCTTGCAACTGCATATAGTGATATGAGGGAATCCTTTAATAAGCCCATCCTAATTTCAAATATAATTTTCTATATCTCCCTAGTCTTTTTGGTTTTAGGGGCTGTAGCTATGTCCGTTGAAACATTCTGGGCGGCAGATAGCATTATTAAGTTTAAAGAATTTGGGAATTGGGATTCAATTCTCAAAGGGTTGTTATATAAGTTGCCTTTTTACGGGCCTGTTTTGTGGCTTGCTTATTTTGCCTCCAAGCGTCGTAGTGAAGCTCAGAGATTACAGCAAGAATATGCTCATAAAGAATCTTTAGCGAAATCTTATGAATCCTTCAAAAAACAGATTGAAGATCTAGAAGGAGATGAGACTGAAATGAAGAAGAGTTTTATTTTGAAGGCTGTAGATGCAATAACCTACAACGCTTCAGATGAATTAGTCTCGACCTAATCTGACATATCTTCTTGAGAAAGAGAGAGTTACCCGTTTTGATAAAGGTGCTGAAATCTTAAATCAAAACAAAGGTAACTCTCATGTTGCATACTAGCAATCCCATCATTAAACACAAAGCAGGCTTACTCAACCTTGCGGAAGAACTTGGAAACGTCTCAAAAGCCTGCAAAGTAATGGGTGTCTCCCGTGATACGTTTTATCGCTATCAGGAACTTGTTGAGGAAGGCGGTGTTGATTCACTGATCAACCGATCTCGCAGAACGCCCAATGTCAAAAACCGTGTAGATGAGCAGATTGAGAACGCCGTCATTGAACACGCGATAGCTTTCCCCGCTCATGGCCAAGCCCGAACCAGTAACGAACTGCGTAAAGCTGGCGTGTTTGTATCGGGCAGTGGTGTTCGTTCCATCTGGCTACGTCATAACTTAGAAAACTTTAAAAAGCGCCTTTCGGCTCTGGAAGCAAAGGTTGCGAGTGAAGGTATCATTCTGACGGATGACCAAGTGGCTGCGCTTGAGAAGAAGAAACAAGATGACGAAGCCTGCGGTGAAATAGAAACGCATCATCCTGGCTATCTGGGTTCTCAGGACACGTTCTACGTGGGTAATCTAAAAGGGGTTGGCAGGATATATCAGCAAACCTTTGTTGATACGTACAGCAAGGTAGCGTTCGCTAAGCTCTACACGACGAAAACCCCAATTACCTCAGCCGATGTATTGAATGATCGTGTATTACCATTCTTTGAGGCTCAGGAGCTGCCTATGCTGCGTATCCTGACTGATCGAGGCACGGAATACTGTGGCAAGGTTGAGCAGCACGATTACCAGCTATATCTCGCCATCAACGATATTGATCACACGAAAACCAAAGCGAGACACCCACAGACTAACGGTATCTGTGAGCGCTTCCATAAAACGATATTGGACGAGTTTTATCAGGTTACGTTCCGTAAAAAGCTCTATGCTTCACTGGAAGAACTGCAAAAAGATCTGGACGAATGGCTGGATTATTACAACAATGAACGAACTCATCAGGGGAAAATGTGCTGTGGCAGAACGCCACTGGAAACATTGCTTGATGGAAAACAGATTTGGGCTGAAAAGAATTTAGCCCAAATCTAATCTGACAGTAGCACTGGAAAGAACGGGTAACTGTCAGATCAGGTCTGAGCTAGTACACTTCAGAAACTCTTGATGGGAATCATGGGGATGGGCACCCCAGTCACGAGTTGCTAAACAAGTTAACCTCAGAGTTAATTAAAGCTGCAAAGTCTAGATCTAACGAAGCGTGACAATTTTGGTATTTTCTTTGCCTTAAGGTATGGGGTGATGCTCTAGCATCATCTCGCTTTATATTGCCTTAAATGTTTTTACACTTATGTTTGAAGGTGGGCCAGTATTCGGCTGAGCATGAGTTACATCGAACATACCCTTCATCTGTAGGCGTAGAATTTTTAGGTGTAGGGTTGTCCTTCTCCCATAAGGATCTTGTATAAATGTCCTTTTGCTCATCTTGACTAGATGGATGGGTTAACTCCCTTGTCTGAGGTGTTTCTTCAGGTTCTGGTATTTGATGTTCTTTCATTTCATTTAATGCGTTAAGTACAATGTCATTAATGTTTGATATGTTCTGTGTGTTGCAAGGTATCCCATTCCTCATTGCAAAAAGAGCTTGATTACCGGAAGCTTTCTTAATTGCTTCGATTGCACTGTCAATAGAGCATTTAAACCATTCTTTTCCTGCATTAAATTCTTTTAGTAATTTATGTGCTTCTTTTTCTACTAGCTTTGGGTCATAAGTTAGTAATTCGTATTGAACTGTATATGGGTGGGGAAGCCCGGTGGAGCCTAGTTCTTTGGCTCGTATTGATGGGTCTCTATCAGTGGTTCCAACTTTAACAATGTCTTGTAGAGATTCATTCGAAATGACGTATATCCATCCCTTAAGTTTGTTCACTGTTTAGTCCTATAAAAAATACTTTTTAATGCGATGAGAGCTTGTTCTAAGCGGTTTTTTTTGGGAGTGGGAGTGGGTAGTTTGACCTTGATAAAACAGGTATCAGCTACCTCCAAGTCTATAGCTTCAGAATGATTGTTTCTGTTCCGGTGATAGTTCTGTTCTTCAGTGCTCTGCTCGGTTTCTTCTGAACATGAAAGATACTCAGAGACTGGTTTTCCGTTTATTACCATATTCAACCTCTCGCTTTAAGCTATTTAAACGCTTATTCAAAAAAGCTTAAGCATGAACGCTGTATCGCTAGCGAAAGAGATTAGCTTAAGAGTCAAAAGGTTAGCAAGAGCAGGTTGATTTCAAGAGCTAGCAAGCCTAGGGAACATGCGATTAAGTCCCTCAGCATGAGACAATCCATGCTCTGATGTGCTGAGGGCTATCCATGGATCACCAACTTTCCTTCGCTGACAGCGAATTCAACAACAAGCGTCGCCAAACTCGCAAAGAGAAGTTTCTTGGCCGTATGGAGAAACTGATTCCTTGGCAGCGGTTGGAATCAGTGATTGCCCCTCACTACCCAAAGGCCGGTAACGGTCGTAGGCCTTATCCGTTATCAACCATGCTGCGCATCCACTGCATGCAGCAGTGGTATAGCATGAGCGATCCAGCCATGGAGGATGCGCTTTATGAAATCGCCTCCATGCGTTTGTTTGCTGGTCTCTCGCTGGATGGCGCGATACCTGATCACACCACGATCATGAACTTCCGTCACCTGCTGGAGCGGCATGGTTTGGCTCGAAAAATATTCCAAGAGGTTAGCGCCTGGTTAAGCGATGCCGGTGTGTTGGTAAAAGAAGGAACGCTGCTGGACGCAACGATCATCGAAGCACCAAGTTCTACCAAGAACAAAGCTGGTGAACGTGACCCTGAAATGCACCAAACCAAGAAAGGCAATCAATGGCACTTTGGAATGAAAGCCCATATCGGCGTTGATGCCAGAACCGGTCTGACGCATAGTTTCACAACTACCGCCGCTAATGAGCATGACCTCAACCAAGCCGAACACCTTCTTCATGGCAAAGAAGAGTTTATCTTCGCCGACAGTGGTTATCGTGGCGCTGAGAACCGTAAAGAGCTCGAAGATGTAAAAGCGGACTGGCATGTTGCTGAAATACCCAGCAAGGTCAAAGAGCTGAAGAAACATCCACGTATCAATAAGCTCCCATTGAAAACCGAGTATCTGAAAGCCAGTATCCGCGCGAAAGTTGAGCATCCGTTCCGGATCATTAAGTGCCAGTTTGGTTTTACCAAGGCTCGTTATCGTGGGCTGATGAAGAACGACAGTAAGCTAGCTATGCTGTTTGCTCTGGCAAACATTGCTCGCGTGGATCAGATTCTGCGGGCGTAGGATAAATCCGCCTACATGCTGAGAAATCGGCATGCAGACAGTAAGAAATGGCCAGCAATCGTGCGATTACGCCGCAAATACAGCTTTCTTGGGAGAGTTAGCTAAAAAGTGGGACTTAATCGCATGTTCCCTAAGGCGCATTCCAAAACTGTTTACGTGGCGTATTTTCGGTTGGTCACAGTGCATTTAACATAAAAACACTTGATAAAGATCAGCAATGATTGATTAAAAGTCCTGTTATAACGTCTTATCCAAAAAGAAAAATAACAAGAGCATGGATGATGAGTACAAACAGTTTGGTTAGGCATCTACCCGCAGTACTATTCGGTGATCTCTCTTTACACCATCTTAAGGAGCTATTGAGCTCACATATTCATGACTTACACTTAAGTCGTCATCGTGCAGGAACTATTATCAACCGCGTCAGATTGATATCTGGCTGTTTTGCTTTCTTAAACTTGCTTTGGGTATTGGTTGATTACTGGGTATTTCCGGCAGAGGTGTGGAATAACCTATTGTTGATGAGGCTTGCTGTAGTCGCAGTATTTATTGCACTGGCTTGGCCCTGGCAGTTACCGAAAAGGCTTTCAGTCGCTTTCTTGTTATTGCTGACTATGCTGCTTAATCCATTGCTGTTTTATCTGTTCTCCCAATCTCTGTTTGGAGATCAACAGTTGAATGGTTGGGCTGCTATTTCTGTGATGTTGTATGCATCGCTCCCCTTTATTGTTATGGCAGGGTTAAGTGTCTTTCCGTTAACGGTGGTGGAATCTTTGTTGTTGGTTCTACCGGTAGTGCTGTCTCTTTTATTAGGCCTGCAGTTGGCGGATAACTTTAGTTGGGAGGGCTTATTACCGACTTTGTGGCTGATGCTGTTGGTCGCTGGCGTATACATTATCTCCGGCATGATTCAGATCCATTACATGATAGTAATCGTGAATAAGGTTTCTTTGGATGCTTTAACAGGGGCTTTTACCCGGCGCTCTGGAGAAGAAATTCTGGATCTTTATTTCCATATTTCAAACAGGCATGAGAAACCTTTTGCCGTGGCTTTTATCGATCTGGACCATTTTAAACAGATCAATGATATGTATGGTCATGATGAGGGTGATAAGGCTCTGCGTCAGGCTTGTGAGAATCTGCAGCGGTTATTACGTAGTGGTGATATTGTGATTCGCTGGGGAGGTGAGGAGTTTATCCTGCTACTTAATGGATCAGACATAGCTGGAGCACAGAAGGTGATAGAGAGGATTACCCAGAATTGGCTGGGTAAGCGCCCAGATGGAACCGCTTTAACCGCCAGTATGGGAGTTGCCGAGCGTGTTAATGATAAAGCTGAAGACTGGCCGGATCTGATCGAACTGGCTGACCAGAGAATGTATCAGGCTAAACAGTCCGGCCGGGCACGTTGTGTGTTTGCTGAAAATTTGGTGGTGAGCTGATGACAGGTTTAGTTAATTGAGTTCACCAACCGAAAGCTGTTGTAGCAGGTAATAGACTCAGTCTGAGAGAGAAGTGAGAGCACATTGCCACGTACAACAGTCTGTAGGGTGGGGCGCAACCGAATATCCTGTACGGACGAGCCATTTATTGTATTTTTCTATCTCTTTGTTCTTACTCATTTTTTTATATATCAGTCGAGTTACCAGCGTAGGTCAGAGCTGTTTGTGGGTCGTTAGTACCGGTACGCTATCTTTACAGAGCTAGTGGTAGAATTTCGATAAATAGCATATGGCAGTTCAATTCCCCATTTGCATATAATTAAACTTAATGATTGTCGGGCATTAAGTTTGTTTACTTGGCGGTAACAATTTTGATTTAGAACTGAAATGGAAGGTTGGTTTGAAGAAGTCTACAGCTAAAGATATTGCACAAAAGCAGGTAATAAAAATCGATGAAGAAGCATCGATTAGCAACGCAGTAGATTTAATGTACAAAGAGAATCACAGAGATGTGATCGTTGTATCTAAGAACGAGCATCATCGGTTTGGCGTTTTGACAGCTAGTGACTTAATTCGCCTAAGGGTGTCTCAAGTTGATTTTTCCCTTCCGATAAAAACGATTAAGTACGATAAGATATTCTCAATTGATGAAGACACACCAATCGAAGAAATTCTGGAAGAGGTTAACCATGAGGTTGAGTGTCTTTGTACTACTAACAAAGCCGGAGATTTAACAGGGGTTGTATTTTATGCCGATATTATCTCCAGTATTGATCCTAAAACGCTCCTAGAAAAGAGGGTAATAAGTGAAATTATCCTTAACCAACACATTAAAAAATCTCAAATCACAGCCCCAACAATTGATGTTATCAGTTTGATGGATCATCACCTGAATGACAGCGTTCTGCTTTACGATAATGATAAACCTGCCGGAATTATAACGACGAAAGACATCGTTAGACTGTTCGGAGAAGGTAAAAACTTACAATTATCGATAGCTAAGTATATGAGCTATCCTGTTGAAACAATCCCTTTCAATACCTCGATTAAGCAAGCTTTAGAGTTTATTCAGGTGAAAAACTTTAAAAGATTAATTGTGGAGGATCGTAAAGGAGAAATTATTGGGCAGATTACACAGGGAGAGCTAATCAGCAGAGTGTATTCTCGATGGACGGATATGATCCGTCATAATGATACTCAGCTTAAGCAAGTGAACAAAGAGCTACAGATTCGAGCAACTAAGTATGAGGAGCTTTCTTCTGTAGATCACTTAACAGGTATTTATAATCGAGCGAAGTTTGAGTTTGAACTGCAAAAAGAGATTAATAGGGTTGAAAGGTATGACTCTGAATCGTTTTCTATAGTGTTTTTTGATGTTGACCACTTTAAGAATGTTAATGATCAATATGGGCATTCAGTGGGAGATATAGTGCTCCAAGAAATTTGCCTTCATATCCAAAAGCAGATGCGAATTACCGATGTATTTGCGAGGTGGGGAGGAGAAGAATTTGTCATCATATTGCCTGCAACGACTATTCAGAGTGCTTCAGCGGTTGCAGAAAAACTTAGAGTTTCAGTTCATAAATTAGAATTTGCCGGTGTAGGGCATATTTCGTGTAGTTTTGGTGTGGCTCAGTTTGAATGTGGAGATACTTTTCATTCACTTATCTTGCGAGCAGACAAGGCAACATATTTAGCTAAAGCTAATGGTAGAAACAGAGTGGAAGTATCTCAAAAAAACTCTTTATAGCATTAGTGGTTTGCTAATAGCCCGCCCGACATGAGTGCGGATCTTACCTTTCTTGTTTTATCTAACTCTATCCAATCGATATACGGAGAAAGTGAAAGACGTATCAGGATTGTTTAAAGGGGTTAGCCCCTGAAATCAGGGGCTTTAATATTTATTTTATTGAATCGGTATCAGAGTCCCACCAAGATTGATTTGATAATGGGTAAAACCTAACTTGAACGTTATAAGCACCGTCATTACTTATGGACCATAGATAGTCGACAAAGTCGCCAATGTTGAATACCCAAGTATCAGAGTATGAATTAAGGCTGACTAAAACGGGAACGTCATAAGTATTGGTTTCAGTGATTACTGGGCAATAAGTGTAATTATTTTCATCTAAGGCTGGTTCGATACAACCAGCATACACACCTGTAGTTTCATCAGAATCGTCTTCGTAGCAACAAACAATAGTATCTTCGGTAGGATCACAAGGGTTCTCAAGCGTTCCGCAAGATGCAACATCACCTAAACTATATACATCACCGGACCATTGGAATAATTGAGTGATATTGGTTGCCCCTTTTACTTTCTTTCCTTTAAGTGAGTCAGTCCTAACAAGAGTTGTTGGTTCGCTATAGGTTGGGCATTCTGGGACGTATGAGTCGCCATCAGTTGTAATTAGGCCAAGCATCAAAAGCTCATTTCCGGCTTCGTCTTGAACATCTTCAAGGCATCCTCGTATAACAATTTGAGTGCTTGTTCCGTCATCTTTAGTGGGTTTGCCTGTAACCCTTGCAAAGACCATATAGCCTTCTGAGTCCTTAGGTATTCTAAAGCTCGCAGCATCGCCTACAGAGTATTCGTTGTCTGGATGATCTGGAAACACTGAACACCAATCAGTTACCTCAAGTTCGGAAGTCGTAGGTGCGTTTTTAGGCCCTTTACGGCCTGACTCTATGAGAATTGATATGTTTTCTTCAGGGTCACGGGGAACATTAATCACGTTACCAAAGACGAGATTAGAAAGTTCATCGTACTCAGGTGGAGGGCAGTTAAAATCAGCTTTTTTCCCATGGATCATCAAGTTGAAGTGGGAGCCGCTTGGAAAGTTATTACCGTTCCAAACAAGGCCGTCACTTGTGTGTGGTTTTGCAGCGTAAGCTGGGAGTGCGATTATTATCATGATTAAGCAAAAGGTTGCTTTGATAGTACGAAGCATAGCTACCTCCTTTAATACGTCATTAGGAGTGGGTTATTGCTAGCATGGCCGAGTATTAGATAGGTATATACGGGGTCTATTAGCAGGGTCTAGATTAAGTGTGGTTACCTTCATCAATCTGTCCATGATTATGGATATGTTATTTTTTCATGGTGGGTTTGAGTCATTAACACGGCAAAAATGATGTCGGAGATTATGTGTGGGTGACCTTACTATGAGGGGAATTGGAGAATAAGGGAACCGCCTCCTTATGGAAGCGGTATGCAGAGCCAAATAGCTTAAGAAAAGCTTTGCAGCGTTTTATTTAGCGGGTTAGCAACCTCGTTTAGGATGACACTTTGTATTACCTGAATCATCTGAGCCATCGTCAGTGCTGCTAGAATCGACGCTAATTTGCTCACTCAATACCCATTCAGAGGAGCCCGCACTATTGGACGCACGTAGACGGTACTTGTAAGTTCCGTCGCTTGGGCTATGGGTAAAGTCAGTGGTATCTGCGGAGATTTGGCTATTATCAGCATTTAGCAAGTCAGAATATGCCCCCCACTTCTTACCACGCGCTTTCTTACTAACTTGTAACTCATACCACTCTTCTGTATCTACATCAATCCAAGATAAGGACACGTTACCAGCTTCCGCGGAAGGGCTTAGGAACGTAGGTGCGTTCGGTGGCTGAAGTGTTGGTTCTGGATCGGTAGGTGTTTCGGTAGGTAGTGATTGCATTGCTAAATGCGCATCAGCGATACCTGTACCGCAACCGTTACAAGCAGCAGGGAAAGAGCGAGTGTTTTCTTTAATAAGCTGCTCAATCTCTGCTGGAGTTATCCCAGTGTTTTCAGAGTAAAGCAAGGCTGCTAAACCAGAGATGTGTGGTGCGGCCATACTCGTGCCGACCATACCTATATATCCTTCGTTGCCTGGACTTGTTACACCGTCATTGTACGTCGAAATTACGTATGTGCTATTGCTGCTACTACCTTCACCACCGGGTGCCGCTATATCAACAAGGTCCCCATAATTGGAATAATTTGCCTTGCCTCCGCTTCGGTTAACCGCTGCAACATTGATAACATTTGAACAGCTTGCTGGGGTGAAATTCGCTGTATTGGTGTTACTGTTACCAGCAGAGACAACAACGCTTACATTGTTAGAGACTGCATAATTAATAGCTGCTTGCATTGACGAGTTGGGATCACAGCTACTGCTTCCACCCAAACTCATGTTAATTACATTTGCTCCGTTGTCAGTTGCCCAGTGGATGGCATCTGCAATATCTGAGTAAGTTCCCCCTCCGACACCAAGTACGCGTACATGCATTAGTTGAACGCGGTCATATCCGACGCCGGCCAAACCATTACCATTGTTTGTTACTGCACCGACAGTGCCTGCTACGTGAGTTCCATGCCAGCTACTTCTTTGTGTCGGATCGGTATTATCTCCAGGATCACTCGGATCAGAATCACGGCCATTACCATCATTAGCTATGTCGACATGGCTGATCATGTCATAACCCGGAATGGTATTAGCGTTTAAATCTGAGTGATCAGTGCTTCCGGTGTCAAGAATGGCTACAACCGCTTTTTGGTAGCTGCCATCAAGGTTTTCCCATGCTTGTGTAGCATTTAACCCACCTGGTTCACTTGGGCTGGAGTTCGGCCCAAAGTAATGCCATTGGTAATCTTGAAGCAGGGGATCGTTTGGAAGTGCGAAAGGAACCATGTGGATGTCTGGTTCCGCATGGGAAATACCTTCAATTTTAGATAATGCCTTTGCTAGACCTTTGGCTTGGTTAGGTGATTTTAGTTCATCAAGTTGAAAAATTAGCCGGCCATTTGCTGTTTCGCGGAGAAAGCTCATAGGGACGCCAGCTGCTTGAGAGAGGCGATCTGCTTCAAACCGACCATTTGCAAATTGGTCGTCAAATTTAACAATCAATTGATCCGTACCTGTTGCAGAGGGAGCTGCGTGTAAGTACATGGGAGAAGATGAAAGCAGCAGCGAAGCTAGAATTGCTTTTGGAGTAATTAATCTATTGAAGGAAAGCATGATTGTTCCTCATTAGTTCTCATTTCAAAATCTCTATTGAATATTCAAGCTGCAATAAGCGAACCAAAATCAAAAAAGTTAAATATTAATAGGATTTAATCATGCCTCGATTTTATCTACTTTAGAAAATATTAATAGAAAAGATTTATTAAAATTTTATCTATATTTTCGTTCTATCGCTTTGTTTTTGTTGGCTATCTATCTGAGATGAAGATGTGCGCTGGTAGCGTTTACGGTGTGTTTTTCTGTGGTCAATATTTAGAGGAATTGATCTTAGTTTGTAACAAAATTGAATCGGAAAGGCTCGTCTCTTTGAGGTTATATATTTTCTGGATTTTGATGATGAAGTGCATAAATGCGATGCATTTTTTTTCGCAAAATGCGAAATGTTATTCGTGTCTCTATCTAACTGTCTGATAGTTATATGTTTTTTTGGTGCGTTTATTGCTGTTTTATTATTTAACGGTCAATAGAGGTTTTTAAAATGAAAACTAATGTCGATAAGCTCAAAATACTAGATTTGAATCGACGATTTCATGACGAGGTAGAAGCTGATAATTATGATGAACGCATGGGGGTAAACCATTCAACATTAGAGGTTAAAGATACAGTTTTAGAGCTAGAGTCAGTCTTGGGAAGACCTTTGCCTGCCAAAGGGAGGGTTGTTGATTTAGGGGCTGGCACTGGGAACATATCTATAAAACTAGCTTTGGACGGGCGTTTTGAAAAAGTAACGGCAGTAGATATTAGCAGTAAGAGTCTACAAGTGCTGGAAAGTACAGCATTGAAACACGGTGTTGAAGTAGAGACTATCGTCTCTGATATGCAGAAGCTTCTCTTTGAGACGAATAGCCTAGATTTAGTTGTTGGGTGTGCATTTTTACACCATTTGCCAGATCCGGTAGCTTTTATGCTTGAAGTTCGCCGTGTTCTTAAACCTGAAGCGCCGTTTATTATCATAGGTGAACCTAGTTACTTTGGGGCAGCTGTAACGAATATGGTTAAGTTTCCGCTGGTATTGATAAATAGGCTTAGAAATTCTTTTTCAAGAGAACGATTTTTTCATTGGGAGCATGACCAAATCGACGTGCATACATTCTCTCATGATGATATAGCTGAGATTTTTAATAACAATTTTAAGGAGATTAGAGTCTGCAGTGAAGGTTTTGCTGAGCCGGTTATCGATCAGGCTGCTTTAGTGCCATTGCGGCATGTTTTGCCTGATTATCTTCCGCTTAGGGTTAAATTTTCTGTTATTAGAAAGGTTGCTAGGTTTACGGATTATTTAATTTTTAATCCACTATTGCCTGCATCAATGAAAGTTACCCTTAAAATTTCAGGTAGCTCGTGACTATTAATCATGAGCAATAAAACTGAGGGCGATTCATATCCATTCGTTCATTGTTGACCGTTATTATGCATGTTTCTAAATGTGGGTGAGCCACAGTGCCTTATGAACTTGCTCTATACCGATTGGCCGGTGGTTTGAACCTCTCAAGGTGTTACTTGAATCAATTTGCCATTCCCTTCATCAGTCAGAATATAAATAGCCCCTTGTTTATCCACCTCTAGATCTCTTATGCGAACGTCTAAATCTTCTAGATAACGGTGCTCTTCGAATTTTTTGTCCCTTTCTGAAGAGGTGTTTTTAGCCTCGGTCAGTCGATTCAGGTGGCTACCTTTTAATGCACCAAGTAGAAAGTCCCCTTGCCACTCTTTGAATAGGTCTGCTTCATAACGGATTAAGCCTGAGGGGGCGATTGAGGAAACGTAATAATATTCCGGTTGTAGCATCCCTTTTTTATGTGTTCCTTCACCAATTGATGGTCCCCAGTACTCCTTGCCGTAAGTAATGATGGGCCAGCCATAGTTTTTCCCTTTAAGGACTAAGTTGAGTTCGTCACCGCCCCTAGGGCCGTGTTCATGGATCCAGATATTGCTTTGAGAATCGATGAACATTCCCTGTGGGTTTCTATGGCCATAGCTGTAAATGCTTTCTGGGATAGGCTCGCCTGATTTGTTGGTCATGCCTATGAATGGGTTGTCCTTTGGGATGCTGCCATCTTTGTTGATGCGATGGATTTTCCCTGCGTGATCAGACAGATCCTGAGAGCGGTGGCGCTGCCCTCTATCTCCCACGCTGATAAACAGATTGTCATCTGCTAGCGCAAGGCGTGAACCATAGTGGTGGACTTTACCGCTGTAGGGGAGGGCGGTGAATAACACTGTCCAATTGACTAATTCGAGGTTCGGGCTGAGTTCGGCGGAGGCTACACGAGTGGTCGATCCTTTCGATCTGTCTTGGTGGCTGAAACTGACATAGAGCTTTCGATTGCTTGCAAATAGAGGATCACTGAGTACGTCTAACAGCCCGCCCTGACCATCAGGGTCAATATCCTGAGGCCAGCCGGTCACTTTTTGTTTTTGCCCCGTGTTTGTATCGACAATCCAACCACCAACCTCTTTTTCTGTGATCAAAAGTTCATAATCGCTTATCCATGTCATTCCCCAAGGGTGGCTGATGCCTTGGGCTATGACCTTTGTATTTAGTTGGGTTGTTGCTGAGGCGGACAGTGATAAAGATAGCCCTGTTATAGCTGTAAAAACTACACCAAGAATAGGTTGTTTAGGTAAGTTAAACGCTCTCATCGAAATGGCCTCATTGAATACGCTATTGGCTGCTGATGAATAATTAAAATTCGTACGTCGTGTGCTTAGAGATCAGATCATTAAGATTAGTTTAAATGAAAGGTTAGTGAGAGAGCAGATTGCTCATTTACTTATTTCGATGCTTCATAGCATAGCGGTAGAACCTTATCCAGATTCTAGTCATCCTATCTTCCAACTCTTTCCTATAAGCCGCGTTTAAACTCTTTCCTATAATGAATTCAGAGTCTGTAAGCCAACCGTACTGGCAATAACCTAGAGGAAAGTCGCTTTGGCCCGAGATAGACCGATACCGTCAAGTCGAGCAAGCCGTTTACTCAAGTTGGGCCGTCTTGCTGGTGGAATCGCAGGTGAGATGATCTCAGAAGGTGCAAGCCAGCTGCTAGCAGGTAAGACGGTGAAAGCAATCGATCTGTTGCTAACACCTGAAAATGCGAGACAGCTGACAGATAAGTTATCGGAAATGCGCGGCGCCGCCATGAAGGTTGGCCAGTTATTGTCCATGGAGGCGGGGGATTATCTTCCACCTGAACTTACCGATGTTTTAGCTACCCTACGTGAGAGCGCTTATACCATGCCACAAGGGCAAGTGGCTGATGTGTTGGAGAACGCTTGGGGAAACGGTTGGGAAGATGAGTTCGAACGCTTCTCTTTTACGCCACTTGCGGCGGCTTCTATAGGGCAAGTTCACGAGGCTAAAACTAAGCAAGGCCAACATTTAGCGATAAAAATTCAGTATCCTGGGGTACGTGACAGCATCGAGAGTGATGTAAATAATGTTTCTACTTTGTTCAAGCTGTTACGGTTGGTGCCAAAAGGGTATGACCTTTCCCCGCTTTTAGGTGAGGCGAAACGGCAACTGCATCAAGAAGCTGATTATACAGCCGAAGCCGCTAGCATTGCTGAATATAGCCGCTGTCTCGGAAGTGATCCCAACTTTGAATTGCCTACAGTGGATAGTTCACGCAGCAGTGCTGAAGTACTCTCAATGTCGTTTGTGCCGGGTGTGCCTATAGAGTCACTGGCTGGTGAATCGAGTCAGTTACGTAATCGGATCGCTACCCGCATGTTGTCTCTGATGTTAAAAGAAGTCTTCGAATGGCAATTGGTTCAGACCGATGCCAATTTCGCGAATTATCGATACCAAGCCGATAAGGGGTGTATAGGGTTGTTGGATTTTGGTGCGACGAGGCGTTATCCAACTGAGTTTACCGAACTGCTAAGGCAATTGATGAAGGCTGCTCGGGATGATGACCTTACTGCTATCGAAACTTATGCGTTGGCGTTGGGTTATCTCCGGGCAGATGAGGAACCGTCTTATCGGCAAGGGCTATGCGAGATGATTCGTATGGTTGCTGAACCTCTACGACAAGAGGGATGGTTTGATTTTGGCTGTTCAGATCTATCTAAGCGGGTGGCAAATCAGGCAATCTCTCTACGTGTTCGTCAGCGCTATATGCATCTGCCGCCGACAGATGTGCTGTTTTTACATAGGAAATTTGCGGGTACTTACCTACTTTGTGCACGTTTGCGCGCGCAGGTAGATATTGCCTCCTTGATCAAACCTTATCTCGTTTAATTATTAGAATTGTCCGGATCTCTCCGCTTTTTCCAGCATCCTTAATAGTTTGCTATGTGCTTGAGCTTGTTGCGGGCTCTGATCTCGACACCAAGCGCTTAACGTCACCAAAAAAATCCCTGTAAGTGTAATTTCCTGAATTTGACGACGTCGTCCGTCTGAATTTAGCTCCGCCATATCAAGCCATAGCTGGACTAAGCGTGAGAGATCAAAAATCATGGGCACCCAGTGGTGCATATGCGGTGGATGTAACTTTGCTTTAAGTATCTGAGTGGTTACCGCGTGATAGGGAGCCAGTGCTTCAAACCAGCGCCAAATAATCTGGTCCAAACGTGTAGTAAAAGGTAATCCAATAATCTCATCTCTATCTGCTGATAGCATGGTTTCTAGAGCCTGTGAAAACCAGAAATCGGCAATCGCATTGGTATCAGCGAAGTGTTTATAAATTTCGCTGATTGAAGTGTCACAATGCTCCGCGATATCGACCAAACTGAGGTCGTACCAGTTTCCCTGCTGTTGCGCTAAATCTAACGTAGTCTTGAGAATGGATTGGGCGTCCAAACTCTCTGGATTAGGTTGGGCATCATTCATAATTTTCGCTTCTTTCAACAAGAGCGAGTTATCTAACTTCGAACCGAGTAAGTTTAAGGATCATGTTAAACAGTATAGGGCAGCAATTTGATACTAAAAGGAGGGGGAGACGGGATTAGGTTGTTGAATCTTTATAAGCGCCCAGCTTTCCTTAAACGACGTATCACCAACCAATGATATAACTTGCTGCTTAAAGGCCTGATCAGTGGGAGGCTTATGAGCCAGCCTAACAATCTGTAGTTGGGTACCCTTCGCATCAGTTTTCGATAGGCATCCAACTCTGAATGGATTTTCCCATCAGTGTCTCGAATATGCAGCTCGGTTAAGGCTTTCTGTGGGTCAATACCTAGAGCTATCAGTGCTTGCTCTTGATCGGTTATATCAAACCATTCAACCGCTTCTGCAGCATTAGGGTATTGGCTTTCGTAGTTTTTACGATCTTGAACACAACGGGGGCATGAGCCGTCATAAAAAACTGTGATTTTATTGTGGTTATCTGACATGGTTTACCGTCTCGTGAAAGAGGGCTTACTTAAAGTGTGGTTCAAACGTACTTGAAATTAAAGGATGAATATACGCTAAGGAACGCTTTTTTCTGATGACTACAATTCGTCATTGCTAGTTTTGAAAAGTATGTAAGATGGTATTTAGTTAGAGACTTCTTCAATAAAATTCAGATGCCATCAAACTCTGCTTACTTAGAGGTTTAGAGAAATAATACCCCTGAATCTGATCGCAATTTAGTTCGTCTTTTACAAAGGTCAATTGAGCTTCGGTTTCAACGCCTTCAGCGAGAAGTTGCATGTTCATGCCATGCGCTAGACCTGAAATAGCCTTAACGATATGGCTGCCTTCTTTATCATGAGGAAGGCCTTCAATAAATTGCTTATCAATTTTGAGTGTATCGATAGGGAGCTGTTTTAGATAAGTCAGTGATGAGTATCCCGTTCCAAAATCATCTATGGCGATTGTGACCCCTAATAATCGCAGTTCATTCAATATGGAAAGCGCTGCTTGATAATCATCAATGATCACATTTTCGGTAATCTCTACTTCAAGGTCACCTATAGAGAGATTACATTGCTTTATGTTCTTGTGAATAATTTGTGCAATGTTCTGTCTTCTAAACTGTTGAGGTGAAATGTTGATCGCAATTTTTTTGATCTTTGAGCCATCTCTTTGGAATTCAGCCATATCAGCGCAGGCTTGTTCAATTACCCAAGTGCCAATTTCATCAATCAAACCAGTTTGTTCTGCAACAGGTATAAAAATAGCAGGGGATAGATGTTTGATCGCTGGGTGGTTACAACGAATAAGCGCTTCTATCGATATATTATTACTGTGACAGTCTACTTGTGGTTGATAGTGTAGGTTAAAGGCTTTATCACGAACGGCCTCTCGTAGTGACGATTCAATTTTTTGTTGTTGCTCAATCGCCTGATTCATCTCTAGTTGGAAGAAACGGAATGAGTTTTTACCGTTTTCTTTCGCATGGTACATCGCATGATCAGCGTTGATGAGGAGCTCTTCGGCCGTATGACCGTCTTTAGGGTAGATGCTGATCCCTATGCTGCCTGAGATATGGACCTGATTGTTAAAAATATCAAAAGGGGTATTAAGTTGTTTGAGAATTCTATCAACGACTTTAGGTAGGTTAACGATGACTTGTTCAGGGTTTAGGCCCGGTATGAGGATCGTGAACTCATCACCGCCCATACGAGCGATAGAATCTTGCTCTCGAATACAGAGCTTCATGCGGCTGCTGGCATCTTTTAAGAGCTGGTCGCCAGTATTATGTCCAAAGCTATCGTTGGCCGCTTTGAAACCGTCCAGATCGATATACATGACCGCTGCATGGCTTTTGTCTCTCTGAGCTTCGGCAATTATTTGACTTAAGCGGTCGTTGAATAGTGTACGGTTAGGAAGATCTGTGAGCGGATCAAAGAATGCCATATGCTCTATTTTATTCGCTGCTTCTATACGCTCAGAGACATCATTTTGAACCACCGACAAGGTGGGTTGCTTCACCATCGGTCGTAGTAATGATCGATAGAGTAAATTCGTTCCAGAAGTAACTGCCATCCTTACGTTTATTGTGTAAGACTACTGAGCAGGTTTCTTGGTTAGCAATAGCTTTCCTAATTTCTTCTAGGGCACTGTTATTCTCTGCAGATTGACTAAAGATGCTGGGGCTCTCGCCAATGAGTTCTGCTGCAGAGTATCCGGTCAATTCCGTGACGGCAGGGTTTACGTAAATGATGGGATAATTAGGCGCATCATATTTGCTAATAACGATGCCACTATTAACGGATTCTACTGCTTTGTATAACTGGGTAAGTTGTTGTTCTTTTTCTTTCTTCTCTGTTATTTCAAAGCAAAGGGTACCCAACCATTCCATTTCATCGTGAGTATTAAAAATTGGGAAGATTGTAGTTTCAAAATGACGCTCACGATTGTTTAAATTGATTTGCTCTTCATGAGAAACAGGGATTGCTTCAGAGATAACCCCTATGTTGCAGATCGACCCGTTTATTAAGCAAATCTTCTCGGATTTTTCCATCTAAATAGGGTGATAAGTAAGAGGTTCTATAGGCTTCATTCTGGATTATCTTTTTCCCATCAACCCCTTTTAGGCTTAATCCTACGGGCAGATGGTTTACCACGCTCTTTAAAAGACGATCTCTATTGTGAATATCATCCAGCATTTCGTTGATTGAACTGCCTAGAAGACCTATTTCATCATCAGGTAGCTTTTGTGTACGTGAATCAAGGGTGCCTGATTTTTGAGCGTGAATGGTCTTACTTATCAAATTTAGAGGGCTAAGAATTACTTTGTAAAGAGTGGTTGTTGCTAATACCAGCATTAAAAGAATAGCCGCGGAAATTGCCAACATATGATTAAGCAATGCATTGTTGGCTAACGCCTCGGCTTCCGCCCAATTAAAGCGTAAATAGAGGATGCCTTCGTAGCTATCTGGGTTGAGAGAAAATACCGAAGAGGTATCAACGCCTTTAGGTAATTTTAATTGTTCAAAAGATTTTGGCTGAGGAGGGGCGTCCGTTAAGCGTTTTAATGGCGCAATAACGATTACATCTCCATTACGGTGAATAAAATCACCGAAAATATGCTGTTCTGCACTGCTATCAAGTAACTCAAGCATATCTGCAGTGTGTTGATCTAAATCTGCATCTGGATGTGTGCTTGAAGCCCAAATAATCGTTGGGTTCAAAGTGGCAAGTGTAATGCCATAAACACCAGAGGTGTGCAGAGTGATCTCTTCTAATGCAAGGCGTAAGTCTTGATAACCTGGGTTGATCTCAGAGGCTGCGCGGATAGTCGTCAACATAAGCTCAGCACGTTTGTGCAACTGTGAGCGGAGTTCGGGTAGTAAGCCC
This sequence comes from Neptuniibacter sp. QD37_6, assembly GCF_047778085.1. Taxonomy (GTDB): domain Bacteria; phylum Pseudomonadota; class Gammaproteobacteria; order Pseudomonadales; family Balneatricaceae; genus Neptuniibacter. The sequence goes on from NZ_CP180550.1 coordinate 292,824, forward strand.
AGTTGCGTAATAATTGCAGCACTCAGAATTAATAGCGCAGCTCCCGCTAGGATGGGGAGTAAAAACTTGCGTTTGAGCGAAGTGCTCATGACCATACCCCTTTATAGCACCACATGATCAAGTGATGTATTGGGGCAAAGAATACCGTTTTTAGACGTTTATGTATCTACTTCTAATGTAATATGCTTATCAATAATTTACGGAATGATGGGGAATGACATGCTGAGATTCTTAAAAGGCTTACTTCTTTTATGTGCGGTCAGTGTATCAAACGTCAATGCTAATACGGATCTGATTCGAGTGGCTTTGGATGATTTGCCAGGTGTAGATATGCTGCCTACTCTCATTGCTATTGAGAGGGCTAAGGAGAGAGGCTTGAATATCAAGGTGAGCTATATGTTGTCAGAAGGTATGGCTATGAGGACTATCTTGAATAAACAAGCTGATATAGGCATGGGTACGCCTTACCAGAAAGTGCAGCAAACCAGCGCACCAATTCGTATGTTTTACCAGTTAAATATGCTGCGCTTCCATCCTGTTGTAGATACGCGTTTCTACTCGAGTTGGGATGAGTTGGATGGAGTTGATATGTACTCCCATGGTAAAGGTTCAGGCACTGAAGCCTTGGTTAATATTATGGCCAAAAAGCACGGTATTACATACGGAAAAATGGTCTACCTTCCCGGCTCTGGTGTGCGCGCAAATGCCATGGTAAATGGAAGAGTTCATGCGACTGTTGTCGATACAGAACGCAAAAACAAGTTAATTGCTCGCCCTAATTCCCCTTTTAAAGTTCTCCCAATCGAGAAAATTAATGCTACAGATGAAGCGTTGTTTGCTAATGAAACCTTTATCCGTGCAAATCAAAAAGAGCTGGGCATTTTAGTAGAAGAACTTTTATTTGTTTGGAATCGAATGAATCGTGAGCCTGCATTTATTGTGGATCAGCGTAATAACTATGGATTACTGCCGAAAGTGGCAGACATTAAAATACTTCAATATGTGCAGGAAATGGTTGCTGAGGGAGCTTTCTCTAACGATGGTGGTCGAACTTCGGCATTTAATGCTGATATAGAATTTTATGGATTTGCGGGAACGATTAAAAAACCGGAAGAGCAAAAATTAGAGCATTTTTGGAACTTTTCAATTCTTGATAAGGCCCTCGATTCACCCTCTATTGTTCAATGATCGACTGGGGGAGTAAGCTTATTGCAGTTTTTTTCAGCTAAGATTTCTTGGTGCCCTGAAGCCATTAGTCTAGGAAGGTTAATAATGCGGACGGTTAATTTGGGATGGTAAAGACCGTGGCTATTGATTGATTCACAGACATAAGTGGCAAACTTGTCGTGGTTTTTAGATTGTTGTGTAGTGCCAATCTTAAATGTTGTGGCATTAATCCATGCGGCATCTAAAGCGATAGGCTCGAGTTTGCTTTGGAATCTGAGTTCAATTTTTTGGTGTAGGGTACTGTAATTTTTTGTTGCGTGTGCGTTAAGCGATAATGAAAGCACAAGAAAGATAAGTCCGAAATTTCTCATGGGTGTCTTACCCCTTAGTATACTTGGCGACGGAGAGGTTGCTCGGTCTGACTTCCCAGTGAGAGTAAGTCCCACCCCTCTATGATGCCATGATTCCATATACTGCCGCAGATTTCGCAGTAATATGAAGTTGTAGAATTGTGTCTCGATATTTTGATGAGTAACGGATGGCCGTTTTCATGCGCCAAAAGAGTTCTGCAGTGCGGGCAGAATGTATCGTCTTCCTTGTCCATACTATGAAATTCCTTTTAATCTCTTTGTTGCAGTGCAGCATGCATGATACTTTTTGTCTTTTGTATGTCAATACATTCTATAAGGTTTTAGGTTTTTTATATTGATGTGATTATTCTGAAACATGATTTGTGAAACGAGGGGGGCGAGGTATAGGTTCCGTATGATAATGAATACAGATGCTGTCCTTGTCAGAGTTTATCTATCAGTTCTTTATAAATTTCTAATTCGATCCCTTTGCTATACAACTGTCTAGAGAGCTCTTCATCGTCGATTAGCTTTGACTGGCGTAGACGATTGAGTTCGGAGCAATAATTGCTTATGTAAAGAGCTTGACTGTTTAGGTCCATACTCTCCAATTTAACCTTGCTTTGATATGTAAGAATGGGTCTGATCCAATCAGGATTTAGTGCCCATTCTTTCAATGCCATCAAGGTAAATTTGTGACTGTAGCGATCCATGATGTCAATGAAGAAGGATTTGGACGGGTATGTTCCAGGTGCTTCTGTTTCAAGAACATCAATGAGGAGTTTAAAGATGACTAACTTGCCTACATCATGAAGTAACCCGTTGAGGTAAGCCTGAAATTCATTCATCCCTTTAGAGGATGCGTATAAAGCAGCCATTGTTGCCACATCATGGGAGTGCTGCCATATGTTAGCGCCAAAAAATCGGAAATAGACAGAATTGATTTTCAGGTTGTCGACCATCAATGTGCTGATTACGAGCTTTCTTATTTCATCATTGCCCATCATGATTACAGCATCATCAATGCTTTCAATCTCTGTTTTACTACAGCGATAAAAGGCAGAATTTGCTAGATGGAGTAACTTTCCAAGTAATACAGGATCTTCTTTGACGGTTGCAACAATTTTAGAGGAACACACGTTCTCATCAATTAAAGCTTCCATCAATTCTAGAGAAGCATTGGCGATCTTAGGAATAGTATCGGGATTGAAATTAGTAAGTTCGGCCATTACTTTAGCGACGAGCTTGTCATCTAACTCGTTTGTATTGCCAATACTATTATGTTCATTTTGCACATTTTGCTCTAGAAGCGTGCTTATAAAAAGCTGAGAGATCTCCTCTGCAGTTGCTTGCGGAGCTCTACGTATTGTCTCTGAAACTTGAGGTGAGTTTGCTTCTTTTTTTTTGAATAGGGACTTAAAAATCACTCTAAACACCAACTTTTAAGGTTGTGCTACTACTAAGTCCCTTAAGAATAGCTGACTTCTATTACGTGTGATCTGATCTTGGTCACAATTATGGTTGCTCATTATAAAGGCTTTACTTATATAGGGAATTAACTCTTTAGTTACAGGTAGATCGTTGGCTTTGGGTATTACTTGGTATTGCCCGATAAAAAGTAGAAGTGCTGCCTGCCCAAAAAGCTGCGTCATTAAGTGTAATAACATCTCTATTTCTAATTTTATGCGGCTTAATAAATGAAGCTGTACATGTCACCGCTTCATTTATTAATGTGTGGTTTTAATCGGTTAGGCTTCTATAACAACTTTGCCAAAGTGTTTAGCAGCAGCCATGTATTCATAAGCATCTTGGGCCTTGCTGAATGCAAATGTTTTATCAATGATAGGGTTCATATTTTGCTCAGCCATAAATTCCGTGAGCTGTGTAAGCATTTCGGTACTACCTACATAGATACCTTGTATTCTCAAAAGGTTAAAAATCGTCATTAAGCTGATAGTCGGGTTTTCTAAGCCGCTTAGAATGCCAATTACGGACACAGTACCGTTAACTTTTGTAGAAGCAACGGACTTCTCGAAGGTGCCTGCCCCCCCAACTTCTAAAACGTTATCAACGCCCTGGCCGTTAGTAAGTTTAAGCACTTCTTCTTCCCAATCTGGCGAAGTTTTGTAGTTGATAGTGTGGTCGGCTCCTAGTGCTCTTGCGCGCTCCAGTTTCTCATCACTGGATGAAGTTATGATCACTTTTGCACCTTTGGCTTTCGCTAGCTGTAAGCCAAAAATAGAAACCCCTCCCGTACCTAATAGAAGAATGGTGTCACCCGTTTTAATATTGCCGACGTTAACTAAGGAGTGCCAAGCAGTTGTTGCTGCACAGGGGAGGGTTGCAGCTTCGCTGTATGAGAGATGTTTAGGAATTTTGACCGTGCAATCTTCTTGCAGAATAAAGTAATCCGCTAACACACCATCGATCGCGCCACCTAGGGCGGAATTTAAGCCTTTTTCATCAATAGCACCATCCACCCAGTGTTGGAAAAAGTTACCGATGACTCTGTCCCCTGCTTTAAATTGAGTGACCTCGTCTCCTACGCTCACCACTTCTCCTGCGCCGTCTGAGAGGGGGATGATTGGGCGTACATCATTACGTACATAACCACCTAAAGTAATCAGTGTATCCCTATAGTTTAAAGAGCAGGCTTTCATCTTAACTAGGATCTCTTTTCCCTTAGGTACTGGAGTATCTAACTCTACTTGTTTGATTGCTTTAATACCTTCAGCGGAATCGACTTGATATGCACGCATAGTTGTTCTCCCCAAAATGTTGTAAGAAAGAGTGGCACTCAGATAGGACGGGGGCAACCGCAAAGGTAAAAAATGGCTCTAAAGTAGTGACTGGATTTAGATTTAGGAGGGAGTAGTGGGTGGGAGTTAGAGTAGCCCCCACCTAGAAATGTGAAGTAGGTCTATTTTTCACAGCTCATACTATTGATGTCGCGCGAGCGTAGATTGAAAGTGTCCATCAACTGGCGGAAGGTTTCGTCGCTTAAGGCGGTTTTCTGGAAAGTTCGATGGAAATTGTTATCGACCTCGATTTCTGGTTGCGTCGTCATCTTTTTATGTTTTTTAGACAATGTGGTGAGTTTTGGGTCGTGCTGGGATAGTTCCGCTTCTAGCTCCGGTGAGAGGTCTATCCAGTTGTTGATGCTACCCCACGTTTGTACTTTGTCTGGTGTATGTTTGAGTGCTAATTTCACGGCAAGAGTGCGGCGTTGAATCGAAAGAAGCTGCGTGTCTCTATAGTGGTTTATGCGTTCAGCATGTTCAGGCAGAAGTTGGACAGCGCGTTTGGCACTGTCATGTTGCCACGTAGTTTGGGCTTTTGCGTAGAGTTCAAACTTATCGGCACAGCTGGTTGAATCTGCTAGGGCGCTACCAGAAGCGCTAAAGATTATTAAGTAAGCTAACAGTCTCAATGGTAAACCCTCTTGTAGAAACGATTCTATGTTTGGTTGATTGTAAATGAATAGAGCTAAAACGCTTTACGCCCTTAGCACTGAATACCCATGTCTATAATTAAGAAATTTATAACCTATTAAAATTTGAACCGTATGCCCTATAAATACACGATAGAAAATACTGAAAACTATATCCGGGCTGTGATATCGGGCAACCGCAAGCCGGAGGATGCCGCACGAGACGCTTTAGAAATATGGGCGGTGATTGCCGAAAAGACAGAAGTCTTTGGTCACAAAAAGGTACTTTATCTATCCAATGTTTTTGGTGCGATTCCTTTCATGGAGGCTTATGACGTGGTTGATCAATTTGTGAATAATGATTGGACTCACTTAAAAATTGCTTATATCGATTTAGCGCATTCTGAAGTGGATGACTTGATGATGCTAAAAGCAATCTGTTTTCAGCATGGGATACAATTTGAGTTCTTTCAGAAAGAAGAACAAGGGCATGATTGGTTAAATAACTTAGAAGATTAAAGCGGGCAAGAACCGTTTTAACCTGCGTTTTGTATGATAATTAATTGCTTTGAAAATAATTTTAAAAATAGTCTTGATTCGAGTCGAATAACTGCCTATTATTCGCGTCCTCTTCTGAGATGTGCCGGTATAGCTCAGTTGGTAGAGCAACTGACTTGTAATCAGTAGGTCCCGAGTTCGACTCTTGGTGCCGGCACCACTTTCTCACCTTTCCAATTATTTTTAAGCATCATCGCTATCTGGATTGGTTTGTTTTCCTTGTTCTAGTACTTCACTAAACATATCTGCTGTAACGGGTTTACCAAGCAAATAGCCTTGTAGGTAATCGCAGCGTAGTTCATGTAAATACTCTTTCTGTTCTTCTGTCTCAATTCCCTCTGCCGTAACGCTTAGGCCAAGCTGGTGGGCCATTGCAATGGTTGCAGAAACTAATATCTGTGAATCAGGATTGGTCGCGAGTTCTCGTATAAATGAACGATCAATTTTCAGGTCATCGAACGGGAAGCGTTGTAGATAGTTTAGAGAGGAATAACCGGTACCAAAGTCATCCATTGATATCTGAATGCCCATGTCGGATATCGATTGTAGGGTGTTATCCAGTTTGGAGGATGCCTCAATAATCAGGCCCTCTGTTACTTCAAGCTTCAGGTGTTCAGGGCTAAGGCCACTGTATTCAAGTGCTTGATTCAGGTCTTTTATAAAGTCATTGCCTTTAAACTGCCTCGGTGAAACGTTAACAGAGATAGTGAAGTCCGTGTGCCCCTGTTCAATCCAGCGTTGAGCTTGTTTGCAGGCTTGTTTTAACACCCAGCGACCGATTGGAATGATTAGCCCAGTTTGTTCGGTTAGAGGTACAAATTCGGCTGGGGATACGTCGCCCAGTTTAGACGAGCGCCAACGTAATAGAGCTTCTGCACCGACAATTTTAGGGTCGTTGTTCAATCCACACATCAGTGGTTGAAATGCCAAACTTAGTTCGTCATTGGCTATGGCCGCACGTAAGCAATTATCGAGTTCTAATTGTCGAACCGCGACATCATTCATCTCTTGTGTGTAATAGTGGAAGCGGTTACGGCCATCTTTTTTAGCTTTATACATGCCTATGTCGGCAGCACGTAATAATGCTCTAAAGTCGACGGCATCGTCTGGGAATATGGCAATACCTATACTGGCGGTAACGATCAGTTGCTTACTTTGTATTATGAAGGGCTGCGAGAATTTTTCTAAAATGAGTTCAGCTGTGAGTTCCGCTTGTTCTGGCTTCTCGATATCTTCGAGAATAATAATGAATTCATCTCCGCCATGGCGGGCTAATGTGTGGTTTTCAGCTAAGCAGCTTTGTAGACGCTCGACAGCCTGTTGCAGTAGCTGATCACCTATATCATGGCCTAAGCTGTCATTTACCTTTTTAAAATCGTCTAAATCGATAAACATTAAGGCCAGTTTTCGACCTTCTCGACGTATTTTTTTGATTGCTTGTTCGGCGCGATCACGTGCTAATACACGGTTGGGAATGTTGGTGAGTAGGTCATATTGCGCCTGATAGAGAATATGTTCCTCTTGCTCCTTTTGGCGGCTAATATCACGTATAGCGACGATATTAAACAGGCCATCATCAAATTGCATGCTGGCAGAGGAAATCTCTGCAGGGAAGGTAGAACCGTTTCCACGTTGCAATGTAATTTCAAAAGAGGACTTATCTGTTTGCTCTAGCTCTAAGATCTCTTCGGATATCTCCTTATTGAATAAATTATCCAAGGAGGAGGAGATGAGCGTATCCCTATCTGTTGCAAAAATTCGGCACAGAGCCTGATTTACATCGATGATTTTGTGATTGCTATAGATCAGCAAACCTTCGGCGACAAGGTCGGAGAGTTGGCGGAATCGGTCTTCACTGGCAGATAATTTTTTCTGCGTTTCAACTCGTTTTCTGATATCGCGGAATGAGGCTACCCTTGCTTTCTCCCTATGCCACAGCACCCTTCGACCTGTGATGACTACAGGAATCTCTTCTTGTTGTTTGGTGATAATAACGGCTTGGTAAGGTTGCTCAGATGTGTTCCGTGCATGTTCAAGTGCTGTCGGCAAACTTTCCGGGGTGAATAAGGTTTGAGGGTCTAGTTTTATAAAGTCTTGGTAGCTGTAGCCAAATAGTTCTTCTGCTCTTCTATTCAGATCGACTATGCCTTGCGCATTATGGATGAATATAGCTTCGGAGGTGACCTCTTCAAAACGTTGTAAGCGCTGCTCACTTTGTTCTAACTCATGCTGATAGCGTTGGGTCGAGCCTAAGCTATGTCTGAGCTGGCGATAGAGGAGTTTAATTGCAACTAAGGTGATAAAGAACATCGCTCCGATCAACGACAAAGCGATCTGATGCTGAGTAATCTGTTCAGAGGTTTGGAATTGTTCAGGCTCTAAAAGAAATGAGATGTGCCAACCGGACAACTCCTCTAAAGGTGCGCTCTCATATATAAAGAGCTGTTTGTCCTTTTCAATGACAGAATTATCTAGCTTTCGGCTGAAACCTAAATGTTCAGGTATCGAATTTCCAAATTGTCGCGACGCAGCGACCTTCTTTTCTTGTACTGAGGATAGAGGAAAGAGTGTTTTGTAGAGCCAGTCCTTGTCGTTGGAAGCAAAGACAACACCGTTAGGGTCAATTAAGGATGCATTGCCCGGGAGGCGATGGAAACGTTCTTCAATCTGATCGGGTAGGAACTTGATAATAGCGACCCCTATAGGTGTTTCGTTTTCAGAAACAATAGGGTGGCTAAAATAGAGGCCTCGTTTTTTGGTTGTGACTCCTAGAGCCAAATGGACAGTGGGAATACCTTGAATAGCCTGTTGAAAGTAAGGGCGGAAAGCATAGTTTTTTCCAACAAGGGTAGTGTCAGATTCGCGGTTGTCTGCCTGAGTAACACCATTCTTATCCATGATGTAACAGATAGACGCTTGTAGTGTGCGACAGTAGCGCTTTAATTTGTTATTGATTCTGGAATAGTTTTCGTCGGGATGAAGGAGGTATTGGGCGATCTGTTGCTCTCCGGCCATTAAAGCTACTGCATGGGTTCGATTACGGATAAAAGCATCGGCTTGGTTTGCTAGAAGCTTTGTTATGTTTTGGCTGTGACTACGTGCTTCAGTTTCGCTTTTGCTTGCTAGATTCAAATAGATCCCAATGCCGCCAATCGCGATTAAAAAGAGCGGTAAAACGACCAGTGCCAGTAAGCCGCGGATGGGCTTATTGATATGAATGGATTCAGAGTGATCTGTTGCCAAAGTAAACCTTCTTAATACAACAAGGTCGAACAAAGCGAATGTTCGACAAATTAGGTCTATGCAGTCGTTGCAGTGCTTGCTAATGTTCGCTCCTGTACATTAGTGCGCTTAAAGCTTTTTCTTAGCTCAAAACCTTTCATTTTATCCTAGAACTATTTATCTGATAGGCAAATGCTCAGATGCCCTTTTATCGACTTATTAACTAGGTAGTGCAGTTTTACTGGTTAGTGTGTCCCAAACGATCTCGGGTGTAAGAGGGGAAAAAATAGCAGGTTCAACATCGTTTTGATTTCTAGGGCATTCACTGGCTTGAAGGCAGGTTTGATCTTTGCCATAGCCTCCTACCAAACCTGGATCGGTTGGGCCAAATAAAATGACGTTAGGCGTATCCAATGCTGCTGCGAGGTGGGACAGGCCAGTATCTACTGATACACAAGCGCTTGCACCCGTTAGAATGGTGGCGATTTCAGCTAATGGAAGCCTTGGTAATACTTCAGCATTTTTATGTGCTTCAGCGAGTCGTTGTGCACGTTGTTGTTCTGGTTCTGAGCCCCAGGGTAGTTTGATTTTCCAGCCGGCATCTCCTGCTAGCTTGATCAACGATTGCCAGTAAGTTTCAGGCCAATGTTTATCAAAGCGAGTCGTACTGTGTTGAAAAACGAGATAGGGCGCTTCACGATGAGTATGTTTTAGGAAGTGTTGGCGAATATTAAAGTCACCTCGCTCTTCTGGAAGTTTGTATCCCAACGACTTAGCAAACAATTGGCGTACGCGTTCAACTGCGTGCTGCTGTTTCGGAACCGAAACTGAGGTGTCGTAAAAGTGAGCAGCTAATGGTTCTTTAGCCGAATCTTTATCTAAACCAAATGTAGTCCCGTTCGCTAAGCGTGTAACCAATACTGCGCTTTTGAGTAGGCCTTGAGCATCAATAATGGCATCGTATTTTTCTGTTTGTAAGGCTTGTTTGTAATCGGACCACTCACCATTTTTAATTGTCGCTAAGATATTTTTACGCCAGCGACGAATGGCAACCGGGATAACTTGATTAACTGATGGGTGCCATGAAGGTACTTCGGTAAAATTTTCTTCTACAACCCAATCAAACTGCACGCCCGGGATTGCGCGAGCCGCATCTGTGAGTGCTGGCAGAGTATGGATGATATCGCCCAAGGATGAAGTTTTAACAACGAGAACTTTCTTCATCGGTTTAATCCATTGATGGTTGCCTTATAAGCAAGCTCAGGTGTGATATCGATCATACTCTGATGATAGCCTTGGTCGGCATCACCTTTTCTGATTTTTTGGTAGCCTTCGATCAGCCTAATGATCTCCGCTTTATCAGATAGTGGCGGTGTAAATCCAGGGCTGGTAGGGCCGTATAGTGCAACGAGCGGTACATTGACCGCTGCAGCAATATGCATCAATCCAGAATCATTACTCACCGCTGCTTGGCAATGCGCGATCAGATCGATGGCTTGTGGTAGGGAGGTAACGCCAGCTAAGTTACGGCAGCGTTCCTGCTCTTCAACAGTCAACTGGTCCTGAATCTGTTGGCATACTGGTTTGTCTTTTTCGGAGCCAAATAGCCAGATCTGGTAACCATCAGCAATTAACAGCTTCGCTAGTGCGGCATAATGATAATCGGGCCAGCGTTTAGCCGGGCCAAACTCGGCACCTGGGCAAAACGCGATCGCTTTATCAGAATTCAGTTTGAACTGAGCTAGAGCAGCTTCATATTCAGCGTTATCCACTGTTAGTTGCGGATAAGGGATCTGTTCCATCGGTATGGCTGGCGTCCCCGGCGCTTCTGCTAGGCCAAGGTAGCGCTGAACCATCAATGGATAGGCTTCTTTATCCAGTGGTCTAAGATCGGTCAGCAAACCATAACGCATCTCACCACGCCAGCCAGTTCTTTTTGGAATTTTGGCAAACCAAGGGATTAATGCAGATTTTAAAGAATTAGGTAGAACGAGTGCTTGGTCATAGCCGTTTTTAGCGAGTTCCTGACCAATCTGTTTACGCAGCCCCCATTGCAGGCTGCCATGTCCTACCGGCATCTCGATCGCTTTATTGACCTCGGGCATACGCGCTAAAACAGGTCGACACCAGTTCGGCGCTAACACGTCGATCTCAATATCTGGGTTCTTCTGTTTTAGATGCTGGTACAGAGATTGGCTCATTAACATGTCGCCTACCCAAGATGGGCCGATGATAAGCGTTTTCATTAGCTGTTATCCATTTGCTGTGTTAACGACATAGGTGAGTGAACCTTCTGCTCTGTTGCTTTTAGACTGCGATCAAAAATAGCCCGTTATAGTGCTTAGATAGCCCGATATGAGCGGTATTTGATAAGGTGAGAATCATACAAGAATTGGAGAAAAACGCCCAATTTCAATTCTTATAGGGTTTATTGGCACTTTAATTCCGCAAGATACGCTGTAGAAGGGCTCAGGTAATTCCAATTTACTGTTATCAGGATTAGAATATCAGCCCTTAATTTGTACATATCATCTCTGTTTGCTCCTTTTTCGAACGTATCGAAGGGCAAAACAGTAACGCATCAAAATAATTAGAAGGAAGGTCTCATGGCAACTGCATTCGGCTCCGTTTTTATGCCTGAAATGTCAATCTCTTGGTTTGACGGTTCCAGCTGGAGTGCGGTCGAAATGGTCCCTAGTGACAGCATCAACTTGCACCCAGGTGCACATGTTCTGCATTACTCTTCGACTTGTTTTGAAGGTCTAAAAGCATTCCGTCACGAAGATGGTTCGATTAAAGTTTTCCGTATTGATCGTAATGTCTCCCGTATGGCGCAAAGTGCGCGTCTATTGGCACTACCTGAATTAGATGAGGAGTTTGTAACTCAGATGATTCTGGATACAGTGAAGCGCTTTGCTGATGAAGTTCCAGCACCTCCGGGTTCTATGTATATCCGTCCAACGTTGTTTGGTACTGAGCCTGCGATTGGTAAAGCAGCAGCACCGTCTGAAACGGCTTGTTTCTACGTACTGCTTTCACCTGTAGGTGATTACTTTGCGGGTGGTGATCGCGCGTTGCGTTTGTTAGTAGAAGATAATGGCCTACGTTGTGCGCCTCATAATGGCATGATCAAGAGTGGTGGTAACTACGCGAGTGCATTGCTGCCAACGATGAAAGCAAAAGCTGAGCATAATGTTGATCAAGTTCTGTTCTGTCCAAACGGTGATATTCAGGAAACTGGCGCAGCTAACTTCCTGCTTATCGATGGTGATGAAGTCATTACACGTGATTTGGATGAAAGCTTCCTACACGGTGTAACACGTGATTCCGTTCTAACCATTGCGCGTGATTTAGGTCTTAAAGTATCTGAGCGCAGTATCTCGGTAGAAGAGATGCTTGAGCGTATTGCTAAGCCAGGTTGCGAAGCTGCTCTTTCTGGTACAGCTGCGGTATTGGCGCCAGTGGGTACTATGGTTTATAACGATAAAGAGTACAGCGTTGGTAACGGTGGTATTGGCGAGACAACTCTACGTTTACGTAAGGCGCTAAACGATATCCAATGGGGTAAAGCAGAAGATAAACACGGTTGGTTAACCGACGTTTAAAATCCTCCCTAAAGTTTTATAAAAAAGGGCAGTACCTTCGCAGGTGCTGCCCTTTTTCGTTATCAGGAGAGAGCTTAGCTTTCCCCTGACATGATCCCTTGCCAGATGTTAGCGACTGCATTTCGCATCTCAGTCATCTCAGCACCAGAGATAGTATTGGAGCGATCCTGTAAGGTTTGACGATGCCCTGCTGCCCGATAAGCTTTATAAGCTTCTCGTAGGGTTTCAGCTGTATCTTGGCTGATTAACTCGATCTGTTCGGCAGCATCTAAAATACGGATATTGTCGGTGAACTCATAAAGAGAAGGGCATTTACCTGCATTACGTAAAACCAAGTATTGAACGATAAATTCAATATCTACAATGCCACCACGGTCATGTTTAAGGTGGAATACAGGGTTCTCTTCATCGTTGCCTTTGCTACCCAGATGGTCGCGCATTTTCTCACGCATCTCAGTTACTTCTTCTAGTAACTTTTCATCTTCTCTAGGCAGTTTAAGAATTTCGGCTCTCACCTCTTTAAACTTCTCTTTGAGAGCAGCATCACCGGCAACAACTCGTGCACGAACAAGGGCTTGATGCTCCCAAGTCCAAGCTTCTTTATGTTGATAGTCGGAGAAGGCTTTGAGAGAACTTACCAATAGGCCAGAGTTGCCAGATGGACGCAGACGCATGTCCACTTCGTACAACTGACCTGAGGTAGTAAATGTATTGAGGATGTGGATGATCTTCTGACCTAAGCGCGTAAAGAAGACCGAGTTAGCGATCTGTTTCTCTCCATCGGTAAACAAGTTTGCGTCAGAATCGTGGATAAAGACTAGGTCTAGATCTGATCCATAGGAAAGCTCGATCCCGCCCATCTTACCGTAACCTAGAACGATAAAGTCTGGGTTGCAGGGTACGCCTGCGGATTTCTGTGGAGAACCATGTTTTTCAGTCATCAACTTCCAAGCGATATCGACCACCGCTTCTAAGATAACTTCAGCTGTCCAGGTTAAGTAATCACTTACTTTCATAAGCGGCAACGCACCCGTGATCTCAGACGCCGCTACTTTCAAAGAGTGAGCGTTCTTGAAGTAACGTAGGGTGTCCATTAACTGTTCTGTATCCTCTTCTGGAATACGTAGCAGTTGTTGGCGCAGTTCGCTGTTTAGCTGAGCTTTGTCCGGTGGCGAATATAAGCTGCTAGGGTCGATTAACTCGTCCAATAGAATTGGCTGCTTCGCTAGTTTTTCTGAGAACCAGCTAGATGCTGAGCAGAGCTTAACCATTTGCTGAAGAGCGGTTGGGTTTTCAGCCAATAACACTAGATAAGCGGAACGTCTTAAGATTGCTTGGATCAGCGTTAGGACTCGGCCTAAGGTTTCTGTCGCATTTTCGGTCGAGGCGATTTCACGCAGCAAAATAGGCAGTACGGCTAATAAACGTTCTTGCGCAATAAGTTGTAGCATCTGCACAGTACGCGATTCACGCAGGGTTTTGATCTTGTGCCAGGCTTCTTTAGAATCATCGAAACCTTGTTCTGCAAGCAGGTCGATCGCCTGTTGATCTTCGAGATCATCATTCCACAGAGACAGCCAAGTCTCGTCACATGCTGAATCTTCTTCCGGTTCGTCCTCTTCGCACGGCGCAATCAGATCGGCAAAGTGAATACGCACTTTATCGCGGTGACTTTCTAACTCGGCTGCAAAACTATTCCAATCGTTAAAGCCCATGCTGAATGCTAGGCGGCATTGTTCTACTTCATCGTTTGGAAGTTCTTGCGTTTGTTTATCTGCTACGGCCTGAATTGCATGCTCGGCGTTACGCAAAAATTCATAAGCCGCCATCAGCTCCTGAGAGGCTTGTTCAGGCATACCGACGACGTCTGGCAGAATCGGTAAAATATTACACAGTTCCCGTTGTTGTAATCGTGTATCTCGACCACCACGCAATAGTTGGAACACTTGTGCGATAAACTCAACTTCGCGGATGCCTCCAGAGCCAAGTTTTACGTTGTTATTAAGGCCTTTGCGACGTACTTCGCGGCTGATCATCTCTTTCATCTCACGAAGAGAATCAAAAGCACTGAAGTCGATATATTTACGGTAAACGAATGGACGGAGAATCTGCATTAGCTCATCTCCCGCTTCTTTATCACCTGCCATTATGCGGGCTTTGATCATGGCGTAGCGTTCCCACTCACGACCATGCTCTTGGTAATAACCTTCCATTGCATCGAAACTGATCGCCAAGGGGCCAGCTGAGCCGAAAGGACGTAAACGCATATCGACTCGGAATACAAAGCCGTCGATGGTGCTGTTATCCAATGCCTGAATGAGCTTTTTGCCTAGGCGGATAAAGAAATCCTGATTGTCTAGGCACTTCTTGCTGCCTTCGGTTTCACCGTTTTCTGGGTAAACGTAGATCAGATCGATATCGGAGGATAAATTTAGCTCGTTTGCACCTAGCTTACCCATGCCCAGTACAACCATGTGCTGCGGCTTGCGGCTGTGTCGGCCGGTTGGTGTACCCCAACGTTCGCACGCTTGGTCATAAAGCCAGTTCATGGTTTGTTCGACACAGGCATCAGCCAACCAAGACAGTTCACGGGTGGTGGTGCGCATATCGCTGGCACGGGTGAGATCGCGCCAGATTAATCGAACTTGTTCACGCTGACGGAAACAACGGATCGCTTTGTGAAGCTGTTCTTCCGTTTCTAAAGAGCTAAAGGTTTCTTTCAGGGTGTTGTGATACTGCTCTTCTGAATAGGTGTTGTATAGATCACCGCTTTCAAGGAGAGAACTCAACATTTCTGGACGACGTTCGAGTTGCTCCGCCACGAAGTTACTGCCGGTCAGAACACGGCTTAAGTCCTGACTAAAACTCTCAGGGGTGTTGCTCAGTGTAGTCAGAGTTTCTTCAAGGGGTTCCCAGTTTTTGGTGAGTACCGGTTGAAGTGTTTCTGGCAGTATGTCCATGTGCGGTTTGAGCATAAGGCTTATGTCTCCTGAAATGTGAAACTTGGGGCCGAATATGATGCGTAGTAAATGGAGACCCCAAAATCATTCTAACAGTCTAAAACAACTGAATGAGTGATGCTTATCATGCTTTTGTTAAACAACTTTTGGCAAGTTGCTGGTGGCTTTCCTGCCAGCGCTCGCGCCAAGATTTTTCTATCAACTGCTCTGATATCAGTAGTGCTAAAACGCCCGGTTCTGCGGTTTGTAATAACACATTTAAACGCGTTTCCGAGCGTTGCTGCTGTTGCTTGATCAAGTCACTATTTTTTTGACCAGAGATAACCGCTGTACGTCGCCATGCATCTATATCACGAAGTTGGCGGATTAGTTTGCTGAGAAGGAAATCAATCTTGCCATCAGGTTCTGCAGGCACAATATCGCTGTAGGTCTCATAGAGGGCGCCAATATTACGCAGTGACTCGAGTGCTAAAGGGATGTATTTCCAATCTTTAGTGAATTGCCAAGCTTCTAAATAGCGCGGCCAAAGACCGAGTTCTTTTTGTAACAGAGTGCTAAAGCTTTGTTCTAGCGTGGCAGATTTATCGAATTCAGGAAGTTTACGGTGAACGTCATAGGCTTCTGGATCGAGCAGTCGATAGCCTCTTTCAGCTTTACTGATATCGCTGATGTAGAGGGGGACATGTTTCGCTAGATCTAATGCGAATTTGACCATCTCGGTCGCCTCGCCCTCCAACAGTTCCAGCTCCAGCTCGCACAGAGGATCTTCTCGGCCAAGAGCACTCACAGTGCCTTGGTCTAAAGCGATCTCGGCTTTTAGCGCATTACCTTTGCTATCCAGGGTATCGAGTATCCACGTTGTACGGGTAAAGTCGGTGCTAAAAATTGGTGCGACTTGAGCGTGGATATTCGGGTCTTGAAGGGCTTTAGGCCATTCTGCACTTTCAAGCAGTGCGTAATCTAATTCCGGTTGCTTAATCAGCCACTCCCACTCTTTGCGTGAGTGCATACCTGCTTCAGAAGAACCACTGCTTTTCAGTGTTTGAATCAGCTGTTCACCTTTGCGTCGAATGCGAAGGGCTACACGATGTTGAGTCAGTTGCTGATCGGGGGTGTCGTAATAGATGTTACCTAACTGGTGACTACCCAATTCTCGAACTTGAGAGGAGCGGAACAGTGGTTGTAGTTTTAATGATTCCACATGATGCGGGCTTAAAGTTAGCTTTAGCTCTACTTCTAATGCCATCTCTGTTTTTTCTCTTTATAGGCTGCCATCTAAGTTTGCAGTCTAACGCACTAAGATAGGGCTTTAAATCACTCTTGCCGAGTAATGTTCAGATGGATGAATATTTGGCTTTTGTGCCGATTAAGCCTACAGTAGCCGTTATAGACCTAATCATTGAAAACTGCTTGTAGACTGACTGTGAACGACGACACTAAACAATACGTCAATTGGTTCCGCCACTCCTCTCCTTATATCAATGCGCATCGGGGAAATACCTTTGTGTTGATGTTGAGTGGGGAAACCGTTGCTGATCCTAACTTTGCCAACATCGTGCATGATATCGCCTTGCTAAATAGCTTAGGTGTGCGCTTGATTCTGGTCTATGGGTCGCGACCACAGGTTGAAGAGCAACTTGCACAAAAGCAGTTAACAACACGTTTGCATCATCACCTTCGCGTGACCGATCAAGAAACTTTGACTTGTGTGATTCAAGCTTCTGCTATTGTGCGGGCCGAAATTGAAGCGAGATTGTCTTTGGGTTTACCTAATACGCCTATGGCGGGTGCGCGCATTAAGGTGGTTTCTGGCAACTTTGTGACTGCGAAGCCCGTTGGTGTTTTGGACGGCGTTGATATGGCTCATACGGGTGAAGTGCGGCGTTTAGATCATGATGCTATTACCCAGCAGTTGGATGATGGCAATATCGTTCTGCTTTCTCACTTAGGCTACTCACCAACAGGTGAAGTTTTTAACTTATCTGTTGAGGATGTGGCGACGGCTGCTGCCAGTGCTTTAGATGCTGATAAGTTGATTTTGTTTGGTGCGGATCAAGGTGTTTTGGATAGCTCGGGCAAATTGCGTAGTGAGTTATTGACCCGCAAGGCTGAACGCTTGGTTGGGCAGTATCTATCTTCATTGGAAGATACAGACCAACCACATACGGAAATGTCGCGTCATTTAGAAGCCGCAGTTGCTGCTTGTCGCAAGGGTGTGCGTCGTTGCCATCTTATCAGTTATAAAGAAGACGGTGCTTTACTAGGTGAATTATTTACCCGTGATGGTTCGGGTACTATGGTGCTGCAAGATTCCTACGAGCAGCTTCGTTCTGCAACGATTGAAGATGTAGGTGCGGTGTTAGAATTGATCCAACCTTTAGAGCAGGATGGCACCCTGGTAAGGCGTTCGCGTGAAGTCTTAGAAAATGAGATCGAACGTTTCACGCTTATCGAACGTGATGGCGTGGTGATTGGCTGTGCTGCTCTATATCCGTTCCCAGAAGACCAGATGGCAGAGTTGGCTTGTGTGGTCGTTTCGTCAGAATATAAAGGGGCTGAACGAGGCGATAAGCTGCTTAAAGCGATTGAACAGCAAGCGCTGCAGCACAACCTTAAGCAGGTGTTTGTGCTGACAACTAAGACGGCGCATTGGTTTGTTGAGCGTGGTTTTGTCGAAACCCCTGTGGATAACTTGCCGGGTGAGAAGAAAGCGCTGTTTAATCTCCAGCGCAATTCCAAAGTGTTTATGCTTAATCTTTAACTTGGGAAGTGAATCACAAAGCAGGCTCCGCCAAGTGGGGAGTCTTTCACTTCAATCTGACCTTGGTAGCTACTGATAATATCGGTGGCTACAGATAAGCCAATCCCTTGTCCTTGAATTAACGTATCCAAGCGAGCGCCGCGTTGTAAAATGACTTGGCGCATCTCTGGTGTTACTCCGGGGCCGTCATCACAGATGGTTATTTTTAACTCTTGATCAGATTGTGATGCAGAGATAGCAACCTGACTATGACCGTACTTAAACGCGTTTTCCATGATCATACCCAACACTTCCATGAGATCGCGTTCATCTCCAAAGAAGGTCAGGTTTTCTGATAAAGATGTTTCAGTAACAACATTTTTATTTCGATAGACTTTGCCAAGAGCCGAGAGCATTCGTTCTATGATGGGCTCAACAGGGACCGCTTTACCGAGAGGCTTGTTCTTGCTCTTCACTGCACGGCTCAACTGATACTGAACAATCTGATCCATGCGTTCCACTTGCTCAGATACCAGAGATTGATAGGTGTGCAGTTCGTGTTCTTCTAGCTCCGCGCCACGCATTACCGCAAGTGGAGTTTTCAGACTATGAGCTAGATCCCCCAAGGTATTTCGATAACGTTCTCGCTGTTTTCGCTCACTCTCAATTAAGCCGTTAAGGTTAGTGGTTACCGGTTCAACTTCATCAGGGTAAAGGCCTTTAAGTTTCTCCGCTTTACCAGCTTCAATCGCCTTAAGATCTTTAGCGAGTCGCCTTAATGGTGTTAAGCCCCAACTGAGGATGAAGGTTTGCGCCAATAGCGCAACGAGGAAAATGATGCCAAGCCAAGCCGTTAACTGTTGGTTATAAGCTTGGATATCGCGAATCACGAGATCATCTGATTCCATTACGGTAAACAGAAATGACTTTTCTTTGCCTGCTGTTTCCCAAATGATGCGTAGTTGGAATCGGTAGAGTTGTGCCTCTTCCAAATGTTCAAACCTCGGCTCGCCAGTGGTTAATCCGCTAAGGTTTATCACTTCAGAAAGCTGAGGGTCGTCTAGAAGTACAGATGATAGAGAACGCCAGAGAATATTGCCCTCTTGATCATGTATAGCGGCATATAAACCGGAATTAATCTGTTCGTAGCGAGGTTCCTGTAATCGCTCAGGGAAGAGAATATGATCCTCTTTCAGTTCTACTGCACCAAGGAGCAGGTAAACCTGTAGCTGCAAACGGTCTCTCACCGAATTTTCTAAACTGCTGTGGTAAGCCTTGCTCAAGGCTAATCCTGCAATAAGAAGAACGATTGGAAGAATGACTGTTGATGCAATCAACAGTCGCCCCTGCAATGACTGCAGGGGAGATCGAATATTCACGAACTATCCTTAGTCGTTTGGCTGATCAGTTGTGAGGGCGAAACGGTAGCCGAGCCCGCGTACGGTAGTGATCGGCTGTAACTCTTGATCAGGGTCCAGTTTCTGACGTAAACGACGGATAAATACTTCCAGTACATTACTGTCGCGGTCGAAGTCCTGGTGATACAAGTGTTCAGTTAACTCGCTCTTTGAAATAGTCTTGCCTGTATTTAATACCAAGTATTCGAAGGTGCGATACTCATAGCTTGTTAGCTTAACCGGTTCGCCGTTGCGGTAAACAACGCGGCCAGTGGTATCGATTTTGAGCGGGCCAAACTCAAGCACAGGTTTCGCGTGACCTGCTGCTCTGCGTAATAAAGCGTTTAGGCGTGCATGTAGCTCTTCCATATGGAAAGGTTTGACCAGGTAATCATCTGCACCTGCTTCTAAACCTTCTACTTTGTCTTGCCAGTCGCCGCGGGCGGTCAGAATGATAATCGGAAACTCTTTACCTTCTGCGCGCCATTTCTTGATGACTTCAATCCCAGAAAGCTTTGGTAGACCAAGATCGACTATTGCGAGGTCGTATGGATATTCTTGGCCCATGTATAGTGCTTCTTCACCATCAGCAGTTTCTTCAACTGTGTAGTTGTTACCCTCTAAGGCTGTCGTCAGTTGGCGGCGTAGATCTGGATCGTCTTCAACAACAAGTAACTTCATTGTATTTAACTCCTTATTTGGGGGTAATCACGGCGCCGCTTTTGGCGTCGATCAAGATATCTTTAACATGACCCTCTTTAACGAGGCGTATTTTAAAAACGGCACGTCCTTTAAATTCAGTAGTCTCTGTTTTTATCACTTCACCACCGCTTGCTTCAATCGCGGCGGTCATGGCTTGTTTGAGTGTTAATGGCGAATCATCTGCCATTGCCACTGGTGCTAGGCCAGTCATTAGGCTTAGTAACAATACAGCATATCGAATCTGCTGCTTGAGCATGTGGAAAAACCTCATTGGTGCAGGTCACTATTCAGATTACACAAACAATAGAATATTAAGCCTTAAAATCTGACTCTCGGAAGAATGCAGAATGGGCCGTTAGTTTCTAAGTATCCCGTACAATGGAATGGATAGTAAATAGTTCGTGTGACCAGATAAATTACTTATCTAGAGAATCTATAGCCTAGCTTACGGGCGCGAAACTGTATCGTAAGTGAATGGTATTCTGTGAGGAAGGCTTCCCCACAGAACTTTCCTAGAGAGAAATCGAGTTTTTGGAAGCGGATCAGTCTTTCTTTTGTTTTTCTTTTAATTGTCTAACGGAAAGAATGACAAAGCGAACGTTGTAAGCCATACCTATCGCAAGCGCGATTGCTGCAGTAACAATGAATATCTGGCCTAGGGAAGGGATTTTGAAAAACCAGCCCACCCACAAGCAGATAATGCTGATGATGGCGATAGGAACGCCTGATTTGATGAAGAGTTGCATCCACTTGTCAGAGCGAATCTCTTTTTTATCTAAGTTGGACATGATTAACCTCTAACACAACTAAGCTGCCAAGATTAGAGTGCGGGCTTCGACTCTGCAAGGGGTGGAACATGCATAATTTTAATCTATTGGTCGGATTAGCCCCGTGCATTTGGTAACGCATTTCGTGGTATATGCTGTTGCGAACAAAGCAATATTGGAACGACGGTTTTCGCAACGGTTCTGTTATACTCGATAACTACGCAAAATTATTACAAACAAGGGTCATTGAAATGCCACAATATCGCTCAAAGACATCGACGGCAGGTCGTAATATGGCGGGTGCACGTGCTTTATGGCGTGCTACAGGTATGAAGGATGAGGATTTCCATAAGCCAATTATTGCTGTGGCAAACTCATTTACTCAGTTTGTTCCAGGTCACGTACACCTGAAAGACATGGGACAGCTGGTTGCTCGCGAAATTGAAAAGGCGGGTGGTGTTGCTAAAGAATTCAATACTATCGCAGTCGATGATGGTATCGCGATGGGTCATGACGGCATGCTTTACTCTTTGCCATCTCGTGACATTATCGCTGACTCTGTTGAGTACATGGTAAATGCACACTGTGCAGATGCTATTGTTTGTATCTCTAACTGTGACAAGATCACACCGGGCATGCTGATGGCGTCTATGCGTCTAAATATCCCAGTAATCTTCGTTACTGGCGGCCCAATGGAAGCGGGTAAAACTAAACTGGCTGAGCACAAGCTGGATCTAGTTGACGCGATGGTACTTGCCGCAGATCCAAATGCATCTGACGAAGAAGTTGATGCAGTAGAGCGTTCAGCTTGCCCGACTTGTGGTTCTTGTTCTGGCATGTTCACAGCGAACTCTATGAACTGTTTGGCAGAGGCTCTAGGTCTTGCACTTCCTGGTAACGGTACTGTGGTTGCAACTCACGCTGATCGTGAAAACTTGTTCCTAGAAGCGGGTCGTACGATTGTAGATTTGGCTAAACGCTACTACGAGCAGGACGATGAATCTGTTCTTCCGCGCTCTGTTGGTTTTAAAGCGTTTGAAAACTGCATTACGCTTGATATTGCGATGGGTGGTTCCACTAACACTATCTTGCACTTGCTAGCGATTGCGCAGGAAGCTGAGATTGATTTCACAATGGACGATATTGATCGTCTATCCCGTGTAGTGCCTCAGCTATGTAAAGTAGCGCCAAATACTCCTGAATATCACATTGAAGATGTTCATCGTGCTGGTGGCATTATGGGAATTTTGGGTGAGCTTGATCGTGCCGGTAAGCTACATACAGATGTGCCAACGGTTCACGCTCCGACGATGAAAGATGCACTGGATAAGTGGGATATCATGCGTAACCCAACTCCAGAAGTGTTGGAGTTTTATCGTGCTGGCCCTGCGGGCATCCCAACTCAGACAGCATTTAGTCAATCTACACGCTGGCCAACGCTGGATGGCGACCGTGAGAATGGTTGTATCCGTTCATTAGAGAATGCGTTCTCTTTGGAAGGTGGTCTTGCTGTATTGAAAGGTAACATCGCGCTAGATGGCTGTGTGGTTAAATCTGCCGGTGTAGACGAGTCTATCCTTGTATTCGAAGGTCCTGCACACATCACGGAATCTCAAGACGAAGCGGTTCAGAATATCCTTGATGATAAAGTAGTAGCGGGCGAAGTTGTTATCGTACGTTACGAAGGCCCTAAAGGTGGCCCGGGTATGCAGGAGATGCTTTACCCAACCTCTTACATCAAGTCTAAAGGTTTAGGTAAAGCCTGTGCATTGCTGACTGACGGTCGTTTCTCTGGTGGTACTTCTGGTCTGTCGATCGGTCACGTTTCTCCAGAAGCTGCAGCAGGTGGTGCAATCGGTCTGGTGCGTAACGGCGATATTATCCGTATCGATATCCCTAACCGTACAATCGATGTACTGCTTTCTGATGAAGAGCTAGCAGAACGCCGTGCAGAGCAGGATAAGCTAGGCTGGAAACCTGTTGAGCCTCGTCCACGTAAGGTTTCTGCTGCACTGAAAGCATTCGGTATGTTGGCAACATCAGCTGATAAAGGTGCTGTTCGAGATCTTTCTAAACTGGAAAAATTATTCTAAATACGTGTCGTTATTGTAGAGGTAAAAAGGCAGCTTAGGCTGCCTTTTTTGTGCCTGATTACATACGGGAAGTATTCTTAGCCTAGAAAGCTAGTACCTGCTTGCCACAATAACCGTAATGCTAGAATTGTAATAACGGTTTTGAAAAGCATTTTAAACTGCTTATCTGGGATGCGGTTGAGCATTTTCAGTCCGAGCCAAGTGCCTACCATCCCGCCAAAAATCATCAGCAAGATCAGTGGCAACCACTGCCAGAAAGCAAACCCCACAAACGAAAATACAAATATCTTGAGTAAGTGCTGCATGCTCATGCAGGTGGCAAAGTTGGCGGTGCTGCTGTGTTTGTCGTAATTTTGCCTGTGTACTAAGCCAGCCACTAGAGGACCAGTTGCGCCGACAAAAATGGATGCGAAGGTTGTACTTGCACCCGCTACGACGAGGCCGTTTTTGCTCATTTGATGCGTACCGGGCTTTGGGCCCCAGACTAGAAAAAGAATAAATAGGGCAACGGAAATTTGGATAAACGTCAGGGGTAGTTGTACAACGATAAGTGAGGCGAGTGCCGATCCGATTAGGGCGCCGATACTAAAACTAATCACCATCTCCCAGTCGATATGTTGTCGAGTAACAATCGCACGATTGCCGTTGGATCCTAGCTGAACAAGGCCGTGAACTGGTATTAGTGCTGAAGCAGGCAGAAAAGAGGCGAGAATTACCAGTAATAGAACACCGCCACCAATCCCCATAGCGGCAGTAATAAATGAAGTCCCTGCTGCCGCAAAAATTAGCAGCAGGGTGAGTTCGATATTCTCAAGAATGGGCACGAATGAGTCTGTTATTTATTACTTAGAGATTGCATCACTTGTTGTGACCAGTTCAAACTATGCCTGTATGCTACTTCATAATATTGTTGATCTAGCAAAAGATCGATCTGCTCAAAGTCGCCCTCTTCGTATTTGCTGACCTGTTCTAAGATCTGACCAAGCTGGCCTTCGTAGTTAATTAGTGCTGCTTTAACGTCATCCTGTAAGGGAACTTGCTCTAGTAATTCAGGCAGCTCCATGTCTAACAAAACATCCAGTTTTGAAAATAACCCCGTGATAAAGTTATTTATCGGTTGGTCTCGGCCAAGCATCTCCGCAAGGAGTTCACACATTCTTCCACGGATAAGCATACTGCGAGTCAATTCGACAGGTTTTTCCTGAGTGTCTGTTACGAGAAACAAGCTAACCCATTTACGAATCTGTTCAAAACCAAGGAGGCTGATTGCGTGGGAGAGGGATTCTATTTCGCGATTTATACTAAATGCGGCTGAATTTACAACTCTTAAGATCCTATAGGTCAAAAGAGGATCGTTAATGACCAGTTGCTCAACAGATTGAGCAGTGGCTGTAGGACTTTGAAGTTCAACCATCATCTGCAGGAGAAGCATCTTGCTGCTACCGAGCTTTTTCCCTTTCACAGGCTCTGGTTTGCTTAAAAAATAGCCTTGAAACAACGAGAAACCTAACTCGTAGCATTTTCTGAACTCTTCTTGTGTTTCGACCTTGTCAGCCAGAAGCTCTAAATGGTAAGGGCGAAGTTTCTTAACCAGTTCAGGAATGGATTCTGATGGAATAGACTGAAGATCCATTTTAAGAATGTGAACTAGGTTCAGAAGAGGGTCAAACTTTTGGTCCGGTTTGTAATCAGATAAGGCGAGCCTGTAACCCAGTTGATTGAGTTCTTTGATCCTTTCAATGAATTCTGGAGAAATATTAGAATGGCCTAGAATTTCAAGTACGAAATGTTCTTTGGGCAGTTCAGGGAAATGCTCAGACATGATGGTTTTGTCTGTGAGCTTAATATAACAGGGTAGAGATCTGACTTCGCCTTCCTGACATATGCTAGCGTAGGTATTTAGAATGACCGAAGAGGTTGCTAAGTGATCGCTGAACTTGCGTTCAGTTGCTTCATCATCCCCTCTATATAGCAGGGCATATGCAACAACATCCTGAC
Organism: Neptuniibacter sp. QD37_6; assembly: GCF_047778085.1. Taxonomy (GTDB): domain Bacteria; phylum Pseudomonadota; class Gammaproteobacteria; order Pseudomonadales; family Balneatricaceae; genus Neptuniibacter. The sequence continues at coordinate 317,813 of NZ_CP180550.1, forward strand.
TTTTATTAAAAACAGGTTGTCTTGCCAGTAACAGATCTAATGACTCTTCAGTATCGATTTCGCCGCTCATTGTCCTCTCCGAACCTCCGAATTGTCTCTGAGGCTTATTTTTTTAGGAATCCGCGTGATTGTAGAAAAGAAAGCATATGAGGGCGAGCCTCTTTTTGTAGCATTCCGGAGATTTGTTCGCTCCAAGTCATATCTTTTTGGCCACCGGTGCGACTCATATAATACGCTTGAATATCTCTGTCATATTCAGCAATCAATTCTTGGTCTTGGCTATCATTATATTGATCCTGCTTGAGAACCACGTCTAATGGTAAACGAGGTTTCATTTCTGGGTCTTGATCAGGGTCACCAATACACATGCCAAATACAGGGTAGACCAGTTCTGGCAGGTTTAATGCGTCGGAAACCAGATCAATCTTGTTCCGCAAACCGCCAATATAAACCACACCCAGCCCTTCAGATTCGGCTGCAATGGCAACGTTTTGCGCAAATAATCCGCAATCGACCGTGGCCGTAATAAATTGCTCGGTAAATCCAGATAGCATCTCAGCATCGTGCATATCGCAACTTAGTTGATGGCGTTTCATATCTGCACAGAAGACTAGGAAGGTCGGCGCCTCTTTTACATAGGTTTGATTACCTGCCCATTCTGCTAGTGATGCACGTTTTTCTGAATCATTTACTTGGATGACAGTGCAAGCTTGTATAAAGCTCGAAGTGGCTGCTGCTTGGCCTGCTTGAACAAAACGATTGATCTGTTCTTGGCTCACCGGTTTATCAGTGAACTTTCGGATAGAACGATGTGCGTTAAGAAGTTGGATAACCTGATTCATAGCAGCCCTTCGATAAAAATTTTAAGCTTGAGTTGTATCACAGCCTTGGTTTTAGCAGAAGGGTGAGAGTGGATTAACTTTTGCAATAGGTGGGAATATGTTTTCCTTGAACTATCGCGTTAAGCTTAGGTCTATCAATAAGTTAGGCTAAATCAAAAAATTGAATCAAGGTTACTCCTGTAAATGAGCAAAGCTTTCACTCTATTAATCTTTTGTAAACAGCCTCGTATTGGCCAGGGTAAACAACGCATAGCGACCTCATTAGGTGCTGAAACAGCTTTTGAGATTGCTAAGGCTTTGTTGCAGTGTGCGCTTGAGGATGCGCAGGCTTGGTCGGGTAGGGTTGTACTCGCTCCCGCGTCTGTTGATGAGGTTGAGTGGGCAGAGGGATTACTGGGCGGTGAGCACGTTCAGGTGGTTCCGCAGCCATCGGGTAATCTTGGTGAAAGGATAAATACAGTTGATCAGATATTAAGAAAACAAGGTCATCAAAACATAGTGACTATCGGAACAGATGCACCGATTTTAACCTTGGATCTTCTTCAACAGGTTTGCCATAAGATGGCTGATTATGATGTTGTTTGCAGTAAGGCAGATGACGGAGGCGTCACCGTAATGGCTTCAGGAGTCGCATGGCCGGATATCGAAGCACTGCCTTGGAGTACTGAACGTTTAGCACAAGGGCTCGAAGAATGTTGTTTAGCGTCTGAGCTGTCAGTGGGCTATATCGAATCGACTTATGATATTGATCTTGAAGCAGATCTGATGCGATTGATCGAGGATCTTAAATCGGATCAGCGGGCAGCAAGACAAGCATTACTGCAGTTGATAACGCCTATAGTGAATAACAGGATGGTTACAAGTTAGGAATAAACAGGTTATTTATGCAGCGTATCCATACGGAAAATTGGTATAAAACCCCGCAAGGTGAGACACGGGGATATATCGACCCTTTTACTTTACGTGAATTATGGTTTCACACTGGTACTGCATGCAATTTGCAGTGCCCTTTTTGTTTAGAAGGCTCAGCACCTGGCGATAAACGTTTGGAGCTGGTTAAGTTTGAGGATGTGAAGCCTTACATCGATGAAGCTCTGAAGCTTGGTGTTGAACAGTTTTCATTTACCGGAGGCGAGCCATTTCTCGCTAAACAACTGATCAAAATATTGGCGTACGCCTCCCAGTTTAAACCCTGCCTTGTGTTAACCAATGGTACGGAAGCCATCCAAAAACGGATGGCAGAAGTTGCGACATTAAACGAGTCGAACTACCCCGTGAGTTTTCGGGTAAGCCTAGATAAGCCTACAGCAGCAGAACATGATGCGGGGCGCGGTGAGGGTAATTTTGTTAGCGCCCTTAACGGCCTAAAGCAACTATATGATCTAGGGTTTCATATATCTGTCGCTCGGCATATGGATAAAGAGGAAGATAAAGCGTCGGTTGATGAAGCATTTAAAACACTCTTTGTTGAATATGGTTTGCCTCACGATCTTAATTTGGTCGCATTCCCTGACTTTGCCACACCGGGGAGCCTTCCTCAGGTACCTCAGGTAACTACAGCATGTATGACCGCTTACCAAACGGAAGAGAGCCGCAAAGATTTTATGTGCGCTTATAGCAAAATGGTGGTGAAGAAAAATGGTCATATGCGCGTCTATGCTTGTACGCTGGTGGATGATGACGAAGAGTACGATTTGGGCGGTAGCTTAAGAGAAAGTTTAGAGCACCGAGTAAGCATGAAGCATCATCGCTGTTATAGCTGTTTTGCTTACGGTGCATCTTGTAGTGAAGGGTAAGGAGCGAGTGTGTTAGGAATTATTGGTGGTACAGGTATATATCAGTTAGAAGGGTTAGAAGTTACGGGAGAGCATGAGATAGAGACACCTTTCGGTTCCCCTTCTGCCCCTATTCTGCAAGGCCGGATGGGTGAAAGAGATCTGTTTTTCCTACCACGTCACGGTCGTCGTCATGAGTTACTGCCCTCGGAAGTAAACTACCGTGCAAATATCTGGGCTTTAAAGAAGCTTGGCGTGACGCAGGTAATCGGTTTATCCGCAGTCGGCAGTCTGCAAGAAGAGATAAAGCCGGGTGATCTATCGTTGCCGGATCAGTACTTTGATTTTGTAAAAGGTAATCGCGAGAAGAGCTTTTTTGGTAATGGTTTAGCAGCCCATGTTTCCACTGCCGAGCCAACCTCTAAACCTTTAGCTGATGCGCTGGAAAAAGCAGGTGAATCGGTAGGTATTGCCCTGCATCGAAATAAAACCTATGGCTGTGTTGATGGGCCGCGATTAGGTACTAGAGCCGAAAGTTTCTTTTTACGAGGCGCGGCTGGGTGTGACTTAGTTGGGATGACCAACGTTCCCGAAGTATTTTTAGCAAAAGAAGCGCAGATCAGTTATTGCACTATCGCTATAGCGACCGATTATGATTGCTGGATGGATGATCCTGCGCATCATGTGAGTGTGGAGCAGGTGATTGCCCGATATGGTGCAAGTTTAGAAAAAGCAAAGGCAGTTCTCACAGCCTTTATTAATAGCCCAGAAGAAGCGTTCGATTGTGCTAGTCGTAGCAGTTTGGCATCTGCTGTATTAACGCCGCGCGACAGCTTGAATCAATCCCAGAAAGAACTGTTGGAACTGCTGAGTGCCTAAGCCTTTCCTCTCCGTCATTATTCCTGTGGGGCCTATAGAAACAGAGGTCCCGCAGGGATTGTTGCACGACTTACAACACCTTCCTGACGGCGCTGAGTTGATTTTTGTTGTTTGTAAACACGCACAACTCGGCTTAGCTCAAAGTTGCACCGGCTTATCAAAATACTCTGTGAAATGGTTGTGTACTGACCCTGGTCGAGCCATGCAGATGAACCTAGGAGCACAAGAGGCTGGGGGGCAGTATCTTTGGTTTATTCACTTAGATAGTCGATTCGAAAGCGGCTTAGTTTCCAGCTTATTGGAAAATTTAAATCGATACCCTGAGAGACTGCATTATTGTTCACTCGCTTTTATTGCTGATGGGCCCTCTAGGATGTCTATCAATGCGCTTGGTGCGAACCTTCGGTCTCGGCTTCTGGGAGTGCCCTTTGGCGATCAGGGCTTTTTAATTTCAAAGCTCTTATTTGAACAGGTAGGAGGGTATCCGGAGGCTGTCGTTTATGGTGAAGATCACCTCTTCGTTTGGTATGCGCGTCAGCAAGGCATAAAACTTAAATGTTGTGCAGTTCCTTTATCTACCAGTGCGCGAAAATATGAAGATAAAGGCTGGTTTAAAATCACCTGCCTTTATCAAAGATTATGGTTAAAACAGGCCTGGCCTGAGTTTATTAAATTAGTAAAACAGCGTTACTTTTGACCACGTTCCCAGCGGTGAAACTTCGCTACCCAGTCCAGTAGTTTTTGCGGAGCGTTTGCCCGTTTCCATTCACCAGCCGCGTACTTGTTAGCCTCGCTCATGGTCGGGTAAATATGAATGGTACCTAGGATTTTGTTAAAGCCTAAGCCATGCTTCATGGCGGTGACAAATTCGGTGATAAGTTCGCCCGCGTGCGGCCCCACGATGGTTGCCCCAATAATTTTATCTTTGCCCGGCACCGTTAGTACCTTAACTTTACCGTGATTGTCACTGTCTGCTATTGCTCTATCTAATTCTTCAAGATCAAAGCTGGTGACTTCGTAAGCGATATTCTGTTCTTTAGCTTCTAACTCGTTCAAGCCCACACGTGCGACTTCTGGATCGGTGAAAGTTGCTGCGGGGATTACCGAGTAGTCCACCTTAAACTTCTTGAAACGGCCGAACAGAGCATTTACTGCTGCATACCAAGCTTGATGAGCTGCAGCGTGCGTGAACTGGTACGGACCTGCTACATCACCACAAGCATAGATATTCGGGTATTTTGTTTGTAAGTACTCGTTTACTTCTAGAGTTCCGTCAGCTTTGGTTTGTATGTCTAAATTTTCTAAACCAAAGCCATTCACATTAGCTTGTCGCCCAGTCGCTACCAAAAGCTGATCAAATGGAATCTCCTCCAGCTGGCCTTTATGTTCGCAAACAAGGTACTTGCTTCCCTCTCGTTCAACAAACTCCAACATTTTGCGATTGCCTAAGACATTGATACCTTCCTGATCAAAGCGCTGACTAACCCAGTCAGAGATGTCTTTGTCCTCTTTGGGCATAATGTGATCGCCACGTAAAACGATGCTCACTTCAGAACCAAAGCGGGCAAAGCATTGACTTAATTCGCAGCCTATTGGACCGCCGCCGAGCACTAACAGTCGTTTCGGTAATTCGCGTATCTGCCAAAGGTTATCCGAAGTCAGTGGCTGCATGGCTTCTATGTTTTTGATCGCAGGGATACGTGGTCTAGCGCCTGTGGCAATGACAATATTCTTGGTCGTGATGATCTCTCCGTTTATGACCACTTCATAGGGGTTAAGAATGGTTGCGCTGCCGGTCACGCAATCGACTCCTAATCCTGTATAGCGTTCAATCGAGTCATGAGGTTCCACTTGTTCAACGACTTTGGATACTCGCTCCATAACATCAGCGAAATTGAACTTCACCTCGCTGTGCTCAATGCCATATTCCTGACTACGTTTGCTATCTGCTACAAAGCGAGCGGAACGAATCAGAGCTTTTGAGGGGACACAGCCTGTATTGAGACAGTCGCCTCCCATCTTATGCTTTTCGACCAAACTGACTTTGGCTTTTACTGCTGCTGCAATGTAAGAGGTGACTAGTCCGGCAGAGCCTGCTCCTATAACAACTATATTAGTGTCGAAGGAGGAGGGCTTTTGAATACCGGCATAGACCTGCTTTGCTTTAAGCAGATCGATAACTTTCTTGGCTATCAGTGGGAATAAACCTAATAAAGTAAATGACAGCAGAATCCCTGGAGACAAAATGCCCGAGAGAGATTCTAACTGACCTAGCTGTGTACCCGCGTTTACATAAACGGCAGTCCCCGCCAACATGCCTACTTGGCTCACCCAATAGAAGGTCCAGGTCTTGATTGGAGTTAGGCCCATACCTAGGTTGATCATAAAGAAGGGGAAGATCGGCACTAATCTCAAGGTAAAGAGGTAGAAAGCACCTTCTTTCTCCATACCCGCATTGAAAGACTGTAACTGCTTACCAAAGCGGTTTTGAATGCTTTCCCGAAACAGAAAACGGGAGCATAGAAACGCTAAAGTTGCGCCGATGGTACTGGCGAAAGATATGATGAGTAAGCCTGTAACGAGCCCAAATAGTGCCCCGCCAATCAGCGTCATAATGGCAGCACCGGGTAAAGACAGTCCTGTAACGAGCACATACAGTCCAAAAAAGATCGCTACTGTCTTGATTGGGTTCTCAGCGTAATACTGTTCGAAGCTTGCTTGGTTGCTTTTGATAAAGTCCAAATTTAAGTATTGGGCCAGATCAAATATAAAGAAGGCCGCAATTGCACTTAGGATAACGAGGAGTAGAGGTAGCTTTTTCATCAATAATATCTACTTAAATTCAGAAGCTTCTAGGACAGAGATAAAATAGGAAAGTTTCAATTTCCTTATGTATCTTAGGAGTAAATCAATGATATGAATAAATCAGCTTATGTTAAACTGCGCCTAAATTCGTTGTTTAAATTGTAGAAAAGGCTCTGTGCCTTTTAAGCCTAAACGGTAGCGCATTGATCCTGTTTAGGCCATTGAGATGCATCTAACCTTATGAAATCAGTCGTAAATCCACATTGTCAGCGCTTTAGTTCGATTTTGAAAGATGTGCTTGCTTTGTTTGATAGCAGTGATACATCCATTCATAAAGCACGGAATGAACTAAAGATAGTTGATTGCTTAGATGAATCATTGGTCTTGAAGTCTTTCAAAGTGCCGAACTTACTAAGGCGTTGTATTTATACGTATCTCAGACCAAGTAAAGCTGAAAAGTCGTATCAGAACTCTCTGTTATTGGGAGACTTTACGCCAACACCGGTTGCCTATGTTGAGTACTTTGATGGTGGCTTAATCTCTAATAGTTATTTTGTCAGTGAGCATTACGCGTATGATTTTACCATCCGTGAGCCCTTACTTGACTTAGATTTTCCTGATCGACCTGAAGTGTTTAAAGCATTCGCGAGATTCTCTTTAGCGCTGCACGATGCTGGCTTTTTTCACAAAGATTATTCGCCGGGTAATATATTGATCCGAAAGCTCACTGACGGTGGATATGAGTTTAAGATTGTTGATGTTAATCGCATGCTACAGCTTGAGCTTGATAACGAAATGCGAGCACGGGGTTTTGAAAAACTCTGGGCAAGAGATAAAGATTTAGACGTTATTGCAAAAGAGTACGCTCAACATAGTACTGTATCTGATGATTTTGCAGAGCAGGTAAAGCTCTTTTCTAACAAGAATAAACGCTTTAAAAACTTCAAGAAGCGCTTAAAAGGTAAGCCCGTTAATGACTAATATCGACCATATTTCATGCGTTATTATCGTTAAAAATGGCGCAGAAACCATCGTTCCAGTTTTGGAAGCTTTGGCCTGTTTTACCGATGTGGTGATCTATGACAATGGATCGGATGATGGCACGCAATCACTAGTTTCCAACTTCGAGAATGTGAATTTGGTCGAAGGGCCATTTTTAGGTTTTGGTGAAACGAAACAACGTGCTGCCAGTTATGCTAAGCATGACTGGGTGCTGTCATTGGATGCGGATGAAGTACTTGCAGATGAGTTTATCTCCGCATTGACACAACGCTCATTAGACTCTGATAAAGTTTATTCAATTACGCGCAGTAACTTTTACAAAGAGCGTGAAGTTAAGCATTGTTGGGGCAAAGATGTGATCGTGCGTCTGTATGATCGTACCAAGACCAACTTTAATAGCAGTAAAGTGCATGAGCTTGTTGTCACCGAAGGCTTCGAAGTCGAAAACCTAGCAGGTACCGTTCGTCACTATCCTTATCAGAATATCTCTCAGTTCATCGTTAAACTTGATAAATACTCCTCTCTTTTTGCAGAAGATAAACAAGGTATAAAGAAGTCTTCGCCGCTTAAAGCAAGCTTGAATGGTATCTATTCCTTCTTTAAAACCTATTTCTTAAAGCGCGGTTTTATGGATGGGTCTGCAGGATTGATTATCGCCTTTTCACACATGGCGACGAATTTTTATAAATATATGAAGCTGTATGAGCTGAATAAGGCAGCCAAAGACAGTAGCGGTAGGGCAGAGAACGCCAATGACAACTAGTGTCTTAATTACTCGCCACGACAAGATTGGCGACTTTGTTGTTGCTCTGCCGATGTTCCAATGCCTAAAGGCAGCTAGACCAGAGCTGCGCTTGGTTGCTTTAGTATCTAAGATCAATCTTAGTTTAGCGCAGCAGTTACCCTATATTGATGAGGTTATTGAGTATCAGCCTGACAATCTTGGCGCTACATTAGCGGCGGTTAAAAAGGCAAACTGCTCCGTAAGTATCTCTGCGTTTATCGATTCACAATTAGGTTTTCTGTTATGGCGAGCGGGCATTCCTAAGCGCATAGGACCGGCGACTAAACTGGCGCAGATCTGGTTTAACTGTCGAGTTAAGCAGCGCCGTAGTCAGGTGAAAAAAACAGAGTTTGCTTATAACTTAGATCTTCTAAAAGCGTTCGATAGCCAAATCGAAACGGGTATACAGGCGCCTTTATTTGTTTTTGCTAAGGCTGATTCAATTCGGGCTTTGGAAGCATTTAATGCGCAATATCATTTAGAAAATGACCGCCCCATCGTTGCTTTTCATCCAGGCAGTGGTGGGAGTACTGATGGTAACCTAACGCTGCAGGATTATATCCGTCTAGCTCAAGCAGTAATTCAACAGGAAAAATATAGGGTTGTGTTTACCTTTGGCCCTGATGATGAAGCTTTAATTGCTGAAGCAGATGCTGCACTTGGGGATCAGGCGGTTTTGCACCGATCGCAGGGTAGCGTTTATGACTTTGCTCTACTGTTGAGTAATTTCTCTTTGTTTGTCAGTACTTCAACGGGCCCTATGCATTTAGCCGCTGGGTCTAATCTTAAAACCATATCCTTCTTCGGTGATGTAAAGGTTGCTTCTCCGGCTCGATGGGCTTCGGTCAATCAACCGGAAAACCAACATAACTTTACTGTTCCTCAAGACTATTCAGACAAACTGTACTCTGAAATTGAAGAAGATTTACTTCAACTAACGGGACAAGTTTGAAAACTATGTGTTTAGAAGGAGAGCGTCTTGCCAGCGCCTAAACCTAGTTCAGAAGATGATCTACATCCGTGGGATCACTATTCCGATCAACCGCGAATCATTACTGACAGAGCTTATAAAAAACGGATGAAGCGTAAGCACCTAAAAGACTATCTGCTTACGTTTTTGACATCTTGTATCGTATTTCCTTTAGCTCTGATCGCATGGCTCTTTAATCGAAAAGTGGAGCCGTCTTCGGCGCATTTCTTTTCCCTTTGTGTCAATTTAGACAAAGGGGAAGAGCAATATGCGTTGGTTGAGGAGCTAGGTTGTAAAAGCTTACAGGTGCGTTTTTTCCTGTCGGAAATGGATCGTATCGATGAGTATTCTCAGTTTGTGGCGGGGTTTGGAGAGAAAGAAATTCTTTTAGTGGTAGTGCAAGATCGTCAACATATTGGTGATCATCAACTGCTTGCTAAAGATATCGCCAGAGTTTTCGATGTTTTCTCACCTTTAGTAAAACAGTTTCAAATCGGAACCACGATCAATCGTTCTAAGTGGGGTTTCTTCTCAGTAGCTGAGTATCTACAGTTTTATCAGGTGGTACAGAAGGTCCGAGATCAGCAGTTCCAGGGGTTAAAGTTATTAGGCCCCTCAGTTATCGACTTTGAATATCCTTACTTGATTAGAGCTCTGTTTAATGGCTTTAGATTGAAGTTCGATAAAGTGGCAGCGCTTCTGTATGTAGACAGACGTGGCGCACCAGAGAACCCGCAAATGAAGGTTTTTGATACCTTCAATAAAATTACGCTCCTGCACAGTATCGCCAGATTAAGCCCTAAAACGTCTAGCAAATTACTGCTAACAGAAGCAAATTGGCCCCTTTCCAATACTGCTCCGTGGGCACCTACCAGCGAAACTGAGTGCGTAAGCGAAAGCGACTATGCGAATTTTTTGCTTCGCTACCATCTACAGGCTCTGGCTACCCAGAGAGTCGAATCTGTCCACTGGCATCAGCTTATCGCGCCCGGATATGGTTTGGTCGATAGCCGAGAAGGGTTACGTAAGCGCGAAGCCTTTTTCGTTTACAAAACTATGTTGGATGTTTTGGGAGATGTAGAAGTACATCATTACCAAAAGCAAGGAGAGGTATATCGGCTCGCTTGCAAAGACCGTCAATCAGATCGCGATGTAATTGTACTTTGGGGTAACGAGGTTCAGCTGCCTTTGCAGAATTACCTAGAAAAAGAAAGTATCGTTATAGAAGACAAAAAGTTGCTGAATATAGTTGCCTGCCCAATTGAGCTTGAATCTACAACTATTTCGGATAGCCCAATCTATATTGTTGGCTGATATGTTTTTAAAACAGGATCAGTTTGTGAGTCTTCGTTAATTTTAATTCTATCTGGTAACAAACAGGCGAGTATCACCAATAAGCCTGTGTAAATGATAATGACTGAGTTTAGGAAGATGATTTCCTGTGTGATTTTAGCAATTAGGATCGCTGGGTCAAACGAGGCTAAACCCGAAGCGTAAGGTGCGTTTGTCATTGATTTATGGTATGTCGCTTATTTTTAAAACTTTTCCAAGGGTGTTAATGCAAATGTAGTATTTGTACGTCATGATAATTGGAAGGTTCTGGTGTTAATTTACTCTTTTGAGCCTCTGCGACATGAGTACCTACCTTATTATTTAGGTGAAGGTTTAAGCGTTATATGTATAGCTTAAGGACGTTTGGGTCGGGAGAGAGAATTGCTTGCTCATCAATGTTGCTTCAAAGAAAAGTCAATAATTAGGTTGTTCAGCGCTAGTCTTTGAGAAGGTCTTCTTTCTTTGCATGAGTCCATTTTCCTCTCGGTTTATCGATATATTGGAAATGCTCATTGGTAAAGCTGCCTTGAATACAAGTGATCTTGTAATACCTGTGATTGACGCTTTCTTCACCGATTGCGTTATTAAATACAGCAGGGCCAGTTAAATCATAGACGCCACGGCCTATGTTTCTGTCTTGAATGTTTTTGACAATGGTTTCTATTGTCTTGGTCAAAACGCGATTTTGAGGAGCACTGGCAATAAAATAGTTAGTAAAGTGCTCCTTGTTAAGCAGAAATACTTCATCATCTTCTTCGTTGATCATTTTAGATATCGGCCAAACAGCATGAGCATCAATATCCATATATATACCACCGTGATGGTTTAGAGTGATCATACGCCAAAGGTCGGCTTGAGCCGCGCCATCTTTCAGCTTTTCATAAGCTTCTGCTATATCGGTCGAGGAGTTCTCTTTGATAAACGTAAGACGGTCTTCTGTGCTGACATAACGATATTCAAAATCAGGTGAAATCAAACGATTGAATAAGTAATTACAATACACAGGTAAGCTGACACGATTTGTGTAGTTCGTCTGCCAAATGATCTTTGGGATCTTTGTGTTCTTCTTCGTTTTAACTAAAGGATCACTCTGAGTTGGGATGATGAAGCGTTTCTTTGGAAATACAAAGTGAAAAATAAAGGAGAATCCCTTAACCAAAGCTCCAAACAGCTTCGCCAAACGATTAACTAGAATGATCTTTAAAGGCAATTTCATTTGGTAGACCTACTGCTGGGAGGTTTTTTGTAAGGGCTTTCCTTGCCATTTAACTGTGTTTTAAAACGTTTGTGAACCCACATATACTGTGTGGGTGCTTTTCTTACGCCTGCTTCAACCGCTAAATTCACCAGTGTAGCGTCTTTAACCTCATCCCCGCTAGGAAAATTATCCACAGGAACAATTTCTACAATGTAGCCAGAATCGTCTTCTTTGCGGCGTTGTTGCATTGATAGAAGAGGGGAGTTGTTTAATTTGACCATGCGAGTTGTAGCTGTCACGGTAGCTGCTGTTTGGCCAAAGAAAGGCACAAAAACCGATGTCTTATGACCCATGTCTTGATCAGGTCCATACCAAATAACCTGGTTTTTCTTGAGGCAGCGAATAATTTCTCGTAACTGTTTTCGCTCAATTGGGCGGCTAAACGAAGCACGCCCTTGGCGGATTGTTTTTTCCATTAACGGATTATTGTGTTGGCGGTACATAGAGATTAGTGGAGCTCCATGTCCAGAAAAAAGCATGCCGCCTAAATCTAAGTGAGAATAATGTGCTCCAAGTAAAATAACACCACGTCCTTGACTCAAAGCGTCATCGAGTAATTCAAATCCACGGTATTCAGTGCGATCTTGGAGGGCTTTTTTGTTACCCCAATATGACCAAGCGGTCTCTACTAAACCAATACTATTATTCTTGAACACATCTCGAACAAATTGTTCTTGTTCTCTCTCGTTAAGCTCTGGAAAGCATAATTGGCAATTTACAGCGGTAATATGGCGACGTTTTGGTAGTAGGTGATAAAGCGCAATACCCAGTATGCGGCCAAATGCTAGACCCAATTTGAATGGAAGTAAGGCTAGTAGTCGAAGCAGAATAACACCGAACCAAGTAGGCCAGTATTTTGGGGCTAAAAAGGATTCAGTTTTTTTCACAGTCAATCAGATCTTGATCAATAAGCGGTTGATTATACGTGTGTCCTAGTTAGTCAGCCAGCGAGAAGGTTGGGGAAGTTATATCATCAGGTTATAATGCCGGCCTAATTTCTGAGGATTTATACTCATCTATGTCTAAAAATGACCAAGAAAAAGGTGTGGGGATGAAAATTTATTTTCGTCTGTTGACCTATGTTCGCCCTTATTGGCTACCTTTTTTATTGGGAATATTGGGATTTATCCTCTATGCCAGCACTCAGACTGGATTTGCTGCTTTAATGGAATATCTTGTAGATGCTATCGGACAGCAAAAGGAAGATGCTTATATTTATGGCCCATTAGCATTAATAGGTATCGCCATTGCGCGTGGAATAGGTACCTTTATGGGTAATTTCTTCACTGCCTATGTAGCGCGTAATGTTGTGCATCAGTTAAGACTTGTGATGTTTGACAAGTTGTTACAAATACCGCTCGACTACTTCCATAATAATGCCTCGGGGCATATTCTTTCCAAAATTTCGTACAATGTAGAGCAAGTGACAACAGCTGCTACTGACTCTCTGAAAGTGACTGTCCGAGAAGGTATGACGGTTATAGGCCTCTTTGTTTATCTCCTTTATCTTAACTGGCAGCTAACTCTGGTTTTTGTGGCTGTTTCGCCATTAATCGCTTTGGTTGTGATGATCGCTTCTAAGCGGTTTCGCCGTTTAGGCCATCGAATTCAAGATTCTATGGGCGATGTAACACACGTAGCATCTGAAAATGTACAGGGTGTTCAGATTGTTCGTACGTTTGGCGGTTGTGAGAAAGAACGAGAGCGTTTTGCGCAAGCTAGCGGTCAGAATTTGCGTCAAAGTTTGAAATTAGCGTTTACTGAAGGCTTAAGTGTTCCAATTGTTCAGATTATTGTCTCCAGTGCGTTAGCTCTACTGATTTTCTTAGCGCTGCACCCATTGATGAACAATGATATGACCGCGGGTCAGTTTATTGCGTTTATTACAGCTGCGGGCCTTATTGCCAAACCTCTGAGAGCATTAACCGAAGTAAATAGTGCAATTCAGCGGGGTATTGCTGCTGCTAAAAGTATCTTTGAATTAGTAGATGAATCCGAAGAAGAAAACACTGGAAGTCTGGTTGCTAAGACTGATTCAGGAAGTAGTCGTCTTGAGTTTAAAGATCTTTGTTTCTCTTATCTGCCAAATAAACCGGTTCTTAATCGTCTAAATCTTAACGTGGAGCCAGGGCAAACAGTAGCTCTCGTAGGTCGATCAGGTAGTGGTAAATCAACGTTGGCAAGTTTGATTCCTCGTTTTTATGAACCGACGAGCGGAGCTATTCTGCTAAACGGACATAAACTATATGACTACGAGTTGGTCTCTTTACGATCACAAATCGCATTAGTGACCCAAAACGTTTTCCTGTTTGATGGCACTATTCGAGATAATATCGCCTATGGGGCCGATTCGGGTATCGGCGAGTCAGAGATTGTAGACGCTGCTCGTGCAGCCCATGTGATGGAATTTGTCGAGCGTATGCCTGATGGTTTAGATACTCATGTAGGTGAAAAAGGTACCAAACTTTCAGGTGGGCAGCGCCAGCGCATCGCGATTGCCCGTGCGATTTTGAAAAATGCCCCTGTCCTTATTCTTGATGAGGCAACATCAGCCTTGGATACAGAGTCAGAACGTCATATCCAAGCAGCTTTAGAGAACGTAATGAAAGGACGAACGACCTTGGTGATCGCGCATCGACTTTCAACAATAGAGTCTGCAGATCAAATTGTCGTAATGGATCAAGGCCAAATTATGGAGAAAGGATCGCATGCTGAGCTGTTAGAGCAAGGTGGAATGTATGCGGATCTTTACCAGAAGCAGTTTACTGAAAATGACTGAGCACCTTAGTCACGGAGAAATTGAATGAAAATCAATATGCCACGTTTTGATAAAGCACAGGTTCTGGTTGTAGGGGACCTAATGCTAGATCGTTATTGGCATGGGCCGACCTCAAGAATTTCGCCAGAAGCACCGGTGCCAGTGGTAAAGGTTGAGCAGAATGAAGATCGCCCAGGTGGCGCTGCTAACGTGGCATTGAATGTAACTGCTCTAGGGGCAGGTGTTTCTTTAGTCGGTTTAGTGGGTAAAGATGAAGCAGGTGAAGCACTTCAGAAGCAGCTAACCTCAGCTCGAGTGAACTGTGCTTTTTCGATTACCGAAGAAGAGCCAACGATCACTAAGTTGCGCATTATCAGTCGTCACCAACAGTTGATTCGTTTAGATTTTGAAGAAGCTTTCTCTGCTGAACACAGCGAAAGTATCCAATCAGAATTAGAACCTTTATTAGGTAATGTTGGCGTGTTGGTGCTGTCTGATTACGGTAAAGGCACTCTGTCTGATTGCCAAGGTTTAATTAATGCGGCAAAAGCAGGAAATGTACCTGTGCTGGTTGACCCTAAAGGCAGTGACTTTAGTAAGTATCGCGGTGCAACCTTATTGACGCCTAACCTGTCCGAGTTTGAAGCAATTGTTGGACATTGTGTATCTGATGAAGAACTTGTTTCTAAAGGACAGGCGTTAGCGAAAGAGCTTGAGCTAGACGCTTTGCTAGTGACCCGCAGTGAGCATGGTATGACTTTGATTCCTGCTGAAGGTGATGAGGTTCATTTCCCTGCGCGTGCACGTGAAGTGTTCGATGTAACAGGTGCTGGCGATACAGTTATCTCAACACTTGCTTCAGCTTTAGCAGCGGGTGAAGAACTCACTAATGCAGTGGCTTTATCGAATATTGCGGCGAGTATTGTTGTTGGTAAATTGGGTACTGCGGCGATCAGTGCACCAGAACTGCGTCGAGCAGTGTCTAAAGAACAAGGTGCTGAGCGCGGTGTAGTTACTGAAGAGCAGTTACTAATTGCGTTAGCTGATGCTCGTGCTGCAGGCGAGAGTATTGTATTTACTAATGGTTGCTTCGATATTTTACATGCGGGTCATGTTGGTTATCTTGAGCAAGCAAGAGCGCAAGGCGATCGCCTTGTCTTAGCGATCAATAGTGATGAATCCGTTAGTCGCTTAAAAGGACCGGGTCGTCCTATTAATCCGGTTGAGCGTCGCATGGCAGTATTGTCTGGTTTGGAAGCGGTCGATTGGGTGCTGTACTTTACTGAAGATACCCCTGAACGTTTGCTGGAACAGGTGAAACCGGATGTCTTAGTCAAAGGTGGTGACTATGGCATTGAAGGTGTTGTTGGCGGTGAGTTTGTGCGTAGCTATGGTGGTGAAGTTAGAGTGCTTTCCTTCCTAGATAACTGCTCTACTACAGCCATTGTTGAGAAAATTCAGGGCGATAGCGACGAATAGTCGGCTATCGCACGTTTAAGCTAGCTTAGATTGCAAGTTTGCTGAGCGCGGAATTAGCCGCGTTCACATTACTCGCTAGATGCTTTGGATTGATTGTGCCGATAATGGCTGAAGTCACGCCAGGATGGGCATAGATAAAGTCAAAACTTGCTTGAATAGGATCTTGGGTTTGGTCTAGGCAGATATGGCCAGAAGCGAGTGCCTTTTTAAGCAATATGCCTTTATTGTTTTGGGCTGCGTAGTCCAACACGGCTTCTTCATCTCGATGGTTTAGATTGTAAGTCACCATCGCGCAATCAGATTTCTCTAAAGCTAATAATCCGCCTTCTACGGTCTTAGTCGACATACCAGTCGCGCGGATTTTGCCTGACTGTTTTAGTTCCTCTAAAACATCCAAAATACCGTACTTGCGGATGATCTCTACATCATTTCCATCAGAGTGTACCAGTAACATATCAATGTAATCCGTGTGTAAGCGTTTAAGGCTGCGCTCTACACTGTATTGCACGTGCTCCGGCGTGAAATTGAAGCCGGATTCACCAGTCGAATTGTCGAACTCTTCACCGACTTTTGAGCAGATAAGCCAGTCGT
Organism: Neptuniibacter sp. QD37_6; assembly: GCF_047778085.1. GTDB lineage: Bacteria > Pseudomonadota > Gammaproteobacteria > Pseudomonadales > Balneatricaceae > Neptuniibacter. Next base: position 334,288 of record NZ_CP180550.1, read on the forward strand.
TACGTTGCCCTTGAAGTAAAGGGCCCAAGCGCTCTTCGCTATTACCATAAGCAGGGGCTGTATCGATCATGTTGATGCCTAAATCTTTAGCTTGTGCGATTAAATCAAGCACTGCTTTATCATCAGGGATGGTAAAGCCTGTTGGGTATTTGACGCCTTTATCACGACCGATTTTTACAGTGCCTAGACCGATAGGTGAGATCTTTAAACCTGTTTGAGCTAGCTCGTGTTTAATCAAAACTCACTCTCCCATAAAGGCTGTGCAGTTTCTGGCTTAGGAAGTACTTTTAGGGGCGAAAGGTCGGTATCAGAAAGTACTTTATCGCATAATGGTAGTACCTGATCGGCTAAATCAGGCGATAGCGCTAATTTTGTTGGCCAAGCCACGATGCAATTGCCGACTTTCTGCGCGAAAGCAGAATCGGGCCTTGATAGAGATGATTGCTTTGGTTCAGCACGATTGACATGGAATGTGCTCCATTGCGCATCTGAAAGGTCGACCCAAGGGAGTAAATCTGAAATAGCTTTTTTAGCAAATTGAATCTGTTCAGATGGAGAGCGATCTAACCCGGTTTCGGCAACATCGCCGCCAAGGTACCAAACCTGTTTGCCATCACTGCAAGGGTGTGTGGTAATCGTTGCTACTGGTTTGCTGCCAGTACCGATGCAGTGGGCAAACGTAGGCAAATTATGGTCGTGCTTGACCATTACCATATGCAAAGGGCGTTTTTGCATCTCAGGCTGTTCGAGCGATAATTGACTAGCAATAGATTCGTAGCCTTCACCAGAGGTCACTACCAGCTGAGCTGTTTCAAGTGTTAGGTCATGCTTCTTAAAGGTGATGCTCTGAATCTGTTGATCATGAATCTGGATTTCAGCTTGGTTCAAATCCGCTTTGAATATGCGATCTTCAACAGGTGCTCTTAGTGCATCAATCACGGTTGGTACGTTTAATACCAGCTCATTCAAACGGTAGAGAGACCCTTTAAATTTGGAGTTTGAAAACACTTTAGGGCGATCTGATTTGGATACCTCTTCAACACGTCCGCGAAAGGCTTTGGTCGCAAAGAAGGTGGTCATGCGAGAGCCTAAAGAGCCTTTAGACCACATATAGTGAGCCTCAGATAAGACTTCTACAGAGGTGAGGTCTACTTCGCCGTTGCCATTTAGGCAATCACGCCAGCGTTGCGGCATCTCTTTGATTGTATTGGATGCTTGGGTCAGTACGCCGTTTAGCGCATACTTGGTACCGCCATGAATGATCCCTTGTGCACGGATGGTTTGTCCGCCTCCTAAGGTGTCTTTTTCTAGCAAAATGGCATTTAAACCATCTTTTACTGCTCTATTGAGAAGCCAAAGGCCAGCAACGCCGCCGCCCACGATTATGAGATCAAGTTTAAGTGTATTCATAGACGGCATTATAAGCATGAGGGCGCTTAGGAGCTAGCCGATGCGTGTTATACTAGGCGACTTTATTGTCGACTGGCGTGCTTACTTTTTATGAATCGCACTCTCTATACTTGCCTGTTTTATATCGCTCTACCGTTTATTTTGCTGAAGTTATGGTTGCGAGGTCGTAAGGCGCCTGCTTATCGCCAGCGTTGGCAAGAGCGACTTGGTTTTATGCAATCGCCAGCCTTTGACGATCGTCCTTTATGGATTCATGCTGTTTCTGTCGGTGAGGCACTGGCGATAATTCCTCTCGTTAAGCTGATACAAGCCCGCTATCCGCAGCTGCCCATTGTGATGACTACTATGACTCCGACGGGAGCTGAAAGAATCATCGATACTTTTGGTGATAGTGTTACTCACTATTACTGCCCTTATGATGCGCCTTGTGCGATTAATCGTTTTCTTTCCAAAGTGAAACCGCGCGGTTGTGTGGTTGTTGAAACTGAATTATGGCCAAACTTGATTGCAGGTTGTGCCAAACATGATGTGCCAGTGTTGGTCGCAAATGCGCGTTTGTCGGCAAGATCTGCAAAAGGTTACGCTCGTTTCAGCAAGATGGCTGATCAGATGCTAAAGCAGATCACTAAGATAGCTGCGCAAAATAGCGTTGATGGTCAGCGCTTTGTTGATTTAGGTCTTCCAAAGAGCGCTTTGGAGGTAACCGGTTCAATCAAATTTGATGTCTCTGCTCCAGAAGGGAGTGAGCGTTTGGCAGTCGCCCTGAGAGATATGTGGGGTTTAGATCGACCAGTCTTTATTGCCGCCAGTACGCATGAAGGCGAAGAAACTGCGATCTTAAATGTATATCACAAGCTATTGGAGAGCACTCCTGAGCTATTGCTGGTTATCGTTCCTCGCCACCCGGAACGATTTGACGGTGTTGCAGAGCTTATAAAACAACAGGGCTTTAAGTTGGCGCGTCGTAGCTTAGGTCAACAGCCGAGCCCTAAAACTCAAGTGTATCTTGGCGACACTATGGGTGAACTTATGAAACTGTTAGCGGCGGCTGATATTGCGTTTGTTGGCGGTAGTTTAATTGAGCGCGGTGGGCATAATCCATTGGAGCCCGCAGTTTTAAAGAAAGCCGTTGTTATGGGGCCACATTTCTTTAACTTCCAAATTATTTGCGACTCATTACGCGAAGCTGGCGGGTTGGTTGTAGTCGAAGATGAAACTGCATTGCTACGACAGGCTGAGAAGTTGATACAAGCGCCTGCTGAAAGAGAGAGAATTGGCGAGTTAGGTCAGGCATTTGTTAAGGAAAATCAAGGCGCATTGGATCGTTTATACGCCTTGACTGAGCGGGTCTGCATTAATAAAAATTAATGCGGACGAACCATTAGGCGTTGCTAGTGGTTCGTCTGTCCATCTCTTCGCACAACCAGTGCCCTACAAAAATGTGGGCTTCTTGAATGCGTGCTGTTTCATCAGATGGCACGCGGATTAAGTGGTCGGCAATATCGTTTAGCTTACCACCGTGATAGCCTGTCCAAGCCCAAGTGGTGCAACCGATCTCTTTCGCTGCTTCAATCGCATCAATGACGTTAGCACTGTTGCCTGAAGTCGATATACCGATGATTATGTCTTCAGGCTTGGCTAGTGCTTGTAGCTGACGAGTGAAAACAGAATCATAACTGTAGTCGTTGCTGTGTGCGGTAAGAATCGAAGTATCAACCGTAAGTGCTATCGCTGCTAGTGGACGACGTTCTGCCTTGTAACGTACAACAAACTCAGCTGCTAGATGCTGGCTGTCGGCTGCACTGCCGCCGTTACCCATGAAGATCAATTTGCCGCCTTGGTCGAAGCATTGCTCAATTTGATCGGCAAGTAGTTGGCTATCAGCAGCAATTTTGTCTAACTGGTTAAAGGTATCAAAGTGGCGTTGTAGCGCATTTGAGAATGACATATTAAGCTCCAGATAGATCGAAAGTCAGAGTTTCACCCGCTTGTTCCGCAAAGGCTTTACCGAAGAAATCGTCAAGCTTTTGGCCGTCGCTATCCAAAACCCAGCTATTAAGGCTTTTATCATAGTCAAAGTGGAAACCACCGCTCTTGGTTGCCAACCACAGTTGTTTAACAGGAGCCTGACGGGTAAAAATAAGCTGAGTGCGGTTTTCACAGATGATCGTTAGAATCCCGCCACCGAACTGAACGTCAATGTCGGTTTCTGCATCATCTAGCACCTCTTCAATCTGCTCTAATGTTTCTTCAACCAGATCGTTAAATTCGCTTTCAGTCATGTTTACTCCGGCGCTATTGCCTTGAAATCGTGTTTATAGAGGCGAAGTATATCAAGCAATAGCTAAAAGCCGAAGAATGGTTCTCATTAACTCCCAAAATTATCGATTAAAAGGCAGTTTTTTCTTTATATCTGCTTGGAAATGAAAAACGTTTTTATGAAATCGCTGTGAACTAGGTATAATCGACGCATTAGACCGTTTAATGGGATTCCCACTGTGAAAACGCAGACCAAACGAATTGGATTAGTTGTCCTGCTCAGTATGTTAGTACTGGGCGGATGTGGCCAGAAAGGCCCATTGTATCTGCCTGATGCAGAAAATCAGAAAAAGTCACAGCAGAAGTAAGAGAATTTTCATGGATTCATTCGAATATAAAAATGGGCAGCTCTGCTGTGAAGAAATTGCTTTAACACGCGTTGCCGAAGAGTTTGGTACACCAACCTATGTGTATTCTCGTGATGCACTTGAGCGTGCTTACTTGGCATACGCAGATGCATTAGAAGGGCATGATTCATTAGTTTGTTATGCCGTAAAAGCTAACTCCAACATTGCCGTGCTAAATGTACTTGCGCGCCTAGGTGCAGGTTTCGATATCGTATCTGCCGGTGAGCTAGAACGTGTTCTGCGTGCAGGTGGCGATGCTTCCAAAGTTGTTTTCTCAGGTGTTGGCAAACAGCCAGCAGAAATTGCGCGTGCTCTCGAAGTAGGTATTCGTTGCTTTAACATTGAGTCAGAAGCTGAGCTTGAACGTGTAAACGAAGTCGCTGGCGCTGAAGGCAAAGTGGCTGCGATCTCATTCCGTGTGAACCCAGACGTAGATGCAGGTACCCATCCTTATATCTCTACAGGTTTAAAAGAGAATAAGTTTGGTATCGATATTGATGAAGCTGTACGCATTTATGGCCGCGCAGCTCAGATGGAAAATGTTGATGTTGTCGGTATGGATTGCCACATCGGCAGTCAGCTAACGGAAGTTACTCCATTCCTAGATGCACTCGATCGTGTATTGGTACTAGTAGATCAGTTAGCTGAGCAAGGCATCACAATTAAGCATTTGGATTTGGGCGGTGGTCTAGGTGTTTGTTACACCGATGAAGTGCCTCCAACGCCTCAAGAATATATTTCTGAGGTTCTTAAGAAAGTTGAAGGTCGTGACCTTGAGCTGATTTTTGAGCCTGGTCGTTCTATTGCGGCCAATGCCGGTGTAATGCTGACTCGTGTTGAGTTTTTGAAGTGCACCGGCGAGAAAAATTTCGCAATCATTGATGGTGCAATGAATGACTTGATCCGTCCATCTTTATACAGCGCTTATCAGGAGATTGTTCCGGTAATGTTGCGCGAAGGTGGTGAAGAGAAACAGTGGGATCTTGTAGGTCCTGTTTGTGAAACGGGTGACTTCTTAGGTAAAGATCGTGCGCTAACGCTAGAAGCAGGTGATTTACTCGCTGTTTGTTCTGCAGGTGCTTATGGCTTTGTGATGGCGTCTAACTACAACAGCCGTGGTCGTCCTGCGGAAGTGATGGTGGATGACAATCAATTCCACCTGATTCGCAAGCGTGAAACGCTAGCTGATCTGGTTAAAGGTGAACAACTTCTACCTAAGGATCGCTAGGGGTTATTGATGTTAGTCCGTTTTACCAAAATGCACGGTTTAGGTAATGACTTTATGGTGCTGGATCTAGTGACCCAGCGCGTAAAAGTTACGCCTAAACTGGTAAAGAAGCTTGGTGATCGTAACTTTGGTGTTGGATTTGACCAGCTATTAATCGTTGAGCCACCTTCAGATCCAGATGTCGATTTCCGTTACCGTATCTTCAACCAAGACGGTTCAGAAGTTGAAAACTGCGGTAATGGTGCTCGTTGCTTCGCCAAGTTTGTTCGTGATAAGCGTTTAACGGGTAAGTCTGAAGTTGTCGTGCAGACGGCTAATGGCCGTATGTGCCTGAAAATTCGCGAAGATAAGCGAGTTGAGGTCAATATGGGGCAGCCTATATTGCAGCCTTCAGAGATCCCTTTTGCGGCCGACCAGCAAGCAATTACTTACCCTGTTGAGGTTGACCATCAAGGCGCAGCTGAAACAGTTGAATTAAGTGCGGTATCTATGGGCAACCCCCATGGGGTTATGGTTGTGGATAACACCGAAACAGCCCCAGTAGAAACATTGGGCCCAGTACTCGAACCACATACGTGTTTCCCTGCAAAAGCGAATATCGGTTTTATGCAGGTCTTAGCGCGTAATGAAGTTAATCTGCGTGTGTTTGAGCGTGGTGTTGGTGAAACGATTGCGTGTGGTACCGGTGCGTGCGCCGCGGTTGTTGCAGGTAAATTACGCGGTCTGCTCGATATGCCTGTGACAGTTCATCTTCCTGGTGGCGATCTTGAGATCGAGTGGCAGGGTGAAGGCCATCCCGTTATTATGACAGGGCCAGCAACAACGGTTTATGAAGGACAGATCTTCGTATGAGTGAAGAAACAGGACAGATTAGCGAAGCTCAGGTAGCGGAATATCTTCAGCAGCACCCTGACTTTTTCACAGGTAATGCAAAATTACTAGAGAAATTACACGTACCTCATGAGACAGGTCGAGCCGTCTCTTTGGTTGAGCGTCAAACCACGGTTCTACGTGAAAAAAACCAGAATCTAACAGCGCACCTTTCTGATCTGATCGATATTGCACGACATAATGATCTGCAGTTCGAAAAGACTAAACGTATGGTATTGGCATTACTGGAAGCTGAAACGCTGGATGATATCGCTGTCGCGATTGATGAAAGCTTATGCCAAGACTTTGCTAGCGATAGCACAGCGTTGATCTTGTTCACAAGCAAACCTTTAGATGTGAATAACCTGCGCCTGACGTTGCGTGAAGATGCGGTAGTGATTGATAGTTTGGTCGGGACTAATCTGCCGAGTTGTGGACGTCTGTCTGATGCTGAAAATGAATTCATTTTTGGTGATGAAGCTATCAAAGTTCAATCCGCTGCAGTTGTACCGTTAGTGCAGGGCGAAACTTTAGGTTTGTTGGCAATTGGTAGCTTTGATGCGAACTACTTTACCAGTAGCCAAGGCACAGTATTGCTAAGCTATGTTGGTGAAGTATTAAGCCGCGTAGCTTCTCGTATTCTGCGTCAGCAGGATCACTAAAGAAAGATAGGGGAGAGAGTTGAAAGAAGCGCTGTTAGAGCAGTTTCTTCATTACCTAGCGACTGAACGCCAGCTCTCTCCTTACACCCTCGATAATTACAGTCGCGATCTCAACAAACTACTCGATTTTACTGAGCAACAATCACTGACTGAATGGTCTTCGGTTGAGGTTAAACACATTCGTCAGTATGTAGCGATGCTACATCGTAAAGATCTGGCCGGTAGCAGTATTCAGCGCTCTCTGTCAGCTATCCGTAGTTTCTATAATTTCCTCTCTCGTGAATTGGTCGTAGAACAAAACCCTGCTGTAGCCGTTCAGGCTCCTAAATCATCTCGTAAGCTGCCCTCTACACTCGATGTGGATCAGATGGGGACGCTGCTTGATGTGCCCGTGACCGATAATATATCTGCTCGTGATGCTGCAATAATGGAGCTTATGTATTCATCTGGGCTGCGTGTGTCAGAACTGGTGGCTATCGACCTGTATAGTTTAGACCTATCAGAGGGAAGCTTAAGGGTCGTGGGTAAAGGCCGTAAAGAGCGTGAGTTGCCCATAGGCCGGAAGGCACTTGAAGCCTTAGATCGTTGGCTCGATGTGCGTCACGAATTGGCGAATTATGATGAGAACGCACTCTTTGTTAGCAAGCGAGGCAGCCGTATTACGGTTCGCTCGGTGCAGCAGCGAATGGATTATTGGGGTAAATATCTAGGCGTGAATGGCAAAGTTCACCCCCATAGGCTCCGTCACAGCTTTGCTAGTCATATGCTTGAATCCAGTAGTGACCTACGTGCCGTACAAGAGCTCCTAGGGCATGAAGATATATCAACAACACAAATCTATACCCACCTAGATTTCCAACATTTAATGAAAGTGTACGAAGGTGCTCACCCTCGTGCACGGAAAAAGAGCCAGAAATGATACGCTGCATTACCTTTGATCTTGATGATACTCTCTGGGCTGTCGACCCTGTTATCCAGCATGCAAACCAAACTATGTTTGCTTGGATATCTGAGCATGCACCGGCATTTTTACAGCATTACAGGTTGCATGATCTTGCGGGTTTGCGTCAGATTGTTTTAGAAGATGCTCCAGAAATTTCCCATAGCGTAACGCTGATTCGCATGGCTCAGCTGAAGTATGGTCTACAAAAAGCGGACTATAGTGCTGATGAAGTAGAAGCCTTGGCGGCACAAGCTTTTGAGGTATTTATTCAAGCCCGCCAGGAAGTGGTCTTTTTTGAGCATGCACGTGAAGTTCTATTGGAATTGAAGCAGCAAGGCTATCAGTTGGGTGCGTTGAGTAATGGTAATGCTGATATTCATAGAGTAGGTCTTGCGGACCTGATCGATTTCCAATTCAAAGCAGATGATGTCGGTCAGATGAAACCGCACCCATTAATGTTCGAACAGATGTTAGCGCATACTCATTTACGGCCAGAACAGGTTATCCATGTGGGTGACAATCATGAGCATGATGTGGAAGGCGCTGCAGCTGTTGGGTTGTGGACAATCTGGGTTAATCTACAATCGGGTGATAAATCACCTAGTGCGTCTGCTCAGGTATCTTGTTTAAGCGAGTTGCCGGCGCGAGTTGCTGAAATTAAACAGCAAGCTCACAACCGTATAACTCTCTAAGGTAATTATTTAACTTTAAACTGGCCTACTATTTGTTGTAAGTAAGCCGCTTGTTTAGCGACTTCTTCACTCGCTTCAGCATTTTGACCAACTTGCTCGCTGGCTACCTCGACAATCGTTTGAATTTGCTCAGCATTGTTGTTGATATCACCTGCCATGGCAGTCTGTTGTTCAACAGCCGCAGCCACCTGAGATGTCATATCGACAATGTTGGTGGCGTCATTCATGATTTTATCCAGAGCGCTAATGCTGGTTCCTGCCTCTTCTGCACTTTGAGCACTTACCTCGACACTACGCATCATTAAGTTGGATACTTGTCCTGTTTGCTGCTGTAGGTCATTAATCATGACATCGATCTCAGTCGCAGATTCTTGGCTTCTACCAGCCAAACCTCGAACTTCATCAGCAACGACTGAGAAGCCGCGGCCATGATCACCTGCGCGCGCAGCTTCAATGGAAGCGTTAAGTGCAAGTAGGTTAGTTTGTTCGGCAATCCCTTTAATAACATCTAGTACTGTGCCGATCTTAGTACCGTTTTCTTCTAACAGAGTGACAGCCTCGGTACTTTGGCTAGCACCTTCTGCTAGGTTGTTAATATTCTCGATTGCGTGACTGATGATACGTTGGCCTTCAGCAGCGCTTTGTTGTGAGTGGCTTGCAGTTTGCGCAGTCAATTCAGTGTTATGAGCAATCTCTCGCATAGCACTTTCCATCTCTTGTACAGCGGCAGAGACTTGGATTACTTGGGCTTTTTGAGTTTCTAAGCCTTGAGAGGTTTCAACAGCGATTGCGGACACTTCTTCGGCAGCGGCGCTTAGTTGCATTGAAGAGTTGTTAACACGATCGAGCAAGCTTTGGAATTCAGACATCATGCTATTAAAGCTATGCCCCATATCACTTAATTCGTCCTTTGAGACAACATTGTAACGGACGGTCAGGTCTTTATTTTCTTTGGCATTGCCCATTACTTTTTGAAGGTTGCGTAGGCGAGAAATGATATTGTGAGCTATCCATAGGGCTATTGCAGATACGATGCCTGCGATGATGATGGCTTTTATGCTTGAGAAAAGCTGGATCGAAGCTATTTCGTTTTCTAAACGCTCCGTAATTTCGATAACTTGTTCGTCAAGTAAAGTCTCTGATTTGTGAATTGATTTCCTCATTTCGCCTAGAAGGCCTTGCTTGCTGCTGAGTCCAAGCTGTTCGTAGTTGTCGATCAGGGTCAGGAATTTAGAACGATAGACAGATAGCAACTGTTTAGTTTCGGTTATATCGCTTTTGTTGAATAACTCAGTTTCTAGGTCGTTATTTAATTTTTCAAAATTTGCTTCAAATTTTTTGCGGTATTTCAGGTCTTTACGGATAAGGAAATCTTTTTCATTGCGGCGTAATTGCAGAATATCGGCTAAGAGATGATAGTTATCTAGCTCTTTTACTTTGCTTTCAGCACCGTGTACTGCCTTGCGAAGCTCTCCGCGCAGGCCTTCATTGTGAGATAAACCGATCTCCTGCTTCAATTTCACTAACTGATGGAAATTATCGGCATAAGTATCAATGATTATATGTAGATCTTTAGTTTTCTCGTGCGGAATACCGGCGTGGTCTAAGTGCTCTTCAAGAGTGGTTATTTCGGCTTGAAATGCAGCAACGGTATCGTCAAAGCGTTTTAGGTACTTGATATCGTCTCGAGCTAAGAAGTCTTTTTCATGGCGTCGCAAGGTCAGCATGCTGCTTTCAAGGTTGCTGACTTCTGTTTCAGCATCTTTCAAGCTGGAAACGTTGTTGATTGCAAAATGGAGCATGCCGTACATCGATGCGATCGAAATGATAATGAACGCTATTAATGCCGTTAGTTTGAATTTTATTGTCATTTTTACTGCGCCTAGGAATAAAATTTGAGAGCTGACCTATCCCTGTCTGCAGAAAATTCAATATCGCTTATAAACTTAGTACAAATGATCTTGTTTGCGAACCGTAAAACTACTTAGTGCATAAAAAAAGCGAGTAAATTGTTTAAAAAACAACGACCTTGCTCGGTTGGGCAAAGTGTATTGAGCTCTTTTGTTAGTAGCTTTTGGTGCCTTGCGCTAGTTAAAGGGTGCTCAATAGTCGATAAGGGCAGGCCTGTGCGTTGTGTAAATAGGTCCGAGGGAACCCCATGATAGAGTCTTAAAGCATTGAGCATAAATTCGAAAGGTAGCTCTTCTGGACTTATTTCAGTATCGCCTGTTAGCCGTGTTTCTGGGTTCATGTAGGCTTTAGGTTGTTTCTGTTTCCAGCGGCGAATAATTTTGTTTTGCTCTGGAAGTGTGATCTTGCCGTGAGCACCTGCGCCTATGCCGAGATAGTCACCAAATTGCCAGTAATTTAAATTGTGTTTGGCTCGGTTGTCATTCGACTTAGCATAGGCAGAAATTTCATACTGGCTGTAACCTGCGGAGCAGATAAGCGCTTGCCCCTGTTCTTGGATATCCCACAAAGTGTCATCGATAGGGAGTAATGGAGGGCGAGAATGGAATTCTGTATTGGGCTCAATGGTGAGCTGATACCAAGATAGATGATCAGGCTGTAGTGCTATAGCTTGTTCTAAATCACTTAATGCACCTTCAAGTGTTTGGTCAGGAAGACCATGCATCAAGTCTAGATTTAATTTAGGAAAGAGCTCACGCGCTAATGTGGCTGCTTTAATAGCGTTTTCAGAGCTATGTATTCGTCCAAGCTTTGCGAGATGCTGATTGTTAAAGCTTTGCACGCCGATAGAGAGTCGATTAATCCCCGCATCTCGATAGCCAACAAACTTATCTTGCTCGAAAGTGCCAGGGTTAGCTTCTAGCGTGATCTCGGCATCTTTTTCTAGCGGGATAATATTGTTAATGCCTTGCAGTAATACTTTAAAGCTATCTGCAGAAAACAGGCTTGGAGTGCCGCCACCAATAAAGATTGTTTGTATGCTGCGACCTTGTGCGAGGTGTTTTTCGGACTTTAGGTCATCCAATAAGCACTGGATATACTCTGCTTCAGGTAGTTCATCGCGCTGAGCATGAGAATTAAAATCGCAATAAGGGCATTTACGCACACACCACGGGATGTGTACGTAAAGAGATAATGGTGGCAGCTGTAGGCTCATAAACGGTTACTTCAAATAAGGTTTGATGCTTTGTTTCAGCAGTTGAACTGCTTGGCCACGGTGGCTGAGTTGATTCTTTTGTTCAGGTGCTAATTCAGCTGATGCTTTTTCCAGTTCAGGAATCCAGAACAGCGGGTCGTACCCAAAACCGTTACTTCCACTTGCTTGTTCGAGAATTGTCCCTTCCCAGCTGCCCTGACAGATTAATGGGGTTGGGTCGTTAGCATGACGCATAAAGACTAAAACACAGCGGAAGCGAGCGCTGCGTTGTTCGCTAGGAATGCCTTCAAGCTTTTCTAGAAGTAACTCATTGTTTTTAGCATCAGTGGCACCTTCACCAGAAAAGCGTGCTGAATAGATGCCTGGAGCGCCTTGAAGGGCATCCACCTCTAGACCTGAATCATCGGCTAGTGCAGGTAGCCCCGTAACTTCAGCTGCGTGGCGCGCTTTTAGAATGGCGTTTTCTACAAAGCTTAAGCCGGTTTCATCGGCATCACTTACGTTGAATTCAGATTGAGGTACGACTTCGACATCTAGGTCTGCCAGAACTTGATTAAACTCTTTTAACTTACCTTTGTTGCCACTAGCGAGCACAATTTTATTAATCATTCTTTCACCGCACTGAAAAATAAAAAAAGACGCATGATTATGCGCCTTTTTGTGAGTTGTTAGGGCTTACTCTTCGTAAAAGCGTTGTTCAAATTTTACAGTGTAAGCGGGTTTGTTTGGGTCCGGCTGAACATCTAGCGAGATACGCATCACTTGATCGTCAGTAAAGCCAAACTGACCGATGTAGTAGATAGCATTGCCCTCATCGACTTTCTTGAAGTCCATGGTTTGCACTTGCTGAATCAAATTAGTTGCTTTGCCTTTCACGATAGCTGTTACAGGCTTTTTCTCCCCGTCTTCTTTCTGCAGCACTGAGACATTCACTAAAGCGCGGCGTTTACTGCGCTGAATGCCAATTGCTTGTGCAACATCAGGTTGGATAAAGGTGCTGTAGAAAGCGTTGTAGTGGATCTCGTAGTTGTCATGCGCAACAAACTGTTCGGCTAATAGCGGCTGACTGATCAGTGCCATTGCGGAGAGCAGCAAAGCAGATGTCCATTTTTTTATGTGATGCATAATCGGCCTCACTTATTTTGTAATCCGGTAGATGGCAATTTCGCCCAGCATATTTGGCCAAAGATGGATCCACCACCGGTGTTGGTGTTCGTTATCCACAACGGTACGTTCCATGATGTAGATATTGCGTTCAACACACAGCTGCTCAAAATCATTGAACGTACAGAAATGTGTATTGGGTGTGTTATACCAAGTATAGGGTAGGAATTTAGATACAGGCATTTTACCTCTGAACGCCAGATATCCTCGTGCCCGCCAATGCCCAAAATTTGGGAAAGTAACGATGCACTCTTTACCAATACGAAGCATCTCATCAACAATTTGATCTGGGCGCATCATGATTTGAATAGCCTGCGTCATGATTACGGTATCAAAGGTATTGTCTTTGATTGAGGCTAGGCCTTCTTCAATATTTTTTTCGATTACATTGACGCCTTTGCGAACACAATCAGTGATATTGTCTTGGCCAATTTCTAAACCGTAGCCGGTCGCGTTCTTTTCTGTTTGTAGGTAGTGAAGTAATTCACCATCACCACAACAAAGGTCAAGCACGCGCTTGCCAGGTTCTACCCAGTCTTTGATCAGTTCTAAATCAGCGCGCATTAGCTTTTCTCCTCTGCTTTTAGTGCTACAGTATCCTGTTCAACTCGTTCCATATAAGCAGAGAAAATGTCTAGGTAACGAGGAATAGGGATTAGGAACGCATCATGTCCTTGAGCCGCTTCAATTTCTGCATAGCTTACTTGTTTATCGGCTTCTACTAGTGCATCAACAATCTCGCGTGAGCGCTCTGGTGAGAAACGCCAGTCTGTAGTAAATGAGATCACCATAAACTTCGCTTTTGCTTGTGCTAGCACTTCTGGAAGGCTTTTTCCGCTATCCACTGTTGGATCGAAGTAATCCAGCGCTTTAGTCATCAACAAGTATGTATTAGCGTCAAATGCTGTTGAGAAACGCTCGCCCTGATAGCGAAGGTAAGACTCGATTTCAAACTGCGGTGTAAAATCGTAGCTGATCTGTCCGGAACGAAGTTCACGACCAAATTTACTGCGCATGCCGTCGTCTGATAGGTAAGTGATATGACCCAACATCCGTGCCAGCATTAGGCCGACTTTAGGTACTTCATCTTTCTCGTAGTAGTGACCGTTATGGAACTGAGAGTCCTTACTAATTGCTTGGCGAGCTACTTCGTTAAAGGCGATGTTCTGTGCTGATAACTTAGGTGCGGCTGCGATAACCATGCAGTGACGCAGACGATCAGGATAATTGATCGACCACTGTAACGCCTGCATGCCGCCCAAGCTTCCACCAATAACGGCTGCAAATTGCTCGATGCGGAAGCGATCAGCCAAACGCGCTTGGCTTTCGACCCAATCATTGACTGTGACAATCGGGAAATCAGGGCCATAAGGTTTGCCGGTTTCAGGATTAATCTGGTTAGGGCCGCTTGAGCCATGGCAACCACCTAGGTTATTTAACGCGATAACAAAGAACTTATTGGTATCGATCGCTTTACCTGGGCCTATAGCGCTATCCCACCAGCCCGGCTTTTTATCGTCCATGCTGTGATAGCCAGCAACGTGGTGATTACCTGACAAAGCATGACAAATCAGGATTGCATTTGAGCGATCTTTATTCAGTTCACCGTAGGTTTCGATGATAAGGTGGTATTTATCTAAAGTACGGCCGCATTGAAGCTGTAAGGGCTCATTAAATTCAATAATTTCAGGTGTAACAATTCCAACGGAATCTTCAGGAATAACAGCAGGCATTTCTAATCTCGACTCTAAAACAGCAATTTTCAAATTACACAACGAAACGGAGCGCTAGATGCGCTAGAGGAGTCGAGCTTCACATCTCGTAGAAGATGAGTACGCGACCAAGAGAAATGAAAGTTGAATCTGTCACCTTAGGTATCTCAGTAAAATGATCTTACAAGTTAATCAAGTTAACCTATTTTAACGAGTTTTTACGTCACAAGCTCGTATTTGTCCAAGCGATTAATGTAAAAAATCTCTATCAAATAATTAAATAAAGCAGAGCGAACGAAAACGCTCTGCTTTATCAGTTAGTAAACAAATCGGCCTAACTGGGATTGTATGATTGTGATCGCAAGGAAAATAAATATAGGTGACAAATCTAAACCACCTATAGGTGGGATCACCTTCTGCACAAGTTTAAATAGAGGCTGTGTGACTTGTTGAATCAATTGCGGGCCAGGATGATAACTGCCAGGTGCGACCCAACTGATAATAACTGAGCCTAATACCGCCCAGAAATAAATCTCCAGAATGCCATTAACAACACCCACAATGGCAAGTACCAATAGTTGAGCAATGTTGGGCATGTTCATGCCCGATACCATTACGATCAACAACAGTGTTGCGAGTTTCACGACCGTTGCATAGAGCAAGGCGGAAAGATCAAATTTGCCAATGCGAGGCACCGCACGACTGATTGCTACTACAGGTACGTTCGTTAACTTGGCAATCGCTTGAGATATCGGATTGTAATAGTCGGCATGGGACAATTGTAAAAGGAAACGCAAGATAATGATGAACGCATACATTTCGCCTAGCATGCGGATTATCAACACGATTGGATCCTGAGCCATATCAATTCCTATGTCGTTGATCTGTTGGTAAAACAATTATAGTTAGGTTCAACTTCCACGCAGTATAGAGTGTAGCTGTGTGATGTTGAACCTTTGTTGGGCTATGTTGTTAATCTTTGCCCAATTCTTCAGCAAGTTCGACAGAACGGTCATTGCACGCTTGCATTGCGTTATCAAATAGCTCAGGGAGTTGACCCTCGATAAAGCATTTGATCGCTTGCTCTGTTGTACCATTAGGTGAGGTCACGCGGCGTCGTAATTCAGCTGGGTCAAACTCACTCTCTTTTGCCATTTTAGCTGCACCAAGTGCGGTTTGTAGCGTCAATTGGGTAGCCGTCTCTTTTGAAAGCCCTAATTTTTCACCGGCAGCAATCATGGATTCCATGATAAGGAAGTAATATGCCGGGCCAGAGCCTGATACAGCGGTTACGGCATCAAGTTGTGATTCTTCATCTACCCATAATGTAATGCCCGTTGCATTTAGCACAGTTTCCGCTTGTTGGCGTTGTTCTGCAGAAACCTTGGCGTTGGCGTACAGTCCACTCGCGCCTGTTTGTACGAGTGCTGGGGTATTCGGCATACAGCGAACAATCGCGGTATTACCGCCTAACCAAGTGTCGATGCTTGTAGTCATGATGCCGGCTGCAACTGAAACGATTAGCGGCTGAGAGCTTTGTACGCTTTCAGAAATCGATTCTGTTACTGTTTTTAAAATCTGTGGTTTTACTGCAAGGATCACTACATCTGCCGCTTGAACAGCTTCGACGTTGTCTGTCGTTGTTTTTAGACCTTGTTCCTTTAAATCGACAAGGCGCTCAGCTTCAGGCTCGCTGGCCCAGATTTTTTCTGTCGGGTAGCCATTGCTGACTAGGCCGCCAATGATAGCGCGAGCCATATTGCCAGCACCGATAAACGCGAGAGTTGGTTGGTTATTCACAATTGATCCTTACAAAAATTAGGCGGATTTAGGTGCTCTAGGGCCAAAAATAGCTGTACCAATACGTACAATAGTTGAACCTTCAGCGATGGCTGCATCCATATCCCCAGACATGCCCATGGATAGTGTGTCTAGTTGAGGGTATTTAGCCTGTAATTCAAGTTGTAGTGCTTTCATTTTTGCAAAAGCGACTTGTTGTTCCTGTGCGTCTTGAGTCGCTTTGGGGATTGCCATGAGGCCTCGCACACAGATATTAGGTAATTCGCTAATAACATTGACCAGAGCTGTTAGTTCACTAGGCAGGCAGCCGGATTTGCTATCTTCATTACTAATATTGACCTGAATGCATACATTCAGGGGTGCCAAATCTGTTGGGCGTTGTTCGGAGAGCCTTTTGGCGATCTTGAAACGATCTAAGGTATGTAACCAATCAAAGTTTTCGGCGACTGCGCGGGTCTTATTGGATTGTAATGGGCCAATGAAATGCCAGCATAGCTCAAGAGCTTTTAACTCGTTAATCTTTTCTAAGCTTTCTTGTAGGTAGTTTTCGCCAAAATGCACCTGACCTTCGTTAGCTGCAATACGAATATCGTTAGCAGGGCGAGTTTTACTGACGGCTAACAGGGTGATATCTGAAGTTTTTCGTCCACTTTTAGAGGCTGAAGAAGCTATCTCAGAACGAACCTTATTCAGATTCTTTGCTATGATTGACATATATTTGTGACCTTAGCAATTGGATTGCAACGGGGATTCTGCTAGAACTACTTTATAACTATATAATGCAGTGCTGGGTTACAGGAACGTTATGGATATTACCGAACTTTTATCATTTACCGTACAACAAGGTGCATCTGACTTGCATATATCTGCAGGGATGCCTCCTATCATTCGTGTTGACGGTGATGTACGTCGCATAAAACTGCCTTCGCTGGACCACAAGCAGGTCCATACACTCATATATGACATTATGAACGATAAACAGCGTAAAGAGTACGAAGATGTACTCGAAACGGATTTTTCGTTCGAAGTCCCTGGTCTAGCGCGTTTTCGTGTAAACGCATTTAACCAAAATCGCGGAGCGGGTGCCGTTTTTCGTACGATTCCGAGTAAGGTATTGACCTTAGACGATCTGGATATGGGCAAGGTTTTTAAGGATCTCTCCGAAAAGCCACGTGGTTTAGTGCTGGTTACTGGGCCAACGGGTTCCGGTAAAAGTACCACATTGGCTGCGATGATCGATTATGTTAATGACTCTCGCGCTGACCATATTTTGACGATCGAAGATCCAATAGAATTCGTACATGAAAGCAAGAAATGTTTGGTGAATCAGCGCGAAGTGCATAGGGATACTCACAGTTTCGCTAATGCGCTTCGTTCAGCATTACGTGAAGATCCAGATATCATCCTTGTAGGTGAGATGCGAGATCTTGAAACTATCCGTCTCGCGTTGACCGCCGCAGAAACAGGGCACTTAGTATTTGGTACGTTGCATACGACCTCGGCTGCGAAAACGATTGACCGTGTTATTGACGTATTTCCAGCCGCAGAGAAGGATATGGTGAGATCTATGCTTTCAGAGTCTCTGATGGGAGTTATATCGCAGACACTTTTGAAAAAGCCGAAAGGTGGGCGTGTCGCAGCTCATGAAATTATGATCGGTACGCCGGCTATACGTAATCTTATCCGAGAGGATAAAGTAGCCCAGATGTACTCTGCTATCCAGACGGGTGCATCATTTGGCATGAAAACATTAGATCAATCTCTACAAGAATTGCTGCATAAAGGATTGATTACACGCGAAACGGCGCGTGAGCGTGCAGCCAACCCACAACAGTTCTAATTGGTCTTAGGAGAAAAACGGCGTGGATTTTACGCAACTACTTAAAGTGATGGTAGATAGGGATGCCTCTGACCTTTTCGTAACGGCCGGTGCAAGGCCAACGATTAAAGTTGATGGTACTTTGAAGCCACTAACCAAAGATACTCTGAAGCCCTCACAGGCTAGGGCCCTTGTTTACAGCACCATGAATGACAAACAGTTGGCAGAGTTTGAGGGTTGTCATGAGTGTAACTTTGCGATTAGTGCGCCAGGTTTGGGACGTTTTCGTGTATCAGCATTTTTCCAACGTAATTCAGCGGGTATGGTATTAAGGAAGATTAATAACTATATACCAAGCTTAGAAGAGTTGAATCTGCCACCAATCCTACGTGATTTGTCTATGACAAAACGAGGATTGATCTTATTTGTTGGTGGTACCTCTACAGGTAAATCAACCTCTTTAGCATCGATGATTGATTACCGTAATACCAATCATCGGGGTCATATTATTACCATTGAAGATCCAATTGAGTATGTTCACGAACATAAGCAAAGTATCATCACTCAACGTGAAGTAGGTATCGATACCGACTCGTTTGATGTAGCACTAAAAAATACGCTCCGTCAGGCACCAGATGTAATTTTGATGGGTGAGATCCGTACTAGGGAGACGATGCAGCACGGTATCGTATTTGCCGAAACAGGTCATTTAACTCTAGCAACGTTACACGCTAATAATGCCAACCAAGCATTGGACCGCGTAATTAGCTTCTTCCCTCCTGAGCATCATGATCAGTTGTGGATGGATCTTTCATTAAACCTTAAAGCGATTATTGCGCAACAACTGTTACCTACTAAAGATGGTAAGGGACGTCGTGCAGCGATCGAAGTATTGATTAACACGCCATTAATTCAGGATTTGATCCGTAAAGGTGAAGTTCATGAAATTAAAGATGTGGTTAAGAAATCGACTAACTTAGGGATGCAGACGTTCGACCAATCTTTGTTTAATCTCTACAAAGATGGGGTGATTACTTACGATGTAGCACTAGCCCATGCTGATTCTCCAAATGATCTTCGTCTGATGATTAAGTTGAGTGCTGATACGAATCCTGAATTGGCTCCAGATGAAGATAATCAATCTTTCCATCTACAGGATGAAGAGGATTATTTGCATAACGAAGGTGATGCTAACGTTAAGGGTATGTAGATAACGTATTGCTACGCTGGAAACAAAAAGCCGCGATATAACTATCGCGGCTTTTTTGTATTTAGCCTTTGTATACCACTTCGCCTTGGAAAAGTGTTTGGGACACTTTGCCTTTTAGTGGATAGTTCATGAACGGAGTATTCTTGCCTCTTGAGTGGCAGGTTTCAGGTGTGAGTTGCCATTCCATTTCAGGATTAAAAATACAGATATTTGCTGAGCTACCAATACTTAGATTGCCTGTAGGTAGGCCTAAAATTTCAGCAGGGGCTGAGGTTAGTTTTTCAATAAGTTGAGGTAGATCTAACATGTTCTGTTCAACCAGTAATAAACCTAAAGGAAGTAATGTTTCCAAACCGATCATACCAGGCTCAGTATCAGCAAATGGTGCCTCTTTAGCTGCACGCTCGTGCGGTTGGTGGTCAGAACAGATAGCTTGAATGCTACCGCCTAATAACCCTTGGATTAACCCTGCACGGTCTAACTGACTACGCAAAGGTGGTATGAGGTGGAAGTCATTGTTAAAGCCATTCACATTTTCATCAGTCAGTAGCAGGTTTTGAATTGATACATCTGCAGTGACAGGTAGGCCTCTTTCGCGTGCCTCGGTAATCATACGAACAGAGCGTTCACAGGATAACTGCCCAAAGTGAGCACGCACGCCTGTCTGCTCTACAAGCAGTAGGTTGCGAGATACATCAATAGTTTCCGCTGATTCTGGGATGCCGTTCAGGCCTAAGCGAGTACAAGTACTCCCTTCATGCATGCAGCCACCCTTAGCTAAAGCATTATCTTCTGCTTGGAAAATAACGAGTAGATCATGGGTAGCGGCGTATTCTAAACAGCGTGTTAGGGTTAAAGAGTCAGCAACCGGATTGCGTGTGTTGGTAAATGCAATACATCCTGCTGCTGAAAGAGCGGCCATAGGGGCAAGTTGTTCACCTTGTAGCCCTTTAGTTAGGGCGCCCATAGGTAAAATTTGCATTTTACCTTCTTCTTCACAGCGATCCTGAATCAGTTGAGCAACCGCCCGAGTATCAATAACAGGATTAGTAGAAGGAGGTGTAACCATTGTAGTGACACCGCCAGCAACGGCTGCAGATGCTTCTGTTTTTATCGAGCCTTTCTGTGCTGGGCCAGGTTCGCGTGCGTGAGCACATAGGTCTATTAGACCGGGGCAAACAACCTGATTTTCTGCGTTGATTGTTTGATCGGCTTCAAAACCTTCTGGAGCAGAGTCGTAAGCTGCGATTTCACCATCAATTACATACAAGTCAGCAACTTTGTCAGTTTGGTTTGCAGGGTCAATGATACGACCGCCTTGAATAAGAATGTTCATGGTCGTTACTCTCCTGCTTCCAGCTGACTCGGACGACTTTTGGCTTGCCCGCTCATTGCCATAGACATGACTGCCATTCGCACAGCAATACCGTTTGTTACCTGATCTAAAATAAGGGAGCGATCACCATCAGCAACGGATGATGCTATTTCAACGCCGCGGTTAATTGGGCCTGGGTGCATGACTACAGCATCAGGTTTTGCTAGCTGCAGTTTGTCCATAGTTAGACCATAAAGCTTGTAAAATTCACTTTCGCTTGGCAGAAGGGCGCTGTTCATACGTTCTTTCTGTAGACGTAGCATCATTACAACATCAACGTCTTTGATGCCTTCTTGCATATTGGTGAATACCTTCACTCCTAAGGCCTCGATATTACGAGGTAGAAGTGTATTTGGCGCGATCACGCGAATTTCATTTACGCCTAAGATGCGTAGCGCATGAATCTGAGAACGAGCCACGCGGGAATGTAAAATATCCCCAACAATTGCCACGGTTAACGGCGCAAAGTCGCCTTTGGCCTGACGGATGGTTAGCATGTCCAACATCGCTTGTGTTGGGTGTGCGTGACGACCGTCACCAGCATTGATAACAGCAACATCGGGAGTTACATGTTCAGCAATAAAATGTGCAGCGCCACTACTCGAATGACGAACCACGAACATGTCAGAGTGCATGGCATGCAGTGTCATTAGCGTGTCTTTTAGTGTCTCACCTTTAGAGGTCGAGGATGTGCTGATGTTTAGGTTAAGAACATCAGCAGAAAGACGCTTTGCAGCTAGTTCAAATGTTGAAAGCGTACGGGTACTCGCTTCAAAAAATAGGTTGACGACTGTTTTTCCTCTTAACAGGGGAACCTTCTTCACCTGTTTAGCGCTCATGTCTACAAAAGAGTCTGCGGTATCTAAAATCTCGGTTAGCAATTCACGAGAAAGCCCTTCGGTAGTAATAAAGTGCTTTAACTCACCTTCGTTGGTGAGTTGTATTTGATTCGGATCATTTTGTTCAAACATGATTAATACTCAGTCGTCAGAACGATTTCGGATCTCCAGAGCCAAAGGTTCTGGACCAGAAAGTTTTACAGCTTGGTCAGCACTGATAGCTAATGTGCCGCCAATTATATCTGCCTGTATAGGTAACTCACGCTGCTGTAGATCAAGCAGTGTCGCAAGTGTAATAGACGCTGGGCGGCCATAGTCAAATAGCTCGTTCATGGCTGCGCGTATAGTGCGGCCGCTCATGATTACATCGTCTACAAGAATAATATGTCGCCCTTCAGTAGTGCAGGGCAGTTTAGAAGGCTGAACTTTAGGATTTAACCCACTGGTTTCAAAATCATCTCGATGGAAAGAGATATCTAAGACACCTAAAGGGCTGTCTAAACCTAGGGCTTGATGTAGGCGCTCAGCTAACCATACCCCGCCTGTATGAATGCCGATCATCAGTGGGTCAGGCTTATCATCTTTAGACAGCAATGCTTGTAACTCCTGCTGCATTTTATCCAGCAGAGCTTCAGCATTAAGTACGTTTGTTGTCATAAACTTCCTCCAATCGGGTATGGCTAGGAATTCTAATGTCGCAGCTAAACCAGCTTTCCAATATGAGTTGTGCGGCAAGGCCATCGACAGACTCTTTCTTAAAATTATCACTACCCCCGGCAGCAAAATGAATCTCTTTGGCTTCAGCCGTAGATAACCGCTCGTCCATCAAGAAGCAGGGCGTTTTATACCGCTCATGTAATCGGTTGGCAAACTTCCTTGCTCTATGAGCCATATCGCTAATGGTCCCGTCAAAGTTTAGGGGGATGCCGACAACCAAAGCGTCAGGTTTCCATTCATTTATTAGTTTGGAAATTTCGTCCCAATTAGGTTGACCATCTCGTGCAGAAAAAGGAGGGAGTGGTGTAGCAGTACCTGTAATGCTTTGACCGGTCGCCACCCCTATACGGGAGGTCCCAAAATCAAAAGCCACAACTTGATTGATCTGATTGCTCATGCCTGTGTCAGAACCTTATATCCCAAATGGACATAATGCCTGACGCAAATTTATCAGGCGTGTCCGGGCAGGGCGGTTAGTAGATCAAGGTTAATGCCCAATATTGATGCGGCTGCCTGTAAACGATCACCAGCCGGAGTGCTGAAGAGTATATCTGAATTTGCTGGGCAGCTTAACCAAACATTATCGCTCATCTCTTGCTCAAGCTGACCAGGACTCCAGCCGGCGCAACCTAATGCAACTAAATAATTGTGTTCAAAACGCCCATCTGCAGCGGCTTCTATAGCGTCAATTGAGGTGGTGAGATAAATATCATCCGCTACACAGTGGCTGTTACTCCATTCAAAGGGATCAGCTGCTTTGTGTAGAACATAACCTCTGTCACTTCTGACAGGGCCTCCGCTGAAAATAGCTTGCTGTTGATTCGCGATAGAAGAGCAGGGAAGGTTAAGGTGATCACACAATTCAATCAGAGTTATGCCAACAGGGCGGTTAATCACAATGCCCATAGCTCCATAATCGCTATGGTCACAAATATAGGTAACAGTCTGAGTAAAGCTCTGGTCATTCAGATGGGGCATGGATATAAGAAAATGGTTGCGTAACGAACAGCTCAATGAGGTCATAATTACTAGCCCATTTTTTATCTACGTTATTTAAGAATTAGTCCAAATAGGCGCGTTTCTCAAATTTCCATGTGCGAATAATCTCTAGGATGTCTGTACTTTTTCTCATCTCTACAGGGAAGGGTTGGAAGGGGGCTGCAAGCCTAACAATCTGAATAGCTGCATCATCGAGGATTTGTTTTCCAGATGATTCAAGTATCTCGATGGTTTTTACTGAACCATCAGGTTTGATGGCAACCAGTAGGCGTAAGCGGCCATACATTTTGTTTCTTCGAGCTTCTTCAGGGTAATTAAGATTACCAATATTCTCAATTTTTTTGCGCCAGTTATGAAGGTAGAGTGCGTCTTCACGTTTTTTAGTGGATGCTGATGTCAGGCGTTTAATTCGAGGCTGTTTGGCTCTCATCTCTCGATGGGCATCAATCTCAGCTTGTAAGCTAGCCATCTCTAAACTTCTCGCAAGAAGGGATGTGCCGGGAGAACCGCCGGATGGTGCTTTCTGTTGCTGCTTAGCGGTCTTGGTAATAGTTTTCTTCGTGCTTTGTGCGGCCGTGACTACCTTCTGTTTCGCTTTTTGTGTAGAGCTATTGTCTGCTTTTGTATTTGCTTTAACGGCTGCAGTACTTGGTTCTGGTTTAGGGGGCGTTGGTTCAACCGCTGGTGCTATGGCTGTAGCCTGCTTGGGCTGGTCATCCCTAAATTCCGATTTTTGAGGTGTGGATGGCTGTAACTTTTCTTTGCTTGTACCACTGCCTTCCTGGTTGGCTTGTGCAATAAAATCAGCCTCTTTAGGGGCTGTTTTCTGTTGGTGTTGAGCTAAGGTGATTTCAATCGTTTTTTGAGGCGGACGTTCGTTATTAAATGTGAACGTGATCCCCAAAATCGCAACCGCATGTAACGCGGTCGCGAAAAATAACGTGAAACCGAAACGTTCAACCGCGGTCACTGTTTGTGCTACCGCGGTGCTCACTTCGCTAAACCCTTTGCTCGCAGCATCTTTTTTATTGCTTTGTTAGTTTTTGTTCGATTGCATCCATTAGCTGCATTCCAATATTCAGGCCGTACTGATTATTCAATTCGCGAATGCATGTTGGGCTGGTCACATTTATTTCTGTTAGGTAGTCGCCAATGACATCCAGACCGACAAATAGTAACCCTTTTTCTTTTAGGGTGGGAGCAATCTGTTCACAGATCCAATAATCGCGTTCAGTTAGTTCGCGCCCTTCACCTCGACCGCCTGCAGCTAAGTTACCGCGGGTTTCCCCTTTTGCTGGTATACGTGCCAGACCGTATGGTACTGGCTCACCATCCACTAGTAGAATGCGTTTGTCACCATCTACGATCTCGGGAATAAACTTTTGAGCCATGATGGTTTGTTGGCCGTGATTTGTAAGAGTCTCAATAATCACGCCCAAGTTTAGGCCGTCTTCTTTGATGCGAAATATTTGAGAACCGCCCATGCCATCGAGTGGCTTGAAAATGACATCTCCATGCTCTTTATGAAATTCACGTAGCATTGAGTCATGTTTGCTGACTAACACGGGTGGGCAGCATTGCGGAAAATGCGTCGCAAAGAGCTTCTCATTAAAATCACGAAGGCTTTGGGGCTTGTTAACAATCAAAGAGCCTTCTTTTTCTGCTTGCTCTAACAGATAGGTGGTATAGATAAATTCGTTATCGAATGGTGGATCTTTACGCATCAAAATTACATTGAGATCGGATAGATCGCGCGTTTCATATTCGCCGCGTTCAAACCATTTTTGCTCGTCCATCATCACTTCAATCGGAGCCATCTTAGCTTGAGCTTTGCCATCCAGAGAGAATAGATGGTGTTGTTCCATATACCAAAGCTCCCAGCCTTTCTGCTGCGCAGCCCATAGCATGGCAAGTGAACTGTCTTTTTTGAATGCGATGTTATCAATAGGGTCCATCACAATTCCGAGCTTAATTGTCATTTCTTTGATCCTTAATCTTTATCGTTTAAGCGCAGAGGATCTCCTCTTACGGCTAAGCGAGGTCGCCCCATAGGTAATTGAGTAATGTTAATGCGGCTACGGGAGCAGTTTCTGTACGCATAACGCGAGGTCCAAGTGTCAGGGGTTTGAACCCATATTGTGTCGCAAGTTCAACTTCATCGCTGGTGAGACCGCCTTCTGGTCCAATTAGCAATGCCACAGAGCTTGGCGCAGGCATTTCTTGCAGCGGCTGTTCACTATGATGATGTAGCACGAGTTTAAGTTCGGCATCCTGTGCAGCGAGCCATTTTTCTAAATCAGTTGGATCGGCTATCTCAGGAGGCACGGTACGGCCGGATTGTTCACAAGCGCTAACAGCAATCTGATGCCAATGTTTAACTCGTTTTTCTTGGCGCTCCTTTGGTAGTTTGACCTCGCAGCGTTCAGAAAATAGAGGGGTAATCGATTTTACGCCCATTTCAGTACTTTTCTGTACGGCGTAATCCATTCTCTCTCCGCGTGAAAGCGTTTGGCCTATGGTGACTGGCAAAGGGCTTTCGGTAGAAGAGGGAGTGCTTTCAATAATTCGCGCGGTGGCGCTGCGTTTCTCAATATTGATAAGTCTAGCTTTGTGTTCAGAACCATCTCCATTGAATAGAATGATCTGATCTTCAGGTCGCATTCGAAGGGAGCGACTGACATGTTGGACAACAGAATCGCTTAAAGATATATCGACACCTGTTTGTAGGGGCTGAGATTCGAAAAAACGCGGTATTCTCATAATAAAATTTAGTCGCCTTCAATGATTAGATCTTCATCGATTAGTGCTTCATAGTCTGCCACGGGGAGAGGGCGGCTCAATAAATAACCTTGAACTACATCACATTGCTCTTCACGGAGAATAGATAGTTGGCGCTCGGTTTCTACTCCTTCTGCTACAACGTGAAGTTGTAGACCTTGGGCCATAAGAATGATTGCCTGAACTATTTTTAGATCCTGTGGGTTCGTATCAATATCATCGATAAACGACTTATCAATTTTAATGTGATCGACAGGAAGGCTTTTTATGCGGCTGAGCGACGAGTAGCCTGTGCCGAAGTCATCAATCGAGATGTTAACACCGAGATTACGTACTCGTTTTAATTTTTCTTGAATACGACCTAAATCTTCAATTAATACCCCTTCAGTAAGTTCGAGTTCTATATGCTCAAGGGCAACATTATATTGAGAGAAAATACTTTGTAACTTTTGCTCAAAGTCGTTTCTTAGGAAACTTATGCCGGATAGGTTGATCGCTACGCGCGGGAAAACGATATCTTTGTCCAACCAATTGCGGCATTGCTTGGCAACGGCATTGAGAACCCAATGGTCAAGGCGTGAAATCAGCCCACTTTGTTCTGCTAAAGGGACGAAAACTGCTGGTGAGATGGGCCCTAGTGTAGGATGGGTCCATCTTAATAAGGTTTCTGCGGACAATGGAGCATTACTTTCTAGGTCAAACAACGGTTGGAAGACCAAGTAAAATTGATCTTGGTCCATTGCGGTTGATAGATCTTGCCACAGAGCGATTTTTTGTTCCGTTGTTTGTCCTTTAATCTGGCTGAAGTAAAGCCAGCCTTGCTCTCGTTTGCGGGCAGTTTTAGCGGCGATTTCTGAACGGCCTATCAATTCAAACTGTTGATCTCCATCTTCTGGGTAAGAGGCTATGCCTATGCGCGCCCCAATTTGAATCTGTAGATTATCCAATTGGATAGGTTGTTCAATAGTATTGAGAATAGAATCGGCTATATCTGCAAGGTTGATGTGTGCTGGTTTGTTTATGAGCATTAGTCCAAAGCAGCCTTCGCCGATTCGCGCTAATCGATGGTTGATAGAGAGAATTTGCCTTAAACGATTAGCTGTCTCAATCAGGATTTGGTCACGCTGCTCGTCGCCTAATTCAATGGTTAAGTTTCTTAGGAGATCTAAGCGGATAAACAGAAATGAAACCTGTTCTTGGCTTTCGAAATTGCGAATTATCTCTCGTTCAAGCGCTTCGCCAATCGCTCGTCGATTATAGAGACGAGTGACAGGGTCAAAGTTCTCGAGGAACTGAACATGTTCCTGCATATAACGTAAACGCTTATTTTCAATCAAATGATCACGAAACTCTTCTAGAGATTGCGCCATTTGGCCTATTTCATCTTTATGATGAGTAAAGCGTATCTCTTGATCTATATCCCCTGCAGATAGGCGTTTCATCTGACCAGACAGAATAATGATGGGTTGAACAATATTGCGCGATATCAGTACCGCAGTCGCAAATGCAGCCAGTAAAACGGCTAAGGTTATCGTGATGTAACTTAGCGCGCGATTGATGTAAACGGGAATTAGATCATCGAGGTACACCCCAGTACCAATCATAAGATTACTGTCAGGTATTAGCTGCGCGTAAGTAAGCTTTTCGAGGGAGGGGCCACCGTCTGGTTTCGGTAGGTAGAGTTTCCAGAATTGAGATTTTTCAGGGTTCTCCAAAATTTGCTTAAAGCTGGCTGCAATGGCTTCGCCATTTTTTATGTTTGGTACTTCATTGATTAATAGCCCTTCAAGCTCAGGTCGTTTGGGATGAAGGTGAAAACGTGCTTCGTCGGTCATTAAAAAGATATAACTGCCATCTGAATAGTTTGTGCTATAGATTAGCGAACGAAGTCGCTGTAAATATTCAGTTTCAGATATCTGTTGGGACTTTTTTAGCGCGCGAAGCTGGAGAACCTGACTGGCAGAGGCTTGAACAACACTACGAATCTGATCTTTTTTTCCGGCCAAGGTGTCTTGGTATGAAAAGTAAAAGGCAAGACTGGAAGTCATCAGTATACCCAGCGCGAGTATGATGACGAGCCCAATCAGCTTTTGCCGGATGCTAAAATTACTAAGTTGCATTAATTTCAAAAGGCCGCGAAAAGTAAGTTCCTCATTATTGTCATATAACTTACTGTAGGCAATAAAAAAGCGCCATAAGGCGCTTTTTTCGGAGAAAAATCACTAAATTAAGATAGGTCTGCAGCTTCGCGTAGTGCATCTGCTTTATCAGTGCGCTCCCATGTGAATGCAGTAAAGGTTTCGCCTTTGTACTCCATTTCGAACGGGTTACGGCCAAAGTGGCCGTATGCAGCAGTTGGCTGATACATTGGGTGAAGTAGATCAAGCATTGTAGTGATCGCGTAAGGGCGCAGGTCAAAGTGCTCACGAACTAACTGAATGATCTTATCATCGGAGATCTTGCCAGTACCGAATGTATTGATCGATACAGACGTTGGCTCCGCTACACCAATTGCGTAAGAAACCTGAATTTCACAACGGTCTGCTAGGCCCGCCGCCACAATATTCTTCGCTACATAACGACCAGCGTAAGCAGCAGAACGGTCTACTTTTGATGGATCTTTACCAGAGAATGCGCCGCCACCATGACGGGCCATGCCGCCGTAAGTATCAACAATGATTTTACGGCCTGTCAGACCACAGTCACCTACTGGGCCGCCGATTACGAAGTTGCCCGTTGGGTTGATGTGGAATTGGGTCTCTTTGGTGATCCATTCAGCAGGGATAACGTGCTTAACGATTAGCTCCATGACCGCTTCACGCAGATCTGCTTGAGATACTTCAGGGTTGTGTTGGGTCGACAGGACAAGGGCATCTACACCTACTGGCTTGCCGTTCTCATAGCGGAATGTAAGTTGGGATTTTGCATCTGGGCGCAACCATGGCAATAAGCCTGATTTGCGAACTTCAGCTTGGCGCTCAACTAGGCGGTGAGAATAAGTGATTGGTGCTGGCATCAATACATCAGTTTCGTTTGATGCATAACCAAACATCAAGCCTTGGTCGCCTGCACCTTGATCTTCAGGCTTAGCACGGTCAACACCTTGGTTGATATCAGGGGATTGTTTACCAATGATGTTGATTACGCCACAGGTATCGCCATCGTAACCTACTTCAGAAGATGTGTAGCCGATATCATTGATAACTTTACGAACTAAATCTTCCAAATCTACCCAAGCAGACGTTGTGATTTCGCCAGAAACAACAGCTACACCAGTTTTTACCAGTGTTTCGCAGGCAACGCGAGCATGCTTATCTTCAGCAATGATAGCATCCAGTACAGCATCGGAGATCTGGTCAGCAATTTTGTCCGGGTGACCTTCGGAAACGGATTCTGATGTAAATAAGCTATATTCGCTCATTGTGAAAATTACCTTTACAAAATAGGGCTTCGATGGAATTCATTTGATGCTAAAAAGACACAAAGTGTAGAAAAAAGTTTAGCAGTTGGAAGACCATGTGGATTTTTAAAGTGCGTATTCTACTAGCGACTTTAGTGAAATGCATATTTTTACAGTGCGTTTAGCATGAGAAATTTAAATTTTTGGATGAAAAGCGCTCATTTTTACCCTTAAAGTGCAATTCTTATTTGAAGGTTTCCTCTATCTGCGAGAAAATTGCGCCCAATTTTTTCCTGAACCTTCAATTTTGGGCAAAACGCCCAGGAGCTGAGTTAATGTCTTCTCGTAGAGAACTTGCCAACGCGATTCGCGCGCTGAGCATGGATGCCGTACAGAAAGCTAAATCTGGTCACCCGGGTGCCCCAATGGGTATGGCGGATATCGCTGAAGTGCTGTGGAATGATTTCATGCAGCACAACCCAACTAACCCGCAGTGGTTTGATCGCGACCGTTTCGTACTGTCCAATGGTCATGGCTCTATGCTGATTTACAGCCTGCTGCACCTGACTGGCTACGATGTATCGATCGAAGACCTGAAAAACTTCCGTCAGCTTCACTCTAAAACAGCAGGTCACCCTGAATACGGTTACTGCCCAGGTGTTGAAACGACAACAGGTCCTCTGGGGCAAGGTATCACTAACGCAGTTGGTTTTGCTGTTGCAGAAAAAACCCTGGCGGCTCAGTTCAACCGCGAAGGTCATGAGATCGTTGACCACAACACTTATGTGTTCATGGGCGATGGCTGCTTGATGGAAGGTATCTCTCACGAAGCTTGCTCTCTGGCAGGTACGCTGGGTCTGGGCAAACTGATCGCGTTCTGGGATGACAATGGCATCTCGATCGACGGTGAAGTTGAAGGCTGGTACACCGACGATAACGTTAAGCGTTTTGAGTCTTACGGTTGGCAGGTGATCCCAGGTGTTGATGGTCACGATGCTGATCAGATTCGCGCAGCGATCGAGCAGGCAAAAGAAAATACAGAACAGCCAACGCTGATCTGCTGTAAAACAATTATCGGTTTTGGTTCTCCTAATAAAGAAGGTAAGGAAGACTGCCACGGTGCACCACTGGGTGATGATGAAATCGCTCTGACACGTGAGCGTCTGGGCTGGACTCATCCTGCTTTTGAAGTTCCTTCCGAGATTGCTGAAGATTGGAATGCACAGGAAGCAGGTATTCACGCTGAAAATGAGTGGAACGAACGTTTCGCTGCATACCGTGCGGAGTTCCCTGAACTGGCGGATGAGCTACTTCGTCGTATCTCTGGCGAACTGCCAGCTGATTTCTCAGAAAAAGCTGATGCTTACATCGCAGAAATTGCTGAGAAAGGTGAAACAATCGCTTCTCGTAAGGCATCTCAGAATGCGCTGAATGCATACGGTCCTCTTCTACCTGAGCTACTAGGTGGCTCTGCCGATCTAGCCGGTTCTAACTTGACTCTATGGTCTGGCTGTAAAGGTGTAGAGAAAAACGATGCCTCTGGTAACTACCTGTTCTACGGTGTACGTGAATTTGGTATGTCTGCGATCATGAATGGTATCGCTTTGCACGGTGGTTTCATCCCTTACGGTGCGACCTTCCTTGTATTTATGGAATACGCGCGTAATGCAGTACGTATGGCTGCACTGATGAAGCAACGTACTATTCACGTTTACACGCATGATTCTATTGGTCTGGGTGAAGACGGTCCGACTCACCAGCCTGTTGAGCAAGTAGCTAACCTACGTCACACGCCAAACATGAGCACATGGCGTCCGTGTGATGCAGTTGAATCTGCAGTAGCTTGGAAAGCTGCGCTTGAGCGTGCAGATGGCCCAACGGCAATGATCTTCTCTCGTCAGGGCTTGCCGCATCAATCTCGTTCTGAAGAGCAGATCGCAAACATTGCGAAAGGTGGTTACATCTTGCGTGATACAGATGGTCAGCCAGATGCTATCCTGATTGCTACAGGTTCTGAAGTAGGCCTAGCAATGGATGCCGCTGAAGTGCTTGCTGCTGAAGGCGTGAAAGTACGTGTTGTCTCAATGCCTGAAACAGGTTTGTTTGATCAGCAGTCTGCGGAATACCGTGAATCGGTGCTGCCAGCGGCTGTTACTGCACGTGTTGCGGTTGAAGCGCTGCAGGCTGACTTCTGGTACAAGTACGTTGGTTTGAATGGTGCCATCGTAGGTATGCGTACCTTTGGTGAATCTGCGCCTGCAGGTGAGCTGTTCAAACACTTCGGTTTCACTACTGAAAACGTAGTTGAAACGGTTAAATCTGTTCTTTAATCGAACACGTAAAAAGACCCGGGGTTCCGGGTCTTTTTATTTTTAGGGTAGGGTTCTAGATTGAGTTATCGCGTTGCAATTAATGGCTATGGTCGTATCGGCCAGTGCGTCCTACGCGCGATTTATGAAAATGGATTGCAAGATATGTTTAGGGTTGTTGCAATTAATGAGCTCTCCGATCTTGAAACGGTAACCTACCTGACCCGCTACGATACGACTCATGGTCGCTTTCCTGTATCTGTTGAACATAATGGCAAACAGCTTCTGGTCAATGGCGACACTATTCAGGTTCTGAATGAATCTGATGCTGAGGATCTGCCTTGGGCTGATTTGGGCATTGATCTTCTTTTTGAATGCTCTGGCTCGTTTAAAGCTCGTTCTCTAGCTCAGTTGCATCTGCATAGCGGTGCGCAACGCTTGTTGTTTTCTCAACCGGCGACTGATGAAGTGGATGCAACCATCGTATTTGGCCTTAATGAACAGTTATTACGTTCAAGCCATACAGTTGTTTCGGCGGCTTCTTGTACTACAAACTGTATTATCCCAGTACTAGATCTACTAGATAAACAGCTTGGGATTGAAAACGGTGTTACGACCACGATTCATTCCGCGATGAATGATCAGCCGGTTATCGATAGTTACCATCAAACTGATTTGCGCCTAACTCGAAGTGCTATGCATTCGATCGTACCAGTAGATACAGGTCTAGATAAGGGTATTGACCGTCTTTTACCGCATCTCGCGGGTAAATTTCAGTGCCTGCATGTTCGAGTTCCCACGATTAATGTGTCAATGATGGATCTCTCAATTAATGTGTTGCAGTCGACCAGTGTCGAAGAGGTGAATCAAATCCTGAAGCGTGCCTCTATCAAAGGACCGTTACAGGGACTATTAGGTTATACCGAAGAGCCTCATGCTTCGGTAGACTTCAACCGCGATTCCCGTTCCGCGGTGGTAGATGGCACCCAGACCAAATTGTCTGAGGGGCGTCTAATCAAGCTTGTATGTTGGTTTGATAATGAATGGGGTTTTGCTAACCGTATGTTAGATGTAGCACAGCACTGGTTAGCTTTAGGCAGCGAAGAAGAATTAGCTGCTAAAGAAACGAATTCCTGATTTAAATATTTAAAAACTTAAGTAGGGCACGTCAATGAGCGTACTGAAAATGAGCGAACTGGATCTGAGCGGCAAGCGCGTTCTGATCCGCGAAGACCTAAATGTACCAGTGAAAAATGGTGAAGTAACTTCAGATGCGCGTATCCGTGCATCATTGCCGACTATTGAGCTGGCACTTAAAGCAGGTGCTAAGGTGATGGTCATGTCTCACCTAGGTCGACCAACGGAAGGTGAATATAACGAAGAGTTCTCTCTACAGCCTGTAGCTAACCATATTGGCAGCTTGTTGGGCCGCGAAGTTCCACTAATTAAAGATTGGTTGGGCGGGGGCTTTGAAGTTGCTGAAGGCGATCTTGTGTTGCTGGAAAACGTTCGCTTCAACGTAGGCGAAAAGAAAGACAATGAAGAGCTATCTCAGAAGATGGCTGCATTGTGTGATGTTTATGTTATGGATGCATTCGGTACGGCACACCGTGCTCAAGCGTCGACCCATGGCGTGGCAAAATTTGCTGAAATAGCTTGTGCAGGTCCTCTACTGGCGGGTGAGCTAGATGCATTAGGTAAAGCACTAGATAAGCCTGCTCGTCCGCTTGCAGCGATCGTTGGCGGATCTAAAGTGTCGACGAAACTTGAAGTGCTAACAGCGCTATCCGACCAAGTTGATCAGTTGATCGTTGGTGGTGGTATTGCAAATACTTTCCTTGCAGCAGCGGGTAAGCCTGTGGGTAAGTCCTTGTGCGAACACGATTTAATTCCAGTAGCTAAAGACCTAATTGCGAAAGTAAACATCCCGATGCCTGTGGATGTTGTTGTAGCGAAAGAGTTTGCAGAAACGGCTGAAGCGACGGTTAAATTTGTTGATGATGTAGCTGAAGATGACATGATTTTGGATATTGGTCCTCAATCTGCGCAGAATCTAGCTGAACTGCTAAAAGATGCAGGAACAATCATCTGGAACGGTCCAGTTGGTGTATTTGAATTTGACCAGTTTGGTGAAGGTACTAAGACGTTGTCTCTAGCTATCGCTGAAAACCAAGGTTTCTCTATCGCGGGCGGTGGTGACACCTTAGCAGCTGTGGATAAATACGATATTGCAGATAAGGTATCTTATATCTCTACTGGTGGTGGTGCGTTCCTTGAGTTTGTTGAAGGTAAGAAGCTACCTGCAGTAGCTGCTCTGGAAGCTAAAAACGCTTAAGCACTAATTTTAATAATGGATGGGTGGTAAACTCTGCCTATCCCCGTCTTTCGATGAAGTTAACAGATATTTAAAGGTGACAAAATGGCTCTGATCTCCATGCGTCAGCTGCTGGATCATGCTGCTGAAAACGACTACGGCATTCCAGCATTCAACGTGAACAACCTGGAACAGATGCGCGCTATTATGGAAGCGGCAGACAAAACTAACTCTCCAGTGATTGTTCAGGCATCTGCCGGTGCACGTAAATACGCGGGTTCTAACTTCCTGCGTCACATGATCGAAGCGGCGATTGCTGAATTCCCGCATATCCCGGTATGTATGCACCAGGACCACGGTACGTCTCCTGCGGTTTGTCAGCGTACTATCGCGATGGGTTTCTCCTCTGTAATGATGGACGGTTCCCTAATGTCTGATGGTAAAACACCATCAAGCTATGAATACAACGTTGATGTAACTCGCCGTACGGTTGAAATGGCGCATGCGTGCGGTGTTTCTGTAGAGGGTGAGCTAGGTTGCCTAGGTTCCCTAGAAACGGGTCAAGCGGGCGAAGAAGATGGTATCGGCGCCGAAGGTACTTTGTCTCACGACCAGATGCTGACGGATCCAGATGAAGCAGCGGACTTCGTTAAGAAGACTGGAGTAGATGCGTTGGCAATAGCTTGTGGTACATCTCACGGTGCATACAAGTTTACTCGTCCGCCAACAGGTGACATTCTGGCGATTGACCGCATCAAGGCGATCAACGAACGTATTCCAGGTACGCACCTGGTAATGCACGGTTCCTCTTCTGTACCTCAGGAGTGGCTAGCTGTGATCAACGAATTCGGTGGCGAAATTCCAGAAACTTACGGTGTGCCGGTTGAGCAGATCGTTGAAGGTATCAAGTACGGTGTGCGTAAGGTAAACATCGATACTGACCTTCGTCTGGCATCTACTGGTGCGATCCGCCGCTTCCTGGCTGAAAACCCTGCTGAGTTCGACCCACGTAAATACCTGAAGAAATCGATGGAAGCGATGACTGAAATCTGTGTGAACCGCTACGAAGCTTTCGGCACCGCAGGTAATGCGTCGAAGATCACTGCGATCTCTCTGGAAAACATGGCCGAGAAGTATGAGAGCGGTGAGTTAGATCCAAAAATCGCTTAAATCTACTTAAGTTTAAGCAATAAAAAAACCGCCTAAGAGCGGTTTTTTTATTGCTGTAGAATAAGGCGCTTTAGAAAAGCTCTTCTTCAGCATTCTTAGTTCCTGAGTTGCTAGGAGTAGCATAACCTGTTGGAATATTTTCTTTACGGAAGTATTCGTAGATAGAATCATCCTGTCCAGGGTAAGCTAATTGTCCGCTACGGGGATCGATTTTGACGCTAACTATTCCTTCAGGTGGATTTGGAGCGTTCTCAGCCTTGTCTTTTAGGGCGTCGCGCATGAAGTCTATCCAGATAGGTAATGCGGCAGTCCCGCCAAATTCACGTCGGCCAAGTGTTTGGGGTTGGTCAAAACCTACCCACGTTGTAGCAACATAGTCTTGGTTGAATCCAGAGAACCAAGCATCTTTTTGGTCATTGGTTGTACCTGTTTTTCCTGCAATATCATCCCGATTTAATACTAAGGCTTTACGTGCAGTGCCTTTGCGGATGGAATCTTGCATTATATTGTATGTAAGGAATGTTACTTGCTCATTATAAATCTGAGGAGCTAGTTTTTGATTGTTACTTACTTTGCAATCTATTTTACAGGCAATAGTTGGCTCAGCTGTAAATAGATTTTCATCAAATTGATTATCTATACGCTGAATGAAGTAGGGCTCTATTTTGAAGCCTCCATTGGCGAAAGCGGCATAGCCAGTTACCAGCTGTAATGGTGTAACATCTGCACTGCCAAGAGATAGAGATAGATTGTTTGGCAACTTGGTACGGTCAAAGCCTGCTAAATCTAAATAAGTCTGTGCTGTATCTATACCAATAGCTCTTAATAATCTTATAGATACGAGGTTTCTAGATTTGTAAAGGGCTTCGCGGAGTCTGGTTGGGCCGTAGAATTTTCTACTAGAATTCTCTGGTCGCCAGTTACCCTCTAGGTTTTTATCGTGGAAGACAATGGGTGCGTCGTTTATTAGTGAAGCGGCTGAGTAGCCTTTAGCCAAGGCTGCAGCATATATAAAGGGTTTGAAGTTAGAGCCTGGTTGGCGTATGGCTTGAGTACTGCGATTGAATTTGTTGTGAGTGAAATTAAATCCGCCAACGAGTGATACGATAGAGCCATCTTTAGGGTTTAGTGCAACAAGAGAACCCTGAACTTTAGGGGTTTGCGTAAGATGGAGTTTGCCTTCTTTCTCTCTTATACGAATTAAGTCGCCTATCTGTAAGACGTCGTTAGCTTTTTTTGGTGCTTTTCCTGTGTGGTTAACTGACTTATAAGGTTTGGCCCAAGCTATGCCTTCCCATTCTAAGATCGCTTTTTGACCTTCTTTTAAGAGTAGTTCAGCAGATTTGTCGTTGATTGATAGGACTACAGCAGGTCGGAGGGTGTGATAGGAGATTACCTTGTTTAATCTTTTCTGTAGCTCTTTAAATGAGATATTGGTGATATCCCACTTATCTTCAGCTCCTAAATAACCATGTCGCTCTGAATATGCTACTAAGCCATTAGACACGGCGATGTTTGCTGATGATTGAAGTTTGCTATCAAGTGTTGTGTACACTTTATAGCCATCAGTGTATAAGTTCTCACCGAATTGTTCGTATAGTTTTTTTCTAACCATCTCGGCAACATAGTAAGCACGTAATTCTATATCGCTAGTATGATATTTGGCTGTAACGGGAGCTGCAGTAGCTTCTTCAAGTTGTTGATCGTTGATGAAACTAAGGGCATGCATGCGCTTTAGTATCCAGTTTCGGCGCTCTATTGCTCGGCTGGGGTTTGTGATTGGATTAAATGCAGAAGGTGCTTTAGGTAGGCCTGCAATCATTGCGTGCTGAGCAAGACTTAAGTTTTCGATATTCTTGCCGTAATAGACATTAGCCGCTGCTTGTATGCCGTATGAGCGGTGGCCTAAGTAGATTTTGTTGATATAAAGCTCGAAGATTTCTTTTTTGCTAAGTTCCTGTTCGATTCTAAGTGCGAGTAGAATTTCCATGAACTTTCGAGTAAATGTTCTTTCGCGGGTTAGAAAGAAATTCTTAGCTACCTGCATGGTGATAGTAGAGCCACCACTTTGGATGTGGCCTGTTGATGCTAGTTGAAATGCCGCTCGGGATAGGCCTTTAATATCTATGCCGAAGTGGTCAAAGAAACGGCTGTCTTCGGCAGCTGTTAATGCTTGAACAAATTGAGGTGGGATCTCTTTAAAGTTGATCGGTGTGCGTCTTTTTTCACCAAACTCGGCGATGAGCTTTTCATCCTTAGAAAAAATTCTTAAAGGGGTTTGAAACTGAACTTCTTTAAGGGAATTGGTATTAGGTAGTTTTGGTGCGAAATAGTAATAGACGCCTGCAAGCGAAAGTGCACCTAGGAATGTGCAAAAAACACCTAGTTTAAACAAAAGTTTGAAAAGCGAAACCATAGCTGACATGCTACTCTGATACAATGAAAAATTGATTTGGGTCTATTATATAGATAGGTGGTGTTGATCCTCTAGCAGATATTAAATATTAATTTGCTTTTTAATGTCGGTTAGAGTGGGCCAAGTGTACTAAATACACATTAACGCAGGGAAAAATTAGGGAATATATTTGTGTTAGGCTTTTTGGGGAACAAGTCAAGTAATTTAGTTGGGCTGGATGTGGGTTCATCATCCGTTAAATTAGTAGCCCTTTCGAAAAATAGTGGTAGTTATACTCTAGAGTCTTACGCTGTGGTTTCGTTACCTCCTACTGCGGTCATTGATGGCAACATTCAGGATGTTGGGGAAGTGGCTGAAACAATAGAAAAGGCTGTAAAGGTAGCTGGAGTTAAGCTGTCGTCAGCTATTGCTGCTGTGCCGGCTTCTGCAGTAATCACTAAACGCATTGAAATGAGTAATGTCTTCTCGGAATTTGAGCTTGAAGAACAAATTAAGATCGAAGCTGATCAATTTATTCCTTATCCATTAGATGAAGTGGCACTAGATTTTGAAGTCTTAGGGCCTGTTAATGGAAATGAAGGCTTGAATACCGTTTTGCTCGTGGCTTGTAGAAAAACTGATGTTGAGCTGCGAGAAGATGCAATTAGTAATACAGGATTAAATTGTTCTATTGTTGATGTCGATACCTTTGCTGTTGAGAGGGCTTTTCCATTGATATCAACTGAGCATAAAGGCAAATCTGATTTGGTTGGTGTTGTCGATATTGGTGCAGCAACGCTGACTTTAAATGTATTTAAAGGTACAGAGATTGTTTACAGTCGTGAACAGGCTTTTGGTGGAAATGATTTAACTAATACAATTCACCAGCAGTATGGAATGAGTGTCGAAGAAGTTGAACAGTCCCTAAGGCTTGATGAATTGTCTGCTGAAATTAAAGAAATGGTGGTCTTACCATTTAGGGGAACAGTCGCGCAACAAGTATCTCGATCCCTTCAATTTTTTTATTCGTCTGGTGCGCATAGTGAACTTTCCAGTTTGTTTCTTTCAGGAGGAACTGCAACTATTGAGGGGCTTGCTGATCAGTTAGCTGAAGAACTAGGTATAAATGCTGATATGGCTAATCCATTCTTGAATATGTCAATTGGTTCGCGTGTAAATCGCACAAGATTAGAACGTGATGCACCTTCTTTGATAAAAGCATGTGGATTGGCAATGCGTGGATTTGAGGGCAAGGAATAGATTATGGCTACAATCAATTTAAGGCCTTGGCGTGAAGAAAAGTCCAAAGAGCGCCAGAAACGTTTCTTAATAAATTTGTGCGGTGCTGCTTTCTTTGCTGGGTTTATTGTTCTAGCAATAGGATATTATTTTGATGTGATGCATGATCGGCAGGTTGAAAGGAATGATTATCTTAAAGCCGAAGCCGCTAAATTAGATAAAAAACTTAAAGAGATTAAAGAGTTAAAGGAAAAGAAGAAGCGGTTGCTAGCACGATTAGAGGCAATACAGCAGTTGCAAGCATCTCGGCCAATTATAGTGAGAAATTTTGATGAGTTGGTAAAGGTTTTGCCAGATGGAATCTATTACTCTAGTTTGAACCGTAAAGGGAATAATATAGGTATCAAAGGGTTGGCAGAAGATAAACTGGATGTTTCAAGCCTTATGCGAAATATTGATTCCTCAATATGGTTTGGTGAGCCAGCTTTAAGTAAAGTTAACTTATCGAAAGGCGGTTTGAATGAATTCTCTTTGTCATTACCGGTAATTACCCCAAAAGAGAATAAAGGGAGTAAATAATGGAGGTGCTTAAAAACGCGTTCAAGGGTTTCGACCCAGGGAATATGGACTTTTCTAGTGCAGGTAATTGGCCGATAGGTATTAAAGTTATCTCTTATCTTTTGGTTGTTGTTCTTATAATGGCAGGTGGGGTGTATTTCTATATTGCAGATAAGCAAGATGGATTGAAACGAGTTATTTCTAAGGAAGAAGGTCTAAAAAAGCAGTATAAAAGCAAAGCTCTACAAGTTGCTAATTTGGAAGCTCTTAGACTACAAATGAAGGATGTTGAAGGGCGTTTTAAAGAACTCTTGAAACAATTGCCGACAGAAAAGGAAGTTCCTGGTTTATTGGATGATATTACTAATTTAGGTACTTCGGCAGGGCTGAATATTGGATCAATTGCATTAGCTCCTGAAAAAAAAGCAGATTTTTATCGAGAGTTGCCAATCAAGATTTCAGTATCCGGTTCATATCATCAGTTAGGCCAGTTTGTAAGTGGAGTTGCCGGTTTATCTAGAATTGTGACTATGCATAATTACGCTATTAAGCCTCTGGGTGCAGGTGTATCAATGAACATTGAGGCTAAAACCTATCGGTACGATGATACTGCACCAAAACCCAAGAAAAAGAAACGTAAAACGAGGAGGAGAAAATGAAGAAAATAATTAGATTTGTTTTCTGTTCTTTGGTTGCTTTTTTTATGGTGGGTTGTGTTGATTGGGTTAATGATACGACTGATCTGCAAAAGTATGTAGCTAAGACAAACAACATTAAAGGTG
The DNA here is from genome assembly GCF_047778085.1 of Neptuniibacter sp. QD37_6. Lineage (GTDB taxonomy): Bacteria > Pseudomonadota > Gammaproteobacteria > Pseudomonadales > Balneatricaceae > Neptuniibacter. Next base: position 374,466 of record NZ_CP180550.1, read on the forward strand.
GGAAAATAGAACCTTTGCCAGAGTCAAAGCCATATAATAGCTTTGTATATGAAGGGGCTTCATTAAGAGAGCCTTTTAGGGCGATTGAACTTGCTAACGAAAATGAGAGCGTGGCTGAGGATGCTTTGTTTGGAGAGCTTACACCTGATTTAGAGAGAGAGAAAAGTTATTTAGAATCGTTTGCGCTTGATGATATCAATATGGTGGGAACGATCAATCAGAGAGAAGGTAATCGCCTCTGGGCTTTGGTAGAGGATCAAAATTCAGAAATACATAGAGTCACAGTAGGTGATTATATGGGGTTAGATCATGGCGAAATAATCTCTTTAAATGAGTTGCAAATAAATATAATTGAAATAATTGAAAATGGCCGCGGTGGCTGGATGAAACGCACTCGTAGCCTTGCCTTGAATGAGCCAGAATAAGGGATATTATTGTGAAAATTCGGGTCCCCATGAATACTTTCCTTACAAACATGAAGCATAAAAATATATATCTATTGTTTGTAGCTGTTTTTAGTTTGTTCTTATCACAGTGGTCGGTAGCTGAAGTTCAAATGAAACAGGTTAATTTTGTAGCATTACCTGGTGGGAAAGTGGAACTCAAGTTCGACTTTGATACCCCGCCACCTTCGCCGCAAGCTTATATGATAAATCAGCCGGCTAGACTCGTTATGGATCTATGGGGTGTGGAAAACGGCTTAGGTAGGCGTTCCTTGGATGTGAAAACCGGTCAGATTGATAATGTAAACTTTGCGCAAACGGATGGGCGGTTGCGTATAGTTACGAGTCTTGTTGAGCCATCTTCATACAAAACATTCACAGAAGGAAATAGTCTCTTCGTTGTTATTCAATCTGGTGGTGATGTGGCTAATAAGGTTCCAGTAGCCTCGGAAAGTATGGTTACCAAATCTCAGGTTGGTTTAGAGAGTGCTTCAGGTATGGTTTCTGATCGCACGAGTATTGTTGGTATGGACTTTGAGAGGGAAGAAGGTGGTATAGGACGAGTAAGCATTACTCTTTCTGATGATAAGGCTGGGGTTGATATACAGGAAGAGGGTAATAACGTCGTAGTTAATTTACTTGGTGCAGATCTATCTCGAGCACTAGAACAGAGAGTTGATGTTCAAGATTTTGCTACGCCTGTTATGTTTATTGATGCTATGGCTAATGGAGGGAGTACAAGTATTCTTATTAAACCTAGTGCTGAACCTTATGAATATTTGGCTTACCAAACAGATAATAAACTAGTGTTGGATTTCAAACCGTTAAGTGCTGCTGAAAAAGAGACGCGTGAAAAAGAGTTATTCCCATTTAGTGGTGAGGCTATAGATTTAAATTTTCAAAATGTGGAACTTCGATCCGTTTTGCAAATAATAGCTGAGGTTGCTGAATTAAATTTAGTTGTAAGTGATTCTGTTGGGGGGGGCATCACTCTTAGATTAAAAAACGTACCTTGGGATCAGGCGTTAGATATTATTCTAAAAACGAAAGGTTTAGATCAGAGAACAGTAGGGAATGTCTTACTAATCGCTCCTGCAGATGAAATTGCAAAACGGGAACAAGAAGAGTTAGAAAGCTCTAAAAAAGTAGAACAATTGGCGCCACTACGCACTGAGTATATCCAAGTTGAATATCGCAAAGCTTCAGTCATGCTCGATGCTATTGAAAAAGCGAAGTTAATCTCGGAACGCGGTTTTGTTATGTCAGATGATGAAACTAATGTCTTGATGGTTAAAGGGACGGAGACGGATATTGAAGCTATACGGAATACGCTAAGACGTTTTGATGTAGAAGTAGAGCAAGTTCTGGTTGAGGCGCGTTTAGTGAATGCTAGATCTAGTGTTACAAAAGATTTAGGTGTACGTTGGGGCTTTGGCTATAACGATATAAATAACAATGGAGAAGGCTGGATCGTCAATGATACTTATGACTCAATTGACTTTGGTGCCCCTCCTACCACAGCTGGTTTACAGGTGGATTTAGGAGCTACAGCAGCTAATGCAGGAGCTATTGCTATAGGATTTAAGCCTGGGTCGAGCTCTCTGTTGGCTCTAGAATTAAGTGCGCTAGAAACTGATGGCAAGGCGGAAGTGATTTCTCAGCCTAAAGTTATGACGACAAATGGTACAAAAGCATCAATTGAGTCAGGTTCTGAAATTCCTTACCAGACGGTTGAAGATGGTGAAGTAAGCATTCAATTCAAAGATGTGGTGTTAAAATTAGATGTTACACCGCGTATTAATCCTGGTGATAGAGTTGCCATGGATTTGGAAATAAAACAAGATTCAATCGGTTCAGTGTTACCAAATGGTGAGTTAAGTATTGACAATAATGAGCTGACAACTTCGGTCGTAGTTCCAGATGGGCAAACTATCGTGCTGGGAGGTGTCTTTAAGAATGAGACTAGTGAAGCGATGGGTAAAATTCCTTTACTAGGTGATCTTCCTATTATGGGAGCGCTTTTCCGTAATAAAGAAAATAAATCAGAAAAAACTGAGTTGTTGATTTTTATTACACCAAAGGTGGTAAGAAATTCATTAACTTCACAGTGAAATTGTAAGAAAGGTTGTGTGAATTGAACATCTTTCTCGTTGGGCCTATGGGAGCTGGAAAAAGCACCATAGGCCGTTTGTTATCTCAAGAATTAAAATTAGAATTTGTTGATTCTGATCGTGAAATAGAAGACCGTGCCGGTGCCGATATCCCTTGGATCTTCGATGTTGAGGGTGAGTCAGGTTTTAGGGATAGAGAAGAAAGCGTCATTAAGGAGCTGTCGGTAGAGAAGTCTATTGTCCTGTCCACTGGTGGAGGAGCCGTTTTAAGGTCCGCAAATCGAGCTGTATTGCAATCGAATGGGACGGTAGTGTATTTGGAGACGTCAGTGGATCAACAGTTAGATCGAACCTCTCGCGACAAAAATAGACCTTTGCTGCAAACAGAAGATCCTCGGGCTGTGCTGGAGTCACTTATGGCCGAGCGTCATCCCCTATATCTTGATTGTGCTGACATAATAGTCAAAACAGATAGGCGTCACCCAAAAACTGTCGCAAGTGACATCATTAAACAATTAAAGGCAAAGTCACCGCTTGAAGCGGAGTAAGCAATTTCCTATGCAAACATTAAAAGTTGATCTGGGTGATCGTAGTTACCCTATTTTTATTGGGCAAGGTTTACTAGATCAGGGGCTTATGGCTCCGTATATAAAGGGCAAGCAAGTCCTAATAGTAACGAATGAAACGATTGCGCCTTTATATCTTGAACGCTTACAAAAAACACTTACAGGCCAGTTTCAAGTAGATACGGTCATTTTGCCTGATGGTGAACAGTATAAAAATATGGATCAGATCAATACGATCTTTGATGCATTATTAGAAAATCGTCATAACAGAACGACAACGCTCATCGCACTAGGTGGTGGAGTTATCGGTGATATGACAGGCTTTGCTGCTGCTTGTTATCAGCGTGGGGTAAGCTTTGTTCAGGTGCCGACAACTTTGCTTTCTCAAGTCGATTCTTCTGTTGGCGGTAAAACCGGCGTGAACCACCCGAAAGGCAAGAATATGATCGGAGCCTTTCATCAGCCTCAATGTGTTGTTATCGATACTGATGTTTTAAATACACTCCCAGAAAAAGAGCTGTCTGCAGGTATGGCAGAGGTGATTAAGTATGGTTTGATCTATGATGAAGCTTTCCTATGTTATCTAGAAGATCATATTGATGGGCTGATGGGATTGCAGTCAGATCTTCTGGAGCAGGCAATCTACCGCTCTTGCGCTGTAAAAGCAGAGGTTGTTGCACAAGACGAGAAAGAAGCTGGTATTCGTGCGTGGCTGAATCTAGGGCATACTTTTGGTCATGCTATTGAGGCTGATCAGGGCTATGGCGAATGGCTTCATGGCGAAGCTGTTGGCGCAGGAACAATGATGGCGGCAGATCTGTCTTGTCGTTTAGGTTGGATCTCATCTTCAGATGTTGATCGGATAAGGAATATACTTGAAGCGGTTAATCTTCCAGTATGTCCGCCTGAATCTATGGGTATTGATACTTTTAAAGATCTGATGATTGTGGATAAAAAGGTTGTTGATGGCAGTATTCGTCTTGTATTGCTTCAAGAAGTAGGTAGAGCAATTGTAACTTCAGATTTTCCTGCAGAGTTATTAGACCAAACCTTATCTGCGGGTAAAAAATTAGGTAGCTGTTGTTAGTTAATGCTTTAAGAGTTGATCCTGTCTGATGAAGTCAAATATATACTTTGAACCGCCAAGTCGCCTTCAACTATTGGATAAATTAAAGCACTTAGTCAGATTTTCTGATTTTTTGCTGTTAGTATCAGGCGATAGAGGTGCAGGAAAAAGTACTTTATTGGATCAACTCCATCCAGAAAAGGGTGATACAACTCTTTGTAGCTGTTTTATAAAGCCAGAAGCTGAATTATCGCAGCAGAAGCTCCTTGAATCCCTTGTTAGTCAATTACCAAGTCATGATTCGACTGGCACAGGGTTTGCCGACCAATTCAAAGTATTTAATCTTCAATTAAAAGCGCTCAATTCCGCTGGCCAGAAATGCCTGATTCTAATTGATGATGCGGAATATCTATCTAATGAAGCATTTGAATTACTGATAAATCTGCATACAGCAGGTGCGCAGTTAATTTTGATGTCTGAACCGTCTTATGCAGAAGCTGTTTTGGATACAGACCTTGTCAAAGCAATGGAGGGACGTGTTCATCATGTGGCTATTGAGGGTATGTCTGATGATGAGGCTGCTGAGTACCTTCAGATCTGTCACCCAGCTCTTACTTCCCTACCCGAAAAGAAGAAATCAGATTTAATTTCCCTCTCTGGTGGTATGCCAGGGCGAATAGAAACGCTTCTTGCTGGTGGGAAAATTACTGTTCCATCTAGAAAGAAAACAGCATTCCCTCTGCCAGCGATTCATATGATGGGTATTGGAATTGTTCTGATCGGAATTGTTGGGGTTTCTTTGTGGAAGTTTATGCCAGAAGAGCCTGTTAGTGATCATCAAGTGGCTGTGGATGAACGAGTATCTGTTCCTCTAGTCGTACCTGCAACCGCTGAGCAAGCTGAAGCAATCCAAATTGATAGCAGCAAGACAGGTAAGGCTGTCCGGCCTGAAAAGGCTGTTGAAAAAATTGCCCCTGTTAGAGAAGATCTTTCTGCGCGATTAAAAGAGCAGGAAGATAAAATAAAAACTACAGTTCAACCTAAATTGGTTGAAAATGTAAAGCCAGGTATTGCGGAAGTACAGTCTAAGCAAGGTCAGGAAATTAACCGTATTTCTCAAGTCGACAGTAGTTCAAAGCCTCCTACTACTAAGCTGAAAATCACTAAAGTCGATACGGTTCAGTTAGAGAAAGACCTTAGAGAAGTTGTGCAGACGAGTGGCGAAACTCAACCTCCTGTTACACCACCGAGTTCAAAGGTTAAGCTTCAAGAGACAAAGCCTAATGTATTGGCAACAGAATTGAGTGAAAGTGAACAAGCGTTGATGAATTGGCCTGACAAAGGTTATACATTACAGATGCTGGGTGCTAGATCTGAAGAAAGTGCGCTAGGTTTTGTTAAATCTCAAAAGAAACCGAGTGATTTTTACTACTTCTCTACAATATATAAAGGGCTGCCGTGGCATGTTGTAGTGCATGGGAAGTTTGCTAATAGAGATATTGCGAATGCAGCCATTAGAAAATTGCCAAAAGAGCTGAAAAACGTGAAGCCTTGGGCCAGAAGTATTCAAGGCGTAAAAATAGATATTAAAAGTAAAAAATAGTTTCAAAACAAGTAGATAGCTTGTTTAGTTGATGGGCTATTACCTACCAAATCTCCTCGGGCAACTGTTTGAAATTTGTCCCAAACCCACTTCGCGTGTAGAATAGCTGTCCCTTTTTGCTGAGTGGCGCATATATTGCAGCAGAAAGAATTATTAAGATATTGATTTTTAAGTATTTTTAAGTGGGAATGGCTTATGAGCAAAGGTCTTTATCGCCCCGGTGAATTCAAAGATAACTGCGGCTTTGGCCTTATGGCACACATGCAAGGCCAAGCGAGTCACGATCTGCTAGAAAAAGCGATCGAAGCACTAGCGTGCATGACACACCGTGGTGGCATTGCGGCAGATGGTAAAACAGGTGACGGTTGTGGCCTGTTGATGCAAAAACCTGATGGTTTTTTGCGTACCGTTGCGCAGGAAGAATTTAACACCGATCTAGGCGAATTTTATGCGGTTGGTATGGTATTTTTACCACGTGATGCAGCGAAAGCAGAAGCAGCACGTAGCGCAGTAAATGCTGCGATTACTGATCAGGGTCTTGAAGTTGCTGGATGGCGTGTAGTTCCAACCGATGAATCTTGTCTAGGGCCTATCGCAAAAGATACCCTGCCACTCATCGAACAGGTCTTTATTACAGCGGCAAGCAAATCTGAACGTGAACTAGCAATAAGCTTGTTTACAGCACGCCGTAAAGCTGAAATTGCAATGTCAGCTGATGAAGATTTCTACATTTGTAGTTTCTCAGACAAAGTTATCTCCTATAAAGGTTTAACTATGCCTGTTGATCTACCTGTGTTCTTTAAAGATTTGGCAGATCCGCGTCTAGAAACAGCTGTATGTACTTACCATCAGCGTTTCTCTACAAACACTGCACCACGCTGGCCACTTGCTCAGCCTTTCCGCTTCTTAGCACATAACGGTGAGATCAATACTGTTGACGGTAACCGTAACTGGGCTAAAGCACGTGCAAGCAAATTCGCTACAGATCTACTACCTAACCTAGATGAGCTGCAGCCTATTGTTAATACAACAGGTTCTGACTCTTCAAGTATGGATAACATGCTTGAGTTCCTATTGGTTGGCGGCATGGATATCTACCGTGCTGTACGTATGATCGTACCGCCGGCATGGCAGAATGTTGAAACTATGGATGCAGATCTACGTGCATTCTATGACTTCAACTCTATGCACATGGAACCATGGGATGGGCCAGCAGGTATGGTAATGACCGATGGTCGTTTTGCTGTATGTATGCTTGACCGTAACGGTTTACGTCCATCTCGATGGGTAATGACTAAGCAAGGTTACATCTGTACTGCATCTGAAATCGGTGTATTCAGCTATCAGCCAGAAGATATTGTGGCCCAGGGTCGTGTAGGACCGGGTCAGATCTTGGCGATCGATACGCAGACAGGTGATGTTCTGCATACACAAGATGTAGATAACCGCCTAAAAGCGGCTCAGCCGTATAAGAAATGGCTTAAAGAGAATGCTCTACGTTTAGAGCAGACTATGGACTTGGAAGAAGAGTCTAAATCTTTCCCTGCTATGTCAGCGGACGAGATTAAAACTCACATGAAAATGTTCCAGGTTACTTTTGAAGAGCGTGACCAGATCCTACGTCCACTAGGTGAGAGTGGTATGGAAGCGATCGGTTCTATGGGTGATGACAAGCCAATGGCTGTCCTATCTGACCGTGTGCGTTCTTTATATGACTATTTCCGTCAGCAATTCGCTCAGGTTACTAACCCACCTATCGATCCTCTACGTGAAGCGATCGTTATGTCGTTAGAAACGTGTATCGGTTCTGAACAGAACGTGTTCGAAGAAACACCAGAACACGCTCGTCGAGTAATTCTGACTACGCCTGTCTTATCCGCAAGCAAGTTTAACCGCCTGCGCGATAACCAAGAGCCAGGGTTCGAAGTTGCGCAAATTGATCTGAACTATAACCCTGAAGAGATCTCTCTAGAGGGTGCGATCAAGTCTATTGCCGATCAAGCTGAGCAAGCTGCTCGAGATGGCAAGGTAATTCTAGTGCTAAGCGATGCTAATATCGCTCGTGGTTGCCTTCCAGTCCACGCTGCTTTAGCTACAGGTGCAGTGCACCACCGCTTAGTTGATAAAGGCTTGCGTTGTGATGCTAACATCGTTGTAGAAAGTGGTACGGTTCGTGACCCTCATCACTTCGCGGTACTCTTTGGTTTTGGTGCGACAGCTGTTTACCCATACCTTGCTTACCGTGTTCTTAACGATCTATGTGCTGCTGGCGAAATTCAAATTGAGCCGCTTCAGTCTCACGAGAACTACCGCAAGGGCATCAACAAGGGCTTGATGAAGATCCTATCTAAGATGGGTATCTCTACAATTGCATCTTACCGTGGTGCACAGTTGTTTGAAGCGATTGGTCTAAGCTCTGAAATCGTTGACCTGTGTTTCAAAGGTGTTACTAGCCGTATTGAAGGTGCTCGTTTCGAGGACTTTCAATTTGAGCAGGGCCTGCTAGCGAAAGAAGCTTGGACTGCGCGTAAGCCAATTCAAGCAGGTGGTTTGCTGAAGTATAAGCACGGTGGTGAATACCACGCTTATAACCCAGACGTAGTTAAGACAATCCACGAAGCGGTAGAAACAGGCAATCCTGAAGCTTACCAACGCTATGCTGAGCTGGTTAATAACCGTGGTTACGCAACTCTGCGTGACATGCTGGGCTTGCGTAAAGATGTTAAGTCTATCTCAATCGATGAGGTAGAGCCGGCTGACAATATCTTCCCGCGTTTCGACTCTGCTGCAATGTCCCTAGGTGCATTGTCTCCAGAAGCTCACGAAGCACTTGCTGTTGCGATGAACGAACTTGGTGGTCGTTCTAACTCCGGTGAGGGTGGTGAAGATGCTGCTCGTCACGGCACTATGAAGCGTTCTAAAATCAAGCAGGTTGCTTCGGGTCGCTTCGGTGTAACACCTGAATACCTATCTAACGCTGAAGTTATGCAGATCAAAGTAGCCCAAGGTGCTAAGCCGGGTGAAGGTGGTCAGCTACCTGGTGGTAAGGTTAATAGCCTAATCGCACGTCTACGTTACTCTGTACCAGGTGTGACGCTAATTTCGCCGCCGCCACACCACGATATCTATTCTATCGAAGACTTGGCGCAGCTGATCTTTGATCTGAAACAGGTTAATCCAGAAGCGCTAGTTTCTGTGAAGCTGGTATCTCGTCCAGGTGTAGGTACGATCGCATGTGGTGTTGCTAAAGCATATGCAGATTTGATCACTATCTCTGGTTACGATGGTGGTACAGCTGCATCACCAATGACATCGATCCATTACGCAGGTTCTCCATGGGAACTTGGTCTTGCCGATGCGCACCAGTCTCTACGTGGTAACCAACTACGTGGTTCCGTACGTCTACAAACAGACGGCGGTCTGAAGACTGGCTTGGATGTTGTCAAAGGTGCGATCCTAGGTGCCGAGAGCTTTGGTTTCGGTACAATGCCAATGGTTGCATTGGGTTGTAAGTACCTACGAATCTGTCACTTGAATAACTGTGCGACCGGTGTTGCGACTCAGAACGATAAACTGCGTGAAGATCACTTCCGCGGTACGGTAGAGATGGTTAAGAACTTCTTCCGCTTCGTTGCTGAAGAAACTCGCCAACTAATGGCACAACTAGGTGTTCGTTCCATGGAAGAGCTAGTAGGTCGCGTAGATCTTCTAGAGATCCTAGACGGTGAAACACCACGTCAGAAGAACTTGGATCTGTCTCCAATTCTGACATCTGCTGGTGAAGAGTTCCCTAACACTTGTCAGGTAGAGCGTAACGAGCCTTACGATCTAGCTGAACTGAATACTCAGATGCTAGAGCTTGCTGAGAAAGCGATTGCTGATAAGACAGGCGGTGAATACGAACTTGTTATCACTAACTGTGACCGTTCAGTAGGTGCCCGTACATCTGGAGCAATTGCTAAGCAGCACGGTAACCTGGGTATGAGCGATCAGCCTGTAACCTTCAAGTTTAAAGGTCATGCTGGTCAGTCATTCGGTGTTTGGAACGCTGGCGGTCAGAACCTATACCTAGAAGGCGATGCTAACGACTACGTTGGTAAAGGTATGGCTGGCGGTAAGATCGTTATCCGCCCATTTGATGAAGTAACATTCAAGTCAAATGAAACTGCCATCATGGGTAATACCTGCCTATACGGTGCAACTGGCGGTAAGCTATTTGCAGCGGGTCAAGCAGGCGAGCGTTTTGGTGTACGTAACTCTGGTGTACATGCTGTTGTTGAAGGTGCTGGCGATCACTGTTGTGAATACATGACAGGTGGTCTGGTTACTGTGTTGGGCTCTACGGGCTACAACTTCGGTGCTGGTATGACAGGTGGCTTTGCTTACGTTCTGGATATGGATAACAGTTTCGTGGATAAATATAACCACGAGCTAGTAGAGATTCAGCGTATCCACACTGAAAACATGGAAGCTTACAAAAATCATCTGCGCTCTGTGATCATTGAGTTCACTAAAGAGACAGGCAGTGCTTGGGGTCAAGAGATCATCGATAACCTAGATGATTACATCGGTCGCTTCTGGTTGGTTAAGCCAAAAGCTGCAAGCCTGAATGATTTGCTATCGAATATCCGTACACGTCCGGAATAAGAAGCAGATTTAACAAGTAGATGAAGAATAATCCGCAGCCCTGCTGTTAAGGGCTGCTTTTAAGAGGTGAGGATTATGGCTGACCGTTTGAATAACGATTTTCAGTTCCTCGATGTGGGTCGTAAAGGTCCACAGAAAATTGATGCAGATGTACGTAAAGAAGGCTTTGGTGAGATCTACGAGCCGTTTGCGAAAGAAGAAGCATCTGAGCAATCACACCGTTGTTTAGAGTGTGGTAACCCATATTGTTCATGGAAATGCCCAGTGCATAACCATATCCCGAATTGGCTGAAGCTAATTTCTGAAGGGAACATCATGGAAGCGGTTGAGTTAAGTCACCAGACTAACTCTTTACCGGAAGTTTGTGGTCGTGTTTGCCCGCAAGATCGTCTATGTGAAGGTGCTTGTACACTTAACGACGGTTTTGGTGCGGTAACTATAGGTTCTGTAGAAAAGTACATTACAGATACTGCATTCGCGATGGGTTGGAAGCCTGATATGTCTCAGGCACCAAAGACTGATAAGAAAGTTGCAGTGATTGGTGCAGGCCCTGCGGGCTTGGCTGCCGCGGACGTTCTAGTACGTAATGGTGTTAAACCTGTTGTCTTTGATCGTAACCCAGAGATCGGCGGTCTTCTTACGTTCGGTATTCCAGAATTTAAACTGGAAAAAGACGTAATGTCTCGTCGTCGTGAAATCTTTACTGAGATGGGCGTTGAGTTCCATCTGAATACTGAAGTAGGTAAAGATGTTCAGATGCAGGATCTGATCGATCAATACGATGCAGTGTTCCTAGGCATGGGTACGTACACTTACATGAAAGGTGGCTTCCCAGGTGAAGATCTAGATGGTGTGTATGATGCACTTCCGTTCTTGATCTCTAATGTGAATAACTGCCTTGGCTTCGACCAAGATGAAAACGGCTTCATTGACCTGAAAGGTAAAAAAGTGGTTGTCCTTGGTGGTGGTGACACTGCGATGGACTGTAACCGTACATCTATCCGTCAGGGCGCTGAGTCAGTTATCTGTGCTTACCGTCGTGACGAAGCGAACATGCCTGGTTCTAAGAAAGAAGTGGAAAATGCGCGTGAAGAAGGCGTACAGTTCCAGTTCAACCGCCAGCCAGTTGAAGTTGTAGGTGAAAACGGCAAAGTAACAGGTATCAAAGTTGTAAGCACGCAGATGGGCGAGCCAGACGAAAATGGTCGTCGTCGTGCTGAAGTCGTTCCTGGTTCTGAAGAGGTTCTAGAAGCGGATGCTATTCTTGTGGCATTTGGTTTCCGTCCTAGTCCAGCGCCATGGTTTGCTGATTTTGGTATTGACCTGCATGAAGATGGCCGTGTTAAAGCGCCAGAGCAGCATGTATTCCCGTTCCAGACTACTAACGAAAAAGTATTCGCGGGTGGTGATATGGTACGTGGTTCCGATCTAGTAGTTACTGCGATTGCAGAAGGTCGTAAAGCTGCTGAAGGTATTATGGATTATCTAGAAGTTTAACTTCTATATCGTCCGATTGAAAAATCCGGTACTTCTTAGAAGGCCGGATTTTTTTGTGTCTAAAAATGCTGTTCAGCGATTGATAATCGTACGGCGAATGCTGCTTAAGAAATTTTTGATAGCTAAGTGCTTCAGTTTTACTTGCGCTGGAGGAGCTAATATCCAACCAAGCCATCTCCTTTTGAAATCCTACAAGTTTTGCAGGGGCGAGATTAATAGGTGTAGAGGACTGGGATTGGTAGCCATTTAAAGCGATTGAAAACAGTAATAGACAGAATTTTTTTAAACTTAGATCACAAAGTTAGTCAATGAAGGATGGAATCACAGGTAATTCCTCTTAAAAATCGTTAAAATAGCGACCAATTCGAATTTACAAGATATAAGTGGCTGACACAAATGGCTGAATTGAAAAACGATCGTTTCCTACGTGCATTACTTCGTGAACCTGTAGATGCAACTCCAGTTTGGATGATGCGTCAGGCAGGTCGTTACCTTCCAGAGTACCGTGAAACTCGTGCGAAAGCAGGTGATTTTCTAAGCCTTTGCAAAAATAAAGAGTTGGCTTGCGAAGTTACAATTCAGCCTCTAGAGCGCTATGACCTAGATGCTGCGATTTTGTTTTCCGATATCCTGACAATTCCAGATGCGATGGGTCTTGGACTTTATTTTGAAGTAGGTGAAGGCCCGCGTTTCAAAAAGATCATCCGTACTGAAAAAGATGTAGCTGATCTACCTGTGCCAGATGCTGCAACTGATCTTGATTACGTAATGAATGCTGTAAAAGAGATCCGTCGTGAATTAAATGGTCGTGTACCACTCATTGGTTTCTCTGGTAGCCCTTGGACCCTTGCAACTTACATGGTTGAAGGTGGTTCTAGTAAAGACTTCCGTCATGTTAAGCAGATGATGTATGCAACGCCTGAGATTATGCACGCGTTGCTAGATAAGCTTGCACAGTCTGTCACGACTTACTTGAACGAGCAGATTCGCTCGGGTGCTCAAGCTGTACAAATCTTCGATACTTGGGGCGGTGCACTAAGTGGTCCTTGCTACCAAGAGTTCTCGCTTAAGTATATGAAACAGATTGTTGATGGCCTAATTCGTGAGCATGATGGTCGTAAAGTGCCAGTGATCATGTTTACTAAGAACGGTGGTCAGTGGTTAGAAGCAATGGCTGAAGCTGGCTCTGATGCACTAGGTTTGGATTGGACAACAGATATTGGTAATGCCCGTGCACGTGTAGGTGACAAAGTTGCCCTTCAAGGTAATATGGATCCAAGTGTTCTCTATGCTCCAGCAAGCCGTATTGAGCAGGAAGTAGAGTTCATCTTAGGCCAGTATGGCAACGGTTCTGGTCACGTATTTAACCTAGGCCATGGTATTCACCAGTTTGTAGATCCAGCGCAGCCGAAAGCGTTTGTTGATGCGGTACACGAACTAAGTGCGAAGTATCACCAGTCTTAATTTGATTTAGATTTCAGAGGGGCTTAAGCCCCTCTTTGTTTATAAGAGTGATTAATGAACAAGCTTACTCATCTTTTAGAAAGCAACCGCGAATGGGCGGAAAAGATAAATCAGGAAGACCCGCAGTTTTTTGAAACGTTAGCGCAGCAGCAATCACCTGAGTATCTGTGGATTGGCTGTTCTGACAGTCGTGTTCCTGCGAACGAAATTGTTGGCATGATGCCGGGTGAGCTATTTGTTCACCGTAACGTTGCAAACGTTGTTGTTCATACAGATATGAATTGTCTATCAGTCGTTCAATACGCGGTAGAGGTGCTTAAAGTTAAGCACATCATGGTTGTTGGCCACTATGGTTGTGGTGGTGTAGCGGCTTCTATCGAAGATGAACCGCATGGGCTTATTGATAATTGGCTGCGTAATATTCGACGTGTTTATGACAAGCATAAAGATTTCCTGTCTACATGGGGTGATTCACACCAGCAGTTAGATCGTTTGTGTGAGCTTAATGTAATTGAGCAATCGATGAATCTTTGTGAAACCACGATTTTGCAGCAAGCTTGGGCTAATGATCAGGAGATAACCGTACACGGTTGGATCTATGGTTTAAGAGATGGCTTAGTAAATGATCTTGAGTTTAATGCATCCAGTGCTGACGATGTAAGAGAACAGTATCAGCTGGCAATGAACAAAATGCATAAACTGCGTGAGCTGGCTCAGTCACCAGAGGCACCAGAAGAAAATGCTCGGACTATGTGGAATAAAGTTAAATCGATTTTTAATTGAGTCCTGATGGGATAAAAAAAGGCCGCATTTTTAGCGGCCTTTTTTGTATCAATATCCCGTCCAGAATAGGGTGTTATTTATTCACTGCTGCGAGTGCTTGTTCCAGATCTGCAATAAGATCATCAGCGTGCTCAATACCTACCGATAAACGAACCATCTCAGGTGATACACCAGCTGATGCCAGTTCTTCGTCATTGAGTTGGCGGTGTGTAGTTTCAGCAGGGATGGCTGCCAGAGATTTACAGTCACCAATGTTTACCAGTCGAGTGAAAATCTGTAGAGCATCATAGAACGGTGCTGTGGCTGCTCGGCCCGCTTTAAGGCCGAAACTGATAATGCCGGATGCCTGACCATTTAGATATTTCTGAGCAAGATCGTAGTCTTTATGGCTTTCAAGGCCTGCATACTTAACCCAGCTAACTTGATCGTGTTGCTCTAGGAAGTTAGCAATTTTTGCGCTGTTTTCATTGATGCGCTCCATACGTATGGCCAGAGTTTCTAGGCCTTGTAGGATCATAAAGGCATTCATAGGAGAGATAGCTGCCCCCGTGTTACGAAGTGGCACTACACGACAACGACCAATATAAGCGGCTGGGCCAAGGGCTTCGGTATAGACAACACCATGGTAAGACGCATCAGGTGTATTTAGCAGAGGGAAACGTTCAGCATTGTCTGCCCACGGGAATTTACCCGAATCGATAACTACGCCGCCAATAGAGTTACCGTGTCCGCCAATATACTTAGTCACTGAGTGAACAACGATGTCGGCACCGTGTTCAATTGGGCGCCACATAGCAGGGCTTGGTACTGTGTTATCCACAATCAGTGGGATGCCATTACGGTGTGCTACATCCGCTAGCTTTTCAATATCAGCGATACCGCCTGATGGGTTACCTACAGATTCACAGAAAAGCGCTTTAGTGTTTGCATCGATTTTGCTCTCTATTTCGCTAACGTCATCTTTGTTAGCAAAGCGAACTTTGATGCCTTGGTGAGGTAGCGTGTGGGCAAATAGGTTGTAGGTGCCGCCGTACAATTCGCTGGTAGAGATAATGTTATCTCCTGTCGCAGCAATAGTCTGGATCGCGTATGTAATTGCTGCCATACCGGAAGCAACTGCAAGTGCAGCTATACCGCCTTCCATTTCTGCTAGACGTTTTTCAAGTACGTCAGTGGTTGGGTTCATAATGCGCGTATAAATATTTCCTTCGACTTTAAGATCGAAAAGGTCAGCACCGTGTTGAGCATCATCAAAAGCATAAGATGTAGTTTGATAGATCGGAACCGCAACCGCTTTGGTTGTTGGGTCTGGGGAGTAGCCACCGTGAACGGCAATTGTTTCCAGCTTCATATACATCTCCTTTGATGTAGGGGTTTACCCTTGTTCTTATATAGGAGTTTGATTGTAGAGCAATAATAAAATAAGAAAAGATCTATAGGTTATAAGCAGAGTGTTGGGTAGAATTCTTATTTATAGATAATGCTTTGGAGAGAGTGATGGCACGCCAAAAAACAGCCTACGTATGTAATGACTGTGGAGCCGATTACACTAAGTGGCAAGGGCAGTGTACCGCCTGTAATGCTTGGAATACCTTGACTGAGGTGCGTTTAGCGACGGCAAAGACCGCTACGAACGAAGCGCGTAATGTACGTTTTGATGGTTATGCTGGTGGTGCTGGCAAAGATCAGGTGGTTAATCTCTCTGAGGTGGCGTTAGAAGAGATGCCACGCTTTACTTCCGGCGCAGGCGAGCTGGATCGAGTGCTTGGCGGAGGTTTGGTTCCTGGGTCTGCGGTTTTGATGGGCGGTCATCCGGGCGCCGGTAAAAGTACTTTGTTATTACAGACAATGTGCTTTCTGGCTGAACAGATGCCTGCGCTCTACGTGACAGGTGAGGAATCTTTACAGCAAGTGGCGATGCGCGCTAATCGTTTAGGTTTGCCGACAGCACAATTAAAAATGTTATCGGAAACGAGTGTCGAAGCCATCTGTAATACGGCTCAACAGCTAAAACCTAAAGTGATGGTGATTGATTCCATCCAAGTGATGCATATGGCGGATGTGCAATCAGCCCCAGGTTCTGTCTCTCAGGTAAGGGAATCGGCTGCATATATGACTCGATTTGCAAAGCAGACAGGTACGGTACTGTTTCTTGTGGGTCATGTTACTAAAGATGGGTCTTTAGCTGGGCCGAAAGTTTTGGAGCATATGATTGATTGCTCGTTGCAGTTGGAAGGTTCATCTGATTCTCGTTTTAGGACCTTACGCTCGCATAAAAACCGTTTTGGCGCGGTGAATGAGTTGGGCGTTTTTGCCATGCTCGAAAACGGCCTGAAGGAAGTTAAAAACCCTAGTTCGATCTTCCTAAGTCGCGAAGAGGGTCCAAGCCCCGGTAGTGTTGTGATGGTGGTTTGGGAAGGGACTCGTCCGCTGTTGGTGGAAATTCAGGCATTGGTCGATCAATCGCACATGAATAATCCGCGCCGTGTCGCCGTAGGTTTGGAGCAAAACCGCATGGCTATGCTGCTAGCTGTTTTGCATCGTCATGGCGGTATAATGACTGGCGATCAGGATGTCTTTGTTAACGTCGTGGGTGGGGTAAAGGTACTAGAAACCAGTGCTGACTTGGCGTTGCTATTGGCAGTTGTGTCTAGCTTCCGTGATCAATCTTTACCTCATGATCTGATGGTGTTTGGTGAGGTGGGTTTATCAGGTGAAATACGTCCAGTGCCGAATGGTCAGGAAAGGATCCGAGAAGCTGCTAAGCATGGTTTTAAACGTGCTATCGTTCCCAAAGGAAACGTCCCCAAAGAGCAGCTTCAAGGTATGGAAGTTGTAGCTGTTACTAAACTGACTGAGGCTTTAGAGGCGCTCTAGTTAGTCTTCAAAAAAATGATCTAATTCACGTTCCAGTAATGCTTCGTCGCCTAAGTTAAGTTCGACTAGGCGGCGTAATAGTGTCAATGAATCTAAATCCAAATTCTCGATGAGAAAACCGTACTCATTGTCACGTTGATGGGCTAATGTTGCTGGTGTACGGATTGCGATGTCATCACCGAGCAGATGAATGACAGCTTGAACCTCATCTCCTTTTTGTAGTACTAGTGCTTGCTCACTTTTTACAAGAATACCATTGAAAGAGATATCGACTAGGGTAACGTCCCAAGTGTCGTTATTTTGCTTCAATTCAGTCTGAGCATCAAAGTTGATACGGGTAAAGCGACGGCGTTCAGTATCTGATGTGGTCACAGCATTTCTTCCTAAGAAAAAGTGTATTTAACTCATATAATTATAGACATTACTTCAAAAAAAAATGGGGTCAAGGATTTATCGTTTATATAACCCTTGAAAAGCAAAGGTCTTTCGCATAGGTTGGTATCTGAGCTGGAATGCAATGTTGAAGTTATCATTGTATATTCGGTGATATAACAAAAATAAAAACACAAGTTGTAAAATATATGTTGTTAGAAACGTTTCTAGATCTGTCTAGCGGTCGTCGCCATTCAAGGTATTTTAATCAGACGCGCAGTCACTTTCTGTTCCGTCGTATCCGAATTATTTCACTATTACTCGCTTTGATTCAGCCAGCTTGGCTACTGGTAGATTATCTTTTACTGCCAAAAGATATGTTGCAGTCTATTGCCTATGCTAGGGCAGCTACTGCCTTGGCTTGTATCGCTTTGGCCTTATGGGGTTTTAAACGCTATAGCATGAGGCTCGCTAAACTAAGGCTAGCGCTACTTGTAATAATCTTATCCGCTTTTCAATGTGTTTCTAGCTCGATGCTAATCGCCCATGGCTATGAATCTAATGTCGCGGGATACCACTTTTTTCCATTTATGATTATGACAATGATGGCTGTTTTTCCTTTGTCTATTTTAGAGGCGCTAGGGTATGCAGCGGTTTTGTTGGTGGTTGAATACAGCACTCAACTGGTTAGGGATATAGCGGGGAGCGTTGAAGGTATTAACAGTCTTTGGCTATTAGCTGTGCTTGGGTTGATTGCCTGTTGGGCCGCGGTAAATCAGCTCAATATGTTGCTTGGTTTGTATCGTCAAGCTACTCGAGATCCTCTTACCGGATTGGCTAACAGAAGGCAGGCAATGGAACAATTGGATGGCGATATTAAACTCATGCGTGAGCAAGGAAAGCCTCTCAGTGTTTTGTTGTTTGATCTTGATAAGTTCAAAAACTTTAATGACCAGTATGGGCATGCCGCAGGAGATATAGTCTTGAAGCGTTTCGCAAAAGTAATGCGAAAATCTGCTCGTAAAAGAATGGATCTTGTCTGCCGATATGGTGGTGAAGAGTTTTTAATGGTGCTGCCTGGTTTTGATACGGAGGAAGCTGTCGAAGTGGCTGAGCAGATCCGCGTGGGCTGCCACGATGAGCAGGTGAAAACTCCTTCAGGAGAGCGAATAGGCTTTACTACAAGTATTGGGGTGGCTGGCTTAAAGGCTGAAGATGATGTGGATTCGCTATTGCAACGCTCTGATGATGCCTTGTACAGTGCTAAAGATACGGGCCGAGATAAGGTTAATATTGCTGACTGATTGTCTTAGAAACAAAAAAGCCGGGCACTGCCCGGCTTTTTTATAGGTATAGAGACTATAGATCCGCAATACGCTTGTACTTGATGCGCTCTGGCTGATGTTCTTTGCCGTAGCGGCGTTTGTAATCAGCTTGGTACTCAGTGTAGTTGCCTTCGAAGAATTCTACGTGGGAGTCACCTTCGTACGCCAGCATATGAGTACAGATACGGTCAAGGAACCAACGGTCGTGGGAAATAACTACCGCACAACCTGGGAAGGCTAGAAGAGCTTCCTCAAGGGCGCGTAGTGTTTCGATATCAAGGTCGTTGGTTGGTTCGTCCAATAGTAGAACGTTGCCGCCTTCTTTAAGAAGTTTCGCCATATGCAGACGGTTACGCTCACCACCAGAAAGATCTTTAACGAACTTCTGTTGATCGCCACCTTTGAAGTTAAATCGGCCGCAGTAAGAACGAGAAGGCGTCGTGTAATTGCCTACTGTGATCATGTCCTGACCATCAGATAGTTCTTCAAACACTGTTTTGTCGCCGTTTAGATCGCGAGACTGGTTAACGTAAGCTAACTGTACAGTGGAGCCGATTTCGATCTCACCAGAATCTGGCTGCTCTTCGCCTGCAATCATGCGGAATAGCGTAGATTTACCAGCACCGTTACCACCGATAATACCAACGATAGCACCTTGTGGAATCGAGAAGCTTAGGTCTTCAAACAGAACCTTGTCGCCGTAAGCTTTAGAAATACCATTCGCATCGATAACTTTATCGCCAAGACGTGGTCCTGGTGGAATGTAGATTTCCTGTGTTTCATTGCGAGATTGGAACTCTTTAGAGTTCATCTCTTCGAACTGCTTAAGACGCGCTTTAGATTTAGACTGACGGCCTTTAGAGCCTTGGCGTACCCATTCAAGTTCGGCAGAAACAGATTTACGGTGAGCTGCTTCCTGCTTCGCTTCTTGTTCTAGGCGTGCTTCTTTCTGCTCTAGCCAAGATGAGTAGTTACCTTCATATGGAATGCCGCGACCACGGTCAAGTTCCAAAATCCAGCCAGCAGCGTTATCGAGGAAATAACGGTCGTGGGTAATCGCCACAACGGTACCTGGGTATTCCTGAAGGAAGCGCTCGATCCAAGCAACAGATTCAGCATCCAAGTGGTTGGTTGGCTCGTCTAGAAGCAGCATGTCTGGCTTGTCTAACAGTAAGCGACATAGTGCTACACGGCGACGTTCACCACCGGATAGGTGCTTAACTTCTGCATCCCAAGCAGGAAGACGCATTGCATCAGCAGCACGTTCAAGCGCTGTTTCAAGGTTATGGCCATCTTTTGCTTGGATTAGGTTTTCGAATTCAGCTTGTTTCTTAGCCAATTCGTCAAAGTCGGCATCTGGTTCTGCGTAAGCTGCATAAACAGCTTCTAGGCCATCTAGCGCTTCTTTTACATCAGCAACTGACTCTTCAACGATTTCGCGAACGGTTTTTGTTTCGTCCAGTTCTGGTTCCTGAGGCAGGTAGCCAACGTTGATGCCAGGCATAGGGCGAGCTTCACCGATGATGTCGGTATCTAAGCCAGCCATGATTTTTAGCAGGGTAGATTTACCCGCACCGTTCAAACCCAATACACCGATTTTGGCACCTGGGAAAAAAGAAAGAGAGATATCTTTCAGGATTTCACGCTTTGGCGGAACGATTTTGCCAACGCGGTTCATTGAATAAACGTATTGAGCCATGAAGGGTTCAACTCTTATTTGTTAAATAATTAATGCTCCCGATTTTACCGGAAATTGGTAATTAATATCTATCTTGATCCTGATCAATTTTTGAACTGGCGAGAGTCGAAAGGCTTTCTAAACTGAGATTACGAATCTGCTGTATAGAAAGTAACCACACAATAGAGGAGAGTGATCATGGGTGAACTATCAAGATTTAACAGCCTTTTTGATGATGCTTTCTTGAATCGTTTCTTTGTTCCAGTGACTGCAAGCGGTGATGATAAAGTGCCTGCTATAGATATTCATGAATCTGATACCGGGTACTGTATAAAGGCTGATTTACCTGGAGTGAAAAAAGAGGATGTACAGGTAAATTTGGAGCATGGTTTGTTAACGATTAAGGCTGAAACTAAAACAGAGGATAAGGAAGAAAAAGAAGGGAAAATAATTCGTCAGGAGCGTCATTTCGGACAATTTGTAAGACGGTTATCGGTTGGTGATAGTGTTGATCCAGATAAAATTACAGCGAAATTTGATAATGGAGTGTTGGAAGTCAATTTGCCCAAGCCAGACCCGGGCGCTGCTAAAACGGCGAATGTAAAAGTCGAATGATCCTATTCCGATTGTAAAAAGAGCTTGGGGGAGCCCCTGAGCTCTTTTTATTGAATAAAATTGAAGCAGTTTTGCGGATGATTCAAGTGTATCCGCGGAAATGTTTCGCTATAATACGCGCTTTCCCAATTCCCAAATGGTTCTACGCTGGAATGTTCTGGCGGCTTTGCCGTTGTTATTGCAGCTGAACAGGGTTCACATTGTATTCAGGGGACAGAAACTCCAATGTTTAGCAAAGATATGACTATCGCTGATTTCGACGCGGATCTATGGTCTGCAATGCAGGCTGAAACTGTACGTCAGGAAGAGCACATCGAACTGATTGCGTCTGAAAACTACACTAGCCCTCGCGTTATGGAAGCTCAGGGTTCTGCGCTGACTAACAAATACGCTGAAGGTTACCCTAACAAGCGTTACTACGGTGGTTGTGAACACGTAGATGTTGTTGAGCAGCTAGCGATTGATCGTGCTAAAGAGTTGTTCGGTGCGACTTACGCAAACGTTCAGCCTCATTCTGGTTCTCAAGCTAACGCTGCTGTTTACATGGCGCTTTGTCAGCCAGGCGATACTGTTCTAGGTATGAGCCTTGCTCACGGTGGTCACTTGACTCACGGTGCTGCGGTTTCTTTCTCTGGTCGTATTTACAATGCGGTTCAGTACGGTCTAAACCCAGAAACGGGTGAGATCGATTACGCTGAAGTTGAGCGTCTAGCTGAAGAACACAAGCCAAAAATGATTGTTGCAGGTTTCTCTGCATACTCACGTGTTGTTGATTGGCAGCGTTTCCGCGATATTGCAGACAAAGTAGGCGCGTTCCTATTTGTTGATATGGCGCACATCGCAGGTCTTGTTGCTGCAGGCGTTTACCCATCTCCAATCGGTGTTGCTGACGTTGTTACAACAACAACTCACAAAACACTAGGTGGCCCACGCGGTGGTTTGATCCTATCTGCAAATGCTGATGAAGATCTGCAGAAGAAACTTAACTTCGCTGTATTCCCAGAATCTCAGGGCGGCCCATTGATGCACGTAATCGCTGGTAAAGCGGTTTGCTTCAAAGAAGCAATGGACCCAGAGTGGAAAGAGTACCAAGCTCAGGTTGTTAAAAACGCTCAGGCGATGGCTGAAACTTTCATGAAACGCGGTATTAAGATCGTTTCTGAAGGTACTGATGATCACCTATTCCTTGTTGATATGATCGACAAAGAATTTACAGGTAAAGATGCTGATGCAGCGCTAGGTCGTGCCAACATCACTGTAAACAAAAACTCTGTTCCAAACGATCCACGTTCTCCGTTTGTAACATCTGGTCTACGTATCGGTACGCCAGCTGTAACGCGCCGTGGTTTCAAAGAAGCAGAAGTTACAGAGCTAACAAACTGGATCTGCGACATTCTAGATGACATCAACAACGATGATGTGATCGCACGTGTGAAATCTCAAGTTAAAGAGATCTGCGTACGTTTCCCTGTATACAAGTAAAACAGGGTTCCGGCTGTAAGTTATAGTCGGAAAAATGTACAATCCCCGGGCGACCCAAAAGGTCGCCCTTTTTTGTTCTCCGACTAAGCTCAGAGAAGATAAACGCTCTTTACACAGGAAAAGTTGATGCATTGTCCTTTTTGTCATGCCAATGAAACCAAGGTGGTTGATTCTCGACTGGTGGCCGAAGGTCAGCAGGTGCGTCGACGCCGCGAGTGTATTAACTGTAATGAGCGCTTTACCACCTACGAAGCAGCAGAACTGCTGATGCCTCGCCTGATTAAGGCTGATGGCTCTCGCCAACCGTTTGACGATGAAAAACTCCGTGCAGGTATTCATCGAGCTTTAGAAAAACGTCCCGTTTCTATCGAAGAGTTTGAAGCGTGTATTAACCGTATTAAACATCGTCTACGTGCGACAGGTGAACGCGAGCTGCCTTCACGCCAGATTGGTGAAGAGGTGATGGCCGAACTACGTAAACTCGATGAAGTCGCTTATGTGCGTTTTGCTTCTGTGTATCGTAGTTTTCAAGATATTAATGAGTTTAAAGCTGAGATCGAACGCTTATCGGAAGAGCATGACACCGAGGGTGCTGCTAAGTGAGTGCGACTTGGTCTGTCTCTGATCGCGAGTGCATGGCCCGCGCCATACAGTTGGCGAAAGAGGGGCTATATACCACGCAACCTAATCCGCGTGTTGGCTGTGTGTTAGTCAAACAGGGCAGTATCGTGGGTGAAGGGTTTCACTATCGCGCAGGTGAAGGCCATGCCGAGGTGAATGCACTGCGTGCTGCGGGTGAAGAAGCGAAAGGGGCGACAGCGTATGTAACCCTAGAGCCTTGTAGCCATTATGGTCGTACTCCGCCTTGTTCTGAGGCATTAATCAACGCTGGCGTCGCGCGAGTAGTTGCCGCGATGGTTGATCCAAACCCTCAGGTTGCTGGTCGTGGTATAACCATGCTCCGTGAAGCAGGTATTGAAGCTACATCGGGTTTGCTTGAAGAATCAGCTCGAGCGTTGAACCCCGGTTTTATCAAGCGTATGGAGACAGGTTTACCTTTTGTTAGGGTTAAATCTGCGATCAGCCTTGATGGCCGGACAGCGATGGCTTCAGGTGAATCTAAGTGGATTACGGGCCCTGCCGCACGTGGTGATGTACAGAAATTGCGCGCTCAATCGTCAGTGATTCTGACTGGTATAGGTTCTATTCTACAAGATGACTCAGCACTGACGGTTCGCGAAGCGCAGTTAAATCTGCCTAATGTTGCGGATGTAGTACAGAAACAGCCATTACGCGTTGTTTTGGATAGCCGTCTACAGATGCCGCTGACTGCTTCCATTCTTAAGCAGCCGGGGCGAACGCTCATTGTTACCTGTTCTGATGATACAATATCGCAGAACAAACTTAAGGGCGCAGGTTCAGAAGTTCTAGTGATGCCTGCTGATGAAAATGGCCGAGTGGCTTTATTGCCTTTGTTACGTTGGCTCGCGTCTGAAGAGCAGTGTAACGATCTGCTTGTTGAAACTGGTTCTGTGTTGGCCGGTGCGTTTGTAGAGCAGAAATTGGCTGATGAACTTCATGTTTATATGGCGATGAAGTTGTTAGGAAGTCAGGCTAAGCCACTATTTGAGCTAACCTTAACTAAAATGTCAGAGCAGGTAGAGCTGCAGATGTTAGATAGCCGCATGTTGGGTGATGATCTAAAACTGATCTTACAGCCTCAATATGGAGAAAATGCATAGATGTTCACCGGTATTATTGAAGCTGTAGGCACGATAGCAGCAATTGAAGAGCAAGCGGGTGATATGCGCTTATATGTTCGCACAGGTCAGTTGGATCTGGCGGACGTTAAACTGGGTGATAGCATCGCCACTAATGGTGTTTGCTTAACCGCAGTAGAATTGCCCGGTGATGGTTTTATTGCTGATGTTTCTCGAGAGACATTGGCTCATACGCGTTTCCATACTTTAGCGATTGGAGAGCGAGTTAATCTAGAAAAGGCATTGATGCCGACCAGCCGCTTAGGTGGTCATATTGTCACTGGCCATGTCGATGGTATTGGTGAAATAGTATCGCGGAGTGAAGATGCCCGTTCCATTCGCTTTAGTGTCAAAGCACCTGCTGCGATTCAACGTTATTTAGCAGCGAAAGGCTCGGTGACGGTTGATGGTATTAGTTTGACGGTAAATGCCCTTGACGGTGACTGCTTTGAATTGAATATTGTGCCTCACACGGCACAAGAAACGATCATGACTGAATATGTCGCAGGACGACAGGTCCACTTGGAAGTGGATATCATCGCTCGCTATCTAGAGCGCTTAATTGGTCATGGTCAAACAACTGAGAATAATGAACAGAGCGAACAGGGTCTGACAATGGACACCTTAATCGCTCACGGTTTTAACCGCTAACGACGGTACGAAGTTAATGAAATTAAATACCCCGCAAGAATTGATTGAAGATATTCGTCAGGGAAAAATGGTCATCCTGATGGATGATGAAGATCGCGAGAATGAAGGCGATCTTGTAATTGCTGCAGAGATGGTTCGCCCGGATGATATCAACTTTATGGCGACTCACGCTCGTGGCCTTATTTGCCTAACGTTGACGCGTGAACGTTGTGAGCAGTTGAACTTACCCCTTATGGTACAGAGCAATGGTGCTCAGTTCTCAACCAACTTTACGATGTCTATTGAAGCGGCGGAAGGTGTAACGACAGGTATCTCTGCTGCTGACCGTGCTTTGACTGTACGTACAGCCGTAAAAGCTGATGCCAAGGCAGAAGATATTGTTCAGCCAGGTCATATCTTCCCACTTATGGCTCAGCCGGGTGGAGTTTTAAGCCGTGCTGGTCATACTGAAGCGGGTTGTGACCTAGCGCGCTTGGCAGGTTTTACGCCAGCGGCTGCGATCGTTGAAATTATGAATGATGACGGCACTATGGCGCGTCGTCCTGATTTGGAAGAGTTTGCGGAAAAGCACAATCTTAAGATCGGTACAATTGCAGATCTAATTCACTACCGTACGGCTAATGAGCACACAGTTTCACGTGAATCCGAAGGAGTGATGTCTACTGAGTACGGTGATTTTAACTACATCACTTACCGTGATGAAATCCAAAACTGCACGCATCTAGCGATGACGCTAGGTGAGCTGAAAGCTGATGAGCCAGCGTATGTACGTGTTCACAGTCGTACTGAGGTACTACGTGATGTAGTCGGTGCGGTAGCACCTGGCGATGAGCCAAAATGGACTATGCGTAAAGCATTGGAGCGTGTTGCTAAAGAGGGGCAAGGTGTTGTGCTTCTACTTGATACAGGTGACCGTATTGATCTAAGCGATGCGACGGATCTGATGATCAACGGTCGTCAGAAATCCAAAATTAATGTTAGTGCATCAGGTGCTTACCTAACGGTAGGTACTGGTTCACAAATCTTGCGAGACCTAGGCGTAGGTAAAATGAACCTGCTTAGCTCTCCAATGAAGTTTAATGCGATCTCTGGTTTTGATCTGGAGATTGAAGAATATATTCCTTGTGAAGAATAACTGTAACGGTATTTAAATCATGACTGTTAAAACCTTTGAAGGTGATTTTGTAAACGCAGACGGCAACTATGCAATTGTTGTTGGCCGTTTTAATGCATTCGTTGTTGAGAGCTTGCTAGAGGGTGCAATCGACACTCTAAAGCGTCATGGCGTAAGCGAAGATAAGATTCGTGTGATCCGTGTGCCTGGTGCTTTCGAAATTCCGTTGGCAGTTAAACGCGTTGCAGCGCAGAAAAAAGATGACGCGATCATCGCACTAGGTGCGGTTATCCGTGGCGGTACTCCACACTTTGAGTACGTATCTGGCGAGAGCTCTAAAGGTGTTGCTCAGGTATCTTTGGATTACGATCTTCCTATTGCGAACGGCATCCTTACAGTAAACAGCATCGAACAAGCGGTTGAGCGTTCGGGTACTAAAATGGGTAATAAAGGTGCAGAAGCAGCGCTTTCCGCTCTAGAAATGGTTAGCTTGCTTAAGCAGCTTGAGGTTTAAAGCCAGATGAGTGACAACGAAAAAAAATCTGCAGCTAAAAAGAAACCTTCGCTAACATCTCAGCGTCGTAATGCTCGTAGCTATGCGCTGCAGGCTTTGTATTCTTGGTCATTAGCTGGTCAGCCTCTGCATGAACTAGAAGCGCAATTCCGTGTAGATAACGACATGCGTGATACGGATGTACGTTTATTCTCTGAATTGTTGCAGAACGTTGCGGCAACTAAAACAGAGCTTGATGGTCTGTTTACTGACTTCCTTGATCGTCAGATCGAAGAGTTGGATCCTGTTGAATTGAACGTTCTACGTATCGGTGCTTATGAGCTTTCTAAGCGCATGGAAGTACCATATCGCGTCGCTATCAATGAAAGTGTTGAACTAGCGAAGACGTTTGGTGCAACCGACAGTCATCGTTATGTAAACGGCGTGCTAGATAAATTAGCGCAACGTGTTCGTATGGCCGAAATTCGCGCTAAACGAGAAGGTAAAGCGTAAGCTATGCCGCTGGGTGAATTTGAGCTAATACAGCGCTACTTCGCACAGGTTTCAGAAGCATCTTCGGATGCTTCTGTTGCTTTAGGGGTAGGGGACGACTGCGCACTGCTTAATTTGCCCGAGGGTCAGCAACTCGCCGTTTCTATTGATACGCTGGTTGAAGGCACTCATTTTTTACCTGATATACAGCCGGAGCAACTCGCAGATCGCCTTATGGGTTCCACTGTCAGTGATCTAGCGGCTATGGGTGCGAGGCCTGCTTGGCTGACGCTTGCGCTGACTTTGCCGCAAACCGATGCAGATTGGCTGAAACGCTTTAGTTCTCAATTAGGCATACGCTGCCAAGAGTACAGTATTGCACTAATTGGCGGTGATACCACACGTGGCCCTCTAGCGCTCTCTGCTCAAGTGCATGGCTTTGTGCCTCAAGGGAAGGGACTTTGTCGTCATGGGGCCAAACCGGGCGATATTATCTGCGTTAGTGGTAACTTAGGTGATAGCCGTGGAGGTCTTGAAGGGCTGCTTAATGGGTTTGCTAATGAAACTCATGCGGAGTATTTGCTCAAGCGTTTCTATTCACCTGTACCGCGTATCGGCCTTGGTCAATCGTTAGTGGGTTCTGCCAGTAGTTGTGTGGATATCTCTGATGGCTTGTTATCCGATTTAGCGCACATTTTAAAAGCCAGTGGCAACCTAGGTGCGCGTTTGCAGATAGAAGCCTTGCCGATCTCTTCTCAGCTGGTGGATACTTATGGGGAACAGCAGGCGCAGCAGTGGGCGTTGACCGGTGGTGAAGATTTTGAACTATGTTTCACCCTGCCGCCGGAGCATTTAGCGTTAATCCCTAGTTTACCAACCTCAGTAGCCGTTATTGGTAAGGTCACAGAGGAGTCAGAGCTCAGCCTGTTTCTTCGAGGAGAGGCTTGTGAAATTGCAGGCTCAGGTTATGATCACTTCCACCAATCCTGATGTTCGAGTAGGCTGTTAGCCGCGATTGTTAGACTAAGCCGTAAAGGAATAACCGTGAATAAAGTACCTAGTACTGTTTGGAAAAATCCGATCCATTTTCTAGCGTTTGGCCTAGGTAGCGGTGCTGCTCCTTGGATGCCTGGTACTGTCGGCACTTTGGCAGCGATTATTCCTTATCTTTGGTTCCAACACTTGAGTTTGCCGTTTTATCTATTGATGTTGGTGGTTACGACTATCATAGGCGTTTGGCTATGCGATCGCACTTCAAAAGATATTGGTGTGCATGATCATGGCGGCATTGTCTGGGATGAATTTGTCGGTTTTTGGCTGACCATGACGCTTGCGCCAAGTGGTTGGGAGTGGATCGCTCTTGGCTTTGTGCTATTTCGTATTTTTGATATCTGGAAACCTTGGCCGATCAAATGGGCTGACCAGAAGGTTTCTGGTGGTGTGGGTATTATGCTGGATGACTTGCTGGCAGGTGTTTATGCCGCGGCAATTCTGCAGTTAGTCGCTTACTTTTGGCTTTAAGCGATCGCTTTTAGCCGCTCTTCGATTGCCTTAATCATACCTGCAGCATCAAGACCGCATTGTTGAAGTTGCTGTGTGCGAGATGCGTGACCAATCCAACGATCAGGTATACCTAACATCAGTAAAGGTGTGTTGATCTGTTCTTGATATAGGTACTCACTCACACTTGAGCCTGCGCCATTAATGATGCTGTGGTCTTCTATGCTGACTAATAAGTCATGACTTTCTGCTGCATCTTTAAGGGCATTTTGATCGAGAGGCTTAACAAAGCGCATATCGATTAAGGTATAACCTTGGTCGTTTGCAACCTCTAGAGCTGTTTCTAGTAAAGGTCCGAAATTTAAAAGTGCAACTTTACTGCCTTGATTTAGGGTTCGGCTTTGCCCTAGCTCAATTGCCTGCATAGGTGTATCTATTTGTGTTGGAACGCTGCCACGTGGATAGCGAACCGCAGCTAAACCTTGATATTGGTAACCGGTGAAAAGCATATTACGAAGCTCTTCAGCACTTGAAGGCGTCATCAATACAGCTTTTGGTAAGCCGCGCAGCATACCAATATCAAAACAACCTGCATGGGTTGAACCATCTTCTCCAACTAAGCCTGCTCTATCGACGGCGAGCAATAGATCTAGGTCTTGAATGGCCACATCATGGATCAGTTGGTCATAAGCGCGCTGTAGAAAAGTCGAGTAGATGGCTACTACCGGCTTAATATTTTGGCAGGCCATACCTGCTGCTAGTGTCAATGCGTGTTGTTCGGCGATAGCCACATCAAAATAACGATCAGGAAAGCGCTGAGAAAACTCCACTAAATCTGAGCCTTCACGCATAGCCGGGGTAATAGCTGTCAGATGTGGGTCTTGTTCGGCTAGATCACAGATCCAGCGCCCAAAGATATTGGAGTAACTGATTTTCTTCGTAGGCTTTTGGTGAATTGGATCGATCTTAGTAATTGCATGATAACCAACCGGATCGTCTTCAGCAGGTTTGAACCCCTTGCCTTTCTTTGTTACTAAATGAAGGAATTGTGGTCCTGGCCGGTTAAGAACGTCTTGTAACACCGGTACGAGTTTAGAAAAGTCATGACCATCAACAGGGCCTGTATATTCAAACTCCAGTGCTTCAAACAGAGCTGTGGTGGTCTCACCGTCATTTCTGTCTTTAAAGTTCTTCGCTAGATAGGTAGCCAGTCCGCCTTCATTATGGGAGATCGACATATCATTGTCGTTCAAGATTACCAGCAGGTTGGTGTTAGTATGTGCTGCATGGTTCAACGCCTCAAAGGCCATACCAGCCGTCATCGCACCGTCACCAATTACGGCTACAGATTTACTCTCTATCCCACGGATCTTATCGGCAATTGCCATGCCTAGAGCGGCACTAATCGAGGTGCTGGAATGACCTACACCAAAATCATCATATGGGCTCTCGTCCCGTTTAGGGAAGGGGGATGGTCCCTCTTTCTGGCGTATTTGGGGTAACTGTTCGCGACGGCCGGTTAAGATTTTGTGGGGGTAGCATTGGTGCCCTACATCCCACACTAAATGATCTTGCGGTGTGTTAAGAACATAATGCAGAGCCACTGTAAGTTCGACTACGCCGAGCCCCGCGCCGAAATGTCCGCCACTTTGTCCGACGCTATAGAGCAGATAGGCTCTTAATTGCTCGGCTAGTTCTGGAAGTTGTTCGGACGTGAGTAAACGCAGATCGGTTGGATTATCAATGCTATCCAACAGAGGTGTGTTAGGGCGTTTACTTGGGATTGTATGGAACATAAAGCTCGATCAGTTATTAGTGGTCGCGATGCACAATAAAATCAGCGAGGGCTTTTAATTCTGATGCGTCTTCGCCGAATACATCTAATGCCGATAGGGCCTGTTGATGAAGCTGCTGTAATTTTAGCTTAGCACCTTCCAAACCCAATAGAGCTGGATACGTAGGTTTATTCTGTTCTAGATCAGAACCTTGAGGTTTTCCGATCACTGCAGAATCGCCTTCTATATCGAGAATGTCATCTTGTACTTGGAAGGCTAGGCCGATGGTGTTGGAATATTCTGCGAGTGCGGCTAACTGTTTTTGATCGGTTAAACCTGCACAGATAGCTCCCATATGCACTGAACACGTTAGTAATGCACCGGTTTTATGTTGGTGCATAGCTTCAAGCTGCTCAAGTGAAAGAGAGTTGCCCACATTACGTAGATCAAACGATTGTCCGACAACCATACCTTGATGCCCAGACGCATGGCTCAACTTCTGGATAAGGTTTAAACGAGTCTCTGCCGAAAGCTCGTCATCGGATGAGATCAATTCAAACGCTAAGCATTGCAAAGCATCACCCGCTAAAATTGCGGTCGCTTCATCAAAGGCGATATGGCAGGTTGGTTTGCCTCGTCTTAGATCATCATCATCCATAGCTGGAAGGTCATCATGAACCAAAGAGTAACTATGTATGCACTCTATCGCTGCTGCTGCGCTATCTGCTTGTTCGTGACTACTGCCCAGCATCGCATTGACCATATAGATCAAAGCCGGTCGAATGCGTTTTCCACCATTGAATAGTGAATATTGCATAGATTCTTGCAGGACCGGATCTATACTGTCTTTATTGATACATTTCTGAAGGTGATGATCTACCCGCTCTTGGTAGCTCTTGAGTAGATTGCGGATCTCCAAGATCAGCTGTCCTCGTCTGCAGTAAACGGTTTGGTTGAAAGTTCACCGTCGGATTCTATCAAAAGCTGAACTTTTTGCTCTGCTTGATTAAGAATACCTTGGCACTCTCGAGTTAGGCTGACACCCTCTTCAAAGGCTTGAAGTGACTCTTCCAAGGACAAATCCCCTTGTTCCATTTTGGTAACTAGAGATTCAAGTGCTTGCAAGGATTGTTCAAAGTCAGTTGTTTTTTTCTTACGTGGCATAAGAGCGAATCTTAGATTGAAAGCGCTAAACTTACCTAAGCCTGCTATTAGAAGCAAATATACATACAATTTCTATAGTTAAACGATTGTATGATGGGTGAAACCCTGTACTTTTTTGCTATGATAGGCAGCTTGGATTTGAACTGTTTGCGCGCTTAATTAAGGAGTAATGAGTGGATATAGCAACGCTCGTCGGATTATTAGGCAGTTTTGGTATTGTAATAGCTGCGATCGTCACCGGTGGTGATGCAGGGGTGTTTATTAACCCTCCGTCTTTGTTGATCGTTGTCGGCGGTTCCATCTTTGTTGTATTGATGAAGTTCACATTGCCCCAGTTCCTTGGTGCCGGCAAAGTTGCGGCTAAAGCATTTATGTTCAAGTCGATCAATCCAGAAGAGATTATTGCTGAAACTGTAGATCTCGCTGATGCTGCTCGTAAAGGGGGTCTTCTTTCACTTGAAGATAAAACGGTAAGTAGCGACTTTATGCAGCGTGGTATCCAGTTACTCGTGGATGGTCACGACCCTGAAGTTGTTAAAGGTCTGCTGAATAAAGAAGCTAAGTTGACTCACGATCGTCATGAATTTGGTGCGACTGTATTCTCTGCAATGGGAGATGTGGGGCCTGCAATGGGTATGATTGGTACTCTGGTAGGTCTGGTACAGATGCTATCAAATATGAGTGACCCGAAATCCATTGGCCCTGCGATGGCGGTAGCACTTCTGACAACGCTTTATGGTGCAATGCTTGCGACCATGGTTGCAATTCCTTTAGCTGATAAGCTTAACGTACGTAAAGATGAAGAAGCTTTAAATGCAGCTTTGATCATTGACGGCTTACTGGCTATTCAAGCGGGCCAAAACCCTCGTGTAATCGAGCAAATGTTGCGTAACTATCTGCCTGAAGGCAAGCGTGCTGCGGCTGAAGGTTAATTCGGTAAAGGACTAGAACGATGAGTGACGATACCGAAGAACAAGAATGCCCCCCCTGCCCCCCCGGGCTTCCGGCTTGGTTGGCAACCTTTGGCGACTTGATGTCGCTGCTGATGTGTTTTTTCGTACTTCTACTCTCCTTCTCGGAGATGGACGTACTGAAGTTTAAGCAGTTGGCGGGTTCCATGCGTGAGGCATTTGGTGTTCAAAACCAGATTAAAGTAGAAGATATCCCCAAAGGTACTTCTATTATTGCGCAGGAATTTAGTCCTGGTCGACCTGAACCAACCCCTCTTAATGAAGTTCGTCAGATGACGGTTAACAATGATATGAATACCTTGGATATTCGATCGAAAGAGGGAGAAAGTGATTCGCCTGATAAAGAAGCGGGTGAAGAGCAAGAGTTACAGAAGCAGCAAGAGCAGGAAGCGAAAGAGGAAGCGGTTGAATTTGCAGCAGCTTTAGCTCAAGAGATCGGTGAAGGTAGTGTTGAAGTAGAAACGGATGGTAAGAAAATTATTATTCGTATCAAGGAGAAAGGCTCTTTTGACTCTGGCTCTGCGGAACTGAAGTTTGAGTCAATTCCAGTGTTGGCTAAAATCAGGGATGTACTTTTGAATGTTAAGGGACGTGTCGCTATTGAAGGGCATAGTGACAATATCCCATATGCAGGTCGTCGTTTTGAATCTAACTGGGATCTATCGGTTGCTCGTGCATTGGCGGTAGCCCATGAGCTATTTGGTGACCCTCGAATCGATCAATCTCGCTTTAAGGTTTTAGGTTTGGCAGACACTAAACCATTAGTGCCAAATGATACTCGTGCTAACCGGGTGAAAAACCGTCGCGTAGAGATAATTGTCCAGAAGGGTAAGGATAAAGAGTCCATAGAAAAGATTCAGGCACGTCAAGATGGTGATTCTGATGGTGAATTGATTAACCTTACGCCAGATAATATTTTCTAAATATTTGCGGGCTTTTAGCCTCTACAATAAAAAAACCGCCAAAAGGCGGTTTTTTTATTGCCGAAACTCTAATTTACTTAGAGTTATCAACCATGTATTGGATCGCAGCTTTTAATTCGCCATCTGTGCAGTCCATGCAAAGACCACGTGGTGGCATTTGGCCTTTACCTTTGTCAGCTGTAGCGTAAAGTGCATCGATGCCTTGTGCTGAGCGTTCTGCCCACGCTGCAGCATCACCTACTTTAGGTGCGTCAGCAACACCAGATGCGTGGCACATTGCACATTTAGTGTTGTAAACAGTAGCTCCGTCACGTTCTGCCATTGCTGCTGCTGGAATCATCATTGCTGCAGCTGCAGTCGCCATCAGTAGTTTTTTCATTGTAATTTTCCTGTAGGTGCTCATAAGTTTGTCATTGGGACTAATTCGACTTCGCCCTCACAACCAAGTCTGCTACCCCCTAGTAGCATCTATTAGTAACCCAAACAGAGTGAATTGTATCTGAACAAAGTCAATAGAAGAACGAAATAATGCTAAAGGATAGCTTGATACAGGAAAGATTGGTTTGGTTGGCGGGCTTAGTTACCTAAACGCATGGCAAAATTAGCCTGATTATGTTGAATTTGAATGGTTTTTTCATGGATACGTTCTTCGGCATGAAATTCAGCGATTGCTTGGTCTACGATGTTTTTAGGAGCCATTGCTAAATTGCGAACGTCCATTTCGGAATAGCCACGTTTCAGCAACTGCTTCAGCTGAGTTGTTAAAGTTGTATTTGTCATTTTTTAGCCTCTTTTAATTTAAGGCTTATCATGAATCAGGTTTGTTACAGAAATATGTCATTCCATTGACGATTTTGTTTATAAATATACCTTTCCGTCGTTACTCATCACTATTGTCCAGGGCCATGCTGACTATAGAGCTATATAGCTGTACAAGGTTTCCTATAAAAACGTGATGTTCTGGAGAGTCGGTAGTCAGAGTATGAAGGTGCTGAATAGCTGTGTGTAGGGTGTCTAAAAAATCTAAATCGTAACTTTCTGCTGTTTGACCAGATTGCAATCGATCACGAAGCTCGTAAGCTCTAGGAAGTAGGCGTTTTTGCATATCCAATATGCTGATTTGAATGACACTATCTTTACGAGGGTTATTCATCAATGCTGCCATTAATCTTATTCGACAATAACAGCATAGTTGTCATTTTGGTCTTTAGTTAATGAGCTCAAGGGTTAATCGATTTTAATACCTAAAGCTGAATAAGCGGCCGCAGTCACGTCAGGGTTTAGTGGGGGCGGAGAGACATCTATACCGGCAGAAAGTTGTTTTACGATACTCTTCAGCGCGTTGATACGGGCATACCATTTATGGTTGGCTGCAATGACCTGCCAATTTACGGTTTCGGTGTGCGTATATTGAAACATATCGTTAATCGCATGAGTATAATCACCCCAGCGTTCGCGATTTCGAATATCTTCGGTGGTTAATTTCCAGCGTTTAACTGGATTATTTAAGCGTTCAGAGAATCTTCTTAATTGCTCATCTGGGGTGATGTGCATAAAGACTTTGATAATCCGTGCGCCATCATCTATTAGACTTCGTTCAAATTCATTGATCTCTTGGTAGGCGCGTTGCCATTGCTGAGGTGTTGCAAATTCCTCTACTCTTTCAACTAAAACTCTGCCGTACCAGGAACGATCAAATATCGCGATAGAACCTGCGGGCGGTAATTTTTCTTGGAAGCGCTGAAGGTAGTGTTTGCTTTGTTCGATTGATGTTGGCGCACTAATTGGGTGAACAGTGAAACCGCGAGGATCTAACTTTTCGGTGATACGTCTAATAGCGCCGCCTTTACCACTGGCATCCCAGCCTTCAAATACAATTATGGCCCGGCGGTTTTGATGATAATAAGCTTGTTGTACTTCAAGTATGCGCTTTTGCCATTTTTTCAATTTCTTTAGATAGTCATTTTTGTCTGCGAGTACCGCATCTTCGAATGCTATTGAATCTAATTGAGGAGAGGGATATTTGAGTATGATCGGGCTGGGTGTATGCATTAAAAATTCTCCCTCATCGTGTTAAGTAATGGTTATAGTGGTTCCTAACTACTGCTTTTTAACCAGTCTCTAGCGGCTGTAGTGATCTTTTCCACAGCGGTATGCGAGATCTTTCGTTCGATAGAAATTGCGTAAAAGTTATTCACAATCTCATTGGTTTCACCTAGCGTCACCAAACCGAGCTGCGCAGATACTTCATCTCTAATCGGCGTAGGTACCACCATAATCCCTTTACCAGCATTGGCGAATGCTTTAATCAATGCGCTGTCATCAAATTCGCCTACCACTCGAGGATGGATACGGTTCTTACTAAACCACTGTAGCAGTTGTGAGCGGACAATGGTTGTTTCGTTTGGAAGCAGCATAGGGGAACCATTAAGATTGTGGGGGAACTCTCCACTTAGTTGCTCAACTACTGATGGGCTTGCCATAAAACTACTGCCACAGGTGCCTAAACTATGGCTAAAACCATTAATACTGACATCAGAAGGTATAGGTGATTCTGAAATCACTAGATCTAATCTATGCAGGGCAAGCTCTGCGAGTAGCTCGTTGATATCACCTTCATGGCAAATCATTCTGACATTGTTGATGTCATCCATAGCCGGGGAGAGTAGGTGATAAGCGATCGATTTCGGTACTACATCTACCACGCCTACCTTGAAAACTAAGGGACGGATCTTATCTAAATTACGGACCCGTTCTTCCAGTTCGCCACCCAACGAAAAGATATCACTGGCGTAGCTTAAAACCATATGACCCGTTTCGGTGAGTTCTAATTGCCTACCTACTTTTGTGAAGAGAGAGCAGCCAAGGTAGTCATCAAGCAAGCTCAGCTGAGCACTAATTGTGTGTGGTGTAACACTCAGACGCTCAGCAGCAGCAGCTATGCTCCCCTCTTTAGCGACCATCCAGAAATAGTGAAGGTGTTTGTAATTAATCATCAAAAACTCGGTAAAATCGATGCTTTTGTTAATAATAATCGAGTTTTATTGTTTTTGGTAGGCGGTTAAATTTTGAACTGTTGATACCGGAAAGCCTTTTGGCTTTTGGTTAGTAAAAACCAGGAGGGGTGTATGAATACATCTATAAGATCTTCAGCAGCTCAGACGCAACCATCTGCGTTAGAGTCTAATAAAGTACTACGCAACACCTATGCATTGTTATCTATGACTTTGCTGTTCAGTGCGATCATTGCTGGTGGATCCATTGCGCTCCAGTTACCTCACCCCGGTGTCATCATCTCTTTAGTCGGCTTTTTTGGTTTATATTTTCTGACCTACAAGCTGCGCAATAGTGTTTGGGCATTACCTTCAGTCTTTGCTCTGACTGGTTTTATGGGTTACACCCTAGGCCCTATTGTTGGTCATTATTTGTCAATGCCGGGTGGCGGTTCCATCGTAATGAATGCGATGGGTATGACAGGAATAATTTTCTTAGGCCTATCAGCTTATGTTTTAACCACACGTAAGAACTTTACCTTTATGGGTGGCTTCTTAATGGTCGGTGTTTTACTGGCGTTTGTTGCAGGCTTAGGGGCAATCTTTTTCCAGATTCCTGCTCTGTCTTTAGCTGTATCGGCAATGTTTGTACTGTTGATGTCTGGTTTTATTCTTTATGAGACAAGCAACATCCTGCACGGCGGTGAGACAAACTACATCATGGCAACAGTGTCCTTGTATGTGTCCATCTATAACTTGTTTACCAGTTTATTGCATATCCTAGGTTTCCTAGGTGGTGAAGATTAAGACATTAAACCCTTTATTAGCTATGCACTTGTGATAACCCCACTGGGGTATTCAGGCGACCTTTTAGGTCGCCTTTTTTTATTTCAGCCAATCGGCAGCAACTTGAATTGGTTGTTGATCTCGTTCTGAAACCCAAATGGCCAATGCATGCTTTTGAGACGTTTGTAGATGGGGTAGTTCAAAGCTCCAGTTATAGTCTGATTGGGCTTTTTGTTGTTTATGTAAAACCACAAATTGATGTTGAAGTAGGCGGCCTGCATTTTCGCCTGAAGTGACTTGGCTACTGAGATTAAAACCGAGTACTGCAACATGAGCTATAAGCACCTTTCGGTCCCTTTTTAGGGTATAACTTACTTTGAGGGTTTGGCTGTTGAGGCTAGCTTTAAGTAGTCCCCCAGAGGAAGATTGATTGGGTAGGGCTTTGCCTTGGAAAAACCCTCGCCATTCTTTGCCGGAGCTAATCCAGCCCGGTGTATACACACTTTTTAAATTTCCTAAGCGGCGATGATTGTATTGGCGCTGTTTAAACTCAGGTTGGGCAAATCGATCTTCCCAGCCAATGTAATCCCAATAGTCTACATGAAAGGCTAAAGGTACTACCTTTTTCCAAAGGTCTGCGGAGCCTATAAAGCTGTTGATATAGCGTTCTGCTGGAGGGCAGCTGGAACAGCCTTCCGATGTATAGAGCTCAATTAACTGAGGTACAGCTCCTTGATTTTCAAAGATCTGCTCAGACGCTAAAGCTTGAGGTAAGAAATAAAGGCTGGCTGCAATTAACGAATTGGCGAACGATTTCATAACTCTGTCCTCTCATTTCCTATGAGACTTCAGAGCCTTGAGTGAGTTCAGTTATTCAACATCGATCTTACATGCTGGGCTTTTGCCAGGGAGTGTGTCAAAGGCATCTAATTGATTCACGGTTTGATACCAATCGGCTCGACTGCCCCAAAAAAGATTACGTTCCGGTGGTACCTCGGGGCCTGTATCCAGTGTGCCGGCTGGAATGATCATTGCCTTACCTGTTTGGGCTAGCCACGGTAGGTTAGATCCACATTTTTTACAGAAGCAGACAGCAAAATGTTTGGCATCGCTGGGTTCATAGCGTCCAACGTATGTTTCTCCCGCCGTCCAGTGGAATTGCTCTGGTGGCATTATTATGTTGCTAGCATGTGCGCTGCCGGTGGTTTTGCGGCAGCGTGAACAGTGACAGTATTGAAAGGTAGAAAAGGGTGGTGATATTTCATACTGAACTTCACCACATAAACAACTGCCCCTGTAAACCTCTTCTCCGCTCATGAAATCATCCTAGCGATCAAACGCTGTCACCATTGAATCTAGTTGTTTTACCAGTTCATGCAGTTCACTGCTAGCGGAAGCGGTTTCATCAGAGGCTTCACTGTTGCGACGGGCAAGGTCCCTGATCGCGACGATATTTTGTTGGATCTCTTCTACAACAGAGGACTGTTGTTCAGAACTGCTGGCGATCTGTAAACAGCGATCAGAAATATCATCAATAGAGCTCTGTACTGTTTGGAAAGCTTCATCAGCAATGTTCGCCACATCGA
Organism: Neptuniibacter sp. QD37_6; assembly: GCF_047778085.1. Lineage (GTDB taxonomy): Bacteria > Pseudomonadota > Gammaproteobacteria > Pseudomonadales > Balneatricaceae > Neptuniibacter. Next base: position 413,203 of record NZ_CP180550.1, read on the forward strand.
CACTTTGCTTAGCATGATCGCGGCTTTGCTCCATGATGCTGACTGTTTTATCTACAGCAGACTGTACACTTTCAATTGAGGCTTCTATTTCTTGAGTAGAATTTTGCGTACGTGTTGCTAAGGTACGAACTTCATCTGCTACCACTGCGAAGCCACGTCCTGTTTCACCTGCGCGCGCGGCTTCGATAGCAGCGTTCAGTGCTAGTAGGTTGGTTTGTTCGGCAATATCATTAATCACCGTAACGACATTGCCGATCGCATCTGTATGTTGTTTTAGCTCCATGGTAGCTTCTGTTGCTTCCACTACTTCATTAGACAGATCTTTAATGTGATTTACCGTGTTGTATAGCGCACTTCGACCTTCTTCAGTTGTAGAGCGCGCATTCTGCGATGCATTCGACATATCGCTAGTGTTAGCTGCAATTTCTTGTGATGCACATGCCATTTCGTGAACAGCAGCGGCGACCATGTCACTTTCTTTATCTTGTTGGCTGATCCCTTCATTAGTTTGACGAATCGCGTTATCGGTGACATCAATGGCTTGATCAATGGTGTGGCTAACATCTCCTAATCGTGTAAGTACGGTAGTGTTTCTGGCTTCATTCATCTGTAAAGCGAGATCAATCTCACCAAATTCATCTTGCCGAGGGCAGTACATTAATTGGATAAGAGGATTACTGAAGCGCTCGCGTGCGCGACTAGCTAGCTCCTTAATAGGAGCTGTTAAGCGCAATAGACAGCCCCCTAAAAGAACTTCGGTAAGAGCCATAACCCCCAAAACAGGTAGAGTCGCGCCTACAAACCATGCTGCGATTAGACTAATCAAAGCGATGAAGGAGAAGATACCGAAGGTTTGGTTGCTGACGGACTTTAGTTTTAATGCTTTGCCGGCTTTGCCTGCATTGGCAACTGCATAAATTACCTCTGCTTTCGAGATCTGTTCAGCAGTCGGTTTAAAACGTACCGATTGGTAGCCAACCTTTTGGCCTTTTTCGTATAAAGGAGTTACATAGGCATCGACCCAGTAATGATCGCCATTCTTACAACGGTTTTTAACAATGCCCCTCCATGCATGATTTTCTTTCAAAGAGGTCCAAAGGTTTTCAAACGCAGCAGGCGGTACATCTGGGTGGCGAACAATGTTGTGGGCTTTACCTAATAGTTCTTCTTCAGTGAATCCAGCTATATCACAAAAAACCTGATTAACGTAAGTGATCCGTCCTTTGAGGTCTGTTGTTGAAATAATGCGTTGACCTTCAGGCAGTACCACCTCGCGGTTGGTAACTGGCATTTTTTTCATGGTTCACCCTTCTTCACGTACAAAAAGTAAATACTAACGGTTCTAGATTATTAGGCGTGTACAATGTGTATGATCTGCATAGTCTAGTAATAGTTATAGCTGTATTTGAATGATATAGCTCAGAAGGCTGATTGATTTATTGATATTTTTGGACGTTTAATCAGCCGTGAGTTCTGATAATAGAAAGGAATAAAGCATGATGTTTCGATTGGAATTTAAAGTGCGTGATTACGAATGTGATTTGCAAGGCATCGTAAACAATGGCGTTTACTTCAATTATTTAGAGCATGCGAGGCATGAATATCTTTTAGACAATGGGATCGACTTTGCTAAGTTGACCGAAGATAAAATTCACCTGGTCGTTGTTCGTGCTGAAATGGACTATAAAAATTCCTTAACCAGTGGCGATCGCTTTGTCGTTGAAGTAAGCGTCGAGCGGGTGAGTAAAGTTAAGTTTGGTTTCCGCCAGCGTGTGGTTCGATTGTCAGATGAAAAGGTAGCGCTTGAAGCGCTAGTCATTGGAACGGCATTAAATGAAAGAGGCCGTCCATTTGTGTTGCCAGAAATCGCCGCTTTAATGCCGGAAGATTAAATTTAGGAAGAGAAAGTACCTAGTGAATTTTCCAGCATGGTTGTTAGCGAATGAACCGATAGTGCGCTTAAGCTGTTTCTTCGGTGTGTTCACTGTGATGGCCTGCTGGGAGTTATACAAACCTTTCCGACCTTTACTGCAAAAGAAATGGCTTCGTTGGCGATCTAATCTGGGTTTGGTTGTGCTTAATAGTTTGCTACTAAGAGTTATGTTTCCTTTAGCTGCTGTTGGCGTCGCTGGATATGCGCAGGCCAAAGGGTTTGGGCTTTTTGTCTGGTTGGATGTACCTATTTGGTTGGAGGTCTTGTTAGCAGTAGTACTGCTGGATTTCTTTATATATGCACAGCATGTTCTCTTTCATAAAGTTCCTCTGCTATGGCGTGTTCACCGCATGCATCATGCGGATCCAGATCTTGATGTGACCACGGGGGCTAGATTTCACCCAATTGAAATTGTCCTGTCGATGTTGATTAAAATGTTGATGGTGCTGTTTCTGGGGCCGGCGGTGGTTGCAGTGATCTTATTTGAAGTGTTGCTTAACGCTTCAGCTATGTTTAATCACTCGAATATCCAACTGCCTAAACTATTAGATAGGGTGATTCGTTGGCTATTTGTTACCCCGGATATGCATCGAGTGCACCACTCAAAAATTCCAAGTGAGACGGATAGTAATTATGGCTTTGCGCTATCTTGTTGGGACAGAATCTGCATGACGTATATCGATAAACCCGCTAAAGGCCAAGTAGGTGTTGAGATCGGATTAAACGAATTTAACGATCCAGACACCTCCTGCCGTTTGCGCGGAATGCTGATGATACCGTTCAAAAAGTGATTATGTGGATTGAGTTAGCTGTGACCAAAAGGCGTTGATCAGCGGATTCTTAAGTTTTTTCTCTAAGGTTACTATCCCAACCTCATAGGCTTTGAGTTTAGGGGTAATATCGAGTACTTCCACACTGTTTGCTAGTGGACTGTTTTGCAGAACAATCTCAGGTACAACCCCTATTCCAAACCCTAGACTCACCATACTCACAATAGCTTCGTTACCTGATACTTGGGCATAGATGATCGGTTTTATATCTTGATCTTTAAACCAGCGATCGACCCTTTTACGAGCTAAGCCTGCTTCGGATAGGATCATCGGTGTGGAGTTATCTGGTCGAACCGGCGGCTTATCTTGACCTTGTAGTCCCTGTTTTGGCGCTATAAAAAGCAGGGGAGAGATGGCAATCGTCTTAAATGCAATTCCCGCCGGTAAAGTGTCAGGTTTTGCGCTAATAGCAAAGTCTTCATCTCCTGACAGTATTCGAGATATAGCGTGTTCATGATCCCCTGTGTGTAACTTGATCTCGATTTTGGGGTAGTCGGTACGGAACTCACTCAGGATGTCGAACAAGAAGCTGTAGCTGGCTGTAACCGAGCAATACATACTGATTTCGCCTTGAAGCTCCCCTGATCTTTCCATCAATTGGGTGCGCACCATATCCCACTGACCTAGGGAATCGCGGGCATAATCTAAGAAAATCTTGCCTTCTGCCGTCAGGGCAACACTGCGGTTGTCTCGTTCAAACAGATCTGTGCCGACTTCTTCTTCCAGCTGTTTAATACTCCTGCTTAGTGCTGAAGGACTGATGTAAGAAGCTTCGCTTGCTCGGCCAAAGTGCAAGGTTTCGGCTAAGTGAACGAATTGTTTGAGCTGTTTGATATCCATACTGTTGCACTTTTTCGAATGTTTCTCTTATTTTATGCCATTTTTTAATCTAATAGGAGTCGAGCTGCCTGTTTTTTGTTCAGTTTTGTCATATTTCTATGTTATTTTCTATGTTGTTATTGTGCGATGCACAAAGGCAACAGGAGGTGCGTATGACGAAGTCATTGAATTTGGCATTACAGGGTGGTGGTGCTCACGGGGCATTTGCTTGGGGCGTTTTAGATCGTTTGCTTGAAGAGGATCTCAACCCTCAAGCGATCAGCTATACCCGACAGCAGGCTAAAGATAAGTTTTTCAGTATCAGTAGTCTGGAGCGACGATTCAAGGCGCTACGTTTTCATCTGATTGAATCCGGTGAAGTGCTATCTAGTCTGGAACAGGCCAGTAAATATGACACCCGGCAGGAATTTCTTTTGGGTCTCAAGGAAAAGGGACGAAATGCAGCAGAACAGTGGATTGGATCAAACTTCAGTGCGATAGGACAGCGGCCAAGTTGTGACATCGAGGCGATGTTTTTATAGTACTAGGATAAAGTATTGGTATGGACGGACAACATGGTGAAAAGTCGGGACCAGCTTAAGTTATTACTGCTTCAAATTAGAGATGAAGATCAAGTTCGCAGGGAAGAATTGGAGAGCTTTGCTGAATACTGCGGGCTTAATATCGAACAATTCGATGTGCTTAATGTATTTGATACCCCGGCCTTTCCTGAGACTGCTGCTGATAACTACGACGCTTTGTTGGTCGGCGGTGCCAGTGAAGCTAATGTACTGTTCCCAGATATCTACCCATTTGTAGATCAGTGTCAGCAGCTAATTTTACGTTGCGCGCAAATAGATAAGCCAGTGTTTGCCTCCTGCTTTGGTTTTCAACTGGCGGTCTTGGCGCTTGGTGGTGAGATCCTGCATCGAGAGAAAGATTTTGAGATGGGTACAATACCTATATCGCTTGATCACAGTGTTTGGCAGGATCCAATATTTCGCGATACCCCAGACAACTTTTATGCCGTTTCTGTACACAAACAGTACGCCAAAACATTGCCGAAAAATTGTGCTTCCCTTGCTTACACTGAGCAATGTATCCACGCATTTAGGTTAAAAGATAAGCCGTTCTGGGCTTTTCAATTTCATCCGGAAGTTGGTAAACGAATCTTGGTTGAGCGACTGACCTTTTACAAAGATAAATACACAGATGGAGATGATCACCTTGATCAGGTGCTAGCGACTGCACAAGAAACGCCTCAATCAAATGCGTTGCTAACTAAATTTGTGGATAGAATTCTATTAGATCAGGATCATCTAGATCTCTAGAAATGGCATCCTGACGCTGGTCACAGTAGAATGAGGTTTCTCTATTGTATGGAATATAAAAAATCGCGATGAATGAGCCGCAAAATCAAGATAATCAAGAACCGATAAAGCCTCGTAGCCGCGGGATCTACCTGCTGCCTAATTTATTTACGACAGGGGCATTGTTTTCAGGGTTCTATGCAATTGTTGCGAGTATGAATGGGCACTTTGAAAATGCCGCAATAGCGATCTTTGTTTCGATGGTACTGGATGGGCTTGATGGTCGAGTAGCACGTATGACCAATACTTCCAGTGCATTTGGTGCGGAGTATGACTCACTAGCTGATATGGTTTCCTTTGGTGTAGCGCCTTCACTCGTGGTTTTCTCCTGGGTGTTGGATGATATTGGCAAACTAGGCTGGTTTGCTGCATTTATCTATGTCGCAGGAGCAGCTTTAAGACTTGCCCGCTTCAATACCCAAATTGGTTCGACAGATAAGCGTTACTTTATTGGATTGCCTAGCCCAGCAGCGGCGGCTGCAGTGGCTGGTTTAGTGTGGGCTGCGACCGAGTATGAAATAGATGGATCGGCTTATGTTTATTTGATTGCTGCGTTTGTTGCTTTGGTCGGTGTTTTGATGGTGAGTAATGTATTTTATTACAGCTTTAAAGATGTCAGCCTAAAAGAGAAAGTACCTTTCTTGATCTTAGCGGGTATTGTCTTAGCTGTAGGTATTATCTCAATTAGCCCGCCAGCATTCTTATGGATTTTATTCCTAGCTTATGCGGTGTCTGGGCCAGTATTGTGGTTGATGCGCAAAACTAAGCAGAAACCTGCGGCCTAAGCGTCAGGTAAAAGCATTTTAGATTTATTTAACGGCTCCTTTAAGGGGCCGTTTTTCTGCTATACCTCATAATAGCCCTTGTAGAAGGAGGTTATTATGAAACCCTTCCCTTGTAATTGTCGCCCCCTTAAAACACTTGTTTATACGGTAATCTTTATACTCTTCATTATAGCGATGATGAGTGGTGCCTTTATGCTGGTGGATAAAGTTTGACGTTAATAACTGCTTATAACGTCCTTGCAAAATTTTCATCGCTGCTATACTTGCAGTTAACAACCAAGCGGATTGGTCGGAAATGATAGGACGGAGTCCAGGCGGAAAGAGAGCCTGCCCGAACCCTGTCGCTACCGACGTTGAAATAGAAGTACAACGCCCTTAGTGAGAGGTTTCTGACAGGCTCTTTTGCGTGTAAAGCAAAGGGGGCTGCAATGATAAAAACAATATCGGGATATATTGCGCTGTTATTGTTTGCTAATAATCTCCAGGCTGATTGGGAAGTAAATCTCACCCGAGGTGTTACCGAAATCAGTCAAGAGGTCTACGAACTGCACATGATCATTTTCTGGATCTGTGTGGCTATTGGTGTCGTTGTTTTCGGTGTGATGCTCTGGTCGGTGATCTATCATCGTAAGTCCAAAGGAGCAAAAGCGCACAACTTCCATGAAAGCCTTGTTGTCGAAATTGCTTGGACTTTAATTCCCTTCGTTATCTTGATTGCCATGGCTGTTCCTGCAACGGCAACCTTAATCAAAATGTACGATAACTCAGAATCTGAAGTTGATATTCAGATCACAGGTTATCAGTGGAAATGGCGATATCAATACCTAGCGGAAGATATCGATTTCTTCTCCAGTCTCTCTACCTCCCGAGAGCAGATAAATAATAAAGCAGCTAAAGGCGAACATTATCTACTAGAAGTGGATAACCCTTTGGTGATTCCTGCAGGTAAAAAAGTACGCTTTTTACTGACCGCAAATGACGTGATTCATTCCTGGTGGGTGCCTGATCTTGCAGTGAAAAAGGATGCAATCCCCGGTTTTATAAATGAAGCATGGACTATTGTGGATAAGCCCGGTGTTTATCGCGGGCAGTGTGCAGAATTGTGCGGTAAAGACCATGGTTTTATGCCAATTGTTGTCGAAGTAAAGACACCAGAAGAATACGAAGCTTGGCTTGCTGAAGTTAGGCAAGCAGATCAAGAAAAAGCGGCTGAAGGGCAAAAAGATTGGAACCTTGCTGAGCTGATGGAAACCGGAGAAGCGGTTTATAACAAAAACTGCTTAGCCTGCCACCAAGCCAATGGTGAGGGGATTCCAGGTGCCTTCCCAGCTTTGAAAAACAGTCCAATAGCTTTGGGAGAGTCGGGGCCTCATATCGATATTGTACTTAACGGCAAAAAAGGTACGGCGATGCAGGCATACAGAGATCAACTGTCGGCTGTAGAACTGGCTGCTGTAATTACTTATGAGCGAAATGCTTGGGGTAATAAGGTGGGCGATCTAGTTACACCGGCGCAGATTGCTGAGTTGAAAGAGTAGGAGGGGTCATGGATACGGTTGCAGCTTCTCATCATCATGGTCCGGCTACCGGTATAGGTCGTTGGTTATTCACAACCAATCATAAAGATATTGGAACTCTCTATCTCTGGTTTAGCTTCTTAATGTTCCTTACTGGCGGATGTATGGCATTGCTCATTCGAACTGAGCTATTTCAGCCAGGGTTGCAGCTCATTCAGCCGGACTTCTTTAATCAGATGACCACCATGCATGGCTTAATCATGGTCTTTGGTGCGGTCATGCCGGCGTTTGTTGGCTTAGCCAACTGGATGATTCCTATCATGGTTGGTGCTCCAGATATGGCGCTGCCAAGAATGAATAATTGGAGCTTTTGGATTCTACCTTTCGCTTTCGCGATGATGCTGTCGACTCTATTCATGGATGGCGGTGCACCAAATTTTGGTTGGACATTCTATGCGCCTTTATCAACTACCTATGCACCGCCTAGTGTGACTTTCTTTATCTTCGCCGTTCACATGATGGGGATTAGCTCGATTATGGGTGCGATCAATATCATTGCCACCATACTCAATATGCGTGCGCCGGGTATGACCATGATGAAGTTGCCACTCTTCGTTTGGACTTGGTTAATTACGGCATTTTTATTGATTGCTGTTATGCCGGTATTGGCAGGTGTGGTCACAATGATGTTGATGGATATTCACTTCGGAACCAGCTTTTTTGATGCTGCTGGGGGTGGAGATCCAGTGTTATTCCAGCATGTATTCTGGTTCTTTGGTCATCCTGAGGTATACATCATGATCTTGCCTGCTTTCGGTATTGTCAGTGAGATCATTCCGACTTTCGCAAGGAAGAAGCTGTTTGGTTATACCTCGATGGTTTATGCCACAGCTTCTATAGCCATTCTATCCTTCATCGTTTGGGCGCATCACATGTTTACAGTCGGCCTACCTTTGGCTGGTGAATTGTTCTTTATGTTCACAACTATGCTGATTGCCGTGCCTACAGGGGTTAAAGTCTTTAATTGGGTCGCGACGATGTTTCGTGGCTCTATGACGTTCGAAACGCCGATGCTATTTGCACTCGCATTTGTGGTGCTTTTCACCATTGGTGGCTTTTCAGGCTTGATGTTGGCGATCGCTCCAGTCGATTTTCAATACCACGACACGTACTTTGTAGTTGCCCATTTCCACTATGTCTTAGTACCTGGTGCGGTCTTTGCCATTATGGCAGGAGCGTATTATTGGTTACCTAAGTGGTGCGGCAATTATTACAACGAAACCATGGGTAAAGTGCATTTCTGGTGTAGTTTTATCGGGGTGAATATCACCTTTTTTCCTATGCACTTTATCGGTTTAGCGGGTATGCCACGTCGTATACCTGACTATGCACTTCAGTTTGCCGATTTCAATGCGGTGGCTTCAGTAGGTGCGTTTATCTTTGGGCTATCGCAACTAATTTTCCTTTATAACATTGTGAGCTGTATTCGTAAGGGTAAGCAGGCCAGTGCGGAAGTTTGGGAAGGGTCTCACGGTTTAGAGTGGACCCTACCATCCCCTGCTCCTTATCACAGCTTTAGTACACCGCCAGAGGTGAAATAACAGCACTTTTGAGAGGTTGTTATGGCAGAGCAACGACATAAGAAAACAGTGCTATCACTGTTAAGTGGAACCCTGATTATGTTTGGGTTTGGCTTCGCGTTGGTACCTCTATATGACGTGTTTTGTGATATCACGGGGCTAAATGGCAAAGTGGATTTGGTTGCTGCGGAACCTAGTTTGGTTGTGGATAACAGTCGACAGATAAAATTGCAGCTGGTGGCTATTAACAACGAATCTATGCCTTGGCGATTTAAACCAGAAAAGGCTTCTATCATCTTGTCGCCTGGGGAAATGTATCAAACAGCCTATAAAGCGCGCAATTTGACCGATAACTTCATGATTGCGCAAGCAGTCCCTTCGGTTTCACCTTCAGAGGCTGCGCCTTATGTGCAAAAGATTAATTGTTTCTGTTTCGAACGGCAGCCGCTAAAGGCGAAAGAATTAAAGGCGATGCCGCTGGTTGTTTCTATCGCGCCAGAGCTTCCTAAGCACATAAAAACAGTAACGCTCTCATACACCCTATTTGATATCACACCAGAAGCGGAAGTGAATTTGTCTGCGAGGAGGAACTCTCTATGAGTACTCAAACTTACTATGTGCCAGAACAAAGTCGTTGGCCTATTTTAGCATCGATCGCTTTGTTCTTTATGGCTTACGGTGCAGGTAGCTTAATCAATAGCTTTACCGCAGAAGAGGCTGGTGGAGCCGGTTTAATTCTTCTATTAGCCGGTGCATTGGGAATGGGGCTTATTTTATTGGGCTGGTTTAGCAACGTTATCCATGAAAGTGGTGAAGGTTTATACAGCCCACAAATGGATCGCTCATTCCGCTGGGGGATGAGCTGGTTTATCTTTTCTGAGGTTATGTTCTTTGCTGCATTCTTTGGCACTTTATTTTATGTCAGGACGTTAGCAGTGCCTTGGCTGGGTGGTGAAGGTGATAAAGGTGTTTCTAACATGCTGTGGGAAGGCTTTGAGGCACAGTGGCCTTTGATGGTGACACCAGATCAAAATGCTTTTCCGGGTCCTAAAGAGGTAATCGATCCTTGGCATATACCACTTTTCAATACCATTTTACTGATCGCATCGAGTTTTACAGTCACCCTTGCGCATAAAGCACTTAAATTGGATCAAAGATCTCGCGTAGTGTTTTGGCTAGCTGTAACTATCTTACTGGGCAGTGTGTTTCTTTACTTTCAAGCTTATGAGTATGTACTTGCTTACAACGAATTAGGCTTAACGCTTAATGCCGGTATCTACGGGGCGACCTTTTTTATTCTCACTGGTTTTCATGGTCTGCATGTCACTTTAGGCACGCTGATGTTGATTATTATTTGGTTACGAGTACTCAAAGGGCATTTCAGTTCAGAAAAGCATTTTGGCTTTGAAGCGGTGGCTTGGTATTGGCACTTTGTCGATGTGGTATGGGTCGGCTTGTTTCTATTTGTTTATATCTTGTAGTCGATTAAAGCCCGTGAGGAACAATCTCACCGGTATAGAAGCCGTAAATAAGTACCGCGATGATCATGACGCTAAAGGTGACCCTAAAGAAAAGCGAGTTAACAGTTCGATGAGATTGGCCTTGATCTCTTACTAAGAAGTAGAGACCGGAAAATAAACTGATGAGAACGGCAATAAAAAGAAGTAGTAAAAGCAACTTTAACGACATGTGGAGTACCTGATAGCTGTCCTTGGTGTAGGTAACTATGAGTAAAGTTCAGAGTGGTTCAGCCTTCAAGTGGATGTTGTGGATATCTGGGATTGTATTGCTGCCATTACTGATCGGATTGGGGTTTTGGCAGTTGGACCGAGCTGAGCAGAAGCAAGAGTTACTGGATAGCTGGCAACAAGCTATACCAAGTAAGGCATTGCCGTTGGAGCAAGAGATGACAAGAGGGAGTTATAACGCGGTTATCCTTAAGGGAGTGTTTGATCGAGAGCGGTACTTTCTTTTAGATAATCGTGTCCGCAAAGGGCGCGCTGGTTATGAAGTCGTTGCTCTGTTTACTGCGGATAGCGGTCGAAATGTATTGGTGAATCTTGGTTGGGTGTTAGCGTCGCTGAATCGAGGAATTAAACCTGAGGTTGTTTTACCCGAAGGTCAGCAAACGATTAGTGGCAGCGTTAGGGTTATTGAAAAAGGTTTTGCTTTATCAGGTGATGATCTAGCTGAAGATCAGTGGCCTAAGGTAATTCAGCAATTGGATGTGGAAAAAATATCGTCTCGGTTAGTTACAAGTATTGATGCGTTGGAATTAAGGCTAACGGAGCCGCTACTTTCCGGTTTAGATCTAAATTGGCCAGTAGAGAATATGAAGCCTGAGAAACATTTAGGTTATGCATTTCAATGGTTCGCTATGGCATTTGCGTTGTTGTGTTTATTGATTTGGAGCGCTCTAAAAATAAGAAAGGAGGCCATATATGAACAGGTTTAGTTTTTGGCTTGTTTGGGCGGTTGGCTTTGTGCCCATGCTGATAGCTTCTTTTATGTTTTTCACGGGGGTGATGATTCCAGAACAACGGGTTCATTCAGGTACTTTGTTTTCTGATAAGCACATTAATGATCTGAACTTGGTTGGGAGTGAGCTGAAACAGCGTAAGTGGCAATTGTTGTTAACTAAGCAAGATGATTGTGTTGAGCGTTGCGAGCAATGGTCAAAGGTGCTTAGCAATCTGCACACAGCACTAGGTAAGGAGCAAGATCGGGTGAAGTTGTTGCAAGTGGGTATGAGCGCAACCACGCTAGATAGGAATGAGTTTGGAAAGTTAGGAACGGCAATATGGGTCGTCGACCCATTAGGCAATATGGTTCTGCGATATACCTTATCAGATGAGCCGAGTCTGATTCTTAAAGATCTGCGCAAGCTGTTGAAAATGTCCCGGATTGGATAAGCCACGGGGGAATTAATGTTAAAGCTGATATGGCGGTTGAGTAATGTGGCATTAGTGCTTGCGCTCTGCGTTGTGTTGTTAGGAGCGTGGACTCGAATTAACCATGCGGGACTAAGCTGCCCTGACTGGCCTGGGTGTTATGGCTATATGGTGATGCCTACTGATCAAGTAGCTTTGACTGAAGCACAGGTTATTTACCCTGATACACCAATAGAGCTTGGTAAAACAGCACTAGAGATGGGGCATCGTTATTTAGCGGGAACTTTAGGTCTAGTCATAGCGGCTTTGGCTTTTTGCGCCAATAGATTAAGGCGCGTGCAAACATATCCGGTTTATTTAAGTTATGGCTTGCTCTTGTTAGTGACAGTGCAGGCTGTATTTGGAATGTGGACGGTCACATTAAAGCTTTACCCGCCAGTAGTGACTTTGCATCTGTTAGGGGGAGTGCTGACGTTAACAGGTGTATATGTCCTCAGAAGCAAAGTGAAAACATTGATGGCTGGAGTGAAAAAGCAAAAGACTAAATGCAGTAAGTGGATCAAGTATGCTTTGGCTGCTTTGTTGCTGCAGATAGTGTTGGGTGGTTGGACCAGCTCAAACTATGCAGGGCCAGCTTGTGGTCATTGGCTGAGTTGTAGCATGGGCGAGGATGCCAGCAGTGACTTTACGAGAGGTTTTAATCTTACGGAAACTATTGGCCCAAATTATCAAGGTGGATTGCTGCCGTTAGATGCTCGTGTAGCAATTCAGCAGGGGCATAGAATCGGTGCGCTGGTAGTTTTGATCGTGTGTGTTGGGCTAGTGGTTAAGTTGCATCGACAGATATATATGCGAAGTTGGCTATATGGGTTGTTAGCCTTGTTATCGATCCAGATATTGCTGGGTGGATTAAACGCTATTTATGCAGTGCCTAATCTGTTGGCGATTGGGCACCATGCAGTGGCGGTTGGATTATTGTTGGTTCTGTTAAAAATTTATGAGCTGCGGCTACGGACTGTAGAGGTGAATCATGGATAACCAAGAATTAGTGAATATTGGTACAGAAGAGGTTTCTTGGCGAGATTATCTAGTGTTATGTAAGCCGAAGGTTGTTGTCGTTATGCTGATAACTGCTGCTGTAGGTATGTTTCTGGCAGTGCAGGAAATTCCACCGATCAGTAATGTCATTTTAGGCCTCATTGGGATTGGAATGGCAGCAGGTTCTGCAGCAGCGGTCAATCACATCATGGATCGTAAGATCGATGAAAAAATGGCTCGGACGAAAAGAAGACCTTTACCCCAAGGCAAGTTAAGTCCGCTACAAGCACTATTATTCGCCGCTGCTCTTGGTGTCTCAGGAATAGCTATTTTGGTCTTTTGGGTTAATGCGCTGACAGCATGGCTCACTGTGGCTGCGTTAATGGGTTATGCGGTGGTCTATACTGTATGGCTGAAAAGAGCGACACCACAGAATATTGTAATAGGCGGTATAGCAGGTGCTGCGCCACCACTATTAGGCTGGACAGCTGTAACAGGTTCGATAGAACCTAATGCATTGTTACTTGTGCTTATTATCTTTGCTTGGACACCTCCACACTTTTGGGCGCTATGTATTGCTCGTAAAGAAGACTATGCAAAAGCTGGTATCCCAATGCTGCCAGTGACCCATGGTGTTCCGTATACGCGTTTGCAGATTCTGCTGTATAGCTTGTTAATGGTGGCAACAACGTTATTCCCAGTTATGACGGGAATGAGTGGTGCGTTCTATCTGTTATTGGTGTTGGCACTGAATGTTAAATTTCTATATAGGGTTACTTGCTTGTGGACAGAACCTGGTGAGTCACCCATGTTACTTTTTAAATACAGTATTAATTACATCATGTTGCTGTTTGTAGCATTACTTGTAGATCACTACATGGTGTGAAAAGCGGCAACGGTTAAGACTTAAAATTCCTGAAACCTGTGGAAATGGAGAGAAACTCAGTAATGAAGCAAGAAGTTAATTGATGTAGCGCTAATGGATTGGTGCTGCACCTAAATTAAACGAGGGGATGCATCATGTTTATTCAGCATATGATGGGAATAATGTACCACCCAAAAGAAGAATGGGGGCAAATAAGAAAAGAGCACTACAGCGCGTCGCATATTTATATGCAACAAATTAGTATTCTGGCTGCGATACCAGCTATCTCAATGTTCATCGGGACAACTCAGGTGGGTTGGAGCATTGCGGGATCTGAGTATGTAAAACTGGATGCTATGAGCGCCTTGCCTGCTGCAATCGCATTTTACTTTGCAATGTGGGTTGGAGTTGGGTTTATAACATGGGCCATTCACTGGATGGAGAAGAACTATGGCGGCAACGTGTCATTTGACGATTGTCTGTCGCTAGCAACTTACACGGCGACTCCAATGTTCTTAGCAGGGTTGTCAGCGCTCTATCCATTACTGTGGTTCAATGTCACTGTTGGATTATTCGCTGTATGTTACACGGTCTACCTACTTTACATAGGTGTACCTGTGATAATGAAAATTCCTGAAGAAAGAGCCTTTCTGTTTTCAACATCTATTCTAACAGTGGGTCTCTGTACTCTAGTGGGTATTATCGTTGCTTCCGTAATTCTGTGGGGCACAGTGATTCCACTAAACTATATACCGGTGTAGTGGCTGAATAAGCTATAAAATACTCCGAAACTGAAAGGCGCTTGAGCAATGTTGTAAGCGCCTTTCTTGTTGTTGTATAAGTAACAATCATACCTGATCAGTCTTAGATCGTTTTGTGTCGTTTTGTAAGTTTTTTACAACTTTTTACACTTTTTTTAAGATTGGGTGTTGACCCTTTTTCAGATGTCTGTAGAATTCGCCGTCCTTGCTTAGGGAGGCCGCTTTTTAAGGGGCTGCAGAGCTGAGTGAGGTGCTTGGTAAGTGGTTGAAAACATTGGTTTTTAAGATTGCTTACGGAGTAGGATTCAAAGTCCGGTTGCTGAGTAAAAACTTTTTACAAAATTGCAAAATAAACGGTTGACTTTGAATGAGCGCGCAGTAGAATATGCGCCTCGCTTGAGACGAACAGCACGTGGTGTTGAGCGTCAAAAAAGCAACGCTCTTTAACAATTTGATCAGATAATTCGTGTGGGCGCTTGTTGAGAAGAAGCAAACTTTTTCTAGACAAGCAACCAAGTGAATTCATTTAAAGCGATTTACAAAGGTTTAACGTTCTTAAGAATGTTATCCGGTTGTTTAGTACTAGAGCCCGTTACCACATTCCTGGTAACACAAATGATTTAAACTGAAGAGTTTGATCATGGCTCAGATTGAACGCTGGCGGCAGGCCTAACACATGCAAGTCGAACGGTAACATGACTAGCTTGCTAGTTGATGACGAGTGGCGGACGGGTGAGTAACGCGTAGGAATCTACCCAGTAGCGGGGGATAAGCCAGAGAAATTTGGTCTAATACCGCATACGCCCTACGGGGGAAAGCAGGGGATCTTCGGACCTTGCACTATTGGATGAGCCTGCGTGAGATTAGCTAGTTGGTGAGGTAATGGCTCACCAAGGCGACGATCTCTAGCTGGTCTGAGAGGATGATCAGCCACACTGGAACTGAGACACGGTCCAGACTCCTACGGGAGGCAGCAGTGGGGAATATTGCACAATGGGCGCAAGCCTGATGCAGCCATGCCGCGTGTGTGAAGAAGGCCCTAGGGTTGTAAAGCACTTTCAGCAGTGAGGAAAGGTTAGTAGTTAATACCTGCTAGCTGTGACGTTAACTGCAGAAGAAGCACCGGCTAACTCCGTGCCAGCAGCCGCGGTAATACGGAGGGTGCGAGCGTTAATCGGAATTACTGGGCGTAAAGCGCGCGTAGGTGGATTGGTCAGTCAGATGTGAAAGCCCAGGGCTCAACCTTGGAACTGCACCTGATACTGCCAATCTAGAGTACGGTAGAGGGTAGTGGAATTTCCTGTGTAGCGGTGAAATGCGTAGATATAGGAAGGAACACCAGTGGCGAAGGCGACTACCTGGACCGATACTGACACTGAGGTGCGAAAGCGTGGGGAGCAAACAGGATTAGATACCCTGGTAGTCCACGCCGTAAACGATGTCTACTAGCCGTTGGGAGACTTGATCTTTTAGTGGCGCAGCTAACGCGATAAGTAGACCGCCTGGGGAGTACGGCCGCAAGGTTAAAACTCAAATGAATTGACGGGGGCCCGCACAAGCGGTGGAGCATGTGGTTTAATTCGACGCAACGCGAAGAACCTTACCAACTCTTGACATCCAGAGAAGTTACTAGAGATAGTTTCGTGCCTTCGGGAACTCTGAGACAGGTGCTGCATGGCTGTCGTCAGCTCGTGTTGTGAAATGTTGGGTTAAGTCCCGTAACGAGCGCAACCCTTGTCCTTATTTGCCAGCACTTCGGGTGGGAACTCTAAGGAGACTGCCGGTGACAAACCGGAGGAAGGTGGGGACGACGTCAAGTCATCATGGCCCTTACGAGTTGGGCTACACACGTGCTACAATGGCCGGTACAGAGGGCCGCGAACCTGCGAGGGTAAGCTAATCTCAGAAAACCGGTCGTAGTCCGGATTGGAGTCTGCAACTCGACTCCATGAAGTCGGAATCGCTAGTAATCGCGAATCAGAATGTCGCGGTGAATACGTTCCCGGGCCTTGTACACACCGCCCGTCACACCATGGGAGTGGATTGCACCAGAAGTAGCTAGCTTAACCTTCGGGAGGGCGGTTACCACGGTGTGGTTCATGACTGGGGTGAAGTCGTAACAAGGTAGCCCTAGGGGAACCTGGGGCTGGATCACCTCCTTAAACGAAAGCCGATTCTCGGCAAGCGTTCACACGAATTATCTGATCAGAGAAGTTAAGAGCAACGGTGTAGGCTTGTAGCTCAGCTGGTTAGAGCGCACCCCTGATAAGGGTGAGGTCGGTGGTTCAAGTCCACTCAGGCCTACCAATCAATAGCCTTACTGTTTTTCTTGGGGCTATAGCTCAGCTGGGAGAGCGCCTGCTTTGCACGCAGGAGGTCTGCGGTTCGATCCCGCATAGCTCCACCATCATCCTTGTGGATGAGAAAGGAAGAGTTTTAAAACATATTGTCGGTTTTGACATTATCTTTTAAAGCTTTTTTGCTTTAAACGCTCTTTAACAATTTGGATTTGATTCATTTGATTTAGATTTAAGACATGTAGTTTTACTGCATGCGCCAATTCGGCGAAATCTATCGTTACTAGCAATACAAGTTACTGTGATTCCAGACGCCTTCGGGTTATATGGTCAAGTGACTAAGCGTGCACGGTGGATGCCTTGGCAGTCAGAGGCGATGAAGGACGTTGTAACCTGCGATAAGGTTCGGGGAGGTGGTAAACAACCTTTGATCCGGACATTTCCGAATGGGGAAACCCACCTATTTATAGGTATCTTTTAACTGAATACATAGGTTATTAGAGGCGAACCTGGGGAACTGAAACATCTAAGTACCCAGAGGAAAAGAAATCAACCGAGATTCCCTAAGTAGCGGCGAGCGAACGGGGACCAGCCCTTAAGCTTTATTAGATTTAACAGAACACTCTGGAAAGTGTGGCCATAGTGGGTGATAGCCCCGTATGTGAAAGGTCTTTTAAAGTGAAATCGAGTAGGACGGCACACGTGAAACGCTGTCTGAATATGGGGGGACCATCCTCCAAGGCTAAATACTCCTGACTGACCGATAGTGAACCAGTACCGTGAGGGAAAGGCGAAAAGAACCCCTGTGAGGGGAGTGAAATAGACCCTGAAACCGTGTACGTACAAGCAGTGGGAGCCGTTTTCGGACGGTGACTGCGTACCTTTTGTATAATGGGTCAGCGACTTACTTTTAGTGGCAAGGTTAAGCATTTGCGGAGCCGTAGGGAAACCGAGTCTTAATAGGGCGTCCAGTCGCTAGGAGTAGACCCGAAACCGAGTGATCTATCCATGGGCAGGTTGAAGATGCAGTAACATGCATTGGAGGACCGAACCGACTGTCGTTGAAAAGCCAGCGGATGACTTGTGGATAGGAGTGAAAGGCTAATCAAACTCGGAGATAGCTGGTTCTCCTCGAAAACTATTTAGGTAGTGCCTCGTGTCTAACCATGGGGGGTAGAGCACTGTTTCGGCTAGGGGGTCATCCCGACTTACCAACCCGATGCAAACTCCGAATACCCATGAGTTCAATCACGGGAGACACACGGCGGGTGCTAACGTCCGTCGTGGAAAGGGAAACAACCCAGACCGTCAGCTAAGGTCCCAAAGTTTATGCTAAGTGGGAAACGATGTGGGAAGGCTTAGACAGCTAGGAGGTTGGCTTAGAAGCAGCCACCCTTTAAAGAAAGCGTAATAGCTCACTAGTCGAGTCGGCCCGCGCGGAAGATATAACGGGGCTAAGCATAACACCGAAGCTACGGATGCACTTTGTGCATGGTAGAGGAGCGTTCTGTAAGCTGTTGAAGCGGAAGCTGTAAGGCACCGTGGAGGTATCAGAAGTGCGAATGCTGACATGAGTAACGATAAGGGAGGTGAAAACCCTCCCCGCCGGAAGACCAAGGGTTCCTATCCAACGCTATTCGAGGTAGGGTGAGTCGGCCCCTAAGGAGAGGCTGAAGAGCGTATCCGATGGGAAACAGGTTAATATTCCTGTACTGCTCATAACTGCGATGGGGGGACGGAGAAGGCTAGGCTAGCGCGGCGTTGGTTGTCCGCGTTTAAGATAGTAGGTTTAGAGCTTAGGTAAATCCGGGCTCTTTTAAGACCGAGAATCGATGACGAGGTCCTTTATGGACTGAAGTAGTTGATGCCATGCTTCCAGGAAAATCCTCTAAGCTTCAGGTTATGACTAACCGTACCCTAAACCGACACAGGTGGTCAGGTAGAGAATACTAAGGCGTATGAGAAAACTCGGGTGAAGGAACTAGGCAAAATGGCACCGTAACTTCGGGAGAAGGTGCGCCGGTTTTGGTGATGGGACTTGCTCCCTAAGCTGAGGCCGGTCGAAGATACCAGGTGGCTGCGACTGTTTATTAAAAACATAGCACTCTGCAAACTCGAAAGAGGACGTATAGGGTGTGACGCCTGCCCGGTGCCGGAAGGTTAATTGATGGGGTTAGCGCTTGCGCGAAGCTCTTGATCGAAGCCCCGGTAAACGGCGGCCGTAACTATAACGGTCCTAAGGTAGCGAAATTCCTTGTCGGGTAAGTTCCGACCTGCACGAATGGCGTAACGATGGCCACACTGTCTCCACCCGAGACTCAGTGAAATTGAAATAGCTGTTAAGATGCAGTTTACCCGCGGCTAGACGGAAAGACCCCGTGAACCTTTACTACAGCTTCACAGTGGACTTTGACATTACTTGTGTAGAATAGCTGGGAGGCTTTGAAACCCTGTCGCCAGATAGGGTGGAGCCACCTTTGAAATACCAGCCTGGTAATGTTGAGGTTCTAACCCAGTTCCCTAAGCGGGATCGGGGACATTGTGTGGTGGGTAGTTTGACTGGGGCGGTCTCCTCCCAAAGAGTAACGGAGGAGCACGAAGGTACCCTCAGCATGGTCGGAAATCATGCAATGAGCGCAAGAGTAGAAGGGTGCTTGACTGCGAGACAGACACGTCGAGCAGGTACGAAAGTAGGTTCTAGTGATCCGGTGGTTCTGTATGGAAGGGCCATCGCTCAACGGATAAAAGGTACTCCGGGGATAACAGGCTGATACCGCCCAAGAGTTCACATCGACGGCGGTGTTTGGCACCTCGATGTCGGCTCATCACATCCTGGGGCTGAAGCCGGTCCCAAGGGTATGGCTGTTCGCCATTTAAAGTGGTACGCGAGCTGGGTTTAGAACGTCGTGAGACAGTTCGGTCCCTATCTGCCGTGGGCGTTTGAGATTTGAGAAGAGTTGCTCCTAGTACGAGAGGACCGGAGTGAACGAACCTCTGGTGTACCGGTTGTGATGCCAATTGCATTGCCGGGTAGCTACGTTCGGACGGGATAACCGCTGAAAGCATCTAAGCGGGAAGCCTCCTTCAAGATGAGATCTCACTGGGAACTTGATTCCCCTAAAGGGCCGTTGAAGACTACGACGTTGATAGGTTGGGTGTGGAAGCGCTGTGAGGCGTTGAGCTAACCAATACTAATTGCCCGTGAGGCTTGACCATATAACGCCCAAGGCGTTTGGCAAGTGACTTGTAAGATATGTAAGACGATAGAGAGTAACGAATTAGCGCGTAGTTAAGCTACAGTCGAAGAACTATCTAGATCAAATAAAAGAAGAATCAGATCTAAGTTGTAACAGTTTTGCTTGGCGACCATAGAGTTGTGGAACCACCTGAATCCATCCCGAACTCAGACGTGAAACGCAACATCGCCGATGGTAGTGTGGGGCTTCCCCATGTGAGAGTAGGTCATCGCCAAGCATTTAATTAAGAGAAAACCCCGGTCACGATGTGATCGGGGTTTTTTCGTTTACAACCGTGTTTATAGTGCAGCTAGGCAAGCAGAGCAAATATCAAATGTGGGCGGGTAATCTAAAGGCTGGTCATGCTTTAGCGAAGAACGCACACTGATACGCAGTCCTTAGTTGTCCTTAGTTGTCCTTAGTTGTCCTTAGTTGTCCTTAGTTGTCCTTAGTTGTCCTTAGTTGTCCTTAGTTGTCCTTAGTTGTCCTTAGTTGTCCTTAGTTGTCCTTAGTTGTCCTTAGTTGTCCTTAGTTGTCCTTGGCTGCCATCGAAACTAATAAACTTGCTGCTTATTCGTCCTTGTATCTATACTGCTTCTGAGGATTCGGTCTACAGAGGCGAAAGGTGTTGGTGATGAAGAGCGTTAAGTTCTACTTTAAGTTTTGTTTCATATCATTAATGGCGGTTATCTCTGCTTCTTTGCATGCGGAAGAGTGTAAGGTTTTAACAGCGACAGGGAATTCAGAATATCCGCCTTATCTTTGGCGTGCTGATGATGGTACTACCGATCTGTTAGGTGCTAATCGTTTGATAATAGATGAGCTAGGTAAGCGCTTGGGTGTTGATATTCAACTTCAGGATGTCGGTTCATGGGCCAGAGCGCAGGATATGCTTCGCTCCGGCAGGATTGATTTGATGGCTGGAGCTTTTTATACGATCCCTCGGAACCAGTATATGGATTATGTTTATCCAGCTTTCCTCAATACAAAGAGTGTTGTTTGGAGGCGTAAAGGGTCTGGCCTTGTATACGATAAGCGAGAAGACCTTATTGGAAGGTTGGGTGTAACTGTAATAAACAATAGTTTTGGTCAAGAGTTTGATGAGTACGCCAAGGCTAATTTGAATTTGCAGTATGTTGCATCCTTAAAGCAGGCGTTTCTTATGATTCAGCGGTCAAGAGCTGACTACGCGTTGTATGAGCAGAACCCAGGATTGGCTTATGCTGACTTGCTTGGCTATAAATCAGATCTTGAAGTGCTAGACCCAGCTATTAGTAGTGAGGGTTTATATCTTACTGTTTCACATAAATCCAAATGCAACACAGGTGCTTTAAGAGGGATGTTAGCTAAAGCAATAAGGGACATGGAGATAGATGGTTTTATGGCTAATGCTTTAACAGTAAGTCTTAAAAACTGGAATGAGTTTTCTGCAAAGTAGTTTGATTAATTGTAAAAAGCCCGGCATAAGCCGGGCTTTTTATTTGTTAATGTGTACTAGCTCAGACCTGATCTGACAGTTACCCGTTCTTTCCAGTGCTACTGTCAGATTAGATTTGGGCTAAATTCTTTTCAGCCCAAATCTGTTTTCCATCAAGCAATGTTTCCAGTGGCGTTCTGCCACAGCACATTTTCCCCTGATGAGTTCGTTCATTGTTGTAATAATCCAGCCATTCGTCCAGATCTTTTTGCAGTTCTTCCAGTGAAGCATAGAGCTTTTTACGGAACGTAACCTGATAAAACTCGTTCAATATCGTTTTATGGAAGCGCTCACAGATACCGTTAGTCTGTGGGTGTCTCGCTTTGGTTTTCGTGTGATCAATATCGTTGATGGCGAGATATAGCTGGTAATCGTGCTGCTCAACCTTGCCACAGTATTCCGTGCCTCGATCAGTCAGGATACGCAGCATAGGCAGCTCCTGAGCCTCAAAGAATGGTAATACACGATCATTCAATACATCGGCTGAGGTAATTGGGGTTTTCGTCGTGTAGAGCTTAGCGAACGCTACCTTGCTGTACGTATCAACAAAGGTTTGCTGATATATCCTGCCAACCCCTTTTAGATTACCCACGTAGAACGTGTCCTGAGAACCCAGATAGCCAGGATGATGCGTTTCTATTTCACCGCAGGCTTCGTCATCTTGTTTCTTCTTCTCAAGCGCAGCCACTTGGTCATCCGTCAGAATGATACCTTCACTCGCAACCTTTGCTTCCAGAGCCGAAAGGCGCTTTTTAAAGTTTTCTAAGTTATGACGTAGCCAGATGGAACGAACACCACTGCCCGATACAAACACGCCAGCTTTACGCAGTTCGTTACTGGTTCGGGCTTGGCCATGAGCGGGGAAAGCTATCGCGTGTTCAATGACGGCGTTCTCAATCTGCTCATCTACACGGTTTTTGACATTGGGCGTTCTGCGAGATCGGTTGATCAGTGAATCAACACCGCCTTCCTCAACAAGTTCCTGATAGCGATAAAACGTATCACGGGAGACACCCATTACTTTGCAGGCTTTTGAGACGTTTCCAAGTTCTTCCGCAAGGTTGAGTAAGCCTGCTTTGTGTTTAATGATGGGATTGCTAGTATGCAACATGAGAGTTACCTTTGTTTTGATTTAAGATTTCAGCACCTTTATCAAAACGGGTAACTCTCTCTTTCTCAAGAAGATATGTCAGATTAGGTCGAGACTAATTCAGTTAATGTAGTTTTGAAATTACTGCGGTTAATTGTTCGCTTGCAAATGATAGCTGCTCAGCTTGTTGTTTGTTTGTTTCAGCTGCAGATTTTGTGTATTGGCTTAATGTATTGGTTGTCTCAATTGTATCTGCTATTTCTGAGGTCACAGAGGTTTGCTCTTCTGTTGACGATGCTATTAAAACACTCATATCGTTAATTTCACTGATTGAGTTTCTAATGATTTTAATTGCTTCTTGAGCGTCTTTTGCAAGATTTACAGTGTCGGTTGCAGCTCTTTGTTGGATACCCATCTTCTCAACAGTTTGCTCGGTCGTTTGATTTAAACGGGTTGTGATTCTTTGAATTTCATCTGCTGATTTTGCGGTGTTTGCTGCAAGGTTTCTCACTTCGTCTGCTACTACAGCAAACCCGCGACCTGTTTCCCCTGCTCGAGCTGCTTCGATTGCTGCGTTTAAGGCCAATAAGTTGGTTTGTTCTGCGAAGCCTTGTATTACACCGAGTACATTTTGTATTGCAATAGAATCTTCTTGTAACGCGTTCAGTGATTCTGACGTTGCTGCAATTTCATTGTTTAACTTATCTATATGATCACCCGTAGCTTTAATTTGTTCATAACCTTTATTTGCCAGTTGCGAGGCTTCTAGTGTTGCTGAACTGCTTTGTGTTGCTCTCGTTGCTACTTCAGTAAATGAGCTGTTTAGCTGTGTAATTTGTACTACAGCATTTTCAGTGGCTGCTTGTTGCTGTTGCACTGTGTTTTCTAGTTGTGTTGCTTCTGTTATGGCGCTGTTTTGGAGTTGTCTTAAATTGTTGGTTTCCTGCTGGATATCCATAAGGAATTTTTTGAAGAAGCATTGCAGTCTGTCTATAGCGCTATTGAGTGTTTCGGCTTCGGTTAGTCTTGAGTTTATTTGGATGTTGCTGCTAAATTTTCCATGTGACAGTTGATCTATATATTCCGTTGTTGCGATCAGGATGCTGCCTAATTTACGCAGTAATATGTTCATGGATATGCCAGTTGCAATAATCAGAACGGTACATATTGTCATGATTAGATATACCGAAAACTGAATATCCTCATATCTATCTGCGATAGTGCTGGCGATGCTTGCCACTGAGTGCTCTAAATTAGCCACATTTTTCTGTGCAGCAGAGCTTGATTCAGTTTTTTGTTGACTGAACTTTTTCGCATTTTGAAGTTCTTTGGGGTAGCGATTAACAAGATCTTTAATGTTTGCTATAGGTTCATCACCAATCTCTTCTTTGTCGTTATCGCTCGCAATTTCGGTTGCAAGGCCTAGTAAAGAGGAGAGGTCATCTTCATCTTCTGCTTCTTTGAATATGCCGAGTCGATCAAGCTTACTAATTGCTTCTGCGTCTTTCTTAAGTTCAGATAGGATAAATTGAATCTGTTGTAGGCTCTCGCTTTTGTTATTTTCAAAGTAGCTTTGGCGGCTGTGGCTGAGTAGAGCAGTGTTTTTTTGCAGGCTAAATAGTAAATCTACATAACTATTCTTGATATGATTTTGATCGTAACTTGCTTTGTCTGCATATTCTTTGACGGATTGTATGGCGTCGTTTAATTCTCTTTCATTATGTATGAGTAATACTTCTGGTTGTGCAAGTTTGCCTGCGGCGCGCATTTCAGTGAGAGTTTTATCCTTTATGTTCTTTAATTGACCTAGAACGCCAGCTTGTATCTCTTCTGGTAAGTTTCTTTGTGTGCTTTCTGAAAGGACTTCAAGATTCTTTTCTATTGTCGTCAGTAAAGTTGCATCCCCTGTCATCAAATACTTTGAGACAGGCTGTTCTAGCTTTATGTAGATTTCATTAATGTAGCCATGATAGTTGTCTTTCATTTTGAAGGCGGAATCTAAGCGTTCTAAGGACCAAAAAATAGCGGTAGCCAATAAAATTACGATTAGGGCTAATGTTATGCTCGCAATGCGTGTAATTGTCGAAATCTTCATAAGAAGCCTTATGTTTATGAGAGCGGTGTTTGATACAGTTTCTTGTAGTGCTTTTTACTTCAATAATGTGACAGATGTGTTAATTGACCGTTTGTTATATAACTCTTTTCATTGAGTGTGATGGACAGATTGGCGAATTTGGCATAGAATGCAGTCGTTTTGCCTAAGGCAAAATTTACACACAGGTTTCTAAAACAAAAAAGCGAGGTTAACTTCAGGTTTTACCTCGCTTTTTTGCACGTATCGTTTCTGATTTTTGTTGTTGCGCATTTACGCGGGGAGGTTCAATTGGCGAGACCAGCCATTCTTGCTCTTGAAGACGGAAGCATTTTCAAGGGCGTAGCCATTGGCGCAGACGGTCTGTCTAGCGGCGAGGTTGTATTTAATACCTCTATGACGGGTTACCAGGAGATCCTAACGGATCCATCATACTGCCGTCAGATTGTTACCCTGACATATCCACATATTGGTAATACTGGCACCAATACGGAAGATGAAGAATCTTCTCGCACGTGGGCTGCTGGTTTAGTCATTCGTGACCTTCCATTGGTTGCGAGTAACTTCCGTAATGAAAAGAACCTTGATGATTATCTTAAGGATAACAATATCGTTGGTATCGCTGATATTGACACACGACGTTTAACACGTATTTTGCGTGAAAAGGGTTCTCTTAACGGTTGCATCATGGCCGGTGATATTGATGAAGCTAAAGCACTAGCAGAAGCTAAATCGTTCCCAGGTCTAAAAGGTATGGATCTTGCTCAAGTTGTTACAACTGAAGAGACATACGAGTGGACTTCTTCTACTTGGAAGCTAGGTCAAGGCCATGAAGATAAAACTGCAGCAGATCAAGAGTTTCATGTTGTTGCATATGACTACGGTGTGAAACGCAATATTTTGCGCATGTTGGTTGAACGCGGTTGCCGCCTAACGGTCGTTCCTGCAAAAACACCAGCTGCAGAAGTGCTTGCGATGAATCCAGATGGCGTATTCCTATCTAATGGCCCTGGTGATCCAGAACCATGTGATTACGCAATTGCTGCAATTGAAGAGATCTGCAAAACAGATCTACCTGTATTTGGTATCTGCTTGGGCCATCAGCTACTAGCGTTGGCTTCTGGTGCTAAGACAGTAAAAATGAAGTTTGGTCACCACGGTGCTAACCACCCAGTTCAAGATTTGGATGGCAAGCAAGTGATGATTACCTCTCAAAACCACGGTTTTGCTGTTGACGAAGATGCGCTTCCAGAAAATGTGCGTGCTACGCATAAGTCTCTGTTTGATGGCTCTTTGCAGGGTATTGAGAGAACAGATCGTGCGGCATTTAGTTTCCAGGGCCACCCTGAAGCTAGCCCAGGCCCACATGATGTAGCGCCTCTATTTGATCGCTTCATCGAAGATATGAAGGCTGCGAAAGCTTAATCGCAGTTTGGCCTGAGTTTACAGGCTTTTGAAACGATACAAGGCAGGTGTGAATTAGCCGCCTGCCGCAGTTATTAACTGATACGACTGGTTTATTACCGATGCCAAAACGTACGGACTTAAAAAGTATTTTGATTCTTGGTGCTGGCCCGATTGTTATCGGTCAGGCATGTGAATTTGACTATTCTGGCGCACAAGCTTGTAAAGCGCTGCGTGAAGAAGGTTACCGCGTCATTCTGGTTAACTCTAACCCTGCGACCATTATGACTGATCCAGCGATGGCTGACTCAACTTACATTGAGCCAATCAACTGGAAAACAGTAGAAAAGATTATTGCCAAAGAAAAGCCAGACGCGCTACTGCCTACAATGGGTGGTCAGACTGCATTGAACTGTGCTTTGGATCTTGAGCGTGAAGGTGTTCTTGAAAAGCATGGCGTTGAGATGATCGGTGCAAACGCTGATACAATCGATAAAGCGGAAGACCGTGATCGTTTCGATAAAGCGATGAAAGCGATTGGTCTTGAGTGTCCACGCGCTGCAATTGCTCACAGTATGGAAGAAGCGTTGCAAGTTCAAGCGCAACTAGGCTTCCCATGTATCATCCGTCCTTCTTTCACTATGGGTGGTACCGGTGGTGGTATTGCGTATAACAAAGAAGAGTTTATCGAGATCTGTGAGCGTGGTCTGGATCTTTCTCCAACGACTGAGTTATTGATCGACGAATCTTTGATCGGTTGGAAAGAGTACGAGATGGAAGTTGTTCGTGACAAAAACGACAACTGCATCATTGTTTGTGCTATCGAAAACTTCGATGCAATGGGTGTTCACACCGGTGACTCTATCACTGTTGCACCAGCGCAGACGCTTACTGATAAAGAATATCAAATCATGCGTAATGCCTCTTTGGCAGTACTGCGTGAAATCGGCGTAGAAACTGGCGGTTCTAACGTACAGTTTGGTGTAAACCCGAAAGATGGCCGTATGGTAGTAATCGAGATGAACCCTCGTGTATCTCGTTCTTCTGCTTTGGCATCTAAAGCGACTGGCTTCCCAATTGCAAAAGTAGCTGCGAAGCTAGCCATTGGTTACACACTAGATGAGCTGCAAAACGATATCACTGGTGGTGCTACGCCAGCGTCTTTCGAACCGTCTATTGACTACGTTGTGACTAAGATCCCTCGTTTCACTTTCGAGAAATTCCCGCAAGCAAATGATCGTCTGACAACTCAGATGAAGTCTGTTGGTGAGGTTATGGCGATTGGCCGTACTCAGCAGGAATCTCTTCAGAAAGCGCTTCGTGGTCTAGAAGTTGGTGCGACTGGTTTCGACCCAATCATCGACATTGCTAGCGAAGATGCACGTTCTACAATCGTACGTGAGATGAAAGAGCCGGGTGCAGAGCGTATCTGGTACTTGGGCGATGCATTCCGTATGGGTATGAGCGTCGAAGAACTATATGAGATCAGCGGTATTGATCCTTGGTTCTTGGTTCAAGTAGAAGACATTATTAAAGATGAGCAGCGCGTATCTGAGATGGCTATGTCCGATCTTGATAAAGATGCTGTGTTCCGTCTTAAGCGTAAAGGTTTCTCGGATGAGCGCTTGGCAACTCTTCTTGGTGTATCTGAGAAGCAGTTCCGTAAGCATCGTCATAACCTAGATGTGCGTCCAGTTTATAAGCGCGTTGATACATGTGCGGCTGAATTCGCGTCAGATACTGCTTACATGTACTCCTCTTATGAAGAAGAGTGTGAAGCGAATCCTTCTGACCGTGACAAGATCATGGTTATTGGTGGTGGTCCAAACCGTATCGGTCAAGGTATCGAGTTTGACTACTGCTGTGTACATGCTGCACTTGCAGCGCGTGACGACGGTTTCGAAACAATCATGGTCAACTGTAACCCTGAGACTGTTTCTACTGACTACGATACTTCTGATCGTCTGTTCTTCGAGCCAATCACACTTGAAGATGTGCTTGAGATCGTAAATGTTGAGAAGCCAAAAGGTGTTATCGTTCAGTACGGTGGTCAGACGCCGCTGAAACTGGCTGTTGCACTTGAGCAGGCTGGCGTACCAATTATTGGTACTTCTCCAGAAGCGATTGACCGTGCAGAAGACCGTGAACAGTTCCAGCAAATGCTGAAGCGCCTTGGTCTTAAACAGCCAGAAAACGCGACTGTACGTTCTCTAGAAGAAGCGATCATCGAAGCTGACAAGCTTGGTTACCCACTAGTTGTTCGTCCATCTTATGTACTAGGTGGTCGTGCAATGGAGATCGTTTACAAAGAGGAAGAGCTGCGACGCTACATGAATACTGCGGTACAAGTATCTAACGACGCGCCAGTATTGTTGGATCACTTCCTAAATGCAGCGGTTGAAGTTGATATTGATGCAGTTTGCGACGGTAAAGATGTAGTTATCGGTGCAATCATGCAGCATATCGAGCAAGCGGGTGTTCACTCTGGTGATTCTGCATGTTCATTCCCTCCGTATAGTCTTGCTGATGATGTTCAAGATGAAATGCGTGAGATGGTACGTAAGATGGCGTTGGAGCTAGGTGTGGTTGGCCTAATGAATACCCAGCTTGCATATCAGGATGGTGAAATTTACGTGATCGAGGTTAACCCTCGTGCATCCCGTACTGTACCGTTTGTTTCTAAGTGTATCGGTGTTTCTCTAGCGAAAATAGGTGCGCAGGTAATGACTGGTAAGACTCTAGCTGAACTTGGCTTCACTAAAGAGATCGTACCAACATTGTTCAACGTGAAAGAAGCTGTATTCCCGTTCAACAAGTTCCAAGGCGTTGACCCAATTCTATCCCCAGAGATGAAATCTACTGGTGAAGTAATGGGTGTTGGCGCTACCTTCGGTGAAGCGTTTATGAAGGCGCAGATCGGTGCGGGTGAAACTATGCCGCAAGCAGGTAAAGCGTTCATCTCTGTACGTGAAGTTGATAAAGATGCTTCTATGCAGATTGCTAAGGATCTAGTTGAGCTAGGCTTCTCTCTAGTGGCTACTCGCGGTACTGCTAAGCTAATGGCTGAGCAAGGCCTTGAGGTTGAAGTTGTAAACAAAGTGATGGAAGGTCGTCCAAACATTGTTGATATGATCAAGAATGATGAGATCGCTTACATTGTGAATACAACTGAAGGCCGTAAAGCGATCGAAGATTCAGCTGATATTCGTCGTAGCGCTCTACAGCATAAAGTGCCATATACCACTACATTGGCAGGTGCTGAAGCGATTACTATGGCGCTGCAGTACGGCGAAGAGAAAGACGTTCGTCGCGTTCAGGATATAGGAGCATAATTGTGAATCGTGTACCTATGACTGCAGCAGGTGAGAAAGCACTTCGTGAAGAGCTTGATCAACTGAAAACTGTAGATCGTCCACGCGTAATTGCTGATATAGCAGAAGCGCGTGAACACGGTGACCTGAAGGAGAACGCTGAATACCATGCTGCTCGTGAGCAGCAGGGTTTCATCGAAGGCCGCATTCAGGAGCTGGAAGCTAAGCTGTCTAACTGTCAAGTTATTGATGTAACAGCTATTCCACACTCTGGTAAGGTTATCTTCGGTACTACAGTAACTATCATTAACTTAGATACAGATGAGTCTAAGACTTATCAGATCGTAGGTGATGATGAAGCTGATATTAAAGCGAATAAAATCTCAGTGAATTCACCAATCGCTCGGGGCCTAGTCGGCAAAGAGGAAGGTGATATCGTAAATATTCAGACGCCGGGTGGCGCTACTGAATATGAGATTGATGAGGTCGCTCATATCTGAGCTGACTAAAAAAGGGTGCCTAGGCACCCTTTTTTGTATTTATGCTGTTTGAATAGCTTGCTAAGTAGATATTAACGTAACAAGTTAGATAGTTTTGGGTTTGGCTCAAGCGCTCTACGGTAAATTAGCGCAATGTGACCAATCTCTTGCACAATCTCAGCTTCAACGATTTCGCATAGTTCGCGAATCAGTTGTTTTTTAACGTCGCGATCACCAACAGCAAACTTTACCTTGATCAGTTCGTGATCTTCTAAAGCGCGATCGACTTCAAGTTGAATAGCTTCAGTTAGGCCTTTTCCTGCTACAGTTACTAGAGGGTTAAGTTTGTGGCCTATAGTGCGGTAATGCTTCTTTTGCTCAGTGCTCAAGCTCATATTAAAATACGGTGCCTCAAAGTTTAGCTGGGCGTTTATTGCGAATATTATCTAATACCCTAGTCCAGCATATTTAATTAATTATATTTTACCTGAGTTATGCGGTTCTGAGTAGCGCATGGCTCATTCAATCAAGAGAGTGAAACGAAGTGGCGAAAGCATCAAGCAGTGAACGTTGGTTAAAAGAACACTTTGATGATCATTGGGTGAAGAAATCGAAAGAACTCGGTTATAGATCGCGTGCTAGTTTTAAGCTGATTGAATTAGATGAGAAAGATAAGCTACTTAAGCAGGGAATGACGGTTGTGGATTTAGGTGCGGCCCCTGGTGGTTGGTCTCAAGTAGCCGCGGAACGTGTCGGTGATCACGGTCGAGTGGTGGCATCAGATATTCTGCCAATGGACAGTATGGCGGGTGTTGAGTTCGTTCAAGGTGACTTTACTGAGGAAGAAGTGCTGCATAAAATCCTAAATGCATTAGGAGATGAGCCAGCAGACCTTGTAATTTCAGATATGGCCCCCAATATGAGTGGTATGTCTGCTGTCGATCAGCCGGCAGCAATGTATTTGGTTGAGCTTGCTTTGGATATGGCGCGCGAGGTGTTGAAGCCTGGCGGTACGTTTGTCGCTAAAGTATTCCAAGGTGAAGGTTTTGATCAATATTTAAAAGATATGCGTACAAGTTTTGACAAAGTGGTTACGCGTAAGCCTGATTCTTCTCGAGCTCGTTCCCGTGAAGTCTACCTTTTAGGTAAAGGTTTTAAAGGTTAATTAGTGTTTTAGTAGTCAATCGTGGCTGCATAGTATAGTGTTTAGCGTTTTCTATAACGCCTAACAAAATCAGCAAATTGAGGGTATTCCATTGAATGATATGGCGAAAAATCTAGTTCTATGGCTGGTGATCGCAGCGGTATTGCTGACTGTTTTTAATAATTTTAATGAAAAGGCCGAGTCTAACCGACTAAGTTACTCTGATTTCGTCAAAGAAGTTCAGGATGATCGTGTGACTAAAGTCATTATTGATGGCTATATTATTCAGGGCCAGCGCTCTAACGGTGATATGTTTGAAACCGTACGCCCAGCGCTTCAGGACCCTAAACTGGTTGATGATCTAATTAATCACAATGTTGTGATTGAAGGTAAGCAACCAGAGCAGCAGAGTATTTGGACTCAGTTGCTAGTCGCTTCTTTCCCTATCCTTGTCATTATCGCAGTGTTTATGTTCTTTATGCGTCAGATGCAAGGCGGCGGTGGAAAAGGCGGCCCAATGTCGTTTGGTAAGTCCAAAGCACGCATGATGAGCGAAGATCAGATTAAAACGACCTTCGATGATGTTGCTGGCGTTGAAGAGGCAAAAGAAGACGTTCGTGAACTGGTAGATTTTCTTCGCGATCCAGGCAAGTTTCAGCGTTTAGGTGGTCACATCCCGCGAGGCGTTCTGATGGCGGGTAGCCCAGGTACTGGTAAAACCTTGTTGGCGAAAGCAATAGCCGGCGAAGCGAAAGTACCGTTCTTTAGTATTTCTGGTTCTGACTTCGTAGAGATGTTTGTAGGTGTGGGTGCATCCCGTGTTCGTGATATGTTTGATCAAGCGAAGAAAAATGCGCCATGTATCATCTTCATCGACGAGATCGACGCTGTAGGTCGTCACCGTGGTGTTGGCATGGGTGGTGGTAATGATGAGCGTGAACAGACATTGAACCAGTTATTGGTAGAGATGGATGGCTTTGAGGGTAGTGAAGGTGTTATTGTAATCGCTGCAACAAACCGTCCAGATGTGCTTGATCCTGCGCTTCTGCGTCCAGGTCGTTTTGACCGTCAGGTACATGTAGGTCTGCCAGATATTCTTGGTCGTGAGAAGATTCTTAAGGTTCACATGCGTAAAGTGCCATTAGGTGAAGATGTTAAGCCTGATCTAATCGCACGTGGAACGCCGGGTTTCTCTGGTGCAGATCTAGCGAACCTTGTAAACGAAGCAGCACTCTTTGCGGCTCGTGCCAACAAACGTACCGTGAGTATGATTCAATTTGAGCAAGCGAAAGACAAAATTATGATGGGCGCTGAGCGTAAATCTATGGTGATGTCTGAAAAAGAGCGCTTGAATACAGCATACCATGAAGCTGGTCACGCGATTGTTGGTCGTCTAATGCCAGAGCATGATCCTGTGTATAAGGTTTCTATTATTCCGCGCGGTCGTGCCTTAGGTGTGACTATGTTCTTGCCTGAAGAAGATCGTTATAGCCATAGCCGCCAATCTATCTTGTCTAACATTTGTTCACTTTATGGTGGCCGAATTGCGGAAGAGATGACGCTAGGTAAAGAGGGTGTAACCACCGGTGCATCTAATGATATTCAGCGTGCGACTTCATTTGCTCGTAGCATGGTAGCGAAATGGGGCTTAAGTGAAGAGCTTGGGCCATTGCTATACGACGAGGAAGAGTCGGATCCATTTAACCGTGGCTATGGTCAAGGTGCTAAGCCGCTAGCGGAAGAAACGCAGCGTCGTATTGACACTGAAACACGTAAGATTATCGATGAGTGCTACCAGAAGGCAGAGCAAATTCTGGAAGATAACCGCGATATTTTAGAGACCATGTGTCAGGCTCTGATGAAGTATGAAACGATCGATAGTAAGCAGATTGATCAATTGATGAATCGTGAAGAAGTAGCTGCTCCAGAAGGGTGGGTAGAAGAAGATAAAAGCGGTTCAGATCATGGGGCGAGCGAAAACGTAAATGCCGATACTGAATCTGACGCTGATGATCGATCAGATGATGATTCAGATCAGGATATTCCACGCTCACCAGATAATAATATTCACTAAACACAAGGTGAATATGAAAAGGCTGGCTTTGTAGAAAGTCAGCCTTTTTTCATTGTATAACGTAATGAAGAACAGGATCTATGCGCCAGTTAGTCTGTGGTAATCGAACTCTAAACTTGGCTGATACCCATATTATGGGGATTTTGAATGTTACGCCCGACTCGTTCTCAGATGGCGGAACGTTGTATTCCAATCAGCAAGTAAGATTGGATAATGTCATTCGACAAGCTGAAGGGATGGTGACCGACGGTGCGACTATCTTGGATGTGGGCGGTGAATCTACCCGCCCAGGCGCTGCTGCGGTGACTCTAGACGAAGAGCTAGGTCGAGTGCTTCCAGTTGTAGAGAAAATAGCATCAGAGCTAGATGTTGTTATCTCCGTTGATACCAGTACTCCTGAAGTAATAACTGAGTCAGTTAAACTAGGTGCGGGTTTAATCAATGATGTAAGGGCTTTAGGTCGTGAAGGTGCTTTAGAAGCAGCAGCCAAAACAGATCTACCCATTTGTTTGATGCATATGCAGGGGAGTCCGGCGACAATGCAGAATTCTCCCTCGTATGATGATGTTTTAGAGGACGTTGAACATTTCTTACTGCGGCGAGTGAAAGCGTGCGAAGCGGCGGGGATTGCAAAAGATAGATTACTACTAGATCCAGGGTTCGGGTTTGGTAAGAGCGTAGAGCATAATCTACGTTTAATGAATAATTTAGATAGATTGAAGAAATATGGCCTGCCTTTATTAATAGGGACGTCAAGAAAATCGATGATAGGGGCTGTTCTCAATAGAGAAGTTGAGCAAAGACTACCGGGTAGCTTAGCCACTGTGGCGCTTGCTGTTATGCAAGGTGCAGAAATAATTCGTGTACATGACGTTGCGGAAACGGTCGATGTAGTGAAGATGACTCGTGCGGTTATGGCTGAGACGGTATGAAAAGGAATATAAGTAAATGAGTAAGCGTTATTTTGGTACTGATGGTATTCGTGGCAAGGTTGGCCAATTTCCAGTAATCCCTGATTTTGTTCTTAAGCTGGGTTGGGCAGCAGGTAAGGTATTCTCAAGAGAAGGTCACAGTAAAATACTGATTGGCAAGGACACGCGCATTTCAGGTTACATGTTTGAATCTGCCTTAGAAGCGGGCTTGTCTGCTGCTGGTGTGGATGTCTTACTCACCGGTCCGATGCCAACCCCAGCTGTTGCTTATCTGGCACGCACTTTCCGTGCTGATGCAGGTATCGTCATTAGTGCATCTCACAATGCTTACTACGATAACGGCATTAAATTCTTCTCTTCAGAAGGTACTAAGCTACCTGACGAAATTGAGCAGGCGATTGAAGCGCAGATGGATATCGCAATGACTACGGTCGATTCTGCAGAGCTAGGTAAAGCGCGTCGTATCGATGATGCTGCAGGTCGTTACATTGAGTTTTGTAAGGCTACTGCTGGTGGTATCAGCCTGAAAGGCTTAAAGATAATTTTAGACTGTGCTAATGGTGCAACCTACCACGTTGCGCCTGCTGTATTTTCGGAATTGGGTGCAGAGGTTGTTGAGATAGCATCGGCGCCAGATGGTCTAAATATTAATGAAAAATGCGGTGCTACCGCTACGCAGCGTTTGCAAACGGTCGTCACGGCAGAAAAAGCAGATTTAGGTATCGCTCTAGATGGTGATGGTGATCGCGTGATTATGGTTGATCACCTTGGTGAGGAAGTTGATGGCGACGAGCTTCTATACATGATTGCTGCGCAAATGCGCCGTGAAGAATCGTTCCATGGTGGGGTTGTTGGGACGTTAATGACTAACTTTGGCCTAGAGCAAGCTTATGCGCGTGAAGGTATTCCATTTGTTCGTGCCAATGTTGGTGATCGTTATGTAATGGAACAGTTGTACAAGCATGATTGGTTGCTTGGTGGTGAAAGCTCAGGCCATATCGTTTGTCGCCATTTAACCACTACAGGTGATGGTACGGTTGCAGCATTGCAAGTACTTAAGGCAATCGTTGAAACCGGCGAGACATTGAACACTCTGCGTCACGGTATGACAAAATTACCGCAGAAAATGATCAATGTACGTATGACGCAAAAGCATAATATTGCAGAGGTTGAAGAGATTAGTGTTGCCGTTGCTAAAACAGAAGCACAATTAGGTGATCGAGGCCGTGTTTTACTTCGCCCTTCGGGTACGGAGCCAGTGGTTCGCGTTATGATAGAGGGTGAAAACGAAGAAGAAGTTAACAGCTTGTGTCAGCAGTTGGCGGATGAGGTTGAAAAAGCACTGCTTGCGCTTGAAAGTTCAGAGTAAGCCAGTTAATATTTGCGCCTCTTTAAATGGGGGTATAAATGCGTACAGCCTTAGTAGCCGGTAACTGGAAAATGAATGGTAATACAGCATCTATCAATGCGTTGATGGAAGGTCTGAATGCTGAGCTTAAATCCAATGCTGTTGATGTGCTGGTTTGTCCGCCGTCTATATACCTATCTCAAGTTCAAGCATTGACTGCTGATTCTGTTATTGCATTGGGTGCACAGAATGTAAGCGAGCAAAATAACGGTGCTTTTACGGGTGAGATTTCTTTAGAGATGTTGCAAGATTTAAGCTGCGAATACGTTATTCTTGGTCATTCCGAGCGTCGTAGTTTGTATGCTGAGTCAGACGAGTTGGTTGCTGATAAATTTAAAGCAACAGTTGCTGCTGGCTTGAAACCAATCCTATGTGTTGGTGAAACGCTTGAAGAGCGTGAAGAAGGTAATACACTTGCGGTTGTTGAACGACAGATAAAAGCTGTTGTAGATGCTGCAGGGATCGAACAATTTGCAGATGCTGTAATCGCTTATGAGCCTGTATGGGCAATAGGTACAGGTAAAACTGCAACGCCGGAACAGGCGCAAGAAGTACATGCGGCTATTCGTAATATGATTGCTGAATGTGATGCTGAACTAGCTGGCAAAATGCGTATCTTGTATGGTGGCAGTGTTAATGCTGCAAACGCAGCTGAATTGTTCGCGAATGAAGATGTTGATGGGGGGCTTGTTGGTGGAGCATCCCTTAAAGCAAACGACTTTATTGCCATCTGCCAAGCGGCAGGTGCATAACTAACGGTTCTGAGATGGAAACAGTAGTTTTAATTATTCATGTATTGTTGGCAGCCGCTGTAATTGGCTTAATTTTGCTGCAGCAAGGCAAGGGTGCTGAAGCTGGCGCTTCTTTTGGTGCAGGTGCTTCGCAGACTGTTTTTGGTAGTACCGGTAGCGGTAACTTCCTTTCTCGCGTAACAGGTATCGTTGCTGCGGGCATTTTTGTTACAAGCTTTGTTTTAGCTGTATACGCTAAAGAGAAAGCTGATTCTGTTGGTGATGCAGGTATTCCTTCTGCTGAGCTTATTGAAAGCAAAGCAGCTGAGTCTGTTGTTGCTGAAGAGCAAGCGCTACCTGTTTTTGATGAATCTAAGCCCAAAGCGCCTGTAGATTCTGATATTCCTCAAAATAACTAACAGTTTCTAAAAGTTTGTTGCCCAAGTGGTGGAATTGGTAGACACGCTATCTTGAGGGGGTAGTGGCCGTCAGGCCGTGCCGGTTCAAGTCCGGCCTTGGGCACCATATTTCTTGATTAAGAGCCTCAGTACATATACAATTTGCACCAGTTTTTGGATAAGTGAATTGTTTATTCAGTAAGTCTCTTATTCTTTGAAGTCAAAAAGCTAAATTTCGGTTAGCTATCCAGACTTCAGATCCTCAGAAATGTTGGATCATTTAGGTTTTTGATGCGGGGTGGAGCAGCTTGGTAGCTCGTCGGGCTCATAACCCGAAGGTCGTTGGTTCAAATCCAGCCCCCGCTACCAACCTTATTTTTACGTAAGGCCCCTTTTAAGGGGCTTTTTCGTAGGTAAAATGCAGGGCCTTTAATGTAAGGGTTTGCATATCGGGAATGGGTCATTAGACCCATTTTTTGTTTTTGAAATTTACGATATTGAATCTAACTTATTGTTTTATAAGTGTTTGATATCTTAGTGTTAGAACAGGTGGGTTATTCGTGTCAGCGAAAATGAAACTATTACAAGAGTTGATTGAACCTTCAGTTACAGCGCTGGGGTTTGAACTCTGGGGTATTGAGTTTCTCTCACAGGGAAAACACAGCACCCTACGGGTGTATATCGATTCTGATAACGGCATTAACGTAGATGATTGCGCTAAAGTCAGCCATCAGGTCAGCGGAATTATGGATGTAGAAGATCCGATTGCAGGTAACTACACCCTTGAGGTGTCCTCTCCAGGTATGGATCGTCCTCTATTTACACTTGAGCAGTTTGAAGCCTATGCAGGATCTGTTATTCAGGTTCGCTTACGAATTGCGTTTGAAGGCCGCCGTAAATTTAAGGGTGTGCTGAATGGTGTTGAAGGCGACGACATTCTGGTAGTGGTCGACAATGAAGAATATATGCTGCCGATTGAGTACATCGATCGTGCAAACATTATCCCTCAGTTCTAAACGTGGATTAGAGGTCTTAGGCGAGGCAGAAGCATGAATAAAGAGATTCTGTTGGTTGCGGAAGCAGTTTCTAACGAGAAAGATGTTCCGAAAGAAGTAATTTTCGAAGCGATTGAAGTTGCACTAGCAACGGCAACTAAGAAGCGTTACGACGAAGAAGCGGATATTCGCGTAGTTATTGATCGAGCTACAGGCGATTACGAAACTTTCCGCCGCTGGTTGGTTGTGAGCAACGAAGAAGTACCTGCACTAGGTACTGAACTGACGATGGAAGAAGCTGAAGAGATTGATGCTTCTCTGGAGCCAGGTAGCGTGCATGAAGAGCAGGTTGAATCTGTTAAGTTTGGTCGTATTGCGGCACAAACAGCTAAACAGGTTATCGTTCAGAAAGTTCGCGAAGCAGAGCGTGCGAAAGTTGTTGAATTGTACCGTGATCGTCAAGGTGAATTGATCTCGGGCAGTGTTAAAAAAGTAACGCGCGATAACATTATTGTAGATCTAGGTAACAATGCTGAAGCATTGCTACCTCGCGATCAGCTAATCCAGCGTGAAGCATTCCGAATGGGTGATCGTGTACGTGCTGTTCTTCTTGAAGTTCGCTCTGAAGGCCGTGGCCCTCAGTTGATCTTGAGCCGTTCTTGCAACGAAATGTTGATTGAACTGTTCCGTATCGAAGTGCCAGAGATCTCTGAAGAAGTGATTGAAATTCGTGCGGCGTCTCGTGATCCAGGTTCGCGTGCGAAGATTGCTGTTAAAACTAATGATGGTCGTATCGACCCTGTAGGTGCATGTGTTGGTATGCGTGGTTCACGTGTTCAGGCGGTATCTAACGAATTGGGCGGTGAGCGCGTTGATATCGTGCTTTGGGACGACAATCCTGCGCAGTTGGTTATTAACGCAATGGCGCCTGCAGATGTTGCATCTATCGTAATGGATGAAGAAACTCACTCGATGGATGTGGCAGTTGCTGAAGAAAACTTAGCGATGGCGATTGGTCGTAGTGGCCAGAACGTACGTTTGGCTTCCGAGCTTACTGGCTGGGAACTAAACGTAATGACTGAAGAAGATGCACAAGAGAAGCATCAATCTGAAGTTGGTTCTGTGATCGATACATTCATCAACCACCTAGATGTTGATGAAGATGTTGCTGAAGTGTTGGTAGAAGAAGGTTTCACCACACTAGAAGAAGTTGCTTACGTTCCTGTTGATGAAATGTTAGAGATCGATGGTTTCGATGAAGCTATCGTAGAGGAACTACGTAAGCGTGCGAAAGATGCACTTCTAAACCTTGCTATCGCAAGTGAGGAAAAACTAGATAGTGCAGAACCAGCAGCAGACCTGTTGGAGATGGACGGTATGGACAAGCATCTAGCTTACCTACTGGCCGCGCAAGGTGTGATTACTATGGAAGATCTAGCGGAACAGTCTATTGATGACCTGCTAGATATTGAAGGCCTAGATGAAGAGCGAGCTGCAGCGTTAATCATGACTGCTCGTGCACCATGGTTTGCTGAAGAGTAAAGATTAACGGAATAGGAGCCTCCTAACATGGCAGAAGTAACAGTTAAGCAGCTTGCCGAAATGGTTGGTGTTTCCGTTGAGCGTTTGTTAGAGCAAATGCAGGAAGCTGGCATTTCAGGTAAAAACGAAACCGCGGAAGTTTCTGAAACTGAGCGTCAATCATTGCTAAATCACCTTAAGCGTAGTCATGGTGAAGATGCAGATGATGCTGAGCCTAAGAAAATTACACTGAAGCGTAAAACTACATCGACTCTAAAAGTATCCGGTGCTTCAGGTAAGAAGAAGACTGTGAACGTTGAAGTGCGTAAGAAACGTACTTATGTAAAACGTTCAGAAGTTGAAGGTGCTGATGGCGATGCTGATCAGCAGGCAGAAGCACAGAAGGCTGAAGAGTTACGCTTAGAAGAAGAGCGTAAACAGCAGGAAGCAGAAGCTCAAGCAGCACGCGAAGCTGAGGAAAAAGCAGCTAAAGAGCGTGAAGCTGAAGAACAGCAGAAGCGCGAGCAAGAAGCTAAAGCTACAGAGCAGAAGAAACAAGAAGCTGAAGCTGCTGAAAAAGTTAAGCAGAAGAAAGAAGAAGAGGCTAAGCGCCGTAAAGCTGAAACAGAACAGCGCTTCAAGGCTCAAGAACAAGCTAAGAAAAACGATTCTGGCAACGATCGTCGTGGCAAAGGCAAGAAAAAAGGCAATGACACGCGCGGTCAGCAGGATCGTCGTGGCGGCAAGATCAGCCGTAACCGTGGTAAGAACGGCAAGCCGCTTTCTAACAAGCCAAACGAGCATGGATTCAAAGAGCCAACTACTCAGCAGGTAATCGAAGTTTCTATTCCTGAGAGTATTACGGTTGCAGATCTTGCGAAGAAGATGAACGTTAAGGCTGCTGAAGTGATCAAAGTGATGTTTGGCATGGGCGCTATGGCGACTATCAACCAAGTTATCGATCAGGATACAGCAACACTTGTTGTAGAAGAGATGGGTCACACACCTAAGCCAATGCAGGAAAACGCTGTAGAAGAAGCGTTGATGGAGAGCATTCAGGCGCAACAGGGTGATTCAGAAGGCCGTGCACCGGTTGTAACTGTAATGGGGCACGTAGACCACGGTAAAACGTCTCTACTAGATTACATTCGTTCTTCGCGTGTAGCTTCTGGCGAGTCTGGTGGTATTACCCAGCATATCGGTGCCTACCACGTAGATACTGATAACGGCATGGTTACATTCCTAGATACTCCGGGACACGCAGCGTTTACCGCAATGCGTGCACGCGGTGCTTCTGTAACAGATATCGTAATCCTAGTCGTTGCAGCAGACGATGGCGTAATGCCTCAGACTGAAGAAGCTGTTCAGCACGCGAAAGCGGCTGGTGTGCCTCTTGTTGTTGCTGTGAACAAGATCGATAAAGAACAAGCTGATCCAGATCGTGTTAAAAACGAATTGGCAGCACTGGACGTTATCCCTGAAGAATGGGGTGGTGAGAACCAGTTCGTAAACGTTTCTGCGAAAACAGGTCAAGGCATCGATGATTTGCTAGATGCGGTACTACTGCAATCTGAAATCCTAGAGCTTGAAGCTGTGCCTAACGCACCAGCACAGGGTGTGGTTGTTGAATCTCGCCTAGATAAAGGTCGTGGTCCAGTTGCTACAGTACTTGTACAGAACGGTACGTTACGTAAAGGCGATATCGTCCTTGCGGGTCTTCACTATGGCCGTGTACGTGCGATGCTGGATGAGAACGGTAAGCCGATCGATTCCGCTGGT
This sequence comes from Neptuniibacter sp. QD37_6, assembly GCF_047778085.1. GTDB lineage: Bacteria > Pseudomonadota > Gammaproteobacteria > Pseudomonadales > Balneatricaceae > Neptuniibacter. The sequence continues at coordinate 453,960 of NZ_CP180550.1, forward strand.
CCTGCGATCCCTGTAGAAATCCAAGGTCTGGATGGTACGCCTAACGCGGGTGACGAATTCACGATGGTATCTAACGAGAAGAAAGCGCGTGAAGTTGCTCTATTCCGTCAGGGTAAATACCGTGATGTTAAGCTTGCTCGTCAGCAGAAATCTAAGCTTGAAAACCTATTTGCTAACATGCAAGCAGGTGATGTTAAGCAGTTCAATATCGTACTGAAGACAGACGTACGTGGTTCTTTGGAAGCTCTAACGCACGCATTGGAAGATCTATCTACTGATGAAGTTAAGGTGAACATTGTATCTGGTGGCGTAGGTGGTATCGCTGAAACTGATGCTAACCTTGCGGTAACTGCAGATGCGTTGATGGTCGGCTTTAACGTTCGTGCTGACGCTCAAGCGCGTCAGGTACTAGAACGCGAAGGTATTGAACTACGTTACTACAGCGTAATCTACGACATCATCGATGACGTTAAACAGGCGATGGGCGGTCTGCTATCTCCTGAGTACCGTGAAGAGATCGTGGGTATTGCTGAAGTACGTGACGTATTTAAAGCGCCTAAGATTGGTGCGGTTGCCGGCTGCATGGTTACAGAAGGTACTGTCTTCCGTAATAAACGAATCCGTGTCCTACGTGAAAACGTTGTTATCTATGAAGGCGAGCTAGAATCTCTACGTCGCTTTAAAGATAACGTCAACGAAGTACGTCAGGGTATGGAATGTGGTATCGGCGTTAAGAACTACAACGATGTTAAAGTCGGCGACCAGATTGAGGTTTACGACACAGTTGAAATTCAGCGCACGCTGTAATATTGCAAATACAAGGTAATAAATAACCTTTATGGCACGCGATTATAGTCGTACATCTAGGATTGCTGACCAGCTCCAACGTGAGCTGGCTCAGCTGATCCAGTTTGAGGTAAAAGATCCACGCTTAGGTATGGTTACTGTTAGCCATGTCAAAGTGAGTAAGGATCTAGGTTTTGCTGATGTCTACATCACTGTTTTACCGCTTAATGGTAAAGATGAAGCAGAAGCAATTATTGATTCACTTAAAGTACTGAACAATGCTGCAGGTTTCCTTCGTGGAGAACTGTGTCGTAACGTTCAGCTACGTGTTATGCCGCAACTGCGTTTCCATTTCGATGAAACGATCGAGCGTGGTAGACATCTACATCATCTGATTGAGGCGGCTATCCGTCAGGAAAATCAGAGCGCTTCTAAAGACGCTGACGAGGAATAATCGTGGGTCGTCGTAGAAAATCCCGAGGCCGGGCGGTCGACGGTGTATTCTTGTTGAATAAACCGTCCGGTATCTCTTCTAATTCCGCTCTACAGCAAGTTCGACGCATTTATGATGCAGCCAAAGCAGGTCATACGGGTGCATTGGATCCACTTGCCACCGGTATGTTACCCATCTGTTTAGGTGAGGCGACTAAGTTCTCGCAACACCTGCTCGATTCTGATAAACGTTATGTCACGACAGCTAAGCTTGGTATTCGAACGGATTCTAGTGATGCCGATGGTGCTGTAGTCGAAGAAAAGCCTGTTCCGACCGATCTGACTGAAGACAAGATCGATGGTATTTTGCAGTCAGAGTTTAGCGGTGAAATAGAACAAGTTCCTTCGATGTTTTCAGCGCTGAAACACCAAGGACAGCCCCTTTATAAGCTGGCTCGAAAGGGTATTCAGGTCGAAGTTAAACCGCGTAAAGTGACGATCCATGAGATAAAATTAACCGCTTTGCGTGATGATGAAATTGATCTAGAAGTCTTTTGTTCGAAAGGAACGTATATCCGTTCGATTGTAGAAGATCTAGGCCATATTCTGGGTTGTGGTGCGCATGTCAAAATGCTCCATAGACTGGATGTGGGTGCATTCACGGCTGACCGAATGATGAGTTTGGATGAGCTAAGTGAGTTAGTGCCCGAAAACAGTGCTGAAGAAGAGCAAAAAGGCATACAAATCGAGCTGGATAAGCTATTATTGCCAGCCTGGGCTGCTGTAGATGATCTACCGGCAGTTCGATTAGATGATCAGCAAACCAGTTTGATTATGCATGGCCAATCAGTCCCTAATGCCGATTATGCAGAAGGTAGCTTGATTCGCTTGTTTGGTACATCACTGGATAGCGATGCAGAGCGTTTCTTGGGCGTTGCCGAAGTAGTCGAGCAGCAGCTAAAACCTAAGCGTCTTATCTGCACTGAAGCTGATCAATAAAGATTTTATTTGGTTCTCGTAAGAGGGCCGATGTGGCGTTGTACTGAAAATATGCTCGGTGCATCGTTTCTTTTCAATCCGGCGATCTTAAGATCGTGTGCATATTTTTTAGGAGTAAGAAAATGGCATTAACTGCTGAGAAAAAAGCGGCAATCGTTGCAGATTTCGCTCGCGCTGAAGGCGACACTGGTTCCCCAGAAGTTCAGGTAGCTCTACTATCTGCTAACATCGAAGGTCTACAAGGTCACTTCAAAGCGAACAAACACGACCACCACTCTCGCCGTGGTCTGATCCGCATGGTAAACCAGCGTCGTAAGCTGCTGGACTACCTAAAAGGTAAAGATGCTGATCGTTACCTTGAGCTGATCAAGCGTCTAGGTCTGCGTCGCTAAGTTAGTGTAAATTCTCTGGGGCCATACAATGTATGGCCCCGGTTTTATCTGGGGTAAGAAAAGGTAACTATTTCATCCCGCCCGTACTCAAATAAGTTTTTAGATCTACCCAAAGAGCTTATTTGAGTACTGGCAAGACAGAAGGCATGAAAGTTATCTGCAAACTGCCCCGCCAAATTATTTAAAGGAAAATTATTGTGTTCCAAGTAGCTACTAAAACATTCCAGTTTGGTGGTCAGGAAGTAACTATCGAAACTGGCCGCGTTGCGCGTCAGGCGACAGGTTCTGTCCTGGTTAAAATGGGTGGTAACGAAGTACTTTGTACTGTTGTTGGCGCTAAAGAAGCAAAAGAAGGTCAGGGTTTCTTCCCTCTTTCTGTTCACTACCAAGAGAAATACTACGCTGTAGGCCGTATCCCTGGTGGTTTCTTCAAGCGTGAAGCACGTCCATCTGAAAAAGAGACACTTACTTCTCGCCTTATCGACCGTCCAATTCGTCCACTGTTCCCGAAAGGTTACATGAACGAAGTTCAGGTTGTTTGTACTGTAATGTCTGCAGATAAAGTAAATGATCCAGATATCGCAGCGATGATCGGTACTTCTGCAGCACTAGCGATCTCTGGTATCCCATTCCAAGGTCCAATCGGTGCAGCACGTGTTGGCTTCACTGAAGAAGATGGTTACATCTTAAACCCATCTTATGAGCAGCTTGAAACATCTGAGCTGGACATGGTTGTTGCTGGTACATCTGACGCTGTACTAATGGTTGAATCTGAAGCGCAAGAGCTTTCAGAAGACGAAATGCTTGGTGCGGTTCTATTCGCTCATCAAGAGATGCAAGCAGTTGTTAACGCTGTTAACGAACTTAAAACTGAAGCAGGTAAAGAAGCTTGGGTTTGGACTGCACCTGAAAAAGATCAAGATCTAATCGCTAAAGTACGTGCTGAAGTAGGCGAAGGCATTACAGCTGCTTACCAAGTTGCTGATAAAATGCAGCGTCAGAATGCACTGGCTCAACTTCGCGCTCAAGCGGTTGAAAAGCTAGCGGGCGAAGAAGAAGGTCAGCCTTCTGCTGGTGATGTATCTGGCATCGTTAGCTCCCTAGAGAAAGAGATCGTTCGTGGCCGTATCGTTGCAGGTGAGCCTCGTATCGATGGCCGTGATAACAAGACTGTTCGTGGTATCGATGTTCAGATCGACGTACTACAAGGTACTCACGGTTCTGCGCTATTCACTCGTGGTGAAACTCAGTCTATCGCGACTTGTACACTAGGTACTGCACGTGATCAGCAGATCATCGATGCGATCGAAGGTGAGCGTAAAGATCCATTCATGTTGCACTACAACTTCCCTCCATACTCTGTAGGTGAATGTGGTCGTATGATGGGTGCTGGTCGTCGTGAAATTGGTCACGGTCGTCTAGCGCGTCGTGGTGTTGCTGCAGTTCTTCCAACTCAAGAAGAGTTCCCATACACAATCCGCATCGTATCTGAGATCACTGAATCTAACGGTTCTAGCTCCATGGCTTCTGTATGTGGCGCGTCTCTATCTATGATGGATGCAGGTGTTCCTCTTAAAGCACCAGTTGCGGGTATCGCAATGGGTCTTGTTAAAGAAGAGAACGGCTTTGCTGTCCTAACTGATATCTTGGGTGATGAAGATCACCTAGGCGACATGGACTTTAAAGTTGCGGGTACTGAAACAGGTATCACTGCACTTCAGATGGACATCAAGATCACTGGTATCACTGAAGAGATCATGGACATTGCGCTTGAGCAGGCATACGAAGCACGTGTTCACATCTTGAAAGAGATGGCTAAGGTTATCGGTTACGCTCGTCCAGAGCTTCCAGATAACGCTCCAGCATTGACTCAGTTGAAGATCAACCCAGAGAAGATCCGTGACGTAATCGGTAAAGGTGGTGCTACTATCCGTGCTCTTACTGAAGAGACTGGTGCATCTATCGACATCGAAGACGATGGTACAGTTCGCGTATACGCTGCAGACAAAGCAGCTGCTAAAGCGGCTACGGATAAGATCATCGAAATCACTGCAGAAGCAGAGATCGGTCAGGTTTACGAAGGTAAGGTTGTACGTATCGAAGACTTCGGTGCATTCGTTAACATCCTGCCGGGTAAAGATGGTCTAGTTCACATTTCTCAGATCGACAACAAGCGTGTTGAGAAAGTAACTGACTACATCCAGATGGATCAGATGGTTAAGGTTAAAGTTCTGGACGTAGACCAGCGTGGCCGTATCAAGCTATCTATGAAAGATCTACTTGCTGATGATGCAGTAAGCTAAGTTTCTTTTAGCAGCCAGTGGTGAAAATGCTTCGCTACTAGTGGCTAAAGACCAAAAAACCGCCGATTTTTCGGCGGTTTTTTATGTGTGGTATAAACCTTAATCGGTTAATGACCGTACAAGTTTAGGATTCTTGTTGATCGAAGTTCAGTAGCTGTGGGAACTTTCTGGCAAGTGTTGTAACAAAGAAATACTGGTCTATTGCTAGCTTTTAAGTTGGAGGATGCCTGAATGAGTGAACAACGAGCAATACTTGCTGGTGGATGCTTCTGGGGTATGCAGGATCTAATTCGTAAATTACCGGGCGTTATAGCGACTCGTGTGGGCTACACCGGTGGTGATGTGCTTAATGCTACTTACCGCAATCATGGTGCTCATGCTGAGGGTATTGAGATCTTATTTAATTCAGAATTGATTTCGTACCGAACCTTATTGGAGTTTTTCTTCCAGATTCATGACCCTACTACGCCTAATCGACAGGGCAATGATCGCGGTACCTCCTACCGCTCTGCGATCTACTTTTTAGATGAAGAGCAAAAACAAACTGCGCTAGATACAATCGCTGATGTTGAAGCCAGCGGGTTGTGGCCAGGTAAAGTGGTGACGGAAGTCGAAGCTGCAGGCGATTTTTGGGTAGCCGAACCTGAGCATCAGGATTATCTTGAGCGCTATCCAGGTGGATATACCTGCCACTTTCCGCGTCCTGACTGGGTGTTGCCTAACCGCTAAGTATTTCAGTTACTAGTGGCTAGAGCGCTATCGCTGATAGGTTCTAGAAGGCTTTATTAGACAGCAGATTGAATTAAAACTTCGCTAATGAGGTGTATGCTTACGCGGCTTTAAACTCTAACGAAGACTTCTTTTTTCGATTTTGATTTAATAAGCTCAATTTTGAAATTTTAGATACCTTTGGAATGCATTCATGAGCTACGAGCTAACTGGCAAAATTAAACTGATCCAAGATCCGCAAACGTTCAATAGTGGCTTTACGAAGAGAGAAATGGTCGTGACAGTTGATGACGGTAAATACCCTCAAGAGATCAATCTAGAGTTTGTGCAAGATAAGGTTAGTTTGCTTGAATCATTGCAGATTGGACAGGAAGTTACAGTAAGCTTTGACATTCGTGGTCGAGAGTATAACGGTCGTTATTACAACAACCTTGTTGGCTGGAAGATTCAGTCAGCGTTATCTTCGGAAGCCTCTGAGCAAGAGTACTTTAGCTCCAATGCGGCACCTCAGCCTGCTGACTGTGATGACGATATCCCGTTCTAAATGACATAAAGAAATTATTGTTAAATAATTATTGATGGATTTGTTTAACTGATTGGTTTTAGGGGCTGTAAATAACAAATATAGCCCTATGAGTGTGTAAACATTTAAATCAGGTAGGGTTTTAAGTAAATTTGATCTAAATGAAGGAGCTTTTGATTTGTTGGCTTGTCTGAAGAGATATTTCAAATCCTCATTATTGAAGCATATTAATTGATACATAGATGTAGTTAAAAGGGAAATTCGTCTTATTTCCCTAAATGCATCCCTAATTCAAGCTGGCTTTGGCGCCCCAATTTTTAGACTTTTCAGTGCCAAGTAGCGATACCAACCAAATTGTACAATCAACACTCTTGGGCATAGTAATGTCAACAGGAGTAACGATCATATGCTTGATCTTTAATTATGTGACTGCGTTCACCTGCAAGAATAGTTCACCAGAGAAAACTTAGAATAGCGTTACAAAAAGTCCTCAGGGTACTTCCGAAAAATTCTTAGATTGTGTAGGCTATGCACAGAATGTATGTACAAAAAGACAAGAGAGAACGAGATTTTTGTACATAGAATGCATTAGTTCTGCTTCAAAGTGACTCAGTTTCTTGAAAAGAAAAGGTTACAAGTTTGATTGATTGTGACAAAACCGTAAATCAATCAAAAGAAAGAGGTAACCCTGGGGTACTAACGATAGGATCGTTAAACACAAAGTTGGCCTGCTGAACTTGGATACATGGAACTTCTAAAACTGATACTTCTTCTCACCCTACTTGCCTTTGTCACTTTTATAGCCTTTAGCAACCACTTTTTCTTCACCAATAGTGAAGGTATTTGGATCTTCCTCCTTGTCGGCCAGTCTAATATATCCAATAGGGGCTATATCCGCTTATTTGAGATAGGCCAGAAATACTTCGATATTTACATATTCGATAATGAGCTGAAACACTATAGTGAAATGCTAACAAATACTATCGTATTGTTTAGGGAGGCTTCTGGAAAACTAAGCTTCCACATATAGTAAGCTCACTGCCTGGCTATTTAGCAGACGACCGCAATTGAATACCTACCTAATCGTCAGTAGCAAAATACATAAGGCCATTTAATAAGACTAATATGTCATGCTAATTTACCTAGGGAGTCTCGATGTTATGAGGATACTCCCACTTGGGTAATCAGCCACTTTAAATCATGGTTTAACGCTATGCCAAAGCATTTTGGCAACAGCATGGGGAGTTAAAATGAATCCATCCCAACTTATTGCTAAGATCGTAAAGAACTGTTTCGACCTCGATTCATCTGCTACCTATAAGCTATTAGCTGGATGCTCCGAAGAGTTACACTATCTTTTACCTCGTCTTATTCGGGTCTGTTCAAATTGCCCTGGGCACTCAACACTTTTTTACGGCCAGTTACATGCCCTCTGGGCGAAGCTTGGTTATCCTCGGTTAAAGCCATCAGAGAGTCGCTCTAACATTGTCCTGATTACTGATTTTACTGCTGACCCATTGATCAAAATGATCGAGTTATTCGCGGCTTGTAGAGGTGTTAGTGTCTCCATCAAAACACCAAGTTTTGATGCTGTTGAAATGGAGATACTCAATCCATCTTCTGATCTGTATACCAGCGATTACAATATGGCAGTGGTATTGCTATCTGAGCACTGGATCACAAAATATACATCTTCTGATGTCCTGATTGACTTAGCAAGCTACCAAAACGTTTCGACTACTCTTGAGGGTTTGATTCAAACATTGAAGTCTAATTTTGACGGTACTGTGGTTTTCGGAAACTTCAGTGATGGCGCTTACCCTGTTGTGTGCAGCTATATCGATGAAAGTTACTGCATGGGCCGCGGGGTTGCCATGGATAAACTTAATGCCCTTCTAAACTCAAAAATCGATAACAACTTTGTGGTTTGCGACATTAAAACAGCACTATTTATTAGCGGAGGGGCATCTGCAGTAGGTAGAAGAAACTACTTTTTAGCCAAGCTTGGCTATGAGTCTGAAGGCAGTATTGCAGTAGCACGAGAAATTGCATCTACTGTTGCAGACCATTTTGGCCAGAGTCATCGACTATTGGCACTCGACTGGGACAATACACTGTGGGGAGGCGAGATCGCCGAGCTTGGCGCATTTGATGTCGTCTGTGGCTACGATAGCCCCGAAGCTAATGCCTATCGAATTAGCCAGGAAATGTATAAGGGGTTAAAAAAATCTGGAGTTGCTTTGGCTGCCGTCAGTAGAAATGATCCTAGCGTTGCTGACTTGATCGATGAAAATAATGATATCAAACTAAAGAAGCAGGACTTTACTTCTATTCAAATCAACTTCATCCCCAAGAGTGAGCTAATTTCGGGAGTTTGCGAAGACATCAATTTTGGCGCTGAATATTTCCTATTTATTGATGATAGTGACTACGAACTTTCCGAAGTTCTCACTGCTCATGAGAATATTGACATCTTACGATCAGAGCGCTCCCCAGAGTTTACTCTAGAGCGCTTTTCTGCCGGGCGATTCTTCAACCGTTGCAAAGTCCAACAAGAAGATCTCGAAAAATCGCAAGCCTTTGATGCGCTGATTAAAACAAAAAAACTACAAACAAACTATAAAACCAATGACGAGTTTCTAGATCAACTCAATATATCTTTAACGATTGATAGCTATAGCGACAAGAATAAATCTCGAGTCCTTCAGCTCATAAAGAAGTCTAATCAGTTTAACCTGACAACAAGAAGACATTCTGAAGAAGATTTAAAGCGTCTAACAAACGAACAAGGAGCTCAAATTCTTGTTGTCAGCTACAGTGATGATTTTGGTGCTCAAGGAATAATATCTACGCTTATTTTGCTGCCTAATGCTGAGGAACAATTAGAAATTGATACATGGATAATGAGCTGTCGAGTGCTTAATCGGACCGTTGAAGAGGGGGTTTTTCAGTGGTTGAACACCGAGCATCACGGCAAGATACTGATTGGGTCCTATATCCCCACAGCAAAGAATAAACTAGTTAAAGATCACTACCTAAAGCTAGGCTTTATCCCTCTGTTAGAAGATGATCAGCGCTGGCAACTTCGCTGCGATAAAGATAGAAAGGTCAAAAACTTTATTAAGCAATTTGAATAGGAGAAAAGAATATGTCAGAAGAAATCAGAGAAAAAGTTCAGGACATTCTTCGAATGGTCATGGGGGATGACAGAATCACGGCAGTTGATGAGCTCTCAGCAAAAGATATTGAAGTTTGGGATTCAATGAATCACATTACGCTGATGGTGACTATTGAAACTGAATTTGGCATCCGCTTTAGCAATGAAGCCATTTCGGAACTTGAGAATATTGGCCAGCTTATTTCCCTTATCGAAAGCCAAAAAAGCTAATAAGCAATGACCATTCTTTTTGAATTGCATTTTTGGATAGGTGTACTTGTAAGCTATATTATTCTTTCAATTACACCTACGAGTAGAAAGGCAGATGTATACGGTTTGATTTCGTTGACTATCATTGCCATCGTGGGCTCGATCTATGTGGCGGTTACCGCCGCAATTTTTGTACTCCTTCTGTTCCTGTTAGTTAAATTCTACCGCAGAAAGCCTAAGCAGCCTCTTATGGTTGTAACCCTGGCCTTTATCCCAACTTGTCTAGTTGGGTACAGCTTTTACTTCGATTATTCAACACAAATCAAAGCACTGATTACTCTAAACCCTTTTTTCGAACACAAGGTCCTTGGTTCTCTATTGGTTCTTGGTTTTTCCTATGCGGCCCTCAGATCCTGGGATTTCCTTCGCACTATTCGTGATGGAAATGCCCCTCCGTCTTATCTAACCCTATTAGGGTTTGTATTCCCATTCCATATGCTTGCTGCTGGTCCTATTTGCAGATATCGTGACTACATCAAACAGCAGAGCCAGCTACCAGCTACAGATTATAGTGCCTTTATTAATGCAATCTGCATTATAACAACTGGGATGTTCTATAAAGTGGTTATAGCCGAGAGTATCCGTATCTTTGGCTGGGGAGTAGATGGTAGGCTGCATACTGACTCACTACTAGAAACAGCCATACTATTTATTTATTTATTCTTTGACTTTGCAGGTTACTCCGCTGTCGCCTTGGGTATTGGCAAGTTACTCGGGATACCTACTCCCGTAAACTTTGACCGTCCTTTTCTATCTAAGAATATTACGGAATTCTGGAGCCGCTGGCACATTTCCCTCGGCTCCTTTGTTCGAGACAATATATATACCCCCATTCAGCTATATCTTGTGCGTAAACATGGGGTAAAAAAGGCTCCAGCCATCGCCTTCGTGACATCAGTGATTTCTTTTGCCTTCACTGGGCTATGGCATCAGTTGACTCTAGCATTTGTTACATGGGGGGCTATGCTGGGAACGGTGGTCGCTATTGAAAAGGTGCTTCGAGACCGAAAAATATCAATCTACTTAATTCAGCCTAATAAATATGTTTATGCTAAACAGTTTATTGGTATGTGTTACGTATTTTTTACTATCACCATCAGTCTTCACCTAGTAATGAACAGCATTCTATGAACAAGCATATTCAATTAGTTGTGAACCACGTATTGATTCTCGCCAAGCTTACCTTGATTGCTGCGTTTTTGAGCAAAGGTATGCCGGAGTTTATCTATGCCGGATTTTAAGTTCTTAAGGCTAAAATGCCTGCGAAATATAGCGGTGCTTTTTGTCATTATTTGGGCTAGCTCTACCCTCCTACACAAGTCCAATTTGCTACATCCCCTGTATGAGCAAGGATTGGGAAAAGTTCCCTCGCACCGTTTCGTATCTAAACTGGCCCAGTACCAGTCCCAATGTGGGAACGAGGGCGTGCTATTTATTGGCCCCTCTACAGTAAGAGAGGGCTTTGATGACGAATTGCATAGGGAGCTCACATCAATATGCTCAATCAATGCCGGTGTCACTAGTCATGGAAGTATTTACCATATTGCGTTACTCCTTGATATAACAAAGAACCTAGATATTAAGCCTGAAGTGATTGTGCTCGGCATCAATAGCCGTATGTTGTCTGATAGGGAGAACCCAATAACTTTTAATCGTTATCTGGATTTTCTGGATCATGATCAAATCCAATTTTACCGTCGCTATGAGTATCAAAATAAACTACCTAGCCTAGAGAAAGACACCTTGATCAATGAGCTCTTCCCCTTGGCAAGATATGCCATTCGTCTCGACTATTTGATTAGGGATCTTTTGATGTCGACAAACCTTGCTATAGGTAACTATAAAAAGCTTGATGTTAAAAGTTTTTCAAGGGGTAATGATCTGCTGTTAGAGCCAAATAAGTTTATATATACCGACAAATACTTCAATGAAGCGGCATTCCTAAAGCAGATTGAAGGTGCTAAAGGCCGTGGACTAATAAACCCTGCAAGGTACGGTTGGGTTGATCACATTCATGGTCTTAACATCGTGCTAGAGCAGGCATCAGAAATAGCTCCTAAAGTCGTTATTGCCATCATGCCAGAGCATAGCGAAGTTAGAAAAGGCTTTGGAGCTTATGCAGATCGTGCATTCTATAAAGTACTAGCAAAGTACGAGTCGGAAGCACTTCGCGTGGTGGATTATAGCCAAAGCATTGATGATCACTTCATTAGAGATATAGCCCATCTAACAGCTACAGGACGGCAACAGTTAACAAAAAAAATCTCTACTTTCATCAACTCTCTCTAATGGACCTAAACATGTCTATCTCCCTAGAGTTCGTAAAAAAAATTGAAGAAATAAAGCCTGTCTTTGCCAAAGAGGTTAGGAAAGCCTACGAGAGTCAAACTGAACTATTCGAAGAGCTGGCCAATCCAATGCTGGAGTGGGCTAAATCCTCCTTAGGGGCTGATTATCAAAAAACACTGATTGATGGCTATTGTTACTTTGTGGTTGATGTTAACCGTTCGCAAGCTCGTTATGAAATCACAGGAAAGTATGAGTTCTCCAGCTACGACGAGGTTTATAAAGAAACCTATGATTCCCCAGAGTTTATGAGCCTGTATCATTGGGGGGTATACACCACGACCTTTGCTTGGCTACACCACTTGGAACTGTATCAGTTTTATCGAGATAACTTCCTAAATGCTTTCTTTACCCCCGAGCAAAAAGGCCGCTTAGTGGATCTGGGTTCCGGTAGTGGGATCTGGCACTTCATATTTCTCCGTCATTTAAAAGGCTGGTTATCAACAGCTATAGATATTAGTGAAACTTCGGTTGAAGCCGCTTCTGCAATGTCAAAGATAGCAGCCAAAGATGAGTCAACAGAATATGTTGTTGGCGATGCTATGGCTTATAATGAGGGTGAACAATTTGATGCAGGTGTTTCCTGCTTTCTGCTCGAGCATCTTGAAACTCCCGATCAACTTTTAAAAAACATGAGCAACAACCTAAAAGACGGGGCTTATGCCTTTATTACTGGCGCGTTAACAGCTGCTGAAGTTGATCATATTTTTGAGTTTAAGCGCGAGTCTGAAATCATTCTATTGGCAGAGAATGCAGGTTTTCGTGTCATCAAGACCTATTCTTCTGCACCATCAGGAGTATCAAAATCTAAAAAGTACCTCCCCAGATCTATGGCCTTGATTCTTCAAAAGCGTCAGAATGAGATTTGGTAGCCATTTTACTTAAGGGCTTGTTGTTAAACTTATTTCGGCGGCGAGTACAAACTATCGATTATATTATTCTCTCTAAAATTAGTTTTTAGAAGGACTTAGACTCTGCGAACTGCCGTTCTAGGCTGCTGATTTAAGGTGCCTTTGAAGTGTTAAGTCTAAAAGAGCGCGTTGATTGGCTTGAGTATAGATTTTTTAGATTCTTCGCAGAGCAGCTGTTTTATTTCTAGTAAAAACAAAAAAGCCCCGATAATTCGGGGCTTTTTATTGCTGACGTTATCTAGTGATTAGATACGTGCAGCTGGGATAGCTTGTGGTGCAACGCTTAGGTCTTCGCTTGGTGGAGCGAAAGACGTTAGGTTGATACCTTCAACAGCTGCTTTGTACTCTTCCAACGTTGGGAAACGACCCAAGATAGTAGAAAGAACAACCATTGGAGTAGAACCTAGTAGAGATTCACCTTTCTTCTCAGCAGAGTCTTCTACAACACGGCCTTGGAATAGACGAGTAGAAGTTGCTAGTACAGTGTCACCAGCTTCTGCTTTCTCTTGGTTACCCATACATAGGTTACAGCCTGGGCGTTCTAGGTACAGAATGTTCTCGTACTTAGTACGCGCTTCTTCTTTCGGATGCTCATCATCGAAAGTGAAGCCAGCGTATTTAGATAGAATATCCCAATCGCCTTCAGCTTTTAGCTCGTCAACGATGTTGTAAGTTGGCGGAGCAACAACTAGAGGTGCGTTGAACGTGATAGGACCGTTCTTTTCTAGGTTGCGTAGCATTGCAGCGATGATCTGCATGTCGCCTTTGTGAACCATACAAGAACCAACGAAGCCTAGGTTAACTTCACGGCCTTCATAGAAAGAAGTTGGACGGATAACATCGTGAGTGTAACGCTTAGAAACGTCTTCGTTGTTAACGTCTGGGTCAGCAATCATTGGCTCGTCGATCTGATCTAGATCTACAACTAGCTCAGCGAAGTACTTAGCATTGTCATCCGGAGCAAGGGCTGGTTCTTCACCAGACTTGATGCCAGCAATACGCTTGTCAGCTAGGTCGATAAGACCTTGTAGCATGCCCGCTTCGTTTTCCATACCTTTGTCGATCATGATCTGGATACGAGACTTAGCTAGTTCTAGAGACTGAATTAGCGTTTCGTCAGTAGAGATACAGATAGAAGCTTTCGCTTTCATTTCTGCAGTCCAGTCAGTGAACGTGAACGCTTGGTCAGCTAGTAGAGTACCGATCTGTACTTCGATTACGCGACCTTGGAAAACGTTTTCGCCAGCGAACTTCTTAAGCATCTGCGCTTGAGTAGCGTGTACGATGTCACGGAAGTCCATGTGAGGCTTCATAGCACCTTTGAAGGTTACTTTTACAGACTCTGGAATTGGCATTGCTGCTTCACCAGTAGCCAATGCGATCGCAACAGTACCGGAGTCAGCACCGAATGCTACACCCTTAGACATACGCGTGTGAGAGTCACCACCAATGATGATTGCACGGTCATCAACAGTGATGTCGTTCAATACTTTGTGGATTACGTCAGTCATTGAGTGGTAAACACCTTTCGGATCACGTGCAGTGATTACGCCGAATGCGTTCATGAATGCCATTAGCTTAGGCGTGTTAGCCTTAGCTTTGTTATCCCATACAGACGCTGTGTGACAACCAGACTGGAATGCACCATCAACGCTTGGTGAGATTTTAGAAGCAGCCATTGCTTCCAGTTCCTGGCAAGTCATAGGACCAGTAGTGTCCTGAGAGCCTACGATGTTCACTTTAACGCGAACGTCAGAACCAGTGTGTAGAGGAGTCTTAGAAGTCACGCCTACTGCATTGCGGTTGAAGATTTTTTCAACAGCAGTTAGACCTTGGCCTTCGTGAGAGATCTCTTTAGATGGAGCGTAAACAGCTGGAGCTTCAACGCCTAGAGTTTCAGCAGCGAACGTTTGAAGTTTCTTACCGAATGTTACCGCGTAAGAACCACCCGCTTTCATGAACTCAACTTTTTGTGGTGTGAACGCGTCTGAGATATCAGCTAGTTCTTCGTCGCCGTTGTACAGCTTCTTAGCTTTAGTATCGATAGTTAGAACAGTACCAGTAGCTACAGAGTATGCTTCTTCTAGTACTGGATCGCCGTTTTCGTCACGAACAACTTCGCCGTTTGCGTCAGTTTTCTTAACCCAGTTCTTAAGGTCAAGACCAATACCGCCAGTTACACCAACCGTAGTTAGGAAGATAGGCGCGATACCGTTAGTACCCGCAACAACCGGTTTGTTGTTTACGAACGGGATGTATGGAGAAGTTGGCTCACCTGCCCAAAGTGCAACGTTGTTTACACCAGACATACGGGAAGAACCTACACCCATGGTACCCTTCTCAGCGATCAGCATCACTTTAGCGTCTGGGTTGTCTTCACCCATCTTCTTAATTTCTTGCTGAGCTTCTGGAGAGATCATGCACTTACCGTGCAACTCACGGTCTGCACGTGAGTGAGACTGGTTGCCAGGAGAAAGAAGGTCAGTAGAGATATCGCCTTCAGCAGCAATGTAAGTGATAACTTTGATTTTCTCAGGGATATCGTCAAGCTTAGTGAAGAACTCTGCTTTAGAGTAGCTTTCTAGGATATCTTTAGCGATTGCGTTGCCCGCTTTGAAAGCGTCCGCTAGACGAGCTGTATCAGCGTCGTATAGGAATACTTGAGACTTAAGAACTTCGCCCGCTGCAGCAGCTTGTGCGTCGTCAGATAGAGCGATGTCTAGTAGTGCTTCAACAGAAGGACCACCTTTCATGTGAGACAGTTGCTCAAGAGCGAACTCTGGAGAGATCTCAGCAACTGTTTCTTTACCTAGAGCGATGTCTTTTAGGAAAGCCGCTTTAACGCCAGCCGCTGGAGTTGTACCAGGTAGCGTGTTATAGATGAAGAAGTTTAGAGAAGCTTCGCGCTCTGCATTACCAGTGTCTTTGATCTGGGCAATGATTTCAGATAGCAATTCAGCGCTATCGATTGGTTTTGGGTTTAGACCCAGGTCCTTTTTACGAACCTCAATTTCTTCTAGGTAGTCAGAATAGTAGCTCATGGCGTCCAACGTCTCACTTAAATCTAGTTATGATTTGTGCGCAGATTATAAAAAAAAACAGGTAAACAGCTCAATCAAAACTATTTAAATGAGGCTAATAGTCGCTATAAATTTAAAAAATAGTACTTAAATCAAGGCTTTTAAAGAGGGTATACATTGGTTGTAGGTATCTATTTTTATTATGAAAAATGGCAGATTTTGCCTTTATTGAAAATAGTAATCATTTAAGTCAGGTCTAATTGTTTCTAAATTGGAAATAATAATCATTTCATAGTGAGCTGCTTGATTGGGCATTTTTTGATGTGCCCGTTTTTGGTGCAAAGCCCGTCAGTCCGTGGTTTCTAGAGTGTCGTCAGTTATCGGGTAGCCAAGCGGAGTGAATTTACTCTCCTTCTATAATGTAGTTTGATTGCAGCCTTTATTATCTAAATTAGCTAAATAGAAGCTAGATTAATTATTAGATGTTCCTTCGGGTAGTTTTTACCCGGTGTTGAAACCAAATTAACTAAGGATGATGTTTATCCAAGCTAATTTCTAGTTTCTAAATCGAGGTTACTGATAGTGATAAACGCCTCTAGTTTTCTTAGCACACGATCTATCTACAGCATAAAAATCGCTTCCTTATTGGCCCTATGATCTAGTTCCGAGTTCTATGTGGACTGCAGGGAGCTTGATTCAAATTTCTTCGGTTCTGTTCAAAAAATACCCGTTTTTACTAGCAAATAGTCTTAGATTGTATGTAATTTATGCAATTTAATGCCCGTATTACTTGATTTGAGTCGGTTGTTGGCTAATATTGTCGACAATCTTAAAGAGGTAATAATTTGTGTTGCAGAAAATATCGGAAACGACGGCCGATAAATCTAGGATGTTCTGCAATAGCGGTTCGTGTGACGCCTGAAAATGTAACCAACAAGGAAATCGAGCGGTTCTAGTGAACGAGAACTCGTAAAAATAAAGGTTATGGCTTCAGCTACGTCCTATCTGCGTGAGGTATAAAAAATGACAAGCCCGACCCATTTCGATCCATCTAGCTCTGTTCGAACACTCTCAGGAACAGAGCACAGCTACCATAGTCTTCCAGATACCGCAGAACAGTTTGGTATCGATCTTGATGCATTACCATTTTCACTTCGTCCTATCTTGGAAGGAATTGCTCGAAATGTTGGCCAAAACGGCGTAACCGCTGAGCAGGTTCAGGCGCTTGGAAGTTGGACAGAGCACCAAGGTACAAAGCCGATCGAAATTCCTTTCACCGCGGGTCGTGTCATCATGCACGATTTAAGTGGTACCCCAGCGATTGTTGATTTTGCTGCGATGCGTTCAGCGGTTCAGCGTATGGGCTTAGATCCGGCAATCATTGAGCCTCTTGTTCGTGCAGATCTTGTTATTGACCATACAGTAACAATGGATAATACGGGCAGCCCGGCTTCACTAAAAATCAATGGTGAACTAGAAGCAGAGCGCAACAAAGAGCGTTATGCCTTCTTGAAATGGGGTGCGCAAGCATTCGACACGATCCGAATTATTCCACCACAAACCGGCATTGTTCATCAGGTTAACCTAGAGTATCTAGCTCAGGGTTACCTCGATATTAATGGGCTAATGGCACCAGATACCCTTATTGGTATGGATAGTCATACGCCAATGGCGAACGCGCTAGGTATTGTTGGTTGGGGTGTTGGTGGTATTGAAGCCGGTGCATCAATGCTAGGTCAACCTATGCAGATGTTGGCACCTGAAGTAGTCGGTGTTGAGCTAACAGGTGCACTACGTGAAGGTGTTACTGCAACCGATCTAGTACTAACCATCACCGAGATGCTGCGTAAATACCCAGCGGGTGTGGTGGGTAAGTTTGTTGAATACGTAGGTGAAGGTTGTGCCAACCTTTCTCTGCCTGATCGCGCAACCATTGCAAACATGTCACCAGAATATGGCGCAACCATGGGCTTCTTCCCGTTTGATGAAGTTTCTGCTGAGTATATGAGAGCAACAGGGAGGGATGGTGATCTGCCGCTCGAATACTACAGAGCACAAAATATGGCTTGGAAACCAGGTCAGGCATTGCCACGTTATACCGACCTTCTGAAACTTGACCTGTCTACCGTTGAGCCGTCTGTAGCGGGCCCGAAACGACCTCAAGATAGATTGCCGCTAGCTGAGATTGGTAAGGTGTTCCAAAAAGCAGCTGCTGAAGGGGATCGTAATCCTGAAGTCGTTAAAGTGACGCCGATGAAAGCAGACGAAGCGGGTATTTTCGCACCGCTGCCTGAGCGTGAGTTAAAAGACGGCGATATCGTGATTGCTGCGATTACAGCCTGCACCAACACTTCTAACCCGGGCCTATTGATTGCAGCAGGTCTGCTGGCTAAGAAAGCTAACGAACTCGGTATTAAAGTACCTGACGGTGTTAAAACGTCTTTGGCTCCGGGGTCACCGGTTGCTACCGACTTCCTCTCCAAGGCTGGACTACAACAGCATCTTGATGCGCTGGGCTTTAATACTGCGGGTTACGGCTGTACTACCTGTGTGGGTAACTCTGGTCCTCTAGCACCAAGTGTCGAAGAAGCGCTGCAGAACCACGATATTATTGCTGCATCCGTTTTATCGGGTAACCGTAACTTTGAAGGTCGTGTGCACCCAGATGTTGATACCAACTTTCTAATGTCTCCTCCGCTGGTGGTTGCTATGGCGATGGCTGGCAATGTCAATATTGATGTTACGACACAGCCAATTAGTCAGGATGCCAATGGTAACGATGTTTACCTTAAGGATATCTGGCCGAGCAATGCTGAAATCAGCCAGACCATGCTTGAATGCATGGACCCGAAAGCGTTCCGCGAAACCTACGAAAATTCTTTGGATGGCCCTGCTACATGGCAGAACCTCGAATCTCCAACGGGTCCTGTGTATGACTGGGCTGCAGACTCTACGTATATCCAAGAGATCTCTTTCTTCGATGGTTTCTCACTGGAAACACCTGAAGATGCGTTAAACAATATTGCTGGTGCACGTATGTTGGTGATGTGTGATGACAACACAACCACCGATCATATTTCCCCAGTAAGCCGAATTCGTCCAGATTCACCTCCAGGTGAATACTTAAGCTCACAAGGCGTTGCCGACGAAGATATGACATCACTGGGCGCACGCCGTGGTAACCACCATGTCATGTTGCGTAGTATTTTCGGCAACGTAAAAGCCAGAAACTTGCTGCTACCGGGTACGACTGGCGCAGTAACGAACTATTACTCGTCTAATGCTGCTCCAGCACAGATGTCTATCTACGATGCGGCTGAGCGTTACCGTTCTGAAGGTACATCTACCGTTGTATTTGGTGGCAAGCTTTATGGCACAGGCTCATCACGAGACTGGGCTGCAAAAGGTCCCGCACTGCTAGGTGTTAAAGCGATTATCGCTGAAAGCTTTGAGCGTATTCACAAATCTAATCTGGTGGGGATGGGGGTATTACCGCTGCAACTACCAGAAGGTGTGACGCGTGCATCACTAAATCTTGATGGTACAGAAACCTTTGACCTGAGTGGTATCGATACTCTGGAACCTCGCGGCACAGTCGGCCTGACTATTAACCGAGCAGACGGCTCATCACAGCAGTTAGAGCTGACTTCTCGTGTTGATACTTCTTCTGAGCTGGATCAGATTCGCCACAAAGGCATCTTGCCGATGGTATTACGAGATATCATCGCTGCAAACGCATAACATCAACGTTCCTTTCTAGGAATTAAAAACCGCCGTTTATCGGCGGTTTTTTTATATCTGTGAACATATCGACATTAGTTTTATCCAAGTTTTATGTGGATAAGTGGGTTAATAGGTTGAGAGTGAATGGCTGTAGGCTAATAAATACGTGATCTATGGTAATTTGTTCACAATCTGTTAGTTTGCTATTTAGTACACAGTAAGGCTTTAATGAGGCTAGTGATTGATTGCCTAAAACTACAATTTATTCTGAATAATAATGCTCAGGCTCAATAGTTTAATTCGAAAGATTGATTACCATTATCTGCTCAGCGGCCTGCGATTGTGCATAAGGTAAATAGATAAGGCATTGGATGTCTTGGGGCTGTATCTGACTTATCTTGTTTGTAGGGCGAAGTACTGTATGACTGGGTTCCAGTGGAATCAGGGGTTAAGTGTAGGTGTTGAGGCAATTGATAATGATCACAAACGGTTGTTAGCAATTATCTCTGAACTTGCTAATGCTATTGAAGAAAATCATGAAAAAGAGATTATAGGTAACGTTTTTGCACAGCTAGAAGTGTACGTCTCATTACACTTTCAGCGTGAAGAGGCGCTTATGGCTCGTTGTGGTTATCCTGATCTGGATGAGCATATTCAAGGTCACCAATCCTTTATTAAGAAGATTCCAGAACTCAAAGAGCAACTGTTACACGCTGAATCTGTTGAAGTGGCGCGTGATGTCTATCTATTTTTAGTCGATTGGTTGTTGAATCATATTGTTGTGGATGACATGTCCTATCACCAATGCTTGAGTGAACAAGGTGAGACAGACAACGGGAGTCAACGCCATTCTTGGCGCTCTAAAATTAGGCGATCTATAAGTGCTCATTTGCCATTAGGTTGGCGCATTATATTGACTGCCTTAATACCGGCAGTCGGTATGGTTCTGCTTAGTGTTGTCCTTCTGAGTACTGGTATCAGCCGTTATCAATCTATGGAGAAGCTTTCCGAAATTAGTTCTATAGCACATGATGTAAATACGTTAAGTCATAGTTTACAGGCAGAACGTGGTTTAACCACGGGTCTTATTGCGTCTAAATATCAGGCTGTTACGCAAGATGTTACACAGTCTCGATTGCAAACAGATCAGGCTATTAATGGCTTTGTCGATCGTGCATCGCTCTTGTCGCAAAATGGTTTACCGCCGCAAATAAAAACGCAGTTAATAAATGCATCCGCATGGCTCGAGGAAATTCAGCATCATAGGAAACGTGTAGATCGACAAGAACTGTCGGTTATAGAAATGCAGCATTACTACAGCGCTTTAATTGATTCTCTTTTGAATATACCAGCGGCGTTTACCTTTATGGAGCTAGATGCCGAGCTGGAATCACATCTTTCTAGTTTTACCTCAGTGCTTAATCTGAAAGAGGTGGCGGGTCAGGAAAGGGCTTTAGGTACTCTGATTTTGGCAGATGACCGGACGAACCAATCAGAATTACATCAGTTAATTTCTTTGATGGGGCAGCAGCAAGGATTGGTTCAGTACTTTAATTAAGTGGCAAGTGTCAGTCAGCA
This sequence comes from Neptuniibacter sp. QD37_6, assembly GCF_047778085.1. Classification (GTDB taxonomy): domain Bacteria; phylum Pseudomonadota; class Gammaproteobacteria; order Pseudomonadales; family Balneatricaceae; genus Neptuniibacter. Next base: position 475,129 of record NZ_CP180550.1, read on the forward strand.
GCAGGCTTATCAACGTATGCAATCTAGTTCTAGCTTTCAGCAAGTGGAAAGTTTGCAACAGGAACTCTATCTAGCTTTACAAAGTAAAAGTTGGGGTGAGATACAGTTAACTGAAGCACTTTGGTTTTCAGCGCTTTCAGAAAGAATTGATTTGCTAAAAGCGTTAGCGGATAAGTTGGTTATGGATATGACGGAGTTAGCTGATAAAAATGCTGCTAACGCACAGCTAAAATTGTACCTAACCTCTTTTATCTTGCTGTTAGTCACAGGCCTGACGCTGCTCGCTTGCTGGATGTTGAATATCAGTATTATTTCGCCGGTGGCCATGTTAAATCGGGCGATGGTGCGTTTATCCAAAGGTGATCAGAGTGTTGTCTTCACTGATCGGTTTGCTGATGATGAGTTAGGGCGAACGATAAAAGCCTATGACAGCTGTCGTCGTAGTCTACTACAGGCAGATATTCGGAATAAGGTTCATCAACAACGGCAATTAATGGACCTTAAACATAAGACCCTAGAGCATGAGCGCTATCGTCGCTTAGCTTCAACCGATTCACTGACTGGCGCGGTTAATCGCCGTAAATTTAATAAATTGGCTGAACATGAATTAGGGCGAGTGCAACGTTATCGAAGACCACTCTCATTGCTTATGCTCGATATCGATTACTTCAAAAGGGTGAATGATACCTACGGGCATGCTGCTGGGGATGAAGTTTTAAAAGTCTTTTATCAGGCATGTGTAGATACGGCACGTAAAACCGATATTGTTGCTCGTCTGGGTGGAGAAGAGTTTGCTATTTTGATGCCTGAGACTGATTTAGATGCCGCGCGTAAAGTGGCAGAGCGGATACGTCAAAATGTTGAGCTTCTCTCAATCGACGTAGAAGAGCATAAAATTACTGTGACTGTCAGTATTGGTGTCTCTAGTTGGGAAGAAGGGAAGTTTAAGCAGGTAAATCTAATGCTTAGTTCAGCAGATGAAGCTTTGTATATGGCAAAAGGGCAAGGGCGAAATCAGGTCGTACTTTACTCTGATATTTAATCTCAGAGGTTTGCCCCGCTATTGAACAATACGGGGCGACCTATGTGTCTCTCATTTTCCTAGCGTTTGATCACTCTTATCTTTTAATGAATTTCAGCGTCATACGGTCACTTTCACCGATTGCTTGGTAATGTGCTTTATTAACTTCTTTTAAACGATAGCTCGGTGGTAGGGACCAGACGCCAGCTTTGTGGTCCTTAGTATCTTTAGGATTGGCGTTGATCTCAGACGTCTCAACGAGTTCAAATCCTAAACCTTCAATAAATGAAATTAGATAAGCTTCTGGAACGTAGCCATTTTCAGCACTTTCTTTGTAATCACTGCCTTCTTCAGCACGGTGTTGAACTATGCCAAGAGTTCCGCCCTTTTTCAGTACGCGATAAAAGGCAGGATAGACCTCTTCTATGCCTCCAAAACGTATCCAGTTATGGGTATTTCTGAACGTAACCACCATATCTTGAGAGTTATCCGGAACTTCAGATAAATAGGTATCACCTTTCTTAAACACCACTACATCGGCTTTTCCATAAACTGATGGATTGGCTTGTAGCTTTGTCACAAGTTTGTTGTGTAAGCCCTGTAAAAAGTTGTTTGGGTGATCGGCGCCGAAGCTCGCTAAGGTGAGATGTCCTTTGTCTTTCAACATCGGCGCAAGGATCTCTGTGTACCATCCACCGCCTGGTAATATTTCAAGGACAGTCATATCGGGTTTTATGCCGAAAAAAGAGAGTGTCTCTACAGGATGTCGATAAACATCACGCGCTATATTCTTTTCGCTGCGGTGCTCTGCAGCAACGGCTTGTTTTATAAATTCACTAGAGGCATGCACAGTATTAATGCTGGCGATGCAGAATATAAACAGTGACATTTTAATGAATTTCATCTTATTCAACCTTATATGTTGTTTATGGCTGGCTTGAGTCTGTTATATCCCAATGTGCCGAATAATGGCTTTTTCCTCAAGTCGTCTCGGTAATAACTTATCCCAATAATCTGTGGATAAGTTCGTTGATAGTCTGAGTGCTGCTTGCTGAAAGCCTTAATTTACGTACGTTGGAGAGAATTGCTCATCTTTGTAACACTTAGGGAATAGATTAGTACGAAGCGATTAATTTGCCTAACTGTGCAATAGCGTCGACTTGTTCTATTTGCCGAGTGTAATGGGCAAAACATAAGCGAATATGGTGATTAAAACGCTGGTCTGCACAAAAGAGGTTACCGGGTGAAATGCCAATACCTGCCTCAAGCGCTTGTTGAAATAGTTGGTCGCTATTGACCTGTTTAGGCAGTGTAAACCACTGCAAAATACCGCCGCTTGGTTTGATAAAGCAGGTGTTACTGGGCCAATGTTGACGGATGTCTTCATCGAGCATCTCGACTCTCTCTTGGTAGCCACGACTAACTTGTGAGAGATGACGGCGATAACGGCGGCCTATCAGTAATTCACTGATGCCTTGTTGCGATATGGCAGAGCAGGCGATGCTGGTAACAAATTTTTGGAAGTTAACTTGTTCGTAGTAGCGCCCGGGTAGCACCCAACCCAGCCTTATATCAGCATCTACTGTCTTAGAAAAAGAGCCACAATGCAGTACTCGTTGATCGGTATCCATCGCTTTAAGCGCTGTCGGTCTTTGTTGGTTGAAGCTCAGTTCTGCAAAGACATCATCTTCAATAACCGCAATATCCCACTTGTTAGCAATGGCCATTAAACGCTGCCGACTTGCTAAATCTAGATTGAAACCTAGCGGGTTATTAAAGCTTGGGTTGGTCAGTACCGCTTTAATTGGCCATTGAGTTAGGGCGGTTTCTAGAGCATCTAAATTAGTCCCTAAAATTGGATCTGAAGGCAGCTCCAATACCTTAAGCCCCAAAGCTTCAATGCACTGTAAAGTGCCGTAGTAGCAGGGTGATTCAACGGCAATAGTATCCCCTATCTGGGCAACAGAGCGTAAGCAGAGTGATAAAGCTTCCTGAGCGCCATGCGAGATCACAATCTCTTCACTATTACAGCTAAATGCGGTGGCATTTAGGTGATCAGCTAATACGGAAAGAAGTTTAGGATCGCCCGGCGGAGTGCTGTAATGGCTGCGGCGTTTTTCACTGGTGTGTGCCCAATGACGAGTATGTTTGGCTTGCTGCTGATAATACCAAGCGACTGTTGGCCATCTGGAATCGGGGTAAGCCGAACCGAGAGCTAAGTGCCCATGTTGATTCGCAGCGCCCAAAACGCTGAATGCAGTCGAGCCCAGTTTTACTTTACGCGGCTTGATGGCAGGAACTGAGTTTTTCGGGGAGGAGACAAAGAACCCTAGTCTTGGTTTAGCGTAAATCAGTTGTGACTGCTCTAACTCAGTCAGGCCTTTGATGATGGTATTTTTACTTAATTGGTATTGCAGGCTTAAGGCTCGGATAGAGGGCAAGCGGGTGCCGGGCGATAAATCACCATTTTCGATTCTAGAGCTAAGCTGCTGTACCAACAGTAAATACTTTTTCATGGGTACAGTTTGTATAAATTTGCAGGCAAGTGCAATTTAACGCTTTTCTGTACCCTTGAAACTGACCTGCCTGTGTCCCTTTTTTGTTTAGCCTGTTCTCTCTAGAGTGATGCAATTAATTTAGATAGTTTGTAGAGAGTCAGTCATGCTGAATAAACAGCAGTGGATAACTTTAGTTCCTTGGGCGTTTGTGGGTATATGGAGTACCGGTTTTATCGGTGCCAAGTATGCGGTGCCTTATATGGAACCTTTCAGCGTCCTGCTAGTACGTAGTTTGCTGACGATTGTTGTCTTTGCGGGCTTATTAGCATGGCGCAAACCGCAATGGTGTAGCTTGCCGCAAGCAGGTCATCAGATGGTGGTGGGGTTTCTCGTTCATGCCTGTTACTTAGGCGGCGTCTTCGCAGCAATCGACTGGTCACTTCCAGCTGGGATTACCTCATTGGTGATGGGGTTACAGCCCATATTAACGGCCTTGTTGGCTGTCATCTGGTTACAAGAGCGGCTGTTGAAAACCCAATGGTTAGGTTTAGTTCTGGGTTTCATCGGTGTTGTTATGGTGGTCAGCCAAGGTTATTCACAGGGGAGCTATTTGGCTGGTGGAGATGCATGGGCAGCTGCGGTGATTGCGTTAGTCGCTATATCATTAGGCACTTTGTACCAAAAACGTTTTGGTGTCGGTGTAGATCTGATGGAGGGGGCTTTTTATCAATACGTGGCGATGGCAATTGTGATGGCTATATTGGCCTATGCATTTGATAGCGGTGTGGTGGAATGGAACTGGACCTTAATCGGTGCACTGGCTTGGATGGTATTGGGCTTGTCTGTAACGGCTATTCTGTTGCTGCTGATAATGATCCGCGAAGGGGAGGCGAGTAAGGTCGCTAGCTATTTTTATCTAGTGCCACCTTTAACCGCGATAGAGGCGTGGTTCTTGTTTGATGAATCGTTATCGATGCTGGCAATGATAGGGATTGTAGTTGCCGCTCTTGGTGTGTTTTGCGCAGCAAGAAAGATATAAATATAAATTTTTAGCTTCTTTTAGTTATAATAAGTGTGTTTTTTAGTCTTAATTATTAGGTGAACCGACTTGTCTACTTTTCTGTCATAAGGGCATATCAATTAATCGATATAACTCCCAGTGGTATAGGGAGCTCTTAAATTAGAAAGGTAAATAATATGTCTCTTAAAGTTAAATCTACACTACTTGCGTTAATGTTTGTTCCTACCCTAGGTATGGCTGCGGATACGGATCACGAACAAGCCATTAATTTTATTTATAGCAGTAATGGGATGGAACTCAGTGAATCGGCATCTATGAATAAAGTCGAAAAAGTGATGAAAAAGGAAGTTTCTACATCGGATAAAAAGCAGATGCAGAAAACTAATGGAATGGACTACAGCCGTATTTGGTCGGGGTATCCTAAAATTGAAGGGCATGAAGTGTATTAGTTGATCAAAAGAGAATGGGGCTTTTAGCCCCATTTTTATGTCTTGTGAGTAAGCCTGATCAGCTTAAAGTTGCCGTTAGAGGCAATACATTCAGCCTGATGGAAGAACTGCTTAGCTTTTCGCTCTAGTGGGATATGCATATTGGTAACAAAGCAGGCGACCCCACGCCCATTCAAACGGTCATGAGCCGCTTTTAGAAAACGGTCTGTCAGGTCTCCGTCGACGGAAAATCCTGCATGGAAAGGGGGGTTACAGAGGATTAGATCAAATTTCTCGGTAATACCCTCTGCACAACTCGCAGGTATGACTTTGCCGTTAATCGGATAACGGTTAAAGTTTCGCTCGCAGGCTTTTAAGGCGGCAGCGTTGTTATCTGTCGCTGTTACCGGGATATCTAAGTGGCTCAGATTCAAGGACAAGTAGCCATAACCGCAGCCTAGATCCAGAGCGTTTTTCGGCGGTTCTGGTAAGGTCATTAAGAAGCTATCGAGATGCTCGATCAGGTAGGCGCTACCGCGATCAATTTTATCCCAACCGAACACACCTGGTTTGCTGTAATACTCAAATGTCTCGTCACTGGCAGTGACACGCAGCTGGTGGAAATCTTTAGCATCCAACAGGTCTTCACTCGAAGCGTTTACTTTCGTGAGTGTCGCGGACCAAGTGTTTTTATCGGCCTTGCTGGTTTCACCCTCTCCAAAAAGCTTTTTAGCTTTGCTGAAGTAGGTTTTGATCCCTTCACCTTTCTCACCGGCAATATAAAGTTTCCCTTCAGGTTTTAAGCAGCGGAAAGCTTCATTAATTAGGTGGTGTACCACCGGCTTTTCTTTGGATACTCGGTAGATCACAGAGTCCAAACTGTTATCTTCGATGATGCTTAGATCATAATCGGAGAAGAAAACCTTCCAATCTTGACGAAAAAGATGCTGTTCCAGATCGATTCTATTGGTAATGGCGATAACGGCTTCATTAGCTGGGATATTGGCACTGAGCAAGTTTTCATCAGCGAGCCAAAGTGAGCGACCTGAAGCGCGTTGGATATAAGGGGCGATTAGATTAAAGGCTGTATCACTCATTAGATGCTATTAATCTCTTCTTCTGTCAGAAAACGGTATTCGCCGGGTTCTAGATATTCATCGAGCTCGATATTGCCGATACGTGCGCGATGAAGCTCTTCTACTTTGTTGCCTATAGCCGCGAACATACGTTTAACTTGGTGATAGCGGCCTTCGGTCAGAATGACTTCGGCTTCATTGCTGGCAATTAAGGTTAGCTCAGCGGGTTTAGTGCGCTCCTTATCATTGTGCAGCATTAAACCTTGCTTGAATTTCTCTACGGCATCTTCAGGAATTGGATCAGCCGTGGTTACTTGGTAGAGCTTGCCTGTTTTGTGCTTTGGCGAGGTAATTTTGTGAGCCCACTTACCATTGCTGGTGATAAGCACTAAACCTGTGGTGTCCACATCCAGTCGGCCACAGATCGTTAGCTCTTCTGCTCGCGGTAGATCTATCAAACTCAAAACCGTTGGGTGAGTGCCGTCATCATTAGAGCATACGCAGCCCAAAGGTTTATGCAGCATGATGTACTTATCACCTGGCGCATCTACAGGATAGCCACTTAGATAAACCTCATCGTCTTCACCCACATGCATAGATGGGTCGGTCACTTCAATATCGTTTACAACAACTTCACCCGCTTTCATAAAGCGACGAACTTCTTTACGGGAAAAGCCGGAAGATTGTGCTAAGTATTTATCTAGGCGCATAAGTTAAGTCTATAACAAGCTTTAAAGTGCGTAGTATATCGGAACTGGCATTGTCCCTATAGCCTGCACCGTTTTTTAGTTGAAGGTTTTAAGCTACTATAGCGCCTTCAAATCAGGAGCCCTGCCGTGAAACTTTTTGTTGATAATCTGACCAATGTCGATTTTTCCTATTTACACCCTAAACGTGGGTTGATGGGGGAGTCGTGGCTTGTGCAGTTAGAGCTGGATGGCAGCCTAAATGACCAAGGCATGATCTGTGATTTCGGTATTGTGAAGAAGAAGGTGAAGCAGTGGTTTGATTTGTGGGTGGATCATGCGCTGGTGGTTCCTACGGGAATGCCACGCCTTAGTCATTCTACTCAAGACGGCTACACTGAGGTCGAGTGGCTTTATGCTGATGGCGAAAGCTTCTACTGTCGCTCCCCTGAGCCAGCAATCTGTCTAGTGGGTATGCCTGAGATTACAGAACAGACTTTGGCTGAATGGTGTCGTGATAAGTTGTTAGAGCTTTTCCCAAATGAAGTAAAAGGCCTAAAGATCTCTTTTGTTCCAGAGAAAATCGACGGTGCTTTCTATCACTACAGCCATGGCTTACAGAAGCATGATGGTAACTGCCAGCGTATTGCACATGGCCATCGCTCTAAGATCGAAATCTATATCAATGATCAACGTGAACTCAATCTTGAGCAAGAATGGGCTGAACGTTTTAGGGATATCTATATAGGTTCAGAATCTCACCTAATCGAACAGTGTGAGAGTCGTCACCACTATGCTTACACCGCGCCGCAGGGCGATTTTGCAATCAGTCTACCTGCATCGGTTTGTTACTTAATCGATACAGATAGCACGGTTGAATTGATCGCAGATCATCTGGCCAAGCAGATCAAGCAAGCTTATCCAAATGATAAGGTATTGGTACGTGCTTACGAAGGTGTAGGCAAAGGTGCAATTGTTCAGTTGTAGTCGAGTATTAAGTACAGCGCAGAACTGATCAATACGACGCAAAGTAAATTGAGGAACAGTCCTGTGCGCATCATCTTTTTTTGTGGCACATAACCAGTACCAAATACAATTGCATTTGGAGGTGTAGCTACAGGAAGCATAAATGCACAGGAAGCGCTGATAGCAATAGCGATGGCCAAGGTCTCTTCTGGAAAGCCTAATTCTGCAGCTATCGAGATGAAAATCGGCACCATTAAAGCTGTACTGGCAGTGTTACTTGCCATTTCGGTAAGAAAAATTATAAAGGTACAGATCAAAGCCAAAAAGATGAAAAAACTGGCTTGGCTTAGTAATAAGCTGAGTTGTTCAGCAAGAAAAGCACTAGCACCACTACTTTTCAGAATAGCGCTTAGCGTTATACCGCCTCCAAATAAGATCAATACCCCCCAATCGGTCGTCGTTTCTATATCTTTCCAGCTTACGAGTTTTAACCCCCCTAAAAGCAATACGGCAAGAATAGCTACCATGCTATCGAAGTTTTTATCTATTCCGAGAAATGTTGAAAACTGTTTACTAAACAACCATAGAACCACGGTTAGTAAAAATACGGTAATGACTGCATAGCGTTCGGGGGTTAAGGAGAAGTGTTGTTGTTCTAAAACAAAGTGTTGCTTTAATTCCGGTCTAAGAAGAATGAAGAGAAACGCGATCATAGCGGGTAGTAGGATAATAACCATTGGCATTCCAATCTTGATCCAATCAGCAAAACCTAACCCAATCTCAGCAGCAGCAATCGCATTAGGTGGGCTTCCTACTAACGTGCCTATGCCTCCAATGTTTGCTGAATAAGCAATTCCTAGCAAAATAAAAAAATAGATCTTAGGATTCTCCTTAATATCGAAACGGGAAAGGATGCCTAGTGCAAGGGGAAGCATCATAGCGGTGGTCGCGGTATTGGATATCCACATGGAGATAAAGGCTGTAAGAATAAAAAGCGCCAAACTGGCATAAAGAACGTGCCCCTTCGTTAGATGCAAAACATAGTTGGCAAGAGCGCGATCGATATCGTGTTTATGCAGAGCAGCAGCTAGTGAAAAGCCTCCTAGAAAGAGAAAGATAATTGGATGTGCAAAGTTGGAGAGTGCTTGCTTAACATCTAGGAGGTTGAGTAAAACGGCAAGTAAGGGTACTAACAACGCAGTAATTGTTATAGGGAGCGTTTCGCTGATCCAAAGAGCACCGATAAAGAAGAGTATGGCTAAGCCTTGTGCTGTTTGCTGGTCACAAATAGAGAAGTTCGGAAGACCAAGAAGGATTATGAGGGATAGAATTAGAATATAAAAAAATCGCAATAGAGTATGGGGAGTTACCATTGATATTTTCCCAGTCAAAGAGCTAGCGATAAGAACTGTTTATCAGAATAACCCTCTTTGCTGAGAAGAAGTAGTCTGAGAATTTAACAGTTTGAACTACGACCGGAGGATTTTGTTCAGTTATCTCTTTTTATGATGGTTTCAGAAAGAAAAAAACCGCAGCCGAAGCTGCGGTTTAAAGAGTAGGACGGTGTAACTAGACTTAAGTCTAGCTTAGTCTCGCTCAACTGCCAGTGCAGTACCCATACCACCACCAATACATAGTGTCGCTAGGCCTTTCTTCGCGTCACGCTTGTTCATTTCGTGAACTAGGCTTACGAATACACGGCAGCCAGAAGCGCCGATTGGGTGACCTAAAGCTATAGCACCACCGTTAACGTTAACGATGTCAGTGTTCCAGCCAAGATCTTTGTTTACAGACATTGCTTGTGCAGCGAATGCTTCGTTTGCTTCAACTAGTTCTAGATCATCTACAGACCAGCCAGCTTTTTCTAGTGCTTTCTGAGTCGCAGTGATTGGGCCTGTACCCATGATAGATGGATCGATACCAGAGTTAGCGTACGCTTTGATGCGTGCTAGTACTGGAAGACCTAGTTCTTTCGCTTTCTCTTCAGAACAAACGATTACTGCAGCAGCACCATCGTTGATAGTAGAAGCGTTACCTGCAGTTACAGAACCGTCTTTTTTGAATGCTGGACGTAGTTTACCTAGCGCTTCTGCCGTGCAACCGAAACGTGGCTGCTCGTCAGTGTCAAATACGATTGGATCGCCTTTACGCTGAGGAATTGTTACTGGGATGATCTCATCTTTAAAGCGACCGCCTGTTACAGCAGCTTCTGCTTTGTTCTGAGATGCAGCAGCAAATGCATCTTGCTCTTCACGTGTGAAGCCGTATTTTTCAACGATGTTCTCAGTAGTGATACCCATGTGGTAATCGTTGAATGCGTCCCATAGACCGTCTTTGATCATTGTATCGACCATTTTCCAGTCGCCCATGCGAGCACCGTTACGAGAGTTTGGAACAACGTGAGGAGAAGAACTCATGTTTTCCTGGCCACCAGCGATGATGATGTCTGCATCGCCGCAACGGATTGCTTGTGTAGCCATTTGAATAGCTTTAAGACCTGAACCACAAACTTTGTTGATAGTTAGTGCAGGAACTTGAATTGGTAGGCCGCCATTAAGCGTCGCCTGACGGGCAGGGTTCTGGCCACAACCAGCCGTTAAAACCTGACCCATGATTACTTCGTCAACTTTTGCAGGGTCCAGATCGATCTTCTCGATCAGACCTTTGATAACTGTTGCACCTAGGTCAGATGCAGCAATTTTAGATAGGGAACCACCGAAAGTACCAACTGCGGTACGACCCGCAGCTACAATTACAACGTCACGCATTCGAAATGCCTCTTAGCTTAGCTATGTACAAAGTTCGTTCTTCACGATGATGGTATGGCCAAATTTATGGCCGATAATATTCAGTGAAAAGCGGCGTTTATTCTGTGACCGTTGTGCCCTCTCTACTCATTTAGGGGCGGCCAAAATCCGTTTTTCTGAGCACTTATACAACCTTTATTGTTTTTATTGCAGTGCAAGAACTCATCGTCCTAGCAGTCTGCGCGACCGAGCCCCCGGTTGTCAAGCCACGAAAGTAGCGGGTTGTATAAGACTTACGATTGAAATAGCCAGTATTGCGCTGCAGCAATAATTGAGCGTTTAATTTTAAAATATGAGGGATATCAGGGGGTTCCGAGTAGGTGCAACCCTACTCGGAAGAGGGGTTACAAATTAATCTGTAAATTATCGATTAATCGGGCAGGGCCAAGGTAGGCTGCTGCCAGTACGACTAATTGGGAGTCTTCAGGTGTCGCAGGTTGTAGATCCTGGCTGCGACAGATAACCAAGTAATCGCGTTTGAAACCAGCGGTTTCTAAGCGCTGTTGAGCGCTTTCAATGAGCGAATCGAAGTCTTTATTACCTTCAACTAGTGCAGCTTCAATTTCGCGTAGAGAAGCGTTAAGAACGGTGGCTGTTTCCAGTTCTTGCTTTGATAGGTAACCATTGCGAGAGCTCAGGGCTAGGCCTTGCTCATTGCGGGCAATAGGCGCACCTTGTATCTCTACTGGTAGGCTAAGATCTTCGGTCATTCGGCGAATAACCATCAACTGCTGGAAGTCTTTTTCGCCAAAGATCGCTACGTCTGGTTGAACCATACCAAACAGTTTAGCTACGACCGTCGCAACACCACGGAAGTGGCCTGGGCGAGTCGCGCCGCAATAAAGGTCTGAAATCTCTGGTACTTCAACCTGTGTCTGAGATTCACGTCCGTTCGGGTATACCTCCGAATCGGTCGGTGCAAACAGGTAGTTGCAGCCGCGAGAATTTAGTTTCTCTTGATCAGCAGCGAGAGTACGTGGGTAATTATCTAGATCTTCCCCTGCACCAAATTGCAGAGGATTGACAAAAATCGATGAGACGACAACATCGCTATTAGCTTTTGCTTGATCGATTAGTTGTAGGTGACCTTCATGTAGGTTACCCATCGTTGGTACAAAGCCTATACGCTTGCCTGCTGCTCGCTCTTTATTGAGGGCTGCACGCAGTTCAGCAATGGTATGTAGAGTGATCATGTTTATTCAAACTCATGCTCGGAAGCAGGGAAAGTACCGCTTTTAACGTCGGTCACGTATTGGCTGATCGCTTCTTCGATGCTATTGGCATCAGCCATAAAGTTTTTCACAAACTTAGGGCTGTGGCCTGGTGTTACACCAAGCATGTCATGTAGAACCAGTACTTGAGCGTCTGTGTCAGAACCTGCGCCAATACCGATAACAGGCACATCCAGTGCGAGTGTGATCTCTTTGGCTAGGATAGATGGAACGCACTCGAGCAAGATTACGCTAGCGCCAGCATCTTGTAGCATAACGGCATCGTTAATCATCTGTTGTGCTGTTTCTTTATCGCGACCTTGAACTCGATAACCGCCGAGCTTATTGACAGTTTGAGGTGTTAGGCCAAGGTGAACACAAACAGGGATACCACGCTCTGCTAGCATAGATACAGTTTCTGCAAGCCATGCACCGCCTTCCAGTTTCACCATGTTTGCACCCGCCTGCATAAGCGCAGCGGAGTTATCCATAGCAAGTTCTGGAGTGGAATAGCTCATGAAAGGTAGGTCGGCCATGATAAGGCTTCCCTGATTACCTTTGGCGACAGCTTGAGTGTGGTAAGCCATCTCTTCAACAGTTACGGGTAGAGTACTGTCATTGCCTTGAAGCACCATGCCCAATGAATCGCCTACCAGAATTACTTCTGTGCCAGCAGAGCTAACAACATGCGAGAAACAAGCGTCATAAGCGGTAAGTACCGCGAACTTTTCGCCAGCTTTCTTCATTGAGGACAACGTGTGCAGAGTAATATTGCTCATGGAATGATCTTCCTGTTATTACGCGTTGGCGCGATTATACCTATATCTTTGTCAGGCTGCCCATAGGGCATGCAACTAATAGGGAAGACAAAGTTACATCATTAGGCATGATTAAATCGGGTGCGATATCGGCCAGAGGGTATAGAACAAAGCTGCGCTCGTGCATAAATGCGTGTGGTACGCAGAGACGTTCGGTGTTGATTTGGCTATTACCGTATAGAAGCAGGTCGAGGTCGAGGGTTCTCGGCCCCCAGTGTCGCTCGCGGACTCTTTGGTGCTTCTGCTCAAGCCCCTGAAGCTGATCCAGTAGTGCATGGGCTTCTAGGGTCGTCTCTATCTCTGCAACGGCATTGATAAAGTCTGGCTGATCTTGAGGGCCAACCGGTGCAGAACGATATATGGGTGATGCTTTGACTAAGCGGCAGTTTTCCAGTTCTGCCAGCTCAGAAAATGCTTGTTCAACATGCTGAAGAGAGTTGTCGAGATTACTGCCCAACCCTATGTAACAACGAACCGCAGTGGTCATTGTGATGACTCTTGGCGGGACTTGTTTGAATTAGAACGGCGACGACGTGGTTTACGAGGCTTATCGCCTTTACCTAAGCTTTTCACCATGCTGTTTTTACTTGGCTCATTGGCGTTCTGGAAGTCAGTCCACCACTGGCTTAGTCCACCTAGATCTTCACCGCTGTTTTCACGCAGTAGAAGTAGATCATACGCAGCTCTAAAGCGAGGCTGCTCCATCAAGCGTGCTGCACGGTTACCTTGGCGGCGCGGCAGACGCAGTTGCATCTCCCAAATCTCACGGATTGGGGTAGAGAAACGACGCGGTATAGCGGTTGAACGAACCTGTTCTGCAAGTACCTGATTGGCTGCTTCATGTAGAGCCGGTACCGGTGGCATCTTGTTCTCTTTCATCAACTGTTGCATACGTAGCTGAGTTGGGTACCACAAGATAGCTGCAAACAAGAACGCAGGTGTAACGCTCTTGCGCTGTGCCAGACGGCGATCAGTATTTTTAAGTGCGTTCTCGATCAAGCGTTCCAGCGGCGCATTCAGATTGTCACTTTGTAACAGTTTCTGAACCTGCGGGAATAACGGCTCAAACAGATCTAAACGTTGTAGCTGTTTGTAAGATTCAATTGCGTGACCTGATTGCAGCAGTTTTAGCACTTCATCAAATAGACGTGCTGGTGCAATGCGTTTCAGCATTGGTGCTAAGGCGCGAATCGGCGCTTCTGATTGCTGTTCAATCGAGAAATCAAGCTTAGCGGCAAAACGAGCTGCACGTAGCATACGTACAGGGTCTTCTTTATAACGATCTTCTGGGTCGCCGATCATGCGCAGAATACCTTTCTGCAGATCGTCATAACCATTGGCAAAATCGTAGACGCAGTGATCTTTCGGGCAGTAGTACAACGCGTTTACAGTGAAGTCGCGACGTAGCGCATCATCTTCTATTGTGCCGTAAACATTGTCTCGTAGGATCATGCCGCTATCGCATTGTTTTCCTTGTTCGCCTTCAGCATTTTCAGCTTGGTTGTCGTGGCTTGCGCGGAAGGTTGCGACTTCGATCAGATCACGGCCAAAACGTACATGAACCAATTTAAAGCGGCGGCCGATCAAGCGGGCACGGCGAAACAGATCTGCAGCTTCTTCAGGATGTGCATCTGTCGCTACGTCAAAATCTTTTGGTCTTTTCTTAAGCAGTAGGTCGCGGATACATCCGCCAACTAAGTAGCCTTCGAAGCCTGCATCTTGGAGGCGGTAAGCAACTTTCAGGGCATTATCATCTAAATGACGGCGTGGAATTTTATGCTCATCTTCAGAGATCAACTTCTTTTCAACAGCAGTGATTAATTGCGTGTTTTCAGCAGAGTCGTTAACGGACTCTGTACTGCTGCCAAATACTTTGCTCAATGCGTTACTGATGGTTTTAAGCAAGGTTGTGCCTACCTATGCGATTTATCTAGCCGGAAAGGGTAGTAATTGTACGGGTGTTCAGGCTTATATCAAATCTAAACAGTGCTTACTGCCCGAATTAAATGGGTGCGCAATCATACCACTGTTACACAGCAGATTGGGAAATTTAAAAGATAGAAGAAAAAGGGAAGGAGATGGGTAGCTGATCGCATCTCAGGCAACAACGGCTATTTCTCAGCTTGTTGTTTTTGTTCTAAGAGCAATATTAAGATCGTTACAGCTTCGCTACGATCAGCTTTCTTAAGCCTCATTATTATTTTTATTCGAGACAGGTACTTCTTTAATCTATTCCAGTTTTTATTTTTATTGGCGGTCTAGTTTAAGAAGTGTGCTTCTTTTTGTTGTCGCGCAGTATATTGCACGGCATGTGCCAATTTTTATTAATCCTTATAAAACAACAGTTTATTTTGAGTTGTTTGTTTTTTAATCTACTTTTGTAGCGGTTTTGTTACTGGGTGTTACGCTTTGGTACTAGTTGCTGGGTAGTACGGTAACACCTGAATTGTTACCGTAATGTTACTTAAATATTACCCTTTAGACCTTGGTATAATCTATTTTTTCGACTTGCGAGGAATGCCAAGTTTTTGTCTGCGTTCCCATAAACACTTGCGGCTCACGCCGAGTTTCTTAGCCAGTTCTGTTTCGCTCAATTGGTCCTGATTTTCCAGAACGAATCTTTGGAAGTAGTCGTCTAAAGATAGTTTAGATTGGTCTTCAGTCTGTACTGCTTGAGGAGTAGCCTGATTCATCGCGACAAACTGGCTTTCAATATCATCTAGCGAGCTTACTGGGATATCTAAGCCTAAAAGATCTGTGGTAATGAATGGGCCTTCTGCAAGAATGGTTGCACGCTCGATAGCATTTTCTAATTCACGAACATTGCCCGGCCAGCTGTATCTGCGCATTGTTTCAAGCGCATCATTGGCGAAACGTAAAGGTGCTGTTTCCATTCGCTGACAAACACGAGCCAGCATTTTTTCAGCTAACTCAATAATATCGTCGCCGCGTTCTCTTAATGGCGGAATGCGAAGTTCCATCACATAGAGTCTGTAGTAGAGGTCTTCACGAAACTCGTTCTGTTTCGCTAACTCTTTTAGGTTTCTATGGGTTGCAGCGATCAGGCGAACATCAACTTTCTTTGATTGTACCGAGCCTACACGTCGGATCTCACCTTCTTGTAGGAAGCGTAACAAACGTGCTTGGGCTTCAAGAGGAAGCTCTCCAATCTCATCAAGAAATAGCGTGCCGCCGTCTGCAGCTTCAAGTAAGCCGCTGCGGCTGCTGCTAGCGCCGGTAAAAGCGCCTTTTTCGTGACCAAAGAGTTCTGACTCAATCAGGCTCTCTGGGATCGCGGCGCAGTTCACTGAAATCATTGGGATATTGGCGCGATTGCTTTGTTCGTGAATCGCGCGAGTTGCAAGTTCTTTACCTGTGCCTGACTCTCCCTGAATCAAAACAGTCGCTTGGGTGCGAGCAACTTTCTTAATGCGCTTATCGAGTTCCTGCATCGGTTGGCAGGAGCCAATGATATTAGTGCGGTTCTCGGCAGTTGCGGCATCATGTTCGGTAACGGGACTGTCAGATTCCGAACGAGAGGAAAGAATATGCTGCACCGAGCTGATCATCTCATCGTGATCAAAAGGCTTAGCAATATAGTCAACAGCACCGAGCTTCATCGCATCAACAGCGGAGCGTAAACTCGCATAACTGGTCATGATCAGTACAGGAACTGATTTCGCCAACGAAATCATGTCTGTGCCAGGTGCGCCCGGCAGACGAAGGTCGCTGATAATTAAGTTGAAGTCGCCAAGGTTGAAACGGCTGGTAGCTTCATCTACAGAAGCGGCGTCGTCGACTTGGAAATGGTTTTTCTCGAGTAGTCTGCGCAGTGCAGACCGGATTATTGTTTCATCTTCTACAATCAGAATGCGGCTCATCGGCTCTCTACCTCTCATCCCACTATCCTGCGCTGTCGGGATCTTCTGTCCACTTTAAGCGAGGGAGCGTTATTACCACTTGAGTGCCTTTATTCTGCTTGTTGTTGGCTGGGCTTATAATTTCAATATTACCACAATGTTCTTCAATAATATTGTAAACCAAAGATAGACCCAAACCTGTACCCTGACCAGGGTCTTTTGTGGTAAAGAACGGTTCAAAGAGGCGTTCTTGGGATTCGGCTGATATACCGCTGCCTTCATCGGTTACTCGAAGCTCTACGGTTTCAATATTCTCATTGGCATGGAGCCAGATACGCCCACCTTCAGGTGAGGCATCGCTGGCATTTTGAATCAGGTTTACAAAGATTTGATGAAGTTGTTGTGGATCACCACTAACACGAAGCTCATCGGGTATCTGATTGATGTACTGTTGTTGCTTGCCATGGCTATCCAAAGACATTAGGTGAATAGCTTCTTCAGCACATTGCGCGAGAGATACCGGTACTTGCTCTCGTTCCGCTTCTGGGCGACCTGCATGTGCGAATCTGACAAGGGACTGAACGATACGGCTGATGCGTTTGGTTTGATCGACGATATGATCGCCGGTTTCAAGAATATAATCGTTATCTGTTTCTAGCTTCAGATTCTGTGCTAGACAAGCGATCCCCGTTACAGGGTTGCCAATCTCGTGGGCAACACCCGCAGCAAAGCGGCCGATAGATGCAAGTCGTTCGTTATGGCCGAGCTTGTCCTGCATGATTTTAGTGTCGGTCTCGTCTTCTAGGAGCAACACCATACCGATATCCCGACGCTCTTTAAGGATCGATTTGTGCAAACTGAACCAATGAGTTTGTTCATTTAAGTTCAGTTTTTGACTCAGCTTGTGATCACTATCCGCATGAGCGAACTCTTCTAAAATAGTGCTCCAAGTATCGGTATGGCTTTGCAGCGGCGTACCAATAATCTCTTCCGCTTTAATTTGGGTCAGACGTTCCATCTCACTATTCCAGAATAGCACCTGTCCAGAGGTATCAAGTGTACAGACCCCGACCGGGAGCTTTTGCAGCGTTAGGCGATGGTAACGGCGCATTTCATCAAGTTCGGCCGCAAGACCAGTTAAACGTTCTTGATAGTTTTCCAGCTGGTTTTCAATCAGGTGGGTATTACTGGCTTTGAAAGTAATTGGATCGGAAGGATGATCTAAAGGCTCAAGTAAAGCAGCGGCTTCTATAGGCCCAAGCAAGCCTGAAAGGTTAGTTTCAAGCGTTGTTCGAAGGCGTAACAGATCGATCGGACGCACAGTTTGCGATTGTATATTGAGGCTCTCTAATGCTTTTTGAACTTCGCGTTCTGCGGTTTTTCGGCCTAAACGGCTAGACAGTAGATCGGTAAAGTCATCGATTCTGGAAACGCGGAGGTGATTGGAACTTGGCTTTTGTAACGCGTTCATCAAACAGGATTGTGCGGCCCTACGCTCATCTTCTGATTGAGGGAAGATTAGAGAGACTACGGTCAGAAGAGCAGTGTTTAGCATCAGCGACAGAATCGCAATATGGTCCCAGTTATCTGTATCTAAATCGAAAGGTACCAATTCGCTGGCGGAGCTATCTAGAAGCGGAACTAACATTGTTAGCAGCCAGATCCCCATGCCAGCGGATAAACCTATGAGTAGACCCCAGCGGTTAGCTCTGGACCAGAACAGGGTGGATAGTAACCCCGGCAAGAACTGTAAAAAGGCCACTACAGCAACCACACCCATCTGATGTAGGGCAAAGTCCGTTCCTATCTGGCGATAGAAAAGATAGCTGGCCAGTAGCATCGCCATGATTAAACTGCGTCTCAGCCATAATAACCAAGCATAGAAACGAGGGGTTTTCGGTTTTGGGACTAACGGCAGGATAACGTGGTTCTGAATCATCGAAGCCATAGCCACGGTTGCCACAATCATAATGCCGCTGGCTGCTGATAAACCACCGATAAATGCCAAGACCGTAAGCCAAGTAGAGTCTAAGAAAACACCCATGTTCAAAAGGATGAATTGTGATTCACCGTCTACACCTAGTGCTTCCCCCGCCCAAAGGATGGGGGGAACTGCAGCTGCAAGCAGAAACAGAAACAGCGGCATCGCCCATGTGGCTTTATAGAGTGTTTCGTCAGAAGAATTTTCGGTAAACAGCATGTGGAACATATGAGGCATCACAATTGCTGCGGTGAAAAATGCCAGTAGTAAGGTTCGCCAAGCGTCGCTGTCTACAGGAGCTTCTAAGCGCTTTATCGATTCTGGATGGCTGGTTATATAGTCATTAACGCCTTCTACTCCACCTAAGACGCCAAAGATTGCAAAACCAGCAATTACCAGAAGTGCGATCAATTTAATCAGTGACTCAACTGCCATGGCCACCATCAGGCCTTGATGGGTTGTGCGCAAAGAGGCGTGACGTGCACCGAATAAAATCGAAAAGAGGGCGATAACAAAGCAAAAGCCTAAGCCGATCTGGTCAACGCTGAATTGGTCATTTAGCAGATACAGGGCATCGGTCACCGCTTGTATCTGAATTGAGAGCATCGGGAGAGTGGCGATGACCGTCAGTATGGCTGTAATAGTACCAACTGCCCCGCTGCGAAAACGAAAGGCGAGTAGGTCGGGTAGCGAGCTAAGTTGGTATGTCCTCGATATCCTGAGGATAGGGATCAGCAGTACCGGACCTAAGATAAAGGTGACAACAGCGCCTAGATATGAAGCTAAAAAACTATATCCCGATTCTTGCGCCAGTCCAAAGGCGCCATAGAACGTCCATACGCTGGCATATACCCCGATAGAAAGTACGTGGGTAAATGGATGGTGCACTAACTGTTTGGGTAATAGTCCTCTCTCGGTAAGGTAGGCCGTACCAAAGAGAAAGAGCAGATAAGCAACTCCGATCAGGATGAGTAATGGAAGACTAAACATCTCTCGGTCTCCGCTCGATCAGGAAGGCTAATAAGATAATAAGAAACCAAGCAACGTAAGGAAGATACCAAGGTGTTGTCAGGCTCTGCCAGCTATCAATAATGAGGGGTAATACCATGTATAAACCGGGTATCAATAAAAGTAGGACTCGGTGGAAATACATCTTACGACTCGTTTAGTAGCGGCTTACTGAGTGTTGGTTTTATTTTGCGTATATCCCAGTTTGCAATCGCCCACTCCAGTAGTTCATCTCTACTTGCGTATAGCAGTTCTCGTGGTGGTTCTTGATCTAAGAATTGCAAAGCTTTAAATAAAACTGGAATGGGATCGGTGGTTTCTAGTGCTGGTGCAAAGGTTTGCTTACTTAGCTTTTGACCTTCGGCGTTGGTCGCGACAGGAATATGTGCATAAGCGGGTGTTGGATAACCTAACAGCTGTTGTAGATGAATCTGTTTCGCCGTTTCATCTAGTAAGTCTGAGCCGCGCACAATATGTGTGATGCCTTGTAGATAATCGTCGATAGTAACGGCGAGTTGGTAGGAGTAAAAACCATCACGGCGGAATACAACAAAGTCGCCCGTACTACTTAAATTATAGGCATGGGGGCCTTGGATAATATCGCGAAAACTAATGAGCGTACCGCTGCTGTTGATCCGAATGGCAGCGTTGGCATCTTGCTCCGGTGGGTGCATTAAACAATGTTGATCATACACCAAATTATCGCAACGGCTTAGGATCTCTTTGCGTGAACAGGAACAGGGGTAAGCGTGATGAGCTTCTAGCAGTTCCTGCAGTACTGGCGCATAGAGTTCAAGGCGTTCGCTTTGAAGGCTGAGCTCACCATCCCAATAAAGACCGTAACTTTCCAGCAACAGTGGAAATTGTTCTTTGACGTCTGGCTGTTCGCGAGGAGGATCTAAATCTTCGATGCGTAAAAGCCATTCACCCTCGTGGGCACGTGCATCCAAAAAACTGGCGAGTGCAGCAAGGAGTGAACCAAAATGCAATGGCCCAGTAGGGGATGGGGCAAATCGGCCGATATAGGTCACGATAAATACTTAAAGCTAAGCCAGTTATATAAACTGGCTTAGTTTAGATTTAGCCGCCGACTTGTTTTTCTTTGATCTCCGCCAGCGTTTTGCAATCGATACACAAAGACGCTGTAGGTCGAGCTTCGAGACGACGAACGCCAATTTCGATACCGCAAGCATCGCAATAGCCGTATTCATCTTCGTCGATCAGCTCAAGCGATTCATTGATCTTTTTGATCAATTTACGTTCGCGGTCACGAGTACGTAGCTCAAGGCTGAATTCTTCTTCCTGGCTAGCTCGATCGCTTGGATCTGCAAAATTTGAAGGCTCTTCGCGCAGGTGGTGGATAGTGCTATCCACTTCTTCCATCAGTTCTTGTTTCCAAGCACCTAGGATTGCACGGAAGTGATCCTTCTGTTTCTCATTCATGTATTCCTCACCCTCAACTAGCGGGTAAGGATCAATATGTGTGAAAGATTCGCTCTTGTTTGGCATAAGCGCTGCCTCACTCTCTTTCTTCCGTAAGCCACCTTAAGGGTGACTTCACTTGCCTGTGTTTAGTTATGCAATAAATACATTGATTTAGCATAGAAGGCAGGCAAATTACCAGATGCCTCGCCGTTTCGCTAGCCCTAAATGTATTCTATTGATACTAAAAGACATCTCATTAGGTTTAGTTCACCTTGAAGCGCTTGTAAATAGGCGCTCTAGGCGGGATATTCGTAAATGGTCTGAGGTATACTGCCATTTTTAGTGTTTGATCAGGTATTCGCATGGTATTCCGTCCTTCCCAACGTGTTGCAGAAATTGAGTCTTTTAAAGTGATGGACTTGCTGAAACGGGCTAAGCAACTTGATGATGCTGGATGTGACGTTATCCATATGGAGGTGGGTGAGCCTGATTTTGCAACAGCACCATTGATTGCAGAAACAGCCAAAGCGGCGATTGATAGCGGCCTGACTCAGTATACGCCTGCCGCGGGTATTCCTGAGTTACGCGAGGCGATCAGTCAGTGGTATGCCACGAAATATGGGCTAGATGTCTCCCCTGATCGGATCGTTGTAACCACCGGCGCTTCCAGCGCTTTGTTGATGGCGTTCTCTTTGCTCGCTGATGCAGGGCAGTCGTTTATGATGGCTGACCCGGGTTACCCATGTAATCGCCAGTTCCTGCGCTTTTTAGAAGCTAAATCTCAGTTAGTGCCGACCAATGCAGAAGATAATTTCCAGTTAAACGCTGAGTTGATCGAACAGCATTGGCAAGCTAATACCGCTGGGGTGCTGTTAGCTTCTCCTGCTAATCCAACCGGTATGGTTGTTCATCGGGATGAGTTAACTGATATTGCGGCGACTGTTAAAAAACTAGGTGGTCATCTCGTTGTTGATGAACTCTATCATGGGCTTACCTACGGAACAGATGCACCAAGTGCATTAGAGATCGATAAGAATACCTTTGTAATTAATAGTTTTTCTAAATATTTTGGGATGACGGGTTGGCGTTTAGGCTGGCTGGTGGCGCCTGAGGAGGCTGCGCCGGAATTAGAAAAATTAGCGCAGAATTTGATGATATCGCCAAACACGGTTTCGCAATATGCAGCGCTGGCTGCATTTGAGCCTGAAACGATTTCTGAATTGGAACGTAGGCGTTTTGAGTTCCAAAAACGTCGTGATCTTCTAGTGTCTGGATTAAGAGAATTAGACTTTGATCTGCCTGTTACCCCAGAGGGGGCATTCTATGTTTATGCGGGCGCTAAGCACCTTACCGATAATACCTTCGATTATTGTTGGTCGTTGTTGGAAGAGGATCATATAGCGACTACCCCGGGATTGGATTTTGGTCAGCACCGTAGTCAGGAATTTATTCGATTCTCTTACACTACAGGATTGGATCGCATTCAGTTGATGCTAGAACGTTTAGGTAAGAGGATTCAGAAATAATGCAGTTTGAAAATCTAATCGAAGGACGTTTGATTAAGCGTTATAAGCGTTTCCTCGCTGATGTTGTTTTGTCCGATGGTCGCGAAGTTACGATCCATTGTCCGAACACGGGTTCCATGAAAAACTGCGCTGATCCAGATAGCCGTGTTTGGGTGCATGACAGTGGCAATCCTAAACGTAAATACCCATTGGGTTGGGAGCTGGTGGAAGTTGAAGAGCAGTATCTCGCCTGTATCAATACCGGTTTGGCGAACAAGCTGATTCGCGAAGGGGTTGAACAAGGGGTGATCACTCAACTGCAGGGCTACTCGGATATTCGTCAAGAGGTTAAGTATGGTGAAAACAGCCGTATTGATCTCTTGTTGGAAGATGAAGAGAAAGGTCGAGCATGGGTGGAAGTGAAAAATGTTACTTTGCTTGAATCTGATAACTGGGGAAGCTTCCCAGATGCAGTGACTAAGCGTGGCGCTAAGCATTTGCAGGAGTTAATGGCGATGGTGGAGCAAGGTGACCGCGCTGTGATGCTGTTTTGTGTGCCTCACACAGGGATTCAACAGGTACGCCCTGCCGATCAGATCGATCCAGAATATGGCCGCTTACTGCGTGAGGCAATAGAGGCTGGGGTAGAAGTAATCGCTTATGCTGCGGATATCTCGCCTGAACAGATCAGTATTCAGCGTGAGATTCCGGTAATCACTTAGCCGAGGATTACTTGGCCGCCATCTAAGGTAAATGGGATGGCGGTTAGGCTATCTTCAATACAAGGGCCTGAGATGCATTCGCCACTGTCAATTTTGAAAAGCGCGCCATGGGTCGCACACTGGATGAAGGTTTTGTCGTAATCTAGAAACTGATCAGGCTGCCATTCCAGAGGGATGCTGCGATGTGGACAGCTATTTTCATAGACGTATAACTCACCACGGTATTTTACCGCGAAAAGCTTTTTACCTTCGCACTCAAACCCTTTAGCCTGACCTTCAGTAATCTCATCAATGTGGCATAAGGCTGTCATTAGAAAATTACCTCTTGGATTCGCAGCTGCTCTAATAAACGTACGATCGCTTCATCATCGTCGGTATCGATTGAAAGAGTAAGTGCTCGCTCCTCTTCTGTTAGAGGCTGGGCAAGCTGTTGTTGTTCCAGCATAACCGCAATATCAGCATCGGAAGCATCGGAGCCTTCATTGGATCGGCGCTTCAAACGGGCTTCAATCAGTTTTTGCTCGCATTCGCAGCTGATAATGCGAATAGGTATACCGAGTTTCTCAGCCAGTTCGATATAGTTCTGACGTGTTCTTTGGCGCAAACAAGTTGCATCTACAATCACTGAGTAGCCGTTACGTAACAGCTCTGCGCTGGTATCAAAAAGATGATTGAAGGTATGGGCGTTCATTTGTGGACCATACAGATCAATCTTTTCCCCTTTTAAGCTCAACTCGCGGAAAAGACGTTTGCGCTCAACATCAGAACGGATACGAATAGTATCTGTTTGATCAACGAGTTGCTGGCTTAAGTGACTCTTGCCACTGCCTGAAATGCCATGCATCAAAAACAGTGCTGGTTTTGGTGCGCGAGCATAGTAATCGGTTAGACGCAGATAGCGGCGCAGGGTTTGTAGGTCGTGATGCTCGCCTAGTACTGCAACCTTTGCGCGAACCATGGAACGGTACGCTTTATAGAAATTAAGCAGAGGTAGGGCATTGTAATCGCCACTGATTTCTAAGTAGCGATTTAAGCAGCGATTGGCCCACCGGAATTCACCGTTGGCTTCCAGATCCATAAGGAGAAAAGCAAGATCGCAAATGCTATCGATCCAGCGGAACTGTAAGTTAAATTCGATACAGTCAAATAGCCTTAGCTTATCATGGAAAAGAGTAATGTTGGCTAAATGAAGGTCGCCATGGCATTCACGAATATGACCGGATTGCTTGCGTTGTTCAATCAGCGGGGTCAGTTTGCGGAACTGCTGCGCAGTATAATGGGATAGCTTTTGTACTTTATGCCAGTCATCTAGTTCGTCGATAGCATCGGTGATATGGCTGAAGTTATCGGAGACAACTTCCCAAATTGTTTCCGCTTCACCCCAAGGGCTGTCTTGCGCCACAATCGGAATACGCTGGTGAAAATCAGCAATCTGTTCGGCTAATGTATCGATCCAGCTAGCTTCAAAACGGTGATTGGCTAAAAGGAGATCAAGGCGTTGAGAGTGATCAAATTGCTGCATTTGAACAGCATATTCAATGATCTCTTCATCGCCTTCTGGATTGAATATCGGATTCTCAGCACTGCCGCCAATACTGATGACTTGCAGGTAGATATCAGGCGCTAATCGTTGATTGAGACGTAGCTCTTCCTCACAGAAGTGCTGACGCTTCTCTAGCGTGGTAAAATCCAGAAAACCGAAATCCACTGGCTTTTTAACCTTATAGGCATATTCGCCTGTTAAGATCAGCCAGGAAATGTGGGTTTCTATCACCTCAATCTGGTCGACTGGATGCGGATAGAACGAAGCTTGTTTTAGAGAGTCGATTAGGGTCATAAACGTACTGATATACCTGCTAAGGGAAGGCATTATACTGAGCCAATGGCAAAAAAGAGAGCACCAAAATCGTCAAGTCGTGGCAAAAGCACTAAAAAACCACGCAGTTTCCTGAAAAAGTTTCTTATCTTTCTGTTCAAACTGTCCCTTTTGGGCATGGTGATTGGCGGAATCGGTTTGATCTATCTGGATGTCCAAGTCAAAAGTAAGTTTGAGGGTAAACGCTGGGCATTGCCTGCCAAAGTGTATGCGCGGCCTCTTGAGTTGTATCCCGGGCAGGTATTAGATCGTCAAGCGTTAAAGGATGAACTGAAAGGCTTGGGCTACCGATTTGTAAATCGTGCGGATAAACCGGGGATGGTAGAATGGGCATCTAGTCGTGCTCGTGTATATACCCGTGGATTCAGCTTCCCTGATGGTGATGAGAGTGCACAGCGATTATTGCTGAGTTTTAATGGCAATCAGTTAGTGTCGATTAAAGATGGTCGTGGTTCCATCGTTCCGTTAAGTCGCCTAGAGCCGATCCTGATCGGTGGTATTTATCCTCGAGATAATGAAGATCGTGACCTGATTCGTTTGGATCAAGCACCACAACTGCTTTTAGACTCATTGATTCAGATAGAGGATCGCGATTATTACAACCACTTCGGTGTATCTCCGAAAGGTATCGCGCGTGCAATGTGGGTTAATCTTAAGGCGCGTCGCTTTATTCAGGGTGGTAGTACCCTGACACAGCAGTTGATCAAAAACTTCTATCTAACATCCGATCGAACCTTGGCGCGTAAGCTAATGGAGATCCCGATGGCGGTGCTATTGGATCTTCGCTACAGCAAAGATGAGATTCTAGAGGCCTATCTGAACGAGGTTTACTTAGGGCAATCGGGCTCCCGTGCAGTGCATGGTTTTGGTCTGGCGAGTCAGTATTACTTTGCCCAGCCTATTAATGAATTGAAACTTCATCAGGTCGCGCTATTGGCTGGTATGGTGAAAGGGCCATCTTACTTCGATCCAAGGCGCCACCCTGAACGTGCTAAAGCGCGTCGTGATCTGGTGTTGAAAGTACTGCAAGAACAGGGCGTGATCAGCATGAAAGATCGTCTAGATGCTGAGAAACGTGGATTAGGTGTGGTTAAACAGCGTAGCCTGCATAAAGGTGCTTACCCTGCATATCTTGATCTTGTAAAACGTCAGTTGCGTGAAGAGTATTCTGAAGATTTGCTTAGTTCAGAAGGTTTGCGAGTATTCACTAGCTTAGACCCAATGGTTCAGGCTAATACTGCAGCGGCGCTGACCAAAACGATCGGTAACTTAAAGAAGCGCTACGGTAAACCAGTCACTGCACTGCAGGGCGGTATCGTGGTCACCGATCCGCAAACTGGTGAGGTGTTGGCATTGGTGGGCGGTAAAAACGCCCGCTACCAAGGTTTTAACCGTGCTTTAGATGCGCGCCGTCCAATCGGTTCTTTGGTGAAACCAGCAGTCTTTTTGGCAGGGTTGGAAGAGGGTTATACCTTGGCTTCTCTGTTGGATGATCAGCCAATTAGCGTACCGCTTGCAGGCGGTAATAGTTGGGTGCCGCAGAACTTTGATCGTCAAAGCCACGGTAAAGTGCCGCTTTATCTATCCTTAGCAAAATCCTATAACCAGAGTACTGCTCAATTAGGCATGGATATAGGTTTGCCGAAAGTGATCGATACCTTAGAACGATTAGGTATCTCTCGTGATCCCAAGCCTTATCCCTCGCTTTTACTGGGCGCGGAGTCGATGAGCCTATTTGAGATTGCGACGGTTTATCAAACGATTGCTGCTAATGGTTTTAGAACGCCGATGCGTGCTATTCGTTTGGTTACAGATTCTGAAGGGCAGGAGCTTTCTCGCTATCCTTTTGAAGTGAAACAAGTGGTAACTGCGGAGAATATGCATCTGATTCAATACGCGTTGCAAGCGGTTACCCGCGAAGGTACAGGGCGTTATATCTATAGCCGCCTCCCGGGGTCAATCAATGTGGCGGGTAAGACAGGAACCAGTAATGGTCAACGCGATAGTTGGTTTGCTGGTTTTGCCGGGGACCGCATGGCAGTGGTCTGGTTGGGTCTGGACGACAATGACAAACTGCCATTTACCGGCTCGGGAGGAGCATTACGGGTTTGGACCGAGTTAATGGTCAAAGAACGACCACAGTCGTTTATGGCGGTTCAGCCAGAAGAGATTGAGTATCACTGGGTTGAAGAAAAAACAGGTTTGATCTCTGCCGAACAGTGTCAGGGTGTGCGACAATTGCCGTTCATAAAAGGTACAGCTCCGCAAGATTACGCTGAATGTGCCGGAAATCAGCAACAAGAATCTATGGATTGGTTTGAACGATGGTTCAGATAATTAAGCGTTATAAAACAGCTGGAGCACTTTTAACAGCGTTGGCTTTGACTGGGTGTGTGAGTGGAACAGGAGTATACCGTCCCCCTGTAGAGGATCGATCAGGGCAAGATGGCGTTATTCAGTCAGCCGAATCTGCTACGGGTGTTCAAATCAAACCTACGGTTGTTCGAGAATCGCGAACTGAGAAGCCTGTCGCCGTACCAGTTCCAACGCCTGTGACTGCTCGAGCTCAAAACCCTGCTGTCATTGCTCTGTTAAACAACGCAAACCAGCAGAAAAATAGAGGGGCAATGCAGGCGGCTGAAAGTAGCCTTGAGCGTGCGCAACGGATCGCTCCTAGGGATCCGGAAATCTATTACCAATGGGCTGATGTTCGTCGCCTTGAAGGTCAGTGGGCTCAAGCCGAGCAAATGGCTCTCAAAGGTACAAATATGGCCATTGGTGATGTCGTTATGTTGCGAAGATTGTGGTTGCTGATTGCGGATATTCGTCAAAGTTCAGGTGATCGTTCTGGAGCAAATGCTGCCCGGACTAAAGCGCTGAACTACTAATCGGATAAGTACTAAAAAGCAGCCTAAATGGCTGCTTTTTTATGCGTGAAATATCTGGTCGAGACAGCTTAAGGAAGCTTTTCTTTTCCAAGGGCTATGCTCAAAAGTATCAGAGCAACAGCAAGCACTGAATGATACAGAGCTGGGTCGGCCAAATGAGGCATTAGAGATGCCTGACTATAGACAAGCGTCGAAACTGCAATTGCAATTGCGGATGCAGTACCTGCCGCTTTAGTGATTAGAGGCTGCATTCTCAAACAGCTGATTAACAACGCAAGTGCAGATAGTCCTGCAAGCGCTTGGCTGTAGGTGATCCCTACTTCGCTTCGGCGACAGAGTTCAAATAGAGCGAACAATACTAATAACCAGCGTCCCCATGCTGCACGTGACCACTCCTTCTTCCAAGCACAATCAAACATGGCGCTTGCTATTAAAGGAATTGCCGCAAAGTAAGCTAGGTTATCAAGCAGGCGCCTGAACGTGACTGAATCCTGATCTGTTCCTTGTAGCAGTAGTGCCCCAGTACCTGAGCAAGCGATAAAAGCAGCTGATAGGCTAATGACCATACTGGCAGTATGATCATGTTTCTCGCCTACTCTATAACTGCGTCCTGCTAAAAAAAGAGCGCTGGCAATAAGAAGAGCATTGCCAGCTATGATCGCTAAGGTCATTTTAGATTCGCAAAAACGTGGTCAGCCGCTGCGAGTGTTTTCTCAATATCTTCCTGCGTGTGTGCAGCAGACACAAAGCCCGCTTCAAATGCTGAAGGGGCTAGATATACGCCTTGCTCAAGCATGCCGTGGAAGAATTTAGAGAAACGATCTGCATCGCACGCCATAGTTTCAGCGAAACTAGTCACTTGCTCTTGATCAGTGAAGAACAAGCCGAACATGCCACCGACACGGCTAGTGGTAAATGGAATACCATTTGCGATCGCTACCGCTTCTAGACCTTCGGTTAGTAGTTCTACTTTTGCACTTAGTTGCTCGTAGAAACCAGGTTTTGAAACAGCGTTCAGCATCGCTAGGCCTGCAGCCATCGCGAGTGGGTTACCGGAAAGTGTACCCGCTTGGTAAACGGCACCTAGCGGAGCGATATGCTCCATAATCTCTTTCTTACCACCAAACGCGCCTACTGGTAAGCCACCACCAATAACTTTACCAAGCGTTGTTAGGTCAGGTGTTACGTTGTAAACAGATTGTGCGCCACCTAGGGCGACACGGAAGCCTGTCATTACTTCGTCAAAGATAAGAACCGTACCGTATTCGTCACATACTTCACGAAGGCCTTCTAGGAAGCCAGGAAGCGGGGGAATGCAGTTCATGTTGCCGGCTACCGGTTCAACGATAATACACGCGATCTGATCACCGATCTCTGCGAATGCTTTACGAACGCTGTCGATATCGTTGTGAGTCAGAGTGATGGTGTGTTCAGCAAGAGAAGCTGGAACGCCAGGAGAGCTAGGCTCGCCTAAAGTCAGCATGCCGGAGCCTGCTTTAACTAACAGAGAGTCGGAGTGACCGTGGTAGCAGCCTTCAAACTTAACGATTTTATCGCGCTTAGTGTAACCACGTGCCAGACGGATCGCACTCATCGTCGCTTCTGTACCAGAGCTAACCATACGCACCATGTCTAAAGATGGCATGATCTTACAAACCTTGTTTGCCATCTCGATTTCGATCTCAGTTGGCGCGCCAAAGCCTAGACCATTATCTAAAGAAGCGCGTACGGCATCGATTACTTCACTGTTGCAATGACCTAAGATCATTGGTCCCCAAGAGCCAACGTAGTCGATGTATTTGTTACCGTCTTCATCAAACAAGTAAGCGCCTTCGCCTTGTTTGAAGAAGATTGGGGTGCCGCCTACACCTTTAAATGCACGCACAGGAGAGTTAACTCCACCGGGAATGTGAACTTGAGCTGCTTGGAAAAGTTCTTCTGAACGGGACATCTTTATTCTCTCTGAAATCAATTAGTGAAGAGCTGGTGGAACTGTTTTGCTGCTGCAGTCACTTTTTTGTTCGCGTATAGCGCATGTATGACGGCAACCATATCGGCACCTGCTGTTACAATCTGGTCGGCATTATCCACGCTAATGCCTCCAATCGCCACTATTGGCAAATTAACTTTGTCTTTTACATCTTTAACCAAGGATAGAGGGGCAGGCTTGGCATTAGGTTTGGTTTTCGATGGGAAGAATGCGCCGAATGCTAAATATGAAGCACCGGCTTGTTGGGCTTTTAAGGCCAGCTCCAACGAATCATGGCAGGTCACACCAATGATCGTGTCTTCACCCAGCATTTCACGAGCTTCCTCTATTGCGCCATCGCTTTGTCCCAAGTGTACGCCTGCGGCACCAATCCCTGCAGCCAAGCCCGCATCATCATTGATGATGAGTGGGATTTTGTTCTTTTTGCAAATGAGGTTCAAAGCCGATGCTTGCTCAACGCGTTTTTTAAGATCGGATGATTTATCTCGATACTGAATGATATTCGCGCCGCCCTGTATGCTTTGTTCGACTTTGCGCAGCATGGTTTCAGTGTCGGGCATTAGGTCGGAATCAGTAATGCCGTATAGGCCTTTTAAGTTAAATTTCATAGATCAACTTTTACGGTAAAAATCATTTATTTGATCACGTGTTAATAAACCCACGATCTGTTGTAAGGAGTTTGTGACGCAAAGGGCATCAACGGTTTCGCTGTCCATCAGATCAAGTGCTTCTTGAAGTGTGGCTTTGCTATCAATGCTTAAACTATCTAGGCGTAGGGCTGCGATTTCCATCACATGGATGTCTGTCATCTCACCTTTATGTTGTTGTAGGTAAAGATGAAGGTCTCCAGGAGATAGAAGGGTATGGCCGTCGCTTTGTGAAACAAGTATCCAGTCTGGTGATGCGGCAAGAACCCCTTCGGCACTTTCTTTAGAGATGATGGAGTTACATTTTACATAGTTAGTTAGCATCAGGCTTTGTACAGCAGAGCTATTTAAAATCTGAGAAAGTGGTTTATGGCGATAATCCAAACCTTGTAAGCGCATGTTGGTTACAAAAATTGATGGCATATTAAAGATGTAACGGGCGATCAGATTGGAGACAACAATCGAAATCATTGCCGGAAAAATGATGTTGGGATTGGCAGATAATTCCAATATCGCGACTAGTGCAGCCATGGGAGCGTTGACGACCGCACCCATCATACTACCCATGCCAAGCAGGGCGTAAAAGCCAGGTTGGGCAACCTCTTGGTCGGCGATATTTGCACCAATGATGCCTAAGGCCCCCCCCGCTAAAGCGCCAATAAATAATGCGGGGCCAATGAGGCCAGCAGGTACGCCAAGGCCAAGTGCGATTGGAGTGGCGATGCATTTCGCTAACAATATGCCACCAATAAGAAGCAGGCTTAATTGCCCCTGCATCACTGCATCCAGCGTGTCATAGCCTAGTCCCATAATCTGAGGGTAAAACACCGCAGCGGAGCCAGTTAGAATACCTGCACTAAGTAATTTGGTCTTATAACTTAAATTTAACTGATTGGAGCGAGTCATAGTGGCGCGCATCAGTGCGATAAAGAGCACAGCGAATAACCCAATAATAACGCCCAGAAATGCAACGTAGGGTATCTCCTGTAGAGACTCTATATGTAATGGAGGTACAGTAAGAAGTAGCTCTTTGCCAAACATTAGCTGTACAACCAATGTGGCGGTTGCAGCCGCAACGATAACCGGCATAAAGCCGATTACGGTGTATTCCAGAAGTACGACCTCCATTGCAAATACAACACCTGCTAATGGTGTGTTAAACGTGGCTGCTATGCCTGCTGCCGTTCCGCAGCCAGCTAAAATACGTAAGGTATTATTCGGTAGGTTAAGCTTCTGACCTAACTGGCTGCCACAAGCTGCGCCTAAGTGAACAGCCGGCCCCTCTTTACCTGCTGAGTGCCCAAATACTAGTGCAATGGTTGCTGTTATTAGTTGTACTAATGCGTTACGAAAAGGCAATTTGCTCTGATGGTACGCCATTCGCTCCAGTAAATGAGCTACACCTACTTTTCGTCTGACTGGATCGACCCGCGATAACACAATGATGATCAGCAGGCTGCCGATTATGGGTAGTGAAAAATGCAACCAACTAGGTAGCTCTTCAAAATTTTCACTATCGTTACCGGGAAGAAATGAAGTTAAAGGCAGTTCCAGCATGTAACGAAAAAGGCCCAAAACTAGGCCGCACAGCAATCCGCAGAGTAGTCCGAGAACAACCATCTGCGGTAAAGCTTCGTTATGGGCTAAGCGATAACGAAAATTCTCTAAGGAAAAGCTCTTTTTGGGCATAGACTCGATTATTTATTAATAGTCATAAGGGTCTTAGTTTCTGTATTATACGTTACCAGTTTTTCATCCCTTATGAGAGGTTCCTGTGATTAAGGTAGGTATTGTAGGCGGTACCGGTTATACCGGTGTAGAGTTACTTCGTTTGTTGGCAAATCATCCTCAGGCAAAAGTAGAGGTTATTACTTCTCGCTCAGAGGAAGGCGTCAGTGTCGCTGATATGTATCCCAACCTTCGAGGACACCACGATCTGCGCTTTACCGTACCTGATGTGGGAACGCTAAGTGGTTGCGATGTTGTTTTCTTTGCGACACCTCATGGGGTTGCCATGAATATGGCTGCCGAGCTTGTTGGTAAGGGTGTTAAAGTCATTGATCTAGGCGCTGACTTCAGAATCAAGGATCTGGAGCTTTGGTCTAAGTGGTATGGCATGGAGCATACTCAACCAGAGATGGCTGAATTGGCTGTATACGGCTTGCCGGAAGTAAATCGTGAACAGATCAAAGATGCGCAACTGATTGCTTGCCCAGGTTGTTACCCAACTGCGACACAGCTTGCTTATTTGCCGTTATTGGAAAACAAGCTGATCGATCACCGTCGTCTAATTGCTGACTGTAAATCAGGTGTAAGTGGTGCTGGTCGTGGTGCGAAAGTTGGTATGTTGTTGTGCGAAGCGAGCGAAAGCATGATGGCTTATGGTGTGCCGGGTCATCGTCACCTGCCTGAAATTAAGCAAGGTCTTGCGTTAGTAGCAGAGCGTCCAGTGCATCTGACGTTTGTTCCGCACCTAACGCCAATGATTCGTGGCATCCATTCTACCTGCTACGGCGTATTAAAAGATCCTGTTGATCATGATCTACAAGCGATCTTTGAAGAACGTTACGCAAATGAGCCATTTGTTGATGTTATGCCTGCAGGTAGTCATCCACAAACAAGAAGTGTTAAAGGTGCGAACGTTTGCCGTATCAGCGTTCATCGTCCTCAAGGTGAAGACACGGTGGTTGTGTTATCTGTGATTGATAACCTTGTTAAAGGTGCTGCGGGTCAGGCGGTTCAGAACATGAACATCATGTTTGGTTTTGAAGAGACAGCCGGTCTGAATGTTGTTGGCTTAATACCTTAATACTTGACTAAATTAGTCGGTTAAGGTGATAATTGTGCTCAGCTTAATTGAGTATGGTCGTTATGATAGAAACAGTTGATCCAATTGCAGAGCCAGAGATGGTATTTACTACTTCTGCCGCTGCTAAAGTAAAATCTCTTATGGAAGAGGAAGAGAATAATAGCCTGAAGTTACGTGTATTTATCACGGGCGGCGGCTGTGCCGGTTTCTCTTACGGCTTCACTTTTGATGAAAACGCTGCAGATGATGACACTGTAATTGAGCGTGATGGGGTGTTCATGGTGGTGGATCCGATGAGCTTTCAATATTTAGTTGGTTCTGAAGTGGACTTTAAAGAAGGTCTACAAGGTTCTCAGTTTGTGATTAATAATCCGAACGCTACAACAACCTGTGGTTGTGGTTCATCCTTCTCTATCTAGCTGTTTCTGTTTAGCTGAGTCTAAGCTTACATACGATAGTAATAGGTGATCCCTTGTTATGAGGGGGCCTATTACTATATCTTCTACTCTGTCGTAGGTTATTAATTTAAGTCCTCTAGGGGAATAATATGCGTCAGTTGGTCTTTTCTGTTTTTTGTATGCTTTTTTCTGGCTTGCTGATGGCTCAGCCACAGCAGTCGCCTGTATCTCCAGATGTCGCTAATGATCGTTATTTGGCGTTGATCAAAAAACACACGCCTAGTGAAGTTGAAATGCTTTTTCAAAGAGCGAGTATGCTCGTTGATGAGGTGGAGAATCTTTCATCCTACGAACCGATCGTGTTTGTTTTGCATGGTGATGAAGCGCATGCCTTCCGGCATCAGAATATGAATCAGTACAAAAGCTTGTTAGAGCTTGCTGAGCGATTAGATTCCAATAATGTGATCGATATCCGTGTATGTGAAACATGGATGCGAGCGAATGGTGTCGAGCGCTCAGAGCTACCTGCGTTTATCGATACGATTCCACTAGGTCCTGCAGAACAGGTTAGGCTTCGCCAACAAGGCTATCTATACTTTTAGGCTTGATAGATAGCGCCTAGAATTCGATTACCTTTTGCGCCGGTAACATTTGGATTGTTGCCGGCTTTTCCATCTAAGCAGCGCATAGCTAACCAAGCAAAGGCTGCTGCTTCCATCCAATCTGCATCAATACCGATATCGCCACTGTTACTGACGTTAATGGCTGGCAATAGATAAGATATGCGTTGCGTAAGTGCCTGATTGAAACTACCGCCACCACAGATATATAGCTCAAATACCTGACTAGGAATGTGTGCTTTTATAGCATCGGTTATGCTGGTGGCGGTCAATTCAAGTAGAGTGCGTTGTACATCTTCCGCTTTAATCTCTGGAAGCGTGGCTAGTGTTTGTTTTAACCAGACTAAATTGAACTGTTCCCTGCCAGTGCTTTTAGGTGGAGGTTCGGAAAAATACTCGATAGAGCTTAATTGCTCTAAAAGACTCTCATTAATGGAGCCGGATAATGCCCATTCGCCATTATGATCGAAGGGAAGGTCTCGACAGTGCTTGATCCACGCATCTAATAAAACGTTACCTGGACCTGTATCAAAGCCAAGAATACTTTGTTCTTCGGATTTTGGAAGGAAAGTAAGGTTGGCCATCCCACCGATATTCAGCAGAATACGATTGTAGTTATGTGAATGCAGCATTGCATGATGAAACGCCGGAACCAATGGCGCGCCTTGACCATTGGCAGCCATATCGCGACGTCGAAAATCTGCCACAGTGGTGATACCCGTTAGTTCAGCAATTTGGTTTGCGTCACCTATTTGCAAAGTGAAACCAAATTCTGGGCGGTGGCGGATGGTTTGGCCGTGGCTACCGATTGCTGAAACTTGTTCAGCAGATAAACCGTTTTTGCTTAAAAGATCATTTACGGCTTTGGCGAAGAGTTCGCCTAAGGATTTATCTACTTTGCCCATTAAATCAATTTCATGATCACCGGGCTGGGTAAGTGTCAAAATATCGTTCTTTAACGTTGCTGGGATCTCTTCAGCGTGCGTAGCTACCATTTCAAAATTTGGTGTAAATCTAACTGCAACTGCGTCGATACCATCCAGGCTGGTACCTGACATTAACCCAATAAATAGATCCTTCTGGCTCATACTTAACGATTGCTCTGTGCAAGTGTGGTGGCTTGGTGAGTTTCAAGCTGAGCTAATAAGCTACTCGCTGTTTCTGTGAAGTTACTTCGCTCTGCTTTAGCGATAGGAGAAG
Organism: Neptuniibacter sp. QD37_6; assembly: GCF_047778085.1. Lineage (GTDB taxonomy): Bacteria > Pseudomonadota > Gammaproteobacteria > Pseudomonadales > Balneatricaceae > Neptuniibacter. The sequence goes on from NZ_CP180550.1 coordinate 510,590, forward strand.
CTTGTGGCAATTTAACCGTCAGAGGGTTCTTGTGAACGCCATTGACGCGAAACTCGTAATGAAGGTGAGGGCCGCTCGCAAGGCCTGTTTGACCAACAAAGCCAATCACTTGGCCTTGCTTAACGCGAGTGCCTACACGTTGTCCGCGTTTAAAATTACTCATGTGGGCATAAAGGGTGGTGATATTGCTACCGTGTTGGACGATTACAACATTGCCAAATCCGCCTTTTCTGCCACGGAATGTGATTTTTCCTTCACCAGCGACTTTAATTGGTGTGCCTGTTCGAGCGGCATAATCAACGCCCTTGTGAGCGCGAATGCGATTAAGTACCGGATGTTTACGGCTGAGACTAAAGCGTGAGCTGATGCGGGCAAAATCTACCGGCGAGCGAAGGAAGGCTTTGCGCATACTATAGCCTTCAGGCGTGTAGTAGCTGCTATCGCCTTCGGTATTGGTATAACGAAGAGCTGTGAATTTATTGCCTCTGTTAGTAAATTGAGCAGCAACGATAGGGCCTTCGCCAATTTTCTCGCCATCTAGATAATGTTCTTCATAAATAAGACTGAAATCGTCGTTTTTACGAATATCTAGGACGAAGTCTACGTCCCAGCCAAAGATGCTGGCGAGCTCCATTATCTTCTTGCTGGAAAGTCCAGCTTCTTCACCGGCTAAAAAAAGCGAGTCTTTGATTGTACCGGCTGTGAATTGCTGTCTGACTTCGGGCGTTCTGATAACAGAATTAATCTGGAAGGCGCTGTTAGCATCGGTATATAGCAGGGTATATTTCAGCTTGGATTCGATGTGTTTGAGTTTACTTAATTTGCCGTTCTCAATCACGAAGCTTAATGTCTGACCAGGGAATAGACGGGTGAAGGCTTTGGTTTCTTTACCTGCAGCAGCTACATGGTAAACATCACGTGGTGTCAGTCCTGCCTTTTTAAACATGGACGTTAAATTGTCACCATTGCCAACAGTGTATTCGACCCAATTATCTTCAGGTATGGAAGGAGTTACAGCAGATGCTTGAGCTGGATTAGTTTTGATAACTGTTTCGGTTGATGTTGTTTTTTTGCTAGAAATAGTTGATTCAGTAGATACCAGTGGCGCAGTAGGTGGAGCGGTTGGTAGATCCCCGCGAGTCGCTTCAACTTCTTGTGATGGAAGCAGTAAAAGAGTCAGGCCTAAAATAAGTACGCAGGCACTGACGGCCACTAAGTGAACCGTGGGGAAGTTTCCACGGAACTGTTTAACGCGATTTAGCACCCTATACCCCTTCATTATTATATTGGGTTGCTGAAAATTAAGCGTTGCATTATGCCACTGTCATTAAAGAAAGTCGGCTTAGTTGAATAAAACTTAAGGATTGCTTAACGATAACTCACAAAAATTGCTGAGAACTTATTTGTTTGCAGGCTTAGCAAGGGCTAAAATAGCCGCTTCGAATTTTTAGCCGTAATTTAAAGGGCAAGCAAAAGCAATGAGTGAAGCACTATTAAACGACCTACAAGCGCGCGGGCTAGTTGCGCAGATGACAAGCGAAGAAGATTTGGCAAAGCATCTTGCTGAAGGCAGTGTGACTCTTTATTGCGGCTTCGACCCTACAGCAGATAGTTTACATATTGGTAGTCTTGTACCACTACTAACACTAAAGCGTTTTCAAGAGTTTGGTCACAAGCCGCTTGCACTTGTGGGTGGGGCGACTGGTCTGATTGGTGATCCAAGCTTCAAAGCGCAAGAACGTAAGTTAAATGATGATTCAACAGTAGCAGGTTGGGTTGAGAAGCTTAAAGCGCAGGTTAGTGCATTTGTTGATTTCGACTGCGGCGCTAATAGTGCTGAGGTTGTGAATAACCTGGATTGGACGCAAAACATAAATGTTCTAACTTTCTTGCGTGATATCGGTAAACACTTCTCTGTTAACCAGATGATTGCTAAAGAGTCAGTAAAGCAGCGTATTGATCGTGAAGGTGAGGGTATCTCTTTCACTGAATTTACTTACATGATTTTGCAATCGTATGACTTCCAGCAGTTAAATGCTTCTCATGGCTGTACTCTACAGATCGGTGGTTCTGATCAGTGGGGCAATATTACAGGTGGTACTGAACTGACTCGTCGTATGAATGGAAATCAAGCATTTGGTTTGACGCTGCCGCTTATCACTAAATCAGACGGTACCAAATTCGGTAAAACTGAATCGGGTACTATCTGGCTAGATGCAAACAAAACATCTCCGTATGCTTTCTACCAGTTCTGGCTACAAACGGCAGATGCAGATGTTTACCGTTTCCTTAAGTACTTCACATTCTTGCCAGTAACAGATATCGAAGCGCTAGAGAAAGAAGATGCTGAGCGCCAAGGTCGTCCAGAAGGTCAGCGCGTTCTAGCAGAAGAGGTAACGCGTCTTGTTCATGGTGACGAAGGTTTGGCTGCGGCTAAGCGTATTACAGAAGCGTTGTTCTCCGGTGAAACATCCGAACTAAGCGAACAAGATTATGCGCAACTAGCTCAAGACGGTTTGCCATCATCTGTGATTAACCCAGAAGAACTGGCTGAAACACCGTTAACGACAATCTTGTCAGAAGCGGGTATGGCGCCAGGCGGCAAGCAAGTTAAAGATGCTCTACAGCGAAATGCGGTTATTGTTAACGGAAACGCACACGGCTTTGAAGATAATATGAAAGCGACAGAAGTGTTTGCAGAATCAAATGCGCGCTTTGGTAAGTATTTCTTAGTTAAGCTAGGTAAAAAGAAACACCATCTTTTCTCTCTTTAAGTTATAAAAGAGAAAATAGAGAAGGCGTTGAGGTAAAACTCAGCGCCTTTTTTGTATCTATTGACTAGTATTTATACGCCGTTGGTTGGTCTTTGATCGATTCGGGGTTGTTTTGTAAGTTTTTTACAACTTTTTACACTTTTTTTAAGATTGGGTGTTGACCCTTTTTCAGATGTCTGTAGAATTCGCCGTCCTTGCTTAGGGAGGCCGCTTTTTAAGGGGCTGCAGAGCTGAGTGAGGTGCTTGGTAAGTGGTTGAAAACATTGGTTTTTAAGATTGCTTACGGAGTAGGATTCAAAGTCCGGTTGCTGAGTAAAAACTTTTTACAAAATTGCAAAATAAACGGTTGACTTTGAATGAGCGCAAAGTAGAATATGCGCCTCGCTTGAGACGAACAGCACGCAGTGTTGAAGGTCAAAAAAGCAACGCTCTTTAACAATTTGATCAGATAATTCGTGTGGGCGCTTGTTGAGAAGAAGCAAACTTTTTCTAGACAAGCAACCAAGTGAATTCATTTAAAGCGATTTACAAAGGTTTAACGTTCTTAAGAATGTTATCCGGTTGTTTAGTACTAGAGCCCGTTACCACATTCCTGGTAACACAAATGATTTAAACTGAAGAGTTTGATCATGGCTCAGATTGAACGCTGGCGGCAGGCCTAACACATGCAAGTCGAACGGTAACATGACTAGCTTGCTAGTTGATGACGAGTGGCGGACGGGTGAGTAACGCGTAGGAATCTACCCAGTAGCGGGGGATAAGCCAGAGAAATTTGGTCTAATACCGCATACGCCCTACGGGGGAAAGCAGGGGATCTTCGGACCTTGCACTATTGGATGAGCCTGCGTGAGATTAGCTAGTTGGTGAGGTAATGGCTCACCAAGGCGACGATCTCTAGCTGGTCTGAGAGGATGATCAGCCACACTGGAACTGAGACACGGTCCAGACTCCTACGGGAGGCAGCAGTGGGGAATATTGCACAATGGGCGCAAGCCTGATGCAGCCATGCCGCGTGTGTGAAGAAGGCCCTAGGGTTGTAAAGCACTTTCAGCAGTGAGGAAAGGTTAGTAGTTAATACCTGCTAGCTGTGACGTTAACTGCAGAAGAAGCACCGGCTAACTCCGTGCCAGCAGCCGCGGTAATACGGAGGGTGCGAGCGTTAATCGGAATTACTGGGCGTAAAGCGCGCGTAGGTGGATTGGTCAGTCAGATGTGAAAGCCCAGGGCTCAACCTTGGAACTGCACCTGATACTGCCAATCTAGAGTACGGTAGAGGGTAGTGGAATTTCCTGTGTAGCGGTGAAATGCGTAGATATAGGAAGGAACACCAGTGGCGAAGGCGACTACCTGGACCGATACTGACACTGAGGTGCGAAAGCGTGGGGAGCAAACAGGATTAGATACCCTGGTAGTCCACGCCGTAAACGATGTCTACTAGCCGTTGGGAGACTTGATCTTTTAGTGGCGCAGCTAACGCGATAAGTAGACCGCCTGGGGAGTACGGCCGCAAGGTTAAAACTCAAATGAATTGACGGGGGCCCGCACAAGCGGTGGAGCATGTGGTTTAATTCGACGCAACGCGAAGAACCTTACCAACTCTTGACATCCAGAGAAGTTACTAGAGATAGTTTCGTGCCTTCGGGAACTCTGAGACAGGTGCTGCATGGCTGTCGTCAGCTCGTGTTGTGAAATGTTGGGTTAAGTCCCGTAACGAGCGCAACCCTTGTCCTTATTTGCCAGCACTTCGGGTGGGAACTCTAAGGAGACTGCCGGTGACAAACCGGAGGAAGGTGGGGACGACGTCAAGTCATCATGGCCCTTACGAGTTGGGCTACACACGTGCTACAATGGCCGGTACAGAGGGCCGCGAACCTGCGAGGGTAAGCTAATCTCAGAAAACCGGTCGTAGTCCGGATTGGAGTCTGCAACTCGACTCCATGAAGTCGGAATCGCTAGTAATCGCGAATCAGAATGTCGCGGTGAATACGTTCCCGGGCCTTGTACACACCGCCCGTCACACCATGGGAGTGGATTGCACCAGAAGTAGCTAGCTTAACCTTCGGGAGGGCGGTTACCACGGTGTGGTTCATGACTGGGGTGAAGTCGTAACAAGGTAGCCCTAGGGGAACCTGGGGCTGGATCACCTCCTTAAACGAAAGCCGATTCTCGGCAAGCGTTCACACGAATTATCTGATCAGAGAAGTTAAGAGCAACGGTGTAGGCTTGTAGCTCAGCTGGTTAGAGCGCACCCCTGATAAGGGTGAGGTCGGTGGTTCAAGTCCACTCAGGCCTACCAATCAATAGCCTTACTGTTTTTCTTGGGGCTATAGCTCAGCTGGGAGAGCGCCTGCTTTGCACGCAGGAGGTCTGCGGTTCGATCCCGCATAGCTCCACCATCATCCTTGTGGATGAGAAAGGAAGAGTTTTAAAACATATTGTCGGTTTTGACATTATCTTTTAAAGCTTTTTTGCTTTAAACGCTCTTTAACAATTTGGATTTGATTCATTTGATTTAGATTTAAGACATGTAGTTTTACTGCATGCGCCAATTCGGCGAAATCTATCGTTACTAGCAATACAAGTTACTGTGATTCCAGACGCCTTCGGGTTATATGGTCAAGTGACTAAGCGTGCACGGTGGATGCCTTGGCAGTCAGAGGCGATGAAGGACGTTGTAACCTGCGATAAGGTTCGGGGAGGTGGTAAACAACCTTTGATCCGGACATTTCCGAATGGGGAAACCCACCTATTTATAGGTATCTTTTAACTGAATACATAGGTTATTAGAGGCGAACCTGGGGAACTGAAACATCTAAGTACCCAGAGGAAAAGAAATCAACCGAGATTCCCTAAGTAGCGGCGAGCGAACGGGGACCAGCCCTTAAGCTTTATTAGATTTAACAGAACACTCTGGAAAGTGTGGCCATAGTGGGTGATAGCCCCGTATGTGAAAGGTCTTTTAAAGTGAAATCGAGTAGGACGGCACACGTGAAACGCTGTCTGAATATGGGGGGACCATCCTCCAAGGCTAAATACTCCTGACTGACCGATAGTGAACCAGTACCGTGAGGGAAAGGCGAAAAGAACCCCTGTGAGGGGAGTGAAATAGACCCTGAAACCGTGTACGTACAAGCAGTGGGAGCCGTTTTCGGACGGTGACTGCGTACCTTTTGTATAATGGGTCAGCGACTTACTTTTAGTGGCAAGGTTAAGCATTTGCGGAGCCGTAGGGAAACCGAGTCTTAATAGGGCGTCCAGTCGCTAGGAGTAGACCCGAAACCGAGTGATCTATCCATGGGCAGGTTGAAGATGCAGTAACATGCATTGGAGGACCGAACCGACTGTCGTTGAAAAGCCAGCGGATGACTTGTGGATAGGAGTGAAAGGCTAATCAAACTCGGAGATAGCTGGTTCTCCTCGAAAACTATTTAGGTAGTGCCTCGTGTCTAACCATGGGGGGTAGAGCACTGTTTCGGCTAGGGGGTCATCCCGACTTACCAACCCGATGCAAACTCCGAATACCCATGAGTTCAATCACGGGAGACACACGGCGGGTGCTAACGTCCGTCGTGGAAAGGGAAACAACCCAGACCGTCAGCTAAGGTCCCAAAGTTTATGCTAAGTGGGAAACGATGTGGGAAGGCTTAGACAGCTAGGAGGTTGGCTTAGAAGCAGCCACCCTTTAAAGAAAGCGTAATAGCTCACTAGTCGAGTCGGCCCGCGCGGAAGATATAACGGGGCTAAGCATAACACCGAAGCTACGGATGCACTTTGTGCATGGTAGAGGAGCGTTCTGTAAGCTGTTGAAGCGGAAGCTGTAAGGCACCGTGGAGGTATCAGAAGTGCGAATGCTGACATGAGTAACGATAAGGGAGGTGAAAACCCTCCCCGCCGGAAGACCAAGGGTTCCTATCCAACGCTATTCGAGGTAGGGTGAGTCGGCCCCTAAGGAGAGGCTGAAGAGCGTATCCGATGGGAAACAGGTTAATATTCCTGTACTGCTCATAACTGCGATGGGGGGACGGAGAAGGCTAGGCTAGCGCGGCGTTGGTTGTCCGCGTTTAAGATAGTAGGTTTAGAGCTTAGGTAAATCCGGGCTCTTTTAAGACCGAGAATCGATGACGAGGTCCTTTATGGACTGAAGTAGTTGATGCCATGCTTCCAGGAAAATCCTCTAAGCTTCAGGTTATGACTAACCGTACCCTAAACCGACACAGGTGGTCAGGTAGAGAATACTAAGGCGTATGAGAAAACTCGGGTGAAGGAACTAGGCAAAATGGCACCGTAACTTCGGGAGAAGGTGCGCCGGTTTTGGTGATGGGACTTGCTCCCTAAGCTGAGGCCGGTCGAAGATACCAGGTGGCTGCGACTGTTTATTAAAAACATAGCACTCTGCAAACTCGAAAGAGGACGTATAGGGTGTGACGCCTGCCCGGTGCCGGAAGGTTAATTGATGGGGTTAGCGCTTGCGCGAAGCTCTTGATCGAAGCCCCGGTAAACGGCGGCCGTAACTATAACGGTCCTAAGGTAGCGAAATTCCTTGTCGGGTAAGTTCCGACCTGCACGAATGGCGTAACGATGGCCACACTGTCTCCACCCGAGACTCAGTGAAATTGAAATAGCTGTTAAGATGCAGTTTACCCGCGGCTAGACGGAAAGACCCCGTGAACCTTTACTACAGCTTCACAGTGGACTTTGACATTACTTGTGTAGAATAGCTGGGAGGCTTTGAAACCCTGTCGCCAGATAGGGTGGAGCCACCTTTGAAATACCAGCCTGGTAATGTTGAGGTTCTAACCCAGTTCCCTAAGCGGGATCGGGGACATTGTGTGGTGGGTAGTTTGACTGGGGCGGTCTCCTCCCAAAGAGTAACGGAGGAGCACGAAGGTACCCTCAGCATGGTCGGAAATCATGCAATGAGCGCAAGAGTAGAAGGGTGCTTGACTGCGAGACAGACACGTCGAGCAGGTACGAAAGTAGGTTCTAGTGATCCGGTGGTTCTGTATGGAAGGGCCATCGCTCAACGGATAAAAGGTACTCCGGGGATAACAGGCTGATACCGCCCAAGAGTTCACATCGACGGCGGTGTTTGGCACCTCGATGTCGGCTCATCACATCCTGGGGCTGAAGCCGGTCCCAAGGGTATGGCTGTTCGCCATTTAAAGTGGTACGCGAGCTGGGTTTAGAACGTCGTGAGACAGTTCGGTCCCTATCTGCCGTGGGCGTTTGAGATTTGAGAAGAGTTGCTCCTAGTACGAGAGGACCGGAGTGAACGAACCTCTGGTGTACCGGTTGTGATGCCAATTGCATTGCCGGGTAGCTACGTTCGGACGGGATAACCGCTGAAAGCATCTAAGCGGGAAGCCTCCTTCAAGATGAGATCTCACTGGGAACTTGATTCCCCTAAAGGGCCGTTGAAGACTACGACGTTGATAGGTTGGGTGTGGAAGCGCTGTGAGGCGTTGAGCTAACCAATACTAATTGCCCGTGAGGCTTGACCATATAACGCCCAAGGCGTTTGGCAAGTGACTTGTAAGATATGTAAGACGATAGAGAGTAACGAATTAGCGCGTAGTTAAGCTACAGTCGAAGAACTATCTAGATCAAATAAAAGAAGAATCAGATCTAAGTTGTAACAGTTTTGCTTGGCGACCATAGAGTTGTGGAACCACCTGAATCCATCCCGAACTCAGACGTGAAACGCAACATCGCCGATGGTAGTGTGGGGCTTCCCCATGTGAGAGTAGGTCATCGCCAAGCATTTAATTAAGAGAAAACCCCGGTCACGATGTGATCGGGGTTTTTTCGTGTTGGGCCAAAGAAAATAAAACACACTCTTCAACTAGTTAATCCTTTTTATGGGATTTTGGGTATATTTCCCCTAAACTTCGTTTTCGTATTTTTCTGGTTTTATAGCTTTGAATAGTTATTGCTTCTAAGGTTGTTTGTATGTCCGACTCTTTAATTTATACATTAATTGCTATCTGTTTAGTTGTCTGTGCTGTAGCTATTTACTTTATTAAGCGCCATTACACGCAGATTAAACAAGTTAAAACTGAGCATGCATTACAGGCTGAAAAAATAAGTAAACGCTATAATGAGCGTAGGGCCTATTTAATTGAGAGTGTCCATGTTATCTCTAGAGCGGTAGGTAATGATGAGAAGTTAACTACGACAGAGGCATGTATTCGCTTGTCTACTTTGCTTGAATCTCTAGCGCCTCAGTTATTACAACACGCGGATTACTCAGTAATCTATGAGGTTTATAAGCGTACTGAACATATTCCAATTAAGGACCAGTGGAAAGCGCTATCTAAGCAGGCTAAGTGGTCATTTCAGAAGGAAATGTCGCAGATCGACTCTGAGTTGGGTAACAAAGTAAAAGAAGCTGCTTCTAAATTGGCTCAGTACGATTTTGATGAGAGCCTCCATTAATGTATGGAATTTATACTCGTATTTGTTATTAGTTTTATTGTATTGGTCGGAGTCGCCTTAGTATTTGCTTTAGGTAAACCACCTACTTACCGCCCTTCAAGAGCTGAAGTGATGGCTCTTCTAGTAGATCTTATGGAAAAGCGTTTAGATGCTGCTCGCTGGGAAATGTTTTTGTCGTTACCCATTTTGCACGACCCTGAATTAGAAGATATTAGAAAAGGTTGCTTGGTAGTCGCTTTTGGTGACAATGATAATCCTCCAGCAGGGGAAGGGCTAAGTGGTGCAATATATGATCGAGAAGGGCTTCAGCGTATAAGAGTGATAGCTGTTAAATTAGATCATTTGATCAAGTCTCAGCCAACTTCAAAGTTCTTCTGATAGATCGTACTGTTCATTATCGATAATTCTTTTAAGTTGCCATAGTTCTTTCCATATGGCTTTGTATTCTTGTTCTATTAATGCGTCATGCAGTTTATTACCGCTTACTTCTAATTCTGGAATTTGGAATAACCCGGCTAGCCCTAAGAGTTGATGGCTATGGTTTCTCATCATCGCAATATCTTTGCTCTCGAAGCCGTTCATCATTCCCTGTAGTTGCTTTCTAACTTCTTCTGACAGCTCTTGTTTTCCTAAGTCATATTTTTCTATATCAGTGACTTCTTTTTGAGTGGCTGGTAAAAGTTGTTCCTCATCCTTAGTAAAGGACAAAAACTGGTTTATAGAGTGGCACAGGTTACCATCATTGATTGGTTTCAAAAGAACATGGCTGATACCTGACTCGATCAACTTTTGATGTTCGCTGGCGATCACGTTAGCAGTTAGGGCTATTATCGGTAAGGTGGGTTGTGTAAGCCTTATCTGTTTTGTCGCTTCTATGCCATCCATTTCTGGCATGTGTACATCCATTAATACCAAATCTGGTTGATGTTTTAGTGTTTGCTGTAGCGCTTCGCTACCAGTCCTTGCCTCTAGTACTTTTGCACCTGCTTGGACAAGGATCTTACTAACTAATAAACGGTTAAAGTCATTATCTTCCGCTATTAGTATGGTTGGTGTATTAATAATCTGTAATACATGTGCAGTTTCGCATTCAGCCAGTTTATACGAATCAGGTGATAGTGCATTAAGAAGTAGTTGAGTCCGTGCAGGTTTACGTAACTGTATAACCCGGTAGTTGTTAATAATCGATACGGGCTCATTGCTTAAGAGAATTAATCTACCGCTAGATCTTTCTAAGATCTGGTTAATCTGCTCTATAGTGTTCTTTTGTGTAAATTTTGGAGGTAAGCCCCATACGATGGTGCTTATAGGTAATTCAGTGCTTAAAGTTAAGAACTCAGAGAAGGTGGATGCCTCAATGATTTTTGTTTGTATGCTATTAAGCTGATGTATTAAGCCTTCACGATATAATGGGTTTGTATCAAACAAAATAATGTTTTTGTTTTTATAAGTATGCTGAATTCTTTGGCTTTGTCTGGCAGAAAACGGAATTTTAAGTGTTACTTCTGTACCTTGATTTTCCTCGCTTGCTAATGAGATTGAGCCGCCCATAAGTTCAGTGAGACGCTTAGCTATCACCAGCCCTAGGCCTGAACCGCCAAATTTTCGTGTTATGGATGTATCAGCCTGACTAAAGGCTTTGAATAAATTTGTAATTCTTTCTTTTGGTATGCCGACACCAGTGTCTCTAACCACAATTTCAAGTTCTGTCTCTACGAGGTTTTTTCTTCTAGTTGAGACATGTAAGCAAACATAACCTGCAGAGGTGAATTTCACTGCATTGCTGACTAAATTAGATAAAATTTGTCGTAATCTTATAGGGTCACCAATAATGAATTTAGGTGTTTCGGCTTCGATTATCGGGATGAGTTCGATGCCTTTTTCATTCGCCGAAGCTGCCTGCATTTCCATAACATCAATAACACAGCTTTCAAATTCGAAAGAAATTTCTTCTAGCTCAATAGCGTTTGATTCAAGCTTTGAATAATCAAGAATATCATCGATGATAGAAAGTAATAGGTCAGAGGTCAGGTTTATAATTCTTGTGTACTCTTGCTGTTCTACTTGTAGTTCAGTCTGATCTAAAAGTCGGGCAAAGCCTGAAACAGATGTTAATGGTGTCCGTAGTTCATGACTCATACGAGCAAGAAACTCGTCCTTTGCTACGTTTGCTTTATCGGCCCTCTTACGAGCTTTGTCTAAAGCTTGGTTTTGTTTCTCTAGGTGAACAAGTGTAGATCTTAAGCGTTTGGTTGCTTTATCGACTCGGCTTTCAAGGGTTTGGTTTGATTCTTGTACGCGTTGAGCCAGCCGGTTTATTCCTTGTGCAAGAGATCGGAGTTCGCCTGTACTCGAGAGACTGGCACGTGTTTCAAGCTGACCATGTTGTAGCATCTCAATCACGTGGGTTAGGCCCAGTATTGGGTTGGTAATCCGCTGTCCAAAACGTGATGCGATCAATAAAGTGGTCAGTAGCCCTATGATCGCTAGAACGATCCCTTTCGTTAATATCTCAAACTGTCGTACCTGTGTTGGTTTTTCCGATAGTACTATTACTACCCAGCCAATGAATTCCGGTTCAGCTTCTTTTCCACTAGCCTCATCAGAGTCTAAAAAGTCTACACCAGTCGCCACCACTGGGTTAAGGAAGTAAACTTGATTGTTCTTGTATAGCGGGTAACCAGCATCTTTATCTACTGGATGTGCATTCGGCTTACCTTGAGCAATCACATCAAAGGCGGGAGAAAGGAATATTACATCATCCACCTCTTCTGCTTTTGTTGCAGATCGGATTAGACCTTGAAGAATCTCCTTGTTACCAATCAGTAGACCAAACTCTGCAGAAGTTGACATCATGCGTGTCATTGTTTGCCCTTTTTCAATAAGGGAGTCTCGGGCATCATCCAGGCGGGTGTTAATGAAGTAGCCGCCTAAGATCAAAGTAATCATGCATAATGGAAGCAAGGTGATGATTAAAACGCGCTGCCTGATACCTAATGTTAACTTGCTTTTCATCGCTCCTGCTCCATCAATTGTTGGGTGAGGGCGTCTTCTGTAGGTATTTTGATGTTCAGGGATCTGGCTGCTTTTTCATTAGTAATTACTGTAAAGTATCTAGGGTGCTGCGCTTCCGGTAATCGAGAACCCAAAATGGCTTGCTGGACGATTTCTGCGGTTTGTTGACCTATCTGTTCAGGCGATGAAAACACGGCTGCTAAGGCTCCAGCTTCTACATACTTTTGTGAAAAGCCAATTAAAGGGATGCGCTGACGAAATGAGATATACAAGATCCATTTTGCAGTTGTGCGGTTAAAAACAGATTTGTCTGGTAGCGACAAAAATAGATCAGCATTTCGGATGAGCGGTTGCAGTTTATGAATGGGGTTGTCGCTTTCCTTAAGAATGGTTGAATTCAGTTGAAGTTGCTGCTGTTGAGCTGCAGTCTCTAATAGTGGTAGATCATGCTTTGAGTTAGGCCCAAGTGCTGTGGCGATTGTATTTGCATTTGGAGAGATTAAGCGAGCTAATCGAAGTTGTCGCGCATAGGGCTGATCTAAATATACTGCTGTAATGGTGCCATTTTTTATTCGGGCTTGATCCTTTTTGCTGACTAGCAGCGCTTGATAAGTTTGGCGCGGTAGAAAGCTAGCATATAACTTTTGCGACGGTGATATGCGATTGTAAAGCCGATCAGCTGCTCGTGAACCTATAGCGATGATATGTTCAAAGCCGGTAGTGTTAAAGTTGTTATGTTCTAGTTTTTGTAAGGTAACAATTTTGGTATTTGAGGAAAGATTAGCTTGAATGCTATACGCCACTTTTTGGTATGTGCCTGATTGTCGACTTAAAACAATCAAACTTTCGGCATAAACAGGAGATGTCGATAAGAATAGAGCAAACAATGCACTAAGCAGCGGAATAAACCGCCACTTTATTTTATTTAGTGTAACAGAGCTCTTAATTAACACATCTACAATCCATTGCAGCCTATTTGGGTTAGAACGTCAGCCCCATTTGTAGGAATGCCCGACGTCCAAAAATATTGTTTGAATAGAATTCCGTATACTCTTTATCGAACAGATTCTGAACGATGAGGGATACTTCCAGTTTACTATTCATATCTAGCTGGAAACTATTCGATACTTTCATGTCTGTACGTGTGTAATTCGTACGGCCACTGTTTTTGTCGCTAAAGCCCTCAATCCATTCTGCGTGATCCATATAGTATTGAGATAATGACAGTAAACTGCTATTTGTAGGCTTCGTAGATAGCAATACTGATGCGGTATGAAGAGGGGATACAGGGTTAAGTGGTACGATCCTTGGATCGGCTTCTGGGTATGCACCGCGGTTCCAAATGCCTCGTGTTTGGTTGTAGCTATAATTTAGCAGTACAGTATTTTTATGAGGTGATGGAGATGTATATTTGAATTGGATCTCTGCGCCTTGATTGGTCCATTCAGAGTTGTTCATCCCGATATCGTACTTTCCGTCTACTGTATCTATAGGGTCAGGATCTATTCTTGTACTGCGTATTGTCGCCCTATTTATATCTTCATGGAAAACTCTGAGATCAAAATGGCTGTTATGTTCTGGCCAGAGGTGAAAGAAACCTATTTCAAATGAATTGATTTCTTCCGAATCAAGATGTCTAGGCAAATTAAGCAAATCTATTGTATTAGGGATTAATACGCTGTAATCAATAAGAGCACGTCGATTAGTCTCTAGCAGGGATGGCATTCGATGAGCATGGGAGAATGCTGTTCTTAATGTTGATGCCTCTGTTAAAGCATAATTGACTGCTGCTCTATAAGATGTTGCACCGCCTACGAAGGTACTCTCCTCAAACATAGCGCCAGCATTCAATGTTATTTTGTCTGTTGCTTTATATTGCACGTTACCAAATAGCTGCCAACGGTTGCCATGGATCCAATCTTTATCAGGATACTGAAGCAGCACGTTACTTTTAACTCGTTCGTGTATCAGGTCGCTGCCAATGACCGCACTAATATGATCCGACGGATTTGTTGTATATAAAAAGCCTAATTCATGGGTCTGTACAGTGCCACGTTCAGTATCTTTTGGAGCAATACTTCCATAATTAGCTGCAAGAATTGCTTCTACTTGAGCTACATTGAAGGGCCCAGCATCCCCATTGGCCACTAGCTCTTCAGCTGTGAAATTTTCAGTATCAAGTTTTAAGTAGTTATGGCTATAGCGTAATTGTAGTTCGGACTGATCGTCTAGCACACGGTTCCAACGTATATCTTGAAAGCTAGATAGATGATCTCTGGGAGTAAAGCCTGCTTTTTGAAGGTCAGTTTTATCTGAATCTCCACGGTAGGCATATCCTTTAGTTGCGCCAATATCGAAATGGATAGTATCGGAGAGGTTAGGGGTTATTGATCCAGATAGAGTGATAAATTTGTTGTGGGCACCATCCTGATAATAATCGCTGCCATCATTTTCTTCACTGCCGGCAGATAGGGTGTAACTGATATTAGAAAGGGTATTGGAATGACGTGCGGTAATGTTCTTTGTGCCAAGTGCGCCGGTTGTTGTTCTAACAGCCGTTCCTGATTCTGCTACAGGAAATTTAGTAATGATATTTATTGCGCCTAGAAAGGCATTCGAACCATGGGTAGGTACGTTAGAGCCTCGAACGACTTCGATATGGTCAATATCTCCCAATGTTATACCAACGGTTTCCCAGACTACAGTAGATAGTAAAGGGATATATATTGAGCGGCCGTTGATCATTACTTCCATACGTGAAGGGAAGTCATCGGTCATACCGTGGTAAGTAACCCCCATTTTATTGGTGTTTATGTGAAACACTTGCATACCAGGTACTAAACGAAACAGGTCAGGAATATTTACTGCACCAGAAGCTTCGATCATGTCCTGATCGATAATTGTGATAGCAGCAGGTGCTTCTGTTAGTTTTTGTGAAAGATGTGTCGCAGAAATTACTTGTGGAATATCAATAAAGATATCTTCTTCGGTGAAGTCAGGTAATTCGGATTGATCTTGTGCGAAAGCATTTAAAGCGGTGGCAAATACAACCGGGGTAATTAAATATTTTGATTGTTTCGTTACTTTGCCATAAATCATGCGAGTACATCCTATAAAAGCGTATGAGCTTAGGTTTTCGAAACTAACGAGGGGTATTGGTTATTGGGATTAGATTTCAAGCCCAACATACACAATAATTATTCCCATAATGATTGCTTCAATAATGAAGCCATTGTTCTCTAGTATCCAACTCATTGTTAACTAATTCAGTCAAACTTATTGGATTATCTATGATAACTTTATGTGCAGAGCAATTAAACTAGTGGTAAGACCCCAAAATTCTAGACACTTTCTAGTTTCTAAAAAACTGCCTTTCAGCTTCCGCTGGTGACAGCCCATCATTAGTACCATGATTTCTTCGAGGGTTATAGAAACCTTCTATGTAATCAAATATCTCAGCTCTAGCCTCATCGCGTGTTCTGTAAATCTTCCGTTGAACTCGATCCTTTTTGAGTAACGAAAAAAACGACTCCGCAACAGCATTGTCATGGCAATTACCACGACGACTCATACTGGCTTCCAGATTATGATCCTTAAGGAACCTACGCCAGTCACCTGAGGTATATTGAACCCCTTGATCTGAATGAACAAGAACCTTTGTTGTTGGTCTTCGACCCCAAATAGCCATCAGTAACGCATCGATAACGAGGTCTGTTTTGGGTGAGCTTTTCATCGTCCAACCGATGACTTTACGTGAGAACAGATCAATCACTACCGTGAGATATAACCAACCTTCGTAGGTTCTAATGTATGTGAAATCAGTTACCCACACTTGATCAGGCTGAGTGACCTCGAATGCTCGATTAAGGATATTTTCGGCAGCAGGGTGTCGTTTTCCTCCTTTGAAACCAGGGTGACGGCGATAACCACGGACAGCCGACAAACCTTCGCTACGCATAATACGATGCACTCTGTTCTTTCCGCATAGCTCACCATCTCGTTTTAAATCGATAGTGATATTGCGGTAACCATACACACAGCCGCTTTCAAGCCAAAACTGTTTAATCTTTACTGCTAAGCGTTGGTCTTCGCGTGCTCGAGGGCTAAAAGGTTGCTTCAACCATGCGTAAAAGCCGCTGCGATGGACAGCCAATACACGACACATGACGGCTACACGAAATTTCTTGAGTCGCGACTTTATGAACGTGTACTTTTCTTTGACTCCCCTGCGAAGTACACCGCGGCTTCCTTTAAAATGTCACGCTCTTCAGTGACGCGGCGTAATTCAGCTTTGAGTTTTTTGATCTCAGCGGACTGGGCATCATCCGCTTGTCGGCAGCTATCGGGCTGGCTGTATTTTTGCACCCAAGCGTAAAGGCTTTTATAAGTTACACCGAGTCGCTCAGCGACATCAGTAATCGTATAGCCCTTATCCGTGACCTGCTTAACCGCTTGGATTTTGAATTCTTCTGGGTAACGTTTTCCGCGCATCGTACACCTCATTATTTTCGTCGATTATATATCTATGAGGTGTCTAGAGAACTGGGGGCTTACCAGGCGCCAAGTTGTGCATCAGTCGGGTCTTTCTATTGAAGTTCTGGATGGAAGTTTCAGTAACCCGCTTGATCTATCTATTAAAGGAGATAAGGACTTCTCGGCGCCAGAACTGGCTTTGATGATTCGAGAAGGGATGGAGTATGCAGCTAAAAATAGTGCTAAAGCTGCTGTCAGAGCAATCAGACCAAAAAGTACACCTGATAAGCCGAAACGTCCTATCCTAAAGCTTAAAAAGTAGTCATTGTTGGCTTATCAATATGGTCAATTCTTTTTGTGGTAAAGGTTTGCTGTAAAAGTATCCCTGAATGAAGTTGCACGCTTTTGCCGCTAAGTAGTCTCGTTGAGACTGTGTTTCCACTCCTTCCGCAATGACTTTTACCCCTAAAGCATGTGCCATCGCTATAGTTGCATCTATTAGTGCTGGGGCAGTTTCGTCATCTTCAAAATTTTGCATGAAACTACGATCAATTTTTAGGGTGTTGAATTTGTATTGACGAAGATAATTTAAGGAGGAGTAGCCTGTGCCGAAGTCATCCATAGAGATTTGAATGCCTAATTGAGCAAACTCCTCAAACGCTTGTTTAATATAGGTTTGATTGCCCAATAGAACCCCTTCAGTGATCTCTAAATGCAAGCTTTCGCCTGATAGTTGATGAGTATTAAGGTATTTCTTGATTTTATAGAGCAGCGTAGGTGCTTTAAATTGAAGCGGCGATAAGTTAACTGCAATTTTGAAATTGGAATCGAGCTGTTCTGTCCAGGTCTTTGTGGTATTCAATGCTTCTTTTAACACAAAGTAGCCAATTGGAATGATCAAACCTGTTTGTTCAGCAATCGGGATGAACTCGTCGGGAGATACTTGCCCTAATACTGGGTTTTTCCATCGTAGTAAGGCTTCTGCGCCTACAATGCGTTCTGATTGGGTGTCAATTACGGGTTGGTAGTTTAAATAGAACTCTTTGCGAGCTAATGCTCCATGCATTTGCTCTTCGATCAGTAAACGACGCTCTATCCCAGCATTCATGTCTTCTGTAAAAAAATGATAGGCATTACGGCCTTCACTTTTAGAATGGTACATAGCGGAATCTGCATTTCGCAGCAGTTGATCTGGCTGGGTACCATCATCAGGATAAATAGAGATACCAATACTAGTAGTTAGGAGCAGTTCTCGATTTTTAACTTTAAAAACATCACGGAAACTTTTAAGCAAGTTTTCTGCAATTGGGCGTACCTCAAGTGTATCTTCAAGGTTGTTGATAAGGACGATGAATTCATCGCCCCCTAAACGTCCGATCGTATCACTGGCACGAATCATGGAGCGTAATTTATTCGCTGCTTGAATAAGTAGTTCATCTCCAAGTGCATGTCCAAGCGTGTCATTCACTTTTTTAAAATCGTCGAGATCGATAAAAAGAACTGCGAGCTTTTTATTGTTACGCTTAGCTTCTTGGATCAATAGGTTTAATCGGTCGAGTGCTAAGAATCGATTGGGTAATCCTGTCAAATTATCGAAATGTGCCTGGTGAATTATTTTTTCTTCTTGGACTTTTTGGCTTGTTATATCTTGTAGGGTTTCTATTGCACCGATGGTTTGACCATTTTCGTCTTGCAGTGGGGCTGCCGTGAAATATAGCCAGCGGCCATCATGCATTTTGGGAAAGTAATCTTGAGCCTCAACTGCACCCAGAATCAGTTTCGATGGCTGGAATTTATGCCCGTAGTGTTTTTCTATATCTTTAGCTATAGCACCATTAAGTACTAAATTGGCCATTACTGGACGTGGGTGATCATAAAAACCACGCCATGAATCTTTAGTGCCAATAACTGACGAAGCAGGTATGCCCGTCAATATTTCACAGGCTTTGTTCCAGTGAGTAATGATGTGATCTTCATTGATGACAAAGCTTGCAATAGGATTGCCAACAATCATTTGAGACAGTTGCTGTTGGGTCTTTTTAAAGGCTTTTCGTGCTTGATAGAGGTCAGTAATGTTGGAGGCTATGCCTCGATAACCTGAAAAATTACCATCAATATCAAACGTCGGTGCTCCACTGACGGTATAGCGTTGTAGTTGCCCTTCGTCATTAAAAATATCGTACTGGAAATCATAGAAAGGCTCATGTTGTTTACATAGAGCCTTGTGTTCCTGCATTGCAGAATATGAATCGGGACTAATCGGCATTTCCCAGCGACAGCGACCAATAAAGTCAATTTGATTACGGCTCATTCGGCTGATGCCAGTGCCCGAAAAGCTGATAAATCTAAACTCTTTGTTTTGTTCCCAAAACCAATCTGACGATAGCGCTGCAAAATCATTAAGGCGTTCTATCTCTTGCTGCAATTGTGCAACTAGAGCATCGTAATCGTTATTTTTGATGGCTTTGGTGCTCATTAGGATAGCTACTACAGTCTGCTGTTCAAGAGTTAATGAATTATCTTAAAAGTATAGATGTTGAATTATATTTCAATAAAAACGATTTCATAATAGTCAGATCAATTTGTTTTGGGTTAGGTCCTTATGTTATTGATTGAGTTATATCCAATTTGAATGATGTGTAGGCCCTGTAACCTGGCTTTGTTATAATCGCCAGTAATTAAAGATCCCTTTGGAACCCTTTCAATGAAAGAGATTATTTTGCTTAATATTTCCGGCGAAGATAAACCGGGAGTTACTTCGGCAATCACAAATATTTTGGCGCAGTTTGAGATTAATATATTAGATATTGGTCAGGCAGTGATCCACGATACTTTGTCTTTAGGTATCTTAATTGAGGTGCCTAAATCTGCAGAGTCATCACCACTGTTAAGAGATATTCTTTTTAAAGCGCATGAGCTTAATATGAATATCCGTTTTCAGCCCGTAGAAGAAGATAACTATGAGCACTGGGTTGAAGGGCAGGGTAAATCTCGTCACATTATTACGTTACTCTCTCGCAAGTTGAGTTCGAGGCATATTGCTCGAGTAACAGAAATTGCAGCGAGCCATGGGCTGAATATTGATAATATTAATCGCTTGTCGGGGCGTATCAGTTTAGATGAAACCTCTGACCAGACCAAAGCGTGTGTGGAATTTTCTGTACGAGGTGCACCCGCTGATGCAGAAAAACTTAAAGCGGAATTCCTGAATACAGCAAGTGATCTTGATGTAGATATCGCCTTTCAGGAGGATAACATCTACCGACGTAATCGCCGTTTAGTTGTATTTGATATGGATTCCACTTTGATTGAAGCGGAAGTTATCGATGAGCTAGCTAAAGAAGCTGGTGTTGGTGATCAGGTATCTGAGATAACCGAAGCGGCTATGCGTGGCGAGATTGATTTCAACGAGAGTTTCAAGCGTAGAATGGCTCTATTGAAAGGCTTGGATGTATCGGTGCTGGATCAAATTGCGGAACGTCTACCAATGACTGAAGGTGCGGAAGAGCTTGTATCAAACTTGAAGGCGCTTGGTTTTAAAACGGCTATCTTATCTGGTGGTTTTAACTACTTTGCTTCTCATCTGCAAAAGAAGCTTGGTTTTGATTACGTTTATGCGAATGAACTTGATATCGATGCTGATGGTAAAGTTACAGGTGAAGTCAAAGGCACAATTGTTAATGGCGAGCGAAAAGCAGAACTTTTACGTGAAATAGCTGAAAAAGAAGGTGTTAGCTTAGAGCAGACGATTGCGGTTGGTGATGGTGCGAATGATCTACCAATGCTGTCGATCGCTGGATTAGGCATCGCATTTCGCGCTAAACCTTTAGTTCGCGAAAGTGCAAAACAAGCCATCTCTACTTTAGGTCTTGATGGTATTTTGTATCTAATTGGTTTTAGAGACCGCGACACCGTTAAAAAGTAAAAGCATTAAAAAAGCCGCTTGCTAGCGGCTTTTTTATTATTCGGCAAAGAAGTCGTAATCCATATTTTCCCTTGGGGGCTGGAGGTAGTAGCCCTGGACATAGTCGATACCTGCTTTCCAAAGGTTAGCCATTGTCTTTGTGTTTTCCACAAGCGGAGCTATAGATGTCTTTCCTAGACTGTTTAGTTGTTGCACCATGCTATAGAACTCTTCATCTTGCTCTGGGTCAGATCCTAATTCAGGGATATATGCACCATCCAATTTGATGAAGTCTGAATGAATAGTTGAAAGTATATTTTGCGAGTTTGTTACGCTGCCAAAATGTTTTATGCAAATACGACTGTGAATACTGGCTAACTTTTCTACGAAACTATGGGCCTGTTTTGGTGCAATGGATATATCGGATTCACTAATTTGGAAGACAAGCCTTTCGGCTGGAATATTATTTTTCCGTAGGGTATTAGATAACCAGGTTAAGAGCTTTTGATTACCTAAGGTATGAGCTGATAAATTGATGAAAATGACATTCTTATGCTCTTGATTTAATGTTTTCTTAAGCTGTTTAATACTTTTCTCAATCACCCAACGATCAACTTTAAACGCTGTTTCTGGATCGCTTATAGCACTCATGAAATCATTAGGAGATAGTTCATCTTCTTCATCATTCACTAAGCGAAGTAAAGCTTCATAGTGGTGGTGAGTTTGATCTTCCGCTGTTAAGTTAACAATTGGTTGGAAGAGAAGCTTAAACTGATTGTTCTCCACTGCTTTACGTAATTGGTCAAATTCATCTTCTGCTTGTTGAGATAGCGCTGCTTCAGGAATATGAACCCGCACACCATTACCATGCGGAGTATCTTTGCGTAAGGCATAGATTGCAGCTTTGGCTCTGTTGAGTAGCTCGATTGGTGGAGGTGTACTATCTGTAATCGCAACTAAGGCAATAGAACAGGTTGATTGCACATCCACGCCTGAGACACTGGAATGAACGTTGGCAATTTTTGTGCGTAGTTGCTCAGCAAAATTCTCTGCCGTTTTTATATTTGGATCATTAAATATAATGGCAAACGCATTATCTGCTGGATGTGTTAATAGGTGCGCTTTATTTACCTTTTTACCTAATAGGGAAGATATGTCTCGAATAAGTTGGTCGCTACCTTCATGGCTAAATTTGTTCTTAATTGCTTCAATTTGATCAAGTTCTATATATATTAGGCATTGATCATTACCGCCTCGAAGAGCTTTTTGTGTGGTTTGTTCAAGTTGCCTGTCCAGATAATCTTTATTGAATAAACCGGATACAAAATCTAAGTCTTTACTAAGTAAATGGTGGTTGCTGCTTTCATCGATATGGAGCAGAACACGTGTAATAACAGAGTCGTTATAGTTTGAGCGTGAAAGCTCCATATTGGCGGTAAATTCTGAATGATCACTACGTTGCGCTACAAACTGCAAGAGTAGGTCCCCGGCATTAGTTTCTTCGAGGGAATTCAGTTGTTCGGCAAGCTCTGCGCGGTCATCAGGCACAAAGAAATCTATTAGAGATTTGTGAATAGCTTTTTTCTTAGAGTCCAAACCAAACTGTTCTAAAAAACTATCATTGCAATAGACTATTTTCTGGTGGTCGCAGCAAATAATCGGGTGTCTTGAGCTATCCATCAACTGCTGTGAACGCTTTTCGGCTTCAGCCAAAGCAGCTTCCGCTTTACGTAAACGTCTACGGTAATCGAGCTGATCCAATTCTCTGCGCACATTGATTAAGACGAGCTCTTTCTCATCTAAGGGAACCACCGCTTGAATATGGTTTTTAAGCCCTTGTAACAACAACTGGCTGTCCGAGCTCGGGATGATTTGGATAACAGGGATATCTTTGTCTAAACGTTTTAAATGGCTTATAGCAAGCTTTGAAGTAAAGTCCCCTCTATCGATAGTGCAAAGAATAAGATCCCAAGAGCGCTCACCTAGAGCGTCTAAGAACTCTTGTTCAGTATTAACCTGTTTACCGCGAGGGGAAATGCGTGAAGTTCGTAGAAGCGTTATTAGTGGAGCAGTTTCTTCAGCACTAAGACCAAGGAATAGAAGCTGAACATTTTTTCTCAGGCGTTGTTTACGTGTCTGTTGTCCAGTACCGTATTTTTCTAATAGCGCATTACCGTCAATATCAATAACTTCAGACATGCCTGAACTATCTCCTGCTCGCTAAATCCTTATAGACACAGAATATATGAATCCAATTGAATATATAACTTAAAAAATTGCATTAATTAGGTGTTGCTTGATATCCAAGCAACGTTCGTTAATGTTGAATATTAATTATAGAGGATAAAAGTGATCAGAATGAAGATGAGCCTAATTTTGAGCTTAGCTAAAATGAATGCTCAGTTTTAAGTAAGGAAATCGAAAAAGCTGTGGATAATGTTTTGAAATGGATGTGAGTAAGGATAATTCGCTCAATACCCACAAGGGCATTGTTTGCACTATGGGGCAAGAAGAAAGTGGCTGGGGTAGGAGGATTCGAACCTCCGCATGACGAGATCAAAACCCGTTGCCTTACCGCTTGGCGATACCCCAACTAAGATTTGAGCACACTTTCTTTTTAGAGCATGGTGGCAATAGCGGGACTCGAACCTGCGACCCTCGCATTATGAATGCGATGCTCTAACCAACTGAGCTATATTGCCACTCAGATTAACTCGGAGAGTTAAGCTCAATAGTGGCTGGGGTAGGAGGATTCGAACCTCCGCATGACGAGATCAAAACCCGTTGCCTTACCGCTTGGCGATACCCCAGCATAGACTGAAACATGGTGGCAATAGCGGGACTCGAACCTGCGACCCTCGCATTATGAATGCGATGCTCTAACCAACTGAGCTATATTGCCACGTCTCAGAGGCGCGCATTATTCTACTTTCGGGCGGGGGTGTCAATAGATTACTGCATGAAATTTCAGGAATTTTTGAATAAAAATAACCGGCTATAAAAGCCGGTTTTTTTTTGTACAGTTGTCTGCTTAAACGTTGAAGCGGAAATGTACGACATCGCCGTCTTGAACGATGTAATCTTTGCCTTCAAGTCTCCAGCGACCAGCGTCTTTCGCGCCATTTTCGCCGTCGTGTTCAACAAAATCGTCGTAGCTTACAACTTCAGCACGGATAAAGCCTTTCTCGAAGTCGGTGTGGATAACACCAGCTGCTTGTGGAGCTGTTGCGCCGACTTTAACTGTCCATGCGCGAACTTCCTGTACGCCAGCAGTAAAGTAGGTTTGTAGGCCTAACAATTCGTAACCAGCGCGAATAACGCGGTCTAAGCCAGGCTCTTCCATACCTAAGTCAGCTAGGAACTCATCGCGCTCTTCATCATCTAGCTCAGAGATCTCAGCTTCCAACTTGTTGCAAACCACTACTACACCGGCATTTTCCGATGCTGCTAGCTCTTTAACTGTATCTAGGTGAGCGTTATCTTCAAAACCATCTTCATCAACGTTTGCAATGTACATTGTTGGTTTCACGGTAAGAAGGTGGAAGCCTTTAACGATTTTCATCTCATCTTCATCAAGGCCTAAGCCGCGTACTGGCTTACCTTCTTCAAGATGAGGAATTACTCGTTCAAGCATCGCTTTTTGAGCAACGGCTTCTTTATCTCCGCCTTTTGCTAGCTTCTGGATACGCTGAAGCTGTTTTTCACAGGATTCTAAATCAGCAAGTGCTAGCTCAAGGTTAATTGTTTCGATATCAGACAGTGGATCAATCTTGTTTGCGACGTGGATTACGTTTTCATCTTCGAAGCAACGTACTACATGCGCAATTGCGTCTGTTTCGCGGATGTTTGCCAAGAATTTATTACCAAGGCCTTCACCTTTGGAGGCACCAGCAACAAGACCCGCAATATCTACAAATTCCATCGCAGTTGGAATTGTGCGTTCTGGATTAACAATCGCTGTAAGTTTGTCTAAACGCGGGTCAGGCATAGATACTGTGCCTGCATTCGGCTCAATGGTGCAGAATGGAAAGTTCTCTGCCGCAATGCCGTTTTTTGTTAGCGCATTGAAAAGAGTCGATTTACCTACGTTAGGTAGGCCTACAATACCGCATTTAAAACCCATGATTGAATCCTGTGAGTAATCTAGCTGGCTGAAAAACTGTGTAACTGGTTCATCGCTTTGTTCCAGTCACCGGCAATAGCAAGCTCCAAATAACGTTCAGCTTCATCGATAGCTGCCATTGTGGCATTACGTTCTTTAGCTGGAGCTTTTTTCAGAACAAAACCGCTTACTTGGCTGCTGTGGCCTGGGTGGCCAATGCCAAGACGTAAACGGTAGAAATTTTTGTTGTTACCTAGTTTGCTGATGATGTCGCGCAAACCATTATGACCACCATGACCGCCACCTTGCTTAAATTTCGCAATACCTGGTGGAATATCGAGCTCATCATGAGCGACTAAGATCGCTTCGGGCGGTATCTTGTAGAAGCTTGCCAGTGCTGCAACAGCCTGGCCGCTCAGATTCATAAATGTGGTAGGAACCAAAAGATGAATAACTTGGTTTCCGATCTGAGCTTTAGAGTAGAGCCCGTGGTACTTCTTTTCGGGCTTTAGGGGAGCGAGATGTCGAGCAGCAAGCTGCTCGACAAACTCAGCACCAGCATTGTGACGGGTTTGCGCATACTTATCGCCTGGGTTACCCAGACCAACGATGAGCTGGATCTTGTCTTTCATGCTGGTTGCTTGTGCCGATTACTTGCTGCCGCGAGGCGCGTATACATAACCGATACCCTGATCGTGGTCACCGCCACGACGTAGAGAAACAACCTCAACGCCTTCAGGTAGAGTGATGTCAGATAGGTGAAGAACCTGGTCTGAAGCACAAGCAGAAAGGTCAACAACTAGAGTTTCTGGCAAGTTTGCTGGTAGGCAAAGAATCTCAACAGTGTTTTTCTCTGCTGCGAACTTGCAAGCTGCTTTAGATGCTGGAGACTTCTCGAAGTTAGCAAATTCAACAGGAACAGTGATCTTGATCTTGTTGGATTTAGTAATGCGCTGGAAGTCAGCGTGCAGTACTACAGGCTTAGCTGGGTGACGTTGAAGATCTTTGATGATTACTTGCTCTTCTTTACCGTCCAAAGACAGAGTAAGGATAGAAGAGAAGAAAGTCTGATCTTCGATCATTTTAACTAGTTCGTTGTTAGGAACAGAGATAGAAGCAGGCTTCTTACGCTTGTCACCACCAAAAACGATACCAGGAACTAGACCTTCGCGACGTAGGCGGCGGCTCGCACCTTTCCCTTCGTCAGCACGTGCTACTGCATTAACTACAAAGTTAGACATTTTTAATACCTTTAAATAAATAAGCTGCAAAACCTTGCGACCAGGGTTTGCAGCAATCACCACGAGGGTGGAAAAACTTACTCGTAATTGAGTAAGTTGCTATATCAACATCAACGCGTCTTCCTTAACGGAACATCGCGCTGATGGATTCTTCATTGCATACACGGCGCACAGCTTCAGCTAGAAGTGGAGCTAGTGTTAGCTGACGAATTTTGTCGCATTTAGATGCGGATTCAGACAGTGGAATCGTATCTGTTACAACAAATTCATCTAAATCAGAATTAGTGATGTTGCTTACTGCTGGGCCTGAAAGTACGGCGTGAGTCGCGTAAGCTACAACGCGTGCAGCACCGTTATCTTTAAGTGCCTTAGCCGCTTTACAAAGCGTGCCGGCAGTATCACACATGTCATCAACCAATACGCAAGTACGGCCTTCAACATCACCAATGATATTCATAACTTGAGATTCGTTTGCACGCTCACGACGCTTATCGATGATTGCTAGGTCGCAATCAAGTTGCTTAGCTACTGCGCGGGCACGAACTACACCACCAACGTCCGGAGAAACAACTAGGATGTTGTCGTATTCCTGATCAACGATGTCGTCGAGTAGGACAGGTGAGCCGTAAACGTTATCTACAGGTACAGAGAAGAAGCCCTGAATCTGGTCAGCGTGTAGGTCAACTGTCAGTACGCGGTCAATGCCGATAGCATCCATCATATCTGCAACTACTTTTGCAGTGATAGGTACACGAGCAGAGCGTGGACGTCGATCCTGACGTGCATAGCCGAAGTAAGGTACAACAGCTGTGATACGTGAAGCAGAAGCGCGACGAAGAGCGTCGGCTAGTACAATAAGCTCCATCAAGTTGTCGTTAGTTGGCGCGCAAGTAGACTGGATAATAAATACGTCTTTACCACGTACGTTTTCCTGAATCTCAACGCTTACTTCGCCATCACTAAAACGACCAACATTCGCTTTACCCATAGGAATATCTAAGCGATCAACTACTTTTCTCGCCAGATCAGGGTTAGCGTTGCCGGTGAAGACCATCATCTTGGACACGGCGTGCACCTTTTCGATTGTAATTTGTTCGGAATCTGTAGATCGGGAACCGTTCATAGGCATTTGGCTGGGGTAGGAGGATTCGAACCTCCGCATACTGGAATCAGAATCCAGTGCCTTACCGCTTGGCGATACCCCAACATTATTCCTCTTGGAGGACCGGCCTCCCGTTGAAAGAGGCGCAGATTATCCAAGACTCGTGGTTAAAAGTCAAACTAAAGCAGGGGGAGGTGCTACTAGGATTGAGAGCGTAAAAGTTGGCTTTCAGCGATGGTTAAATGAGATCGCGTTTAAAGTTGAGAGATTTTTCTGCCGCTATAGTTTTATCCACGTTTTAATCACAATGGTGACTTTCAAATCACGGTACTGCAAACGCATCTTAGTAGGCAACGCAGGTGTTTGTTGGTTATAGCGAAGATACTCAATTTTCCAATCTTGTTGGGTTAATTGTGCAAGTCTTTCATCGACGATTGTTTGGTCGTAATGTGAGTGAGGCGAAGGTAGCCCTCTGATCCACCAAAAAATATCACTGACAGGCAGAGCCCAGCCCCACTGTTGATGGAGGATTTGTTCCGGATTGGTGCCGGTAAACGTTCCTTCACCGGCGATATCAACGATAACTTCTTGTGGGTTTCCAGCAATAGATGCGCCGCCTTGTCCCCAAGGTCCACGTATATCTATCTTATAATCAGAGCCTTCTTGTAGCCATTTTAAACTGGCTGATTGGCTGTCCTCGGGTGTGCGAATGCCTATCTTGCCGCTAGCTTCCCAATCAGATATATCTTTAAGCAGACTTTGACGAGTTTCCCAAGAAATATAGCTGGTTGATGGTATCTGCGTTTTTTGTAAGCTACAGCCCGCTAAGAATAGGCAGAGCAACGCCTCCAGGTACTTTTTTAACATCGCGTTTTATTACTCTGCGTTAATTAGCTGTGCTGCTTCTTCTAGGAACGGATCGCCAGGATTATCTTTTTGGCTTCTTTGTAGCAGTGAACGAGCTTTCTCTTTTTGATCAATTGCCCAATAAACCTGAATGAGGTGACTAGAGACTTCTGGGTCGGTGTATAAAGCATGAGCTTTTTCCAGATAAGTCACGGCTTCATGGTTTCTGCCCAATTTAAATAAAGCCCATCCCATGGAATCCAAAATGGCAGGATCTTCAGGTTCTGTAGTTAATGCGGCTTGGATCAATTTGTAAGCTTCTTCATAACGCTCAGTATGTAGAAGTAAGGTGTAGCCCAATGCATTCTGCACTGTAGCGTTGCCGGGTTCTAATTCTAATACTCGGCGTAGATCTTTTTCCGCTTGTGGGAAATCAGTGGATTCCACCATCATGGCCCGGGTGTATAGCAGTGCAGTGTTATCAACAAAGAGTGCTAGCGCATCTTCTAATACAGCTAGGGCTTCCTCTTTTAGATTATGGAGGTTTAGCCATTCTGCTTCTAATGTGTAAATTGATGCGGACTTGTTGGGCATGCTAGCTTGGGCATCAGATAAAATTTGCTGTAGGCGAGGTTTGTCTTCCACATCTTTAAGAAGCGAGCTTACTCGAGATAGGGATTGCAGAACGTTAGAGCCATTTTTTACAGAGCTGTAATGTTCAATCGCTTGATCGCGCTTCTCTTCCGACTGAGCGATATGGCCCAAATAAAAATGCGGTGACGTGTCCTCAGGCTTTAGTTCAAGTAATCGCAAAAAGGCTGCTTTTGCATCTTGTGGAGCTTCATTTTCCAACATTAACAGCGCGAGGTAATAGGTCAGCTGGTGATCCTTTAAATTGTTTTTTAGCAGCTCTTTGGCTTGTATAACTGCTTTTTTAGACTGCTTGTTCTGAAAAAGTAGTTGTGTATACAGAATATGTAACTGTCTGTTGTTTGATTGCTGTTCGAAAGCAGATTGAATCAGTTTCAACGCAACAGTAATTTTGTCTTGTGAACGAAGGAATTCTGCTTTCTGGATAAGTGTTTCGGGATTTTCGGGCTCAATTTTTAAAGCACGATTGAAGGCGTTCAAAGATGCGCTGTTATCGTTGTTCGTTCGATAAAGCAGGGCAAGGGTTAATTCAAGGTCTGCATGTGGTTCGCTATTTAAGCGATACTTATTGAGCATTGTGATGTAGCTTGATAGCACTTTGGGGTCTATACGTTCTACTTGCCCACGAATCAAAGCCAAAGTGCGTAATGGATCGAACTCAAGGGCTTTCTCAACCAAAGGCAGTGCCTCGGTGTATTTGCCTTTATGTAGAAGCATATTCGCTTCTATTTGATACGGCTCTGGATTAGACGGCGCAATTTCGCGCCAAAGTCGGGATGCCTGAATGACTTTGTCAGGGTTTCTCAGGTATTGAGCAATTCGTGTGGCGCGTTCTGCAACACCCGAGTCCTGGCTTTTTTTTGCTTGTTTGAGGTAGTTTTCAAGGGCTATTGGAAATAACCTACGTTGACCCGCAATCTCGGCAAGTAATAAATCGTAAAGAGATTCTTGGTTGAACTCGCCATCTACGTAATTAACTGGCTCGGAGGTAACTTCTTGTGTCTGTTTCGTTGGGGTGCTTTGACAGCCTTGTAATAAGGCGAAGACACAAGTTAAAACGATAAGTGATTTATTCATGTATACAGCCGTAATAGCCCCGACATCCCTGAATGATTTGGTCACTATAGTTGAATAACCTGTGGCTTGTCAGCTACCGATCAAAGGTTTTAAAGAGAATAAGTTAACGGTTTTTAGATTGTTACTCATATATGCTGACTTTGACCTTAATTTAAAGAGTTAGACCTAAGGTTCTTTTATTTTTGTTCGATTTATGTGGATTTTGTCCAAAGATTTGTAATTAATCCGCTGTTTTTTGATCGAAGTTGCCTAAATTGTGGTGCTGCCTTTTAACCTTTGTCGCAAAGCGTTGTATCATAGCGCGCTGATTTAGATCAGCTTCAGTTGATTTGTAGTGCCGTCTGCACGACGGTAGATTTTTTGGTATGGCGGATCGCATGGCGTTACTTGCATTAGGCATCAATCACAAAACGGCTTCAGTGGAGGTTCGTGAACGCGTGGCGTTTGCTCCTGAGCTGCTTGCTGAAGCGATGAATGGTGCTGCTGAGTTTGCTGATCTGAAAGAGATTGCCATCCTATCGACTTGTAACCGAACAGAGCTGTATTGCTCTTCTGCCATAGAAGGGTCGAGAGCCCTGTTGGAATGGCTAGGCAAATACCACGATTTAGATCCTGATGAATTGCAGCAATGTTCTTATGCATTCTGGGGTGAGGATGCTGCGCGTCATATGATGCGTGTGGCGAGTGGTTTGGACTCTTTAGTCTTGGGCGAGCCTCAGATACTAGGTCAGTTGAAGTCAGCATACAGCCTTTCCCAAGAAAATGGCCATGTAGGTGCTGAGCTAGGTCGCTTATTCCAGCAGACCTTCTCTGTAGCGAAACAGGTTCGTACTGATACAGCGATTGGTGAAAACCCGGTTTCAGTTGCTTATGCAGCGGTAAGCCTTGCTCAGCATATTTTCTCGGATATGCGCGAAAGCAAAGCGTTACTGATAGGTGCAGGTGAAACGATCGAGTTGGTAGCGCGTCACTTAGCGAATGCTGGCGTTAAAGATATCACGGTGGCTAACCGTACTCTTAACCGCGCTTTGGCTCTAGCTGATGAGTTTGATGGTAAAGCGATCTTGTTGGGTGATATTCCAAATGCGCTTGCCGAGGCTGATATAGTGATTGCTTCTACTGCCAGCCAGTTGCCTATTCTAGGTAAAGGTGCTGTTGAATCCGCGCTTAAGCAACGTAAACACCGCCCTATCTTTATGGTTGATATAGCCGTTCCGCGTGACATAGAGGCGCAAGTTGCGGAACTGGATGATGTTTATTTGTATACGGTCGATGACCTTAAAGAGGTCATCGAAGAGAACCAACGTAGCCGTGAAGATGCTGCTAGGCAAGCAGAAGAAATTATAGAGACTGGCGCGCATGAATTTATGCGTCAGTTGCGTTCACTAGAAGCGGTTGATGTATTAACTGCTTTCCGTGGTCAGGCAGAAAGTTTGCGTGATCAAGAATTAGGCCGAGCGTTAAAACAGTTGGAGAATGGTAAACCAGCTGAAGAAGTGTTAACCATGTTAGCGCGTAGCCTGACGAATAAAATGCTGCACCATCCTACAATTCAAATGCGTAAAGCAAGCGCTGAAGGGCGAAGCGAATTACTGGACTTGGTGCAAGAGCTTCACCAATTGGGTGAACATGCTAAGAATGAGAAATAATGAAAGAATCTATTCTAAGTAAGCTGGAAAAGCTTAGCGATCGATACGAAGAGCTTGCAGCTCTAATGTCTGATCCAGAAATTATCTCAGATCAGGATAAGTTTCGTGATTATTCTAAGGAATACTCCGAACTAGAGCCTGTAGTACAGGCGTTTGCTGCTTTTAATCAAGCACAGGATGATCTTGAAGAAGCCGAGATGATGATGGCTGACAGTGATCCTGATATGCGAGAGATGGCAAAAGAGGAATATCCTGCCGTTAAAGAGCGTATCGAAAATCTTGAAGCTGAACTGCAGATTCTTTTATTACCTAAAGATCCAAATGATTCTCGCAACGTCTTCTTGGAAGTACGTGCCGGAACCGGTGGCGATGAAGCGGCTATTTTCGCTGGTGACCTTTTCCGTATGTACTCTCGTTTCGCAGAAGTACAAGGCTGGCGTGTAGAGGTTATCAGCGTTAACGAAGGTGACCATGGCGGCTATAAAGAGGTTATCTCTCGTATCGTTGGTACCGATGTGTATTCGAAGCTGAAATTCGAATCCGGTGCTCATCGTGTACAACGTGTTCCTGAAACCGAGTCTCAAGGCCGTGTTCATACGTCTGCTTGTACCGTCGCGATTATGGCAGAGATGGATGAGTCCGCTGAGATAGAGATCAATAAAGCTGATCTTCGTGTAGATACCTTCCGTGCATCAGGTGCCGGCGGTCAGCACGTCAACAAAACTGATTCAGCTATTCGATTGACCCATATTCCTACGGGCGTGGTAGTTGAGTGTCAGGAAGAGCGTTCACAGCATAAAAACCGTGCTAAGGCGATGTCACTTCTAGCATCTCGTCTACAGGCTGCAGAAGACGAACGTCAGGCAGCCGAAATGGCAAGTACGCGTAAAAGCCTAGTGGGTAGTGGTGATCGTTCTGAACGTATCCGTACCTATAATTATCCACAAGGTCGTGTAACTGATCACCGTATCAATCTAACGCTATATAAGCTGCAGGAGATTATTGGTGGTGAGCTGCAACACGTCGTTGAGCCGCTCTTAAACGAGCACCAAGCGGAACAGCTTGGGGCGCTCTCCGAAGAAAGTTAATCAAAGGGCCTGAATGGCCCTTTTTGATATGTATTAAATCTCTATGCAGATTAAGCAAGCCGTAAAACTAAGTAATCAGCTCACTGGTATCAGTGAGTCGGCTCAATTAGATGTTGAGTTGATGTTATGCCATCTGCTCGATAAACCAGGCAGCTATCTATTTACTTGGCCTGAAAAAGAGTTAGATCCAAACATTTTCGAGCAATTAAAAGTGATGATTGATCGGCGCCTCAAAGGTGAGCCTGTTGCGCATATTATCGGTATGCGAGGGTTTTGGGATTTTGACTTGGAAGTGTCCCCTCATACCTTGATTCCTCGCCCCGATACCGAAGTGGTGGTCGAAAAGGCTTTGCAGTTATGCACCAAAAAACAAGCGCGCATTACTGATTTGGGCACGGGAACCGGAGCGATAGCTTTAGCCTTGGCTTATGAAAATCCAGAATGGACTGTGGTTGCATCAGACTTTGTGCCGGAGGCAGCGCAGTTAGCCGAGCGAAATCGAGCCCGTTTGCAGCTTGAAAACGTAGAAGTCATACAGGGAAGTTGGTTTGAGCCCCACCATGGTCATTACGATATGATCGTAAGTAATCCCCCTTATATCGATCCGGAAGACCCGCATCTAGAGCAAGGCGATGTCCGGTTTGAGCCGCTTTCGGCGCTCACAGCTGAAGATCATGGTATGGCGGATATCAGGCATATTTGTGAGCAGGCTCGAAGTTACCTTGTTCCTGGTGGTCATCTGTTATTTGAACATGGTTATGACCAAGGTCCAGTTTGCCGCGCCTTGCTGGAGAGTTTAGGGTATACAGAAATAGGTACTCAGCGTGATTATGGCGATAATGAGCGAGTAACCTTTGCATTATGGCCAGGTGACACCTGCGCTAAAGGAGAAGTCAATGCTGAGTGATGAGCAGCTATTACGCTACAGCCGCCAAATTATGTTGCCTGATGTCGATATCAATGGGCAGGAGATCTGGTTAAATTCGACAGTTTTGATCATCGGTCTAGGTGGTTTGGGTAGTCCTGTTGCTATGTACCTAGCTGCGGCAGGTATAGGCGAGCTAATCCTAGTGGATGATGACGAGGTCGAGCTTTCCAATCTACAGCGTCAGATTGCTCATAACACTAAGCGTATTGGTGCGCCTAAAGTGGATTCAGCTCGAAATACCATTGCTGGTTTAAATCCTGATACTCGAGTTAAAGCGTTGTATGAGCGTTTAGACGATGAAGCTTTGCAGCGTTTAGTTGCAACCGTTGACCTTGTGGTTGATTGTACTGATAACTTTAGTACTCGATTTTCGATTAATCGTGCCTGCTTTATGCACAAGAAACCATTGGTCTCAGGTGCTGCTATCCGTATGGAAGGCCAGGTGGCAGTTTATGATCCTCTAAATCCAGAATCACCTTGCTACCAATGCCTCTATAAAGAGGGAAGTGATGAAGCGCTTACTTGCTCTGAATCCGGTGTACTGTCGCCTCTAGTCGGTATCATCGGATCAGTTCAAGCATTAGAAGCTTTAAAAGTTTTGGCTTCGGTTGGCGAGAGCTTAGCAGGTCGTTTACTGCTTTTAGACGCGAAAACGATGGATTGGCGCACACTTAAATTGCGTAAAGACCCAGAGTGTAGTGTTTGTAAAGGCATGCATTCCGAAGGTGATAGTCATGACTGATGATCAGTTATCTATCGATGTTTTAGAAAGTGTTCGTACTATCGCTGTAGTAGGTGCGAGCAATAAGCCTGTGCGTGCGAGCTTTCGCGTGATGGCTTTTCTAAAAACATGCGGTTACGACGTGATCCCAGTTAATCCTGTACTTGCAGGTGAAACACTGCACGGCGAGCATGTTGTAGCCTCTTTAGCTGATATCGATAAGACGGTTGATATGATCGATGTATTTCGCCGCAGCGATCAGGCTGGAGAGGTTATCGACGAAGCCATTCAAATCGGAGCTAAGGCGGTTTGGTTACAGTTAGGGGTTTATAGCCTAGACGCACAGAAACGCGCTGAAGTTGCAGGTCTTAAGGTTGTGGTCAATCGCTGCCCTAAGATCGATATACCTAGCCTATCAATTAAAACTCCCTCAAGTTTTAACGTCTAGCCCGAATTAGGAAGAATGGAGTTTTCAAAATGCCTTGAGCATGGATTGAGGCGTGTAACTTCATTATCTATCAGACAGGAACATCGCTCTAATTCTCTGATCATCCCAACATTTTTTCGCATAGTTTAGAATCTCTTCTGAATAATTATGTTGGTCGATATCGTCCGGACAACATGCGCCAGAATTTATAATAAAGTGGATAAGCGGTAACTGATCGCTAGCTAAGGCTTTATGAACAAGTTCGTCATCAAGCTCTCCGCCATATTGGAGCAAGACGGATAGATGCAGCATGAGTTCTTGTTCGGAACAGTGGTCAAAGCATTGTTGCATCAATGGTGTCGGATCTGTTTTGGCACCAGCAGTATAAAGTGCTGTTAGTAAGGGCAGGCTTTTTTCTTGTCTAAGTGACAGCTCTGAAAGTGTTAGGGTCTTATCGGTGTGGCTTGTTTGGTCTGGGTTAGCGCCGAAGTTTAATACCAGCTTTAACGCTTTTGGGGCTTTTTTAAGAATGCAGACTTCAGCTAAAGGCACAGTATCATCGGAGACTGGCTGATTGATTTCTTCAGGTTCGAGTTTTTGAAGATGTTTTTGTAGTTTGGCCAGATCATCGGCATCGATCGCCTTAAAAGCTTTTGCTAATCGATCGCTTTTGAATAACTTAAACATCTTTATCCCCATTTAATAAAACTCTACTGACACTACGCTGTCAGTAGGCCTAGTTTAGCATCCCTGTTGTCATATTTAAGAATTGGATTAAGGAGAATAACAATGACAACAACCGTCGTGGAAATGGTAACTTACAATCTGAAATCAGGCGTGAATAAAGCTGACTTTGCATCGACTCATGACAAGGTTAATGAGTGGTTAAAACAGCAGGAAGGCTTTCTGTATCGTTCAGTGAGCGAAGATGAATATGGCTTACTGCACGATTTGGCTTATTGGCAGGATATGCCGACAGCTAAAGCGGCGGGCGATGCATTTATGCAATCTGATGAAGGCCAGTCGCTGTGTGGTCTTATTGATATGGAGAGTTGCCATATGCGTCATATGGAAGTACAAACTGAAGCGATGATTTGCGAAGGGGCTTAGGGAGCTAAATTACTGATGAGGAAAGCGGAACGCTTATTTCAATTATTAACGCTTTTGCGCGGCCGCCGAACAGCTTTAACGGCCAGCGCTTTAGCTGAGGTGTTGGAAGTCTCTGAGAGAACTATCTACCGAGATATACAGGCGCTTTCGCTTTCTGGTGTGCCTATTGAAGGTGAAGCGGGTGTAGGCTATCGCCTACGCCCAGAATTTAATCTGCCACCTTTGATGTTTGATGAAGAAGAACTCGAAGCACTATTGCTTGGTGTGCGTTTAGTGCAGGGCTGTAGTGATCAGCATCTGGGTCAATCTGCATCCCGAGTATTAGATAAAGTTAAAGCGGTTTTGCCGACTGAACTTTACTATAAATATATTGAAGGCCCCGAATGGTTTGTTGTTCCTGGGCTACATCGAAAATGGACGACCCAATATAGTGACCAGATCAGAGTCGCGATCAAGAATCGGTTTGTGATCTCGATCGGTTATCAACGAGAAGATAAACAACAGTCCGAGCGTGAAGTTTGGCCTTTAGGTTTAGTGTATTGGGGGGCTGTTTGGACTTTTGTTGCTTGGTGTGAGCTGCGCGATGATTTTCGTATGTTCAGATTGGATCGTATCCAGTCGCTTACGCAATTGTCCCGTCATTTTGAAACTACAGATCAAATTAGCTTACAAACCTACCTTAAGCATACAGAATGTACTGAAGCTTAAATTACACCTGTAACGCGCATGATATAGATGCCCGCCGATAGGCTGAGGATAGAGCCTATGGTCGTCATCAAGATGATATTCGCCGCTAGTTTCTCATTTCCTCCCATCGCTTTAGCCATAACAAAACTGGCAGCAGCTGTCGGACATCCAAATAGAACCATTAGCATGGTTAAGTCTTGGCCTTTGAAGCCGTATGCCCATGCAGCGAGTGTTAATATCAGAGGGATAAAAAGTAGCTTTGATAAGGTCGCCCAAGTGGCTTGTGAAGAAGTGCTACGTAAGCTCTTCATGTTCAATGAGCCGCCTATAGCCAATAGGGCTAAAGGTAGGGTTAGATTGGCGAAGTAACGCCCCGTTTTTTGTGCAATTTCGGGAAGCTGGAAACCGAAGTAAGAAAACGGAAGTGCCAGCAATACCGCAATGATCAATGGGTTTTTTACGATCTCTAATATGGTTTTGCCGATACTTGCGCCACCTTGATGTTTGGCTGGCAGAGTTAATGCAATGATTGAAAGGACGTTAAATAGAGGAATCACGAGTGCCAGTAATAGGGATGCTTGAGCTAAACCGGAATCAGAAAACAGGTTATAGCTCACAGCTAAACCAATAATGCCGTAATTACTCCGAAACGCACCTTGTATAAAAACGCCTAAGTCTTCTGGTTGTTTGATCCAGCGCTTAGCAAGAAACCAAAGAGCGATAAAGCTGATCAGAGTGCCTATTAAGACAAAACCCAGTTGTTCCGGATTAAAGACTGCGTGAAAGTCTGTCCTTGAGATAGACATAAAGACCAAGGCTGGCAGGGTGATCATAAATACCAGCTTTGATGCTGTATTTATAAAGGCATCATCAATCAGCCCTACACGTTTTAGTAGGTAGCCTAGGAAGCCTATAAAAAAAATAGGGGCAGTGATACTCGCAGTAAAACTGAGCGATGAAAGGTAAAGATCCACAGGCACTCACTCTGGAATAAAGCGTGCAGTTTACCATAGTTGCTTAGGCGGTAGTTGAAGCATGCTTTTTCGGGTAATCGAATAAAATGCTGGTGGCGCAGCCCGCTGCTAATTCATGCCATTGAGTGATGCTGAGGTGCATATGAAGAACCGCAGCTGTTGGAAACTTTTCTAAGTGGCTCTGAGTAAGCATATCAGCTAGTTGGTGTAGCGCTGGATTATGGCCGATAAGCATGATGTTGCTCAGGTGATCTGATTGGTTTTGCAAAAGGTACATCAATGTTTTGGCGCAAGATGCATACAACTCTGGATGCGTTTGCAGTTGTTCCGGTTCTAACTGGAGCTGCCGTTGAATCTCAGAGGCGGTAGTGAATGCTCTGTTTGCGTCGCTTGTTAAAATGAGTTCTGGCATGATGCCGGACTCAT
This sequence comes from Neptuniibacter sp. QD37_6, assembly GCF_047778085.1. Lineage (GTDB taxonomy): Bacteria > Pseudomonadota > Gammaproteobacteria > Pseudomonadales > Balneatricaceae > Neptuniibacter. The sequence continues at coordinate 548,220 of NZ_CP180550.1, forward strand.
CTAATCGTTCAGCCATCTTGGGAAGGTCACGCAGGCCTCGCTTATTGAGGGGGCGATCAAAGTCATCAAGGGTGGGATCTTTCCAGCTGGATTTTGCGTGGCGGATTAATGTCAGTCTTTTCATGGCAGACGCCTTTATTGTGACTGTTTAGAGTGTCCTAGGCAGTATTAGGGGGAATAGCAAAAAATGCGAATTTATGAGAATAAAAACTACATCCATGTAATTTAGCTATGTAGTTAAGCTGCTTTTATATATTCTCCGCCAACTACGATACCGTCAACAACCTCAGGAACAAAGCATTGTTGCTCGTTAAGAATCAACTTTTCTAATTCTTCTTGTAAAATGATTTTCACGTCGATGCTATCTAACATTGTCTTAAACTGATCTAATGTCATGCCGCTGTGGATAAGATCTAACGCATCATATTGCATGTCGTACATTGCTATTCCTATATTTATTAAGTTTGGTGGAATAAAAAAACATCCGAAGAGCAGGGGCGCTAGCTAGTTCGCTGCTTAGGAACACAGTCAAAGGCAATTGCAGTGTGCCCATTCAATAGCAACGGTCTGGAAAGCGCTTGAGCTACTCTTCTCTGCCTCGCTACCTCGACGCTGCACAATGACGTTGCACAAACGACATATACGCCGATACCGGTAGTTAGCAGTGGATGGAAAAATAGGCTTTCCTTAACCTAAGGGGGGTGTTACCAGTCTCGACGGAGAGCTCGGTAATTCTGTGCTTTGTAGAACTTTGCGCATCAAACTTCGCATCTGTTGCATCGGTCTGCTGCCAGGTTGGTTTAAGCGCATTGGACTTTCACGGAATAAGCGCTCATCCATCGGAGTTAAGTGATCATCAATTAACGGCATGAACTCCATCTGATCCAGTACATCCTTTTGCAGATCGATACCTGGCGCAATCTCGGTTAGTAAAAGGCCTTTTGGAGTGAGTTTGAATACCGCGCGTTCAGTGATAAAGGTTACTCGTTGCTGGCATTGCATTGCGTAACTGCCATTAAATGTTATTTGCTGAACAGACTTTTTAAATTTCTTAAGAGATCCATTCTCAATAACTTTTAAGCCGTGTTCATGCACTTCTAGAAGCTGTTTGCCTGAAGTGAATGTGCCGAGGAAATAAACATCTTTAGTGTTTTGAGTAATGTTAATAAATCCGCCTGCGCCAGCAAGCTTAGGGCCGAATTTACTTACGTTAACGTGACCTTCTGGGCAGGTTTCAGCTAAACCTAAAAAGGCTTGATCTAAACCTCCACCATCATAGAAGTCAAACTGAGCAGGTTGGTCTACAACTGCTTCAGCATTGCTTGTTGCGCCAAAACTGAGTCCGCTAGCGGGTTGGCCACCGATACCGCCAGGTTCAACGGTTAGAGTGAAATCTTCTATCTTTCCTTCTTCAGCTGCAACGGCTGCAACCGTTTCTGGCATACCAATGCCTAGGTTAACCACAGCATTGTTTTTAAGCTCCATTAACGCGCGACGTGCAATGACTTTTCTTGCGTCTAAAGGAACAGGCTTGCTTGCTTGAGCAGGTAGTGTAATTTCGCCGCTGTAGGCTGGGTTATAGGATTCGGCAAATGTTTGAGGATGGTCTTCAGCAGGTGCCTGAATGATATGATCGACCAAAATGCCCGGGATGCGGATTCTATCTGGAGTTAGGTTATGCTGCGCAGTAACACGTTCAACCTGTACTAGTACCTTGCCACCGTTGTTTTTAACAGCTTGCGCAATCGCTAAAGCATCTAAAGGCAGGGCTTCACGTTCCATGGATATATTGCCTTTACTATCTGCTGTTGTGCCACGTAGCAGGGCAATGTTGGGTTGGCAGTGTTTATATAGAAGAGCTTCTTCACCGTTAAGATCAAGTAGCTGTACCAGTTGCTCTTCTGTACGGTTGTTTACTTTGCCACCTTCAAATCGAGGGTCTACGAAAGTGTGTAAGCCTACGCGTGTGAGCGTGCCTGGTTTACCTGCAGCAATATCGCGGAACATATGGCAGATCACCCCTTGAGGAAGGTTATATGCCTCAATTTTATTATCGATCGCCATTTTTCCGAGCGCGGGAGCTAATCCCCAATGTCCGCCGATGACGCGTTTTATCATCCCTTCATGGGCAAAGTGATTTAGGCCGCGAGTTTGGGCATCGCCTTGGCCGGCCGCATAAAGAAGGCTGAGATTGTTGGGTGTACCCTGATCTATAAATCGTTTTTCGATCGCTTTTGCGAGAGTTTCAGCAAAGCCGATACCGATAAAGCCACCTGTCACTATGGTGTCATTTGATTGAATTAATGCTGCCGCTTGATCGGCTGAGATCAGCTTATTCTGAGACATCCTGAATACCATTCTTGTTATTTTTAATTCAGTTGTACTTTGCAAGGCAGGGGCCATGTTTTGAATATTGTTTAAAAACAATGGGTTGAAGGTTTTTGTTGCAGGCTGGATACAGATAAGTGTCTAATTATATAGACGATGTGTTTTGTGTGTCTTGTTTTTTAGACGTTTTTGTCGTCTCTTAGGCGTTGGTAAAGACTTGCTCTAGAGATACCTAGCAGTTTAGCCGCAGCTGTTTTATTGCCATTGCATTGCTGTATCGCTTCTTCAATGGCTGAGCGCTCATGCTCTTTACGAAAGCTTTTTAGATTCGTTAAAGGGTTTCTTTGATGGGGCTGTTCTTCATTTGCACCTAAATCAGCCGCTTCTATTGAAGAGCCTTCAGCCATAACGCAGCCTCGTTCTAGGCGATTTCGCAGTTCACGGATATTACCAGGCCAGCTATAGCTTTGTAGCCAATCTAGGGCTGACCGTGACAGAGGTAGTTCCGGTAGCTGCGATTGACGCTGAATCTCGCTTAACATGTGTTCAGATAGTAGAGGGATATCTTGGATTCTCTCCCTTAGAGGCGGTAGGTTGATCGGCAAGACGTTTAAACGATAGTAAAGGTCTTCACGAAATAAGCCTTGCTCTACTTGGCTGCGTAGATCTTTTGCGGTAGCTGCGATGATGCGTACATCTACTTTTTCAAGGCGATTAGAGCCCAGTGCTTCGACCTCTCTTTCTTGAAGTACTCGAAGTAGTTTTGCCTGCATGGCGAGAGGCATCTCTGCAATTTCATCAAGAAAGAGAGTGCCGCCTTCTGCTAGCTGGACTTTGCCTTTACGTGCCTTTCTATCTGCGCCGGTATAAGCACCGGGAGCGGTGCCAAACAGTTCTGCTTCGGCAAGCGATTCGGGTAGCGCACCCATGTTAATGCCTACAAAAGGTCCGCTGCGACGCGTGGAAGCATGGTGGATGCCTTGTGCTAATAACTCTTTTCCTGTCCCAGTTTCGCCTAATAAAAGCAAGGTGGTGTCGAGTTGCGATGCTCTTAGTGCTTGGCGACGAAGCTGTTGTGTTTTGGGCGCATTACCGATCATGTCGTCCAAAGCGTACCGGCTTGGACGGATAATTTTCTCATCTTCAAATTTACGTTGTAGGCGAGCAAATTTGTCGAACAGTGGTTGAAGACTGTCTAAGTCATCGTAAAAAATAAAGCCAATAGCGCCGATAATGTTATTGTCTGAATTTTTGATCGGGAGACGCGTAACAACACACCAGCGGTTGTTAATCTGCATAAGATCGACAAAGGAGGGCTTCCCACTTTTAATGACTCGGGGAAGTTGAGTCGTGGGGATTAGGTCTTCTACATTGCAGCCAATTGGATCGATCTCTTCTGGAATGGCGACAAGTTTGCGATAAGCATCGCTCATCCACAGAATAGATGCTGTTTCATCGACGGCAATAGAGCCTTGGCAAAGACTGGAAAGTAGATCGAATAAGTTGTGATTATTATCTTGTTCAATCAGCTGGCGAAGTGAATGCATAGGAACCAATCGTGTTTAAGTTTCTATGACAAAACTACGCGTAACTATCTAGGCTGCCAAGTAAAATTTAGTTTGGGGTGCTACTAAGCAACCTTTTCTTTGGTCTCTTTAGCGCGTTTTTCGTGATGTCGAACAACTGAGCCCTTGATCACGATCTCCCAATTATCTGCTGTGCTCATTAACATGGCACCGCAGTTGCCGCATTTGCAGATCTGAGAGTTACCTAAATCACTAACCGTTTTTAGCTGCGGGTGTTCTTTCCCTTTTTTAACTAACTCAAAGCAATACTTGCAATCAGTGTTCACGCTATATCTCCTTGCTAGGCATGAGAGGCTACTTTCGGTTAAATATCGGGCAATAAATTATATTCTTTAGTAAAAAAATATAAAAAACATGAGGTTTTTCTGTCTATTTATTGCCCGTTTTTAAGATTTTTATATAACTTTTTGAAATATAAAGGTTAGATGGCTTCTTCTGTGCTGGCCATAATACTGCCGCCATCACCATTTTTAGCTAGTTCACCGATCTCCTTATCGATAAAGAATAAGCCTTTGCCATCTTCTCCAATGATTTTGATTTTATCTAGGATGCCATTAAACAACTTCTCTTCTTCATGCTGTTCAGCAACATACCACTGCAGGAAGCTAAAAGTTGAGTAGTCTTGGTTTGTGAAAGCTGTGTGCGCTAACTCGTTTATTTTGCGGGTAACTAGGCATTCGTGTTCGTAAACTTTTTCGAATAGGTCACGGATTGATTCGAACTTTGCTTCTGGAGCTTCGATAGTACCGATCAGCGCCATCGCACCGGTTTCATTCACATAAGTGAAAAGGCGCTTCATATGAGACATCTCTTCGTCAGCGTGCTTATAAAGAAATTCGGCGCACCCTTCGTACCCTTTAGACTCGGCCCAAGCGCCCATTTGTAGATAAAGGTTGGATGAAAAGAATTCTAGATTGATCTGTTCGTTTAGCTTTTCAAGCATTGCTGGGCTGAGCATAGGTAAATCCTTACTAATTAGTTACGTCACATAGCAACAGGCTTACATAGCCACTTTTTGCAATTAGCGGAGCGAGCACATTTACGACAGAGGTAAGTACTTGAGCGGGTATGTTTTGCAATCTCTTTGAAGTAATGCTCTATATCGCTCTTACTAAACTTACATAAGGTTTTAGATTTGCTCATTCCTAGTGGGCTGTTGTAATTTTGCTAATGATAATCAATATTAAATGTGAAATGGCTACGAGTCTATACAGCTTGTCATTATATCTGATCGTGGTAATAGGGGAACAAATCTGTAGATAGGTCATAGACCCTAGAGAAATAGGGTCTATGTGTTTTTTTTGAGATGCTGATTTAAACCGTAAAGGTCTTCATCATAGAGCGTAGGTCAGTTACCAATTTATGCAGGTTATTGCTGGCATTATTGGTTTGCTCTGCGGCGGTCATATTGCTGCTCGCAATATCACGAATGTTTAGAATATTGTTGTTGATCTCGTCAGATACTGAGCTTTGTTGCTCGGATGCACTGGCAACTTGAATACAGCGATCAGATACTTCAACCATTGCTTCAGATACAGAGTCAAATGATTGGCTTGCATCGTTAGCTAAATGTATTCCTTTTTGAGCTTGCTCGGAGCAACGTTGCATAGTATCGGCAGTGACAGCAACTTGCTTTTGAATTGCTTCAATCGTGTTACGGATTTCGCTGGTGGAGGTTTGAGTACGTTGTGCGAGGGTACGTACTTCATCAGCAACTACAGCAAATCCTCGGCCTTGATCTCCGGCACGTGCAGCTTCAATGGCAGCATTGAGTGCCAGTAGATTGGTCTGTTCTGCGATATCGTTAATGATATTAACGATTTGCTCAATTGAAGAGGCCTGATGTTTGAGTTCATCTGATGACTCAGAGGCTTTTTCTACATCTCTTACAAGCTCTGATATGCTATCTAGCATGACGTCGATGTTTTCTTTACCGTTGTTAGCAAGATCTGATGCTTTTTGAGTCGCTTGTGAGGTTTGCGCGGTATTTTGAGCGATTTCATGAGCAGTAGCGGACATTTGGGTTGCTGCGCTGGCAAGCATATCGCTTTCGCTGTTTTGCTGCTGAATACCCGCGGTTGTTTGATTTATAGCGGCATCTGTTTCGCTCATTACCTCACCAAGGGTTTCTATACTGTCCTCGACTCGACCAATAACTGTTCTTAAACGCGCACGCATCATACGTGTAGCTAGATCGACAGAGCCTTGCTCATGCATATTCTCAGTCATCACTAATTGCGCTAATGGGTTGTTATAGATCTGGTCCGTGGTAGATGAGATCTTTCTTAGGCCGCGAGTGCTAACAAATAGAGCAAAAAGCCCTGCAACAACAACTGATAGCATCCCGATAGACTGGTATAGCTCTGAGATCGGTGCGAAGTTTAAAGCGAGGGCTCCTGCCCCCATTAAACCGGCAATGCCCATAATACGAGCAGCTAAACTGGTTGTTTTAACTGATTTAGGCGGTGATTTACGGATCTTGCCATAGACTTGTTCAGCACGTTGGATCTGCTCTTGGGTTGGGCGAGTGCGAACTGATTGATAGCCTGTTTTTGTACCGTTGTTGTCATAAATCGGCATTACATAAGCTTGAACCCAGTAATAGTCACCATTTTTACAACGGTTTTTTACCATTCCCATCCAAGGCTGGTCATCTTTAATATGGTTCCATAGATCTTCAAATGCAGCTGCAGGCATATCAGGGTGTCTAACTAGGCAGTGAGGCTTTCCTATAAGCTCTTCTTGAGAGTATCCAGCAACTTGGCAGAATTCTGGGTTAGCGTAGGTAATGATTCCGCGAGTATCAGTTGTAGAAATAAGGCGGACATTTTCAGGATAAACGTGTTCCCGATCTGTTGTATGAAAAGAGGTCATATCTGTCTCCAGTTTAATTCCGGTTTACTCTGGATAGGGGTGATTATCATCCCGTAGTAGTACTTATTCTTCCTTGCAGAACCACTGCAGATGTCTCTACATAGTTACTAGTATATTCACGAAAATGACATTTGCATGAATAAACACATATAAATTGTAAGTTTATTGGGTTCCGACTTGGCGGTCGGTATTCTTCCACGGCTTAATTCCACCTGCAAACGATTTTATGAAAAAAGCTATGGTTTCTTGTAGAAGGGGCTTTAAGATTACTAATTTACAATCTAATCAGTAGCTTAGGATTTTTTTGCGTAATCCAAAAGGGGAGTGCTATTACCAGGCCTCCCTAGTAAAAAGCCTTGAATTTCATCGCAGTTATGAGTTTTTAAAAACTCAAGTTGTTCTTCGGTTTCGACCCCTTCTGCGACAACTTTTAATTGTAATGAGTGGGACATGGAAATGATCGCAGCAATGATATTTTCATCATCAGTATCGCCCGGAACACCAGTGACAAAAGAACGATCAATCTTAACTGTGCTCACAGGTAGGCGTTTTAGATAGATTAGAGATGAGTAACCGGTGCCAAAGTCATCTACGGATAAGCTGACACCGAGATCGCATATCTGTTGGAGCTTGTTGATAACTTTGTCTAGGTCATCAATAGCCAGTGTTTCGGTAATCTCAAGCTCTAGAAGATGCGGTACAAGGTCGCTATCAATAAGGGCACCTTTGATATCATCGATTAAATTTGGGTCGTAAATTTGCCTTGCTGAAAGGTTGACCGATACCGGCATAGGCTTTCCTGGATTGATATTCCAAGCTTTCGCAGCGTGGCAAGCTTGATTCAAAATCTCTCTTCCTAGTTCGACAATAAGACCTGTTTGCTCAGCGAGTTGGATAAATTGCCCTGGAGGGATCATTCCTTTTTCAGGGTGATTCCAGCGCGCTAGTGCTTCTGCACTCAGGATATCTTCTCCGTTAATATGGAAGCGTGGTTGGTAAACTACAAAGATATCTTGGTTGTGCAGGGCAAGCCTGAGGTCTTCTTCCAAACGGGTTTGTGCCTCGGCTTGTTTGTTTATTTCTTGGTCATAAAAAAGAATGCCATTTCTGCCTTTTTCTTTCATGTGATACATCGCTGTATCTGCATTTATAAGCAGCTCTTTCGCGTCTTTACCATCATCTGGGTATAAGGAAATACCGATACTAACCGGTGCATTACTTGTGAAGTTGTCGAGCTGGAACGGTGTTCTTAATGATTCGATAATTCTATGGGAGATATGGCTGACCGTGTCGATGTTATCAATGCTTTGTAATATGACACCAAATTCGTCACCGCCTAAGCGTGATACGGTGTCGTCAGGTCTTATGAAACCGGAAATACGGTTGGCTGTAGCCTTAAGTAATTCGTCACCTGCTGCATGACCGTATGTGTCATTGATGTTTTTAAAGCGATCAATATTGATAAACAGTAAGCCTATTTGGCTCTTCTCTCGATTTGAGCGGGCAATGGCAGAATTTAAACGATCGAAAAACAGGCTGCGATTAGGTAATCCAGTCAGGCCGTCATAGTGAGATAGTTTCTCAAGTTGGGTCTCTGCTTCTTTTTTTGCGCTGATATCAGAAAAGATCAGTACAAAACGTTCTTCATTATCTTCTGTATATAAATTACTAACTGACAACCATGCAGGGAAGGCTTGGCCGTTAGCTTTGCGTATCTGGGTTTCGCCTTGCCAGCGCTTATCCTGTTTTAGGCTATGGCGGATTTCCGGATGCTCAGCAAAAAATCTACGACTAAATTGGTTTATGGTCAGCTCGTCAGAACCGCATAGATGATGACAAGCACTGTTACTGGTAACCATTTTGAGGTGGGTATCGATAACTAAAATAGCTTCATCAGCTTGGTCGAAAATTTGTCCAGCAAGTTGAATATGGCTTTGCGCTTCCTTGAGATCGGTTACATCAGTTACGATGCCGCCAATAGCATAGACACTTCCTGATTCATCAAATAGAGGAAACTTAGTGCTTAGGTAATTGCGGCGGCCGAGCTCGTTGGTTCCAGTGTATTCGATTTGTATCGGTTTATTTTTCAGAATGACTTCTAAATCACTGTTTCTGAGCGTATCGGCATGCTGAGAGCTATAGAGTTCATGATCTGTTTTGCCAATGACTTCTACCGAGGAGTCATTAATTAGGTCATAGTAATTTGGGCTGATCATTTGATAACGCAGATCAGCCCCTTTTATAAAGATAATGTTGGGTGTATTAGTGATGATGCCGTTGAGCTGTTGCTCATGCTCACTGATTTGGCCAACCATATGTTCTAAGGTTTTTCCTAGCAAATTAAATTCAGGGAAGTGGCCGGGTTGAAAAGGTTCGCCATCTCGATTGATTGCCATGTCCTCAGCATATCGAACTAAGCGTATGAGCGATGTTTTAGTTAGGCGAGAAATTGCTAGTACAGTTAAAAGTCCGATTATTAGTGCTGCTGTTATCGCTATGCCCAAATCTTTTGTATACGCGAGTTCTAAAGCTAAGATCGATGAGTTTGGAAGTGTAGTAACAACTTTTAAATGTTGTTGTGTGCTCAGAAAGAGTTGGTAGTGGTGGATGATTCTATCGTCTTCGAATATCTCAAACTGAGTTTCTGGTTTAGATTGTAGGATAGCAGTTTGTAGCTTAGGTGTTAGTGCTAAACTCGATGTGACTTGTTGGTTAAAGTATAACGCAACTGATTCTGCTCCAGTTAAACTTTGGATTTCACTGAGTAGTTTGAAATGATCGTTTAGTAAGATAAATGCGTGCAACGTTCCAACGACTTCACCCAAATCATCACTAATGATAGGGAAAGTAATTCGCATGAGCTGTTGGGACAGAGCTGAGTTCTGAGGCGATGTTTGTACCTTCCAGCTACGATAGGGGATAAACTCTTTGGTTAATTTGCTAAGGTTGAGTTGCATGCCTAATAGAGAGGTACTAATAAACTCGAGGTGATTGCCTTCTTGGGTTTCTAGCACAAATGCATGAATACTCTCGCCGGTCTGGCTTGCAAGTTGCTGCTGTAAAAACTGGTTAATGTGTTTGTGGTTTTGTGTTTCAATTCCGTTCGTTAGGATATCGCGTTGGCTAATTTGTTCGGTATTAAGGGCAGTCGCTTTTAGGTATTTATCAAAGAACTGCTGGAGAACTTTTTGGTTACGGGAATGGGAAAGATTGATCTCTTCTAGCAATGCTCGTTGAGATCCTTGATAAGCAGGTATTAGCAGCACTAAGGCAATGACTGTGAGTGCACAAAGTACAATGGATAGTATGGCGGTTGAAAACTTAACTTTTTTCACTGATTACTGCCCGTTACTGCTACTGTAGCGAAAAGCCCTTCTCTTTAGTTGCTCAATTTCATCCTTGTCTGTACTTTTACTTAATAAAACAATATCGCCTGAATAGATGTGAGGCACACTACTACTTTGGCCTGAAATATCCATCTTTATTGCTTCAGCCATAGCGACACTACTATCGTCGTTCATTCGCATAACCGTTAGGTCTAATTTCCCCTCAAGAAGTGCCTCGATCTCCCTATCGCCACCGCCCCAGCCATTCAGCATTACTTGATCGTTTAGATTGTTTTCATCTAAGGCTCTGAGCGCGCCTAAAGCAATATCGGTTGAACAAGCAAAGATCATATTTAAATCAGGTGTTTTCTTGAGGGTGGCTAAAGTAGCTTTATAGGCTATATCACTATTGCCTTTTGTGTAGTAACTGCTTACTAATTTTAAGCCAGTAATATCAGCTGCTTGCTTTGTAAACGTATCTCCCCGCATGTGGCTTACATAGCCTCGAGAGAAATACAGCATGGAATATTTACCTTGGGGGTGTTGATTTAACATCTGGCCTGCAAGTAACTCAGTGCCTTTTTCGTGGTCGAAACCTGTATAGAGAAAAGGCTTAAGTTGCTGCCATTGCTGTAGGGGCGTTGTGATGTTCTGCAAAATTAATTTAGGTTTCCCACGCAGTAAAATTCTTTCGATCATCGCTTGATGGCGAAGAGCGTCAAGTGTGTAAACTAAATAATCAGGTTCCCAAGCAATTGCGCTATTGAGTTGTTCGCTCTGCAGTGAAATATCGACAGTGGGCCGGGAAAAGTAACTGTTAATCTCATATGAGACATTAAGTTCAGATAAGCGTTTCTCTAACGTAGTGACGCTTCTTCGCCAATAGTCAGAAGATTGTTCTGCAGGGTAGATAATGGCAATTTTTATAGATTTTTCATTTCTATTTTGTAGGGGAGAAGCTGATTCGCGCACAATCTCAGAGAATTTCTGCATTTTCTGGCGTTGTTCTGGGTTGTCTAGCAAGTAGTCAGAGACGCGAATGTATTGGTCGCTGTCATTGGCAGTGGCGCCTACGAAAAGGCCGCTGGCAAAGAGAAACGTGGCTAGGTGCACGAAGAAGTTACGAAAAGGTTTAAGCATGTTTATTTTTAACCCTACAACAAGCGTAGACTAAACCTAGCATGTCAGTTGTCGTTTGAATATGTGTTATGTCATAAAAGTGCAATAAGTGGTATTGGTAAGTACCTGTTTCTTATAAGAAATCTTTATATCAGAAAAAAACTAAATTACCAGTTTTTAATGTTTTTGGTTGTTTTTAGATGGTGGCCCCATCTTGCGTTTATGACTCTGTATTATGAAATTACTGACTATTATTGTTAGTAAATATGCGTATGGATGTTATTGAGTGAAAGCTGGCTTTGTATCAAGCTGCCAACATCTTCCCCACAAAAATAATAATTGGGTTTTGCATGCTGAAACGATTGCCAATAGCGCTACTGAGTCTAGCGTTCTTGTTAAATATAGGTTTGGTAAAAGCTGATAGATTGCAGCTTTCTGCTTTAGAGCAAGGCAGCTTGGATAGTAGTTTGCTGCTTGATATCGATGTTGCCGGTCAAAGATTGGTTGCTGTGGGCGAGCAAGGTGCCATTATCTTCTCGGATGATGAAGGTGATAAATGGCGACAAGCTAAAGTACCTGTCAGTGCTATGCTGACAGCGGTTAACTTCTTAAATCATACCGCCGGTTGGGCAGTAGGGCATGATGGTGTACTGCTTTCTAGTAAAGATTCAGGTACGCAATGGCAGTTAATATTGGATGGCAACCAGCTCAACCAATTACGAGCAAAAGCGATAGAAAAATCGATCGCCGAACTTTCTGTGCAAAGTGAATATGATCCGGTCGAGTTAGAGCATCTTGAATACCAACTAGATGATGCCCTGTTCGCAGTTGATGAGGGGGCAAGCTCTCCATTATTAGATATCGCATTTATCGATTCCCAGAAAGGGTTTGCTGTAGGTGCATACGGCCTATTTATTCAAACAGAAGACGCGGGTTCTAATTGGTATTACACAGGCCATAAATTACCTAACCCTGAAGGCCTTCATTTTAATCGACTGTTCTACTCCAAACAGGGTGAATTGTTTGTGCTAGGTGAAGCTGGTTTGTTGCTAAAAAGCAATGATAAAGGCTTGAGCTGGGAAAGCCTTTCTTTACCGTATCAGGGCTCTTTCTTTTCTATGGTGGAAGGTGATGAGCTATATCTGATGGGGTTAAGAGGCAATGCGTTGAAAAGAGTTGAATCGGGAGTTTGGGAGCAAATAGAACTACCTGTTAAATCGACAATTAATGACGCAGTGGAAGTGGATGGAAAACTATATCTAGTAGGGCAAGGTGGGGCGCTTTTACAAAAGGTCGCGAGCGGGTTTGAAGCTTTTTCTAAGCGAGGATTGTTGAGTTATTCCGCTGTGACCCATCTCGAGCATCAGCTTATAGCGGTAGGTGAGTCTGGTGTCACAAAGATCGCTTTAGAGGAGGGTGCTGAGAATGAATAAGCTATCCGCTCTTCTGTTATGGCCGATCAATACCAGTGAACAATTAGCTGAAACACTCCTTTTTAGCTATCGAAAAGTATTACTGTTCATTTTTCTATTGATAACAGCACTGCTAGCTTGGCAAGCATCTCAGGTTCGCCCTGATGCTAGTTTTGTGAAAATGATCCCTGCATCGCACCCGTATGTGGAAAACTATATTGAATATCGTGATGACCTAGCGGGCCTCGGTAATAGTATCCGTGTAGTTGTAGCTGCAAAAGAGGGTGATATTTTTACATCTGAATTTCAGACAACTTTAAAGCAGGTAACGGATGAGCTGTTTTTTATCTCAGGGGTAGACCGATCTGCACTTAAGTCTATCTGGACGCCAAATGTTCGTTGGACAGAGGTCACTGAGGATGGGTTTGTAGGCGGACCAGTTATCCCTGCCAAATATGATGGTTCTAGTGAAAGTTTGGAGCAGGTAAGAACCAATATCTTGCGTTCTGGACAAGTCGGTATTCTGGTAGGTAACGATTTTAAATCGGCCATGGTGCAAGTTCCGCTATTTGATTTGCATCCTGAAACTGGTGAGAAACTAGATTATCAAGCTTTCTCCGAGCAGTTGGAGACTCTAGTACGAGATAAATACAGCTCCGATCAAATCGATATTCATATGACAGGGTTTGCCAAAATCGTCGGTGACCTTATCGATGGTGCGACTGAAGTTGCCTTGTTCTTTGCCGTGGCCATAGTGGTTACGTTACTACTGCTGTATCTCTATTCTGGCAGCGTAATGGGGACCATCGTTCCTCTAGTTTGCTCTCTCGCAGCGGTTATCTGGCAGTTAGGTCTGCTCAATCTTCTTGGATATGGTATCGACCCCTATTCGATGCTGGTGCCGTTTTTAGTTTTTGCTATAGCGGTCAGTCACGGTGTCCAGATTGTAAATACGATTACGTTGGAATCGGCGACCAAAGGCTCGAGTAAGCTGGTTGCAGCACGACATGCATTTAAAGCGATCTATATCCCAGGCATTACAGCGCTAATTTCTGACGGAATCGGGTTTATCACTTTAATGGTGATAGAGATCGAGGTAATCCAAGATCTGGCGGTCGCTGCTTCTTTGGGCGTTGCAGTAATAGTCCTAACTAACTTGATGTTGTTGCCGTTGCTGATGAGTTACGTTGGAGTTGGCAAACGAGCAATAGCTAAAGCTAAGCGCAGTATTGAGTCGGAAAGTTCTTACTGGCATTACCTGAGCTTCTTCTCTCGGCCTATAGGTGCAACGATTGCGGTAACAGCTGCATGTATCATGTTGGTGCTTGGTCTTTATGGCAGTAAAAATCTGCAGATAGGCGATCTTGATGCCGGTGCTCCTGAGCTTCGAGCTGACTCGCGTTACAACTTAGATAATCAGTTTGTAACCTCTAACTATTCAACATCCAGTGATGTTTTTGTAGTGATGGTAACGACACAAGAGGAACAATGTAGTCATTATAAAACCTTAGAGGTTGTGGATAGATTTCAGTTCTATCTGCGCTCCATTAAAGGTGTTCAATCCAGCATATCCTTAGTCGATGTCTCTGAGCGAGTTACGGCCGGTCTTAATGAGGGCAGTCTTAAATGGCGAACAGTTCTACGTAATCAATATGTGATCAATGCCTCACTTTCTCATGTGCCAGCAGGTTTGATGAACTCGAACTGTTCTTTACTGCCAGTGATTGTGTTCTTGGATGACCATAAAGCCCAGACACTTAAGGATATAACGGCAGCAGTCGATAGCTTTGCTTCTGAGTACGGCACAGAAGATATTCAGTTCAATATGGCTGCTGGTAAAGCCGGTTTTGAGGCTGCAACAAACGAAGTTATAGAAACAGCGCAATACGAAATGTTGATCTGGGTATACTCAGTCGTCAGCTTACTTTGCCTGTTAACCTTCCGTTCAATCAGAACCGTGATCTGTATTATCACGCCTTTGGCACTGACATCGGTCTTGTGTCAGGCATTAATGGCGCAGCTTGGTATTGGGGTTAAAGTGGCAACATTGCCTGTTATAGCTTTAGGTGTAGGTATAGGTGTTGATTACGGCATCTATATTTACTCCAAAATGCAGACCTTCTTGCTGCAAGGCCACTCTTTATCTAAGGCTTATCTTGAAACGTTACAGAGTACTGGTAAATCAGTTGCCTTTACCGGCCTGACGTTAGCGATAGGTGTGGTGTTATGGACGTTATCCCCTATCAAGTTTCAGGCGGACATGGGTATTTTGCTGACCTTTATGTTTGTTTGGAACATGCTGGGTGCTTTGATTCTTCTGCCTGCAATAGCTTGTTTGCTTCATCCTGAAAGGAATAACGCTCAAGCTTAATTGTCTTGATGAGTCGATTCGTAGCTACTTTTTGCAAAAAAGCCTCTATTTAGAGGTTTTTTGTTGGAATAGATAAAGCTATTCCAAACCCAGCCGTTAACAAACTAACGGAGAAGCCCATTGGGTTTCTCTGTTTTGGTTTAATGAATAGGTGGCTTCATAGCAATGTCGATGATTATCAATACAAATATGGCTTCATTGAATGCCCAGCGTCAGCTGGCAATGAACCAATTTGAGCTTGATAAATCGATGCAACGTTTGACTTCTGGCAAGCGAATCAATACTTCGTCAGACGATGCTGCAGGACTTCAGCTTAGTAATGTGATGACTTCGCAGATCAAAGGGCTGAATCAAGCGGTTAGAAATGCCAATGATGGTATTTCTATGTTGCAAGTAGCTGAAGGCGCGTTAGATGAGACCACTAATATTCTGCAGCGAATGAGAGAGCTTTCTATTCAGTCTGCTTCAGGAACTTATACCGATCAGAACAGAGCAACGCTTAATGCAGAATATCAACAGCTGATAGCAGAACTCGACCGGATCTCTGATACAACTAGCTTTAATGGTCTGAAAATTCTAAATGGCAGTGCAGATAGTGTAGAGCTTCAGGTAGGAAGTCTAGCAGAAGAAACTCTGTCATTTAATTTACAGGCTATAGATTCCAACAGTCTAGGTGTGAGTGGGGGCTCTGGTGGTGATTTGGTTGGGGCCCAACTTAACCTGAGTAGTGATACCGGCAAATTCGCTACTGATCTTAGTCATGCAATTATGATCAATGGGCAAAACCTTGGCGGTATAGCTGAGGGGTCTTCAGTTGATGATCTGCTTGAAAAGATTAATAACAATATTGCTGGCGTAACTGCTACAACACACCTAGAAGTCGTGGCATCTTCAGTCGGCGACGGTGTGTTAAGTGGCGCAGATAAGCTAACTCTTCAGCTCTATCTTCATGATGGTTCTGAACAGAATTATACCATTCAATATACGAATAGCCTTGAAGAGCTTTCTGCGAAAATCACGGAGGTGTCCGGCGGAGTCTTGTCGTCAGCTATTGATGATGAAGGCAAGCTCCAGATTACTAGTGATGAAGCTGCGACTATCCTGATTCAGGATTCTACTTCAGGAGTAGCTAGTGGGATTGATACTGGGTCGATTGAGGATCCAGGTATAGCAAACATAATTGAGGGTTTGCAGTCGTTCTGGATCTCAGAAGCTGAGACTCGCATTACTGATTTCTTTGGTTTGACTGGTTCGGGAAATATTGAGCTGAATCTTTTCACTGATGCTCAATATGGGCAGTTAGCATCAGTAAGTTTTACCATGGTTAATCCTGCAACAGGCCATGCACTCGACCTTAATCTAAATATTGATTTGGCCGATTATGGCAATGTCACTATGCCAGATGGTGATAATGGTGGATTGTTTTCTCTAGATCGCGTTATTGCTCATGAAATGGTGCATGCTGTAATGGCAGTAACCATGGATATAACTAAAGCTGGAGATGGACTTAGAATTTCGGATGATAAAGACCCTTTCCCCGGCTGGTTTACCGAAGGTGTGGCGGAATTGATTCATGGTGCTGATGATCGTGTTAATCAGGAAAATACTTATATAGACACAGAGGCCGAGCTTCAGGCTTTGTTTGATGAAACAAAAGAGCATGGTTCCCCTTCCTCTCCAGGAGGATACTCAGTTGCTTATCTTGCTGCGAAGATGTTGCAGGATGATATTTATGCAAATGATACCGATGGCATTAGCTTGTTATTTGACCGTTTAGAATTGGGTGATTCATTGGATGAGGCGATTGTCTCATTGAACGGCTCAGGCAAAACTCAGTTTACGAACCTTAATGATTTTGAGACGCACTTTCGAGATAACGGTTTTGAGTATTTAACGGGTGCCCCAGCTGGCGTAACTTCTACATTGGATTTAGTTGATGCGGATACAGGTTCAATAGCCGGTTCCGACTATGCAGGTGCAGTGCTTAACGCCACTGATGTATTTGCAAATAGTGATGCGTCTGGGCCTGCAAATGATTTTACTTTAGTAATACCTGATGAGTATTCCGGAAACTATTTTACTGCAGATGCTCGGCTTGTGTTGGACTCAGATGATGGTCAGTCGATTAGTGTGACTAAAAGTGCTACTGCATCAGATGTGGATCTTGAGCATTTTGGTTTTGCTGAAATTGAAAATGTAGGTTCCGTTGTTGGTCAAGGTTTGAGTAGTGATGAGCAACAAACAACGCTAGGTTATAACGATCTGATCATTAATGGCGTTGGCATTTCCCCGGTGACGGAATCACCTTCTTTGCTGAAAAAAGTTGACGCAATAAATGCAGCGTATGATGAAACCGGCGTGTTAGCGTCCGTTGTGTCTCAAGAAGGGTTTAGTTATCAAGATATAAGTACTGCTAAAGAGTATGCTACCTCGTCAGGGAGTTTTAGTTTAGCTGCTGGGGGACTGTGGCTAAATGGAGTGGGTATAGGGGTTGCGTTAGATGATGGGGCTGCCGAAGTGGCAGCTTCAGTTAACGCAACAACCAGTAAGCATGGTGCGCAGGCTTATGTTGATCAAGATGGGAATTTGCACTTTTTTTCAGAGAAAACCATCAATTTCGGTGGTACGAGTGCAGTAGAGCTTGTTTCTTTTGGTTTGGCAGAAACAGGTGGTGTGAATTCCGGTTCTATCAGATTGAATAATATTGAGGTCTCGCTGACTGATATTACTAATCTGCAACAGCTTACTGATGAAATTAATTTGCGCTCATCCCTAACGTCCGTTACTGCATCCCTTGAAGGAGGGCAGATCAATCTGTCTGGAAATGGAGCTGTTAATGTCGGCTTGGGGGACACAAATGGGCTTAGGACATTAGAGGCGATAGGAATCAGTTTTGGTATCAACGGTGATGAGAATCTGACTGATACCGATAGTGACGGTCGTTTTGGTAATGAGACTTATCTGCTTGAATCTAGGATTAAGCTGGAGTCCATATCTGGCAGTGCAATTAGTGTCGATGTAACAGCCAATGGTAAAACTGCTACAGGCTTGTTGGATCTAAATACAGGTTCTATAGGCGGCGGTGTTGCATTGTCGTCTCAGCACATAGCAACTCAGTCAGCTGCGCAGAAATCGATTTCTGCATTAGATAATGCGTTGGATTCGGTAAACAACTCGCGTGCTGAAATAGGTGCCGTGTTAAATCGTTTGGATTTCACTATATCTAACCTTGAAAATATTTCTGAAAATACAGCTGCATCTCGTTCAAGAATTCTGGATGCTGATTTTGCTAAGGAATCTGCATCGTTATCTCGTGCTCAAATCCTGAGTCAGGCTGGCTCCGCAATGTTGGCGCAAGCTAATACACTTCCGCAGCAGGTTCTTCAGTTGCTTCGATAAATCGTATCACCGATTTGATTAAGATTAATGGCTTTTTATTTCAATTTATTTTGTATGGTTTTTGCCGCGGTAGCGGCAAAAAAGCGGATTTATATTGCCGTTTATATAGATAATTATTTTTCATATGGCTTTAACTCTCTGTTAATTAAGGCTTTTATTGTTCTGGTATTTATTTTGCTTTATGTGAGGTACTAACTGCTTTTGCCAGTTGATAATGAGCGAGAAAAGTCAGCTAAAAAGCCTAGCGTGTGCATTATGGCGCTGCGTGAAGGGTTGACCTTTGACTTTGAGGTGGTTTGAAAAGGCTTCCTTTCTCACTGGCGAATTAAAATTAATGAAGTGTATTCCTGCGGGGCGGACTCGGCTGGATATGGGGAGAATCTCTCATGGCAATGGTAATTAACTCGAACATAATGTCGCTCAATGCGCAGCGAAACTTGACGATATCCCAAGGCGATCAAAACCAGGCCATGGAACGGTTAACAAGTGGTAAGCGTATTAACTCCGCTGCGGATGATGCGGCAGGTTTGGCTATCTCTAACCGCATGACCTCTCAGATTCGAGGTTTGGATCAGGCGGTGCGTAACGCTAACGACGGTATCTCTCTGATCCAGACTGCAGAGGGTGCTCTAGATGAGACAACCAATATTCTGCAGCGTATGCGTGAATTGTCTATTCAATCTGCCAACGGCACTTATACAGATGGTAACCGCGCAACGATTGATGCGGAAGTGCAGCAGCTAATTAAAGAGCTTGACCGTATATCAGAAACAACGACATTTAATGGTCTGAATATCCTTGACGGTACGCTAGGTACAGTTGACCTTCAGGTGGGTGCAGAAGCAAATGAAACGATTAGATTCGAAGTTGGTGCTCTTGATGCTGACAGTTTAGGTTTCGGCTCTGTTACAGCGGATATCGCAGGTGATGATGTTGATTTGTCAGCAGTAGATATTGATGATGGTGATGTATTAATTAACGGTCAGAGCATAGGTTCAATATCAACAACTGATACTTTTGAAGATTTGCTGACCAAAATCAACAGTAATGTTGCAGGAGTATCAGCGGCTGGTTTTAATGATATTGAGGGTTCTCAAGCTGGTAGCGGCCTAACATCTGCTACTAATCAACTAACCTTGACCGTTACGCAAGTAGATAACTCTACTACGACATTTGTAATTCAGGATACAAACAATCTGGCAGAGCTTGCTGAAGCGATCAATGAGACGACAGGCGGTACAGTTCAGGCGTCTATTAGTGATACTGGTGAGCTTACGTTGCAAAATAGCACTGGGGCAAGTATTAGCCTTGCAACTACAAACAATGATTCATTGGCTGTTACAGGTATTACATCAGCAAATGGTGCTTATGAGGGGCAGTTAGCCTTAACGTCTGATAACGGTGAGCAGATTACGATTACGACTGGTCCAGAAGGGATTGAGGCAGATTTAGCTGCTTTGGGTCTTTCAGAGAATTTGGATGGTGGTGTTGTCGTAGGTTCGGCTCTGTCAACGACTGATGCTGCGGCTGCTCTTGGATTTGAAGATCTGATAATAAATGGTGTAGCCATTAGTAATGATCTTAATGGCGAGGCTGTAGATACTCTTCAAGAGAAGGTTGCTGTTATCAATGAAGCTAGTACGGAGACAGGTGTTACGGCATCATTGATTGGTGAAGATAGCAACACTACCTCTTTGGATGGAACTGCCGTAGAACTGAAAGGTACTTCAGCTGTAACAGCTTTCACGGCAGCTGCTGATATGCAGATTAATGGTGTAACTGTTTCGTTTGCAGCGACTGCTGATTCGACCGACATTGTTGCAGCAATTAACGCTCAGGAAGCTAATACGGGTGTGGTTGCGTACACTGATGATGATGATGTGCTGCATTTGTACAGTGAAAGTGCGATTACACTTACAGAGTCTGCTGGTGCAGCAGTAGATGGTTACCTGAATATCGCTGCAGGTGATACATTTACATCGGGCACTGCGGTAGCTGAATCCAGTTACTCTGCAATGGATACTGATACTTCGATTAAACTGAACGGTCAGGAAATAATGTTCACGGCAGCAGATTATCGAGACGCTGATGATGTTATTAGTCAGATTAATGCGTCCACTGCATTGACCGGCGTCTATGCATCTGTAAATGACTCAGGTGAATTAACGTTGACTTCGAATAGTGCGTTTACGCTAGAAGCCGGCACTGGTGATAGTGGCAAGTTGCTAGCTGGTATGGGCTTCGAAACCAGCGAATTCATCGATAGCTCGGCAGCTAATGGCTTGCAGGCTGTGCAAATCGATCCACAACTGAAGTTGGACTCTTTGAATGATTCAACGATCAGTATTGAAGTAACAGCTGATGGTGCTACTGCAACAGGCTTGCGAAATCAAAATGAGTCAGGAACAGGTGCTGCGACCGGCTCAGCAATCAGCTCTATTAGTGTTGGGACTGCGGCAGAAGCGCAAAAGGCGATCGATGTGATCGATAATGCGCTAGACCAAGTTAATGATGTGCGAAGTGAATTAGGTGCGGTTAACAACCGCCTAGATTTCACCATCAATAACCTGTCTAACGTCTCTGAAAATGCTTCGGCAGCAAGGTCAAGGATTATGGATGCGGATTTTGCGGCTGAATCAGCAGCTTTATCCCGTGCTCAGGTTCTACAGCAAGCTGGTACGGCTATGCTTGCACAAGCAAATGCGGCACCGGAGCAAGTGTTGTCTCTTCTACAGTAAAAATAATGGCCACCTTCAATCAATTAGGTTGAGGGTGGCTATAACTTTATTAGTCAATTTTTAAATCATTCAGTGCTTTTTGCATCTTTACGACTTTTTTCTGGGTTTTTTGAGCTTCAACTAACTCATCTTGAAAAAGACCTGCCAGTTCACTTGTTGACGCATTTAGCTCTTGGACCTGAATTAGCATATCCCTAATTGTTGCTTGATTGTCTGTTGGGATCTCTGCGGTATTAATCTTTTGGATTAAAGCTGAATGCTGGGTCTGTAGCTGTTCTAGTTTGTCCCATTCCTTCTGTTCTGCGAGTTTATTCATCGCTATTGCTTGTTCAAGGGCTTGAGTTGCAAGTTCCTGAAGTGTGCTCATCTGTGTCATCCCCAAAAAAATATTAATGCTTAGTCTGCGCCTGCCGATATTGAAAATCAACGAAGGATTTATTGGCAAAAAAAATTCTAAAGAGAATTTTCCCTTGGTCGATAACTTACTCAAGCTGGATTCTCCTAGTCGCAAATAGCAAGGAGAATTTTATAAGCAAAAATTCTTGATGGCCGGTCAGACTCGGCTGAATATGAGGAGTAAATCTCATGGCAATGGTAATTAACTCAAACATTATGTCGCTGAATGCGCAGCGTAACCTGACTATCTCCCAAGGTGATCAGAACCAGGCTATGGAACGTCTGACCAGCGGTAAGCGAATCAATTCTGCTGCTGACGATGCTGCAGGTCTTGCGATTTCTAACCGAATGACTTCCCAGATTCGTGGTCTTGATCAGGCTGTGCGTAACGCCAACGACGGTATCTCTTTGATCCAAACAGCGGAAGGTGCGCTGGATGAAACAACTAACATCCTGCAGCGTATGCGTGAACTATCTATTCAGTCTGCCAACGGCACATATACAGATGGTAACCGTGCAACAATTGATGCTGAGGTTCAGCAGCTAGTCAAAGAATTGGATCGTATTTCTGAAACAACAACGTTTAACGGTCTAAACATCCTTGATGGCACATTAGGTAAAGTTGACCTGCAGGTTGGCTCTGAAGCCAATGAAACAATTGGCTTTGAGGTAGGTGCATTAGATGCTGATAGTCTAGGCTTCGGATCTGTTACTGCTGATATCGCTGGTGACGATACATCTCTTGCTGGTTTAAGCCTTTCTGACGGCGATGTTTTGATTAATGGTCAAAGTATTGGTTCATTCGATGGTGCAACAGAGAACATGGATGATCTGATAAATAAGATCAATGAAAATGTGAATGGTGTATCAGCGGCTGGATTCAATGACGTTCAGGCCTCTTCAGTAGGTACAGGTCAGACTTCTTCTGCAAATGTGCTTACTATCTCTGTAACTCAGGTTGATGGCACATCCACTTCTTATCAGATTCAAGATACAAATAACCTGACTGAGCTTGCCGATGCA
Source organism: Neptuniibacter sp. QD37_6 (assembly GCF_047778085.1). Lineage (GTDB taxonomy): Bacteria > Pseudomonadota > Gammaproteobacteria > Pseudomonadales > Balneatricaceae > Neptuniibacter. The sequence continues at coordinate 570,792 of NZ_CP180550.1, forward strand.
ATCAATACAACTACAGGTGGTCAAGTTCAAGCATCAATTGATGACGATGGAGAAATGGTTCTCCAGAACAGTACTGGTGCAACAATCTCTCTAGCGACCACAGGTGGTGATTCTGCGTCTGTTACAGGTATTACATCAGCAAATGGTGCTTATGAAGGCCAGCTTGCTCTAACTTCAGATAACGGCGACCAGATTACAATTACAACAGGCCCTGAAGGGGTGGAAGGTGATCTGACTGCATTGGGGCTTTCTGAAAACCTTGAGGGCGGTGTTGTTGTGGGTTCCGCGCTTTCAACGAGTGATGCTGCGGCAGCTCTTGGCTTTGAAGATCTGAAAATAAACGGTGTAGCTATTGATAACGAGCTAAATGGGGAAGCCGTTGATACGCTTCAAGAGAAGGTTACTGTTATTAATGAAGCTAGCGGTGAGACTGGTGTTACAGCCTCATTGATTGGTGAAGATAGTAATACCACTTCTTTGGATGGAACTGCAGTAGAGTTGAAAGGTACTGCCGCTGTAACGGCTTTCACGGCAGCTGCTGATATGCAGATTAACGGTGTAACTGTTTCGTTTGCAGCGACTGCTGATTCAACAGATATTGTTGCAGCAATTAACGCTCAGGAAGCTAATACGGGTGTAGTTGCATACACTGATGATGATGATGTATTGCACTTATCAAGTGACAGTGCGATTACGATTACTGAGTCTGCAGCTGCAGCAGTAGATGGTTACCTAAATATCGCTGCGGGTGATACGTTTACATCGGGTACTGCAGTAGCTGAAACTAGTTTCACAGGCATGGATACTGATACTTCGATTAAACTGAATGGTCAGGAGATCATGTTCACGGCAGCAGATTATAGTGACGCTGACGATATTGTTAGTACGATTAATGCATCAACAGCGTTGACGGGTGTGTTTGCCTCTGTAAATGATTCAGGTGAGTTAACATTGGAGTCAAATGGTGCATTTACACTAGAAGCTGGAACTGGTGAGAGTGCTAAGCTCTTAACTGGTATGGGCTACACGACTAGTGAATTTATCGATGCCGCTGCGGGTGATGGCTTACAGGCTGTGCAAATCGATCCACAATTGAAGTTAGACTCTTTGAATGATTCTACAATCAGTATTGAGGTAACGACAGCCGGCGCTACTGCAACAGGGCTGCGTAACCAGAATGAATCAGGTACAGGTGCTGCTACAGGTTCAGCTATCAGTTCTATTAGCGTAGGTACTGCCGCGAGTGCGCAGAAGGCGATCGGTGTGATTGATAACGCGCTTGAGCAAGTAAGCGATGTTCGAAGCGAGTTGGGTGCGGTAAATAACCGTCTTGATTTCACAATCAATAACCTGTCTAACGTATCTGAAAATGCATCGGCTGCGCGTTCTCGGATTCAGGACGCTGACTTTGCTGCTGAATCTGCTGCGCTATCCCGTGCACAGGTACTACAGCAGGCAGGTACTGCAATGTTGGCTCAGGCAAACGCTGCGCCACAGCAAGTATTGTCACTACTTCAGTAAGCTAGGAGCTATACTGATAAATAGATCGCTAACCCCTCTATACAGTTAAATGTATAGAGGGGTTACATAGATTTTAAAAAGAGAGGATTGGGTTATGGCTATTGAATCAGTGGGCGCTACAACGTCATCGGTTGTTCAGCCTTCTCAGCAGTCTCAGCAGGCAGAGCAAGCGAAATCTCAGGCGGTTCGACCGCAGAGAAATGAAGGCTTTCAAGCACAAGCAAAAGAGACACAGGAATTGTCTGTTGAAAAGCTGGAAGCTGCCATTGATCGTTTAAATGAGATGATGAAGGATGGTCAACGCTCTTTAAATTTCTCTGTTGATACGGCGTCGGAAAAGGTGGTGGTACAGGTTAAGGATGTTTCAACGAATCAGGTTATTCGCCAGATTCCAAACGAAGAAGCCCTGCGCTTTGCAGAGTCATTAGATCGCATGATGGGCTTGATCTTTAATCAGGAAGCCTGAGACAATCATGGCTTCTTGATTTCACATTACTCAACCAGAGGTATGGGCGATGAGTGATAGTATCATTAAATCACTGGGAGCCGGATCTGGTATTGATACTGCCAACCTAGTTTCTAGTCTAGTCGAAGTAGAACGAGCTCCTTTACAGAATCGTTTAGATACGAAAGAGGAAAAGCTTGAATCTCAAATATCAGCTTATGGCACCTTAAAGAGCAGTTTAGCTGAGCTTCAAGGGGCGTTATCGCCACTTACTGATAACGATACATTCAATGGCCGCTCGGTTTCTTTTCCTGATACTGATGTAATTACCCCAAATTCCGTAGATCCAGGTGCTCAAACGGGCACGTATCAGATCGAAGTGGTCGATGTGGCGCGAGCCCAATCGCTTGCATCTAGTGCGCATGATGATAAAGATGCCGCTATTGGTGCTTCCGGCACTATGACAATCTCTTTTGGTAAATGGACTTACAATGTTTCAGATGAGCCTACATCATTTACTACTAATGATGATAAAGCAGCGTTAAATATTACTGTTGAGGCCGGGGATTCTCTTCAAGATATAGCTGATGCTATTAATGAGGAAGAAGATGCCGATATTCAAGCGTCGGTGCTTCTTGTTGACGGCCAATATCAGCTACTCCTAACTGCGCCGTCCGGTGTAAGCAATGCGATGCAGATTACCACCAGTGCTGATGGTGATGATAATGGCTCATTAGTCGATTTTGAGTTTAATTCGACCAACTTTTCAACAATGACAGAAACTCAACAAGCTTCTGATGCAGAATTGAAAGTTAATGGACTTACCGTTTTTCGCGATACGAACGATATCAGTGATGTTATTCAGGGCTTTGATTTTACCCTGAATAAAGCTGAGCCCGGGCAAAGTTTTACATTCTCCGTTTCTCAGGATAAAGGCGTTGCTGAGCAGGCGATAAGGGATTTTGTTGAGGCTTATAATCTTTTTTATGAGACAGCAGAAAACCTTACAAAGTACACTCAAGATGAAGATGGAAATACCGTTAGAGCAGATTTAGCAACAGATGGCGCTGCTAAAACGATTGTCAATCGTGTTAGAGCAATGATTGGGGCTGAAGTACCAGGTGTGGATGATGCATTTACAGCCTTGACCAATGTTGGGATTAGGACTGAGCTTGATGGAACCCTCTCCATTAATGAGGATGATTTAAGTCTCGCGCTGGATGATAACTTCGCACTAATTGAGTCTCTGTTTGCTTCAGATACGTCTTCCTCAAGTGATAAAGTTAAGGTTACCGTTGGTAGTTATGCACAGAATACTGTTCCAGGTGATTATGATGTTGTAATTACTCAAGACCCAGTAAAAGGTGCTATTGAGTCGAATGCAATTACAAACCCAGCTTTTGACGCGACAGCAGATGATTTCTCTTTATTGGGAGGGTCATTAGACACCTCACTTGGCGATTATCGATTTGTTATTACTGTTGATGGCACCGCTTCCAATGAAATTACTCTAAGCGGAGATTATTCAACAGCTGAAGAGCTTAGGGCAGAATTACAGTCCTTAATAAACGGCGATACTAATTTAAAAGCAGCTGGTGCAGCATTAGATATCACCTATGACACTGCTACAGATAAGTTGTTGTTTACTTCAAGGCAATACGGAGATAGCTCTTCGGTCTCATTTAGTGGTACTACGGCTGATATTCAAACGTTAGGTTTAGCTGATTCTGGTTTAACAGTAACAGCAGGTAAGGATGCTGCGGGCACAATAAATGGTGAGGCTGCGTTTGGTTCAGGAAATGTTTTACTTCCTGAATTGGATTCAGATCCTTATGGTTTGAATTTTACTATTGAGGAAGGAGCTACTGCAGCGACGGTGGCCGCGGGCGGGGCTCTTTCTATTAATTTTTCTCGCGGTTTCGCAGGAGAATTATCAAATTTGATAGATGACTTCTTAGCGAATACGGGAACGATCAAGGCCCGTGAGGATAGTATTAATAGTCAGCTTAGTGGCATTGATGAAGATCGAGAAGAGCTTGATCGAAAAATGGAAAAGCTAGAAACAAGGCTCTATTCACAATATTTGGCTATGGAACGTATCGTTAGTAGTTTCCAAAACACCGGTAACCAGCTTGATGGGATTCTTGAAAGGTTGCCATTTACAAGCTCACAAGGTTAGAGCCTAGATGACTGATTTAGAAAAAATTATCCTGCAGGCTGAGCGGCTTAAGATCAACCTTGAAGCACAAGAGCTTTATAAAAAAAACATGGCTTTTTTGAAGGAAAGCCTTCCTGCACTTTATAGCTATTATAAAGATTATTCCCCTGTAGAAATGGTCCTGGCTTTCGACGATAGGGGTGATATCAATATTCAAAACCAGTCTGGGTCTTTCGTATATCCGGAAAACCCAAAGGAATATGCAGATAAACAGTATAGTGCATTCTGTAATCGTCCTCATGTACAGCATTTGACTTTTAAGGATGAAGAAGGGCTAGATACTGATTATATTCATCAGAAACTGATGCAGAACCTTATTCCTTTTTACGATGAAGTAAATAAGTATGCCGCTAATATTAGATTAAAGGTTCCCGAAAATTTACAAACAGTAATTGTTTTAGGGTTGGGACTTGGTTATCACATAGAAAATATTACCAATAACCATCATGTTCGTAATCTTTGTATATATGATCCTCATCCAGAATCATTTTATTTGTCATTGCATACAATAGACTGGACAGTAATTATAAGTAAGTTTCAACAGCCAGGATTTAATATAGAATTTTGTATAGGTAAAAAATCCCAAGAAAGTTTTAGATATTTAACCTCTTTCTTTGCTCGTATTGGGATGTACAATATTGTTGTCTCCTATGTGTATAAGCATTACGAAAGCTCTGATATGACAGTGCTTTACGAAATGCTGGAAAATGACCTGATGATGATTGCTCTAGGTATAGGATTTTATGATGATGAGCGAGTAGGCCTGGCACATACAATTGAAAATTATTTTAATAAACTACCCATAGCTCGAAGGTCGTTGCTAAATAGAGGTGATGTATCCAATAGGACAGTGGTTATAGTTGGTAACGGACCGTCTTTAGATAGTAATGAGTCTTTTTTAAGGAGTGTGTCTGGTAAAGCATGTTTAATCTCTTGCGGCACTGCTTTGGCAACCTTGGAAAAAAAAGGTATTAAACCAGATATTCATGTTGAGCAAGAGAGAAATTATAATCAGTATGATTGGATCTCAGGGAGTACATCTGAGGAGTTTAGGAAGGGAATTAAACTTGTTACCTTAAATACCGGACATCCGAAAGTGCCAGAGCTTTTTGAAGAATCGTATTCAGTTATAAAGCCTAATGATTTAGGTGGGAATTTATTGATTAGTTTGCTTGATAGGTCAAGTGGACATTCACTTGTTGTAGCCGATTTTTGTAACCCTACAGTAACAAATTTTGCTACATCTTTCGCAGTGACTTTAGGTTTTAAAAATATAATTCTTGTAGGTGTGGATTTAGGAATGCCGTCACCTGAAAAGCACCATTCAATTGATAGTGCGTACTATGAACAGGAGACTGATTGGGAGGATATAATCCAGAGTAATGGTTTATATGAGGCTCCTGGTAATTTCCAAGAAAAAATTTGGACTAATAATGTTTGGGATCGGTCTAGAGTATCTTTTGAACAACTCTTGCATAAGTATCGTTTGAATTGTGTAAATGTTAATGATGGGCTTAAAATAAAAAATACAATTAGTTGCAGATCTGAGGATATAGAAATAGCTGGTGAACATGCCTTAACGCTTAAAGATGAGTTGGAAGCACGTTTCAAGAAGATATTTTATCTAGATGGCTTGGCAGAAATTAATAAGGATGATCTGCGTGAAAATGTAGAGCACGTTTCTATTGTTCTTGACAGATATCGTGATCTTCTGAAAAGAAATGTAAGTACGCTTGATGATGTATATATCCTATTGCGTGAGGCTCATTACTTTATTAAAGGTAGTAAAGATATTAGTTTTGTCGCTAAAGGTTTGCTTAAAGGGACATTGGAATATATATCATGCACTTTGATAAGTGTCTTGTGCGTTGCTAAGGAAGAAGATATAGCTGATATCTTTTCAAGAATGGTTGCTGTGATTAATTGTTTCTTTGATGAGATTGAAGTTGATGCTAAAGAGAATATTTTTAAGCTAGATGAGTTTACAAATTACTGTTGATTTTGAATGTCAGTCATTTAAATGATTGTGTTATTGGGAATGGGTTTAAAAAATTTAAATCTTTTGATTGCTCTGGGGCTGCCAAATAATAAATTGTCTTCTAAGTTTATTATTTGGCAATGAGTGTTCTTAGTTCACCTTGAATGTATTTGCTTGTCCTTTTTGTTTTAAATAGAGTAAAACGCTACCTTTCTTGATTTTTTAGTTCATTGTACGAAAAATAACGAGGTGTATTTGTTGTAGCTTCTATAATTGTGGGTATGGCGGGCCTCTTGTCTTTATTAATCCAGTGAAGCGACGGGTTGGATTAATTTATCAGAAGGGTATGAAACGTGTTAAATATTGAAAAGGATCCGGTGTAGATGAAATTGGCTGTTATTCCTGCTCGTGGAGGAAGTAAAAGAATTCCTCGTAAGAATATTAAGCCCTTTGCTGGAAAGCCGATGATAGCTTGGTCGATTGAAGCAGCTCAGCGTTCAGGTTTATTTGACAGAATTGTTGTGTCTACAGATGATAGAGAAATCGCTGAAATCGCATCAGAGTATGGTGCAGAAGTTCCTTTTATACGCCCTGCAGATATTTCCGATGATTTCACGGGTACTGCTGAAGTTGTCCAGCATGCTATTCAATTTATTCAGAACGAAGGTCATCAAGTAGACGATGTTTGCTGTGTTTATGCGACAGCCCCTTTTGCTCGTTCTGACGATCTTCAGCAAGCTTACCAAGAATTGGTAAATGGTTGGTCCTATGTAATTCCAGCTTGTGAGTTCAATGCTCCTATCTTTAGGTCTTTTCAGCAGTATGATGATGGCAGTATAGAAATGTTCTATCCGGATAAATTTGCTAGCCGTTCACAGGATTTGCCTGAAGCCTTACATGATGCTGGGCAGTTTTACTGGGGTAAGGCGGCAGCTTGGCTAGAGCTAAAGCCGTTTTTTACCCGAGATACCTATGCGTTGAGAATACCCGCTTGGCGCGTTCAGGATATTGATACGAATGATGACTGGCGTAGGGCTGAGTTAATGTTCGTTGGTTTGGAATCGCTGGAGATCAAAGAATGACTGTGTTGGTCGTTGCTGCACATCCCGATGATGAAGTTTTGGGCTGTGGAGGGACTATAGCAAAGTATGTCAGTGAAGGTGTGCCAGTCAAAGTTATGTTTATTGCTGATGGCGTATCTTCGAGGTCTGACAGTGCAGCAGACAGTGCGCTGTCAGCAAGGTTAGAGGCTTTAGCGGCGGCTTCTGCAATTTTGGGATATGAAGTAGTTTTTACCGGACAGTTCCCTGACAACAGGTTAGATACTGTTCCTCTGTTAGAAATTGTACAGTTGATAGAGCGCTATATAAGTCAGCTACGACCTCATACAGTAATTACACATCACTCAGGTGACTTGAATATCGATCATCGATTGGTGCATGAGGCAGTGGTAACTGCTTGCAGACCTACACCAGGCCACAGTGTTAAGAATTTACTCTTCTTTGAGGTGGCTTCTAGTACAGAATGGCGCTCTCCTGGGGATGGCCATGCATTTGTGCCTAATTACTTTATTGACATCTCTGGCAGTTTTCTTGAGAAGAAGCAGGAGGCGTTAGAGGCATATGCACTGGAAATGCGAGAGTGGCCCCACGCTCGTTCTGCCAAAGCAATTGATGCTTTGTGTCATTGGCGAGGTGCAACTGTAGGTGTTGAAGCGGCCGAGGCATATATTCTTGGGCGAATGCTTGCATGAAAGTAGTAGTTAGGGTTGATGCTTCGAGTGCTATGGGGAGCGGACATCTTATTAGGTGCCGAACGTTAGCTTTAAAGCTTAAACAGAGAGGCGTTAAGGTGCTTTTTATATGTCGAGAGCACCATGGAAATTTAATTACCTTTGTAGAAAAGGATGGCTTTGAAGTACGCCCTTTAGCGACTCCTTCTGTTGTGGCTTCTACTGCCGATTCTTATGATGCATGGCTTGGAGTTAGTCAGGAGAAGGATGCACAAGAGTCTATTAAGGCTTTATTTGATTTTAGACCAGACCTTCTAATTGTTGATCATTATTCTCTAAGTGCTCAGTGGGAGATGCTGCTTAGGCCTCATGTAGGTCGTATTATGGCTATTGATGATCTGAATAACCGATCCCATGATTGCGATTTTTTACTTGATCAAAATCTGTCTGCTAGTAAAGAGCGTTATGATGCCCTGATCCCCTCTCAATGCCAGTGTTTTTTTGGACCTAGTTATGCATTATTAGCTGATGAGTACATGCAGCTACGACAGTTGGAAACAACGTATTCTTCTAAGCTTAACAAGGTGCTAGTTTATTTTGGCGGGGTTGATCCAGATAATTTATCTAGTATGGCTTTGAAAGCTTTATCAGATACTAAATTTGAAGATATAGAGGTCTGTATAGTAGTTGGTGCTAATGATCCACCGCATAAACAGGAATTACTTCGACAGGCTCAATTGAGACCTAATACAGTCGTACTTGAGCCTCAGAAGAGTTTATCTAACTTGATGTTTGACACGGATTTAATGATTGGTGCAGGTGGGGCTACGTCTTGGGAGAGGTTGTGCTTGGGAGTGCCTTCTGTAATCGTTTCTGTGGCAGAGAATCAAGAGTTCATCAGCAAAGCCCTAGATGAGTTAGGTCTTGCTATTCATTTAGGGGTTAGTAATCAAGTTGTCGAGCAAGATTTCTTTGCTGCCGTGTCTGAATTTGCACTCCAGCCGGATAAGTTATTCAACATGTCTGTTGAAGGTCAGAGAGTAGTTGATGGTTTAGGATGCGATAGAGTTGCGGACGTGCTGATGGGGGTTTGTGTGTAGATGAATATTTGGATACTGAGTGATGAAAGTAGCTGGATAAACCATTATCTTGAAGATTTGTGTCAGTCTGCAGTTAATAATGGACATGTTGTTCATTGGGTTCATAAGGTGGCTGAGCTAGGATGTGGTGATATATGTTTCCTGTTGGGGTGCGGGCAGATGGTGCCTGAGCATAAACGGGCAGGGTTTAATCATTGTGTTGTCGTGCATGAGAGTGATCTTCCGAGAGGACGCGGGTGGTCTCCCATGACTTGGCAGGTCTTAGAAGGTAAACGTAAGATTCCAATTTGCTTGCTTGAGGCCGATGAAAAAGTTGATTCGGGTGTTGTTTATCTGCGTTCATTTATTTCACTTGAGGGCACGGAGCTGGTTGAGGAGTTACGACAAAAACAGGCTAAAGAAACGTTGAAACTTGTTGAGACGTTTTTACTCAACTTTGAAACTTTGCGGGAGAATGGAGAGCCTCAGATAGGGGAGTCCAGTTATTATCCAAGACGTTCTGCTGATGATAGTGAAGTTGACCCCGAACGGACTCTCCTTGAATTGTTTAATGCTTTTAGAGTTGCTGATAATGAACGATACCCAGTTTTTTTTCGGCACCTTGGCAAGGAATACCAGCTAAGGATAAGTCTTCGTTCTAAGGATGATTGATATGCGGTCGATTCTCATAACAGGCGCAGGGGGGGCTGGGGCTGAATTAATATGGAAGCTGTTTTCAGATAAGTATTCTTTATTTTTTGCTGATGCAGATTTGGCTCGAATTAGTCGAGATATTCCAGATACACGCTGTGTGAAAATTCCCTTCGCCGGTGATGATGACTTTCTGCAAGAGTTGGTCAGTGTCTGTCTAAAGTTAGATATTGACCTGCTGGTATCGGCTGTTGACGAAGAATTATCTTTTCTGGCAGAAAATGTCGGCTTATTTAGCGGTACTCGGATGTTTATGCCTGAAGCTAGTTTTATCCGTATGATGTTGGATAAGTTTCAAATGGTGGAGCATTTTAAGGCTAATGCTTTGATGCCGATAACTAAATTGCTATCAGATCATACGGTTGATATTCCCTTCCCGAGTATTTTAAAACCTCGTACAGGTCGCGGATCCAGAGATGTTTTTGTTTTAGATAATGATGATGACCTTGATTACTTCTCGAGGAAGTTTACTGGGCGGTTAGACGACTTTATTGTTCAGGAGAAAGCTGAAGGCGTTGAATATACTGTCCAAGTCGTTTCTTCATCTCAGGGAGCTTTACATGAAATTATTCCTGTCAAGGTTTTCTCAAAGAAGGGTATCACCATTTCCGCTGAGACTGAGTACGATCAGAATGTGATTGCTGCCTGTCAGCGCTTACATATGTTAGGTGGTGGGAGTGGGACTTATAATATTCAGCTTATTCTCAGTTCTGATGGTATTGTGTACCCATTTGAAATAAATCCAAGAATATCAACAACTTTTGGCTTGGTGTTGGCGTCGGGCGTAGATCCATTTGAGTTGTTTGATAATCATAGTGCAACCTTTATTGGCCGCGCTTCAGAAAGATCGGGATGTCGTTTGGAGCGACACTGGGTTAATTCGATTACACATTACTAGCAGTAGGTGCTTACAATGCTGAACAATATAGAAATAGGCAGTCGGCTTATTGGTGATGGTGAGCCTTGCTACATTATTGCTGAAATTGGATCTAATCATAACCATAGTTATGACATGGCTTGTGACTTAATTAAGGCCGCAGCGGATGCAGGCGCAGATGCTGTTAAGTTTCAGACGTTTAAAGCAAAAGAACATTATTCTAAGTTTGCCCCAGGGTTCAGTTATCTGGACGGCCAAGATACACATGAATTGATTGAGTCGCTAGAGCTGGATCGAAGTTGGCAGAAACAACTAAAAGCGTATGCAGAAAGTTGCGGTGTTGATTTTTTTTCCTCTCCTTGTGATAGCGAAGCCATTGCTGAATTGGCTGAATTAGATGTACCAGCTTACAAAGTTGCTTCCTTTGATCTGACAGATGATCGATTAATTACTGAAATGGCTGCTGTCGGAAAGCCGATCATCCTGTCGACTGGGATGGCAACGTGGATGGATATCCAGATTGCTGTGGATGCTGCAAAAGCAGCAGGCAATAACGATATTATTCTATTGCAGTGTACCTCGCTGTACCCAGCGCCCGACGCATTGAGTAATTTAAAGGCGATAGTAACTTTGAAGGATACTTTTGGCTTGCATGCGGGCTATTCAGATCATACCGAAGGTGATCATATTTGTATTGCCGCTGTCGCACTGGGAGCGAAAGTTATCGAGAAACATTTTACTCTGGATCGCTCTTTACCGGGGCCTGATCATGCATTTGCAATTGAACCTAAAGGCTTTTCTGAGATGGTTAGAAAGATCAGAGCAGTCGAATCAGGTATGGGTGATGGAATTAAAGCAGGCCCCAGAGAAGAAGAAATGGAAATGGCTGAAAAGGGACAGCGTAGCCTACATGCCAAAATAAATATAGCAGCTGGTGAAGTGATTACTGAAGAGATGCTTGTTATCAAACGCCCAGGTCTGGGTATTGCTCCTGCAATGCGTAAGCACGTGGTAGGGCGTATTGCGAAGGAAGATATTAGAGCTGATCAGTGGGTGACTTGGGATAAACTGTGATGCGGGTTCTGGTAACCGGAGCTGCTGGTTTTCTGGGTGCTGAATTAAGCCGACGATTGGCTACAAACTCTTCTGTAGATCTGTATGCGATGACTCACAGCTATGGTGGAAGGGTTTTTTGTGATTTGCTGGATCAGGATGCAGTAAATCTAGTGTTTAAACAAGTTACCCCGGATATTGTTGTTCACTGTGCTGCTGAGGTACCTAAGCGTGAGGCAGACTACCTCAGTGAAACCGTGATTGATCGTAATACCTCAATGGTTAAAGTGTTAATCAATGCGGCAAACTGTCCAGTCATTTTTATCTCTTCTATGGCTGTTTATGATGATGCTCTGGGTATGCCATGTTCTGAAAATCAGGCAGGTGGTGATTTAAGCGCTTATGGTACCAGTAAGCTTCAGTGTGAAGCGTTACTGGCCGAGGCTGGTGTCTTGGGTGTGGCTCTTCGATTACCAGGGTTGTACGGAAGCGATCGTAAAGCGGGCTTGGTACACAATTTGTTATATGCTCTAAAGCATCAGAGGGAGCTTTCCCTGCCGGATAAGCCTGTTATGTGGGCCGCGATGGATGTCATTGATGCTGCAAATGTTATTGAACAGTTTGTTATGTTGAAGTATAGCGAAGGCTTTGTTCCGGTTAATGTTGGTTATGCGGAGAAAATGTCAGTTAATCGCCTTGTTAATCTGGCTGCTGATATGTATGCGACAAATATTAGTTATGAAGTAATACATAAGGACTTTGAGTTTATTTTGGAGAAGATGGCTGAATTTGGTGTTGTGTTGAAAAGCAGCTTTACGCAATCGTTAGAGGCTTTGAATGATAGAGTTTGAAAGGATTGTTTCTCTAGTTGTTAATACTGGTAATGAGATAAAGAGATGGCGTAAGTCTGATGAGTTTTCAGACATTACTGATAAACATAAGTTTAAAACCCACGCTGATAGTATGGCCCATGACCTGATTGTTGCGGGTTTAGCAGATATAACCAGAGATATTTCGGTCGTTTCTGAGGAAGATGAGGTTAGGCAGCGAGGTGAACGCTATTGGCTTATAGATCCTATTGATGGTACTGCTAGTTGGTATCATGGCTTTTCTGGATATGTCTGTCAGGTTGCTCTGATTGATAATGGGCAGCCGATTTTTGGTGTCATCTATGCGCCGGAGCGAAAAGGTCTTTGGGTTGGGCAACGAGGCAAGGGGGCGACTTATAATGGTCAGCCTGTGAAGCCTGCTCGAAAAGATAAACCTATACGTTCGATTATTGATAACACGCCAGAACCTCATGGTGTTGCAAAGCTTCTCTACGATACTTTAAGTCTTGAGCATTATGTTGAGTGCGGCAGTCTGGGATTGAAGTCTGTACTGGTATGTACTGGTGAGGCCGATCTATTTGTTAAAGATGTCATTGTCAGGGACTGGGATTTGGCTCCTGTTGCAGTAATAGCAAATGAGCTCGGTTATCACCTTCATGACATTAATGGTGAAAAGGTGTGTTTTGATGGTCAAACGGAAGAGATTAACGGATTGATTGTCTCTCCCGATTTGTCGTTGGTAGATAAAGTCGTGAGATTAGTGAGGGCAGCGATTTAAAATGCAGGATATTACGCAGTGTAAGTGTTGTTTGTCTGAAAATATCAACAGTTTGTCAAAGCATAAAAGTTATTTTTTAATCAATCTCGATGAAACGGTCGATATTGATTATTCATACTGTGCTGATTGTGGTTTTATTTTTCAGGCTAATTATGTCGGCGATGACTTTTTAAATCGTTACTATGAAAATAGTCCTATGTTACGGCGTAGGGAACCAACTGAATATGAAATAGATCAGAATTTTAGGCAGGGAGCTTTTTTATCTAAGACAATCTCTCTAGAGGGAAAGTCAGTACTTGAAATTGGTGCCCATGCAGGGGCATTTTTAAGGTACTTGCATGATGAGCATAAGTGTAAAACTTATTTTGTAGAACTCAGTGACGAAGCAAATCAAGTATTATCCAGTATCGATGGCCTTTCGGATTTTAACTCGCTAGATAAAAGTATAGAGCTGGATCTAGTTGTTATTAGGCATGTACTGGAGCATATTCACGATATAGATAATTTCCTCGATTATATCTCTTCCATAACTTCAGATCAGGGACTGTTGTTTGTTGAAGTGCCCGATTGGAGCTGGATGGATGAATCTACAGATCCTTTGATGTTTGAGCATCTGAACCAGTTTAATGTTAATAATCTTACTCAATTTCTCTCTCGTAGAGGGTGGATCGTAGAATCGCTGGAAAAAAGTATTAGCGATAATGATCCTGCGACTAAAAATAGAGTATTGAGGGTCTTAGCCAAGAAAGCCCCGCCATCATTATCCGATACGAAATCTCATTTCCATGACTTTTATTCCAAGACATATGATCGTGTGAATCATTTCATTAATACTTGGGTAGAAACTAATGCTGAAGATACAAAAGTAGGACTGTATCCTGCTAGTCACTTGACGTTTGCTGCTTTGCAGGACACAAAAATTTGCGAGGCTGAAGTAGTTGGGATTTTTGATATAGATGAGAAAAAGTCTGGTATATCAGTTGCGGGTGTTGAGATTAAACACTCAGAAACGTTGGTGAAGAATCAACCGGATGTGATTTTTCTATTTACCTTGGCTTATGAAGAGGAAATCAAACAGTATCTTTGTGATTTGGGTGTGAATGCTGAAATTATTTGTTTAAGCGGGTTGCTTAAGTAAATGGTTGCCAAATTTAAGGTTTTGATCATAGGGCTTGGTCAGATAGGCATGGGGTATGATATTGATGCTTCGCCTGAAGAGCTATTAGTTACTCATGCCTCCTCGTTTGCTCAGAGTGATAATTTTGAAATTGTGGCGGGCATTGATAGGGATCAGGAAAAACAGGATCGTTTTTCTAAACGTTATGATTGCTCAGCATATAAATCTATCAGCGAATTGCCTGATAAGGATGTCGATGTGGTGGTTATTGCTGTGCCGACTCAATATCACTTTGAAGTTTGTAATGAAGTTCTTGACTGTATGCAGCCATTAGCGGTGTTGTGTGAGAAACCTTTCACTGAAAGTAGTGTTGAGGCTCGCATAGTAGCAGAAAAAGCTGGCAGGAAGCAGATTCAGTTTTATGTGAACTATATGCGCTTATGTGATCCTGCGGTTCTTAGGCTTAAGAAACAGATTTCCTCAAAGGAAATAGTCTCTCCTTTCAAAGGTGTGGTCTGGTACTCAAAGGGGCTTTTTAACAGTGCCTCACACTTTGTAAATCTGCTGCAGTTTTGGTTTGGAAAGGTTACATCGATAGAAGGAATGAGTAGCGTGGTTCACAGAGACGAAGATAGCTCTCCCTCCTTTATGCTCAAGTTTGATCAGGCCGAAATTGTATTTATGGGTTTGGATGAACGTAATTATTTTCATAATTCCCTTGAGCTTTTTTCTGCAAACGGACGGATCTTATATCAAGGAGGAGGGAAATTGGTTAGTCGGTTTGGCATAGACTGCGATTCGCTGTTTTCTGGGTATAAAGTACTTTCTAGCGAAGGTGATTTTTATCCAGATTCTTTTAATTTTTTACAGAAAGGTGTGACTGAGCACCTAGCGAATGCGTTAGAGAGTAAATCATCATCTATATGTGATGTTGAAACTGCTATTAAAACATTAGAAGTTTTAGAACGGGTAAATAAGCTTTATGAGTAATCAGGATTTTGGCTCGGTGTTGGCTTTACATGGAGGTGAAAAAACTATTAAAGAAAAGTTTGCACGCTACTCGCCCATTGGGGAAGAAGAGGTTAAGGCTGCTAGTGAGGTGGTTTCCAGTGGTGTGTTGTCTCAATACCTTGGGTGCTGGAGTGATGATTTCTATGGTGGGCCTAAGGTACAGGAGTTTGAAAGGCAGTGTGAAACCTATTTCGGTGTCAAACATGCTATTACAGTTAACTCATGGACATCTGGATTGGTCGCAGCAGTAGGCGCATTAGGGGTTGAGCCAGGTGATGAGGTTATTGTCAGTCCATGGACAATGTGTGCGAGTGCAACGGCTATTCTGCATTGGAATGCTATCCCGGTATTTGCGGATATTGAGAATGATACTTTCTGTCTGGATCCTGTGGCTGTAGAGAAGTGCATATCGCCAAGGACTAAGGCAATTATGGCAATCGACATCGGTGGACAATCTGCTGATTTGGATGCATTGCGAGAAATTGCTGATAAACATGGTTTGAAAATTATTTCAGATACGGCTCAGGCTCCGGGTGCTCTATATAAAGGTAAGTTAGCGGGTACCCTTGCTGATATCGGTGGTTACAGTCTTAATTATCATAAGCACATCCATACCGGAGAGGGTGGTGTTCTGGTCACCAATGATGATGAGCTTGCAGACCGTATGCGTCTGATTCGAAATCATGCGGAAGCGGTAGTGGAAGATAAGGGTGTCACTAATCTGGTGAACATGCTTGGGCATAACTTCCGTCTAGGAGAAATAGAGTGTGCAATCGGTATTGAACAACTGAAAAAACTAGACCCTTTGATCAAGAGTAGACAGGTCGCCGCTGATCAATTGTCTGAAGGTTTGTCTGGTCTTAAAGGCTTAAAGTTGCCTGTTACCCGTAAAGACTGCACTCATGTGTATTATGTTTATAAAATGATGATTGATCCGGAAGTCACCGGTGTAAGTCGAAATAAAATATTTGAAGCGCTTGTTGCTGAAGGTGTAGAAGGGCTTAGTACAAAGTTCGCCAATCTTCATCTATTACCTTTATATCAAAAAAAGGTAGCTTACGGTTCAAATGGCTTTCCTTGGCGTTCGGATGTCACTAGTCGGGAGGTGTCTTATGAGAAAGGTATTTGTCCGGTTGCTGAAGACCTGCATGATACTAGCTATTTAGGTTTCTTGATGTGCTTGCATGAGATGCAATATTCAGAAATAGAACTTATTATTCAAGCATTTAAGAAAGTTTGGGATAACTTGGATAAATTAGTTGATGACTGATACAAAAGTGATTACTGGTCCCCGGCTTATATTAACTGAGTTTGAAGATGGTGATATTACCCCAGAATATGTTAGTTGGCTGAATGATCCTGCTGTCGTGAAGTTCAGTAACCAGCGGTTCAGAGAACATAGCCTTGAGTCTAGTAGGGCCTACGTAAAAAGCTTTACTGGAACTGAGAATGAACTTTTTAAAATCGTCCATGCAGAAACAGGTGGGTTACTCGGTTCGGTTAATGCCTATGTGGACACACGTCACCTTGTTGCTGATATTGGTATTATGATTGGAAATAAAGCCTTTTGGGGGCAAGGTTTCGGTCAAGAAGCCTGGACTTTGATGATGGAGTTTTTATTTGTTGATAGAGGAGTGCGTAAAGTCACAGGAGGTACCCTGGCTACAAATAAAGGAATGGTTGAGGTGATGAAACGTAGTGGAATGCATCTGGAGGGTGTGAGAGAGAAGCATTTCCTTATAGGCGACCAAGCAGTTGATATTCACTTATTCGCGAGATTTCGTACTTGAGTGGTTATGACTTTTCATCTCTGAAGAGTATCGCTGTTGTTGCTCATGATGCTGGTGCCGCTAACCTTCTTGCCTTCTGGTTAAAGGATGAGGTTGATCGAAGCGAATGGCATAAATTTTTATTTTATGTTGCAGGACCAGCTGAGCATATTTTTCGCCAATTGTTTCCTGCGGCGAAGTATTGCGCTTATGATTTGCAATCGATGATTAAAAAATCAGATCTATTGCTTTCTGGCACTGGTGCAGGGAGCAGCTTGGAATACGATGCTAGGCATTATGCTAGGCAACAGGGAATTACTTCGATTGCCATTATTGATCATTGGGTGAACTATCCAATTCGTTTTGAGCGAGATGGTCAACGTATTTTGCCAGATGAAATATGGGTATGTGATGCTTATGCTCAGGAAAAGGCACTGAATTGCTTCCCAGAAGTCTGTGTGCGCCAGATTGAAAATTATTATCTGAATAGCCTTGTAGAGCGTATTCGGACACTATCCAATGATGAAGATACTCATAATGGGATAAAAAACGTTCTTTATCTCCTTGAGCCTATTGGTAATTATTGGGGAACTGATTCAGGGGAGTTTGATGCATTAGAGTACTTTTTACAGTATTTAGCATCATTAAAGGCTGCATCTGAATACAAAATTATTCTCAAGCCTCATCCGTCTGAGCCGACAGATAAATATAAAGGTTATGTCGGAGAGTATGGGAAATATAGTATCGAGATCGCGTATGATGAGGAGCTTTATAGCCTAATTGGGTGGGCTGATTGGGTTGTTGGTTGCGAAACATTCGCAATGGTTGTTGCATTATCTGCTGGAAAAGACACTTTCTCCACAATTCCCCCTTGGGGTAAGCCTTGTCGGTTACCTTATGAGAATATAATCCAAATTCGAGACATATATGAAGTACTGTAAAACTTGCCTACAGCCAGATACTCGGCCAAATAGCTACTTTGATGCCGAAGGTGTTTGCCCTGCCTGTAATTACTATCATACCGTAAGTGCTGCGGCGGATTGGGAAGATCGACTGGAAGAAATTCAGGATTTTTTGAAAGGCTATGAACGTAAGCCTGATCAGTATTTCGACTGTATTATTGGTGTAAGTGGTGGCAAGGACAGTACCCGACAGGCGTTGTGGGTTAGGGATAAGTTAGGTTTGAAGCCTCTACTGGTATGTCTTACCTACCCTCCAGAACAGTTGACCGAGAGAGGGGTGGATAATGTTTCTAACCTTATTGAATTAGGGTTTGATGTTGTGGTTTCTGCCCTATCCCCTCAGACATGGAAAAAAATGCTTCGACAGGGCTTTTTTCAGCACACTAACTGGGCTCGAAGTTCTGAGCAGGCCATTTTAGCAGCTGTGCCGCAGTTAGCGATCAAGTACGGGATAAAAATTATTTTCTGGGGAGAAAATCCAGGATTGCAACTCGGAGATATGAAGACTGTTGGTAAAACTGGTTACGACGGAAATAATCTGAAATATATGAATACAGTCTCTGGCGGTGCGCTAGATTGGCTTCTTGAAGCAGGATTTGAGAGGGATAAGTTGGATCCATATCTGTACCCGGTTTCAGAGGAGTTTGATAAGGCTGGAATTCAGATTATTTATTTGGGGTGGTTTTGGAGGGATTGGTCGTTGATTAATAATGCGGCTTATTCCTGCTTAAACGGTTTAGATATTCGAGATGATACTGTTGAAAATACAGGCGACCTTTGGGGGGTTTCTTCGTTAGATGAGGACTGGGTAACTCTTAACCAAATGATTAAATACTATAAATTTGGTTTTGGTCGAGTTTCTGATTATGTGAACGAAGAAATTCGTAACGGACGTATGACTCGGGAAACAGGAATCACTCTGTTGGAACAGTTTGATGGAGCCTGTAGCGCGGAATATATTGAAACGTTTTGTGAGTATATTGATATTACCGTTGAAGCGTTTTGGAAACAGGTACATGGTTCAGTAAATAAAGACCTGTTTCATATCGAACAGGACGGTTCGATCACTCGGAAGTTTAAAGTAGGCTTTGGATTGTGAAAAAGATACACGTTGGCGTGATTGACTATCAGGCTGGAAATCATGCATCAGTTGTTAATAGTCTGAAAGCCTTGGGTTTTCGGGTAACTTTGGCGCGTTCGACAGAACTCCTTGATAGTACAGACCTATTACTCCTACCTGGGGTTGGTGCTTTTCCTCAGGCAATGGATGCTCTACGTGAAGAGGGACTTGAGCAGTATATTCGGACCGCAGTGGAGCAAAAAAAGCGCCCTTTAATTGGTATTTGCTTGGGGATGCAACTTTTGGCCTCTTCTTCGTCTGAATATGGCGAAACTGAAGGGCTTGGATTGATTCCTGGGCATATTCAGGCCATGGATAAACCTAAATGGCATATCGGTTGGAATTCAATAATAGCCAACAATAAACAGTCATCGTGCCTTCCAGAGATCGGAGGGTGTTACTACTTTAATCATTCCTTCTGCTTTAAAGGAAGTGACAAGTCTGTTTTATACAGAACGGCAGATAATAATATTGCTGCTGTTATTGCTCAAGGGCATGTAGTTGGTCTTCAGTTCCACCCTGAAAAAAGCCAGAAAGAAGGGCGTGCTTTGCTGAAGAATTTAATTTTGAGAATGTGTAATGCTTAAAAAGCGATTAATAGGCGCCGTTGTTGTTAAGAACAATATTGCCGTACAGTCCTTCGGTTATAGGAAGTATTTGCCTTTGGGTAAGGTTGAGCATCTGGTGGAAAACCTAGATCGCTGGGGAGCAGATGAGATATTGGTATCTGTAATTGATCGCTCATCATGTGACGCAGGCCCCGATTTTGACTTAGTGCGCTCTCTAGCAAAGCTTAACCTGTCAACTCCCCTAATATATGCAGGCGGTATCCGCGGTGTTGATGATGCGGTAGAGATAATTAAATCTGGAGCTGACCGGGTTTGTGTCGATAGTTTGTTGCACGAAGATGTGAATGTTGTAAGCAAAATTTCACATGCTATAGGCCAACAGGCGGTTATAGGTTCGTTACCTGTTTTTTATGATGGTTGTTCTGTGAGATGGACGGATTATAAGTCGGGGACTGATATCGAACTAAATGAAGAGGTTATGCAAAGCCTTTCCGAGTTAGTGTCAGAGTTTCTGATAATTGACTGGAAAAATCAGGGGGGGCGAAATAGGTTTGACGAGAATATTGTTCGATATCTGCCCGAAGTAGCTTGTTCCTGTATTGTGACGGGAGGGTTATCTGAGCCGCAGCAGATAAAACAATATATCGATATGGATCGTGTCTCTGCTATTGCTGTTGGTAATAGCCTCAATTATAGAGAAAATAGTGTACAGACGTTAAAAGAAATTACTATGAATGAGCAATTACGACCAGCCTATTATGATGAGTGCTTTAGGTTAAATTATGAGTGAAGTTGATTTCTGTAAACGCTGTTTATATACCACAGAGCACCCATTGGGCTTGGTTCTTGATGATGAAGGTATTTGTTCAGGTTGTCGGGTGCATGAAGAGAAAGATATTCTCGATTGGGATTATCGTTGGTCTAAGCTTGAGCGAATAGTCTCTGATTATCGCAGTACGACCGGACAGTATGATTGTATTATTCCAGTTACCGGTGGTCAGGATTCTTATTTTATAGTTCATCTTGTTAAGAATGTCCTGAAAATGAATCCGTTGCTGGTTGCATACAATAAGTATTTTAATACTCCTTTAGGGATTAGAAACTTATCAAATCTTAGAATTACATTTGATTGCGATATATTGTTTCAAAATGTAAATCCGCAATCGGTAAGGAATATTACTAAGACAACTTTGAGATCACTAGGTAGTATTTACTGGCCTATTTTGGCTGGACATTCAGTGTTTCCGGTGCAAACGGCAGTTAGATATAAAGTTCCTTTAATTATTTGGGGTGCACATCAAGGTGTCGAGCAAGTCGGCATGTTTTCTCACGAACATGAAGTTGAGATGACCCGTCGGTACCGAAAAGATCATGATTTAATGGGACATGAAGCTGACGACCTGTTGTCTGTATTTGACACATTGTCGGAAGAGGATATTTGGCAGTACCGTTACCCAAGTAATTCTGATCTGAATGATATCGGTGTGCGGGGGATCTATCTTGGTAATTATGTAAGGTGGGACCCTAAAGCTCAACATGAGCTCATGATTAAACTTTATAATTACAAAACTAGTTCTTTTTCCAGAACTTTCGATACCTATGATTTTGTTGATTGTTATAACTACATGAATCTTCATGATCAGTTAAAACTGTATAAATGTGGTTATTCAAAAGTAACGGATCATGCCTGTAGGGAGATTCGGCATGGTCGTTTATCACGGGAAAAAGCTATACAACTCGTTAAGTATTATGAAAGGCAACCTGTTGACTTTAAAAATATGTTTACAGATTGGTTAGGGGTGACGGATAAGTCGCTGACATATTTGATGGATTTGCAGAGGAATCCTAAGCACTGGATTAATACTGCTCCTCTACAGTGGGAGTTTAATGGGTTGAGCCATCATCTGGATGGCGCGCCTTCAAGTGATCTTCCCGAACGGGCTATTTTTGAAGAAAACTCTTCAATGAATTATGACAGAGAAGAGAAGTACATAGTTTTTGGTAGAGGATTGCCACTGTAAATAATGAGTGTGATCTCTGTGCTTAAGAATAGAGTGCGACATATTAATATGCATCAACAGTGGTTATGCGGATCTTATTTCGAAAACTGTTCAAGCTTTAACCGAGCTTTATTTAGTCGATCTATGTATTCATAGGTCATGACTTATATGCTACCTAAAGGTGGTAAACCTGCGAATAGTATTTGTAATATCAAGGGCGGCTTAGCCTTTCTGTAGAAATTGAGCGAGGGTGTGTTCAATCTAAGTTAAGCTCCTCTTAAGAGTATAAATAATATAATCAATATCACTTTGCTGAAGCTTAGGATGCAGGGGGATTGTTAATGCTCGTGAATAGTATTTTTCAGCATTTGGAAAGTCGCCGGCAGTAAAGCCCAATTTTTTGTAAAATGGCTGTAAATGTATGGGGATGTAGTGGACATTTACACCAACGTCGTGTTCTCTTAAAACATTAAATACTTGCGCGCGGCTTAATGAAATGCTGTCTAAGTCCAGTTGGATAGGGTACAAGTGTAAAGCAGAATAGGAATCGGTACTGCGAGCTGGTAGCTTAACCGGAAGTTCTTTTAAGCGTTCATCATATACATTAGCTAAGTGATGGCGTTGGGTAATGTAATCATCTAGGCGAGAGAGTTGTGAAAGACCAAGAGCAGCTTGTAGATCGGTCATTCTATAGTTAAACCCTAATTCCTGTTGTTCATAAACCCAGTTACCTTCTGGATCAGATTTCATTAAATCTAGGTCACGGGTGATTCCGTGGCTACGCAATGATTTTAATTTGTTGTCTATCTTAGAGCAGTTGGTGAGGGCACAGCCACCTTCCGCGCTGGTGATTATTTTTACAGGATGGAAACTGAAAACCGTAATGTCACTGTAATGACCATTGCCAGTTTTATTATTGTTGTAAGATGAGCCTATCGCATGAGATGCATCTTCAATGACTTTGAAATTATATTGTTTTGCCAGTTTGGCAATAGTCTTCATCTCACAAGGCTGACCTGCAAAGTGAACGACGACTATAACTTTAGGAAGGCACCCGTTTCGTTCTGCAGCTATTAATTTTTGTTCTAGCTTATCTGGGCATATATTTAAGTGGGTTGGCTCAATGTCTACAAAGTCGACTTTAGCACCGCAATAGAGTCCACAATTAGCACTCGCTACAAATGAGTTTGGAGAGGTCCATAGCCAGTCTCCTTGTGTTAATCCTAACGCTAAACAGGATATATGTAAGGCAGAGGTGGCGCTATTTGTACAAGCCGCATATTTAGCTCCACAATATTCTGCAAGAGCTGTTTCGAATTGGGTGACTTTCGGGCCTTGAGTGAGATAAGACGAACGTAATGTTTCCACTACTGCGGAGATGTCTTCTTCTGTAATTGATTGGGTGCCGTATGGGATCATGTTATAGATTCAACGATTTATTCAGCGCAAGTATTTGTTCGCAATTTAGAAACTCATCATTCGCACCCGAATTGTATTCAAACCCTTGTGATACGGGTGTGCCTTGTTCATCTAAATTGTTAATTGTGAATTCATTACTTATATCGTTGAAGACAATGGATGGTCGAATCACGTAGTGATCATCAAATTCCAGTGTTAAATGAGAATCATCAGAAGGGCACATTATTTCATGTACTTTTTCGCCAGGGCGGATACCAATGATCTCTTGTTTAAGCGATGGTGCCATTGCTTTGGCTAGATCTGTGATGCGTACCGAAGGTATTTTGGGCACAAAAATCTCACCACCACTCATTCTTGCAAAGTTTGTTAGCACAAAATCTACACCTTGCTGTAGCGTGATCCAGAAACGTGTCATCTTGGGATCTGTGATTGGCAATGTATCGGCGCCATTACAAACTAGCTTTTTGAAGAAGGGAACAACTGATCCTCTGGAACCTACTACATTTCCATAGCGAACTACACTGAATCGGGTAGGATGCCCACCTGCCATGTTATTTGCTGCAACGAACAGTTTGTCGGAAGCTAATTTCGTCGCGCCATAAAGATTGATAGGGTTTGCTGCTTTATCAGTAGATAAAGCAATAACTTTTTTAACGTCATTATCCAAAGCAGCGCGGATGACATTTTCTGCACCATGGATATTTGTTTTAATGCATTCAGTGGGATTGTATTCAGCAGCTGGTACTTGCTTTAAGGCAGCAGCATGAATGACATAGTCTACATTCTGCATTGCTTGCCTTAGTCTTTCCTTATCGCGAACGTCACCTATAAAGTAACGCATGCAAGGGTCATTGAACTCTTGTTGCATTTCAAATTGTTTAAGCTCGTCCCTTGAATAGATAATGATTTTTTTAGGTTTATAACGACTTAGAAGGGTCTCTGTGTACTTTCTGCCGAATGAACCTGTCCCACCAGTAATGAGTATTGATTGATCATCGAACATTATGTTTTCTATCCAAATGAATGCTTAATATTTATATCGACCAAATTTCTGCATTAATGAATGTTTTAGCCCTGAATTTAATGGCTTACGGAATAAAAGGTCTAATGAATTGTAGCTTATCAGACGCAAGATCATTAAAGGAAGCTCTCTTTGTGCCGACTATTCAGTATAATGAAGTGTACTCGAATTAATTTTTAAGGTGTTTGCATGGCTGTTAATTTAAATGCCCTTAAGCAGTATCAAAGTGTTGATCTGCGCGCGACTATAGAAACGGCAAGTCCTCACAAGCTTATTTCTATGTTGTTCGATGGTGCCATGGGGGCGCTCGCAAAGGCAAAAGGAGCAATAGAGCGAGATAGTATTGAAGACAGAACTCTGCACCTAAATAAGGCTTCAGAGATTATCGTAGGTCTCCGTGGAAGTCTTGACCTTGAAGGGGGCGGAGAGGTCGCTGCAAATTTAGATAGTCTTTATGACTATATGCTGCGCTCTGTTATGCAAGCTAATCGGGAAAATGATGCTGAAAAGGTTCAGGAAGTGATGAATCTAATGCTGGAAATCAGACAGGGTTGGTCTGAGATGCCGAATGATATTCAAATAGGTGAAAATTAAGTAGTAATGCTGTTAGTAATTACAAAAAAAGGCCGCAGATATGCGGCCTTTTTTTGTTGGTAGGTGTCTTTTGTGTCAAAAAAATAACTAAAGCGTTCTGTTTTTTTCTTTGTGACATTTTATTGACATTTTTGCGTCAGGGGTTAATTATTACCACTATTAACAAGTATCTTTGGATAATGGTAAGGCATGTCTTCGGTTTTAGTCATAGATGATGATTTAAGTCGGCGGGAGCTTTTAAGTTCCGCTTTTTCTTTTCTCGATCAGCCGTGTGAATTTTGCGGCTTTGTGGATTGGTTTCAATCCAACGCTGATATCGATGTAGCTCAGATCAACTTGGTATTGCTTGGGCAAAGTCAGTTGCCTATATCATTAGAAAAACTTGTTAAAGATCTTCAAGATAAGTTTGCTTCGATTGCAGTAGTAACCTTGGATGAATGGTCTGAAGTTAAAGAACTTCCTGATTCCTTAGCTCAGTGTGTGGTTGGACAGCTTTCCGTACCGTTTAAATATCAACAATTATTAGATTGTTTGCATCGAGCTCAGTTATTTAGATTAAGAGCAGATGATACCTCTCTTAATAAGATGGCCATTTTTTCTGGTTTGGTAGGTATAAGTCAGCCGATGCTGAATGTAAGGCGGTCGATGTCTCAAGTCGCAGGCCGGGATGTAAATGTATTGATTACCGGTGAGTCGGGCACAGGTAAAGAAGTGGTTGCTCGCAGCTTGCATGAGCACTCTGTACGCAAAGATGGCCCGTTTGTTCCGATTAACTGTGGAGCGATTCCTGCAGATCTTCTTGAAAGTGAGCTCTTTGGTCACGAAAAAGGCGCATTTACTGGGGCTGTATCAAGTCGTCCAGGACGTTTTGAATTGGCTCAAGGAGGAACACTCTTTTTAGATGAAATAGGAGATATGCCGCTGCCTATGCAGGTGAAGCTTCTGCGAGTGCTGCAGGAGCGTAAATTCGAGCGCATTGGTGGGACTAAAACTTTAGATGCTGATATTCGAGTGATTGCAGCTACGCATAAAAACTTGGAAGAGATGATCGAAACGGGCGAGTTTCGGGAAGATTTATATTACCGTCTAAATGTCTTCCCTATAGATATGCCGCCATTAAGAGAGCGTGCAGGTGACCTACCTTTATTATTGGATGAGCTATCACGCCGTCTTCCAGAGCAAGGTTTAGATGCCGTTCGTTTTCAAAATAGTGCGATAGCGTCCCTACAATTGCATCCTTGGCCTGGGAATGTACGCGAGCTCTCCAACTTAATTGAGCGTCTGGCGATTCTTTATCCGAACGGTGTAGTTGGAGTTTCAGAGCTGCCTTCTAAGTTTCAGAATGTTCCCGAACCTAATCCTGAACTATATGAAGTGGCTGGTGATACTGACGCCATTGAAGCTGCATTTTCATCACATTCTATAGGGCTAGATCAGTTGCCAGATGATGGGATCGACCTTAAAAAGCATTTGGAAACGATCGAGCAGCGGTTATTGGAACAAGCGCTTGCTGTAAATGACAATGTAGTTGCGCGAGCTGCGGAGACGTTAAATATCCGACGGACTACTTTGGTTGAGAAAATGCGTAAATATGGGATGCAGCGTAAGTAATATGTCTAGTAAACAACAGTATCTACAGCGCATAGAGCAATTAGAGAGTGAGCTGTCTGCTAGTAAAGCAAAATTGGCTCAACTTGAAGCAACTCAAAGCCAGAATAGTCAGCAGCTTAATGATCGCTTTCAACATCTATTATCCGTGATGCCTGTTGGTGTCGTTATTATTGATGGTTCTGGGGTGATTTCAGAAGTTAATTCGGTAGCCGAAAACTTGTTGGGTTCTCCTATCAAAGGGCAGCCGTGGTTCAAAATAATTGAGCGTAGCTTTGCCCCTCAAAATGACGACGGTCATGAAGTTTCGTTAAAGGATGGTCGTAAGGTCAGTTTGATGACGCGTGCTATGGATAATGAACCGGGTCAATTGGTAGTGTTAACTGACCAGACCGAAACTCGCCTTCTTCAGGGGCGTTTGTCTCATTATCAGCGTCTGTCTGAAATGGGGCGGATGATGGCGTCACTGGCGCATCAAATTAGAACGCCTCTTTCTGCTGCTTTGCTTTATGTCGATCATCTTAATCGCCCGGATCTATTGCAAGAACAACGTCAGAAATTCGCCAGTAAGGCTAAGTCACGCCTAACCAATTTAGAGCAGCAAGTTCGGGATATGCTAATTTTTGCCCGTGGTGAGATGCGTTTGGATGAGCAGATCAGTTCTAAAGTGCTGATGGCTGAGCTGGAAGATATGCTTGATGTGCCATTGGTAAACTATGATGCTGATTGTGACTGTGTAAATACTGTGCCTGAATATAGTTTGCAGTGTAATAAAGAAGCGCTTTTAGGTGTTTGTAGCAATTTGATCGAGAATGCCCTGCAAGCTTGCGGTAAGGGGGCAGAGTTAATGGTTCGCTTTGCTGATCAAGAAGGAAAGCTGCGTATAGATGTAGTTGATCAAGGCCCAGGAATGGGCGCAGAGGAATTAAAACGTGCCCTTGAGCCGTTTTATACCACCAAATCACATGGTACGGGTTTGGGTTTGGCTGTAGCTCAAGTCGTAGCGCATGCTCACCATGGTCAATTTTTACTTAATTCTCTGCCGGGTCAGGGAACTGTCGCCAGTCTAATTTTGCCGGCAATAACGTCTGCTTCGGAAGAGGGTTAAAGGATCTGCAATGGCTAATCGTATATTAATAGTTGAAGACGATAATGAATTACGCGAAGCGCTTTGCGATACATTAGAATTGGCAGGTTTTGAGTATCTAGAAGCTGAAGATGCTGAAACTGCTTTGGATATATTGACGCGTCAGCAGGTGGCTATGGTAGTGACCGATGTTAATATGCCTGGCATGGATGGGCATCAGTTGTTGGATAAAATTCACGAAACTTATCCTGCGCTGCCGGTTATGTTGATCACTGCGTTTGGGCAGGTCAGTAAAGCTGTAGAAGCTATCAAAGCGGGCGCGGTTGATTACTTGATGAAGCCGTTTGATTCTGACGCGTTGATATCGTCTGTACGCCGATTTGCGGTTGGCGAAACGGTAGCGAGTGAAATGGAGAAGCCTATTGCGGAAGAGCCTAGTAGTCAGCAATTGCTTCAGTTGGCACGCCGAGTAGCGGCATCTGACTCTACCGTATTGATTTCAGGAGAGTCGGGTACAGGTAAAGAAGTTTTGGCTCAATACATCCATAACCACTCTTCGCGGGCTAAAAAGCCTTTTATTGCGATTAACTGCGCAGCAATACCTGAAAATATGCTCGAAGCTACTTTGTTTGGTCACGAGAAAGGAGCTTTTACTGGAGCCTATGCAAGTGCACCTGGTAAGTTTGAGCAGGCTGATGGCGGTACTTTATTGCTTGATGAAATTTCCGAGATGGATCTTGGTTTGCAGGCAAAGTTACTTCGGGTATTGCAGGAACAAGAAGTCGAACGCATTGGTGGCCGTAAAGTTATCAAGCTTAATGTTCGTGTATTGGCTACTACAAACCGAAAATTAGATAGTTACGTTTCGGAAGGTAAATTCAGAGAAGATCTCTTCTATCGCCTTAATGTATTTCCATTGCAATGGAAACCACTGCGAGAGCGCTCAGCTGATATTGTGCCTTTGGCTGAAAGACTTTTTAGTAAGTATTGCCAGAAAATGCAGCGTACCTCAGTTGCATTATCTGATGATGTTAAGCGTTTGATGACTGATTATTCTTGGCCGGGTAATGTTCGTGAATTAGACAACGTTGTGCAGCGAGCTTTGATTCTTCAGTCAGGCACAGAGGTCGGTGTTGCTGACCTTATGCTCAATCCTGAAGATATTTCGCAGACGGCTGTACCTGACGTGAATCAAGAAACTGTCCAAGATGAAGATCTTTCAGGACAGTTGGGTGAGGGGGTTCGCCAGCGGGAATTTCAGCTGATTATTGATGCCCTAAAAGCGACTCACGGAAGTCGTAAAGAAGCGGCGGAAAATCTCGGGATAAGCCCGCGTACTCTGCGATACAAGCTGGCTAAGATGCGTGAGCAAGGCTTGGATTTAGATAAATTGCTTGGTCGATAATAAGGG
Organism: Neptuniibacter sp. QD37_6; assembly: GCF_047778085.1. GTDB lineage: Bacteria > Pseudomonadota > Gammaproteobacteria > Pseudomonadales > Balneatricaceae > Neptuniibacter. The sequence continues at coordinate 599,702 of NZ_CP180550.1, forward strand.
TTAAAAGATCTTGTTTGCGCGCTTTGAAAAAAAGCTTGTAGAGACTAAGGTCTTACGCCGGATATACCAATGTCTAATTCAGAGCCCTGCTACCCCTTCTGTATAAATCTAGTTACTGATATAAAGCCTCAAACTGACTCGTAGAATAATAATATTGAAGTAGAGCGATCTGGGGTTATTTTAGAACTAAAACAATCAAGCTAAGGGCATCACGATGAGTGAAAAGGTATATCCAGTAAGTCCGGAGATTGCGGCAAACGCGCACATCGACAACGAAAAATATGAAGCGATGTATGAGCAATCAGTTAACGATCCGGATACATTCTGGGGTGAAGCAGGTAAGCGCCTGGATTGGTTTAAGCCATACACTAAAGTTAAAAACACTACTTTCGATCCGCACAACGTAGATATCCGTTGGTACGAAGATGGTACGTTGAACGCTTCTCACAACTGTCTTGATCGCCACCTAGAAACTCGTGGTGATCAGGTTGCTATCATCTGGGAAGGTGATGATCCAAGCGAATCTGAAAATATCACTTACCGCGATCTTCATGAGCGCGTTTGTAAGTTTTCTAACGCTCTTAAAGCTCGTGGCGTGGAAAAAGGTGATGTTGTAACACTTTACATGCCTATGATTCCAGAAGCTGCTGTAGCTATGTTGGCATGTACTCGTATTGGTGCTGTCCACTCTATCGTATTTGGTGGTTTCTCTCCTGAAGCTCTAGCAGCTCGTATCGAAGGTGCGAAGTCTAAAGTTGTTGTAACATCTAACTACTCTTTACGTGCAGGCAAGTCTGTTCCACTTAAAGCTAACGTAGATAAAGCACTAGAACATGATGCAGCTAAAGCGCATGTTGAAAGCGTAATCGTTGTTAAGCGCGTTGAGCAGGATGTTGCTTGGGATAGCAATGTTGATGTTTGGTACGAAGATCTAGTAGCTGAAGCATCTGCTGATTGCCCTGCTGAAGAGATGAACGCTGAAGATCCAATGTTCATTCTTTACACGTCTGGTTCTACTGGTGCGCCAAAAGGTCTGAAGCACACGACTGGTGGTTACATGGTTTACGCTTCCATGACTCACGAGTATGCGTTCGACTACAAAGAAGGTGATATCTACTGGTGTACTGCGGACGTAGGTTGGGTTACTGGTCACTCTTACATCGTATACGGACCACTAGCTAACGGTGCAACTTCTCTAATGTTTGAAGGTGTTCCAAGCTACCCAGATAACAGCCGTTTCGGCCGCGTTATTGAAAAACACAAAGTTAACCAGTTCTACACTGCGCCAACAGCTATCCGTGCTTTGATGCAGCAAGGTGAAGATGTACTAGGTGATTCTGACCTATCTACACTACGTATTCTTGGTTCTGTAGGTGAGCCAATCAACCCAGAAGCTTGGGAATGGTACCACCGCATTATCGGTCAGGGCCGTTGCCCAATCGTTGATACTTGGTGGCAGACTGAAACTGGCGGTATGATGATTCTTCCTCTGCCAGGTGCTACTGCAGCTAAGCCAGGTGCAGCATCTCGTCCATTCTTCGGTATTCAGCCAGCACTTCTAGATGCTGATGGTAACGAATTGAAAGGTGCGACTGACGGTAACCTGGTAATTAAAGATTCTTGGCCGTCTCAGGCTCGTTCTATCTGGGGTGATCACGAGCGCTTTATCCAAACTTACTTCTCTACATACAAAGGTGTATACACTACTGGTGATGGTTGTCGTCGTGATGAAGACGGTTACTACTGGATCACGGGTCGTGTAGATGACGTAATCAACGTATCTGGCCACCGTATGGGTACTGCGGAAGTTGAGTCTGCACTAGTAGCTCACGAAGCAGTTGCTGAAGCAGCAGTAGTTGGCTACCCACACGAAGTTAAGGGTCAAGGCATCTACGTTTACGTAACTCTACAGTCTGGTTTCGAGCAGTCTGATGAGCTACTTAAAGAGCTGCGTTTGCACGTACGTTCTGAGATCGGTCCAATCGCCTCTCCAGACTTGATTCAATTCGCGCCAGGCATGCCTAAGACACGTTCTGGTAAGATCATGCGTCGTATCCTTCGTAAGATCGCTGAAGACGATTTCGGTGCTTTGGGTGATACTTCTACACTTGCAGATCCATCTGTAGTAGATGACCTAATTGAAAACCGTATGAACCGTCAGGACTAATTTTTTCTTATAAATTAGTCTGAAAAAACTCCTGTAAGTCACGGTTTATCCGAGACTTGCGGGAGTTTTTTGTTTTATAGTGGTATTCTCTTCACTAGATTAACCGTTCATGAACGGTTGGCGTTCGTCACAGGGTTCTTAAGGGGGAAGTGAACGCATGCAGTTAGCACAAAAAATTATTATTGCAGATGATCATCCGTTGTTCCGTGCAGCTTTGAAACAGGCTGTTACTCAGGCGATGCCTGGTGTAGAAACAATCGAAGCGGATTCGTTGGCTGCAGTGCAGGAAGCCGTGGATCAGCATTCTGATGCAGATTTGGTGTTATTAGATATTCATATGCCAGGCACTAATGGCTTTTCTGGTCTAGTGTTCTTGCGTGGTCAAAACCCGGGGATCCCAGTTGTGGTTGTATCTGGCAGTGAGCAACCGCATGTAATGAAGCGTGCAATTGATTACGGTGCTTCTGGCTTTATCCCGAAATCTGCGCCTCTTGAAACAATTGGTGAAGCTATTGTTGCTGTGCTTGAAGGTGAAGAATGGTTACCTCAGGAAGTCGCTGACAACTTGGGTGATGTAAGTGAAGATGACCAAAAATTCGCTGCGGCATTGTCTGCATTAACACCTCAGCAGTTCCGTGTATTGACGATGCTGACTGAAGGATTGTTAAACAAGCAGATCGCTTATGAGCTAAATGTTTCTGAAGCGACGATCAAAGCGCACGTGACTGCTATTTTGCGTAAGTTGGGTGTTCATAGTCGTACACAAGCGGTAATTGCTGCTCAGCGCCTTGGTGTCGAGCCGCCTAAGACTGATCTTGAGTAATAGCTAAAAATATAAGATTTCAAAAAAAGGCGCCTATGGCGCCTTTTTTATTGGTGGTTATTGGTTCAGGGTTATTCGTTTTCAGCTTCGCTGGCTCGTGCTGTGGCAATGGTTTTATTAATCATCGCTCGTAAAGCAGCAGGGCGAATAGGCTTAGTTAATAGTTGTGATCCATGATCTTGGATTTCGTTCTTCACTTCTTCAGTGCGGTCAGCCGTAATAACGATACTTGGCACTGGTTTTTCCAGCAGTGGAGCAAGGTCATTTAGTGCCATAATGCCTGTTAACGTTTCAGAAAGGTGGTAATCAGCTAGAATGATCTCTGGCTGGAATCCTTCTGATTGAATCAGATCGGTTGCTTCTTTAGAGGAAAGGGCGACTTTAACATCGCAGCCCCAGCCGTTAAGCAGTGCAGACATGCCTTCTAGGATTTTAGGCTCGTTGTCGATCACTATCGCTCGAATGCCATTCAAGCCCTTGCTTCGAATCCAGCCGCGTTTTTCGGGCTTTGGTTTGACTGCTTTTGTGCTATCGCCAAGAGGGATCTCTACGCTGAATACAGTGCCTTTGGTTGGCCAAGAGCGCACATTGAGCTTGTGGCCCAGCATGCGGGCAATTCGTTCTGTAATCGCAAGCCCGAGACCTAGGCCTTGTACCTGAGAGTGCTTAGGGTTATCGATGCGTCTGAACTCTTCAAAGACCTCTTTGATTTTGTCTTCAGCTATACCTACGCCTGTATCCCAGACTTCGATTCTAAGCATGTTTTTACGGCGACGGCATCCAAGCAGAATCTTGCCCTCTTGTGTATAGCGCATAGCGTTCGATAGGAAGTTTTGGATGATTCGTCTTAGGAGCTGTTGGTCCGAGCGTACAACCTTGTTGCATTGTACAGTTCGGAACTTAAGCGACTTTTTATCGGCGACTGCGGTAAATTCAGTATTTAATGCACTAAGCATATCATCCAGAGAAAAGTCAGTAATGGATGGCGCAAGTGCACCAGCATCTAGTTTGGATATATCTAGGATCGCGGTGATAAGCTCCTCAGCGGCAGTTAGAGAGCCGTTAAGGTTTTCTACCAGCTGGCTGGTCTCTTCGCTATGGCTTTGCTGAGCTAAGGCTGATGTGAATAAGCGCGCAGCATTAAGTGGCTGTAATAAGTCGTGGCTGGCAGAAGCTAGGAATCTGGTCTTACCTAAGTTCGCGTCATCAGCATCGGACTTGGCTTGACGGAGCTCGTCTTCCATTAAAGAGCGAATCGTATTTTCTTTTCGTAGCTCTTTGTTAACAACAGAGAGTGCGTGAGTACGTTCACGTACCCGTTGTTCTAGCGTCTCATTGGTCTCTTTCAGCGCTAACTCAGCTTTACGACGCTCAGTAATGTCTTGGTAGAGAGTGAAGTAACCCAGTACATCGCCATATTCGCCAATGTGCGGGATGTATTTAACCTCGGCATAGCGAGGCTGGCCGCTGTCACTCGGAAGCGTGGTTTCAAAGCGCTGACGTTTGCCTGCGAGAGCAGCGGTTATATAAGGGCTTCTAAGCTCATACTCATCTTCGCTCATTGTCTTGTAGCAAGGTTGACCTGAGATGGTATTGCGATCAAGGCCAAAGGTGTCGGCATAGGCTTTGTTGATGAACAGGTAGCGTCTCTCTGGATCAAGGTAGGCAATTAGTACCGGTACATTATCGGTGTAGATCCTAATGTTTTGCTCACTTTCCCTTAGTGCCTCTTCGACATGCTTATGATCTGTGATATCCATGTAGGTGTTTACGTAGCCACCATTTGGCATTGGGTTACCACGCACTTCTAGAACGGTGCCGTCCGGGCGGAAACGTTCGTAGCTATGTCGCTTACCTGATTTGAGGACTTTTAAGCGTTTGGTTACTTGTTCATCATTGTTGCCCGGACCGTATTCACCTTTCATGGCGTTATAACGGAAAACTTCTTCAATCGGGCGGCCAACGCAGATGAGGCCCTCAGGGTAATCGAACATCTCTACGTAAACGCGGTTCCAAGCAACAAGTCGCATCTGTTGGTCAACAACGCTTATGCCGAGGCTGATATTCTCAATGGTTGATTGCAGGAGTGAGCGGTTAAAACGCAGTGCCTGTGAGGCTTCGTCAACAATGGTTACGACATCGCCGATATGCATGTCTTTGCCGCGTAAAGTAGACGCTAAGACGATGCGTGCAGAGGATGCGCCGATGACACCGGCTAAAAGGCGTTCGGTAAATTGTACTAATTCTGGGGTCGCTTTATCGCCTGATAAAGGTGGTTCTTCTCCATGTTGCAGTGCGAAGCCAGTAAAGGAATGTTGAGTTCTGCTAATGCCAAGGAAGCGCTCTGTTAGCATTTGAAGATCGCCAACGGTTACCTGCCCATATTGACGTGTAGCTTCAGTTAAATCCTTGTTGTAAACATCAACAAAGGCACTAGCTTGAATACGGTCAACAAGGCGTAAGCTCGTATATTTGGAAACTAAGAAATACAGCGAGGTATTAAAGAATAGAGACCAGAAAACACCGTGTGTAAGCGGTTCTAAGCCTTCTATTCCGAATAGCTTAGTTGGCTTTAACCACTCAATTCCAAAAATACTATTGTTTAAATATTCAGGGCCGAGTAAGCCTGCTTCACTGAATGATGGTAGTACTAATGTGTATAGCCATAGAAGGAAGCCGCCTGTTAAGCCAGCAAGCACCCCGTGCCGAGATCCTTCCTTCCAATATATACCGCCAATGATCGCTGGAAGGAATTGTGCGGCCGCAACAAAAGCAAGTAGACCGAATGAGGCGAGAGGGGATTGCTCACCTAAAATTCGATAGTAGAAGTACGCCAGAATCATTAAGCACATGATGGTAATTCGACGGACTTTGAGTAGCAGAGCACCGACATCGTTAGTGTCGGATAGGCGTAGCCAAGAGATGCGGAAAAGAAGTGGCATCACGATGTCGTTACAGACCATTGTGGATAAAGTGATACTGGCAACAATAACCATGCTAGTAGAAGCTGACAGCCCACCAATGAAAGCAAAGGTGGCGAGCTCTTTATAGTCTGCAGCTAATGGCAACATCAAAACGTAAGTGTCTGCGTCGACGCTGGTATTCTCGAAATACAGCATGCCTGCAGTCGAGATAGGTAGTACAAAGATAGCTAGAAGGATGAGATAGATCGGAAACAACCAGCGAGCTAGCTTTAAATGGCCTGTATTAGTGTTTTCAACAATCGTTACGTGGAACTGACGTGGCAAACAGATTACTGCTGCGCAGGCGAGTAATATCTCTGTCAAAAAACTGTCGTCTAGAAATGATGAGTAATTGGAATTGTTATTGAGCTGAGTGGCTATGTTGTAGGCGAGGTCTTCGAAACCATCAAATACCTCTAGCATGACAAAAATGCCGACAGCAATGAATGCTGTAAGTTTGACGATAGATTCAAAAGCAACTGCTAATACCAAGCCTTCGTGGTGCTCTGTTGCATCAATCTGCCGAGTACCAAATAGTATGGCGAAGATCGCCATGACAATCGCAACGAAAAGGGCGGTATCACTCCCCTTACTGATAACTTCTTCTGTCCCAGGTGTAAGTGCGTTATAACTGATTGCCACCGCTTTAAGCTGCATGGCGATATAGGGCATAGTGCCAGTAACCGCGATGATGGTGACTAATACTGCTAGGGCTTGGCTCTTGCCGTATCTGGAAGAGATAAAGTCTGAAATTGTAGTGATGTTCTGCTGCTTACTGATCAGAATCATCTTCTCAATAAGGCGCCAGCCAAATACAAAGACGATGACAGGTCCTAGGTAGGTCGCTAAAAACTCCCAGCCGCTGGTGGTTGCCCGTCCTACAGCACCGTAAAAAGTCCATGAGGAGCAGTAAACGGCAAGAGATAGGGAATAGATAATTGGTCGGCTGATAATGCGATCATTCTTTTGCGCACTTTTGTCACCATAGTGTGCAATGGCGAATAGAAGGCCAAGGTAGGTGAAAGAGATAAGAATTATCGACCAGCCAGAAAGCATCGTGCATTCCTTAATGAATAGTAAAAACAGATGTGTTGCTAGTTTACTTAATTTTGACAGGAACCCAACAATTGTCTGAATGGAGTAGTTGTGGCTTTTCTAAATTAGGGTCAGCAGTGTTAATACCTTTGTCTAGAGTTTTTTGTGGTCTTTTACTACTCAATATCGAGGAAATGCCGTAATACGGCGCTTTGAAGCGATTTTTCAATAGCTTAGAGGAAAGTTGAGTCGACTAAAGTTTAGCTTTGTTTGGCTGCGCTGTTTGTTAGTCTCTTACAGTCTTAAATTTTCACCAATTTTTAAATAACAAAAATAAGGATGGTGTTATGTCAATCAGTAATGAGCAGGCGCAAGCCTACTGGCGTGAAAACTTGCGCATCATTATGACTCACCTCGCGATTTGGTTCGTAGTTTCCTACGGCTGCGCGATCTTGTTTGTCGAACAGCTTAATGCGATTCCGTTCTTCGGCTTCCCACTAGGTTTCTGGTTCGGCCAGCAAGGGTCAATCTTCGTATTCGTCATCTTGATCTGGACATACGTGTTCAGCATGAACAAGCTTGACGAGAAGTATGACGTTCACGAATAACAATAATAATTTCTATTAGGACGGCATTGCTATGAGTCTCGACGTTTTAACATTTCTCTTTGTGGGCGGCTCCTTTGCGCTATATATCGGTATTGCGATATGGGCGCGTGCAGGATCGACTAAAGAATTCTACGTTGCGGGCGGTGGTGTACCACCGGTTGCTAACGGTATGGCGACTGCTGCTGACTGGATGTCTGCTGCATCGTTTATCTCCCTGGCTGGCTTGGTTTCCTTCGTTGGCCGTGACGGTTCTGCTTATCTTATGGGCTGGACTGGTGGTTACGTACTACTAGCACTATTGCTAGCACCTTACCTACGTAAGTTCGGTAAGTTTACAGTACCTGACTTTATCGGTGACCGTTACTACTCTTCTACTGCACGTACAATTGCAGTAGTTTGTACTATCGTAATCTCTTTCACATACGTAGCTGGTCAGATGCGTGGTGTTGGTATCGTATTCTCTCGTTACCTACACGTTGACATCAACACTGGTGTAGTTATCGGTATGGCGATCGTATTCTTCTACGCTGTACTAGGTGGCATGAAAGGTATTACTTATACTCAGGTTGCTCAGTACGTTGTATTGATTCTTGCGTTCACAGTACCAGCATTCTTCCTATCTGCTCAGGTAACAGGTCACTTCCTACCACAAATTGGTTTGGGTGCGACTCTGGATAGTGGTATGTCTGTATTGGCTACTCTTGACCAATTGTCAGTAGATCTTGGCTTCCATCAGTACACTGACGGTAAGAAATCGACAATCGATCTATTCTTCCTAACAGTTGCTCTGATGTGTGGTACTGCTGGTCTTCCACACGTAATCGTACGTTTCTTCACAGTACCTCGCGTAAAAGATGCTCGTCTATCTGCTGGTTGGGCGCTAATCTTCATCGCGCTACTTTACACTGCGGTTCCTGGTGTAGCTGGTTTCGGTCGTGTAAACCTTATCCAGACACTAAACGGTGCTGACGGTACAGGTACTGCGTACACTGAAATGCCTGCATGGTTCAAAAACTGGGAGAACACAGGTCTTCTAGGTTGGACTGACCGTAACGGCGACGGCAAAGTGCAGTATGCTGCAGGTGGTGCGTTCACTTCTAAGAAGCCTGCGTTCACTGAAGAGCGTGGTGAATACGGCCAGCGTCTGACTAGCAATGCTAAAGAAGGTGCTGAGTTCGATGCGGCTAAACAGCCATTCGCAAACGAAGTATACGTAGACCGTGACATCATGGTACTAGCTAACCCAGATATCGCTCAGCTTCCAAACTGGGTAATCGCTCTGGTAGCTGCTGGTGCGGTAGCTGCGGCACTATCAACTGCAGCAGGTCTGTTGTTGGTAATCTCTACAGCGATCTCGCATGACTTGATGAAGAAAACCATCAACCCAAATATCTCTGATAAGCAGGAGCTTATGTACGCTCGTCTGGCTGCTATCGTGGCAATCTGTATCGCAGGTTACTTCGGTATCAACCCTCCAGGCTTCGTGGCACAGGTTGTAGCCCTAGCCTTCGGTCTGGCATGTGCGTCCGTATTCCCAGCTATCATCATGGGTATCTTCTGGAAGCGTCACACTTCTCAAGGTGCGATTGCAGGTATGCTAGTAGGTCTTATCACTACTATGTGCTACATGTACTACTTCGCATTCGGTGGCGGTACTCCATCTGAATACATCATGGGTATCTCTCCAGGTGGCTTCGGTACTGTAGGTGCGATCCTTCACATCATCGTTGGTTTCGTAGTATCCAACATGACTGAAGAACCACCACAGGAAATCCAGGATATCGTAGAAGATCTACGTATCCCACGTGGTGCTGGTGCTGCTCACGATCACTAAGATCGATTAGATAAATCTAAAAAGGGCGCCCAGCGAAGGTTGGAGCGCCCTTTTCTTTTTCCTACAAAGAGGATGTTGGAAATGCCTGATTCTTTCAAAATGACAAATTTGCCATTCAGTTTGCTGGATGAGAAAGAGCAAGATTTACTCCGTTCAAGCCTAGATATTGGTTACTACCAAAAAGGCGAGTACATCATGACGGCGGGTGAAGAGCCCGAAGGCGTCTTTGTTATTTTTAAAGGAAAGGTAGGGGAGAGCGAAGTTCAGGAAGAAGGTAGTGACACACCTGAGCATGTCTTCGTTCATTATACCAATGAGGACTACTTTGGCGGTTGGTCTGCTATTCGGGGTAAAGCAATTCACAATTTTATCGCCGAAGAAGAGACTATCTGCCATATCTTACCGACTAAGATTCTATTGGATCTTATGTCTACAAACGGCTTATTTGCTGATTATTTCCAGCAAAACCTGTCAGCTAAAACTGAGATCGTTCAACAGCACGGCAAAGAGCAGGACATGGCCGAATTTATGTTGGCTAAAGTGTCTGACGGTTTAGTGCGTGAGCCACTGGTTATCCTAGAAGGAACATCTATTCGCGAAGCAACTCTGCTTATGCGCGAGAAAAAGGCAGATTGTATTCTGGTAAAACGTGGTAATCGTTACGGTATGGTTACCGGCACGGATCTGTTAGATGCTGTGGTGGTTAATGAATTAGCGATGGATACTGATTTGGCAGAAATAGCTAGCTATCGCTTAATCACCGTTAGGCCAGATGATTACCTGTTTAACGCTTTGATCATAATGACTCAACAGCATATTGAGCGTGTTGTTGTGATGAAGGATGGAGAAATGTCAGGCATTGTTGAACTGACAGATGTATTAAGTTATTTCTCCAGTCATTCTCATGTGATTGGTTTGCGAATTGAACGTGCACAAACGGTTGAAGATCTAAAAGAAGCTGAAAAAGGCTTAGATGATTTGATTAAGGCGCTTGTGTCGCAAGGTGTAAAAACTCGATTTGTGATGGATCTTTTGGCCGCGATGAACGGTCGTATTATTGCCAAACTGTTCAACATTATGATCCCAAGTGATATGCAGCCACATGTCTGTTTGTTAGTGATGGGTTCAGAAGGGCGTGGTGAGCAGATCATGAAAACAGACCAGGACAACGCCATTATTCATAGGGATGGTTTGGTTTGGCCTGAGATGACTGAAACGCTGAATCGTTTCAGTCAGACTTTGATCGAATTTGGCTTTCCTCCTTGCCCAGGTAACATCATGGTATCTAATCCTGATTGGGTTAAATCTCTGGGCGGTTGGACTCAGATGTTAGGTGATTGGGCTGATCGATGTGATGGCGATTCGCAGATGAATCTCGCTATTGCTGTTGATGCTAAGCCTGTGGCAGGTAACCCAGCTATCTTTAAAGCTAGCCGAAACTGGTTTATGAGACATCTACGTAATAATGATGTCTTCTTCTCACATTTCGCTAAAGCTTCCCTTGAGTTTGATACGCCTTTGACTTTCTTTGGTAACTTAAAAGATAAAGGTCAGTTGGATATTAAAAAGGGCGGAATTTTCCCAATTGTGCACGGGATTAGAACAATAGCTCTAGAGCATCGCATCAAAGTGACAAATACCTTTGAGCGTATAGAGGCTTTGACTGAACTTGGTCAGCTTAAAGAAAAACATGGTAGAGAGATAGCGGAGGCTTTGAGTTTATTTATTAGTCTTCGATTAAGGCAGCAAGTTAAGCGTATGGAAAGCAGTGATACGGGGCACGACCAAACCCCAAATATTATTGATTTACAGTCATTAGATAAGCTTGAAAGAGAGCTCTTACGAGATGCGTTACATATTGTTAAAGGTTTTAAAAAGCATCTTGAGCTTAGGTATCACCTTGGAGGGTAAGTTTTAATGATCATACCCAGAGCGGTAAGAAGAATAAAAGAGAAGTATGACCATAAATCTGGTCCTTATGCGCACCTGTTCGATGCTTATGATGGTGATGAGGTTGTTTCTTTGGATTGTGAAACGACTAGTCTTGATGTGAAGCAAGGTGAGATTGTTTCAATTGGTGCGGTTAAAATAAAAGGTAAAAAGGTTCTAACGAGTGAGCGTTTAGATATTAAGCTTAAACCACCAAAATCCCTGACGGGCGAATCAATTAAAATTCACAAAATTCGTGAAAGTGATTTGGCTGAAGGTATTGATATAGAAGATGCCCTTGAGCAGGTTTTAGAGTTTGTCGGTAATCGACCAATTCTTGGTTACTATGTTAACTACGATATTAGGATGTTGGATAAATTCCTTCGACCCCAATTTGGTTTTGGTTTGCCGAATAAGGCGATTGAGTTGTCCCATGTCTATCACGATATTATTAAATGGAAATCTGTAGGCGGTAATGTCGATCTGCGTTTCGATACGATTTCCAAAAAGTTAGATATCCCGATGCTTGAGAGGCATACGGCTATTGGTGATGCTTTGACCGTAGCGCTGATGTATGTGAGGCTAAAATACGGTGATCCACCAGAAGCGCATTATTAATTAAACGTCAAAAGAATAACGGGCCATTGGCCCGTTTTTTGCTTTGATCTACATATAAAAGTAAAGCTAGGTATATATAGACAAAAAAATGTCGCATTGTTCTTAGTTTATGCCTTGATGAAGTAAATTGACTGGTTATAATGTCAATAAATTGCCGTTGGGTGTGGTTATGGTAGATAGAGCTGACATAAATAGTGTGCTAATGCAGATGAGGACGATTAAGACTCAAGTGCAGAGTGCATCTCCAGAAATGATGTCGGGAATGGTATCAGAGCCAGGCGCTATTAAACCCTCTGATCGTACCGGGTTCGGTGATATTTTAAAAAATGCGGTAGATGCTGTGAGTGAGACTCAAGCGGATGCCAAAAAAATGGCAGTAGCATATGAAAAGGGGGATCCTACTATCGATCTCCCACAAGTTATGATTGCTGCAGAAAAAGCTTCAGTCTCGTTTCAAGCGATGACACAGGTTCGAAATCGATTAGTTTCAGCCTATGAAGACGTAATGAAAATGCCAATTTAACAATAAATAGAATTAACAGGATAAGTGGCAGTGGCAAATAGCGCAGAAACATTAAGCGGAAGCCCAATGCTTGGCTTTAATAAGCTGAGCATTGTTAGGCAGATTGGTTTGATGGTTGGTCTAGCGGCAAGTGTCGCTATTGGTTTTGCTGTTGTTTTGTGGTCGCAAAAACCCGATCAGCGTGTTCTATTTAGTAATCTCAATTTCTCTGATGCTAACCAGATTGTAGAGCAGTTACGTCTCTATAATGTTCCTTATAAGTTTGATGCCGATGGTCGAGCTATTTTAGTGCCAGATGAATACGTTCATCAGGCTAGGCTTAAGCTAGCCTCGGAAGGTTTTACTGCTGATAAAACTGTGGGCTTTGAAATTTTGGATCGAGAGCAAAGCCTTGGTACCAGTCAATTTATGGAAACGACAAAATATCGTCGTGGTCTTGAAGGTGAGCTGGCTAGAACGATCTCTAATATGACGGCTGTGCGTAATGCGCGTGTGCATCTGGCAATTCCTAAAGATACTGTGTTTATTCGCGATACTCGTAAGCCAACTGCATCTGTTTTTCTTGAGCTGTTCTCTGGTCGTCAGTTAGAAAGGGATCAAGTTGTTTCGATTGCTAATTTAGTGGCTTCTAGCATACCCGCTTTAAGCGTCAAAGATGTGACAGTGGTTGATCAACGTGGCCGTTTGTTAAACATGCGTGATAAAGACGTTAATGTGGTATTGGCGGCTAAGCAATTGGAATATACGCGTAACCTAGAAGAAACTATGCTTAATCGCGTTAACAGTATTCTACAGCCTGTAGTGGGTATGGGGCGTTTTCGTGCTGAAGTGTCAGCCGATGTTGATTTTACTGCTGTAGAACAAACCGATGAATTATATAACCCTGATCTCCCTGCTCTTCGTAGTGAACAAACAATGGACGAGTCACGGGTTGGTGGTGTTGCACCTGTTGGTGTTCCTGGGGCTCTATCGAATCAGCCTCCAGGTCCAAGTAGTGTGCCTGAAGAGGCTTCTGGTGAAGGTGTATTAGCTAAAAATGGTGGGCAAGGTTCTTCTCGTAAGCAGGCTACGCGTAACTTTGAATTAGACCGTACAATTAGTTATACCAAACATCAGCAAGGGCGTGTGCGTCGTTTAACTGTTGCGGTTGTGGTTGATGATCTATCGAGTGTCGATCCCGCCTCCGGCGATGCTAAGCGTACACCTTGGCAACAAAATGAGTTGGAGCGTCTGCGTATTTTGGTTCAAGATGCCGTTGGTTACTCTGCGCTACGTGGCGATAGTGTAAATGTTGTTAATACTCCGTTTGTGCCTGAGCAGCCGATTGTTACTGAAGATTTGCCTATTTGGGAGCAGGAATGGATTTGGGATATCGTTAAACAAGTGATGGCTGCAGTATTCGTGCTTGTTCTTGTTTTCGGTATCTTGCGCCCTATCCTTAAAAATCTTGCTTCAGCAGGTACTGCTGGTAATGTTGCAGGCCTTGGCGCTGCGGGTGAAGTGTCTGCTGAGTTAGAAGGCCTTGATGGTGGTGAATTTTCTTCTGATTCGGTTACTTTTGGCAGTGATGATGGCCTTTTGCCAACGCCAAATGAAAGCTTTGATTATCAGTTGAACGCGATTCGTAGTATGGTTGCGGAAGATCCTGCGCGTGTTGCGCAGGCTGTGAAGCAATGGGTAGGTGACGATGAGTGATGAGGCAAATCAGGGTGAATTCAGTGAGATTGATAAAGCTGCAATTCTTCTGATTAGCTTAGGCGAGGCTGATGCTGCTGAAATCCTGAAACATATGGGCCCAAAAGAGGTTCAGATGATTGGGGAAGCAATGGCTAAACTGAACAATATTCCCCAAACAAAGGTGGAATCTGTAGTTGGGGACTTTATGGGTTTGGTGAGTGACCAAACCGGTATTGGCATTAACAATGATATCTATATTCGTTCAATGCTTAATCAAGCATTGGGTGAAGAAAAAGCAAAAACCCTCCTTGATCGTATTTTGATGAGCACTAATACATCCGGTCTTGATACATTGCGCTGGATGGAGCCTCGTCAAATTGCTGAAATTATCCGTTATGAACATCCACAGATTCAGGCAGTTGTTTGTGCTTATCTTGAGTCTGATGCTGCTGCTGGTGTGTTGGCTTTCTTTGATGATAAGCAGCGTCTAGATATCCTAATGCGCGTTGCAGCTTTAGATCGTATTCAACCGCAAGCTCTTCAGGAATTGAATGATATCCTTGAACGTCAATTTGCTGGCGCAAGCGGTGCAAGCTCTGCGACTTTAGGTGGCATTAAAAGCGCTGCTGATATTATGAACTTTATCGATTCAAGCATTGAGGCTGAATTGATGGAAGGTATAAAAGAAAGTGATGAAAATCTTGCTATGACTATCTCTGACCTGATGTTTGTCTTTGAAAATCTGCAAGATGTTGAGGATCAGGGGATTCAAGCCATATTGCGTGAAGTTTCTACGGATGTTTTGGTTGTTGCTTTGAAAGGGGCAGATGTTTCTCTGCAAGAGAAAGTGTTTCGTAATATGTCCAAACGAGCATCTGAATTGTTACGCGATGATCTTGAGGCGAAAGGCCCTGTGCGTGTTTCTGAGGTTGAAGAAGCACAGAAAGAGATTCTGTCTGTGGCGCGTCGTCTTGCTGATGAGGGTGAAATCATCCTTGGTGGCGGTGGCGAAGAGATGCTGTAGGCTTAATGTGTATGACTGAAAATAAAGGTTTTAAACGCATAAAAGCTGATGAGGTAGCAGAACTCATTGGTTGGGAGCTTCCCCAGGTCGCGGGCCAGCATGTTGTTGGTTTACAGCAAAAAGATCCTGTTGAAGTAACGGTCGTAGAAGAAGTTATGGCCGCAGAAAAAATTACCCTTGCTGAACTGGAAGAGATTCGTGAAACAGCGCGAATAGAAGGTCTGGCTGCTGGTATTGAAGAGGGACGCCTTAAAGGGCAAGAAGAAGGGCGCACTCAAGGCGAAGCAGCAGGGCGGGAACAAGGCTATCAAGAGGGGTTTAAGCAAGGGGAGGCAGAAGTTCAACGTCTACAGGCTCTGTTTAGTAATATGATGACGGAATTTCAGTTACCCCTGAAACAACAAACGGCGGCTGTAGAGCAAGAACTTATTAGGATGGTTGTATCTTTGGCCGAAGCGACAATCGGTGTGGAGTTGTCTAATCGGAAAGAGTTGCTTTTAGCTTCTATTCAGAATTCCTTGCGAAGCGTGCCAGAACCTTTAGGTACAGTAACAGTAAAAGTGCATAAAGATGACTTACCTTATTTAGAAAAAATGCTTTTAGTGTCTGGTGTAGTTCTCGAATATATAGTTGATGAGAATATCTCCCAAGGTAGTTATGAGCTTCAAGCTGCAAGTACCTTAGTGGAATATAATTTAGACCAGCATTTTAGTTCGGTAGTTAAGCAGTTCCTTTCAAGCGTTGAAACTGATTCGGCACAATCTCATGAGTGAGCTACTGAGACGCTTATCTCAATATCAAAAAGATCATCTAGATAAACCTCAGCCTCGAATTGAAGGTCGTATTACTCGGATGATCGGGTTAACGATTGAGGCCGTTGGTATAAAGTGTGCTGTCGGTGAGTGTTGTTATATAGAGATTTCACAAGATCAGCAGATCGAAGCTGAAGTGGTTGGTTTTTCTGGTGATCGTATTTATTTAATGCCTTTATATCCCATTGAGGGTCTGCAGTCAGGCACTAAGGTAATTGCTGTCAGTGCTTCAGGTAAAGTGCCTGTTGGTATGAATTTGCTGGGTAGGGTCTTGAATGGAGTTGGTCAACCTATAGATGGTAAAGGTCCTCTTCAACCAGAAGCCGAAACAGGTTTGGCTGGCGAGATTATTAACCCCTTACTCAGAGACCCTATTAAGCAGACGCTTGATGTTGGAATACGTACCATTAACGGTTTGCTTACTGTTGGCCGTGGGCAAAGAATGGGATTGTTTGCTGGTAGTGGTGTAGGTAAATCTGTGCTTCTTGGCATGATGACCCGCTTTACTGAAGCCGAAATAATTGTTGTTGGGCTGATCGGTGAGCGAGGCCGTGAAGTTAAAGAATTTATTGAGCACAGTTTAGGTGATGAGGGCTTAAAAAGGTCTGTAGTTGTTGCCTCGCCAGCAGATGATTCTCCTCTAATGAGGCTGCGTGCATCGCAACTGTCTACTCGAATTGCTGAATACTTCCGTGATCAAGGGAAGAATGTTCTTTTGTTGATGGATTCACTTACTCGTTATGCCCAGGCGCAGCGTGAGATCGCGTTGGCGGTAGGTGAGCCGCCAGCAACTAAAGGTTATCCTCCTTCTGTTTTTGCTAAAATTCCAAAATTGGTTGAGCGTGCCGGTAATGGTGAGGCAGGCAGTGGCTCTATAACTGCTTTTTACACAGTGTTGACGGAAGGTGATGATCAGCAGGATCCAGTAGCTGATTCTGCAAGGGCTATTTTGGATGGGCATGTTGTTTTGTCTCGTCGCTTAGCCGAACAAGGACATTATCCTGCGATTGATATTGAGGCTTCTATCAGTCGAGCTATGCCTCAAATAGTTGAGCCTGATCACCTGCAAATGGCAATGCGCTTTAAGCAACTATACTCAAAGTATAGGCAAAATGAGGACCTTATTAATGTTGGTGCCTATGTGAAGGGGAGTGATCCTGATACTGATTTCGTTATGGAAAATTTGCCTTCAATGAATGCCTTCTTAAGGCAGGGTATTAACGAGGCATTTCCGCTGTTGCAGTCAATGCAACAGATGATTATGGTTCTTACTACACCACCAACACCTAATGCAGAACCGGAGAAACAGCAGTTACGCCGGCCTGCTGTCACTAACGGACTGCAGAAATGAGCAAACGTTCTAAGCGCTTGAAGCTGGTTCTTGATTTGGCTGAAAAAAAGAAGCAGCAAGCAGATCAATTTTTGGCTGCAAGTCGCCAGCGTGTAGATAATGATCAGAAAACGATGGCTCAGCTTGAACAGTATGTTTCTGATTACCAGCAGAGTTATTTGGGCGCGCATGCACAGGGCTGTACAGGTGCTCAGTTACATACACAGCAAGCTTTTTTGCAAAAAATTCAAGATGCTAAGGCAGCTCAAATCAAAGCGATGGAGCAAAACCGAAGGGAACTTGATGTCGTCGAGCAGCATTGGAAGGCGGCTTATGCCCGAGTCAAAGGGTTACAGAAACTCGCAGATAAGGCTGTTGAGAATGAGTTGCTTGAAGAAGAGAAGGCTTTGCAAAAACAGCTAGATGAGCGCTCTCAAGCTATAAAGACTCCATTTATATAAGTTGGCCTTTATCTTGCTTTGTTTAGTTCAGGCAATACTAATAGGAGCCTGAAATGAGTGAGCAAGTATCCCCGTCTGCTGGAGGCGGGTTATTATCTCTTAATTTATCTATATCCCCTCAAAGTTCGATGTCTTCTGCGCCTGGAAGGGTTCCTTCATTGGGTGGTTTCGGGGCAGTTCTTAATCAGCAGACTGATTCTGGAATACCTGTTGCTGAATTTAATGGCGGCGGAATGTTGCCGCATGATGGGAAGGCTTTGCCGCAGAATTTAGAACATTTCTTGCCTGAAGATCGTATGCAGGATCAGCTCCGTCAAATAGCACAGTTATTAGAGCAGCAATCAACTAAAGAATCTCAACTGCCGCCAGAGCTTAGCGCTGAGCTGGCAAAAGCGTTGCGCGAATACACCGAGCAGCAGCCGATATTGCCTACCCAGGGTGATGGGGAGCGGGAGTTGAATGCTATACCCTCAGATACCAGTTCGGATGAAACTGTTTCGGCTTCAATTGATCAGGATGTGACGGTAGCTCGCAAAAATGATCCGGTTGTGGCGAGTCCTTCATCTAATGTTGCTGCGTTGGATTCAGATCCAAGTGCTAAGCTAACCACAACCCAGGAAGAATCTAAAGCTGATCGTGCAGATGTTAATGCAGCTCAAATTTCTTCTACAGGTTCAGTTGATTCCCTAGCACAACCATCTGTAGCGGCTGCGAATGTTGAGTCTGCGCGGCCTAACCCTCAGGGTTCAGTGTCATCAGCTGTATTAAATGAAACAGCTCAGAATTCAGCTCAGAATTCAGCTCAGAATTCAGCTCAGAATTCAGCTCAGAACTCAGCTCAGAACTCAGCTCAGAATTCAGCTCAGGATGGAGTTGGTAAAGGTAATATCGGCGTAGATGCCACTTCCGAAGAGCTTTTAATTGACGCACAGTCACAAAGTCAGCAAGCTGCCCCCCAACCTCAGGCAGTAGCTAATACTGTGACGGATGAAGCGAAGGTAAAGCAGGTAGGCGTCAGTAATCAGTCGTCGAAGGGTGGTGAAGTATTAGTTAACGCTCAGGTAGATCCAAAAGCTGCACCAGTAAGGGCTGAAAATGCAGTGTCTGCTGATGTTGCTGCTGAAACTAAGCCTGTTGATTCTAATGCTAGGAAAAATGAAATAGACGCGGCTAAGGTTTCAAATCGTGCTCTGACAGAATCGTCTGTTCCTGCGCAGGGAATGAAATCAGATTTAGTTCTGAAGCCTCAGCTTGATAACAGTAGTATTCGGAAAATTGAATCTGCTTTGGATATGACTCAGCAGCTATTGCAAAAAGTGGCGGCGAGTGAAAAAGGTGACATGACTGCTACACAGGTAGTGGAGCGTTTAGCTTCAAATACCATAGGGCAGGTGAATTCCGCTTCGCCTACAGCGGCCCAGAAGGTTGTGACCGAGGGGCAAAATCTTATGATGCCTCAAAATGTTAAGGTAAATACTCCTGCTTGGAATAATGCATTGGGCGAGCGAGCAATTATGATTGCTGCCCAAAATACGCGAGTGGCTGAGATTAAATTGGATCCGCCAGAGCTGGGTTCTCTTAATATCCGCGTTAATATAAATCAGGATCAGGTGAGTCTTAACTTTACTTCGCCTCATGCCCATGTCAGGGATGCGGTTGAACAAAGTTTGCCTAGATTACGAGAGATGTTTGCAGAGCAAGGTTTAGCGCTTCAGGACTCTTCGGTTTCTGATCAATCTGCTGAGCAGCAAAGGCGAGAGCAATTAGCAGAAGGGAATGATTCTGGTCAGTATTTGGGAGGTGCTGGTATGGAAGGAGAAGACGGTATTCAGCCAGAAAATGCTAAGTCAGTTTCTTTGGTGGATTACTACGCATAATTGACAAGTTGATGAGTTTTTTGCTGCTGAACGCGATGCTTTTACAAAGCTCTTTAGTCTAAATAGTATTTTTGTGTGCTCTTGATCTTCAGCCTTAAAATCAGTGTGTTATATTAGGCGCAATACTGTTTTTGCGATATGTGGTTCATACTGTAGAGTATCGCGTTTTGTGTTGGAGAATAAGACATGGCTGAAGAGCAGGAAACAGGCGCTGAAAGCGGTGAGAAGAAATCATCTAAACTCAAGTTGATTATTATAGCGGTTCTGGCGCTTGTAGTTGTAGGTGGTGGTGGTGCTGCGGCTGCTTTGTTTTTCTTAGGCGGAGATGAGGAGCCAGCTGAAGAGGCTGCTTCTGCTGAACCAGTCCGAGCTGAGGCGATCTATACCAAGGTAAGAACTATGGGTGGTAAGCCGATGTTTGTTGTGACTCTGCAGTCAAATGACAACAGGCCTCACTATATGCAATTGTATGTTGAGGCCAAGAGCCGTGATCAAGCTGTTGCTGATGCTTTAACCTTGCATATGCCTTTGATTGTTTCGCGTCTAAATAATTTATATAGCACCCAAGAGTTTCGTGTCTTGCAAACAGTTGAAGGTAAAGAAGCTTTATTAGAGAGCTCAACCGATTTAGTGCGTGAAATCATGCAGGAAAAAATTGGTAAGCCGGGCGTAGAAACTATCTTGTTTACTAATATGGTTATGCAGTAATGCTGTTTGGGCTGATAGGAGATTGTTCCTAAATGTCGGTCAAAGACTTACTTTCGCAAGATGAAATTGATGCCCTTTTGCATGGTGTCGATGATGGGGATGTTGAAACCTCTGACGAGGCGGAAGTAGAAGAAGGTGAAGTCCGAGGTTACGATCTTGCCAGTCACGAACGAATTGTTCGTGGCCGTATGCCTACGCTTGAAATGGTCAATGAGCGTTTTGCTCGTTATACCAGAATAAGTCTGTTTAACCTGTTAAGGCGCGCAGCTGATGTGACAGTTGGTGGTGTTCAGGTGATGAAGTACGGCGACTATATTCACACTTTGTATGTTCCTACCAGTATGAACTTAATCAGAGTCAACCCGCTACGTGGTACTGCTCTGTTTATTATGGATGCTAAGCTGGTTTTTAAACTGGTGGATAACTTCTTTGGTGGCGATGGACGTCATGCCAAGATCGAAGGTCGAGAGTTTACACCGACTGAAACACGTCTTATCCATAAAGCGTTAGAGCAATTCTTTTTGGATTTGGAAGAAGCATGGGCTCCGGTTAAAGAGCTTGCTTTTGAACACTTGGGTCATGAGATGAATCCTGCGATGGCCAACGTGATTAACCCAACCGAAGTTGTAGTGGTAAGCTCGTTCCAAGTCGACTTAGAAGGTGGTTCGGGTGAATTTCATGTTGCGATGCCCTATTCAATGTTGGAACCAATTCGAGATGTACTCGTATCTGGTTTTCAAAATAGCGAAGATGAAAAAGATGAGCGTTGGCAGATCGCTCTGCAGCGAGATATTTTAATGGCAGGTTTGCCATTAGAGATGACGTTAGCCCAGCAAAATATGACTTTGCGGGATGTTTTGGAATTGGAAGTGGGTGATGTTATACCTATTGAGCTACCTGAAACATTTGAGCTAAAAGCTAACAAAGTCCCTGTTTATAATTGCACTATGGGTGTTTCTCGAGGGAATTTGGCCGTTAAGATTGTTGATCAAATTCAACGCCCTAAATAATTGTGCAAGCGATAGTACTATAGAGAGCAAAAGCGATGAGTAATGAAAACGAAGACCAGCAAGCGTTAGCTGATGAATGGGCAGCGGCGATGGAAGAGCAGGTCAGTGAAGAGGGCGGCGAAGTTGTCGATCCTGATGCTTTGCTTGCAGAAACAGGTGTAACAGGTGATTCAGTTGAGTTGGATGAATTGACTGATGAAGGTACACCTGTCACAGATCCTAAGCTGGACGTTATCTTAGATATCCCTGTTACTCTCTCTATGGAAGTAGGTCAAACTGATATCCCTATTAGCAACCTATTGCAGCTAAATCAGGGTTCTGTAATTGAGCTTGATCGTGTAGCTGGTGAACCCTTGGATGTTATGGTCAACGGAACGCTAATCGCACATGGTGAAGTGGTTGTTGTGAATGATCGATACGGTATTCGACTGACCGACGTGATCAGCCCTCAAGAACGAATCAAGCGCCTTAAGTAATTTATGCGTTCTTGGTTGTTATGCCTGTTTGTTAGTCTTTCGCCTACAGCTTTTGCGTTGGGTGTTGAAGCTGCTTCGGGTGCAAAGCCTTCAGTTGTGCCTGCTACAACTTACCAAGAGCCGTTTTCTACGGCTGCTCTAACACAGTTGTTACTTGGCTTGCTGTTTGTCATTGGTCTCATTTTTCTCCTTTCCTGGTGTTTTAAGCGGTTCAGTGGTGTTACGCCAATGGCTCGCCATATGAAAGTTTTAAGTGTGTTGCCTTTGAGTACGCGTGAAAAAGCGGTGTTAGTCCAGGTTGGGGATAAGCAGCTATTACTGGGCGTAGCGCCTGGTCGAGTTTCTCATCTTCACTCTTTTGAAGAACCTATTGTGGATGATCAGCCGAATGAGAGCTTTGCTGCGCGTCTAGGCGAGGCGATATCAAAGCGACGGAGTGTCGATGAAGCTGATTAAATTAGTTTCAATTATTTTTCTTACTTTTATTTTTCCGCATCTAGCAAGCGCTGCTGATGTGGGGATTCCGGCTGTAACGCTAACAACCGGAGAGAATGGTGAAAGCAACTATAGTGTGACGCTACAGGTGCTTGCACTCATGACTATGCTGACATTCCTGCCAGCAATGCTCATGATGATGACCTCTTTTGCTCGAATTATTATTGTCTTTGCGATTCTTCGACAGGCTTTGGGGCTGCAGCAGACGCCATCGAATCAAATCATGGTGGGTATGGCGATGTTCTTGACGCTGTTTATTATGACTCCGGTGCTAGATAAGGTATATGTACAAGCTGTGCAGCCTTACGTTAATGAAGAGTTAGGCGTATTAGAGGCGCTTCAAACGGCAAGTGGTCCGTTTCGTGATTTTATGATGCTTCAAACTCGTGAAAGTGATCTTGAGCTCTTTATGAGAATTTCAGGCACGCCGGCCGTAGAAACAGCCGAACAGATTCCTTTTACTGTATTGGTCCCTGCATTCGTAACGAGTGAATTAAAAACAGCCTTTCAAATTGGTTTTATGCTGTTTATTCCATTTTTGGTTCTCGATTTGGTTGTTGCCAGTGTATTGATGGCTATGGGTATGATGATGCTGTCACCGGTAATTATTTCGTTACCGTTTAAAATTATGCTATTTGTATTAGTGGATGGTTGGGCGCTGGTGATTGGAACATTAGCTGCCAGTTTTGGAATATAGCTAAGGAGGAAATATGACACCCGAAGTCGTACTTAGTCTCTTTGGTGAGGCCTTTTGGCTAATCGTAGTAATTGTTACTGTCATTATTGTACCGAGCTTAATTGTGGGTTTGGCTGTGTCGACCTTTCAGGCTGCTACACAGATTAACGAACAGACGTTGAGCTTCTTGCCTCGACTTATTATCACAATTCTTGTAATTATGTGGGCGGGACCTTGGCTTCTGACCAAGTTGACTGAGCATTTCACTAATCTAGTGAAAAATATCCCATACCTTATAGGTTGAGCCCTTGTTTGAACTGAGTGTTCTGCAGATTGAGCAGTGGGTGGCGGCCTTTCTATGGCCCTTCTTTCGTATTGCTTCATTTTTCATGGCTGTGCCTTTGTTAGGCAGTCAGCTTGTCAATGCTCGTGTGCGTATGTTTTTAGCTCTAGCTGTGACAGTGGTTGTGGCTCCATTGCTACCTGCTATGCCTGACTTTGATGGCCTGCATCTTAATACTTATCTAATTATTGCTCAGCAGATACTGGTTGGTGCAATGTTGGGTTTTTTATTTCAGGTGTTTTATCAGATCTTTGTATTAGGTGGTCAGATGATCGCGATGCAGATGGGTCTTGGTTTTGCGTCAATGACGGACCCTGTAAACGGTATATCGGTAGTTATGTTGGGTCAGTTTTATCTAACATTGATTATGATGATCTTTGTGGCACTCAATGGCCATTTAGTGATGATTGAGATTGTCGTAAGAAGTTTTGATGTTGTGCCTATAAGCTTGGAAGCGGTAGATCGAAATAGCTATTGGCGTATTTTGATGGCCGGGAGTTGGATGTTTTCAGCTGCTATGCTGATGGCGTTGCCTGCTGTAACGGCTCTGCTGGTTGTAAACATGGCGTTTGGCATCATGTCGCGTGCAGCCCCACAATTAAATATTCTGGCGGTTGGTTTTCCGTTTACCATGGTGCTGGGCCTATTTATTAACTGGGTGAACTTAGGTGGTTTCTTAGATCAATATATGCGGATCTCTGCCTTTGTTTTGGATTATATCGAGAATTTGTTTCTGTGATGCGCGATTATGGCTGAAGATTCTGGTCAGGAAAAAACAGAAGACCCCACACCCAAGCGAATAAAGGAGGCTCGGGAAAAGGGGGATGTTCCGCGGTCGAAAGAACTGGCAACAACGCTAGTACTTATGGCGGCTGTTTTTTCTGTGATTATTTTTGGGGCTCAGTTAGCAAATAGCATGTTAGGCGTCATGGAGAGTAATTTTATTCTCGATCGCGCTGCTGTATTTGATACTAACAAAATGTTGGCGCACTTTGGGGCTTCTGCTAAAGAGTCATTAATGGGGTTGGCTGGGGTTTTTGGGGTCTTGTTGATTGCTGCATTAGTAGGGCCTATCGCTTTGGGTGGCTGGAATTTCAGTGGCCAATCTATTGTCCCAAAAGGTAGCCGAATCGATCCTCTTGCGGGCCTTAAAAGAATGTTTTCGTTAAAATCCCTTATCGAACTTTTCAAGGCAATTGCGAAGTTTTCGCTGGTTGGTGGTTT
Source organism: Neptuniibacter sp. QD37_6 (assembly GCF_047778085.1). Lineage (GTDB taxonomy): Bacteria > Pseudomonadota > Gammaproteobacteria > Pseudomonadales > Balneatricaceae > Neptuniibacter. Next base: position 624,315 of record NZ_CP180550.1, read on the forward strand.
TGCGATACTCATCTTGTGGACAATTCGAGGAGATCTATTAGCTCTTGCTACATTTGAGCCCAGGCCTGCAATCGATGCAGCGTTAGATATCATTATATGGGTGTTTATGGCACTCAGTGCGGTTCTAATTCTTGTAGCGGTTGTGGATGTGCCTTATCAGCTCTATGACTACACCGAAAAAATGAAGATGACCTTGCAAGAGGTTAAGGATGAGCTGAAAAACACTGAAGGTAAGCCTGAGGTCAAAGGGCGTATTAGGCAACTTCAGCGTGAAATTGCTCAAAGGCAAATGATGCAATCAGTGCCAGAAGCTGATGTGGTTATTACCAACCCTACTCACTATTCTGTAGCTCTGAAGTACGAGAGTGAAGGGCGCGGTGCGCCTATTCTTGTTGCTAAAGGTGCGGATTTTGTGGCATTGAAAATCCGAGAAATCGCTGAAGAGCATGATATTCCTATTCTTTCTGCCCCGCCTTTAGCGCGAGCTATTTATAACTCTACCGAAATCGATGATGAGATCCCATCTGGCTTGTATATGGCTGTGGCTCAGGTACTGGCTTATGTCTTTCAGCTTAAGCGTTATAAAGAGCGAGAAGCTGAGCGGCCAAGTGGCTTACAAGTTGATCAATTACCTATTCCTGAAGAATTCAAAGATGACCTTTAATTGGCGTGAAATTTGCATTGTTTAGAGGCGGCATAACTATTCGTCAAAAAAACATCAGATTATATCGCTTAATCTATGTCTGTTTGTTAGATGGATAGAGTGTTTTGTTTTTACTTGATGTTTTTTTGACGTTTTGGGGTCTGAGTGGATAAAGCGGCTGTATTTGATAATGTTAAAAGTTTAGGGCGCGGTAATATCGGCGTACCTTTACTGCTGCTTGTTATTTTGGCAATGGTAACGTTGCCTGTGCCTCCTTTTCTATTGGATGTGCTTTTTACCTTTAATATTGCGCTATCAATTGTTGTTCTTTTGGTTTGTGTCTACTCAAACCGTCCTTTAGATTTTGCAATTTTTCCTACCATTATTCTTGTAGCGACCTTAATGCGCCTTGCTCTTAATGTGGCATCGACACGTGTGGTTTTACTTTATGGTCATGAGGGTGGGGATGCTGCTGGTAAGGTTATTGAGGCTTTTGGTGAAGTCGTTATCGGCGGTAATTATGTTGTTGGTTTTGTGGTGTTCCTTATTCTCATAATTATCAACTTCGTGGTAGTGACAAAAGGTGCAGGTCGTATATCTGAAGTAAGTGCTCGCTTTACCTTGGACGCTATGCCAGGTAAGCAAATGGCAATCGATGCCGACTTAAATGCAGGCTTGATTGGGCAGGAAGAGGCAAAGGCAAGGCGAGAGGATGTAACACAAGAAGCTGACTTCTATGGATCTATGGATGGTGCTTCAAAATTCGTTCGTGGTGATGCGGTTGCAGGTATTTTGATTCTTGTGATCAACCTACTGGGTGGTCTCGGTATTGGAATGTTGCAGCATGATCTAGATTTTGAAACTGCCATGCGTTTCTATTCCCTATTAACCATTGGTGATGGTTTGGTTGCTCAAGTTCCATCATTGCTGCTTTCAACCGCTGCGGCGATTATGGTGACGCGTCAGAACGTTTCCCATGATATGGGTGGTCAGGTTGTATCGCAGATGTTTGCATCGCCAAAGGCCTTGGCAGTGGCTGCGGGTATTCTTACAGTCATGGGTATTATCCCCGGGATGCCGCATTTTGCCTTCTTGTCTTTAGCTGTCATTGCTGGTGGCGGTGCTTGGTTGATCTATAAGAAGCAGGCTGAAAAAGATGCTGCACAAGAAGAGCAAGCTCAACAAGAGGCTGAAATGCCTGAAGAGGATGAGTCAGAGAAGCGAGAGCTAGATTGGGATGATGTGATGCCTGTTGATATGGTCGGTCTAGAGGTGGGATATCGCTTGATTCCAATGGTTGACAAGATGCAGGGTGGCCAGTTGTTGAGCCGTATCAAAGGGGTGAGGAAAAAACTGTCGCAGGATTTAGGTTTTCTGGTGCCGTCAGTACATATTCGAGACAATCTAGATCTCTTGCCTGGCGCTTATCGCATTACTTTAATGGGGGTGGTTGTAGGTGAGTCGGAAGTATATCCGGATCGCGAACTGGCTATTAATCCAGGCCAAGTGTTTGGTAAGTTGCAGGGTGTAGAGGTAAAAGATCCAGCGTTTGGTTTGGATGCTATTTGGATTGAGCAATCTCAGAAAGAGCATGCGCAATCTCTTGGCTATACCGTTGTGGACGCTTCTACAGTAGTGGCGACGCATATGAATCAGCTATTGCAATCACATGCCCATGAGTTGTTGGGGCATGAAGAGGTGCAGCAATTATTGGATATGCTCACTAAGAGCTCTCCTAAACTAGTGGATGAATTAGTGCCGGCTAAATTGTCGTTCAGCATCCTCCTTAAAGTACTGCAGAATCTGTTGATGGAGCAGGTGCCGTTGAAAGATTTCCGTACGATTGCTGAGTCATTAGCTGATGCGGTTAATAGGACTCAGGATCCATTGGCTTTGACTGCGGCGGTGAGGGTTTCTTTATCCCGTTTAATAGTGCAGAACATCAACGGATCTGAGGCTGAGCTTCCGGTAATTACCTTGGCCCCGCAATTAGAACAGCTTTTATTAAACTCTGTTCAGCAGGGGCAGGATAATGGATTAGTGTTGGAGCCGGGTATGGCTGAGAGACTGCAATCGTCTCTGTCAGAGGCTGCGACACAGCAAGAAATGATGGGGCGCCCATCCGTTCTTTTGGTAGCGGCACCAGTGCGACCGCTTATGGCTAAATTTGTTAGGTATGGAGAGCATCAGATTAATGTGCTCTCCTATCAGGAAATTCCTGAAAATAAAAAGGTCACAATTGTCTCGACAGTAGGAGGGGAAAATGCGGCATAAACGCACTTTAGCCCAGCTTGTGGTGGCCGATAAGGAATTGATATGAAAGTAAAACGCTTTTTTGCGCCAGATATGCGCCAGGCAATGCAGCGAGTTAGGGATGAGATTGGTCCCGATGCTGTTATCGTTTCTAATCATCGCGTTGCTGGTGGGGTTGAAGTTGTAGCTGCTCATGAAAATGACTATGAAGCGGCCCAGCAGGAGTTTTCCCGCAAGCAAAAGAAAACGCAAAATCGACAATCGCAGATTGATGTCCTAACAGGCGGCGGTGCTTCTAAGCGAGACTTGGAAGGTGAGCTGCAAAAGGCGCGAATGCAGATTGCGGAAGCGCAAGGTAAGCAGGGTGGTCAAAATTATGACGTTCCTGGGCAGGTGAATAAACAGATCGAACAGGATGATGATCTTAGAGAAATTTTGAACTCCCTTAAGCAAAGGCAAAGACAGAAAGCCAAGGTTGCACATCAGAATTTTATCCAGCAGCCTGCTGCTGATGAGCTTGGCTTAGGGCTAGATCTGCATAATGAGCTTTCCATGTCTTCTGCTCCGTCTAATGAAGGGGCAGATCATCTTATTCAATCTATGCAGGATGAAATTGCGCAGCTTAAAAATTTACTAAGTCAGCAAGTTTTAGCTCAAGGAAATATGCAGACGTCCGAGCCAGCAAAATCGCCGTTGCAGAAAAAATTCGAGCTATTGGGCGTGAGTGAAAAATTATCGACTCATCTTCTATCTCATGTCGAGGCAGGCTTGGCGCCGGATAAAGCGTGGAAAAATGCTTTGACCCGTTTGTCGGATGCTATTCCTGTGATGGGAGAGGATTTTATTGAGCGTGGTGGAATGATTGCTTTTGTTGGTCCTACTGGAGTGGGCAAAACAACAACTATAGGTAAGCTTGCTGCGCGACATGTCTTGAAATATGGCAGTTCGAGTATGGCGTTAGTAACGACAGATACATATCGAATTGCGGCGCATGAGCAATTGCGGACCTTTGGTCGAATTCTCGATGTTCCGGTCCGGGTGGTCGATGAAAATAACAGTTTGGATGATGTTCTTCATTCTCTTCGAAATAAACGATTAGTACTGATTGATACGGCTGGACTTAATGCTAATGAACCACATAGTGAAGCTCAGTTGACCATGCTAGAAGGTGTAAGTTTACGCCTTAAAAAATTGCTGGTGGTTTCATGTAGCAGTCAGCGTAGAGTTGTTGAGCAAGCGTTTAATGCATATCAAGGTTTGGGTTTAAATGGATGTGTGCTGAGTAAGATGGATGAGTCTGGTAGCTTAGGTGAAGCTATCTCATTGATCGTTGAAAAGCGTCTACCTGTTTCCTATGTCACTGATGGTCAGCGTATCCCGGATGATATTGATATTGCTAAAAAGCATGAGTTAGTTAGTCGTGCTGTCATTACGGCTCAGCGAGCAATTGAGGCAGAAAAGAAAATGTCTGCACTCGATTCTATCTATAAAACGGGTTAATGGTGGGGAAATATAATGAATCAACATAAGCCCGTTAAAGTTATTGCGGTTACCGGCGGTAAAGGTGGCGTTGGTAAATCGAACGTATCTGTGAATTTAGCGCTAGCTTTAGGTGATCTAGGTCATAAATCTATCTTGATGGATGCAGATTTGGGTTTAGCAAACGTCGATGTGATGTTAGGTTTGCGCCCTAAAAAGAATATTGCTGATGTTCTCAACGGTGAGTGTGGCCTAAGAGATATTATGTTAGATGTGGGGGAGCACCTTAAAATTGTTCCGGCTTCATCTGGCACGCAAGAGATGACAGCATTGTCCCCGCATGAGCATGCAGAATTAATACATGCTTTTAACGAAGTGGCGGATGATGCTGATGTGCTTATTATCGATACAGCGGCTGGTATATCTGACTCGGTAGTTAGTTTTGTTAAAGCCGCACAAGAGGTTTTAGTTGTTGTTTGTGATGAACCCACCTCAATTACCGATGCTTATGCTTTAATTAAACTGTTAAATCGGGATTATAAAATGACCCGCTTCCGTGTTCTGGCCAATATGGTGCGAAGTGAGCAGGAAGGGCGGAATATGTTCGGGAAGTTATTAACAGTTACTGATAGGTTTCTTGATGTGACGCTTCAATATGTAGGATCAATCCCTTATGATGAAAATGTTCGTAAGGCGGTTCAGCGTCAAGTGGCTGTTTTAAAAGCGTTTCCAAAGAGCAAAGTATCCTTGGCATATCGTCAATTAGCGAATAAAGTAAATGGGTGGCCGGTTCAAACTGTGCCCCGAGGTCATTTAGAGTTTTTTGTTGAACGACTCGTTCAGGGGGTTCGTTCTTCGGATTAGCAAAGAGGCGGTATGTACAACCAGCTGCAATTACAAACGAGTGAAGAGCTAATTGAGCAGTATGCGCCGCTAGTTAAACGTATTGCACACCATTTGCTTGCCCGCTTGCCTGCGACTGTAATGCTGGATGACCTTATACAAGCAGGCATGATTGGATTGCTTGAAGCGGCAAGCAAATACGATGCTTCAAAGGGAGCAAGCTTTGAAACTTATGCAGGGATCCGCATTCGTGGCTCCATCATCGATGAGGTACGCCGTGGCGATTGGACGCCGCGATCGGTACATCGAAATAGTCGTCGCGTAACAGAAGCTATACAGCAGATAGAAGCTAGAACAGGCCGCGATGCAACAGATTCAGAAGTGGCTAAAGAGATGGGTATTAGTGTTGCTGAATACCACAATTTGCTAAAGGATAGTTTAGATAGCAGGCTCTTTAGTTTTGAGGAAATGATCAACCCTCAACATGAAGGTCCAGGTGAGTCTTTTGCCAATGATGATCCAGGCCCAAATCAAAATTTTGAGCGAGAAGCATTTTTAAAAGCGCTAAGTGCAGCTATAAATAACTTACCAGAACGGGAAAAATTGGTGCTAGCGCTCTATTATGATGAAGAGCTCAATTTAAAAGAAATTGGTCAAGTATTAGGTGTAAGTGAGTCTCGAGTTAGTCAGATCCACAGTCAAGCAGCGTTAAGGTTGCGTTCGCGACTAAGTGATTGGCAATAAAAGGGTTGACCAGACTCAACGTAATTGCGGTAATTAAGTGTAGACTCAATGAGTTGCGTAGTTCTAACAGGAGGCCGTCTTGAATAAAGACATGAAAATTCTTGTAGTGGATGATTTCTCCACAATGAGACGAATTATTAAAAACCTATTGCGTGATCTGGGCATGACAAATGTTCAGGAAGCGGATGATGGTCAGACTGCACTACCAATCCTCAAGCAAGGAGGAATTGATTTTCTGGTCACTGATTGGAATATGCCAGGAATGACTGGTATCGATCTTTTAAAAGAAGTCCGTTCTGATCCTAATTTAGCTCACATGCCTGTACTTATGGTTACGGCTGAAGCTAAGAAAGAGCAGATTATTGCGGCGGCGCAGGCAGGGGTAAACGGCTACGTTGTTAAGCCATTTACTGCGGCAGTGCTGAAAGAAAAGATTGACAAGATCTTTGAACGACTAGGTTAAGAAATAAGGTCCGTTTTAATGATTGCAGGAACAGATAAAGGTGTAGGACGATTCGAAATGGAATTGCAGTTGAAGGCACAGGAGTTAGTTTCCGTCCTCAATGAGGGAAACCTCTCTGAAGCCATGGATCTGATTCAAGAACTTCATGAGTTCAGACATAAGACCTTCTTTAGTGAAGTAGGTCATCTAACTCGTGGCCTGCATGAAGCAATTAAAGCCTTTTCTTCTGAGCTTGGAACTAGCTTGGAATTAGATGATGATGCGGCACCTAAAGATGCAGATGCGGCTGATCGCCTAAATTATGTGATTGAAGTCACAGAAAAAAATGCACATGAAACCATGGATCGCGTGGATAAAGCGTTGGGTTTGGTTGATCGTTTAGATTCACAGAGTGAGCGGTTTAAAGATCTATTGTCGCTTGTAGGTCAATTGGAAAAAGAACACGACAATTTGAATGGCGTCTATGACCGTACATGTGCAGTAAAAGAAGAATCTGAAAAGACAATCGCAACTTTGCGGTCAGAGTTGACCGATATCGTGGTGTCTCAGAGCTATCAGGACATTACAGGGCAGTTGATACGTCGAGTTATTAACTTGGTGACAAATGTAGAAACACACCTAGTTGGTTTGATGGAGATGGCTGCGCAGGTTGAAAAATTGTCGGGCATCGAGGTGCAAATAGCGCCAGAAGATGATAAGCAGGATAATAAAAAGAATCCTATTCAGGCTGAAGGGCCGCAGGTCAACAAAGGTAGTGCTGATGTTGTCAGCAATCAAGATGAAGTTGATGACCTGCTATCTAGTCTGGGTTTTTAAGAGGAGCGCCTTATGAGTTTGGAAGTGGATCAGGAGATTCTCGAGGATTTTCTTGTCGAAGCAGGTGAGATCCTTGAGCAATTATCTGAACAGTTAGTCGATCTGGAACAGCGTCCAGATGATAGTGATCTGCTCAACGCAATATTTCGTGGCTTTCATACCGTAAAAGGTGGTGCAGGTTTCTTACAACTTGACCCTATGGTTGATTGTTGCCATAACGCAGAAAATCTCTTTGATATGTTGAGAAATGGTGAAATCAAGGTTTCGCCAGAGCTGATGGATGTAGTACTGCAGGCACTAGATACTGTAAATGTGATGTTTGATGCCGTGAGAGGCGGTCAAGAGCCAGAAAATGCTGATCCACAACTAATCCAGGCGCTAATTGCCTTTGCGAGCGGTGGAGCTCCTGCGCCTGCTGAGGCGGCACCTGCGCCAGCTCCAGTAGCACCTGTGCCTGCACCTGAGCCTGTTGTAAATAATGCTGATCAAAGTTCAGATGAATTTGACATGCTCTTGGATGATTTAGGTGGGCCTACACCTGCTGAAGAAAGTGCAACTGATGATGGGCTTATCACAGAAGATGAGTTCGAATCTTTGCTGGATGAACTTCATGGGCAAGGTAAAGGGCCTGGCTCAGAAGGCTCTTCCAAAGCACCTGCGGTAGAAGCCGCACCTTCTGGCGGTGATGATTTGATTACCGAAGATGAATTTGAAGCTTTACTTGATGAGCTGCAATCTCAAGGCAAAGGCGCTTTTGCTGAAAAAACAGCACCTGCAGCACCTGCAGCACCAGCAGCACCAGCACCAGCACCAGCACCAGCTGCACCAGCGCCTGTTGCTGCTCCAGAGCCTGAGAAACGTGAAAGTGCAGCAGCAGCAGCAGTTAAAGCTGCGCACCAGCAAGCTAAGCCACAGCCTGAAAGCAATGTTCGTGTAGATACGCGCTTGTTAGACAAAATCATGAATATGGTGGGTGAGCTGGTATTGGTTCGAAACCGTTTGGTTCGTCTAGGCGTGACACGTGAAGACGAAGAAATGGCGAAAGCGTTGGGTACGCTTGATATGGTGACGGCTGACTTGCAAATGTCAGTTATGAAAACGCGAATGCAGCCTGTGAAGAAGGTTTTTGGCCGATTTCCGCGTTTGATTCGCGACCTGTCCCGTAACTTGAAAAAAGAGATTCGCCTAGAGCTTCGTGGTGAAGATACCGATTTAGATAAAAACTTAGTTGAGGCACTTGCAGATCCGTTGATTCACTTGGTTCGAAATGCCGTAGACCACGGTATCGAATCACCTGACGTTCGTGAAGCGGCAGGCAAGCCAAGAGAAGGTCATGTTTTACTTTCTGCTGAGCAGGAAGGTGATCACATCCTATTGGTTATTCAAGATGATGGTGCTGGTATGGACGCAGAAAAACTGCGTAATCTGGCAATCGAGCGAGGCATGATGGATGCTGAAGCGGCTCGTCGTCTTACTGAACAAGAGTGCTTTAACCTAATTTTTGCTGCTGGCTTCTCTACTAAGAAAGAGATTTCTGATGTTTCCGGTCGTGGCGTGGGTATGGATGTTGTTAAGACGAAAATTACCCAGCTTAACGGTACATTGAATATTGATTCCGTTATTGGACAAGGCTCTCGTATTGCTATTCAGGTGCCTCTAACATTGGCAATCATGCCTACGTTGATGGTCATTTTGGAAGATCAAGCGTTTGCATTACCATTGGTTAATGTTAATGAAATATTTAACCTAGATTTGACTAAAACAAATATTGTTGATGGTCAGCAGGTTATTATTGTACGTGATCAAGCGCTACCGTTGTTCCACCTCAAACGCTGGCTGATTGATGGTCAGCAAGGTGCAGACCTTCCAGAACAAGGGCATGTAGTTATTGTGACGGTTGGGACCCAGCGAGTTGGATTCGTAGTTGATCAGCTAGTAGGTCAAGAAGAGGTTGTAATTAAGCCTCTAGGTACGATCCTACATGGTACACCAGGTTTGTCTGGTGCAACTATCACAGGTGATGGTCGTATCGCGTTGATTATTGATATACCTAACTTGCTAAAATATCACGCTTCTTAATGTGCCTGAGTGAGAGCGACTAAAGATGTCTATTAAGGTACTGGTGGTAGATGATTCTGGTTTCTTTAGGCACCGCATTACTGATTTGCTCTCAGGGGACAGTCGGATAAAGGTGGTTGGGTCTGCACAGAACGGCAAGGAAGCTGTAGAGCAGGCCAAAAAGTTAAAACCTGATTTAATTACAATGGATGTGGAGATGCCGCAAATGAACGGCATCGAAGCAGTCCGAGTGATTATGCGTGAATGCCCGACTAACATATTGATGCTCTCTTCACTGACACATGAAGGAGCTCAAGTTACTTTACAAGCTCTAGAAGCAGGAGCTTTAGATTATTTATCTAAAGATATGCGTGCTTGGATGGAGCACTCTGCTTCATTAGAAAAGCAGTTAAGGGATAAAGTTGTAGAGCTAGGCCGTTCTCGCCATTCAAAGCTTCGTAGTACGTTTATCTCACCAAGTAATGCTGGAGATGGTAAAAGTAAATCGATGGTTTTTAGGCCTGAAACGGAAAGTAGAACGACTAGACCGTCGTCCTCTGCTAGACCTATCAGGCAAACTGAAAGATCACCTTCCCCCGCCAGCATGACTCTAAGGGATCGGACGGCTGCCTCACAACTTAAAGCGAAACCTGCACCGGCAGAATCAAAGAAACCAGCCGTTTATAAAACTGCATCAAAGGCTTCTGTTCCTTCTGGGTGTAAGATTGTAGTCATTGGTTCTTCAACTGGTGGACCAGCAGCGCTTCAACAGATATTAACTCAATTACCCGCTAATTTTCCTCATCCAATTTTGTTGGTTCAGCACATGCCTAAAACGTTTACGTCGGTATTTGCTACGCGCCTTGATCAGCAATGCAAAATTTCAGTCAAAGAAGCCGAAGATGGTGATCGATTGTTGCCAGGGCGTGCTCTACTAGCTCCGGGTGGTCATCAGATGATTATCGATCCGCGTGGCTTAGATAAAATTCGGATTATGCCGGGTGATGAGCGCTTAACATATAAGCCTAGTGTAGATGTTACTTATGCATCAGCAGCTAAAAGCTACGGCAATAAAGTGCTGGGAATTATTTTGACTGGCATGGGCGCCGATGGTCGAGATGGTGCTAAAATGTTGCGACAGCAAGGAGCGACAATTTGGGCGCAAAATGAAGCAAGCTGTACTATTTATGGTATGCCGCAAGCTGTAGTTAATGCTGGATTAGCTAACGAAATTCTCGATTTAACTGAGTTTGGGCCCATTTTGAGTAATAGAAGGTAGCTGTCATGGATTTAACAGCTGTAATAGGTGTATTACTAGCTTTTGCAGCCGTTCTTGGTGGTAACTATCTAGAGGGCGGTCATGCTCAAGAACTCTTAAACCTACCTGCTGCAGCAATTGTTATTTGCGGCACTTTAGCAGCGGCGATTATTCAGTCGCCAAAACAAGATTTTGCTCGTGCAATCAAATTGATTGGCTGGGCTTTTAGGAATAATCAGCAAGACCTTAAAGGCAAGAGTGATGAGATTGTGCAATGGTGTGTCATTGCACGTCGTAAAGGACTTTTAGCTTTAGAGGGAGAAGCTGATAAGCATAAGGATAACTTCGTTAAAACTGGTCTTCTATTATTGGCTGATGGTAAAGGTCCTGATGTTATCAGAAGTACTTTAGAAGTTGATCTTATTACTCTTGAACAAAGAGACCTTCAAGGCGCCAAAGTTATTGAAAGTATGGGTGGGTATGCGCCAACGTTAGGGATCATTGGGGCTGTCTTGGGTTTGATTCACGTAATGAGCAATCTATCTGACCCTGAAGGTCTAGGTGCTGGTATTGCGACGGCGTTTGTGGCAACTATCTACGGGATAGGTATCGCGAACTTATTCTTGATTCCGGTAGCGAATAAGATAAAGAGTTTAATCTCTATGAGGTATCAGGCTCAAGAGATGGTACTAGAGGGATTGATGTTCATTGCAGAGGGACAAAATCCTAAGGCGATTCAGCAACGCCTCCAAGGTTATTTGAGATAGTTATGCCTCGTCGACAGGTAGTAGATGATAGCATTCGGAATGACCGTTGGGTTATTTCCTATGCAGACTTTATTACTCTACTTTTTGCATTTTTTGTAGTTATGTATGCGATATCTTCGGTTAACGAAGACAAATATAAACATTTAACTGAGGCGCTAGCAGGTGTCTTTGTTGGTGTGGATCAGGCTATTGATGTTAATCCTGCGCCAAGCGAAGGAAAAAGTGAAAGCGGCTTTTCTATCTTTATTGGCGGAAAAACCGATGTGGATGTGCCGGAGGTTACAATTTCTCTGCCAGATCAGAAAGAAACTGATGCTTTAAAAGCGCTGCAGCAGGAGTTGGCTGTAGCTTTTGCTAAGCTGATTGATGAAGGTCAATTAAGAATTACAGGTAATGACCTTTGGCTTTCTATAGAGCTACGATCTAACGATCTTTTTGATTCAGGTGGTGCGTTACCCAATATTCTTGCAGATCAATTGCTGGAACAGATTGCAATTATGTTGAAAGGGCGACCAAACCCTATTCATGTGGAAGGGTTTACCGATAATCAGAGAATATCGACAGATGCTTATCCTTCCAACTGGGAACTGTCGGCTGCTAGGGCTGCTGCTGTTGTAAGGTTGCTCGCTCGATTTGGTGTAGAGCCAGAGCGTATGGCTGCAGTGGGTTATGGTGAATTTCAGCCTGCCTATAGCAATCGTACGGCGGAAGGACAAAAATTAAATCGCCGAGTGTTGATTGTTGTATCACGTGACGCAAAGGTCCGTAGAACCGTATCTTCATTTGGTAGTCAGCAAGTTAGTGCTGATGCTGTATCAACGGTGTTTTCAACACCGGAAGAAGAAACAGTACCCGTAATTGAACAGGTAGAAACCGGAGATGGTGATGTTTTATTCAGGAGAGCTGAATTGAAGTCACCAGAACAGGAAGACAATTAAATGCATGTATGGTCAGTTGCCAACCAGAAGGGTGGCGTCGGCAAAACAACAACAGTAGTGACAATAGCCGGGTTATTGGCTGAAGTCGGCTATCGTGTCTTGTTGATTGATTTAGATCCGCATGGATCTTTGACCAGTTATTTTGGTTATGACCCAGATGAATTAGAAGACAGTGTTTATGATCTGTTTACTGGGAGTAGTCAGGTTAAGAAGGATGATGTGACACGTCTACTTTTGAAAAGTAGCCATGAGCGAATAGAGCTGATTCCTGCATCAACTGCAATGGCAACTTTGGAGCGAAAAGCTGTCGGTGCTGAAGGTATGGGATTGCAGGTGGCCAAAGCTCTATCACATGTTCGTGATAAGTATGATTATGTATTGATTGATAGTCCTCCAGTACTTGGTGTGTTGATGGTGAATGCCCTAGCTGCATGTGAACATTTATTGGTTCCTGTTCAGACAGAGTTTCTAGCCCTGAAAGGTCTAGAGCGTATGGTTAGAACAATTAATATGATCAACCGTGCGCGTAGTAAAAAACTCAGTTTTACGATTATTCCGACCTTCTATGATCGTAGAACCCAAGCTTCAGTTAGTAGCTTGCGAGAGCTTCATCACAATTACCCAAATGAAATCTCTAACGCGGTTATCCCAGTAGATACCAAATTTAGGAATGCAAGTATCCAAGGACTTGTTCCTTCGGTTATGGACTCCAGTAGTCGAGGGGTTCATTCCTATGCGCGTTTATTGCGCACTTTACTTGAACGTCAAAAGCAGGAGGCCCTATGAGTCAGTCAGATAAAAAGCCTCTTGAACAGGATGATGTGGAAGTTCATGGCGTTCAAAAGCTTGTTTTCGATTATTTGGAATCGTTGCTGTCAGATCCTGATGCTGGTGATATTGATACAGAAACTGAAATTGCTGCAATTAAGGAACAAATTGCTGCTGAGGAAAGTCTAGAACATCAAGGTTTAGGCATCGAAAGCGAAGAAAGTGCTTTGCTTGTAGATTCTGCAGATCAAAATACTGAAGAGCCAGAGCCAGAGCCAGAGCCAGAGCCAGAGCCAGAGCCAGAGCCAGAGCCAGAGCCAGAGCCAGAGCCAGAGCCAGAGCCAGAGCCAGAGCCAGAGCCAGAGCCAGAGCCAGAGCCAGAGCCAGAGCCAGAGCCAGAGCCAGAGCCAGAGCCAGAGCCAGAGCCAGAGCCAGAGCCAGAGCCAGAGCCAGAGCCAGAGCCAGCACCGGCGACAGCTCCAGATCAGACGCAATTAGCAGCTGCGGGTTCAGGGGCAACAAGTCGTGAAATTAACTGTGTATTGATAAAAATGCATGGCTTAAATTTGGCGATTCCTTTCGATTACATTGAAGGTGCGGTGCATTTAAGTTCCGTCTCTCTAACGCTGGATGCAGCGCATGATTGGTGTCTAGGTCGCTTCGGTGGAAGCAGTGCAGATACCAATGTTATTGATACGGCTTTGTGGTTGATTCCTGAGCGTTATCAGCCGGAAATGGCTAAATACGATGAGTTAATTATTCTTCGTGGTCGTCATTGGGCGCTTGCTTGTGATGAGTTGGTAAAATCGGTTCGAATCCCTGTGGATAAAGTATCTTGGGCAGGCAGTGATAATCCACGTAAGTGGCTATGGGGTACTTATATGGAAGAACGTTGTGCCATTTTAGATATTCCTGAATTGATGAATCAGTTTGATAAGGCCTTCTAACGGATAGAGGCTTTGGAGAGATAATGCCGTCATTGTTTGAAATTATTCTACTTATTATTGTGTTAGGTACGGCTTGCACAAGCTATGTGCTGTTCAAGCGCTTACAGAAAAATGAGCGTCAGCATCAGGCGCTTATCAATGTCTTACGCAATGAAATTCAAGCAATGACTAATGGCTCTATTGGCATGGGACGTCGTCTCATCGAGGTAGAGCAGAAACTGAATCTTACCGCTGATAAACAGTTGGAATTAGAAAATCGAGATCCGTCTGCTTTGGCTTATAACCAAGCGACCCGTTTGATGGAGATGGGAGCGGATGTCGATGATCTGGTCAAAAATTGCGGGTTGGGTCGACCAGAAGCAGAATTGATGGCGCTGTTACATAAAGAGTTGCAAGCGCCTCATGAAGCATTGGGTTCAGATCGTTAACTGTTATTCTCTGCTGCTTTAATGATCTCAGATGTATCGTGTTTTAGGCTATAAGCGAAAGCTATTACTTCGGCTATTGCTCTATAGAGGGATTCGGGGATTTCATCGCCTAATTCGAGCCTGATTAACACCTCCACAAGTTCAGGACTTTCGTGAATGTGGATATTGTTTTCTTCTGCTAGAGCGATGATCTGCTCAGCAATTTCGCCCATACCTTTAGCTACGATGAGTGGCGCTTTACCCATTTCTTGATCATATTTTAGGGCGATAGCTTTTTGACGCGGTGCATCTAAATCAGGTTTGGAAAATTTCATGTATGCAGATCGACTAGCTGTTTGTGAACCACCTGATCTTGACGAGGTGCTTGGCCCTCGTGCCAGGTGATTTCAGAATTATTAAAACCGCACATCCTTAACTTTTCAGCAAACTCTTCAGAACGTTCTCTTAATTTTTCGGCGGTATTTTTGTGTTCGCACCAGAATAGCGTACTAATTTCATGCCCGTCTGTTAACCTAATTTCGGCATCAACACCGCCTTGTTCCTCTAGATCAAAGTGAAGCCTTACGCGCCAAACTGAAACCATCTCACCAGCAGAATTGGTTCCGCCTTCTCGACTAAGTCTTAATTCTAGATTCTCCCAAGTTTCACCCTGCTTAATGGGTAAATCTAATTGTAAAACTCGCTCAAATCCGCCATCAGGGAGTTCTCGCCATTGATGAAGAGAATTTATTTGTTGTGTGGTAACTCGTGATTGCAGGCCTTTGATGATCTGATCAAAACGTTCTCGCTGTTCAGCGGGGAGGTTATCACTGAGTTGTTGCAATTGCTGCAACTGAGCCTTCATATCTAATGGGCTGGCATTTCGTCCTTGGCTTAATTGGCGTTCAGTGTTCAATCCGCCAAATTCCACATTTTGACGTATTTGAGAGGGGGCCTCGCTACTACCTGGGCGCACACCAAATAGGTTCAGCATGCTACGAACAACACTGCCAATTTGGGATGTTTGATTTGCCTCGGTAGTTGTTGCTTGGGCTAATTGGTTAAAAGCCGTAGCCAGTGGCTGCTGTATGGGTAAAGTGTTTCGCAATATCTCCTGAATAGCGGGCTTGTCTAATGCAGAATTCAAAGTCAGAGGTGGTTCCTGTATACGCAGGACCTGAATGTTTTGGCTACCGTTAGATGCCAGCTGTAGCTGAGTCCCTTGAGGAATAGGGCGAGGCGATTGAACTTCGACTTTTGAACCGTCTGGCAGCGCTAAGCTTAAAATATGATGTATCGGCGGACCCGTTCGGACTGGTGTAGCGCTTTGCTGGGCTTGCTGGGGTGCCGGGTTAGTTTTATCAGATATGCTCGGTTGTTGTGCTTGCGGTGTCGGTGCGGGACTCTGCTGTGCTGTCGTTACACTAGCCCCCAGGTTTGTTGAAGGTGCTGCCTGCTGTGTTGTCGTTACACTCGCCCCCTGATTTGTTGAAGGTGCTGCCTGCTGAGATGTCGCTGGATTTTGAATGGTGTTGCTAGTAGTTGTTGAAGCAGGCGCTGCAGGGGTAGATTGATTTCCAGTAGTAATGGTTGTTTGGCTGGTGCTGGTTTGCAGATTTGCCGGAGGTGGGGTTGCAGATGACTGAGGCTGTGCAGATGTGGTTACTGACGGAACGTTAGGCTGGACTGCTTGAGCTGTAACTTGTTGAGATGTTGTTGTCCCTGGATTAGAGGGCTGAATTACAGGTGCTGGGGCTTGCTGCAGCGTTGCCGATGGTTGCAGTGGTGAAGCCGTTGTTTGTTGAGGTGTTACTACCATTTGTTGCGGCGTTATTGTAGCGCTAGCTGTGTTAGGTTGTGCTGACTGACCGCTGGGTGTCGAAGGTGGATAGACAGGCCGACTGCTGATGACTGCGGCTGTAACACGAGTGTCTGTAGGAAGTTTTAGAGTATCGCCAGCCTGAGCTAGTTTTAGCTGTATGCCGAGATCTGCTCTTGTAGCTGCGTTGTTAGCAGTTTGCTGTGCCTGTTGAGGCAGGTTTTGCGTGTTGCTGGTTTGGGTGCTAGCCGTATTGCCCGTCTGAGCGGGTTGTGGCGTTATCTGAATTTGGCCGTCATTCTGACGGATAACATTGATCTTTTGGCCCACAGGTAGAGCTTGAAAGACGCCCATCTGAATCAAGCGATTATTAACTTCGAGTTTGAGCTTGAATACTTCGGGTTGGATCTGGTCTCGACTTACTGCTACCACGGTCGCGCTGACGTTCTGCCCGACAGGGAATAGTCGATTTACATTTTGAGCAGAATCGCTACTACTGCTGGTCGTTTGCAGTGGTATAGCAGGTAGTTGTGGTAGCAAGTTAGTAACCTCAAATCCTAGGGTGTGAGTACGGAAAAGTGCGGGCGTTATTCTATGAAAATTATATGCTGCTAAATGAGGATAAGAATCCAACTTTTAGAAAGCAATACAACAGTGCCGTGCAATCAGATATTCGTATATAATCCCTCGGTTAATAATCGGCAGATATTGTAAAAAGTATAGTTTATTGCCGTAAATTACATTTCTTAAGCGATTCCAAGTTTGAGAAATAGGTCGGAAGACTCGATTGGGTTTGGGGATTGATTTGGATACAGCGTTAATACAAGTTGAAAACCTGTTTTGTGAGCGTGACGAACGTATTTTGTTCGAAGATCTAAATTTTTCTGTATCACAAGGCGAAGTTATCCAGATTGAAGGCCAGAACGGTAGCGGTAAAACTACGTTACTTCGAATCCTCAGTGGTCTATCTAATCATTATGAAGGCGATATCTACTGGGAAGGTGAGCCTATCTCAGAGGTCCGCGAAGAATTCCGCCGAGAGCTCCTATATTTTGGTCATCACCCTGGGGTGAAGGCTGTGCTTACGCCTGAAGAAAATCTCCAATGGTATGCTGCTATGCATGCGGGGATAAATGTCGCTGATATTCCTATGGCGTTGGATAAAGTGGGATTAACCGGTTTTGAAGATTCTCCCTGCCATACGCTTTCTGCAGGACAGAATCGTCGAGTGAGCCTTGCGCGTTTGTATTTAAGTAGCGCTAAGTTGTGGATTCTCGATGAGCCTTTCACAGCTATTGATAAAAAAGGTGTCGCAGAAAAAGAACAACTTATTCTTGATCATGCGAAGCAAGGTGGTTGTGTGATTTTAACCACTCACCATGAGCTGGGCGTGGGCGAGCAGGTTCGTCGATTAAATCTTGATGAATTGGCGGGAACTTAATGGACCAGACAGTGACAAAAGATGAGTTAGGTCAGGGCGATACGTCTGTATCAAGTTTATTCTATGCCGTATTAAAGCGGGATTTAATGTTGGCTTATCGCAAAAAAAGCGATTTGTTTAATCCGCTCATTTTCTTTTTAATGGTCGCGACATTATTCCCACTGGGTGTGAGTCCTGAACCGACGTTCTTGGCTGAGGTGGCTCCCGGTGTTGTTTGGGTAGCAGCATTGCTTGCTACCTTATTGTCTATGGATAGCCTATTTCGATCGGATTTCGAAGATGGAACATTAGAGCAGACGCTGTTAAGCCCACAGCCTCTGTTTGTTGTTGTGTTGGCTAAAGTGATTGCCCACTGGATGATGAGCGGTCTGCCATTAACGCTATTGGCGCCCTTACTTGGGGTTATGCTGTTTTTACCAGCAGAAGGGATGAGTGGCTTAATGTTGAGTCTGTTACTAGGGACGCCAACATTAAGTTTGATCGGTGCCATAGGTGCGGCATTGACGGTGGGGTTACGAAAGGGAGGTGTGCTGATATCCCTACTGGTGCTGCCGCTGTATATCCCTGTGCTTATTTTTGGCACTAGCGCAGTTCAGGCGGCAGTGACAGGATTGCCGCTTGCTGGGTATTTTGCGTTATTAGGCGCTATTTTGGCTTTGGGTGTTGTGATGGCGCCTCTTGCAATTGGTGCAGCATTACGAATTTCCGTGAGCGGATAAGTTTAGGTTGTTATGAGCGAAAAGAAGAAGTGGATGCCCCGTTGGTTTTATCAATTGGCATCGCCACGCTGGTCTTATGAAATTATGGGTAAGCTGCTGCCAGGATTTGCAATCGCGGCAGCTATTGCACTTATTGCAGGTGTTGTTTGGGCGCTAGGTTTTGCTCCAGAGGATTACCAGCAGGGTAACAGTTTTAGAATTATCTATATCCATGTTCCTTCCGCTATCTTGGCTCAATCCTGCTACATGGTGATGGCAATCGCAGGTGCAATCGGACTTATCTGGAAAATGAAAGTGGCTGATATGGTCGCTAAGTCTTGTGCGCCTATTGGTGCTTCCATTGCGATCTTAGCTCTAGCTACAGGTGCAATTTGGGGTAAACCTACTTGGGGTTCTTGGTGGGTTTGGGATGCGCGCTTAACGTCTATGCTAATCCTTCTATTCCTTTACTTGGGCGTTATTGCTTTGAACTCAGCAATAGAGAGTGAAGCAACGGCAGCTCAAGCTTCTGCAGTTTTATCTTTGGTTGGTTTAGTGAATATCCCGATCATCAAATATTCAGTTGATTGGTGGAATACTCTACATCAGCCAGCAACATTTACTTTGACTGAGAAACCGGCGATGCCCGCGGAGATGTGGGTGCCATTACTCGTCATGGTCATAGGGTTTTATTGTTTCTTCGCGGTCTCTTTGATGATGCGTACTCGAAATGAAATTTTATATCGAGAACGTCGCTCCAGTTGGGTGCGGGAATTGATAGAAAAACAGAGAGGCTAATTCAGTGAGTTTTGATAGTTTTTCAGATTTTATCGCGATGGGCGGACATGGTTTATATGTCTGGTTGAGTTATGCCATCGCTCTATTCGTTATTGTTATTAATATTGTGAACCCGGCACTGCAAAAGAAGAAGGTTATCTCTGATCTTGCACGTCGCCTGCGCAGGGAGAAAAAATCTTCATGAACCCTAAACGCAAACAACGTTTAATTATTGTTTTGTTTATTGTCTTTGGTGTCGGAGCAGCTGTTGGCCTAACTATGTTTGCTCTAAGCCAAAATATTAACCTTTTCTACTCCCCAACTGAGATTGCTAAGGGTGAAGCGCCTAAGGATACGCGAATTAGAGCGGGTGGCATGGTTGTAGAGGACAGTGTTAAACGTGATCCTCAAAGCTTGAAAGTAACCTTCCAGCTTACGGATTACGAAAGCGTAATGACGGTTCATTATGAAGGTATTTTGCCTGATCTATTCCGTGAAGGTCAGGGTATCGTTTCCCAAGGTAAATTAAACAGCGCTAATGAACTTGAGGCTACTGAAGTGTTAGCTAAGCATGATGAAAACTATATGCCACCAGAAGTTGCTGAAGCACTAGAAAAGAGTGGTCATATGCCTAAACCTGAGGGTGAGGTGTTTAACAAATGATCCCTGAGTTAGGTCAGTACGCACTAATTTTATCTTTATGTTTGGCTGCGTTATTAGCGGTTGTTCCGTTAGCAGGTACTTATAGTAAGAATGCTTTGTGGATGGGCTTTGCTCGCCCATTAGCGACCGGTATGTTTGCCTTCTTGATGGTCAGTCTTGTCTGTCTTGGCTACGCCTTTGTTGTAGATGATTTCTCTGTTGCTTATGTCGCAACAAACTCAAATACAGCGCTACCTATCTATTACAAAATCAGTGCTATCTGGGGTGGGCATGAAGGTTCATTACTGCTTTGGGTTGTGATCCTAGGTGGTTGGACTTGGGCTGTAGCGATTAAAAGTGACAACTTACCGCAAGATATTGTCGCTCGTGTACTAGGTGTCATGGGTATTATCAGTGTTGGTTTTATCCTGTTTACACTGATGACATCGAGTCCATTTGAACGTCATTTGCCTCGCTTCCCACAAGAGGGTGGCGACCTTAACCCATTGCTGCAAGATATCGGTCTGATTCTGCACCCGCCAATGCTGTACATGGGCTATGTTGGCTTCTCTGTTGCGTTTGCCTTTGCTATTGCTGCATTGCTAAGCGGCCGTTTAGATGCGGCTTGGGCGCGTTGGTCTCGTCCTTGGACAATTGTTGCGTGGGCATTCCTAACCCTAGGTATCGCATTAGGAAGCTGGTGGGCATATTACGAATTAGGCTGGGGTGGCTGGTGGTTCTGGGATCCAGTAGAAAACGCTTCATTTATGCCATGGTTGGTAGGTACTGCACTGGTTCACAGTTTAGCCGTTACTGAAAAGCGTGGTGTGTTTAAAAGCTGGACCGTATTGCTAGCGATCTTTACCTTCTCTTTGAGCTTATTAGGTGCCTTTTTGGTTCGTTCTGGCGTACTTACTTCAGTACATGCCTTTGCGACAGACCCGGAGCGAGGCTACTTCCTACTTGCGCTATTGGCGATCACTATTGGTGGCTCTTTGTTGATCTACGCATTGAAAGCCGCGCATGTAAAAAGTGAATCAAGTTTTGAATTGGTTTCCCGCGAGACCTTCTTGTTAGGTAACAATATTCTATTAGTGGTAGTAGCGATGATGGTCCTATTAGGAACATTGTATCCGCTGCTTATTGATGCCTTAGGTATGGGTAAGATTTCGGTAGGTCCTCCGTACTTTAACGCACTCTTTATACCTCTAATGGCTGTAATGGTTGGCTTTATGGGCTTTGGTATTCTTTCTCGTTGGAGGAGTACTAAGAGTACATATCTTACCGCTCAATTAGTCATTCCATTTGTATTAAGCATTGTCTGTGCTGCTGTGTTCCCTATGCTGTATGGCGATGGCTTTGATTGGTACGTATTCCTGGGCATGGCGCTTGTATTCTGGATTACGTTCGTATCGATTAAAGATATTTGGAACAAAGTTTCTCACCGTAAGGCTCCTTTTAAGGCACTAACTACGTTGTCTCGTAGCTATTACGCGATGGTATTAGCCCATATCGGTGTTGCGGTAACGATTGTTGGTATGACGCTCGTTTCTATCTATAACGAAGAGCGCGATCTTAGAATGGTGCCAGGTGACAAACTTAGCTTTAAACAGTACGAGTTTATTTTTGACGGCACTCGAGATGTTGTAGGCCCTAACTATGTTTCTGATAAAGCGCGTTTACGTGTACTGAAAGATGGTGAAGCTTATGGTGAGCTTTTCCCAGAAAAACGTATGTACAACGCCAGTGGCACAGTTATGACTGAAGCCGCAATTGACCCAGGTCTAACACGAGATCTATATGTTGCGTTGGGTGAACCTCTTGAAGGCGGCGCATGGGCGGTTCGTGTTCAGCATAAACCATTTGTACGTTGGTTATGGTTGGGCGGTTTGCTAATGACCGTTGGTGGTTTGTTGGCTGCGATGGACAAGCGTTATAGAAAACAAAATAAGCGTGCTGTAGCAAACGCTTAAGTATTAAGGGTAATCATTCATGCGTCGTTTTGTTTTGTTTATTCCATTAGCGATTTTCTTAGGAATTGGCGTTTTTCTTTGGCGTGGTTTGCAACTGGATCCTACGGAATTGCCCTCAGCGCTGTTGAATAAGCCTTTTCCTCAGTTTGAGTTACCGTCTTTGTATGACGAAGGAAAAATGCTTAACGCTGAAGACCTTAAAGGTGAGGCTGCTTTGGTGAATGTTTGGGCAA
This sequence comes from Neptuniibacter sp. QD37_6, assembly GCF_047778085.1. GTDB lineage: Bacteria > Pseudomonadota > Gammaproteobacteria > Pseudomonadales > Balneatricaceae > Neptuniibacter. The sequence goes on from NZ_CP180550.1 coordinate 646,282, forward strand.
CTTGGTGTCCATCCTGTAAAGAGGAACATGCACAGCTGAATAGTATTAAGGCCGAAGGCTATAAAGTTATCGGTATTAACTATAAAGATGAGCGCCAGAAAGCAAAAATTTGGTTGAAAAAATACTTAGATCCCTACGCAACAAATGTTTATGACGACAAAGGAAGCTTAGGCCTAGATTTGGGTGTTTATGGTGCACCTGAAACATACGTGATCGATGCACAAGGTGTGATTCGGTATAAACATGTGGGTGTTGTCGATCAGCAAGTTTGGACCAAGCTGAAAGGGATAATTGATCAGATCAACAGTTCTGAGAAGGTCGCTGCACAATGAGAAAAATCCTAGCGTTATTGCTATTTTCTCTGCCTATGTCGCTATGGGCAGCTATTGATACTTATGAGTTTAAGGATGAGGAAACGCGCGAACGCTTTCGTCAATTAACCTTCGAGCTACGTTGTCCAAAATGCCAAAACCAAAACTTGCAGGATTCTAACTCGCCTATCGCTTCTGATTTGCGTAACGAAGTCTACAAGATGTTGCAAGAAGGCAACGATAACGACGAAATTGTCGATTTTATGGTGGCAAGGTACGGTGATTTTGTTTTATATCGCCCGCCGGTTAATAAAGCGACCTATGTATTGTGGTATGGCCCGTTTGTGTTGGCTGTTATCGGTATTATCGTGATGGTTTTTCTTTCTCGAAAGCGCAAGAAGAAAGTGGACGACAAAGGGCAAGATTTAGATTCATCCCTTAGCGGTGATGAAGCCCAGCGCCTGAAAGATATTTTAGATAAGGGTAAAGATAAATGATTGAACTATGGGTAGGCATAGCGCTGTTAACGGTACTGGCTATTGCTTTTGTATTTTTACCCTTTGTACGTGCTAGACGCCTAATTCAAAATGAGGTTTCTGAAGATCGCGAACAACAAAATATCGAGATCTTTCAGGAGCGCTTATCCGAATTAGAAGAAGAGAAAGCTGCAGGCAACCTAGATGATACGGATTATGCGACGTTGAAAACTGAGCTTGAGCGAAATCTGCTTTCAGATGTAAACGAGCAAAAACAGTCTAAGAACAAAATAGCGTTAACTTCGCAAACACTGGTGACTGTAACATTGTTGGCGTTAATGATTCCTGTTGCAGCAATTGGTTTGTACTCCGTTTACGGACGTTCAGCTGATCTTGAGCTATCAATGCAGCAGCCAAAAGATCCATTCAATGGTAAACAGCCAACATTGGAAGAGGCTGTTGCACAGCTTGAAAAAGAGCTTAAGTTGAATCCAGAAAACCCTGAAGGTTGGTACTTACTATCAACGACCTATATGAATCAAGGGCGTTTTAAAGAGGGCGCTGCTGGTTTTGAAAAGGTTGTATCTTTATTACCTGAAGATTCACCTCAGTATGCGGATGTCCTAGGTCAGTACGCGCAGGCTCTATTTTTTGCTAATGAAAGTAAAATGAGCCCAGAGATCAAAACGGTTATTGATAAGACGCTAGCGATTAAGCCTCTAGAAATTACCGTTTTAGGTTTGCTGGGTATTGATCGCTATGAGCATAAAGATTATCAAGGTGCGCTGGATTATTGGCTGAAAGCGCTTCGTAACTCTGACGGTAAGACTGCAGAATCTCTTCGCTCAGGTGTACGTAATGCTCGTGATGCCTTGATCGCTGAAGGTGTTGATGTACCAGAAATTCCTGAGTTGATGCCAGCATCAATTAGCTTGAAAGTGAATATTGATGACCAGCTGAAACAGCAAGTTGCTGCTGATGCCACTGTGTTTGTGTTTGCACGCGAAGTAGGCGGTCGTATCCCGTTAGCAGCTGTTAAACTTCAAGTTTCTGACCTACCGATTGATGTCGTTCTTGATGATTCTAAAGCGATGAATCCTCAGTCAGGTTTATCTACGGTTTCGACAGTTGAAGTATCTGCGAGAGTCTCAAAAACGGGTGAGCCCAAAGAGCAGCCAGGTGATCTATATGGCTTGATCTCCCCTGTTCAGGTACGCGGAATAACTTTACCAATGATTCTTACGATCGATAGAGTTGTCGAATAAATCTGGCTCTTTTATAGTGGGTACTTATTACCGTTTTTTTTAAGATAAGGTCGCGACTAAGCACATGGAAATCACTCTGCGTGAATGGTTAATAATCGGTGGGGTTGTTTTAATCCTACTGATTGTTTTGGATGGTTGGCGTCGTATGCAAATTGGGCGTAATCGCCTAAAGATGAACATCGACAAAAACTTTGTTGATCTTCCAGAGGGAGATGACTCATTTAATCCAGAGTTACCGTCAGGTGGTGCCCGCAAGGTCGCGTTAGATGATGACCCACTTTTCTCTAATTACCGTCCAAATTTAGACGGTGATTCTCCCTCTGTTGAGACTCAAAACTCTTCTGTAACAAGTGGAATGGATGCACAAGAAATGCAGCCGCTAGCAGAAGAAAAAACTGTTAAAAAAGAAGAGCCTATAGCCCCGGTTTGGGATGATAATCTAGATATTGATGACGGTATTGTTGGTAGTGCACGTAAGGTTACAGTTGAGCCGACGTTAACTGTTGACGACATCCCTGTAATGGATGAACCACTTCCAAAAGAAGCGGAAGAAACAAAACCTGAAGTCTCCGATTATGCTATGGATGAAGGGGTGTTGGGTCCTGCTCGCGTAGTAGAACAAACTATTCCAGAACCAGAACCAGAACCAGAACCAGAACCAGAACCAGAACCAGAACCAGAACCAGAACCAGAACCAGAACTTCAGTCTTACCAGGAAGTTACTGATGAAGAAGTTCCTGTGGTTACAGCGGATGACGGTTTTGAGCAAAATACTGTTGAAATCAAAGACGCAACTGCACCATATCATGAGGATGAAGTTCTGCAAGAGCAGTCGATAGTTGCGTTAGCACCTGAAGCAGTCGAAGAGACTGTGCAGCCAGAATCTGAAGTTGAAATTGCTCAGGAATCAGAGCAAGCGTCTCAGTCCTATGCTGAGCTTTCTGATGAAATCGCAGAAGTTCCAAGTGTTGATACTGAAGAACATAATGATGTTGAAGTAACGAACACTCAAATCAATGAGTACGAAACGCTTCAGGCAGGGACCGAAACTGAACTGGAATTAACAGAAGTAGTTGAAGAAGAAATTCGAATAGAGCCCTCTATTGAAATTGAACAGCCGATCGAGAACTTTGCAGAGCCAGAGCCAGAGCCAGAGCCAGAGCCAGTAATTGCAGCAGTAGCTGAGTCTGTTCAAGAGATTGACTTCGAAAAGCCTGTTACTCTTCTTATGGATGAGCTTGATGAAAAAGAGCATATCCATGAAAGCGAACAGGAATCTGAAGCTTTCCCTCAGTTGGACCTTAAAGGTGTTGAGAACAGCACTCCCTCAGTCGTTGAAGATGATCCACAAACAGGCTTCGATTTTGGTCATGCCGAAGAGGATCCATATGCCAACCTAACCCTAGGTTCGGCGTTAGATAATGATTGCTCCGAGCTTTCAGTTGCAGAGACTATTTCAAAAGCCCCAACAGCTGAGGCTCAAGAGGTTCAAGTTGAAGAGGCTGAAACTAAAGATGCCAGTTATGAAAAAACAATGGAGCCTGAGTATCTGCGTGAAGAAGTAGAATCTTCGCCAGAACCAGATGCTATGGTTGAGCAAGTTGAAGTTATTTCCGATGTTCAGCCAGAGCCAGAGCCAGAGTCAGTTGTAGCGCCTGCAGGTGTACAGCGGAAGCCTCTAGAGAAAGATCCTGATCCTGAGAATGTTCTGGTGATCTCTGTAATTGCCAAAGAGCAGCCGCAGTTTAACGGTCCTGTATTGCAGAAAATAGTTGATGCTTGCGGTATGAACTTTGGCGAAATGGATATCTATCACCGTTTCGAAAAAGCTTCGGGTATTAGCCCTGTACAGTTCAGCATGGCAAATGCACTTCCACCAGGTACCTTCGTTCAAGGGAACCCTGAATCACTTACGACAAAAGCGGTGATGTTCTTTATGTCTATGGAAGAACCGCAAGATGTCATGGATGCCTTTGAGTGTATGTTGGCTACTGCAGAAACTGTAGCGAAGCATCTTGGTGGCGAGATGCTGGATGAAAACCGATCTGTACTACGAAGCCAGACGATGGAACACTACCGGCAGCGTGTTCGCGATTTTGAAATGAAAACTCTTAAAAAGCGTGGCCGTTAAGCCACGCTTTCTTCTCTCTATACCGCTTATTGAGTCTTACCGTGTCTATACAAGAACAGATCGAATCTCTGCGTGAGCAGCTAAACCAACATAATTATCGTTACTATGTTTTGGACGATCCAGAGGTTCCGGACGCTGAGTATGATCGACTTTTCCATGAGTTGAAAAAGTTAGAGAGAGAAAATCCTGAGCTAATAACATCTGATTCACCGACTCAAAGGGTTGGTGGGCAGCCTCTATCGGCCTTTAGCCAAATTGCACATGAATTGCCGATGCTCTCTTTGGATAACGCCTTCAATGAAGATGATATGCAAGAGTTCAATCGTAGAGTGGTTGAGCGTTTAGATCAGCAAGGTGGTGGATCTATACAATATGCTTGTGAGCCAAAATTAGATGGTATTGCCGTCAGTTTACTCTATGAAAATGGTTTGCTTGTTCGTGGAGCAACGCGCGGTGATGGCACGACGGGTGAAGATATCACCCTGAATGTACGTACTATTCCTACGATTCCTTTAAAACTAACAGGCAGTGGTTACCCAGAGCGCATAGAAGTCCGTGGTGAAATCTACATGCCGAAAGCGGGTTTCGAGCTGCTAAATCAACGTGCAGTTGCATCGGGACAAAAGCCATTTGTAAATCCACGTAATGCTGCAGCGGGGAGCCTACGTCAGTTAGACCCTAAGATTACCGTATCTCGACCCCTAGAGATGTGTAGTTATAGTGTTGGTATTGTTTCTGGCGGTGAGTTGGCTTCTGAGCATGCCGCCATACTGACCCAGCTAAAAGAGTGGGGCTTTAAACTTAATCCATTGTTGGATGTTGTCGATGGTGTTGATGGTTGTATGACGTACTATCAAAAAGTCTCTGAGCTGCGTGATTCGCTTCCTTACGAGATCGATGGTGTCGTTTTTAAGGTGAATAACCTTGAGCAGCAAAAGGCGTTGGGCTTTGTATCACGCGCGCCGCGCTGGGCAATAGCGCATAAATTTCCTGCTCAAGAAGAGATGACAACAATTCGTGCAATTGAATTCCAGGTTGGTCGTACAGGTGCGGTTACCCCTGTGGCTCGTCTAGAGCCTGTTTTCGTGGGTGGTGTGACGGTTTCTAACGCCACTTTACACAATATGGATGAGATTGAACGTCTTGATGTGCGGGCAGGTGATACGGTGATCATTCGTCGTGCTGGCGATGTGATTCCTCAAGTTGTTCGAGTGTTACATGATAGAAGGTTACCCGAAGCAGAAGCGGTAGAGTTTCCTAAATCTTGTCCCATATGCGATTCGGCTGTAGAGCGGCAAGAGGGGGAAGCAGTTGTTCGTTGTACGGGTGGTTTGTATTGTGCTGCACAACGAAAAGAGGCGCTAAAGCACTTTGTATCCCGCAAGGCGATGGATATCGATGGCTTAGGTGATAAGTTAATCGAAATGCTAGTCGATCTGGATATGTTACATAATCCAGCGGGCTTATTTACATTGGATCAAGCGGAGATCGCTAAGCTTGAGAGAATGGGGCCCAAGTCTGCCGAGAATCTGATTAATGCGATTAACAACAGCCGTAATACACAATTGCCGCGTTTCCTATACGCTTTGGGTATTCGTGAGGTAGGTGAGGCAACTGCTCGGGCGTTAGCGCATCATTTTGGCAAGCTAGATACTTTGATGTCAGCATCTGAAGAAGAGCTTATCGATGTACCTGATGTAGGGCCGATTGTAGCGAAGCATATTACTCAGTTTTTTGCACAGGAACATAACCGCGAAGTTATCGATGCTTTGATTAATGAGGCTGGTATTTCTTGGGAAGCGATAGAAAAACCGTCTGAAGATGAGTTAGTCTTGCAGGGTAAAACATGGGTTCTGACGGGTAAGTTGGAGCGTATGGGGCGTAGTGATGCGAAAAATCACTTGTTGGCTTTAGGCGCCAAAGTGGCTGGCAGTGTCTCTGCAAAAACTGATTGTGTAGTGGCTGGGCCGGGTGCTGGCTCAAAACTTAAAAAGGCAAACGAGTTAAACATCACTACGATGGATGAAGATGAGTTTGTTAACTTTCTAGCTGAGCATGGAGTGAATCTGTAATGCTAATTCGGTTCAATCATAAAGCTTATGGTGTGCTTATCATTTCATTGCTTCTTTCTGGTTGCTTTGGTGGGGCTACCACTAAGCCAGCTCTGATGATCTGTGATGAGTTAGATGACACTGATGATTGGATTGAGCCGGCTGTTAATGTTCAGCAAAAATACGGTACTCCTCTGGCTTTAACTCTAGCTATGCTTGAACTGCCTTTAACTGAGCTAGATAAAAAACACGTTCGACCTCGTGCTGCAGATTGGGATGAATTTCGTATCCGTAGTGAGCGTTGGGATGCTGAGCCTACAGAGGTTGAAGATGCTGTTCATTTTGTTGGTTGGTTTACACAGCAGAGCGTGAGCCGTAATGGTCTTGCTTGGGATAATGCGGCAGGTCACTACTTAGCACTTCGGTTAGGTCATGGTGGTTATCACCGTTTTGATTCAACTAAGTATCCAGAACTTACTCAGCAAGCGCGTGGTATTCAGCAAAGATATGATCGTTGGCAGCGTGAACTGCACGGATGTAAAGACCGTTGGCAGGGAGAAAGCTGGTTTAGTAAGTTGAAGATCTGGTAGTCCCACCTTTATGATCATCCCCTATCAAGAACTTGAACCAGGTACACTCACTGCATTGATCGAAGAATTTGTCAGCCGTGATGGTACTGACTATGGTGAATATGAGTTCTCTCTCTCCGATAAAGTCGCCCAAGTAAAATCTCTCTTGCAATCAGGGCAGGTCGTTATCTTGTTCAGCGAGAGTACAGGCCTTTGTAATATAGTATCTAAAGACACATTGTAGCGCTGGGCCTTTCTATTCGATCTGTAAGGCCTTGGATAATCAGCGAGGTACTTATATGGATCAGTTAGAACAAATTGTCAGTTTAGTAGCACTGACGATGGGGGTTGGTTGGGCAAGTGGTATTAACTTATACGCTACTGTCCTAATGTTAGGCATGCTCAATAATATGGGGCATATAGCCTTACCAGAAGAGTTACAGATTGTCAGTGATCCGCTAGTATTGATGGCTGCTGGGGCTATGTATTTTGTCGAGTTTTTTGCCGATAAAGTACCTGGTGTCGACACTGGCTGGGATACATTACACACCTTTATTCGAATCCCCGCAGGCGCGGCTTTAGCTGCCAGTGCAGTAGGCGACGTAACGCCAGCAGTAGAGCTGGCTGCAGCTTTGGCTGGTGGCACATTAGCAGCAGGAAGTCATGCGGCGAAAGCGGGTGGGCGCGTACTAATTAATACTTCACCAGAGCCTGTGACCAATTGGACCGCTTCAATTAGTGAAGACCTGCTGGTGTTAGGTGGCCTGTGGGCTGCACTTAACCACCCTATTTGGTTCTTAGCTGGCTTGGTAATCTTTATATTGCTGTTGGTATGGCTGCTTCCAAAGATCTGGCGTGGTGTGAAAAAGGTATTTAGATTTATTGCTGGGTTGTTCGGCGGTAATAAAGAGGAGCCTAAGGAGCTATCATCGCATCCACCACAACGCCCTAAACCCATCTCTCCAAATGAGGGCCACTGACCAGTAAGCGCAAAAGGTCTGTTCTACAGACGATGCCAACAACCTGGTCTTGATCATCAACCACTGGAACTGCATTGATGCCATTCTCTATAAAATTCATTGCGACATCTTGAACCATAGTTTCAGGTGTCGCTGCCGTTAGCTTTTTAGTGCATAAAGATCGGACAGGAGAGATAGAATCTGTTCCTGCAGCAATAAGATCTGTTTTGTGAATAAGCCCTAATGGACGTTGATCCTCTTCCATCACCACCAAGTGATTGATTTCCAGAGAATCCATTCGTTTCCAAGTGCTGCTGATGGGGGTGCTTGGTGTCACACTATGTACCGGCGAAACCATAATTCTAGAGACCGTCAACTGCGGGCTGTCAGGTTCAGCATGGCTATCGGCGGTATTAGAGGCATAAGCACGGCTGGCGTTGTCATTATTTTCTGGGCCTTTTTGAGGCCCCGGGATAACAAATTTTTCACCGTCGGCATGGAGACGATCTTCCATATCTGCGCTACGGTGGCTGTGGCGGCTGTGTTTTAGAGAATCAACACCTTTCTCCCTAAAGAGAGACTCTTTAGGTGTTTGTATTCGATAACCTTGATCGTATACGTAAAGTGCCATAGTTACTCCAGCCAAACAGGGATAAATCAAATATAAAACTGAAGCTGCATGTTATGCAACTCCAGCTATAACCTATTATATCGTCTGTTTTATCAACTTCTTAATGATAAAGCGGGCTGGGTTAATGGCATCAATGACATCTTTGGGTAGAGGAAGGGGCTCATCGCATATCATCGAGGCTAATAGTTCTGCTGAAATAGGGCAGGTAATTAACCCTTTAGAACCATGACCTGTATTGACGTAGAGATTAGGGTGATGCTCTGCTTTTGCATTCTCAAAGTGCCATTTTCGATCTTTTCTTAGTTGTGCGAAGGTTTCAATAAATTGATCTTGCACCGGTGCAGGACCCACAATCGGCATGTAATCTGGCGTGCTGCAGCGGAATGCTGTGCGTCCTTGTAGGTCATTAGATTCTGCAGCTAAATCAGCATGTATGTCGGGTAGAACCTTACTTAACTTTTCTAGATTAGATTCATGGTCATCTTGTGTAACATTGCGCTCTTTACCCTGAAGATCATAAGTCGCGCCAAAACAATACTGTTGGTTATGCGCTGGCGAGATATAACCATCACCGCAAACGACACTGTTTAACTGGTTGTTTGTTGCTTTAGCTTGAGTAATGGATACCTGGCCTCGGATGGTTTTAAGAGGGAGATGATCTGTTTGGTTAAACTGGTTCGCCATCTCAGCATTACAGATCACAACGTGACTAGCCGATAAGAACTCTCCGCTTTTTGTTGCTAACTGCCAATGACCTTCAGCAAAAGATAAATCATTTACCTGCTGTTGCACTACCGAGATATTCGGATGATCGACAAAATGTTCGCACAGTGCTCGTGGCGAAACCCAACCTGCAGAGGGGAAAAACAAACCATCAAAATTAACGGATGTGTTGGCGATCTCAGATAATTCTTCTGCGCCTTTAAGAGAAACAAGCTCTTGTGGATAAGTTTCTTGTTCTATCAGGTTATTTTGACGAGCGAGTTCTTTATCACTCGTTGCTAACTGCATAACCCCACATTGAGACCAAAAGGATTCTTCTGGATCTAAGCGCTTAAGCATATTAACACTGTATAGAAAGCCGCTCAGATGTAGCTCGCCCTGAGTTGTTTGCTTGACTGGAAGTTTTGCGTACAAAGCACCCTGTGGGTTACCAGATCCGCCAGTCGCTAACTGATTTTCTTGTTCGAGCAGCGTAACTTTAACGCCTCGCTCGGCTAAGGCTTGCGCAGTTAAGCAACCTGACAGGCCGCCACCAATAATCGTGACCCCTTTAGGTTTTGCAGATGCTGGCAATTCAAACCAAGGCTTATCAATCGTCTTAGGGGCTTGGTTCTCAACAAAGGTACCGACCAACATTTCGCGCTTGCGCCCAAACCCTTTCTGTTTTCGAACGTCAAACCCAACATCCCTTAAGCCGCGTTTCACAATACCTGCCGCTGTGAATGTAGAAAAGGTAGTGCCTGGTTTGCTTAAACGGGCTATCTCACGGAATAGCTCTGGTGACCACATATCCGGGTTTTTAGAGGGAGCGAAGCCATCGAGGTACCATGCATCTACTTTGGCGTTAAGGCGAGAGTAAGATTCGGCAGCATCACCGAACATGAGTAAAAGTTCGATATGACTATGATTAATTGTAATGGTGTGGTAGCCAGCTTGCGGACAAGGGTATTGCTCTAATATAGCTATAGATATTTCTTGAAATTGTGGCCACTGTTTAAGTGCTTTTTGCAGATCGGAGCGGGATAACGGAAATTTCTCTACAGATATGTACTTCAATTTTGATTGTTTGGGAGAATGTTTTAGCCATTCGGAAGCTGTGAGGATGAAGTTAAGGCCAGTCCCAAAGCCTGTTTCAGCAATAGTAATGCATGCATCATGACTTTCCTTAAATAATTGAGGCGACTTATTGGCTTCTAGAAATACATAGAAGCTTTCTGAGATACCGTCTTCGGGGTTGAAGTAAATATCTTCATATTGGTTTGAATGGGGAGATTCTGATTTCCAGTCTAGACTAGCCGTTGAAATCTTCAATGTATTACCTGAAGGTTAGTGTAAATATGGAGTTGAGTTCATTGTCCATTTTTGAAACTTTTGGGCAAGAAGTTTTAAATTTTGGTGTAAGTAGTAAGCCTTAAATATGAATGGATATTAATTTAAGCCCTATGTAGAATTATCGCGTTATAAATGGTGTCCGAGATGATCGTGGTGTCTATCGATTATCGAGCTATATAGGCTCAGGATAGTGTTAGTTTTATAGGTCGCGCATTGGCTGTTTCAAAACAGATCAGAGCTTTAAAGAAATTGATTTAATGGAAGAACGATACATGAAGCTGAATGAAGCAAGAATCGCTATTATTGGTCTAGGTTATGTGGGACTCCCTTTAGCAGTTGAATTTGGGAAAACTAGATCTGTAATTGGATTTGACATCAATCGAGGGCGTATTGATGAGCTGCTTGCAGGGCATGATTCTACATTGGAAGTTCCTGATGGGGATTTAAAAGAAGCTGTTCACCTGTCGTACACTGATAATCTAAATGATTTAAATGCTTCGAATATATATATTGTCACGGTACCTACACCTATTGATGACAATAATTCTCCTGATTTAAATCCATTAAGAAAGTCTTCTGAAATGCTTTCGAATGTGATTAGTGCTGGCGATATAGTTGTCTTTGAATCTACTGTCTATCCTGGAGCTACAGAAGAGGTTTGTATTCCAATTATTGAGCGTGGTAGTGGATTGACGTTTAATAAGGATTTTTATGCTGGCTATAGTCCTGAGCGTATAAACCCAGGAGATAAGGTTAATACACTTACTAAAATCAAAAAAATTACGTCGGGTTCTACAGATGAAATTGCAGATTTTGTAGACCAATTGTATGCCTCTATTATTGAAGCAGGTACCTATAAAGCAAGCTCGATCAAAGTTGCTGAAGCTGCGAAAGTGATCGAAAACACCCAGCGTGATTTGAATATAGCGATCATTAATGAATTCGCAAAGATTTTTAATCGTTTAAGAATTGATACTCAGGAAGTGCTAGATGCTGCTGGTACTAAATGGAATTTCTTACCATTTAAACCGGGGCTTGTTGGTGGTCATTGTATAAGTGTTGACCCTTATTATCTTACATTTAAAGCTAAAGAAGTTGGTTATCAACCAGAAGTTATTCTTGCTGGTCGAAGAATTAATGATGGTATGGGAACCTATGTTGCTACCGAGCTTGTAAAGGCTGTTAGTCGTAAAAAAATCCATATTGATGAAGCTCGAGTGCTGGTTTTAGGTTTTACATTCAAAGGGGATTGCCCAGATGTTCGGAACACTAAGATTGTAGATATTATTACTGAACTTCAAAGCTTTAATATGCAAGTTGATGTTTCTGATGATTGGGCTGATGCAGTTGAAGTTGAAGAAGAGTATGGAATTAAGTTGATAGAGAAACCAGAGCAAGGGGCTTATGATGCCATTGTTCTTGCTGTAGACCACTCTGAGTATAAAGAATGGGGCGAAGAGAAATTAAGAGCTTACGGTAAAGAAAAGCATGTACTCTACGATGTTAAATATGTCTTAGATAAAAATTCTTCAGATATTCGACTTTAAATAGTTTTGAGAGTTTGGTAATGAAAAAATTTGGTTTGATCGGTGCTGCTGGGTACATTGCTCCACGCCATTTAAAGGCGATCAAGGAAACTGGTAATGATTTAGTGGTTGCCATGGATATTAACGATTCGGTTGGAATCATGGATAGCCATTTTCCTGAAGCAGAGTTTTTTACTGAATTTGAGCAATTTTCAGGTTTTGTAGAAGATTTGAAAATGAAAGGGGATAAATTGGATTACATAGCAGTTTGTTCTCCAAATTATTTGCATCTTCCGCATATGAAGTTTGCTTTACAGAATGGAATAGATGTTATATGTGAGAAGCCTCTGGTATTGAATGCTTCTGATTTGGATGTTCTCAAACAGTATGAGAAAGAGTATGGATCACGTGTTAACTCGATTTTACAGCTGCGTTTACACCCTTCAATATTAGCCTTAAAGGAAAAAGTACAGGCTGCGCCAGAGGAAAAAATATTTGATGTGGATTTGACATATTTGACCTCTAGGGGTAAGTGGTATTTGAAGTCTTGGAAAGGTTTTGATGAAAAATCTGGTGGGGTGGCAACAAATATAGGTGTTCATTTCTACGATATGCTTCACTTTATATTCGGAGATATACTGAGGAACGAAGTACATTATAGAGACGCAAAAACTGCATCGGGCTATTTAGAGTACGAAAAGGCTAGAGTTCGGTGGTTTTTGTCTATTGATGCCAATCATTTGCCGGATAATGCTGTTCAAGGTGAGAAGTTGACTTATCGAAGTATCAGTATAGAAGGAGAAGAGTTGGAATTCTCTGGCGGGTTTACTGATTTACATACTCAGAGTTATAAGCGCGTATTAGAGGGTAATGGCTATGGCGTTGAAGAGAATCGGGCTGCTATTGAAACAGTTGAGGCATTAAGAAAAAGTACGTTGGTTGACCTTCCGAAAATACCTCACCCGTTGCTTTCAAAGGTTAAATAGTTATGTCTGAATTCTACCAGCATGAAAGTGCTATCATTGATGACGGTGCTCGGATAGGAAATGGGTCGCGTGTATGGCATTTTACACACGTGTGCTCGGGTGCTCGTATAGGTAGTCAAGTTTCTCTTGGGCAGAACGTCTTTATTGGAAATAAGGTAGTTGTAGGCGATAAGTGTAAGATCCAGAATAATGTATCTGTATATGACAACGTTTTTCTAGAAGATGGGGTTTTCTGTGGTCCAAGTATGGTGTTTACAAATGTCTATAATCCACGCTCTTTGATTGACCGTAAGGATGAATATAAGGACACTTTGGTGAAGAAAGGAGCTACTTTGGGAGCAAACTGTACGATAGTATGCGGTGTTACCATAGGTTCCTATGCTTTGATTGGGGCTGGAGCAGTGGTCAATCACGATGTGCCAAATTATGCTCTTATGGTAGGGGTTCCTGCTAAGCAAATTGGATGGATGAGTCAATTTGGTGAGGCTTTGGATCTGCCTCTGAAAGGAGATGCAACAGCAATATGTCCTCATACAGGTGATATTTATACATTAAAAGATGGTCAGCTCAGTAAGCAAGCTAGTTAATGAAGAAAAAGTGGTCAGAAAATGCAATTTATTGATCTAGAGGCACAGTATAAGCATTTGCAGGTGCGTATTGATGCGCGTGTTCAAGCTGTACTTAATCACGGCCAATACATTATGGGGCCGGAAGTAAGGGAATTAGAACAGCAACTGGCTGACTATGTTGGGGTAAAACATGCAATTACCTGTGCCAATGGTACAGATGCGTTAACTTTAGCGTTAATGGCAATGGAAATAGGTGAAGGTGATGTCGTGTTTGTGCCTTCATTTACCTTTTTTGCCTCTGCCGAGGCTGTCGCTTTTGTAAAAGCTAATCCGGTTTTTGTTGATTCTGATGCTACTACTTTTAATATGTGTGCACAGGATCTAGAGCGAAAAATTCAGGCGGTACAAGCAGAAGGTCGATTAAATATAAAAGCTATAATGGCGGTTGATCTTTTCGGACTGCCAGCTAGTTACCCTGAAATAAAGTGTATTGCGGATAAATACGATCTGCAAATCATCGAAGACGCCGCTCAGGGGTTTGGTGGAGCAATTCAAACTAGTGAAGGCACTCAGCGGGCTGGTAGTTTTGGCTGTATCTCAACAACAAGCTTCTTTCCTGCGAAACCGTTGGGCTGTTACGGTGATGGTGGTGCTGTTTTTACTGATAATGATGAATATGCTGAACTAATTAGATCTTATCGTGTACATGGTAAGGGACGGGATAAATACGATAATGTACGTATTGGTATGAATAGCCGGTTAGATACAATTCAAGCTGCTATTTTGCTCGAAAAATTGGCTGTTTTTCCCGATGAACTAATTAAGCGAAACAACGTAGCGTCGCAATATGAAGCTTTATTGTCTAGTAAATATATAACACCCCAAGTTCCAATGGATTATATTAGTTCTTGGGCTCAATATACGCTGCGGGCAGAAAACTCGGTGAAGCGTTTTGATATAATGGCAAAATTAGAGGACTGCGGTGTGCCTACTGCTATTTATTATGGTACCTGTATGCATCAGCAAGCTGTATTTAAAACTATTGGAAAATGTTATGGCGGATGTCCAATTTCAGAAAAGCTAGCTGAGACAGTGTTTAGTTTGCCTATGCATCCTTATATAGACCAAGATGGATATGACGCGGTGATTAGCGCCTTACTTGGATGAAAGTTGAGATGTTTTTTTAGATTGCGTAGGGGATAATTAAGGATTATCGGATATTTACTGTGGTGGAGTATTATTTAAACCCAACTTGGAAAGCTTGGGCTTTATTAGTATGAATCTTTCTGGCGATAGCCAAGATCTTGTAACTATGTTTCTTTTCAATAAACGGGAGGAAGGAAATTTTAGTTTTCAAACTGCGCTTAAGTGTTTTCGACTGGAGCCGTGGTAGAACGTATAGTGTAAGCTTATAATTCATGCATATTGCAGTATCCAATGTTACTGCCGCTTTATAGTCTATTATCATTTATTCATATTAGAGGAGGCTACCTAATTTTACAGTAGTAGCTATTTTGTTGATATGGGGAAGTGTATTTAATTCAAATTTTGATGATAATATGGCTTTAAAAGTTAAATTCAATATCTGAATTGCAGAAATTAAAATGTTTGATTCAAGGTTTGTGCGTAATACCATAACAATGGTGTTGGGCGCCTCGCTGGCACAAATAATACCAATCTTGGTTACTCCGATACTGACTCGGCTTTATACGCCAGAGGAATTTGGTGTGCTAGCATTGTTTATTGCACTGACCTCGATATTAGGTTCAATTGCTAGTGGTAGGTATGAATTAGCAATAATATTGCCTGAGGATGATGTTGATGCGATAAATGTTGCAGCTTTGTGTTTGTTACTTGCGTCGATGTTTTCGTTTTTATTGCTTATACCTGTTTTTGTATTTAATTCGCAAATAACGAATCTTTTGGGTAGCGATGAAATAGGTAATTGGTTGTATCTGGTTCCTTTTGTTGTTTTGGTTATAGCTCTGAATAATGTACTTAATTATTTAAATACGCGAAAAACATTATATAAGGATGTTTCCAAAACAAAGGTTTACAAGTCTATAGTAATGTCTGCCCTACAGTTGCTTTTGGGTTTTATGAAGGCTGGTTCAATTGGGCTTGTGGTCGGTAACTTTGTATCTCTGATTTTTTCAAATGTTAGATTAATAATGAATGTTTTTAATTTTTACGAAATTAAAAATGGACTTGGTGTTTCTGGGGTAAGGGAAGTTTCGGTTAGATATTCTAGTTTCCCTAGATATATGATGCCGGCTACTTTTTTTAATACTTCTTCGTCTAAAGTGTTGGAATTTGGTCTTCCAGTTATTTATAGCCTCAGTACGCTTGGCTTCTATTTTATAGTTCAGCGTATTTTGGCAACGCCGGCGTCTTTTATAGGTGGAGCTGTTGCGCAAGTATTCTTTCAGAATTTGTCCGTGTTAGTAAAAGATCAGGAAAGGTTTAGGGCTAAATTCTGGAAGGTGCTCGGGACGTTGGCGGTAATATCTATTGTTATGTTTTCAACTCTTTACCTAATAATTGTCGATCTATTTGTCCTTGTTTTTGGTGATGGGTGGCAAATTGCTGGGGAGATGGCGAGGGTTATAATACCTCTATTTGCAATACAGTTTGTGGTTTCGCCGTTAACAAGTGTTAATCAGGTTCTAGAGAATACAGGGATTGTTTTGTTGTGGCAGATTCTCCTTTTTATTTCGTATGTCTTAATTGTATTTAATGCTTATGTTAGTTCGGTGCCATTTATGGAGCTTCTTGAGCATGTATCTGTAATAATCTCGTTATGTTATGCTTTCTATTTGATAGTTATTGTGGTTGTGGTCGAGCGTGGATGATATTAAAGCTAATCTTTTTTTAATTGGGGCACCAAAATCTGGTACTAGTGCGGTTGCGGAGGTTTTGAATTCGCATCCTGATGTTTTTTTGCCATATACTAAAGAACCTAGGTTTTTTGATGCCCGAACTTTTTATGATATGAAAGCTGATTACCCGTTGAATTGTGTTGACGAGTATATGGGGCTTTATTTAGGTTCTGAAGGTTTTAAATATCGTTTAGATGCTAGTGTTTTTAATATGTACTCCAGGACTTCAATCGAAGAAATATTGGATTTTAACCCAAGTGCAAAGTTCGTTGTTGTATTGAGGGATCCTATTGAAGCTTCTATCTCGATGCACAAACAACGATTAAAGTACGTTGAAAAAAATATGAGAGAGATTTCAACGAGTTTTATGGAGTGCTGGAATCTTTTAGGTGATAGAAGTGAGGGAAGGGGTTATCCAAAGGGTTGTAGAAATAAATTTATATTTAGGTACGATTTGCTCTATAGTTATGAAAAGTATATTCCATACATTAGAAGAAGAATAGAAAGGGACAAATTATTGATTTTGTTCTACGATGACTTAAAAAGAGATAGCTCAGGCTTTTATAAGGAGTTGTTTTGTTTTTTAGATATACCTGTCAAGGAGGTGCCGAATAGGATCGTTAATAAATCTGATGTGGTTTCTGACGGGGTTTTGATGAGGTGGCTTGTATTTTTCTCTAGGTATATATATAAGTTTATTAAGCTATTTGATCGCGAGGGTTTATTAAAGAAACGGTTTTTTTCTATGATTTTCTCTTCTCCTAGAGATAATGGTGTGGATAGTAATTTTGATCTAGAAGTTGAAAAATATTTTATGGAAACTCGAAACTACATTAAAGAATTGAAGGAGCGTTAATTGTTAATGATAGGGTAAGAATTGCTCCTCAATTCACAGTCGTATTAGTATCTATACCCCGTCACGATCTAACGGCCTCTTTTATGGTTGCTTCGTATAAACTATTTATAACTTTAATTTCCATTTTTTAAGTATGTCGTATTTTATATGTGCGTATTCTGTATATGTGAATGGAGAGGGTAAGGAAAGCCATGAGCTTGTTGCACGGAGAGGAAGAAGAGGTGGAGTTTAAAGTAAAAATTCCCGGTATTCTTTTTAAAGAGCAGTCTTATACGTTAGATGTCATTTTGGGCGAGTTTTTGGGTTTAGTTTTTGAGGTAGAAACGCATAGCAGTGATAAAATAGAAATTTATAGAGAAGGAAAGTCTGCCAAACTGACATTGGATACGAGTTTCTTTCAGCGTGCGAATAATGCTTGGTTAAAACCTGAGTCCATGCCGTTGCTGCCTCTAGATAGTTGGGAGTCAAGCTGTGATGGTATCGATGCTAATATAGTTACGGAACCCCTTCCTATTTTATATGGTATGCCAGGCTTAGTAAGATATAGCAATCGCCTTCATCTTAACTTGGATGTTTTCGGTAGCATTTTTTTTATGCTTTCACGCTATGAAGAGCTTGTTATGCCAGATAGAGATCATCACAACCGCTTTCCAGCTACTGCATCGATAGCTTACAAAGAAAGTTTTCTTAATCGCCCGATAGTCAACGAATATGTCAACATACTTTGGTTTTGTATGTGTGAACTATGGGGTGATATCGAGCGGAGTAGCAATAAACCGTCAATGCTCGTGAGTTGTGATGTTGATCAACCCTATGATTGCACGGTAGAAACTCTCCCGAAGTTGTTTAAAACCTGTGTGGCAGATCTTATTAAGCGTCGTAGCTTGCTTGAAATGTTGAAGCGAATCAATCGCTACGTATTTAACAAAATTTCAATTTATCAGTTCGATAGAAATTATACATTTGATTGGTATATGGATATATGTGAACAAGCTGATCTCAAGGTTGCGTTTTATTTTATTCCAACTTCAATTGAGCCCAACAATGGATGTTACGAAGTATTTGATAATAAAATTATTAGCTTGATGAAAAAGATCGCTGCGCGTGGTCATGAAATAGGTGTTCATGGTAGCTATCAGACCTATCGTGATAAAAATAAAATGCGTAGGCAAAAAGAAATCTTGGAAGCTGCTTTAAGAAGGGCTGGTATCCGTCAAAAGATTAAAGGTAATCGACAGCATTATTTAATGTTTGATGCTGCTGTTACTCCGGATTATTTAGATTCCGCTGGATTTCAGTATGATGCTTCCGGAGGCTATGCTGACTGCTCTGGTTTCCGTTTTGGTACTTCTAAAGAATTTAGCATGTGGGGCTGGATGAGTGAGTCCAAACTTCAATTGAAACAGCGACCTCTTATTGTTATGGAGTGTTCTGTGATATCCGATTCGTATGCAGGATTGGGCTGTGGCAAAGAAGCGCTTGACTTGATGTTAGGGTTAAAACAGGAAAGCCAGAATAAAGGAGGGTGCTTTACGTTGTTATGGCATAACTCGAACCTTAGGTCTAAAGAGGAGAGGGTTCTGTTTAAGTCGGTTCTAGGAGAATGAAGTTATTTTATCTTGTACTCAGCTTCGTGGCTCTATTTTTGTTAGATTTTTTCTTTAAAAGTAATATTAGCGTTTTAGGGAAGGGTTCTTCCGGTTTGCCTGTGTTAGGGGCTTTTTGGGGTTTGGCTGGTGTTTTATTATTATGGCGGATGGCCGTACACCGATTGATCATAGTTCGTCAATCAGTATTTATCCTTCTTCTATTTTGGGCCTACTTTGTTCTAAGAATTGGTATTGATAAGGGGACGGTGGCATCTTTAAAGGCATCAACTATAGGGACTACTGGTGGTGTGTTGCTTTTCTATGCTATTGGCGCGGTTCTCTCAATTATAAACGGTCAGCACCGGGTAAACGCTATTCGAGTTGGTAATTACTTTAATCTATTTTCATTTCTTTTTATAAGTTATGTTGCTGTCAGCTTGTATTTTCTAATTGAAGTTTTTTTTGAGCTTAATTCCAAGTTGCGTGCTGATATTATATTGATAGATAGTGAGGATAGTCATTACCAGCGACCGGGGAATTTTTTGGTTATGAGCTATATTCTTGTGCTTATGCTCTATACGCAATTCGTATCTATGAGACCGCGATATATGTCTATATGGTCTTACCTTTCAGGTACAATTGTACTTTCCCTGTTTATAGCTTATACAATGTTAGCGTTGCTGGTTTCTCAGATGTTTGGGTCAAATAATGCTACGGTTTTGATCGCGGGGCTCGGGATGGTGGGCTTCGCAACAATCATGATGCTGAAGTTGACCTCAGTTCAATGCCTTCTTGCGTCTAGCTCATTGGGTTTTAAGGGAGTGCTCTGTAGAGGGCTAATGGTACGTTTGATTGCTTTTCTTATTGGTTCCATAATTGTTTTTACTTTCCTTGTATTAATGTTGGCAAGCTACCTAAATGTTGACCTAGGAATGACTAGGTTAGGAGGCTTTGGTTCCGGTGAAATTTCATCAATCGCTTCTAGGTTAGCTTTACTAGATAATTTTATAGTTCACTTTTCTTTTTCACCATTGCTTGGGAATATGAATGTAGATTGTTTGACAACTGGGTGTGGAAGCTATGTTCATAGTCTACCTGCGACGTTGCTAACGCATACAGGTTTAATCGGCTTTTTTCTTTTTGTATTTTATCTATGCTGCGCATATTTGGAGCGTCTTAAAGATAGAAAGTGTGAGATGAAAGGCGTTCTGTTAGCTGCTAGATTTGAAAGTTTTCAAAACGTTTTATTTTTTACGACTGTGTTGTTGTTAGGGGTTTTAGCTACGTTTTTTACTTGGTCAATTTTGTGGTTCGCCCTAGGCCTGTTTATGACTGGTTTTGATTTTAAAAAGTAGATTTTTCTGATTTTTTTTTTTGCTAGATGGTATATTAAGTATTTGAATCATAGTTATACATACAGATGCTTAATGGGAATTGTGATTTGTTTGTCTTAATGGTTTTGGATTGAAATTAGGTTTTGCGTACGCTTAACTCTGGAAAGTTATTATTAATTATAGGTTGTCATTATGTGTGGAATCTTTGGTGGTATTAGTACCCAATCCCTTGATGTAGATAAAATAAGGGAGCTTGGTATGTATGCCCTTGAGCGAGGCCAGGATTCATCAGGGCTGGTGGAGGCTGACCGAACTGGTCACGTTTGTGTTACAAAGGCTCCTTTTTCCCTTGGTAGATTGTTTAAAGAGCATAAGATATCAGATGTATGTCTGCTGGCTGGCCATAGTCGACTTGCAACAAATTCAATTGAAGATAACCAGCCAGTAGTTAAAGATGGAATTATATTAATTCACAATGGAATAATTTGTAACTTTGTAGAGCTTTATGCAGAGCTTGATATAGTTCCTCAAACACAGGTTGATAGTGAAATTATCCTAGATCTATACCTTGATGGTATTCAGTCAGGGCTTGATATTGAACTGTCTGGTAAAAGAGTTCTTGAACGTTGTGAGGGTGTGGTATCAGCAGTGCTATTTGATACCATTCGCGGGAAAATCGTTTTTATCAGCAATAACGGTAGCTTTTATGTCTTAGAAAGTGAAGGTGGTTTTAGCTTTTCATCTGAGTCATTTCCTATTGAATCTGTTTTTGGTGAGACCCCTGATCAACATTTTGGTATTAAAGTGTTGGATTTTGCTTTTAGTGGTGGGTTGGATTTGTCGGAAATAAAAACTGCCCATAATCGCGAACATTATCTACCGAAATTTGAATATATAAAATCCGAAGATTCACTTCTTGAATACAAAAAACATGAACTTCAGCGCTGTACGAAGTGTATTTTGCCTAGCACAATGCCATTTATTCATTTCGATGATGAAGGCGTATGTAACTACTGTAATAACTATAAAATAAGTAACTCTCCACGAAAAAAAGATGAACTCTATAGGCTTATTGAGCCTTACAGACGAAGTGGTAAGCGAGATTGTATAGTTCCTTTTTCCGGCGGTCGGGATAGTTCATTTGGATTGCATCTAATTTGCAGAGAATTAGGACTCAATCCTATTGCGTACACTTATGACTGGGGGATGGTTACTGATTTGGGGCGTCGGAATATAAGCCGTATGTGCGCAGAGCTCGGTGTTGAAAATATTGTTATCGCTGCTGATATCGGAATAAAACGACGGAATATAAGGAAAAACTTGGTTGCATGGCTTAAAAATCCACATCTTGGAATGATGAGTTTATTAACCGCAGGGGATAAGCATTTCTTTCGCCATGTAGAAACTGTTAAGCGCCAGACCGGTATATCCCTTAACCTTTGGGGAGTTAATCCTATGGAGGTTACGCATTTTAAAACAGGATTCTTAGGTATTCCGCCTGCTTTTGAAAATGACAAAGTATATTCCAGTGGATTGCAAAAACAATTGGATTACCAGAGAAGACGATTTGCTCAATTTCTAAAAAATCCTTCTTATTTTAATTCGTCTCTTAAAGATACGCTGAGTGGTGAATATTGGCGGAGTATACATAAGAAAACTGATTATTTTCATATTTTTGATTATTATCAGTGGGTTGAGGAGGAAGTGGATTCTACTCTTCGCGAATATAATTGGGAATTTGCAGCAGATCTCGACAGTTCCTGGCGGATCGGGGATGCAACGGCAGCCTTTTATAATTATGTGTACTACACTATGGCAGGGTTTACTGAGCATGATACCTTCCGAAGTAACGAAATTAGGGAAGGGTTAAGAACTCGAGAGGAAGCCTTGAGGCTTGTTAATCTTGAAAATGCTCCTCGCTACGAGAGTATTAAGTGGTATTTAGATGCGCTTAATATTGACTTTGAAGAGGCTATAAAACGAGTTAACTCAGCTGAGAAGGTTGGTGGTCTTGTATGAAAATCATGCATATTACTCATACAGACGTAACCGATGATAGTCGAATTGAGAAAGAGATCGAGGCTCTCTTGAATCTAGACGATGCTAGCCTATATAGCTTTTCTGTTAAGTCACAAAATTTTTCTCAAGAGAAATTACATTCTGATGTGACATATAAAATCATTGATTCTAAAGTTTCGAGAATTAAGCGTTTTCCGAGAAGTCTTAAGCATATAGCTAAGATGCTAGAATTATCATTTTGGATTGTCTGGAAGGGGCTATCTATTAGACCTAAGGTAATTCATGCCCACGACACGCTTGTTTTGCCTGCAGCTACGGTTCTTGCCATGATATTATCAGCAGACCTGATATATGATGCGCATGAACTTGAGAGTAATAAAAATGGCCAGTCCAACTTTATGAGGCTCGGTACAAAGCTATTGGAGAAGCTTTGTTGGTGGAGAGTAGATGCTTTTATTACTGTAAGTAGTTCGATCAGAGATTGGTATTTCACTAATTTCTCACCTAAAAAAAACGCAATAGTACTTAATTCACCAGTTCTATCTACTAGTGGTGAGTCTCATTTGCGTTCACGTTTTGGTATATCTGAGGATTCATTAGTATTTATATATATAGGTTATTTATCAAAAGGTCGAGGTATTGAAAATACTCTCGCTGCTTTCGAGGGGTATCAGGGCGCTAGGCATTTAGTATTCCTTGGGAGCGGGGATTTGGAGCCTCTAGTTAAAGCATATAGTGCAAAGAATAATAATATTCATCACCATCCACCTGTGGCACATGATGAAGTTGTCAAGTTCGCTCGTGGGGCGGATGTAGGGTTATGTGTTATTGAAAATGTTTCTTTAAGCGATTATTACTGTCTTCCTAACAAACTGTTTGAATACGCATTTAGCGGGCTTAAGATTATAGGGTCTGATTTTCCAGAGATTAATAAAGTAATTGCTGAATATGATCTGGGTTTAGTTGTCGATGGCTCGGTTGAGTCTTTAAAAGCAGCGATTTTTCAGTTTGAAAGCGTGATGGACTCTGATGATGTTAAAGATCTATCTGGTTTAACATGGAATAGTCAAGAAAATCGGTTACGGGATTTATATGCTAGCCTCTAAAAACATTGTTTTTGTTAATTATAATGCTGGTAGTCCTTATCATGGCCCTAATTTGAGGAGTTTCTATCAGGCGAAATCGTTATTGGGCTCTTGTAACGTACGTATCATATCGTCTTCTTACTCTCATAAATATCATAAAGAGCCTGATGTTACTGGTGTCGTAACTGAAGAAGTTATTGATGAAATACCTTTTTATTGGCTGAAAGTACCAAAATATAAATCGATTATAATGAGGATTATTTGTCAATATATTTATGGTTTTTTCCTCATTTTTAACTCCCGTAAGTTGATCCCAAAAAACTCAATACTTGTTTTTTCCTGTCCACCTCAGGATTTGATTTTTTTTGTTTTGGTTGTGGCTTATTTTCGGAAAGCCACTTTGGTTACGGATGTGAGAGATATATGGCCATTAACACAGATTCAAATGTCCAAAAAGCATCTTTTAAACCCTTACACATATGTTCTTTTCCTAGCTCAATTCCTTATATACAAGTTCTCCGTGAGAGTTGTAAGTCCTTTGGATAGTTTATATCTTCAGTGGCCAAAAGTTATAGGCGAAAAGTTCAGGTTTATTCCCAATACATCTCTTCCGCCTTTAACCGAAGAGTCTGATATTCAACTTAAGGCTTTGTATAAGCCTCCGTTATCTGTTTGTTCCTTTCCTTTGGATAGCATTGACTCTATAGAGAATTCTTCTTGCCTTAAGATTGTTTATAGTGGCTCTTTTGATAGGGATAATGCGTTTGAAAATTTAGTTTTTGCAGCAGAGCAAATTGAAAGGGAGGATGTAGTCTTTATTTTTATGGGGGATGGAATAAGAAAAAATTGGCTTCTTGAAAGAGTGCAAGGCTCGAAGAATATTGTTGTGCTAGAGAAGTTGGCTCCTAATCAAGTAATCCCATTCTTAAGAGTTTGTGATGTGGGTTTCTGTGGGTTGCATGGGAAACAAATATACGAATACGGTGTTAGTTTAGGAAAGTCGTTTGAATATCTTAGAGCATCAATACCTATTTTGTGGATGGTTAATTCTACTCCTGTTCTTAATGAAGCATGTGTTTCAGTGAAAGTTGACGATATAGATGATTTGGTTGTCAATATACATAAACTAGCAAATCAAATAGATGAGTTTCGTAGTCTGTTTGATACAAAGGTGGAGTCGCTTTTTCTTGAAAATTACTCTGAAGAGGCCGTTCGCCTTAGGCTGGAGTCTTTATTTTCAGAAGTTTTATGATTATTTGATTTTGGCCGCATAGTATGCGGGTGTTATATAAGGACTATTATTGTGAAGCCAGTTATTATTATTGGGGCTCCTCGGTCAGGCACAAACATGTTACGCGACGTACTCACATCATTTGAGGGGATAGCTACTTGGCCTTGTGATGAAATAAACTATATATGGCGCCATGGTAATGTTCGCTTTCCGTCAGATGAGTTGCCGGTGTCTAAGGCCAATGAGTCAGTTAAGAAATATATTAATAAAGCGTTTTATAAAATTGCAGCCAAGCATAATGCTGATATTGTAGTAGAGAAAACCTGTGCAAACTCATTGCGAGTCCCTTTCGTTAATGAGGTTCTGCCTGATGCGAAATACATTTTTATATATCGTGATGGTATTGATGCGACAGGTTCGGCTAAATTACGTTGGACGGCCAAACTGGACATTCCATACATTCTTGAAAAAGTTCACTTCGTTCCGAAAACTGATTTGCCTTATTATGGTTTAAGGTACTTATGGGCTCGAATATATCGATTTATTTCAAGAGAAAAGCGTCTTGCCTTCTGGGGGCCCGCCTTAGAGGGCATGCAAAATATCTTGAAACGACACAGTTTGAACGAGGTATGCGCTCTTCAGTGGCAGCGTTGTGTTGAAGAATCTGAGGCGGCCTTCTCTGCGATGCCGGAAGGGAAAGTTCTTCGTGTTAGATATGAAGATTTTGTGCGACAACCAGGTGATGAACTTGGTCGTATTTTTGAATTTCTGGGTAAACAGGTAAATGCTGAAGAAATTTTACAAGCTGTGATAGGGGTATCATCTGATAGTTTGGGGAAGGGTCGAAGTTCTCTGGGTGAAGAAGAGGTGGCCAAACTTGAATCCTTGGTAGGGGAAACACTAAAGCGTTATGATTACCTTTGATTCTTCCTTTTCTAATAGTGTTAAATTAAGTTGTTGGCAGGAGATTCAGAAGCGGGCTTTTGACCTGCTCTTTGCTATATGCGGTTTACTAGCACTATGGTGGTTAATTCTTATTGCATGGCTCGCAGCCAGCTATGATACACGTTCTAATGGTTTCTTTGTTCAGTTACGAGTCGGGCGGAATGGGAAAGCTTTTAGAGTGATCAAGATAAAAACCATGCGTCCAATGGCTTCGATCGATACAACGGTAACTAAACTCGGAGATCCAAGGATTACAGCTCTTGGGGCTGTTTTTCGGCGAACTAAAATTGATGAGTTACCGCAGTTATTTAATGTGCTCTTAGGGCATATGAGTTTTGTCGGCCCGCGGCCTGATGTGCCTGGTTTTGCTGATAATTTGAAAGGAGAAGAGCGAGCAATGCTATCAATACGACCAGGAATTACTGGCCCGGCTACGCTTAAGTATCGTAATGAAGAAGAGCTGCTTGTTGAGCAAGATGATCCAGAAGGCTTTAACAGAGATGTGATCTGGCCTGATAAAGTAAAAATCAATCTGGAGTATATTCGTAAGTGGTCTTTGCAGCGTGACCTTCAATATATTATGCAGACGGTGTTTAAATAAATGTTAAACGGACCATTTACTCCTTGGCCCTGTTACACGGAAGAAGAGGCTGAGGCTGTACGTAATGTTATCCTCTCAAATCAAGTTAATTATTGGACGGGTCAGGAGGGGCGCAAATTTGAATGTGAATTTGCTGACTTTGCTCAAGCAGAATATGCTATTGCTGTGTCTAATGGCACTGTTGCACTAGATCTTGCCCTGAATGCATTAGGTGTAGGTGAAGGTGATGAAGTCGTTGTAACGTCTCGTACTTTTCTTGCATCTGTTTCAAGTATTGTCAATGTCGGTGCTCATCCCATTTTTGCGGATATTGATGGGGATAGCCAGAACATTACAAGTGAAACTATTTCGGCAGTTTTAACATCAAAAACCAAAGCTATCATCTGTGTGCATTTGGCAGGGTGGCCTTGTGATATGGATCAGATCATAGCATTGGCCAAAGATAAGGGCTTATTTGTAATTGAGGATTGTGCGCAAGCTCATGGTGCTAAGTACAAGGGGAAGGCGGTTGGATCTATTGGGGATATAGGTTGCTGGTCTTTCTGTCAGGATAAGATCATGACGACTGGCGGCGAGGGTGGTATGGTCACAACTAATGATCGGAATCTGTGGTCAAAAATGTGGTCGTTTAAAGATCATGGTAAAAGTTGGTCGGCCGTTTACGAACAAAAGCACCCTCCAGGGTTTCGTTGGTTACACGAGTCATTTGGTACTAACTGGCGTATGACAGAGATGCAAGCAGTGATTGGGCGCATACAATTGAAGCGGATGGCTGAATGGCATAGCGTTAGACTTCGGTATGCTAATCAGATATGGGCAACTGCTAATGCCTGTAACGCTCTTCGTGTGCCAAAAATACCTAAAGATTTTGAGCATGCTGCATACAAGTGCTATGTATTTGTTAATGGAGATGAGCAGTTACGCGATTCAATTATGCATGAAATCGATTCTTTGGGTGTGCCCTGTTTTTCTGGATCTTGTTCAGAGGTTTATTTAGAGAAGGCGTTTGATAATACTGACTTGCGGCCTAAAAAAAGGCTTCCTTTTGCTAAGGAGCTGGGTGAAACCAGTTTGATGTTTTTATGCCACCCATCTTTAACGCAGCTTGAAATTGATAAAACGTGCTCCGCGATTAAAAGAGTGTGCGGTTAACTGTTTATTAGTTTTTCACTTATTGCTAATTGTGTAAGTGCAAGACAGTTTTAATGCTTCCGAAAAAGCCTTTTATTGCAAGTTGACGGCCTAGTATAGTTGCTGGAATGTACTAAGAATTAACAAGATTCGTAGTTCTAGGTTTATCTATTGCTTTAAAGAGTAGCTAGTACCTGCCATAAGAGAGAATCGAATCGTATTAGTAGTGTTTGAATCAATGAGTTTAGATACGATACATTTACGGGGCAAAAGGGCGTAGTGTTACGCGGCAATAACTTATACCTCAAGGGATATATCCGTATTCAGTCGTAATAATGTTGTTAACGTTATATTTCCATTGAATAACCAGTTTAAGTTTGGTTGTAAAATAACACTTTGAAGTGGCATAGACACAGCTTAGTCAATAAATTTGTTTTTTATGTGCACTTTGCTCGCATAAGTTTGGTGGTAGTAAATGTAGATTGGTGGCTACAGCGGTGGCCTGATCTGCCTCAAAGCCAACTCATAAAATGGGTGTCATTAGCGCTCTTCCCCCTCCATCGTGCAACCGGCAATTAAGCCAACAGCTTCTCCTGCGGTGGTAAAGCCTGTGTTAATTGGCACAGGCTATGAAGTGAGGGTTTAAAATATTTTTTTTGCCGTATCGTAATGGCGTCAGATTTTCTGCTTGTAATACTTTTCCGCCAGCACCTTCGAGCACTGCCTGCGCCGCAGCAGTATCCCATTCACATGTAGGAGCCAGGCGTGGGTATAGATCCGCTTCACCTGTAGCGATCTTCAGAAATTTAAGGCTGCTACCTGCCTGAATCAACTCGATTGTTCCTTCTTGGCGGTCGATAAAAGCACGTGTATCTTCGTTTAAGTGACTCTTGCTTGCGACAATACGCGTAACGCCCGGCTTGTTTTGATATCGTATGGGGCTTTCGGTTCCGGATGTTGTTCTTAAGCTGGCTCCTAGCCCTTGGCCTCCGAAATAAAGTTCACCTCGAACTGGCACAGTCACAAACCCGAGGGTAGTGGTGTTGTTTTCTATTAAAGCTAAATTGCATGTGAATTCATCGTTCCGGTTAATAAATTCTTTTGTGCCGTCTAATGGGTCGATCAACCAGTAAATAGAATGTTCGTTAGGAATATTGAGAGAGTTATTATCTTCTTCACTGACTACCGGTATTTTGGGTGTTAGTTTTGTTAAGCCTTTAACCAATATTTGATGTGTTGCAAGATCCGCCTGCGTTACGGGTGAGTTATTTTCCTTTATTTGTTCTCCTAGATCGCTGCTATGATAAACGTCTAAAATGGCTGAATCTGCTTCTTGCATTAGCGATTTTAGTTGTTCTAATAGTTTTGGGTCGTTAAAGATTTCACTTGCTTGAGACATTTTCAAAATTCCAGCCGGTGGATTAGCTTTGCAACTAAGGTGTCTATATCAGCCTGCGCTGTGTGCAGTGTAATATCAGGCGCTTTTGGTGCTTCGTAAGGGCTGTCGATGCCTGTGAAGTTTGGAAGGTCGCCTTTTCTGGCCTTTTTATACAGGCCCTTAGGGTCTCTAGATTCGGCGATCTCAAGTGGTGTGTCGACAAATACTTCTATGAATTCATTTTGCTCAAATAACTCTCGAGCCATTTGGCGTTCTGCTCTGAATGGGGAAATAAACGCGGTAAGAACAACAATACCTGCGTCAACCATCAGTTTGGCCACTTCACTGATGCGTCGAATATTTTCAACTCGGTCTGCGTCGGTAAAGCCTAGATCTTTGTTCAGACCGTGACGTACATTGTCTCCATCGAGTACATAGGTGCGAATCCCTTTCTCGTGGAGAGCTTGCTCCAATGCGTTCGCTATTGTCGATTTTCCTGATCCTGATAGACCTGTGAACCATAACACCTTGCTAGTATGGCCATTGAGCTTTCGGCGTGTTTCCTTGTCAATATCCAGCTTGTGCTTGTGCACGTTACTCGCACGTCTTAACGCAAATTCGATCATCCCAGCTGCTACAGTTTGATTATTCATGCGATTAATGAATATTAAGCCACCCATGCCTGTACACTCACTGTATGCATCATATGGGATCATTCGGTCTGTTTTGATGGTTACGATGCTTAAGTCGTTTAGTTCTAGTTTTGAGGCTGAAAGGTTTTCAAATGTATTGATATTTATTTTATGTTTGATGTCAGTGATTTGTGCGTTGACTAGTGTTGTGCCCAGTTTCATAAGATAGGAGCGACCGATGTAACCGGGTTCTTGATCCATCCATGCTAATTCAATTTCAAATTGGTCTGAAACTTCGCAGGGAGAGTCTGCGGCAGTAATGACATCTCCCCGGGATATATCAATATCACGATCTAATGTGACAGTAATTGCTTGCCCGGCTTCTGCTTGGCTGAGCTGATCTTTGTAAAGTATAATGCTCTTAATGCTTGCGGTTTCACCTGAGGGAAGGATGCGTATTGCTTGACCTATCTTAACTTTTCCGGATTCAATTGTTCCTGAAAAACCTTTGAAATCCAGTTGTTGATGGTTAGCCCATTGTACGGGTAGACGGAGTGGTTTATTGGCTAGTGATTTGGTTATATCCACGGATTCTAGATACCCAATCAGGGTAGGGCCATGGAACCAGTCTGTGTTCTTTGATCGTTCGACTACATTATCCCCTTTTAGTGCTGATATGGGGATGGGGGTAATGGAGTCGAAGTTTAATTCTTCCGCGAACTTTCTGTAATCTGATTCGATTTTTAAATATGTTTCTTTTGAATAGTCAACAAGATCCATTTTGTTGATGGCAAGGGCAATATTCTTAATGCCGAGCTTTGAACAGATTATTGAGTGACGCCGAGTTTGAGTTAAGATGCCCTGTCGAGCATCAATCAAGATCACTGCAAGGTCAGCAGTCGATGCACCTGTCATCATATTGCGAGTATATTGTTCATGTCCCGGTGTGTCGGCGACAATAAATTTCCGGCGGTCAGTGGAGAAATAACGGTAGGCAGTATCTATGGTGATCCCTTGTTCTCTTTCTGCTGTAAGTCCATCCACTAATAGGGCAAAATTAATATCTTCGTCTTGTGTTCCAGCTTTTTTTGAATCGTCTTTTAAGGTGGTGACTTGGTCTTCAAAAATCATTTTTGCGTCATAAAGTATGCGCCCAATTAATGTGCTTTTACCATCACCTTTACTTCCGCAGGTAATAAAACGCAGTGTCCCTAGATTCGCTTGTTTGGTAAGGTAGGTATTAATGCGTTCGATGGAGTTCGATTGGGCTGTCATTAGAAGTACCCCTCTAGCTTTTTTTCTTCCATTGATGTTGATGAATCTGTGTCTATGGATCTGCCTTGTCGCTCGCTGGTTTGTGAGTCGAAAATTTCTAAAACTATCGATGCAAGATCGTCTGCTTGAGATTCAAATGCCCCTGTGAGGGGATAGCAACCCAGCGACCGGAAGCGAGCTTTTATGATCTGTATCTTTTCCCTTGGGTGGAGTTTAAGCCTGTTATCGTCGACCATGACTAACATCCCATCCCTTTCTACAAAAGGTCTTTCGACGGCAAAATAGAGAGGTGCAATTGGAATTTGTTCTCTATATATGTATTGCCAGATATCTAACTCAGTCCAATTTGACAATGGAAAAACGCGGATGCTTTCGCTTGCGTTTTTGCGGCCATTATAGAGGTTCCATAGTTCAGGTCTCTGGGTTTTGGGGGTCCATTGGTGGCTTTTTGTGCGAAAAGAAAAAGTACGCTCTTTTGAGCGGGACTTCTCTTCATCGCGACGGGCTCCTGTAAAAGCAACATCAAACCTGTAATGGCTGAGGGCCTGTTTTAGGCTCTCTGTTATCATAATATCAGTGTGTATGGTAGAGCCATGGTCAAGAGGATTAATGTCTTTTTCAATGCCCTCGGGATTGATATGAACAATCAGATCCATACCACTGGTTTCTGTTATATGATCTAGGAAATCGCACATCACCTGAAATTTCCAGCGGGTATCAATATGCAAGAGCGGAAATGGGGGAGGACTTGGGTAAAAAGCCTTTCGCGCAAGGTGAAGCATGACGGATGAATCTTTACCCGCAGAGTATAGCATGACGGGATTGTCTGCTTCGGCGATAGCTTCTCTTATGATATGTATTGATTCAGCTTCTAGACGGTCAAGGTGGGGCAAGATTACAGGTGGCTTTTGTCTATTAGCTTCATTTGTGTAAGCGGATATGTCGGCTGGTGAATGTGAATAGATCTCGATCGCAAGACGGAGAGTCTTATCTTCGATATTAAGGTTGTTTGATCGCCAGTTTCGGGTAAGGTCTCTGGCGTACGCAGTAAGTATACCTTTGGGCAAGACAAGAGTGTCTTTATTTTCGTGTTTCGCCAGTAGGCATAGTGCATTTTTAATTGAATCAGAATTGACTTCTTGGGGAAGTACAATCCACCGTCTGCCCTGCCTTCCATCATTGGCAAATAAAATTAGTGTTTTTTCATCTAGTGATTGAAGCTCTGCAAAGAGATAAGGCAGTCTTTTTCTGCGGTTAGTTTCAATTATTTGGGATAGAACTTGAAGCATTGGCGGACGTTCATGCTCGTCTTTCAAGTTGTTCGGAGTGATTGGGTCAAAGTTAAGATGATGATCAGAAATCCAGCGCTCTGCCTTTTTGATAGCTGCATCATGATCCTGTTCAAAAAGGTGTTCTGCTATAGAACGAGTGGTCCAAACAATGTTTTCTGCTAGTAGAGCCATAAGGATGCTTTGTGTCGCTAAATGTAATTATCGTCATTTTATTTTCTTTTTGGCGTAATTCCAACAGTGGGGGAGGCTATTGGTTGTGTTTATTGCATTTGGCGACGCTTGTGGTGGAAGTGACGGGTTGTCGCTAATTGATATTCAAATTGAATCTGCAGATTAGGGCTGGGTTGTTAGTGTTTGTGCTAAGTCAAACTATGGTGAAATGTCGCAGCTAAATACAATAAATGTGAAGAGGGTTTGATTTTGGTTGATGTCGAAGATGCTTTTCTGTTTAGTGCATTTTAAATCATAGAGTTATCTTTGCATTAGTAAGGTCGCTTGATGTAGGTGGTGGCTTGTTGATGTGCGATGTGGCAATAATTGCTGGCTGTGGCATAACATCACTTCTAATCGTTCTCATTTCTTTATTTCTATCAAAGTGGAGGGGGCCCTATGCTGTTTTTATAAGGAGGTAGAAAGATTGGTGGTGTTGCAAACATAGGCTTGATGTCCTCAAAGTGCTAAAATACGGCCTTTATTAGTTAGTAGTAATCTTTTCTCTATATTAGTGTTTTGCCCTGCTTAGTTAATAACGGAAGGATGTTTTAAAGCTTATGGAAGATTTTCGACGTGTTTCTGCTGCGTCTCGGCATTACTGGTTTCTGTCGCTTGGTCGTAATAGCAAGAAGGCGATTATGGTCCTGGCGGACTTTATTGCCCTGCCATTAGCACTCTGGTCCGGTTATGCCCTAAGGCTGGCAGAGTGGTGGCCTATTTCATATATGCAGGAAGCTTGGATTCTTTTTGCGCTTGTACCTGTTGTTGGTGTTCTGATCTTTATGAGGCTTGGCCTTTATCGGGCTGTTGTACGGTTTATGGGGGCGCAGGCAATTCTTTCTGTATGTAAAGGGGTGTTCGCATTGGCTGCTCTAATATGGGCTGGTGCAATTACCTTAGATGTTGAGCCTTTCCCGCGCTCAGTTCCGGTAAATTTTGCTTTGGCTGCATTGGTATATGTAGGTGGAAGTAGGCTGTTGGTCAGAAATTACTATCACTGGTTACTACGTAATTACATCGAGAAAGCTCCAGTCCTGATCTATGGTGCTGGTGGTGCTGGTGTTCAGTTAGCGTCAGCGCTAGGGAGTGGTGCGGAATACTTGCCTGTCGGTTTCATAGATGATGATAAGACATTATGGAAAAGTACTGTTAATAGTCTGCCAGTGTATAGTCCTTCCAGTTTGAGGGACCTTATTGAGAATCAGGGAGTCACCTATGTATTGTTGGCACTGCCTTCAATTGGTCAATCCCAGCGTAGGGAGATTTTGGAGTCTCTAGCTGACTTTAGCGTCCATGTCAAAACTATTCCTAACATGCCCGAAATTATTTCAGGTGAGTCAGTGGATGCACTGCGGGATGTTGAGCCTGAAGATCTTTTGGGTAGGGATATTGTTCCTCCTAGCACTGAATTATTAGAAAGAAGTATTGCTGGAAAAGCGGTGTTAGTTACAGGTGCGGGGGGATCTATAGGTTCAGAAATTTGTCGTCAGGTTTTGCAGTATAATCCTAAGCATCTTGTTCTTTTTGAGATGAATGAGTATGGGCTTTATGCAATAGAAAAAGAACTAGCCTCGGCTCTTCTCGAAAAAGGGATGGATGTACCAATCTACCCAGTGCTGGGTTCGGTTCTTGATCGAGAGCGGACTGGTTGTGTTATGCAGCGTTTTAAGATTGATACCATCTACCATGCAGCGGCTTATAAGCATGTTCCTATGGTTGAGCATAATATCTTTGAGGGCGTCAGAAATAATGCTTTCGGTACTAAGGTTCTTGCGGAGGAGGCGCTAAATAATGGGGTTGGGCGCTTTGTGCTTATCTCTACGGATAAGGCTGTACGACCAACTAATGTTATGGGAGCTACTAAAAGGCTGGCAGAGTTAATATTGCAGGATATGGCTAGTCGTTCTGAAACTACGGTATTTTCCATGGTTCGGTTTGGTAATGTGCTTGGTTCATCCGGTTCTGTAGTACCATTATTTCATCAGCAGATTTATGCAGGAGGGCCGGTTACAGTAACGCATCCTGAAATTACTCGATTTTTTATGACGATTCCTGAGGCGGCTTCTTTAGTTATTCAGGCGGGTTCTATGGCCGGTGGTGGCGATGTTTTTGTGTTGGATATGGGAGAGCCAGTTAAAATTACCGAGCTTGCAAAACGAATGATTCGGCTGATGGGGGCGGAGGTTAAATCGGTTAACAATCCGCAAGGAATAGAGATTTCTTATAGTGGTTTGCGTCCAGGTGAAAAACTCTACGAAGAGCTTTTAATTGGTGATGATGTTATAGGAACGGATCATTCGAAAATTATGCGCGCCCAGGAGGAATTGTTATCTGAGGCTGATTTGACGGCTGTTCTTACCTCGATAAACCGCGCTATGAAGGCGTTGGATAGTGTTGGTGTACGAGAGTTGCTTGAGGTGGCTGTCACAGGCTTTAGGCCTTCTTCTCCAGTGGTAGATTGGATGTTAGAGGATAAGTCGGGGTCTGAAGAAAGGAAATCATTACATTGAATCAGTAACCGGCGAGTTTTCTCGCCGGATGTTGGGCTTAGTTGGTTTTTCTATTGCGGGTTGTGCTTCGAACTAAAGCTGCAATGATACCTACTATTCCACCCATTATGGTTGTCAGTAATACGATCAATTTTCTTTTAGGCTTAATGCGGTTGGGGTTTCCTTTTGCCTTTGTGTGAGCAAAGTTAAGCTCAATGTTAGGGAATTCTTCTGAAGTTAGCTTGTCTATCTCTGCCTTAAGTGATTGAAGTTTTGTATTGAAAGCAAGATCGTCCTTTCGGTTCTTTAGTTGTTCAATCTTGTGGTTAACTCCTAGCTTGGTTATTTCTCCTTCGAGTTTAATGATCTCATTGTTCCGTTTGTAGCCGCGCGCATTATTTTTAAGTTGTTCTAGTTCAGCCGTTAAGAGCTTGGTGCCTCGTAGGTAGATAGGATCTTTGTTGCTATGTAGGTCAACAGATATATTGGCCTTTTTAGCACCCATTTTACTCAAGCTGATTGGTTCAATGATTTGTAATGCTGTGGCTGTGCTCAATGCATTGCTTAGGCTTTCGATGCTATCTTGATGTCTTGCTTTTTCGGCATTGATTGCAACATGAAGCTGGAGTTGTGTTTCTTTTTGCGCCAATTTGAAGGCTTCTTCTAGTTGAATTATTTTACTTTTGCGAAGTGTGGCGGCCTCATTGCTTTCAAACTCATAGGTCTTTTGTAGTTGTGATAAGCTAAATTTGTGCAGTTTTTGATGGCGACGGAGATAGGTCTCTTTTAGTTTTGATGCAGTGAAAGTCAAAAAACGGTTAAGTTCTTGTTCTGCTAGAGTTCTGCTGTGTGAATTGAAATTAATAGTATAAGGGAAGATAGCCTGTTTCTTTTTATTTGTCTGGTTGTTCTCGATGTTCAAGTTTGAGGATAGGGTTGTGATATTGATTGTATCGTCTTCGGCTGAATATAGCGTTTTACTAGTCTCAGTGCTTGCTTCTCGAATAAATGCTTCTTTAATTTCATTGCTGTTCAATAATTGAAGGTATTCATCTAGCGGTGTAATGGGTGTAATGCTAGAGTATAAAGATAGCTGTTCTAATTTTTTTTGGTTTTCTGGAGAAAGCTGTACAAGATGAGTGGATGCTTGGTATACGGATGGTGTAGTGAGGGCGAATCCTATACCCAATAAGGTAAAGACTAGCGTAATAATCAGAATAAAGCGTCTTTCTTTCCAAAGGGTTTCCATTAACTGGAGTAGGTTAATTTCATCGTTATGCTGCGGTGGGTTAGAGGTGCTCATCGCTATCCTTGTGAGTTTGGTCAAGTTGGCAGGAGGAGTATATAAGGTTATCAGCGACAAACCAACGGGGGAGGTTGGGTTGGTGTTTTTTTGATGAAGAGCAGGGGCTGGTAATGTAAGTCTAGAGAAGGATGTGTGATGGTGGGCCTAGCAGGACTCGAACCTGCGACCGATCGATTATGAGTCGAGCGCTCTAACCAACTGAGCTATAGGCCCTAGAAAGGGTGCCCATAATACCGATATGATCTCATGGGCACAAGCTTTTGATTTAAATGATTTTACTATTCGTCAAGGAAGCCGCGAAGGTGTTCTGAGCGACTTGGGTGGCGTAGTTTGCGCAGCGCTTTTGCTTCGATTTGACGGATACGCTCACGTGTAACATCAAACTGTTTACCCACTTCTTCTAGAGTATGGTCAGTATTCATCTCGATACCGAAACGCATACGAAGAACCTTAGATTCACGAACTGTTAGGCCTGCTAGTACTTCACGAGTTGCTTCACGTAAACCTTCGCCTGTTGCTGAATCAACAGGAGAGGAAATAGTTACGTCTTCAATGAAATCGCCCAAGCTCGAATCTTCATCATCACCAATCGGTGTTTCCATGGAGATCGGCTCTTTGGCAATTTTAAGTACTTTGCGAACTTTATCTTCAGGCATTTCCATGCGTTCAGCAAGTTCTTCAGGCGTGGCTTCGCGCCCCATTTCCTGAAGCATCTGGCGGGAGATACGGTTCAGTTTGTTGATCGTCTCGATCATGTGCACTGGGATACGGATTGTACGTGCTTGGTCGGCAATCGATCGTGTAATCGCTTGTCGAATCCACCAAGTTGCATATGTAGAGAACTTATAACCGCGGCGGTATTCAAACTTATCAACAGCTTTCATCAAGCCGATGTTACCTTCCTGGATCAGATCTAGGAACTGTAGGCCACGGTTTGTGTATTTCTTAGCGATAGAGATTACAAGACGTAGGTTGGCTTCAACCATCTCTTTCTTGGCGCGACGTGCTCGAGCTTCACCGATCGACATGCGACGGTTAACTTCTTTGATCTCAGCTAGGCTGATACCAGTAGTAATCTCTGCTTGGATAAGTTTCTTTTGAGCACGTTTAAGTTCAATTAAATTGGTTTTGATCGCACGAGAGTAATCAGAGCCGGAATCGATAACTTCTTTAAACCAATCAGGGTTTGTTTCGTTACCAGGGAATTCTTTGATAAACGTCTTACGTGGCATTTTTGCACGTTGTGTGCAGATGCGCATGATAGTACGTTCTTGCTTGCGAATGTCGTCGATAGTATCGCGAACTTGCCCGACAATCGCTTCGTAATAACGTGGAGATAATTTGATCGGAGCAAAAGCTTCGCTTAGTAGCTCTTGAGCTGAACCAAACTCCTTGCTGTCACGACCTTGTTTTTCTAGAGCTAGGTGAAGGGCGTCGAAGTGCTCTTGAATTAGGCCAAAGCGGCGAGCGGCTTCTTCTGGGTCTGGCCCTTTCTCTTTTTCTTCGTCTTCGTCTTCGTCTTCTTCTATCTCGGCATCTGGATCCGTGATAGTAGCAGCAGGAATTTCTTCGTTATCATCTGCGTCGATATAGCCGCTGAAAATGTCGCTTAGGCGACCTTCTTCTTCAACAGTTAGTTTGTACGCTTCAAGGATGGCGTCCACTGTGCCAGGGAAGCAGGCTACGGCAGACATTACTTCACGTAGGCCTTCTTCAATGCGTTTTGCAATGCTGATCTCGCCTTCACGAGTTAACAGCTCAACAGTACCCATTTCACGCATATACATGCGTACTGGATCGGTTGTACGTCCAGCATCTGACTCTACTGCGGCTAGTGCGGCAACGGCTTCTTCGTCGGCATCATCAGCTGAATCACCTTCGGTCATCAGTAGTGTTTCAGCATCGGGTGCTTCTTCTGACACGGATATCCCCATGTCATTGATCATGCGAATGATATCTTCAACCTGATCTGGATCGGCAATATCCTGCGGAAGGTGGTCATTTACCTCAGAGTAGGTTAGGTAACCCTGCTCTTTACCGCGGGCGATCAATTCCTTAAGGCGAGACTGCTGTTGCTGAGAAGTATCGGACATAGGACCCTGACTAGAAAAAGTGGATGAAAATCGAGCAGGCCATTATAGCGATGTAGTTAACAACATGCTAGGGAAAAGGCTTTGCAAGTTAGAGACTGTCATCTGTTAAAAATAGACTGTTTTTCAGCGACTTGCCGAAAATTCAGTAGTTTATGATGCTATATATGGTGATTGGTTGTTTGTTTTTCAAGGGAGAGGGCGCTTGAAAATGGGTGCGGCTCCAAAATGTAGTGTTTAGTTGTTTATTCTTTGCTGGTTGTCTTGAGTTTATTAAGTTGTTGCATGGATTCAACTAGCTTTATTTTCTCTTCTTTGGAGAGGCTATGCTTCTTCTGCAGAAGAGAGATCTCTTGTTCTAATGCCTTAAGTGATAGCCCGTGTTGAGCATCTTTAAGGTAGGCTCGGGCGGTCTCTTCAGAAGTGATTTCTAAAGAAGTGGAGATTTCATAAAGCTCAACGATAGTTTGCGAAAGGGTTTCATCTTCACGCCAATCGACAACCAATTGCCCAAGAGATGCGGTTGGGTTTTGTTTGTAATAGGTCACTAACTGAGCTAAAAGCTGTGAATTCACGTCCGCGTTACTCTTAAGTGCTTCTGGAAATTGGTGCTCAGATGCGAGTTGTGGATAGTGAAGTAATAGTGCAATCAGTTTCTGTTCGAAAGATAGTTCGCTGCTATTGTTGCGAGGGATGCGAAACTGTTTATTCCCTGGTTTGAATTGGGTGTTTTCATGGCTATGGGCTTCGTAGCTATGACCTTCGCTGCTATAGTCGGCATAGTCGTATGGTTGTGAATCTTCATAGCTTGGTGCTTCGGAGTAAACGTACTCTGAGGCTGCAGGAGTTGCTTGCGAAGCTGTTTGTACGGACTCGTGAAAGTTAACCGTTGTTTGTATCTGCTCTAGTGATAGATTGGTTAATTCACAAATGCGGTCGAGCATCATCTGCTGCAACAAACTAGGTTTCATGGAGTTTATTGCAGGCAATACCTCTGTACTGAATCTAGCGCGGCCATCCATACTGTTTAGATCAGCTTGTTCGGAGTGGCTATTAAAGAAAAACTCGGAAAGCGGTAAAGCGCTATCTAGTCGCTCAGTGAAGGCTAGTGTTCCTTCTTGGCGTACTAGGCTGTCTGGATCTTCGCCGTCAGGTAAAAAGAGAAAGCGGGCTTCTTTTCCATCTTCGATAACCGGAAGTGTTGTTTTTAATGCGCGCATCGCGGCTTCTCGGCCAGCATTATCACCATCGAAGCAGAATATAACTTCAGGAACGAGCTTAAACAGTCTTTCTAAGTGCTGCGCAGTGGTTGCTGTGCCTAGTGTTGCAACAGCGTAGTGAATGCCAAACTGTGCGAGGCCAACAACATCCATATAGCCTTCAACAATGATTAAGCGTTCAAGCTTGTTGCTGTGCTTACGTGCTTCATAAAGCCCGTAAAGTTCTCTGCTCTTATGGAAAGTCGGGGTTTCGGGGGAGTTTAAGTATTTTGGTTTGTCATCGCCCAGTACGCGCCCACCAAAACCTATTGTACGGCCTCTTTGATCTCGAATAGGGAACATTATTCGATTGCGAAAGCGATCATAATGACTATCACGATCTTCGTTGTGTATCAGTAGTCCGGCTTCTTCTAATAGCTTTTGATCTGCATCGCTTTTGCCTAGGTGCTTAAGAATGTTATCCCAGCCAGAAGGGGCAAAACCGATGGAGAATGCTTTTGCTGCTTGGCCTGTCAATCCTCTGGTTTGCAAATAATTGACGGCATCTTGTCGCGTGTTGTGGCTTTTAAGCTGATCTTCATAGAATTGAGCGGCTTCAGCTAATAAATCGTATAGCTTTTTAAGTTGCTGCTCTTTTTCGCGCTGTTGGGGATTGTTATCTTTAGGCACTTCCATGCCCGCGGCTTTGGCGAGTTCTTCAACAGCTTCAGGGAAATTTAGATTTTCGTATTCCATTAAAAAGCTAATGGCATTTCCGCCAGCGCCGCAGCCGAAGCAGTAATAAAACTGTTTTTCTTGGTTTGCGCTAAAAGAAGGTGTTTTTTCTTTATGGAATGGACAGAGGCCTGAGTAGTTCTTTCCAGCGCGCTTTAGTTTTTGGACACGACCATCTAGCACATCAATAATATTGATGCGGGCAAGCAGGTCGTCAATAAAGCTTTGGGGTATGCGTCCGGCCATTATCGTTGCAGCTGAAAAGGTCTCAGCGGCAGTTTAACTGGATAATTGAGACTTGACGAGTTTGGATACTGTTCCCATATCGGCGCGACCTTGGATTTGAGGTTTAAGGATTCCCATAACCTTGCCCATGTCTTGCATGGATTGTGCGCCGGATTGCTCTGCAGCTTGTTTAACGAGGTCTGCAATTTCCTCATCAGTTAGCGGTTGCGGCAGGAAAGTTTTAATCACCTCCAGCTCCTGTCGCTCAGCATCTGCAAGATCCATGCGTGCCGCTTCTTCAAATTGCGAAATCGAGTCACGGCGCTGCTTAGACATTTTGTCTAGCACCGCCAGTACTCTAGTGTCATCCAGTTCAATGCGTTCATCTACTTCGATGCGCTTTAGTTCGGCTAGCATCATGCGAATAGTTTTTAGGCGCTCTTTTTCTTTAGCGCGCATTGCAGCTTTCATCTCACTGGTGATTTGCTGCTTCAACTCTGACATGACTAACCTTCCTCTGGATGGGATCTAAATCGCGTGGATTAGTAAAGGCGAACGCGACGAGCGTTTTCGCGAGATACTTTTTTAGCGTGACGTTTTACAGCTGCTGCTGCTTTACGCTTGCGAACAGAAGTTGGCTTCTCGTAAAATTCGCGACGACGAACTTCAGCTAGAATACCTGCTTTTTCGCAAGAACGTTTGAAACGACGCAGAGCTACATCAAATGGCTCGTTTTCTTTAACTTTTACAGCTGGCATGTTTGAACAAACCTTAAATTGTTTAGTTAATCCACAAAATTATCTCACCAAAAAACAGACGGTTTTATGGCAAGGCGCAAAATTCTATTCGTTTCACTTGCTGAAGTAAAGCAGATAATCGGTTTGTTGGGTATTTTCGGTGCAGGTTTTAAGGGGGGCAGGTATAATAGCTGCCATCATGTTAGTGAAGTGAGTAAACGATGCGCGTACTGGGGATTGAAACCTCTTGTGATGAAACAGGAGTGGCAATTTATGACAGTGAAAGGGGGCTACTTGGTGATGCTTTATATAGTCAGGTAAAAATGCACGCTGAGTACGGTGGTGTAGTGCCGGAATTGGCTTCCCGTGACCATGTACGTAAGCTGCTGCCTTTATTGGATGAGACTTTTGCTAAAGCTGGTCTTCAAAAAGGAGATGTCGATGCTATCGCTTATACATCCGGTCCAGGCCTTATCGGAGCATTAATGGTTGGCGCTTCGACAGGCCGAGCTATTGCATTGGCTTGGGGTAAGCCCGCAATTGGCGTGCACCATATGGAAGGTCATTTACTCGCACCAATGCTGGAAGAGAATCCACCAGAATTTCCGTTTGTAGCTTTACTCGTTTCTGGAGGGCATACCCAGCTTGTTCGTGTTGATGGTATTGGCCAATACGAGTTATTAGGGGAGTCTTTAGATGATGCCGCGGGTGAGGCTTTTGATAAAGCCGCAAAAATGCTGGGTTTGGATTACCCAGGTGGGCCGCTAATTGCTAAGCACGCACAACAGGGTGATCGTCAACGTTTTCGTTTTCCACGTCCAATGACAGACAGGCCGGGCATGGATTTTAGTTTCTCTGGTTTAAAGACCTTTACATTAAATACAGCTAACGATCATCGAGACGCTGACGGCAATATTGATTCTCAAACAGTATGTGATATCGCTGCTGCATTTGAAGAAGCTGTGGTTGATACTTTGGCAATTAAGTGTCGCCGTGCTTTGCAGGCTACCAGGTTTAAGCAGCTGGTGATTGCGGGCGGTGTAAGTGCTAACCAGCGTTTGCGCGAGCGCTTAGAAGTTATGGTTGAGAAAGAAAAGTCGGAGCTGTTTTATGCCCGTCCTGAGTTTTGTACAGATAATGGCGCGATGATTGCGTTTGCTGGTTGTCAGCGTTTGCTGGCTGGACAGCAAAGTGATCTGGTTATTACTACTAAGCCTCGTTGGCCTTTAGACACACTCGATTCTATTTAAAGTCTAGGTTCTTCA
The DNA here is from genome assembly GCF_047778085.1 of Neptuniibacter sp. QD37_6. Taxonomy (GTDB): domain Bacteria; phylum Pseudomonadota; class Gammaproteobacteria; order Pseudomonadales; family Balneatricaceae; genus Neptuniibacter. The sequence goes on from NZ_CP180550.1 coordinate 688,317, forward strand.
CCGTTTAGTAACTTTTTAATATTTTTGCGGTGGCTATAAAGGAGTAATAGGCAAAGGATGGTCAGAGGAAGCGAGTAACTTGGAGCGATTATCCATGTGAAAACTGGAGTTATTAGTGCTGCGGCAATTGAGGCTAGTGAGGAGATCTTGCTAAGCGATACCGTAATCACCCAGATGGTTAACTGTATAATTGCGATGGGCCAATAAAGAGCGATACAAGCACCAAATGCTGTTGCAACGCCTTTACCGCCTTTCAATGGCGAAAAAATAGGGAAAATATGTCCGGCTACAGCGGCAAGTAAACAGAATGATAGTTCTGTTTGCGAAATCTGCAAAAGTAGCCCAAGGCATAATGCAGCTAAGCCTTTGCTGATATCCCCTAGTAGTGTAAAAAAGGCCGCTTTTCTAGAACCAATTCTGAGCACATTGGTTGCCCCGGGATTACCAGAGCCTCGTTGGCGAGGGTCTGGAAGGTTGAGTGCACGACAAACTAGCACTGCTGTGGGTATAGAACCCAGCAGGTAAGTTAGAAAAATTAGCCCGAAGGCCATTGTTGCCGATTCGGTCATTCGATATCCAAAGGTTGAGTATGGATTTAGTTTACATTCGAGAGTTAGAAGTTGAAACGATTATAGGTATCTATGATTGGGAAAGAGATATTCGTCAACGAATAAATCTTGATTTGGATATGGGTACTGATATCCGTCAGGCAGCAAATACTGAAGATGTTGATAATACGCTTAACTATAAAACGGTGTCAGATCGATTGATTGAATTTATAGAGCAGAGTGAATTTCAGTTGGTCGAAACCATGGCTGAGCAGATTGCTGAGATCGTGATGACTGAATTCGGTGTGAAATGGCTGCGTTTACGTTTAGGTAAACCGGGTGCTGTGCCGCAGGCAAAAGATGTTGGTGTTATCATCGAACGCGGAGTTCGTAGTTAAGATGGCTCAAGTCTATGTCAGTATTGGTAGTAATATCGATAGAGAGCATTATATCTCGCAAGCGCTGGATGCCTTGTATAAGCATTTTGGCGAGCTGAGTATATCTAGCGTGTATGAGAGTGAAGCGGTAGGGTTTGTTGGGGATAACTTCTATAACCTAGTTGCCGGTTTCGTTACTGATTTGCCATTAGCTGAACTATCTCCGTTACTCAAAAAGATAGAAGATGACAATGGTCGTTGCCGTAAGGGGCCAAAATTTAGCGGTCGTACCCTCGATATCGATATTCTTACTTATGATGATTTAGTCGGTGTACATCATGGGGTGCAATTACCCCGAGATGAAATTACCAAGAATGCTTTTGTCTTGTGGCCCTTAGCTGAGATAGCAGCAGAGGTGTCTCACCCTGAGCTGGATGTGACATATCTAGAAATGTGGTCTGGTTATGAAAAGGCTAAGCAGAAGTTGTGGCCAATTGACTTTCTATGGCAAGGCCGATCATTACCTTGCGTGTTTCAAACTTTAAAAAATGCTAGTGGCTGAATAGGGATTTTCCGCCATCTACCGCGAGTACTTGTCCGGTTATATATTCTGCTGAAGAAAGAAATGCTATTGCTTGGGCTATATCTTCCGGTGAGCCTATACGATTCAGTAGCGTCTTATCCAAAATACTTTGCTTCTGATCTTCTTCTAATTCTTGTTCTGGCCATAAAATTGCGCCGGGTGAAACGCCGTTAACTCTTATCTCGGGTGCTAATTCTTTAGCCAGAGACTTAGTCATCATCTCTAAACCCGCTTTTGCAATTGAATAAATTGGATAGCCGGGTAGCCCACGTTGTGAGTGAATATCGATCATATTGATAATGCAGCCATGGTTTTGGCGAAGTAATTTGCTTAGTGAGGCTGCTAGGAAGTAGGGGGCACGAAGATTGGAATTTATTAAGTCGTCCCATTGCTCTTGAGTGCTTTGTTCGATCGGCGTTGGGTAGAAGGATGAGGCATTATTAACCAGTAAATCGAGTTTGCCGAACTTAGCCTTTAAATCTTCAGCTAGTTGTTCAACTTGTTGCATGCAGTTCAGGTCTGCAGAAAAGATAAAAGCACTATTAGGACGTATATGGTTAAGGCTTTCTTGTAATTCTTGGGCAGCTTTAACTGATTCCCGGTAGTGAATGGCTACCGTATATCCCGCTGCATGAAGTGTTGAGGCTGTTGTTGCACCAACTCTACGTGCACCGCCAGTTATCAGTGCTATTTTTCTTGTGGTAGTGTTGGTGCTCATTTGATGTCCCTCAGTGCTCTTGGTTACATATATTGAGACGCAGGCGCTGTATCTCTTTACCTAGTTCAGGTCCTTTAAAACCTTGTTTGATGAGGTTGGCGGGTTGAATCTGGTTGATAGAATCTAATATTGTAGCTAGTGATTGATAGCTAGGTTCTGGGTGTAGTGCATCTACACAGATCAATAATTTTTCTAGGCGCTGTGGTCGGCGAATCAGATCAAGGGTTTGGATAGTCTGCAGTTTGTCTTCTGCAGATAGCTTATCGAATTGACTAAGGTTCTTGTGCTGTTGTTGGCACTGTGAAGCAAGCTCTTTTGCTGATTTTTGCGTCCTTAATCGATCACAAAAAGCGCTCAGCACTATCTCATTATCCAGAGCGGTCAGGCAGGCGAACCGGCAATCAGCATCCTTAGCTGTTTGTGTTGAGCGAATAAAGTTTGTAGCCCAGTCTGGTTGCGCCATCAGATTTTTTAGTTCAGGAAGAACCTTTTCGATCGCTTTGGTTTTTTGCAGCAGCTCTAAGAATACCCATGGAGAAGGTTCAGTTAATGCGCGTTCAAACTCTTTCCATACTCTTTCAGGGGTCAGATGCTCTAGCTCATCGCCTCTGGCTAACTCCCTCATTAATGCTAAGGTTTCATTAGCTACACAAAACCCTAGGTGATGGTAGCGCGCTGCAAAACGTGCCACGCGCAAAACGCGAAGCGGGTCCTCTGAAAATGCGGGGGATACGTGACGTAAGATCTTTTGCTTTAAATCTTCCTGACCCTTGTAGGGGTCATGGATTATGCCTTGATCGTCCATTGCCATGGCATTGATTGTTAGATCGCGGCGAAGGAGATCCTCTTCCAAAGTGATCGCTTTATTGGCGTTATATTCAAAGCCGGTATAGCCCTTACCCGATTTCCTCTCCGTACGTGCTAGTGCATATTCTTCACCCGATTGGGGGTGAATAAACACGGGGAAGTCTTGACCTACAGGTTGAAAGCCTTGTTGAATCATCTCTTCAGGGCTTGAGCCCACAACGACCCAGTCCTTATCGTAAACAGGGAAATCTAATAACTTATCTCTAACTGCGCCGCCAACTAAATAGATCTTCATTAAGCTGTTTCACACAGGTCCGGTTGTTCTACACGCCATGCCTCAAAACCCCCGTTGATGCTATAGACTTCATCAAAACCTTGTTCAACAAGGAATTGAGCGGCTTGTTGGCTGCTTATGCCGTGATAGCAGCATACGAGTAGAGGCTTGTCCATGTCGGCTGCAGCGATATAGTCATGTAGATTTTCATTGCTGAGGTTATAAGACCCACTAATGTGGCCTTGTGCAAAGCTGTTAGGATCTCGAATGTCGGCAACCTGAGCTCCGTCTTTGATCAACGCTGCTGCTTTTGGAGAATCTATACACTCAAATTGACTCATAAAAAGTTACCTGTTGCTTAAATAAGTTGATGCCGGAGGTGGCTTTGGTTTTTTGCCCTGCGCTGGAACGCTAAAAAGTTGATGGTCCTCCAGGCGAAGGGCGGTTAGTTTGTTGCCCCAAACACAACCTGTATCAAGTGCAAAAACATGCTCAGCATCGGCATTACCCTCTAAAGCTGCCCAGTGGCCAAATAGAATACGGATCTTGTTTTCTGTCGGATCTTTTCGTGGCGTTTTAAACCAAGGCTGGTAGCCTTTGGGTTGTGAGGCAAGTGAACCTTTTGCTAAAAAATCTAATTGCCCTTCAGGGCTGCAAAAGCGCATGCGTGTTAGATAGTTCGTAATAAGGCGTAAGCGTTCCCAGCCACTTAAGTCAGAACTCCATAGATCGGGTTTGTTGCCATACATGTGGTTGAAAAAAGTTTTGGCTTGGTCGCTTTGCAGAACTTTTTCTACTTCTTTTGCGCGTTTGCGGGCTTTACGAATAGTCCAGCAAGGCGGAATACCTGCGTGAACCATTACCACGTTAAGTGATTTGTCATGCGCGATTAGCTTTTGCTTACTTAGCCAATGCATTAGCTCAATACGGTCTGGGGCTTCTAATATTTCATCCAGAGTATCGCTGCGTTTGCAGGTTGTTGCTCCATAGTGGACGGCGAGAAGGTGTAAATCATGATTTCCCAGAACGCAGGTCGCTTGGTCACCTAAATTGAGAAGAAACCTTAAAGTTTCTAGTGAGTTAGGGCCGCGATTAACGAGGTCTCCAGCGATCCATAAATGGTCGCTTCTAGTAAAGTTAATAGTTTTAAGTAGGGCTTGTAATTCGTCGTAGCACCCTTGGATGTCGCCAATCGCATAGGTCGCCATACTGGTTGCCTGTGTTTAGTGCAATGCGTTAGGTCTTGCTAGAGTGAATGCTGCAATAGGTGCTTTAAATTGAGTGCCTTCATCGGTGCTCATTTCATAGTGGCCTTGCATGCTGCCGACGCTGGTGGCTAATACTGCACCGCTTGTATAGGTATAACTAGATTCTGGATCAATCACAGGTTGTTCGCCAACAACGCCTTCGCCCTGAACTTCTTGGATGTGTTGGTTGCCATCGGTAATTAGCCAATGGCGGTTAAGAAGCTGGACCGGCATATCATTATGATTGGTGATCGTAATTTTGTAAGAAAAAACAAAGCGTTTGCTGTCTGGATCAGATTGTTGGGCCAGATAGTTGGTTTCTACGTCGATATTGACGTTGTTACCTAGGTCTATAGTTTCCATAAATGCCTTATTTAACCTTTCTGATCTGTAAGGTAGTTACTAATGCGAACAAAGTCTGAGATAGGAAGCTTTTCAGGTCGTAAGCCTGGATCGATGCCGATCTCTTCTAGCGCATCTGCAGATAGTAAAGGTTTTAAATTATTGCGCAGCGTTTTACGGCGCATATTGAATGCCGTGCGTACAACGGTTTCAAATTGTGAAACATCTTTGGCTACGTGAGGTAACTCACGGTAAGGTGTGAGCCTAATGATTGCTGAGTCTACTTTAGGAGCGGGGTTAAATGCGCCTGGAGGTACGACAAACAGCGACTCAACTTTGCAGTAGTACTGCGCCATGATGCCTAATCGACCGTAATTGTTTTCGCCTGGTCCAGCAGCCATGCGATCAACTACCTCTTTTTGCAGCATGAAGTGCATATCTTCCACTTGTTCAGCGTGGCTAAGTAGATGGAAAATTAGCTGAGTAGATATGTTGTATGGGAGGTTGCCTACAATGCGAAGCCTCTTTTCTCCTTTTTGTAGCTGGGAGAAATCAAACTTCATCGCGTCCGCTTCATGAATGCGGAATTTGTCAGCGTAGTTAAAGAACTTGGTGCGTAAGATCGGAGGAAGGTCTCTATCTAGCTCAATCGCATCAAGTTCACCTGCTTCGCTCAGCAGTTCTTCTGTCAGGGCGCCTAACCCCGGGCCAATCTCTACTAGTTGATCTGATTCATGAGGTGCAATAGATCGAATAATGCGACGAATCACGCCGTGATCGTGCAAAAAGTTTTGCCCGAAACGCTTGCGGGCTTTGTGTGCTACTGGTTTTTTAGTCATGAATTAGTTCGTAGTTTGATTGCGGTGGGTAGCCATGATGCCAGCGTATTCAATCGCGGTCATTAGGCTGCCTGAGTCGGCAGTTCCAGTTCCGGCAAGATCCAATGCAGTACCATGATCTACCGAGGTGCGAATAATAGGCATGCCAAGCGTAATATTCACAGCTTTGCCAAAGCCTTTGTATTTTAGCACTGGAAGGCCTTGGTCGTGGTACATGGTTAGCACGGCATCTGCTGTAGCAAGGTACTTGTCTGTGAATAGTGTATCAGCTGGCCAAGGGCCACTGAGAGTTATGCCTTTTGCTCTGAGTTTATCTAGCGTAGGTTCTATGACTTCAATCTCTTCACGACCTAAGTGGCCACCTTCGCCTGCGTGAGGGTTAAGGCCGGTGACTAGGATGTTGGGCTCTTTGATGCCAAAGCTGTTTACTAGATCGTGATGTAATACTTCAATTACTTCAGTGAGTAATTTGGGTGTAATTGCATCGGCAATGTCGCGAAGGGGAAGGTGGGTTGTTGCTAATGCAACTTTTAATCCTTCGGTTGCTAACATCATGACGACTTTATTGGTTTCTGTTAATGCTTCAAGAAATTCGGTGTGGCCGCTAAAAGGAATGCCAGCATCATTAATAATGCCTTTATGCACAGGAGCTGTGATCAAAGCGTCACAAGTTCCATTGATGCAGGCTTGTGTCGCTAATGTTAACGTTTCCAGAACATAAGGTGCGTTATCACTATTAAGCTCTCCAGGAATCGCTTCAGTTTTTAGTGAAATCGGAACTACCTTTAGAGTTCTTGCGGGCGTGGGCGACGGTGGAAGCTCTGGGTCGAACTGTTCAATCGATATCGGCAGTTGCAGTTTTTCCGCGCGTTTGCGCAGTAGTTCAGGATCTGCAAATGCGATCAATTCATGGTCATGGCCCTGTTGCGCAATTTGAATGCACAGGTCGGGGCCAATGCCAGAGGGCTCACCAGGGGTGATTGCTAATCTATTGATACTCAAGCAATCACTCCTTAATGTCGACGTAGGCCTGAGAGCGGATCTCGCGTAACCAGTTAGTTAATTCTTCGTTGTACTTGCGTTTGCGGATAGCTGCGCGAGCCTGATTTTCTTGCATCTGAGCGCCGAGGTCTTCTGTGCGCGTATCTAAGACCGTCAAAATATGCCAGCCAAAGCGTGATTCAAAAGGAACTGATACTTGCCCAATACCAGTATTGTTCATCACTTGTTCGAATTCTGGCACCATTTGGCCGTCTTGCGTCCAGCCTAAAGAGCCGCCTTCAGAGCCACTTGCCGGGTCGTCACTATACTCTTTGGCTAATGTAGCAAACTCTTCGCCAGATTGTATGCGTTGGTACAACTGGGTTATTTGGCGTTTAGCCTGCTCAGATGTGCGAATCTCACTTGGCTTAAGCAAAATGTGGCTTACTAAGCGCTGAGGCACTAGTTGTACAGCACCGCCGCGCTTATCCTTCGCCAAAAGAATATGGAAGCCACTTGGAGATCGTACTGGTTTGCTGAATTCGCCAGGAGGTAGTTTACGAATCGCATTACCTAGTACTTCTGGTAGTTCGTTTACCTTTCTCCAGCCTAAATCTCCGCCTTTAAGGGCATTAGGGGCATCGGAAAACTCTACGGCCATTTCAGCAAAATCGGCGCCGGACTTTAGCTTTTTGAAGACTTTATTAGCTTCGCGCTCCGCTTTCTGAATTGCCTCAGGGGATGCTTGGGATGGTGTAGCAAGAAGAATGTGTCCGAGGAGATACTCTGCTGAGGTCTGTTCCTGGCCGCTAGCTGAGTTTAGGAAATTTTCTAGTTCCTGCTCGGATACGCGGATTCTTCGGTTAACAAGGTTTTGCTGTACATTGGAGATCAGCATCTCGTTGCGGATCTGCTCTCGAGCTTGATTATAATCTCGACCTTCGGCAATTAGAGCATCGCGGAATTGATCTAAAGTAAGACTATTCTGAGCTGCGATCCGTGCAATAGCTGCATCAAGCTGACCTTCTGTTACTCGAATGCCTTGTCTGGCAGCTAATTGCTTTTGGATGCTGTCGATAATCAGGCGGTTTAAAACCTGTTTATGTAAAATGTGCTCCGGTGGTAGTTTGGTATTCCGGGCGCTTAGTTGCTCTTTGACTATAGCAGTGCGCTGTGCCAATTCGCTTTGCATAATTATGCCGTCATTGACAACGGCAGCAACTCGATCCAGTGGGATTTCCGCAGCCAATGTTGCTTGCGATGTAGGAATCAGTAGTCCGAAAACAGCTGCAGAAAATAGTATCTTGCGAAGCTTATTTGTCATTGTGCTCTTCACGCTCTTCATAACCAATAATGTCATTTAGGAAGCCATTGCTGCCGCTACCAAATGATCCAAGCCCTTTTAGGGTGAAATTCAGGAACATGCCTGTATCGTAATTGTCTTTATCGTCTAGCCAGCGGCGACCGGCAAAGCTGACTTTCCAGCAGCAGCTTTCGTATTCGAGGCCTAGTGCTGATTCTAGGTTATCGTTTTCTTCAATATCATGTAACCAGCGACCCATTGCAGTCCAGCTGCCACTTAAAGGCCAAATGAATGATAAGTCTGTCTGCTTACGAGTGTCTTCTTCATAACGGTAGCTGAAGTCAAACCGATGATCTAAGTCGCTGTTATAACGTAAGCGCAGGTTTGATTCAGTATTGCTGAAATCGTTGTTATCTAAGATAGCATCAAAGTTGACGCGGAAGTTTCTGTTTAGATACCAAACTGCTTCCGTCGCAATGTCGCTCTGACCTTCAGTGGAATCCGGTGATGCTGGGTTTAGTTGTACTTTACGGTCAGCGAAATAGTAGGCTTGACCAATACTTAGACTGCCTTTCTCATAGCCATCTTGTCCGAAGAATCGGGTGGCAATTCCTAGCGATATCTGTTTTGTATCTCCAATCCTATCCTTGCCGCTAAAGCGGTTGTGACGGAATAGTGAGTTATAGCTGAAGCCGAGTTCGGAAGTGTCGAAGTCAGGAATCTCATCTTGATTTTCTTCGGGAATGTATAGGCCAAAAATTCGTGGTTCTAAGGTTTGAATCCCGCCGTTGCTAAGTGTTCGCTCGAAAATTACAGTGCTATCTAAACTAAGTATAGGCACGTTAATGCTAGGGCTTTCACTCAAGCCTGATAGTTGATTGTCTAAGCTGTAATTACTGCTCCAAAGAGATAACTCAGGTTTGAGGTAGCCCCATGGTGCTTGCCATAGATAATTAATCGTAGGCATTATGTAGCGGCGATCGCCAATAATTCGGTCTCGACCGGTTAGTCCTGATAAATCTCTATCGAATTGTGTGTATTCAGTAATGTATTTGAATTCACCAGCTTCACTAAATTTATTTTCGCCTTTTAGGGTAAGTTGAGGAAGGCGTTTATACGGTGACTTGCTATTGTCGTCGATAGTTTGATAATCGTGAACGCGTGCTTGAAAACTCCAGTTCTTCTGGTTATATGTTATTTCGGCGCGTTGGTCTAGGTGATCTTGGCGACTTACCTCAAGGTTCGTATCTAAGTCTTCAAAATAGTCGTTATCACTTACCGAGCTGAAATCAATGCTCGTATGCCATCTTTGAGAAGGTTTGCCATTATGCTCTATATTGAGTAACCATCTGTCCTCATTCAAGGTGTTGTCGTTAGATAGATAGGCAGTATTTAATGTATTGCTAGACCAGTCATTCATGTAGCGGAATTCGTTTTCTAGCAATAGGCCTCTATCAGACATGTGGCGAGCAGTAAGAGTGTCGTCCATGTTTGGTGCGATATTAAAGTAATAAGGCACTGATATATCTAGGCCGTCGTCGGTACTGTAACCAATGGTTGGGTATAGGAAGCCGGATTTGCGGCGATCATCGATTGGAAAGGTAAAGTATGGTGAATAGAATATCGGCACACCCGCTACACGGATGACAGTATCTTCTGCTGTTCCAATGCCTGTGTCTTGGTTTATTTCTATACTGTCTGCTTGAAGTTTCCATGCGTCGCTGAATGGTGGGCAGTAGGTATAATCACCGTTTTCTATTCTTAGTCTTTCGTCTTCTAAGCGAATAATCCTGTCCGCTTCACCGCGGAAACCATCCTCATGCATTACATATTGAGTATCGTTGAAAATAGCTTCAGAACTGGATGTGTCTATTTGGGCTGTGTCACTTAGCATAAGTAGCCCTGGCTCTCTATATACTACATTTCCTTCTAATCGAGCTTTGTTGGTAACTTGATCTAATTCTGCAGAGCTAGCGCTTAGTCGGCGCACACCTTGACGCATAGTCACGCCACCCTGTAAACGGCTTAGCCCACCGATAATTGTAGATGACTGGTCAGCCTCGAGGTATAGCGGAGGGTTTTCTAGGTGTTCATCGCCTGCAATTGGGTAACTAGGCTCTATATAACGCCCGGCACATTGTTGACCTTGAGGGTTCCTGTAATAAGCCCAATCCAAATGAGAGTATGGGTTTTCGGTATTATACAGTGGTTCAGATGAGCCACTACGTTGCTGTGATTGAGGAAGACTAAGCGCGTGTATGTTGACTTTGTGACAATCCCAATCGCCGCTTGGGCTCGTGCCACACTGCCATTCGCTTCCAATCACTTCGGCTGTTTGTATAGGCTGGTGAGTAACGACAGCTGGAGCGGTGGTTTGTACGTTCGTTTGCGTAGGTGTTTCAATCGCTAGCTGAGGTTGTTGCTGTGCTTGTTCGATCTCATCGTTACAGAGCCATTCACCATTTGTCCCAGCAATACAGTCCCAAACTCCGTTGCTTGTAGCTTTTGCCTTTACGCTTGGGCGGCTTTGGGTTGTAGCTGGGACCGAAACTACGGCTTCTTGCCTAACTCTAGGAATGGGTGCTGCTTGGGCGGGTGTTGTTGCTTTAATTTCAACCGGCGTAGCTGGAGGGCTAGGTGTTGTTGAAGCGGGTTGTTGAGCAACTGATTCCTGAAGCGTTTGTTTGGTCACTTCGGTCTGATTAACCAGCTCTTCATTCACAGAGCAATCCCATTCGCCATCTTTGGTCATGCTGCAACTCCAAGCCATCTCTTGTTCAGATGGTTTGTTTTCTGCAGTCGCATAGCTAGATACTAATGCAGCACTAATGGCTAACGTTAGTGAATATGTCGATCGTTTGGCGAAGGGCATCAAATACTAAATCCGTTTCAGCGGTTCCGAAGAATTCGGTTGTGGCCGAACCTCAGTGAAATTAAGCATAAGGGGCAGAATGATAAATCATTCTAGGCAGTGAGTGTAGAGTTCTGCAGGGTTTTTGTTGATAGTTAAGAATTAATGATTAGCGAATGAATTACCGATCTCTTCTACCTTTTTGGGTTATCGGAGTGTCATAATGGCCATCTAAAGCATTTAGATGGTTTGTGGGGCGTATTAGATGGATCTGCGGTATACAGATTTAAAAGAGTGGTTGTTGGAAATTTTGCCAGCCTTTTCGGGGTTTGATAGTGATGATTGGCAGCTCGAAACTGTATCAGGTGATGCGAGTTTTCGACGTTATTTCCGTGCTATATCTGGTGAAAATACTTGGATAGCTGTAGATGCCCCGCCTGAGAAAGAAGACAGCCGCCCTTTTATAGAAGTGGCAACAGCGTTGGAGCAAACAGGTGTTCCTGTGCCGCATATTCACAATCATGATCTATCTAAAGGTTTTATGCTTCTTGGTGATTTTGGTGATGATCTTTATTTAGATCAGCTTTCAGATGAGAGCGTTGATGAGTTGTATGGCGAAGCTTTAAAGACCTTGTTGTTGATGCAGAGCTGTCAGCCTGCTCGGGGTAAAGAATTACCTTTGTATGACGAAGCATTGCTTCGTCGAGAAGTCGAGTTGTTCCGAGAATGGTTTGTGGAAAAGTTACTGGACGTAAAATTGAATGATGAGGCGCAGCGCTTAGTCTCTTTTCTATTTGATTATCTAATTGATTCCGCCTTAGAGCAGCCGAAGGTTTTTGTGCATCGGGATTATCATTCTCGAAATATTATGTATCGCAAGGATCAGGCGCCGGGAATTATCGATTTTCAGGACGCTGTTGAGGGGCCAGTTACATACGATTTAGTATCGTTGTTGCGAGACTGCTATATCGATTGGTCGGATGAAAAGGTTTATGGCTGGGTCGAGGGTTACAGGCAGGCCTTGATAGCTAACGGTCAGAATATGCCAGATCGAGTTTATTTTAAGCGTTGGTTTGATCTGATGGGTGCGCAGCGTCATTTGAAGGCCATAGGGATCTTTGCGCGTTTGCATATGCGGGATGGTAAGTCTGGGTATCTGGCAGATATACCAAGGACACTGAATTACCTTATTGCAGTGGCAGCCAAAGTTGAGGAATTAAAGCCAGTGGCTGGATGGATGGTGTCGGAATTGCTGCCAGCGATGCGTAAGAGTGAATATTTCTCTGATGCTGTTTTGGATAATTGGGTTATGTCATGAAGGCTATGATCTTAGCGGCGGGTTTAGGGACTAGAATGCGTCCTTTAACGTTGAAAACGCCTAAGCCGCTCTTAAAAGTCGCCGATCGAGCTTTGATTGAATATCACATTGAGCGTTTGGTCCGAGCTGGTATCAAAGAAATAGTGATTAACCATGCCTGGCTTGGTTCTCAAATAGAAGAGTATCTCGGGGATGGGTCTAAATACGGCGTTTCAATATATTACTCTGCTGAATCTGAGCCTCTAGAAACGGCGGGCGGTATTCGTAAGGCTTTGTCATTGTTGGCGGCTGGTGGTGAAAAACAGTTCTTGTTGGTTAATGGTGATGTCTTTACAAACTACCCATTTGAAACATTGCTGTCTGAATCTGATGATTCTCATATAGTGTTGGTACCTAATCCTCAGCATAACCCTAATGGTGATTTTGGGTTACAGCAGGGACGTGCGAATAGCGAGGATGAAATAGGTTATACCTTTAGCGGAATTAGTCGTTTATCTATTGAGATGTTTGAAGGTATCGCGTTAGATGAGAAAGCGCCATTGGCACCGTTGCTTAGAGAGCAGATGGCTGAAGGGAAGGTTTCAGGTGAGTTGTTCGAAGGTTTTTGGGCAGATATCGGAACACCTGAAAGATTGGATGAGATAAATAGATTAGTTTTGGGGAATCAGATTAATGGCCTTTGATGCACAAGAGGTGGGCGCGCAATTAGGATCAGGCGTTAAGCGGTATTCTACTTCTATATTACTGGGTGCTGCGGTAGGTTTGTTTTCCGGTGGATTCTGGGGGCTGATATTTGGTGGGTTTGTCGGTTACTTGATTAGTCGAGCGCTTACCAAAGCGGTTGCTGCAGTTAATCCTCAAGAGGCTTTCTTTAAAGCAACGTTTTCCGTTATGGGGCGAATTGCGAAGGCAGATGGGCGCGTAACAGAAGATGAGATTCAATTTGCGCGAAATGTAATGACCCAAATGCGCTTAACCGATGAGCGGAAGCGTGAGGCGATTGATCTTTTTACTCAAGGAAAGAGTGAAGACTTTGAATTTGGTAAAACAGTAAAACCACTAGCGATTCTTTTGCGTCACCGACCTACGGTCAAATTGATGTTTATTGAAATTCAATTACAGGCTGCTATGGCGGATGGTGAGGTAAGCGCGCCAGAACTAAAAATTATCGAAGAGCTCTGTCATCTACTGGAATTTGGTGCGGATAGTGTTGAAGAGGTGATCGCTCGCGTCAAAGCACAGCGAGATTTTTATCAACACGGTCAGGCTGGTGTTGATGCGGCAGTGCTGTTGAAAGATGCTTATGCGGTTCTAGGCGTGAATGAAAGTGCATCTGATGCTGAAGTGAAAAAAGCTTATCGTCGCCAGATGAGTCAGCATCATCCAGATAAGTTGGTTTCTAAGGGGTTACCAGAGGAAATGATTGAGCTGGCCAAAGAGAAATCTCAGGAAATTCAGGCGGCTTATGAGCGAATAAAGGCGGCACGGAAATAAGAGTGTCTTAGCCTGGTGCTTGTTCTTTGTTGCTTTGCTCTGCCGAAGGAATGTCTATGCTTCGGCTTTGTTGTTCGGCTTTGATAATGTAGGTATTGATCATGCCTCGAACGTGTTTGAACAACCAAGAGTTATCTTTTTTCCAATTGTCATTAGTCTGCGGTAGGCGGCTTTGGTGGAAATTGTTCATGCGCTTATGTCGCGCTAATCGCAATCTTCGTTCTGGCGTGTTTTCACTGTAATTTGTATTTGTCGATCTACGTGCGGAATGGTGTAGGTCGATTATGGTAGTTTTTATCTCAGGTAGGAGTTCTAACAGTCGCGGGGCATTCTCTGCTTTAGAGTCTCGTGCGTCTAAGAGGACTAAACGAAGGTTTTGCTGGTCTTGGTGCTTTTGAACGTATTGTGCAGCCCATGTGGCGCCTGTACCGGCACCTAAAACAAGGACCCTGTCGACGCCTTTCTCTTTTTTGAGGTGCTCAAATGCAGTGTTGCCCAGACGGGTTACGATCTCTTGGTAGTTCTCTTTCTTTTCTTCCGGTTCTTGCTCTGTCTCTGTTGGTGCGTCAGCGGCTCTTCTCTGTTGGTTTGTTACTGCGTCGGTAGGCGTTTCGGTGTTTTCTGAAGTGGTTTCTTCGTCTGCTGTAGGTTCTGTTGAGCTGTCTTGAGGGGCGTCTGAACTCTGAGTTGGTTTTATAGCCGATAAAACCGGTAGCGTACGTTTCGGCAGAGGGGGGGGCGGTTGGGGTAAAAATACCGCTAATGTATACCAGCCATGATTGGCTAGGCCTGTGCGGATTTGGTTTAGATTTTCTGGCCAGTCCATATGGGTGAGTTCATCCGGGAAGATGATGACGCCACCCTGTGTTATTCCGCTGCCTTCAGTTAAATAGTAACCAAGTAATTGTTCTCCATCTTTTCCTGTGTCGAGCTGCAGCACCTGGGTGCTAGGGTCAGGGTGTGATGAGAGTGCTTGGCGAAGATTATTTTCTCTACTGGGTTCAGTTCTTTCGACAGTAGGTGCTGATGGTTGAGCAGCGCTGGCTGTTTGTTCAGTGCCTGCGTTAGCTTCCTCTTCGGCGGAAAAGGCGGCAGAAGAAATCAAACTAAGACTAAGGAGAAGAGAATATAATTTCATTTGAACGATTATGAGTAAGAAGCAGGCTGACAGCAAGATGTCTGCTCCGCTAAAATATGCCTAAATTATTTGTAACTGGAAAATCTCCATGTCTGATTTCAAAATTGCACCATCGATTCTATCTGCCGACTTTGCGCGTTTGGGCGAAGAAGTTGAAAATGTTTTGGCAGCGGGCGCAGATTATGTGCACTTTGATGTGATGGATAATCACTATGTGCCAAATTTAACGATTGGTCCAATGGTGTGTAGTGCGCTGAGAAAGCATGGCATTGAGGCGCCAATTGATGTGCATCTTATGGTTAAACCTGTTGATCGTATTATCGGCGATTTTATTGAAGCGGGTGCTAGCTACATCACTTTCCATCCAGAAGGTTCTGAACATATCGATCGTTCTTTGCAGATGATTAAAGATGGTGGTTGTAAATCCGGTTTGGTGTTCAATCCTGCAACGCCATTGAGCCACTTGGAATATGTCATGGATAAAGTGGATATGGTGCTATTGATGTCTGTGAATCCAGGTTTTGGCGGCCAGAAATTCATTCCAGGTACTTTGGATAAACTGCGTCAGGCTCGCGAGATGATCAATCAAAGCGGGCGTGATATCCGCTTGGAGATCGATGGTGGTGTAGGTATTGGTAATATTCGTGAAATTGCAGAAGCGGGTGCTGATACGTTTGTGGCTGGTTCTGCCATTTTCAATACCGATGACTACGCTGCGACTATTGCTCAAATGAGAGCGGAATTGGCTAAAGCGAAGATTGCTTAATGCAAGAGCTGTTTGAGGGGCAAAACCCAAAACTCGTTCTGTTTGATCTAGATGGTACGTTGGTTCATAGCGTGCCTGATTTAGCTCAGGCAATTGATCGAATGCTGGTCGCCTTAGAGAGAGTGCCTGCGGGTATCGACAAAGTTGGACAGTGGGTAGGTAATGGTGCAGCAGTTTTAGTGCGTCGTTCCTTGGCTGGCGATATGGCGGGCGAAGGCGTTGACGAATCCCTGTTTGATAAGGCTTATGAGCTTTTTCTTGCGTTTTATGCTGAATCTACTTCTGATCTGAGTGAATTGTATCCTGGTGTGCTTGAATGCCTAGAACGGATGCGTGAGCGCGGGGTTAAGCTCGGCGTAGTCACTAACAAGCCCATCTCGTTTACTCATAGTATGTTGGAAGGCTTTGGGATTAGTGATTTCTTTGAGGTGGTTTTGGGTGGAGATAGTCTGTCTGAGCGAAAGCCTCATCCTATGCCTTTGCAAGAAGCGATGAAACGTTGCGGTGCCGAACCCCAAAATACCTTAATGGTAGGGGATTCAGTCAATGATGTCGCGGCGGCGCGAGCAGCGGGTTGTCCAGTGGTGTGTGTGCCATACGGATACAATCATGGTGAAGATATTGCTCTCTCAAATCCCGATAAAATTGTCGGGCGTTTAGATCATCTATTCTAAGAATCTTGAGCTTGCGAAATTTAATCTTCGTAAAAAACGATCTTTTATTTAAATAAAATCGATTTTTTATATTTTAGGGTTGAATTTACGCTTGTAGAAGCTCGCAGGTCATTCCCCATTTATCAATGGCTTGTACCGCCAAGTCGCTTTTCTGGCTTGGCTGATTCTTATCACAGCACTTGTATACCCCGCTTGTCGGGGTTTTTTTTTGCTTATCACTTCTGCTAGCGAAGGTTTATACCTTTTGTGGTTCTTCTGTTTGATTGTATTTTGCGTTGTTCTTTGGGATTAAAAACAGCAAAAGTCCTCAATTAATGTATGAATAGTAGGCGGTGGTAGTTGATTCAAATAGGGTGCTGCTATATCTTTTGGCTATTCATAAATTTAATTAAACCTGCCGTGATGCTATTTGCTACAGCGACCGTGAAAAATAATGCTGAAAAAGATCGTCTCCCGTACGTGGGTGAACGATGGCGATGGCGTGCCTGATTTTTTAATCAGCAGGCACTGTTAGGGTTGGTTTTGGGCGCATAGATAGATCTCGCTGCTTTTCCTTCTAATGCGTTGGTTCATAAAGTTTGTCCCTTCATAAATATAGTGTCTGCTCAGATCGCCCTTAATATCGTTTTTGGCATTATGAGATAGAGACATGACTCCTGAATTATTTGCGGAACTAGCCGCGCAGAATTACAACCGCATTCCCGTTACACGTGAAGTCTTAGCAGATCTGGATACGCCCTTATCTACTTACAAAAAACTGGCTAATACGGCGTATAGCTACCTTTTAGAATCTGTTGAAGGTGGTGAAAAATGGGGGCGTTACTCCATTATCGGTTTGCCTTGTCGGACGATTCTGAAAGTGCATGGCGAAAAAATCTCAATTACAGAGGACGGTAAGGTTATAGAAGAGCTGGAGATGTCTGATCCTTTGGATTTTGTAGAGACATTTCAAGCACGCTACCGCGTACCGCAGTTAGAGGGGATGCCACGTTTTAATGGCGGTCTGGTCGGGTACTTTGGCTATGATTGCGTGCGTTATGTTGAGAAACGCTTAAAGGATAGTTGCCCTGAAGACCTGTTGGGTACGCCTGATATTTTGTTGATGGTGTCTGATGAGGTTGTTGTGTTTGATAACCTAGCAGGTAAGTTGATCTTGATCTCTCATGCAGATCCAGCTGAAGATCAAGCTTATGAAAAAGCGCAGGCGCGTCTTGATCAGTTGGTAGAGAAACTTCATACAGCTACGCCTTATGAAGCAACTCCGGCAGAACAGCAGCGTGAAGTATCTGAAACAGAATTTAAGTCGAGCTATGGTGAACAGGCCTTTAAAGATTCTGTGGATAAAATCAAAGAATACGTTCTTGATGGCGATATCATGCAATGCGTTATCTCTCAGCGTATGTCGATTCCTTTTAAAAGCAAGCCGTTAGATCTATACCGAGCGCTACGCTGCCTTAACCCTTCCCCTTACATGTATGTTCTCAATCTTGATGATTTTCATGTGGTTGGTTCTTCTCCGGAGATTTTGGCGCGCGTGGAAGATAATCAGGTGAGTGTTCGTCCAATTGCCGGCACTCGTAAGCGTGGTCTGACGCCAGAAGAAGATCTAGCGATGGAGAAAGAGTTGCTGGCAGATCCAAAAGAGATCGCCGAGCACTTGATGCTGATTGATCTGGGCCGTAACGATGTTGGTCGCGTGGCTGAAGTTGGTGGGGTTGAGTTAACTGATAAGATGGTTATTGAGCGCTATTCCCATGTTATGCACATCGTTTCGAATGTGAACGGCAAGCTGAAGCCAGATGTTTCTGCGATGGATGTGCTGCGTGCAACTTTGCCAGCAGGTACCTTAAGTGGTGCACCTAAAGTACGGGCGATGGAAATTATCGATGAAATGGAGCCTGTGAAGCGCGGCGTTTATGGTGGCGCGGTAGGTTACCTTTCTTGGAATGGTAATATGGATACAGCGATTGCAATTCGCACAGCTGTTATCAAAGATGAAGTGTTGCATATTCAAGCGGGTGCAGGTGTTGTGGCTGATTCTGTACCACGTTTGGAGTGGAAAGAAACCATGAATAAGGGCCGTGCAGTCTTCAGTGCGGTTGCTATGGTTGAGCGAGGCTTGGATAATTTATGAAATTGCAAAATCAATCAGCTAATTTCACCTTATTAGGGGCTGAATAATGTTATTAATGATCGATAACTACGATTCGTTTACATACAACGTAGTTCAGTATCTTGGTGAGCTTGGCGCTGATGTGCGTGTTTATCGTAATGATGAAATTACGATTGAAGAGATCGAAGCGCTCAATCCGGATCATCTTGTTATCTCTCCAGGTCCATGCACCCCAAATGAAGCGGGTGTCTCTGTAGCCGCAATTGAACACTTTGCAGGTAAGTTGCCAATTCTCGGGATCTGTTTAGGTCATCAGAGTATTGGTCAGGCTTTTGGTGGCGATATAGTGCGAGCTAAGCAGGTGATGCACGGTAAAACTTCTCCTGTTCATCACATAGACGCCGGTGTATTTGAAGGGCTAGCACAACCTGTAGAAGTGACTCGCTACCACTCGCTTGTAATTGATCAAAATACGCTTCCGGATTGCTTGGAGGTTACCTCTTGGACTCAAGATGAGCAGGGTAATATTGACGAGATTATGGGTGTTAGACATAAGACTCTAGATATTGAGGGGGTCCAGTTTCACCCTGAATCTATTTTAACAGAGCAAGGCCATGATTTATTGGCCAATTTCTTGAAACGCGGCAAGCCTGCAGCCTGAAATTACTAAGGATAATCAATGGATATTAAACAAGCATTAGCTTTGGTTGTGGATCGTCAGGACCTTTGCCAAGAAGATATGCGTGCTGTGATGAATCAGATCATGACAGGGCAAGCGACCGACGCACAGATCGGTGGTTTATTGATCGCTTTGCGTATGAAAGGCGAAACAGTAAATGAAATAACTGGTGCTGCTGATGCAATGCGATCGCTAGCAACGCCTGTGGATATTAATGTGCCTAACGCCGTTGATATCGTTGGCACCGGTGGTGATGGCGCGAATCTGTTTAACGTTTCTAGTGCTTGTTCTTTTGTTGTCGCTGCGGCTGGTGGTCATGTTGCTAAACACGGTAATCGCTCTGTCTCTTCCAGCTCTGGTTCTGCTGACTTGTTAGAAACTGCGGGCATTAATTTAGAGCTTAAGCCTGAAGAGATTGCACAATGTATTGAGAAGATCGGTTTGGGCTTTATGTTTGCTCCTCAGCATCACAGTGCAATGAAGTATGCAATTGGTCCTCGTAAAGAGATGTCCCTAAGAACCTTATTTAATATCTTGGGGCCTTTGACTAACCCTGCAGGTGTTAAGCATTACTTGTTGGGTGTATTTGATAAAACACTTTGTCGCCCTCTAGCTGAGGCTTTGCAGGCATTAGGTGCAGTTCATGCGATGGTTGTACACGCGGCAGAAGGTTTGGATGAAATTAGTTTGGCTGGTGATACTTATGTGGCTGAACTAAAAGACGGTGAAGTGTTTGAGTATACCTTGACCGCTGAGGATGCAGGCCTTAGCAAGCAAACGCTGGAAGGTTTGCAGGTAAACAGCTCTGCTGAAAGTTTGGAAATGATTCAAGCGGCTTTTGCCGGTGAGCATGCCAAAGCAGTTGATATGATTGCTATCAATGCTGGTGCGGCTCTCTATGTTTCGGATCAGGCCGTTAGCCTTAAAGAGGGCGTGGCGTTGGCTAAAGAAACGATTTTGAGTGGTGCGGCTGCATCTAAAGTTAAAGAATTGGCTGATTTTAGTCAGGCGTTTAAGGGTTAAAAGATGTCAGATACACCAACGATTTTAAAGAAAATTCTTGCCCGTAAAGCGCAAGAAGTTGCAGAGCGACAGCCAAAAGTTTCTATTGCTGATCTTAAAGCACGTATTGCAGATCAAAAGGGGAGTGATTTCGATCCTCGTGGTTTTGTTGCAAATATGGAAAAAGCGATTGCTGAAGGGCGTTCTGCGGTTATTGCTGAAGCAAAGAAGCATAGTCCGTCTAAAGGATTGTTGAGAGATCCGTTTGTGCCAGCTGATATTGCTAAATCTTATGAGTTGGGTGGTGCAAGTTGTTTGTCGGTTTTGACGGATAAAGATTATTTCCACGGTAGCGAAGAGTATCTGATGCAGGCACGTGCAGCCTGTTCTTTACCGATTATCCGTAAAGACTTTATTGTTGATCCATACCAGGTATATGAGGCGCGTGCTATTGGTGCTGACTGCATCTTATTGATCGTCTCTGCCTTAGAAGATCAGCAAATGGCTGATTTGAATGGTTTGGCGCTTGAGTTGGGAATGGACGTCTTAATTGAAGTCCATGGTGCTGATGAGTTAGAGCGTTCCCTTCCGCTAAATAATAAGTTGGTTGGTATTAATAACCGAAATCTGCATACCTTTGAGGTGACGTTAAATAATACCTATGATTTGCTGAGCTCTATTTCAGAAGATCGAATTGTCGTTACTGAAAGTGGTATCCATAGTCGCGAAGATGTTCAGGCAATGCGCGAACATAACGTTCATAGCTTCTTAGTAGGTGAAGCGTTTATGCGTGCTGAAAATCCAGGCCAAAAATTAAAAGAATTGTTTGAGTAAGGTTGTAGCTTTATGAGTATGAGTGCCAAGGTTAAATGGGATGGTGATGTGCGTTTTCAAGGCACAACCGGTTCTGGCTTTGATCTAATGATCGATGGCGAGCTGAAACAGGGGCCGCGCCCTATGGAGCTTATGCTTCTGGGTCTAGGAGGCTGCACTAGTTACGATGTTGTGGGAATTTTGAAAAAGACACGTCAAGATGTAGTTGATTGTGTTGCAGAAATTGAGTCTGAGCGTGCTGACGAAGTACCAGCAGTCTTTACTAAGATCCATATAAAATTTGTAGTCAGTGGCCGTGGCTTGAGCGAGAAAAAAGTCGAGCGTGCTGTAAAATTATCGGCTGAACAATACTGCTCTGCATCCTTGATGCTTGAGCGAGGTGGTGTTGAAATCACCCACAGCTATGAGATTGTTGAAGTAGAATAATCTTATTTTTGAGTGCTTTTCCTGATAAAGGGCTGCTTTTTAGTGGCCCTTTTTTATTTTTTACTGGAGTCTCACTATTTATCCGCTATATTAGTTGCAATGTTATTTAGTTAGTTGCTTGTTTTTTAAGGTTATTGTTGCCCCTTTTTGATGGATGTAGGGTTTGATTTTTATCTCTTAAAAGGGCTTGTATGGGTAAGATTTAGGGGATTTGGTGGGGCAATGCGCTTATCGATATCTAAAACGCTGGCTATAGGTATAGTGACGCTGCAGATCGTAACGGTCTGTGTGATTCTGGCCTCATCCTACATCACCACAGAGCAGGTCCTAATAGGCCATGCCCAAAAATTAATGCGTAATCTATCGCGCGAAGTTATCCAGCACTCTGAAGAATTCCTATCTCCAGCGCGTTCTGCTGTAAGTCTGACCCAGAGCTTGGCTCGGAACGAGGTTGTAAGCGAAGAGCGTCCCAATGAGATGGAGCAGTATTTCTTCGAGCAGCTTATGTTGTTTCCTCATATTGCAGGTATCTATTACGGTAACCTCGATGGGGATTTCTATTTTGTACGTAGAAGCTCTGAAATAAGCTCATACCAAATTAAGCGTATCAATGAAGAGGCTGGGGAAAGAACGGTCGTTAATCGTTGGTTTGGTGAGGATCAAGAGCTGGTGAAAACAGCTGAAGATCCATTTGATTCTTATGATCCAAGAACGCGGCCGTGGTTTACGAAAGCCTTAGGTGAAAGGCAGCAGACCTGGACGGACCCTTATCTGTTTTTTACCTCTCAAACCCCCGGGATTACCGTTGCTAGTCCTGTATTCACTATGAATGGCGAGCTCATCGGAGTTGTAGGGGTAGATATCGACCTGTCAGCTCTATCAGATTTCTTGGGTTACCTGGAATTAAGTGAGCATGCTTCCGCGTTGATTATGAATAATAACGGAGACGTGATTGCTCATCGTAACCTTCAGGGTGCCTATGCTCAGAATGTAGAAGTCAAACGCCTGTTGAAGGTAGGTGAGCTGAGTAATAAGGCAACTCGCGCAGCTGTTGATTCACTCGAACGTGCTCCGGGTTGGTATGTATTGAATACAGCAGTAAATACTAGCTATACGCACGAAGGGAAAAAATACCACGCGGTATTTACGCCGTTTTCAGATAACTGGCCTTGGCTATTAGGTCTATATGTACCTGAAGATGACTTCCTCACAGAAATTAAAGCAAATCAGAAGTTTAACTTTATTATTGCTGGAGGGATAACCCTAGTCAGTTTGATTATTGGTATCTGGTTTGCGCGTTCATTGTCTCGTCCGATTGTTAGATTGCAGCAGAGTGTTGAGTCAGTTAAAAAGGGGCAGTTGGAGGTTAATATCGATGCTGGTGCCAGTATTTTTCATGATATCTCTGATACGACTCATGCATTCAAGGGTTTGGTGAGCTTCTTAAAAGACAATCAGCAAAAAAGTGAAGCCCTGCGAAAGCGTCTAACTCAGCAAGCGCACTTTATGGAAGCGGTTTTGGCCAACATTGATAGTGGTGTTGTGGTTTGTGATGTTGAAGGGCGTTTTGTCTATTCAAATCGTGTGGTAAATCAGCTTAGGGGTTTGGCCGAAGGTGCTCATCTTGAGCGCTTTGAAGATGCGCCCTTTAAGTTGTTTGCAGCGGATGGTGTAACCCAGCTGGATAAATCGCAATGGCCAATCTTTAGGGCGTTGAATGGTGAGCATATCTCAAATCTAGAGATCGTTATTGTTTCAAATACGAGCGAGCCTAAACGTGTTTATGTTAGTGGTCAGCCGCTATTTGATACCTCCGGTGAGAAGTTGGGTGCTTATGTGTCGATGCATCAAGTGAGTTGATGTTTCTAAATGCCTCTCTTGCTAGTCTTTTCCTTGCATAGCTCTTGTTAGGCGCGTAGAATTACGCGTCCTTTGGAGAACTATTTCCAATCTCCTTGCTGCCTACCACATGGTGTGGTCAGGGGGCTATTAACCCGAAAGGAGCTAAAATGCGTCATTATGAAATCGTATTTCTGGTTCACCCGAACCAGAGTGAGCAGGTTTCTGCGATGGTTGAGCGTTACACCTCTCTAATTGAAGGTGCAGAAGGCACAATTCATCGTCTAGAAGACTGGGGCCGCCGTCAGTTGGCTTACCCAATCAACAATGCTCATAAAGCACACTATGTCCTGATGAACATCGAATGTGGTCAGGAAACACTAGACGAGCTGGAAAACCTATTCCGTTACAACGATGCTGTTCTGCGTAACATGGTTATCCGTCGTAAAGAAGCGATCACTGAGATCTCTCCAATCAAAGCAGCTGAATCTCGCGAAGAGCGTAAGCCACGCCGTGAAGAAAAGCCTGCTGAAAAGCCAGCTGAAGAAGCAGCACCTGCTGCGGAAGCTTCTGAAGAAGCTGCTGAGTAATTTAATTTCTGAGGAGAGATACAATGGCTCGTTTTTTCCGCCGTCGTAAGTTCTGCCGTTTTACGGCTGAAGGTGTTCAAGAGATCGATTACAAAGATCTGGACACGCTAAAAGGTTACATCACCGAAACTGGCAAAATCGTACCTAGCCGTATTACAGGTACTAAAGCGCGTTACCAGCGTCAGCTGGCAACTGCTATCAAGCGTGCTCGTTTCGTAGCGCTACTACCTTACACTGATAGCCATCAGTAATTAGGTAGGAGAGTCGCTATGCGTGCCTTGGCCGAATTGGTCATGAAAGGCCGTAAACAAGCGGCTTTTGTGGCGGTTATCGCCGCCTTGCTGCCATTGCTATATTGGGTAAGTGCAGCTGCCGTCGCTTTGGTTACTTTACGTAAAGGCCGAAGTGAAGGCACCGGATTACTGGTTTGGGCATTGTTGCCTGCTGGAGTCTGGGCATACAGTGTGTCTGATCCGACACCACTGGCTGTAATTGTAGGAACTTATATCCTTGCAATTACTTTGAGAGAGACAGTTTCTTGGGCGAAAGTGCTGATGATTGCACTGCCTGTAGGAGCTATAGCGAGCGTAGGCATGGATGTAATACTTAGCAGCTATCTCGACGAAGTAATTAAGCGGTTGGATGAGTTTTTAGTGCAGTCAGCTAGTCAGGCTAACCAAGAGGTTAAGCTTGATCCTGAGCAGCTAAGGCAGCTCATGTTGGGCGGATTAACATCAGTGCATACGGTAATGATGCTTGTCAGTGTAATGCTGGCGCGCTCTTGGCAAGCTGGGTTATACAACCCGAGCGGTTTTCAGCGAGAGTTTCATGTATTGAGACTGCCTCAGCTGTATACAGGAGTGTTAATAGCGGCATCGTTCGTTTGCTACCAGTTAGATCTGGAGTCGTTACGCTGGTTACCACTGTTGCTGTTACCTTGGATCATTGCGGGTATCGCATTGGTGCATGGCAGTTTGGCTAAACGTGATTTAGGAAGGTCTTGGTTGGTTGCCTTTTATGTTGCAGCCTTCTTTATGGGACCGTATGTGATTACGCTGCTGGTATTTGCGGCTGCTATTGATAGTTTTGTCGATATCAGGGCGCGAATTCCAGTTAAGAATTAGGACTGCAATTCTTTGCAGAACAAAAGAGGTTTACGAGATGGAAGTTATTCTGCTCGAGAAAATTGGTAAGCTAGGTAACCTCGGTGACAAAGTTTCCGTAAAAAGCGGTTTCGGTCGTAACTACCTAGTACCGCAGGGCAAAGCTGTTCCTGCAACTGAAGCTAACGTTGCTAAATTTGAAGAGCGTCGTGCTGAGCTAGAAGCTGCAGCTGCTGAAAAACTAGCTGCTGCTACTGCACGTGCTGAAGCGCTGAACGAGAAAGAAGTTACTATCACTGCTAAGTGTGGTGACGAAGGTAAGCTGTTCGGTTCTATCGGTACTCGTGACATCGCTGACGCTGTAACTGCTGCTGGTGCAGACGTTGATAAGAGTGAAGTTCGTCTTCCTGAAGGTGCTCTACGCGCTATCGGTGAATTCGACATCGCTATTCAACTACACCCAGAAGTTACTGCTACAGTTAAGCTAGCTGTTGTAGGCGAGTAATCGTCTTTAGCTAAGCCGTACTGTACTGTACTATAAAGCACTGCGTGGATTTTCCATGCGGTGCTTTTTTGTTTTTAGGCTGTTGTGAATGATGGAAAAAAGTGAACTAACGGATGAAGATCTAGCAAGGATCAAAGTACCTCCCCATTCTATGGAAGCTGAGCAATCAGTTTTGGGTGGTTTGATGCTGGATAACAATGCTTGGGATACCGTATCTGAGGTGGTCCTAGATGATAACTTCTATCGTCAGGAGCATCGAAAAATCTATCGTACGATGCGTAAGCTTGTTAACGATGGTAATCCGATTGATGTTGTTACTTTATCTGAAGAGTTGGATCGTACCGGCGATCTAGAAGGTGCGGGCGGGCTAGATTATTTGATCGAGCTTGCTAAGAACACGCCAAGTGCGTCTAACATCCGTGCTTATTCTGAAATTGTTCGCGACCGTTCTCTCTTGCGTCAAATGATCTCGGCAGCCAATGAAATTGCTGATGACGCATTTAATCCGGATGGTAAAACGTCCGAAGAGATACTGAACTCCGCTGAGCAAAAGATCTTCCAAATTGCAGAAGATCGCCCTAATCAAGGTGGCCCTGAAGGCGTTAATGAACTGCTGAAAAAAGCAGTAGATCGAATTGATACCCTATTTAACAGTGATGGGGATATGACCGGTGTAACTACCGGATTTGATGATCTTGATGCCAAAACGGCAGGCCTTCAGCCTTCCGACCTAATTATTGTTGCTGCGCGTCCATCGATGGGTAAAACCACGTTTGCCATGAACTTGGTGGAAAATGCCTTAATGGCGAGTAATAAGCCGGTTTTGGTATTTAGTTTGGAGATGCCTGCAGAACAGTTGATGACGCGTATGTTGTCTTCTTTAGGGCGTATCGATCAGACGCGTGTACGTACGGGTGCATTAGAAGAAGAGGATTGGCCCAAGCTTACAACAGCTGTCAATATGATGCGTGATAAGCCGTTGTTTATCGATGATCAGGCGGGTATCAGTCCTAATGAATTACGTACCCGTGCACGACGTATCGTACGCGAGCATGGTCCGTTATCGTTGATCATGATTGACTATCTACAGCTGATGCAGATGAAGACCCCAGGTATTGAGAGTCGTACCCAAGAAATTTCGGAAATATCTCGTTCTTTGAAGGCGATTGCGAAAGAGCTTGAATGTCCAGTTGTTGCTTTGTCTCAGCTTAACCGTACGCTTGAGCAGCGTCCGAATAAACGTCCTGTAAACTCAGATTTGCGTGAATCGGGTGCGATTGAGCAGGATGCTGACGTGATTATGTTTATCTACCGTGATGAAGTATATAACGAAGATTCAGAGCACAAGGGTGTGGCTGAAATCATCATAGGTAAGCAGCGTAATGGCCCAATCGGTACGAGTCGTCTGGCCTTTATTGGTAAGTATACTAAGTTTGAAAACCTTGCTCCTGACGTCTATGCGCAATATGCAGGCATGGACGATTAAAGGTATTGGGGGTTGATATAGTGCCTAGAATTGTTACTCTGAATTTTAGTTAAATATCAGATGCTTAATCTAACCCTGTTGTTCAGGGTGTGGATTAAGTAGGAAAGTTTGATAATTTTGCGTCATTAAAGGGTTAAAAATAGGGTTCTGCAGCGCGTTGGCTTAGTGCTTTTTATGCCCGGATATAGTGCTTTTTTGTGTGCGCAGCGGCTCAAAAAAATTAATAAATTCATATGTAAAAAATACCCACTTTATTGATGAATATTGAGGGTTAGGAAGGCGAGTTTCCATGGACAGTGTGAATAAAAACATAGAAAATTGGGTTGTTTTCATGCCCTTACGTTAGGGCGGTTATAAAGTAGTGAAAACGCATTTCTATCCATTCTTGGTAATGGGATTAACCGGAAAAAGACACGTATGAAATTGTTTGCGGTATTGTTATTACCCTTATTGGGCAGCCTTGTGCCATTGTATGCTGCTCGTTTTAGTCGAACCGTCTGTACTATTTTAACTGCGATTGCACCTGCAGTTGCTTTAGGAATAGTTCTATCAATCAGTCCACAGTTACTTCAAGGCGAGGTGTTTGCTCACGCCGTTGATTGGGTGCCTGCAGCTGGTTTGGAACTATCTGTCAGACTCGATGGTTTAAGCTTCCTTTTCTTATTGTTGATATTGGGCATCGGTCTTTTGATCATTTTGTATGCTCGGTATTACTTATCCCAGAACGATTCTATAGGTAAGTTTTTCGCCTATTTAATGCTGTTCATGACCGCTATGGTGGGGATCGTTGCTTCAGGTAACTTGATCCAAATGTGGTTCTTCTGGGAATTAACCAGTATTAGTTCTTTCCTGCTTATTAGCTTCTGGTCTGATAAAACAGAAGCACGTAAAGGCGCGCGTATGGCGCTTACTGTGACAGGTGCGGGTGGTTTAGCGCTGTTAGCAGGCGTGATTCTAATTGGCCAAGTGGTTGGCAGTTATGATCTTCAAGCAGTGCTCGACAGTGGTAACTTAATTCGAGAATCTGCTCAGTATCCATTCATCTTGGTATTGGTACTTTTGGGGGCTTTTACAAAGTCCGCACAGTTCCCATTCCACTTCTGGCTGCCAAATGCGATGGCAGCTCCGACTCCAGTGAGTGCATACCTTCACTCAGCAACGATGGTAAAAGCGGGCATCTTCCTGATGGCACGTTTCTACCCAGTGCTATCTGGAACAGATATGTGGTTCTTGATTGTGAGTATCACAGGTCTATGTACGCTGTTAGTCGGTGCCTATATCGCGCTCTTTAAGCACGATTTAAAAGGTCTTCTTGCCTACTCTACTATCAGTCATCTTGGCTTGATTACACTGTTGTTAGGTATGGATACACGGATGGCTGCAGTCGCTGCAATCTTCCATATCATTAACCACGCTACCTTTAAAGCATCGCTCTTTATGGCGGCGGGTATCATTGATCACGAGGCTGGCTCACGTGATATGCGTCAGCTAAATGGCCTGTGGAAATATATGCCGTATACCGCAACCTTAGCGATTATCGCTGCGGCTTCTATGGCGGGTGTACCGTTGCTAAATGGTTTCCTATCTAAAGAGATGTTCTTCACGGAAGCATTGGATCAAGCAACCTTAGGTTCCCTCTCTTGGGTGATACCTGTGTTGGCGACAGTAGGTGCGGCTTTCTCGGTAGCGTATTCATTGCGTTTTATCCACGATGTTTTCTTTAATGGTGAACCGGTCAATTTGCCGAAAACACCGCATGAACCGCCTCGCTATATGAAGGTGCCAGTAGAAATCTTGGTTGCTATTTGTATTGTAGTGGGATTGGTTCCAGGCATTGTTGTTATCGATCTGCTGAATGCAGCTTCAATCGCTACCCTGCAAGGTCCAATGCCTGAATTTAGCTTAGCAATTTGGCACGGTTTTAACGTACCGTTGCTGATGAGTGTGCTAGCCATGCTCGGTGGCTTTATCATCTACTACAACCGTAAAAAGCTCTTCCAATTCCAAGGCCAATTCCCTGAGCCGGATTCTAAATTGGTATTTGAGGGTTGGGTGCAAAGACTAGTTAACTCAACTCGCGCAGTTAATGAGTGGATTGAAAACGGTTCGTTGCAACGTTATTTATCCATTTTCTTGTTTATGATCTTTGCTGTTTCAGTCATGCCGCTGGTTTATTTACAAGAAACGGCAGGTAATAGATCACAAATACCGCTTGATTATGCATCGGGTACAGCAGGATTGCTCTTGATCCTTGCTGCTATTGCCACCATGGTTTGGCATAGGAAACGTTTGACCTCTCTACTTATGCTTTCTGTCGTAGGTCTGATCGTGTCAGTGGCCTTTACTCGCTTCTCTGCGCCAGACTTGGCTTTGACGCAGTTGGCTGTAGAGGTAGTAACCGTGATTCTGCTGATGCTTGCATTGTTCTTTTTGCCTAAGAATACGCCGAAAGAATCGTCTCCTCGACGCCTAGTTCGTGACCTAAGTATCTCGGCTTTGATTGGTGGTATCATTGGTACGGTTAACTATGCAATGATGACGCGTCCGCTTGAATCAATCTCAGATTTCTTTGTTGCGAACAGTAAAACTGGCGGTGGCGGTACTAACGTGGTCAACGTGATTCTGGTGGACTTCCGCGGTTTTGATACCTTTGGTGAAATTACGGTGCTGGGTATTGCCGCATTGGGTATCTATAAACTGATTGTTCGTATGCGTCTTTACATGCCTTCTGGAGATGAGCATGGACGCCACTGGAGCACTGATTCCCATCCAATGGTACTGTCGACGATTTCTCAGATGTTACTGCCTTTGGCGTTACTCGTATCGGTCTACATCTTCCTTCGCGGCCATAATGAGCCGGGTGGTGGTTTCATTGCAGGCCTTATTACGGCCGTAGCAATAATCCAGCAATACATTGCGAATGGTGTTGAATGGATGAAAGAGAATATCCGTCTGAAATATCAAGCCTTAATAGGTTCTGGTCTGTTGATCGCATTTTTGACCGGGGTCGGTAGTTTTATCTTCGACCGTCCATTCCTAACTTCATGGTTTGATTATTTCAAATGGCCTTGGGTCGGTAAGTTTGAGCTTGCGAGTGCCATGTTGTTCGACCTTGGCGTTTATCTCACGGTCGTTGGTGCAACCATGATGATTTTGGCGAACCTAGGTAAATTGACAACTTCAGAACGAGTGGACGCTCGTGAGTTGGAGAATCTGTAATGGAATTAATGTATGCGCTCTGCGTGGGTGTGTTAACTACCTGCGGTATTTTTCTGACTCTTCGCGGTCGGACGTTCCCTGTAGTTATGGGACTGACAATGCTGTCCTATGCTGTAAACCTTTTCCTATTCTCCAGTGGTCGTCTGGTTGTTAATGGTGCTGCTATTTTAGGTTCGTCTGAACAGTATGCTGATCCTCTGCCGCAAGCCTTGGTTCTGACTGCTATCGTGATTGGCTTCGCGATGACAGCTTATGCCGTTATCTTGGCGATGAGGGCTCGAGCGGATTTGGGTAATGACCATGTTGATGGGCGTGAAAAAGCTTTGGATATTGAGAAAAAGGATAAGTCGAAATGATGCAGCATCTTCCGATTTTACCTGTTTTGCTGCCAATGCTAACGGCAGTACTTATGATGCTGCCGCCTTTCTCTACGACGCTAAACCGTCAGAGGTTCATCACTTTTGTTGGTGCAGCAGTTACTTTAATTGTCGCAATTCAGTTACTAGTTACGGCGGGTAGCGGTGAAATTACCATTTATCAGTTAGGTAACTGGCAAGCGCCATTCGGTATTGTTCTTGTCGCTGATCGATTATCTAGTTTGATGATCTTGCTAACCATGGTTCTTGCCTTTGGTGCTTTGCTCTATGGCGCCGCAGGGGATGATCGAACAGGTATGTTCTTCTATCCGTTGTTTATGTTCCAGTTGATGGGGATTAACGGCGCATTCCTTACAGGGGATATCTTTAACCTGTTCGTATTCTTCGAGGTGCTATTGCTTGCTTCTTATGCGTTGGTTGTTCACGGTGGTGGTAAGCAGAAAACGTTGGCGAGCGTACATTATGTAACACTTAACCTCGTGGGTTCGGCACTATTCCTGTTCGCTTTGGGGATTATGTATGGAGTGCTGGGAACGCTAAATATTGCCGATATGGCAGTAAAAATTCGTACCTTGTCTGGCGAGGATAAACTACTCGCACAAATCGGCGGTATGATGCTTTTACTTGTCTTTGGTTTGAAGTCTGCGATGTTCCCGCTGCACTTCTGGCTATCGAGAACTTACTCAAGTGTTAGCGCCCCTGTCGCCGCGTTATTCGCGATTATGACTAAGGTAGGCATATACAGTATTTTGCGTATCTTTACTGTAGGTTTTGGTGACTATGCTGGCGAGTTAGCTAACCTAGCAGGCCCTTGGCTATGGCCGATCGCGGTGCTAACACTTGTTATGGGGGCTATAGGCGCTCTGGCAAGTCAGACATTGCGTATGTTGGTATCTAATCTAGTGATTGTTTCTGTTGGTACGCTACTGTGTGCTTTGGCAATAAATACACCTGAATCAGCATCCGCAGCACTTTATTACCTGATCCATTCAACGCTTATTACTGGCGCGATGTTCCTCCTTGCTGATGCAATAGCTGAACAGAGGGGTAAAGTATCAGATCGTTTTGCTCGTTCTCGTCGAATGTGTCAGTCGCTCCCGCTTGGAATTGCGTTTGCATTAGCCGCTATTTCAATGATCGGTTTACCGCCTTTCTCCGGCTTCTTGGGGAAAGTGATGATACTGCAAACGGCTGTGGAACCTGCTGAGATGGCTTGGGCATGGTCTGCTATTTTGCTTGCTAGCTTAATGGGCGTTGTGGCGATGTCTCGAGGCGGCTCTACTTTGTTTTGGCGAGTTAGCGGTGATGCAAACCACTGTGAAAAATTACCAAAAGTGAAGTTTGTTGCGGTCTTCTTCCTGCTTGTGATGTCGCCACTATTGGTGATCTTTGGTGGTCCCGTGACTGAGTTTACTCAGGAAACCGCGAACCAAATTTATCAGCAAGCAGAAAATCCTTATTTGCTGCTGCCAGAGTCAAATGAGAATGGAGGTTAAGGTATGCGTATGATCTTTCCAATGCCTTGGCAAAGCTTAATTTTATTTGTCGTTTGGCTGTTGCTGAATGAATCGATCGCACCGGGTCATCTGGTATTAGCTTCGATCTTAGCGATTGGGATTCCTTTGCTGTTAAGAGGAACTCAACTTCACCGGTTAAATATAAACAAGCCGGTTCAAGTGGTCTTATATGCTCTAAAAGTGTTAGGAGATATTGTCTCAGCAAACTTTGAAGTGGCTGTTCAAGTGCTTGGGCCTGCTAAACGTTTGAGGCCTGGTTTTCTAGCGATTCCTTTGGATATAGAAGGCGACTTTCCTATCACTGTATTGGCCAGTACGATCTCTTTAACGCCAGGAACAGTAAGTGCTGAAGTTTCCATCGACCAAAAATGGTTATATGTGCATGCGCTTAACCTTGTGGATGAGGCGGGAACAATAAAAGAGATTAAAGAGCGCTACGAGCAGCCATTGAAGGAGATTTTCGGATGTTAATGTTCTGTCTTATTGCTGCTACAGCCATGGTTGTGATTGCGATGACGCTCAACCTTGTAACCTTGTTTAATGGTCCGGATCAGCCAGATCGCATTTTGGCGTTGGATACTATGTATATTAATAGTATTGCTTTGATCCTTTTGTTTGGCTTGATTATGGGTACATCGCTATATTTTGAAGCTGCACTTTTGATTGCAATGTTAGGTTTCGTAAGTACAGCGGCATTGTGTAAATATCTGTTACGTGGCGACATCATTGAGTAGGAATTAAGCATGGGTTTTTATATTGAGCTAATTGGCTCGGCATTGCTGCTAATGGGTGGAGCTTTTGTTCTTTTAGGCTCGATCGGTTTAATGAAAATGCCTGATTTTTATATGCGTTTGCATACACCGACGAAAGCTACAACCTTAGGTATGGGGGCTATTCTTATAGCTTCGATGTTGATCACTTCCTACCGTAATGGTGGCGTGAGTGCTCACGAGCTTTTGATTACGATCTTCCTTTTCATTACAGCGCCTGTAAGTGCAATGATGTTGGCGAAAACAGCATTACACCTGCAAGTAAAAATTCATAAAGGCAGCGTAAATGAAGAGTTAGTTGAACCGGCGAAACATCGAGAGCCGCCAGGGCAAAGCGAAAAGTCTGAAGGCTAAATGATTATGAGAAAGGGGCATTGAGTGCCCCTTTTTTGTAGGAATTTTTGCTTAAGCGTCTTTAATAACTTTGTTAATAAACGCTTCTGGCACGGCAGTAACGCTGCGCTTCTCGTAATCGAAAAAAACGACGCCAGTCTTTGCGTGTGCCACTTCAACAGCGGTTTTCTTGTTGGTTATTAGATAGAAAAAGTCGAATCCATACTTATTAATATCGGCTAAGGCGATATCGATTTGCAGTTGGTCACCATGGAATCCTTCTGCTTTGTAGACGATGGCCGAGTCAGTCATGATAAGGCCAAGCCCTTCAATATCTAACTCTCCATAATGATAATGGCTGAGGAAACGAATGCGCGCTTCATGTACGATAGAGAGCATGGCATCGTTACTTAGGTGGCCACCGTAATTAATATCACTGATTCGCACAGGTAATTCTGTGGAAAAAATATAGTTGTCAGGCATATCTAGCTTAATGCGGGCCATAGCTAATCCTTAAGGTTTGTAAACTGAGACAGCATCTACCATTCCAGAGGTGAGCTTTTCTAATTCATCGTTTGTCATGATGTAAGGTGGCATCACGTACACTAGTTTGCCGAAGGGTCTTATCCACAAACCGCGCTCTATAAATAGCTTTTGAATCTCGGCAGTATTAACAGCTTCTTTCATCTCGATGACGCCAATAGCACCTAAGCTGCGTACCTCATGTACATTATCTAATTCCGCTGCTGGTGTTAAGCCTGCTTTTAATCCGGCTTCGATCCGAGTGACATTTGTCTGCCAATCGTTTTTAACCAATAGCTCCAAGCTTTTATTGGCAATAGCACATGCTAGAGGATTGCCCATAAATGTAGGGCCGTGCATAAAGCAGCCAGCACCACCTGCGGAGATGGTTTCGCCGATATGTGTTGTCGTAAGTGTGGCGGCTAATGACATGTATCCGCCGGTAATCGCCTTACCTAGACAAAGAATATCAGGCTGGATGCCTGCATGTTCGCAAGCGAACAACTTACCGCTTCGACCAAAACCGGTCGCAATTTCGTCGGCTATGAGTAATACATCAAATTCAGTGCACAGTGCGCGTGCTTCTTTCAAATACTGCGGTGAGTAAAAGCGCATGCCGCCTGCACCTTGAACAACAGGTTCTAAGATCAATGCTGCTATTTCTGAATGATGTTGCTCTAGTAAATGGCGTAAAGGAGCGATATCGCTTTCATCTAGGCTCTGATCAAATTTTGTTTGAGGAGCTGGCGCAAAGAAATGCTGTGGTAGTACACCAGTAAAAATTTCATGCATCCCCGTAACTGGATCACATACAGCCATCGCACCAAAGGTATCACCGTGATAGCCATTTTTAATGGTAAGTAGCTTATGTTTTTCTGGCTTACCGCGGGCGTGTTGATATTGAATGGCCATTTTAAGAGCGACTTCAACGGCAACAGAGCCTGAGTCTGCGATAAATACTTTATCGAGATTGGCAGGAGTCATCTCTACCAGCTTTTGGCAGAGATTGATTGCAGGTTCATGAGTAAGGCCGCCAAACATGACATGCGCCATTTTATCGATCTGTTCATGTGCTGCTTGGTTTAATTCTGGATTGTTATAGCCGTGAATAACTGACCACCACGATGCCATACCATCGATAAGTTCTTTACCGTTACTTAGCTTTAATTTAACGCCACTAGCCGATTCGACAGGGTAAACCGCTGGAGGGTTGATCATGGATGAGTAGGGGTGCCAAATATGTTGCTGGTCAAAAGAAACCTGCTCAGAAGTGATCATGCTTAGGTGTGCCTTTAATCGAAATTTTTTAATTAGGAGTATTAGAGCCTGCTTAAAATTTTTGATCAAGACAAGTTCTAATTTTATCTCTGAGCGCTTGTTATGTAAGAAAGCTCTAAAATATAAATTTTTTGTAACATGTTAATAAATAAGCGAAAAAACTAATAAAAAATGCGTGATTATGAAAAAAAAATCACTTAATTTAGAACTTGGTGAAACTTTATTCACAAGCTGTAGTCACAAACGCAAGAGCTCGTGACAGGCTCTGAATTTTACAAATAACGCAAGATAATAATTTTTTCAATTTTGGGGTGAATTAAGAATGGCTAATAAAAATACATCTGTAAAACCTATGGTTGCCGCTGTTGGTGCAGCATTTATGACTGGTATGGTTGCGGCGCCTGTTGCGACAGCTGCAGAAAATCCATTTGCTACAACTGATCTATCTTCTGGTTACAGCCAGCAAGTTGCTATGAACGAAGGCAAATGCGGCGAAGGTAAGTGCGGTGGTAAGAAAGCTGAGAAGTCTGAAGGCAAGTGTGGTGAAGGCAAATGCGGCGGTAAAAAAGCTGAGAAGTCTGAAGGCAAATGCGGTGAAGGTAAGTGCGGTGGTGATAAAGCTGCTAAGTCTGAAGGCAAGTGCGGTGAAGGTAAATGTGGCGGTGACAAAGCTGCAAAATCTGAAGGCAAGTGTGGCGAAGGTAAATGTGGCGGTTCTAAATAATCCCAATAACGCTTTGTAATACTTAATAGAGACCCTGAGCCTTCAGGGTCTTTTGACTTAAAGGCTAGGTGTTTCATGAATAAAGACCGCTATCCTGTTACAGGGGCAGGCTTCGGCTTTCGCCGTTGTATGTCAGAGACATTAAAAGAGATTGATCCAAGTGGGTTTGATTTTCTAGAGGTCGCGCCGGAAAACTGGATGGGGCTTGGTGGGCGTTTCGGTAAAGCGTTTAAACAATATACTGAAAAACACCCTTTTATGGCTCATGGTCTATCTCTATCTATCGGTAGCCCTTCCCCTTTAGATATGGATTTTTTGACTCGCCTTAAAGCCTTTCTTAAAGAACACAATATTCGCGGGTACTCTGAGCATCTGAGCTACTGTTCTGATGATGGTCATCTTTATGATTTGATGCCGATTCCTTTTACTGCGGAAGCGGTGAAATACGTAGCAGAGCGGATTCGTCAGGTTCAAGATGTGCTTGAGCAAAGAATTGCGATGGAAAACGTCTCGTACTATGCAGCGCCTGGTGCAGAGATGACCGAGCAAGAATTTTTGTTAGCTGTCTTGGAAGAAGCGGACTGCGATCTGTTGCTCGATGTTAATAACATCTATGTAAACAGTATCAACCATGGCTATGATGCTGAGGCGTTCTTAAGGGCAATGCCTGCTGAACGGATCATGTATCTTCATATCGCAGGTCATTACAACGAGGCTGAAGACCTTATCGTTGATACGCATGGAGCGCCTGTTGTTGATCCAGTTTGGTCTTTGTTGGAATCCACATATGACCAATTTGGTTTAGTGCCGACGTTATTAGAGCGTGACTTTAATATTCCGCCGCTGCCTGAGCTATTAGCGGAGGTGGATCAGGTTCGTTCCTATCAAAATCAATGGAAGATGCGCCATGCACAAACCGTTGCCTGAAATGCCTAAGTTCCAGCAGCTACAATACGAGTTTGCTGCACATATTCGTAATCCCGATGAGAATGATGGTCCTGATGGTATCGAAGACCGTCGCATGGGTATTTATAGAGACCTCTTCTTCAATAATGTTGAAGGCTTTTTGTCTGGAAACTTCCCGGTTTTAAAACAGATCAGTTCGAAAGAGTATTGGAATAAGTTGGCGCGCGGTTTCTTTGATAAGCATCGTTGCCATACGCCTTACTTTCTTGAAATTGGTCAGGAATTTATTGCTTACGTTCAAAATGAACGAGAACCGCAAGCAGATGATCCTGTGTTTCTATTAGAGCTGATTCATTATGAATGGGTTGAACTCGCATTAGATGCGTCAGAGATAGAGCTGCCTTTGCAAAATGTCGATGTGAATGGCGATCTGTTAACGCAGCATCCCGTGCAATCGCCTTTGGCTTGGCTTTTTTCCTATCAGTATCCGGTGCATTGTGTGCGTCCGGATTATCAGCCGACAGAACCTTCAGACACACCAACTTTCTTGATTGCTTACCGTAATCGCGAAGATGAAGTGCAGTTTATGGAAGTTAATTCAGTGACTGGACGGTTGTTGTACCTGTTATCTGAAGATGAATCGCTAACGGGTGAGCAGGCGTTAAAGCAAATCGCGAGTGAGATGCAGCACCCTGATCCATCCCAAGTGGTTTCTGGTGGTTTAAGTACACTGGAGCATCTGCGTTCTAAGGGCATAGTGTTAGGTACAAGAGTTTAGTTACCATTCAGTGGATAACGGGTGAAGTTATGTCGAATCCTATGGTTAATTTTGTTAATCGTTTACAAGATATCTTAGATAATACGAAGTGTGCAGATGGTCTAGCGCCTTTGTTGTTGAGACTGTATCTCGCGCCTGTGTTTTTGCAGGCGGGCTGGAATAAGTATACTGGTTTCGAAAACACCGTAGAGTGGTTTGGAAATAAAGAGTGGGGTCTAGGTTTGCCTTTCCCTGAACTCCTGGCTGCGATGGCGACCGGTACTGAATTAATTGGCGGTGTGTTGCTACTGATTGGTTTTGCTGTGCGCTGGATTAGTATTCCTTTGATGGTCACTATGCTAGTGGCTGCATTTGCAGTGCATTGGGAAAACGGTTGGTTGGCTATCTCTGATGGTGGTAGTTGGTTGGCTAATGACAGAGTCATGGAGGCTCAAGAGCGTCTGGCCGCGGCTAAGAGTCTACTGCAAGAGCATGGACACTATGATTGGCTAACAGGGCGTGGATCTGTTGTAATTTTAAATAACGGGATA
This sequence comes from Neptuniibacter sp. QD37_6, assembly GCF_047778085.1. Classification (GTDB taxonomy): domain Bacteria; phylum Pseudomonadota; class Gammaproteobacteria; order Pseudomonadales; family Balneatricaceae; genus Neptuniibacter. The sequence continues at coordinate 726,108 of NZ_CP180550.1, forward strand.
GAGTTTGCTATCACCTATTTCGTGATGTTGTTTAGCTTGTTCTTTACCGGTGCTGGGCGATTCGTGAGTGTGGATTATTGGATCCGCCGCTGCTGTAAGCAAGATTAGAATTTAGATACAAAAAAGGCCTCGATTTAGAGGCCTTTTTTATTGGGGGATACAGATCGATTAACGAGGTTGTGTTGGGTTAACGATCAGAGATACAAAAGCGTCGTTATACCAATGAGATGCACTAATGAGATCGGTAAAAGATTCAGATTCAAAAACGCGCTCTAAATAACATTCAAACAGTGCGTTGGATTCTTCGATCATTTGTTCAGCTTGTGCAAAAGTAAAGTTCATATACACCTCAATAGTTAACCTGACTCCTTCAGACTTCTATCCCAAATAAAAACCCGAGCATTTTAATCGGGTTTTATACTTTAGTCAAAGTTTTGTTTAAATATTGATCAGGTGTTTGGTTATAAGCTTTTGTTAGTTTGGTTGTCGGATGAAGGCGTTTGCGACCCTACGGAATCTTTTATTTCATCTAGCATATCGTTTAGCAAAGGCGCGCATTCATTGCCCGCGTCTAAAGCATTGTCGATAACCTGGCCGACTGTGGGAGATTCCTTCTGATTCAGCGCTTGTTGATCATCCATGCATTGCATGTAGTTTTTTAGATAGATAGAACTCGTCTTTCCCGTGCTTTCCAGTTGCTCGATACTCTCGGGCAATGTGAGTAACCAATCAGGAATCTTTTCTAAATTTTCATTTGCTTGTGCTGATGCCGATAAAGTCACTAGTGCAATGCAGATCAATACGCGTAAATGCAGCATATAAGCCTCCAAAAGCTATAGGCGTATATTAATTAGTTTAGTCTGAAGAAGAGCTGAATCAGTCTCCTATAGTTGAGGCGGATGCTATTCGACCGTGATTGAATCAACCGTTATTTCTTGATCTGTGATTCTAAAGCGAACGTTAAGATCGTGTAACTTTATTCCGTAACTTTTTTCGGCATCATTCTTTTTATAAGCCGGACGCGGATCACATTGCAGAAGTTCGCTAAGTTGCTTTTTTAACGGTTGTTGTAACCGGATTTCACTGGCTGAAATTTCTTGTTGGGCTTGTTCCGAGAATACAACCGGTTGAGCTAGAAGGTTGATTTCATCTGCCATTGGGTATTCAGCATCAGAGATAATGTCTGAGTAAGGCAGGTATGGCTTTATATCGATCACAGGGGTGCCGTCTAATAGGTCTGCACCACTAATCACTAGTTCAATACCGTTAGATGTTTTTTCGATGCTAACTAAGCGTACAGGAGACAACCCGATAGGATTGGGGCGAAAAGGAGAGCGTGTAGCGAATACCCCAAGTCTTTTATTGCCGCCTAAGCGAGGTGGACGGACTGTAGGTTTCCAGCCTTTATCAATGCACTCGCTAAATAGGAAAACGAGCCAGATATGGCTGCAGTTTTCCAAGCCCCTAACAATCTCATCACTTGAAAACTCTTCTAAGATCTCAACACGAGCTGTTACGCTTTTCGCTAAATTGGGCTGCCTAGGGATGCCAAATTTCTCTTTATAAGGGCTTCGAATGACGGCGATTGGAGCTATGGAGTAAGTACTTGGCATAAGTGATGTCGCAAATTAGTTGTCACTAGTCTTGAACTCAGGTTTGTACTCTTTATTTTCCTTTAATGCCACTACTCTTATTTTTTATTCTTTCGTTCAAATGCTATTTATCTGTTCGAGCTAAAGCCAATCCATAGACCTGCTCGGCGCCGGCATTCAGTAACGCGAGGCTCGCTGCTTCGAAAGTCGCCCCTGTAGTCATTACATCATCAATTAACAATATTCGCTTATGTGTGATCGGCTTGCATTTGAAAGCGCCTTTTTGATTTTTGAGACGTTCTTTACGGGATAGGGAGTGTTGTGGTGGCGTGCTTTTTATTTTAATGAGTGAGTTATGGTCTGAGGGAATACCACTGTATTGGCTGATCCGGTCGCAGAGGAGTGTAGCTTGATTAAAGCCACGTTTTATAAAGCTAACTCTATGCATGGGGATAGGCATCAAGCAATCGACAGGTTGCTGAGTGGTTAAATGGTCAGTCATCAGTCGGGCTATATGGCTTATAAACTGAGTATTACGATTGAATTTAATGCCGCTAATGAGTTGGTTAATAGGAAATTGATAGTGGAAAAGTGCCTGGGCTTGCGTAAAAGCTGGTTGCTTCTTTTGGCATTGACCGCAAATTAAGTTGTCTTGATCGCTAGGGAGGGGAAGGGCACAGACTTTGCAGCAGTGCTCTAACCAAGGCAGGTCTTGCAAGCAGCTAGAGCAGATATTGCTTTTAGAGGGTGTATCAAGCTTGAGCTGGCATAAAATACATAGATTAAAAAATAGACTGTAGTCCACCGGCTGTTTTTTCATTGGTTGACAGTTCCTTCTGTCAGGATAAAATTGTCGCTTTATTTTGGTACGTTTTATCGTGGTGCAAGGCTTCCTGCCTGTATCGCTATTTTCTCGGGAGAAGAAGCAAGATGCAACAACTAGGTGCAATTCGTCATGACTGGACAGAAGCAGAGGTAAAAGCTCTGTTTGAACTGCCTTTTAATGATCTGATGTTTAAAGCGCAAACAGTGCATCGCGAAAACTTCGACCCGAATGAAGTTCAGGTTAGTACGCTGCTTTCTATTAAAACAGGTGCGTGTCCAGAAGATTGTAAGTACTGCCCGCAGAGTGGTCATTACAATACTGGTCTGGAAAAAGAGCGCTTGATGCAAGTTGAAAAAGTATTGGAGAAAGCTCGTAAAGCCAAAGAGACAGGTTCAACCCGTTTCTGCATGGGCGCGGCTTGGAAGCACCCAGCAGATAAAGATATGCCTTATGTAATCGAAATGGTTCAAAAGGTCAAAGAGATGGGGTTAGAGACCTGCATGACTTTGGGCATGTTGGATGAAGGCAAAGCTCAACAGCTTGCTGATGCGGGTTTGGATTATTACAACCATAACTTGGATACTTCTCCTGAGTTTTACGACAAAATCATCACTACTCGTACTTACCAGGATCGTTTAGACACGCTACAGAATGTTCGTGATTCCGGTATGAAGATTTGTAGTGGTGGTATTTTAGGCATGGGCGAAACGGCCAAGGATCGCTACGGTTTATTGATGCAACTAGCGAATATGCCAGTGCAACCTGAAAGTGTACCAATCAACATGCTGGTTAAAGTATCGGGTACTCCGCTAGAAAATGTTGAAGATTTAGATCATATCGATTTTATTCGTATGATTGCTGTGGCGCGTATCATGATGCCTAAATCCCATGTTCGTTTGTCCGCTGGTCGTGAAAAAATGAGCGATGAAATGCAGGCGATGACATTCTTTGCTGGCGCCAACTCTATTTTCTATGGAGAGTGTCTACTAACGACACCAAATCCAGAAACACATCGCGATGTTCAATTATTTAAGAAGTTGGGTATCAATATGGAGCAACGTATCTCTGATACGGATGAAACCCAAGAAGCTGCATTAATGAATGACCTGCAGAAACAGCAGGACAGCACTCACTTCTACGAAGCTTAATGGCTTACAGGAGGTAGTGAAGACTACCTCCTACTCTATACCCCTTAGAGATTTACTATGTCTTTTGACTCCTTGTCTGAAGAACTGCAGCAGCGAAAGCAGCAGTCTCTTTATCGTCAACGCCGTACTTTAGAAACACCACAGCAACCAATGGTGAGCGTGGATGGGCGCGAGTATCTTGCCTTCTGTTCAAATGACTATTTGGGATTGGCTAATCACCCTGACGTTATCCACAGCTTTCAAAAAGCAGCAGATAAGTATGGTGTTGGTGGCGGTGCTTCGCACTTAGTGAATGGGCATAGCCAAGCTCACCATGAGCTTGAAGAGGCGCTTGCAGAATTTACAGGCAGACCCAGAGCGCTGCTTTTCTCAACCGGGTATATGGCGAATATTGGTGCCGTAAATGCTTTATTGGATAAGCAAGATGCGGTATTTCAGGATCGCTTAAATCATGCCTCTTTATTGGATGCTGGTTTGCTGTGCGGCGCGCGTTTTCAACGTTACTTGCATAACGACCCCGAGAGCCTAAATACACGTCTGAGCAGATCAGAGGCACGACGTAAGTTAGTGGTTACTGATGGTGTATTTAGCATGGACGGCGATGTGGCTGATCTGCCTTCACTCGCTTCAGTGTGTCGTGATCATAATGCTTGGTTAATGGTTGATGATGCGCATGGCTTTGGTTGTTTAGGTAAGCAAGGTGGTGGCTGTGCGGAATATTTTGCTATGGGGTCGAATTCACCGGAAGTGCTGGTGGGTACCTTAGGTAAAGGTTTTGGTACTGCGGGTGCATTTGTAGCCGGTTCTGAAGAGCTCATCGAGACCTTAATTCAACACGCTAGAACCTACATCTATACCACAAGCATGCCGCCAGCAGTGGCTGCCGCTACCTTAACGAGTTTGCGTATATTGCGTGAAGAAAACTGGCGTAGAGAAAAGCTCGAAGCGTTGATCCAGCAATTCCGGGAAGGTTGTGATGATTTAGGTTTGGATCTAATGGATTCTCCAACGCCGATTCAGCCAATAGTGATTGGCGAATCAGATAAAGCGATCCAAATTAGTCAGGGGCTTGAGCGAGAGGGTATTTTCATCAGTGCGATTCGTCCGCCAACCGTTCCGCAAGGCAGCGCACGATTAAGAGTGACCTTAAGTGCCGCGCATACAGAAGCGCAAGTTGAGCGCTTATTAGGCACTTTAGAAAAAGTTATTAAAGAGCAGGCGTAGATGAGCCAAGTAAAGCTTTATAAAGAGTACCGCGAGAACCCAGGCAAGCCTGAACTAGTTCTATTACATGGCTGGGGGATGACAGGGCAGGTATGGGGCCCATTTGCTGATCAATTGGCAGAGTATTTTAGCCTAACGATTATCGATCTACCGGGTTTGGGGCGATCTCAGGAGTTTCCTACCCCTTATACCCTTGATGCGGTATTGGATCTGCTAGTGGAGCAGGTGCCTGAATCGGCAATCTGGCTAGGTTGGTCCATGGGTGGGCAGATCGCCGTTGCTTTTGCAGATCGTTTCCCTGCGCGTGTGGAGAAGTTGATTACTATTGCTTCTAACCCTTGCTTTGTTCAGCGCGATGATTGGCCATCGGCTATGGATGAAGCAACGCACCAAGCTTTCGAAGTATCGCTTGCTCAGAATCAGAAAAAGACCTTAACCCGTTTTGTTATGCTGCAAACACAAGGAGCTGAAGCGGGTCGAGATATTCTGAAGACACTTAAAGTGATCCTATCGGATGTGGAGCACACGGCAGCTGAAGAGAGCTTAGCTTTATTGCGCTTAGATCAGCGTCCAGAGTTAAAGAATCTAGCTGTACCGGTGTTACACCTATTTGGTGAAGTCGATCACCTTGTTCCAAATTCAGCAGCAGAAGCTAGTCAGAGTATAAGTGGTGGTGAAGTGGTGACTTATGCCGGTGCGGGCCACTTACCTTTCCTTTCCCATCAAGCTGACGTGGTCGCTGATATTCTTGGTTTTGTTCAAGGGGATCAATCATAGTGGATCTGTTGATTGATAAGCGCCGTGTAGCGGATTCATTTAGCAAAGCTGCTCAGACCTACGACAGTGTTGCTGACTTGCAAAGAGAGGTTGGACAGGAGCTATTGGCTTATCTCCCTAAGCAATCTGTATCCACCATGATGGATTTAGGTTGTGGTACGGGCTACTTTACCCCTAAGCTCAAGCATGCCTACCCAGATTCAACTTTACTCAATCTAGATCTTGCCTTGGGGATGTTGCAGTTCTCCCGCGCGCAGCGCTGTGAAGATCAAACTCATTGGATCTGTGCTGATGCTGAGGCTTTGCCGATTGCTGATCAGCAGTTAGATCTGATCTTTTCAAGTTTAGCGATACAGTGGTGTGAAGATGTACAGGGTTTGTTCTCAGAGATAAACCGTGTGTTAAAGCCGGGTGGCCGCTTTGTCGTTGCTACGCTGGGGCCCGATACACTTAAAGAGCTTCGTCAGGCTTGGTCGCATGCGGATAGCTTTACCCATGTGAATCAGTTTATGCCAGTGGAGCAGTTAAAGGCTGCTCTGCCGGAATCGCTTTGCTGTCAAACGTTAGAGCAACAGAATAAGGTTTTACGTTATTCGCAGTTAAAGCAGCTAACAGATGAGCTTAAAAGGCTTGGGGCGCACAATATGAACGCAGGTCAGCAACAAGGTCTGACTGGGCGAGAGCGGGTGCGCCGTTTTAAAGAAGGTTATGAACAGCAACGTTTGAATGATGGGGCTTTGCCGGCGACCTATCAGGTTATATATGCTGTATTTGAAAAAGAAGTTTAGGAGTTAGGTTGTGGGTAAGCGAAGTTTCTTTGTTGCAGGTACAGATACCGATGCTGGAAAAACCGTGGTTTCTACGGGGCTGATTGAGGCCGCTAATCAGCATGATCTAAGAACGATCGGTTTGAAGCCCATTGCCGCAGGTTGTGAAGAAACAGAGGATGGCTTGCGTAATTCTGATGCGCTTGCTCTGCAAGAGGCAGCATCCGTTGCTATGTCGTATGAACAAGTAAACCCTTTTGCATTTAAACCTCCTATTGCACCGCATATTGCTGTAATGAAAGAAAATCGTGTATTAAGCGCTGATCGTATTGCTGCGATGTGCAAAGGCGCTTTAATGCAGCCTGCTGATTTTGTGATTATTGAAGGCGCGGGTGGTTGGCGAGTGCCACTAAGTTTTCGTGAAACTATGGCTAATATCCCTAAGCTTTTAAATGTGCCAGTGATCATGGTAGTGGGTATGAAGCTTGGTTGTATTAATCATGCTTTGTTGACTGCCGAAAGCATCTCCCGCGATGGTCTGCAGCTAGCTGGATGGATTGCTAACCGTGTTGATCCAGAGATGGATTGTTACGGAGAAAATGTTGAAACTATCGCAAATATGCTGCGCGCACCTCTACTTGGCGAAGTGCCATATCTAGATGAACCTTCTGCAAAAAATGTTGCCCAATATATTGATCTCGATTTATTGTTGAATAATTAACATGATCAAAATATGAACATATTCTCTCGATGTTCTATAATTACTGTTGCCATAGCTGTATTTAAAAAATATAGAGGTGGTGGCTATGAATGTAACCAATGCTTTGCAGACAGGTTTGGTCGGTATTAATCGTGGTTTAGACAACGCACCACGAGCAGCCAGTGATGTAACTGGCTCAGGTAAGCCAGATCAACCTGAAGAAGCTACAGGCCGTGATCAAAACCAAGCGGTACTAGAATCAGCAGCAGGTACTGATGTAGAAGCTGCAGCGACAAAAGTTGTCAGTCAATTGGAAGAACCAGGCGAGCCTGGCGCGATTATTAATGTGCGTGTGTAAATGTGCATTAACTAATAAATGGATGTGGTGAACAAGGTGAAAGCAGATACTGCTTTGCACATAATCAACAGAGGGGTATAGCTGATGCAGATATTCAATGCAGCTAATTCCCAAGCACTGAATGCCAGTGCTATACCGCAAGAACTTCGCTCGAGTGAAGCGAGGAAGGTGCTTGCGACTGTTGAAAATGTGGCGCCTGAGCAGGAGCTACAATCTAGTCGAGGTTTGGTTAACCGAGATCGTGTGACCCTTTCGGCTGAAGCCGCCGAGCTATCCCGCCTTGCAAGTACAACGTCTACAGAACTCAAACGTGAAGATGGTGAACTTGTTGGTTTGGAATCTGATGATGCCGAGCTAGTTGGGTTGGAGTCTTCATCATCTACTTCTGCTCCAGCATCCTTAGGCGTTTCTAAATCTGAACAGGCACAAGAACAGCAGGAGCTCGAAATAACTCGAGAGCTTGCGAAGCGTGACCGTGAAGTCAGAGCTCATGAACAAGCGCACGCTTCCATCGGTGGGCAATATACCTCTGCGCCGAGCTATACCTATGAGCGTGGGCCTGATGGTCGCCTTTATGCAGTTGCCGGTGAAGTCAAAATAGATACATCTCCAGTGCCGAATGATCCGCAGGCGACTTTAGAGAAAGCTGAAATTATCCAGAGGGCGGCTCTAGGTGTTGCAGAGCCATCTGCAGCCGATCGTGCTGCAGCAGCTGATGCTCGCGCTATGGCGGCTGAAGCACGTGCGGAAATTCTGCAGCAAGAGGAAGATGTAAAAGCTGAAGAGGCGAGTGCTGCTGAAGAGTCAGAAAAGGAAGATGAGGATGAGTCTCCAACTGCAGGTGAGCGTCTGCAGGATTTTAGAGATCAACAACAGGCTCGTTCTGATGGTGCTGCTGAGGCTCTAAATGACTTTAATGAACGCATGAAAGATATCAATAAAGAGCTTGCACAGATCAACAAAAAACTAGTTGATGCCGGTGTCTTCCAAAAGCTTTTCCCTGAAGGCTCTCTACTTGATCAGCAAGTGTAATCAGATCAATTCTTTCTTACTGTAAATAATCCAATATGAGCTGTGTAAATTCAGCCGGTTTTTCCGCGTGTGGCCAATGGCCGGCATTTTGGATGATTTTGTAATCTGCTTTAGGAAATAGACCTAAGACCGCATCGCGATATTTGGGTAGTAGATAATCCGATTTAGCACCCTTAATAAATAAAACTGGATTTGTATAGGGATTACCTTGAGGGGCTGCGCTGATATTGGAGTATTGGTTATGCAATGCGTTTAGGTTCATCCGCCATGCAAATTTCTTATCTTCGGTACGGTAAAGGTTCTTCAGCAGGAATGCTCTAACACCCAATTCGTCGACAAAAGCTGATAGTTGCTTATCAGCATCACCGCGCGATTTCAGTGATGTTAGGTCGACTGAAAATAGCCCTTTGAATACATCGTCATGATGGGGTGTATATTCCACTGGGGCTATATCAACAATAACCAGCTTTGTTATGAGTTCGGGATGAGTAATAGCAAATTGCATGGCTGCTTTACCGCCCATTGAGTGGCCGATAATGTGGGCTTTGTTTAGCTTTAGATCCTGCATCAATTCTGCGATATCACTAGCCATTAGTTCGTAGTCGATCTCCGCCGAGTGTGGAGAGCGGCCGTGATTTCTCATGTCGGCAGCGATCACTTGAAAGTGCTCTGACAGAACTTTGATTTGAGCGCCCCAGTTTTCAAGGGTGCCAAACAGGCCATGCAAAATAATTAAAGGTTCACCTTCGCCGTGAATCTGATAGTGCAGTTTCATTATCTATTACTCAAAATAAAGGCGACGCTGATAAGTCAGGGCCGCCTTGGGTATTAACTTACTTAGATATTACAGAATATCTAGTAGCTCTACGTCAAATACAAGCGCAGAGTAAGGAGGGATGCCACCTGGAGAACCTTGCTCGCCGTAAGCTAGGTTGTAAGGGATAAATAGCTTCCATTTAGCGCCTTTGTTCATTAGCTGAAGAGCTTCAGTCCAGCCAGCGATTACGCCGCCAACAGGGAATTCTGCTGGTTGACCGCGATCGTAAGAACTGTCGAATACTTTACCGTCAGTGAAAGTACCGTGGTAGTGAGTACGAACAGTAGACTCGCGAGAAGGTTTGTCGCCTTCTTCACCTGCTTCGATGATTTCGTACTGTAGGCCTGATTCAAGAACAACAACGCCTTCACGTTTAGCGTTTTCAGCTAGGAACTCTTCACCTGCCGCAGCTGCTTCTTTAGCTTGTGCTTCTTGAGCTGCACGAAGACGTTCGTTGATTACGTTGAACGCTTCTTGGATCTCTTGAACTTCTACGCGCATTGCTTCGCCGTTGAAAGAATCAGCGATACCTGCGGAGATCGCATTTAGGTCCATGCCTTCGAATGGCTGTTGTGCTAGCTGGTCGCCCATTTGACGGCCGATACCGTAGCTTGCTTTCTGTTCTAGTGTTTCAAATTGAAGATCAGACATTTATTGAGTCTCGTTGAGTCAAAAAAAGCGAGCAATCTCGCAGCTCGCTATAGAAAATTATTTGCTTAAAAACAATATGGGGTCGACGCGCGTGTTATTCAAGCTTACACCCCAATGAAGATGTGGTCCCGTGGAGCGGCCTGTTGATCCTATCTCCCCAAGCTTGTCATCTGTTTGGAGTACGTCCCCGATTTTTACATCAATTTTACTCATATGGCAGTACATCGTTGTCATGCCGTAACCATGATCAACAATGACTGTTTTGCCATTAAAGAAGTAGTGTCCAGTGTCTACAACGGTGCCTGCAGATGGCGCGGTAATTGGTGTGCCTTTAGGTGCTGCAATATCTAAACCACTATGCGGATTGCGGGGCTGTTTATTATAAAAACGCTTTAAGCCAAATGGGCTGCTATAAGGGCCTTTAGCCGGAATAACAAACCGAGTCGGTAATTGCTCAGGCTCACTCCAATGTTTGTAAGCTGCGACCATTTTAGCTTTTTCGCGGCGCCAGCGTTTTACATCTTCAGGATCAGGTTCTACGTGGCGTTTGTTTTTGATGGTGAGATACTGAGCTTTGTACTCTTTGTTCTCAACCTGAAAGTAATACGAGGTTCCGTCAGCTTTTAGGTGTTGTTTCTTGTCAGGTTTGGCGCTTAATGGGATGCCTGCAACAGCAATCCATTTGCTAGTGTCCGCGTATGCGGTATTTGTTGAAGGTAGCACCATAACGCGATTTCCCTTATACCAAGCGGATGGTGTAATAGCTGATGTAAGGCCTTCAAGCGGCAAAATGGCAACGCCGCCAGGTACACGGCTTTCGGTTGGAAGTTCTAGAGCTTGCGCATTGATGCTGAAAGCGCATAAGCCTGTAAAGAGTAGAAGTGATTTGGTGAATGCTTTTCTGATCATATTAATGTTCCGTGATGACTTCATCTATGCTGCAGAGAAGTTGTCCTTTGTGTAATTGAACTTCTATTTTTTGTCCGCTGACAACATCAGAGGCTGATTGAATAACTTTTTTGTCACTATCTTTGGTGATGGAGTAGCCTCGCTTTAGCGTAGCAAGTGGGCTAACAGTTTGTAACTGGCTCGCCAGCGAAGAAAGTTTTAATTGCTGACTTTTTAAACTTGATTGGCATGCTTGCTTAAGGCGTTGATGCAGCGCTTGGAGCTGTTCTTCCCTGCGTAGCAACAGCTGTTCAGGTGACTGAGCCTTTAAACGCCCTTCCAATTGCTGATATTTGATCTGCTTTTGCGCGAGGATGCGTCTGATTTGATTGTTCAGTTTTAGCTCTACATGATCCAAGCGTTGAGCTTGTTCTTTTAAAATCTGGCCAGGATGGCGTAATCGACTCTGTAAATTCGAAAGTTGCTGCTTGGCGGTAAAAAGCTGTTGCTTCTGTTGGCGCTTAAGTCGAAGGCTGAGCTGATTTAAGCGTAGTTGTAGCTCTTGTTGGTCTGGGCTGACTAATTCTGCAGCAGCGGAGGGGGTAGCTGCGCGGATATCGGCTATAAAGTCTGTAATGACCACATCAACTTCATGTCCTACTGCGCTGATAGTGGGTATTTCACAGTCAAATAAGGTGCGAGCAACTTGTTCGTTGTTGAAAGCTTGCAGATCTTCAAGTGAGCCTCCGCCGCGCCCCACGACGAGAACGTCACAAACTTGGTGCGCTTCAGCCAAAATTATCGCTTTGCAGATTTGTTGCGGGGCATCTTCGCCTTGTACGGCTGTCGGATAAATAGTGACGGGCAAGCCAGGGAAGCGTCTTTTTAGTACCGTTAAAATATCGTGTACTGCCGCACCTGTAGGTGAGGTAACGATGCCAATATGATTGGGGTGTTCCGGAAGCGCTTGTTTTTGTTTGCTGTCAAACAAACCCTCTTTCAAGAGTTTGTTCTTCAACTCTTCAAAAGCAACTTGAAGTTGGCCGCTGCCAGCGGGTTCTAGAAAGTCGCAGATTAATTGATAGTCGCCGCGGCCTTCATACAAGCTAACTTTAGCACGGACAATAACTTTGTCTCCTTGTTTGGGTTGCTTGCTTAACACTTGGTTGCGGTTCTTAAACATGGCGCAGCGTACTTGGGCTTTGTCATCTTTAAGAGTGAAATACCAATGGCCAGAACTAGGGCGAACAAAGTTAGAGATCTCGCCTTCTACTTGAATGGTAAGAAATGATCGCTCAAGCAAAGTGCGTGCTTGTCTATTTAGTTCGGAGACACTGAGCGCATGGGATTGAGTGCCAGATTTAAAGCTATTTGAGTTCTGCATGGCCCTCATATTAAACGATCTAATCGAGTTACTGCATCCGAAAGCAAAAAAAATGAAAACTAGGCCGTAATTACCCTGTAATTTACAAGTTTTAGATTGAGACAAAAGGCTAATTTCTGTATAATTTCCCGTTTAAATTTTACTTACTACACAGGCTGGCAAAGAATGTTGCGAATTGCTGAGGAAGCACTCACTTTTGACGATGTGTTGCTGGTTCCGGGCTACTCTGAAGTACTGCCAAAGGACGTTTCACTGAAAACTCAACTGACTAAAGGTATTCAGCTGAATATTCCTTTGGTCTCTGCTGCTATGGATACCGTGACTGAATCCGGTTTGGCTATAGCTATGGCGCAGGAAGGCGGTATCGGGATCATCCATAAGAACCTGACAATTGAGCAGCAAGCTGCTGAAGTTCGTCGAGTTAAAAAATATGAAGCAGGTGTTGTAAGTGACCCTGTAACTTGCAGCTCTACTATGACTGTAGGTGAACTACGTCAGCTGTCTACTGAAGTTGGTTTCTCCGGCTTCCCTGTAGTTGATGGCGACGATCTGGTTGGTATTGTGACTGACCGTGATTTCCGTTTTGAACGTAAGCTGGATGCGACTGTTGCTTCTATCATGACGCCAAAAGAGCGTTTGGTAACAGTAAAAGAGGGTGTAGACCCTGATGAAGTTCGCAATCTGCTTCGTAAGCACCGTATTGAAAAAATCCTAGTTGTTGATGATGCCTTCAAACTACAAGGCATGATGACAGTTAAGGATATGAATAAGGCTCAGTCTCATCCTAATGCTGCTAAAGATGCTAAAGGTCGTTTGATCGTTGGTGCTGCAGTAGGTACTGGCCCTGAAACACCTGATCGTGTAACCGCGCTTGTAGAAGCTGGCGTTGACGTAGTTATTGTTGATACTGCACACGGCCACTCTAAAGGTGTTATTGATCGCGTTGCTTGGGTTAAACAGACTTACCCACAGGTCCAAGTGATTGGCGGTAACATCGCTACTGCTGAAGCGGCAATTGCGCTAGCTGATGCAGGTGCTGATGGCGTTAAAGTGGGTATCGGCCCTGGTTCTATCTGTACTACACGTATCGTTGCAGGTGTTGGTGTGCCTCAGATCAGTGCTGTAGCTAATGTTGCTACTGCTATGGCTGAACGTGGTGTTCCAGTTATCGCTGATGGTGGTGTACGTTTCTCTGGTGACCTAGCTAAGGCAATTGTTGCGGGTGCATCTGCGATCATGGTTGGTTCTATGCTAGCGGGTACTGATGAAGCGCCAGGTGAAGTTGAACTATTCCAAGGTCGAGCTTTCAAGTCTTACCGCGGCATGGGTTCTCTAGGTGCTATGGGTCAATCTTCAGGTTCTTCTGACCGTTACTTCCAAGATGCTTCTAAAGGCGTTGAGAAGTTGGTGCCAGAAGGTATTGAGGGTCGTGTACCTTGTAAAGGACCAATGGGCGGCGTAGTTCACCAGTTAGTAGGTGGCTTGCGTGCAGCGATGGGCTACACCGGTAGTGGTGATATTCAAACTATGCGTACAGTTCCACAGTTTGTACGTATCACTAACGCGGGTATGAGCGAAAGTCATGTTCACGATGTGAGCATCACTAAAGAAGCGCCAAACTACCGCGTAAGCTAAGTAAATAAACTCTGAAAAGAGGGGTGGATAGAATCCGCCCCCTTTTTTTTTTGCGGCGACGCTAATGTCGCAAAGTGAAGAGATTGAAGGTTATGACCAAAGATATTCACGCTCAACGAATTCTGATTCTAGATTTTGGTTCTCAGTACACGCAGTTGATTGCACGTCGTGTACGTGAAATCGGTGTTTACTGTGAAATTCACGCTTGGGATATGTCTGAAGACGATATCCGTGAGTTTGCACCTAAAGGTATCATCCTTGCTGGTGGTCCAGAGTCTGTTACTGAAGGTGATTCACCTCGTGCACCTGAGGTTGTATTTAACCTAGATGTGCCTGTGTTGGGTATCTGCTACGGCATGCAGACGATGGCTGCTCAGATGGGTGGTGAAGTTTCAACATCTGATAAGCGTGAATTTGGTTATGCCCAGGTTCGTTTAGAAAGTAGTCCAAGCCGTCTACTTGAAGGGATTGAAGATCACGTTGCTAATAACGGTTCTTTATCTCTAGATGTATGGATGAGCCACGGTGATAAAGTTACTCAATTACCAGAAGGCTTTGCAGTAATTGCTTCCACTGAATCTGCTCCGGTTGCTGCAATGTGCAATCCTGAGAAGCAGTTCTACGGTGTTCAGTTCCACCCTGAGGTTACACACACTAAGCAGGGCGGTCGTATCCTTGAGCGTTTTGTTGTTGAGATTTGCGGTACGGAAGCGCTATGGAACTCTGCAAACATCATTGCAGACCAGATCGAAAAAGTACGCGAGCAGGTAGGTGATCAGAAAGTTCTTCTAGGTCTATCCGGTGGCGTTGATTCTTCGGTTGTGGCGGCATTGCTTCATAAGGCCATCGGCGATCAGCTGACTTGTGTGTTTGTTGATAACGGTCTTCTGCGTAAACAGGAAGGCGATCAAGTAATGGATATGTTCGCTAAGAACATGGGCGTGAAAGTGATTCGTTCTGATGCAGAAGATTTATTCCTAGGTCGTTTGGAAGGTGAAAACGACCCAGAGAAGAAGCGTAAGATTATCGGTAATACTTTCATTGAAGTATTTGATGACGAAGCGACTAAGCTAACTGATGTTAACTTCCTAGCGCAGGGTACTATCTATCCAGACGTAATTGAGTCTGCTGCTGCGAAGACGGGTAAGGCGCATGTGATTAAGTCTCACCACAATGTGGGTGGTCTACCTGAAGATATGCAGTTTGAGCTAGTTGAGCCGCTACGTGAGCTGTTTAAGGACGAAGTGCGTAAGCTGGGTCTTGAGCTGGGTCTTCCATACGATATGGTTTATCGTCACCCGTTCCCAGGTCCTGGTTTGGGTGTGCGTATTCTGGGTGAAGTTAAGAAAGAATATGCTGATATCTTGCGTGAAGCAGATGCGATCTTCATTGAAGAGCTGCATAAAGCTGATTGGTATCACAAGACAAGTCAGGCATTTGCGGTATTCCTACCGGTTAAATCTGTAGGTGTTGTAGGTGATGGTCGTCGTTACGAATACGTTATTGCTATTCGTGCGGTAGAAACTATCGACTTCATGACAGCGCGTTGGGCTCACCTACCATACGAGCTTCTAGAAACTGTATCTAGCCGTATCATCAATGAGATCCCTAAAGTATCGCGTGTGACTTACGATGTGAGCTCTAAGCCACCTGCAACAATTGAGTGGGAATAAGTATTCTTAAAGCTGAATTGTTATGATAAAAAGCCTGCTCTTGTGCAGGCTTTTTAGTGTTTGGAGAAAGGTGAATGGATCAGCGAGAGATAGATGAGCGCTGGATGGAAGAGGCTTTATTGCTTGCGGATCGAGCTGAAGAAATTAACGAAGTGCCAGTTGGTGCTATCGTTGTTTTGGATGGTGAGATAATTGGTAGAGGCTGGAATCAGCCTATCAGTGGTCATGATCCAACTGCGCATGCTGAAATATTAGCACTGAGGGATGCGGCAGCTAATGTCGGTAACTATAGATTGGTTGGTGCAGAGCTCTACGTAACGATTGAGCCTTGTACAATGTGTACCGGAGCTATTGTTCATTCTCGAATTCGTCGTGTTGTCTTTGGGGCGGTTGAAGCTAAAGCTGGAGCTGTTAAGAGTAATGGTCAACTGCTTGATCAGGCTTGGATGAATTATCGCGTTGAGGTTGAGGCTGGTGTATTAGCCGAGCGTTGCAGCGAGAAAATTAGTGCGTTCTTCAAGCGTCGTCGTGCTGAAATCAAGGCCGAAAAATTAGCTAAAAAGCAAAAACTACTAAAGGGCGGGTAGAAGATCCTCGACTACTTGTCCTTTATCCCAGCTTTCATGGTCTGGATTTAGATCCGCTTCTTCGTCTTGTCGCTTAGTTTGGAGAACCTGCATCTCCCAGCTAAGTAGCTTCATGTATTTTCGAATATTACTGACATAGTGTACAGGTTCGTACCCGCGTGCATAACCGTAACGGACAGTGCTGTAATGTCTTTCTTGAGTTAATAGGGGAAGGTGTTTTTTTACATCATCCCATTTATCGGGGTTTAGTCCGGCTCTTGAGGTCAATACACGCGCATCCTCTAAATGACCGTAACCTACGTTGTAACCAGCGAGTGCGAACCACAAGTGGTCAGGATCAGGAATGCGATCTGGAATTTTTTTCTTTACGATTACAAGGTAATGAGCACCGCCGATAATGCTTTGCATGGGGTCTGTCCGGTCGGTAACATTAACCTCTTTAGCTGCAGCATTGGTTAGCATCATGATTCCTTTAACGCCTGTAGGGGAGACTGCTTTTGGATTCCAGTGAGATTCTTGGTATGCAATGGATGCTAATATCTGCCAGTCTATCCCTGTTTCCTGTTCGGCCATAAGGAAATACTGTTCGATCTTCGGAAAGCGTGTTTGCATATCCTTCTTGAAGGTCGTGGTGTCGTAGAAATTAAGTGGATTACTGCGATTAAAATATTTTTCTTTTAGTGACTCGATCAGATTTTGGGTGCTTTCAAGGGCAAGAAAGCGATTTATAGAATTGCGCAAAGTTTGGTCGTGGTGAGGTGAAAGCATCCAGGCTAGAGGTTGCGGCTCGTCGAGGTCAAAGCCTTTTTTCAGGCCTGGGAAAAAGGTTTTTTGGCTATCGAAAGTAACAGCATCAACGACTGTGTAGTCTATCTCTTTGTTTTGTACTTGTTCCATCAATTCAGTAGAAGAAAAAGTACTGGTTTCGTCCCAAGTTAATTCTGGATATTGAGATTTTAAGCTTTGTAAAAGTTCTGCATGGCTGCTGTTGGCTAAAACGACTAATTTTTTACCGGGTTTAAGTAGATCGGAAATGTCTTTGGGCGCTTTCTTGCCTTTGGTTTGACGGTATATCAGCGTAGTCGTGGTTTTGAGATAGGGTTGGGTGAACTCAAATTGTTCTTGGCGTTCATCGGTGATTGTAAGCATGGAGCCCGCGATATGACCATCACGTGCGCTCATCGTCGTGAAAATAGAGCTGAAATCATCAGGAAGAACCAATTCGAGTTCTACTCCAAGATGGTCGGCATAAGCTTTAGCTAAATCGTATTCAAAGCCTGCAGGTTTGCCTTTTTCAATAAAATAAGTGTTCGGTGAGTTTCGTGTAACGAGTTTTATTGCGCCAGATTCTATGATCGCGCCTAGCTGAGTTTTGCTATTCCAGCTCAATAAGCCCGGAATACAGAGCAAAAGAAAAATCAGCAGAGCATATGCTGCATCTTTTTTGCGACTAATATCAAACATCGTACTGCTTTTCTGGTATCCAACTGGCTGTTTCGGTAAAATTCACTACTTATATTTCTCCTGTAACTACTGCTTTATATTTGCAGCTATCAAGAGGCTCTATTAGAGATGCTGGCACTGCGCGGAGCACCTGCTCTTTCTGCTTTTCGTCATGAAAAGTTACTTACCGTTATTCAGTCTTCAGTTCCTGCTGTAACAGGTCTATATGCTGAATTTATGCATTTTTCCGATTTGTCACAAGCTTTATCGGACGATGAGCAAAAAGTATTGGAACGTATTTTACGTTACGGACCAAAAGCTGAGGCTCAGGAGCCAGCAGGTCAGCTGTTTTTAGTTGTTCCTCGCCCGGGCACTATATCGCCTTGGTCGTCGAAGGCAACTGATATCGCTCACAACTGTGGCTTATCAGCGATCAAGCGTCTGGAGCGTGGTATCGCATACTACGTTCAAACATCTAAAGATCTTACTGATGCTGAAGTAGACGCTGTGCAGGCTGCATTGTTCGATCGCATGGTTGAAGCTGTATTGCCAAGTATAGATGACGCGTCTTCGCTTTTCTTAGAAGAAGAGCCGAAGCCGCTGACGACTGTAGATATTTTGGGTGGTGGTCGCGAAGCGTTGGTTGCAGCGAATACTGATCTTGGCCTAGCGTTGGCTGAAGATGAAATTGATTACCTAGTTGAAAGCTTTATAGAGCTAGATCGTAATCCGACAGATGTTGAATTGATGATGTTTGCTCAGGCGAACTCTGAGCACTGCCGTCACAAGATCTTTAACGCTTCATGGGATATCGATGGCGAAGCGCAGGAGAAATCGCTGTTTGCCATGATTCGTAACACCAATGAAATGGGTGGCGAGAACGTACTATCGGCGTATAAAGATAACGCTGCGGTAATGGTTGGTTCTAAAGCGGGTCGATTCTTCCCGAAACCGGACAGCAAAGAGTACAGCTATAATCAGGAAGATATTCAGATCCTGATGAAAGTTGAAACTCACAACCACCCAACTGCAATTGCGCCTCACTCGGGTGCAGCAACAGGCTCAGGTGGTGAGATTCGTGATGAAGGCGCGACCGGTAAAGGTTCTAAGCCGAAAGCTGGTCTTACAGGTTTCACCGTGTCTGATCTAAATATTCCTGGCTTTGAGCAGCCATGGGAATCTAAATACGGTAAGCCAGAGCGTATTGTGACACCTCTGGATATCATGATCGAAGGCCCTATTGGTGGTGCTGCATTTAACAACGAATTTGGTCGTCCCGCGCTAACAGGTTACTTCCGTACTTTCGAACAGAAAGTAAATGGTGCTGCGGGTGAAGAAGTTCGCGGTTACCACAAGCCAATCATGATTGCGGGTGGTTTAGGTAATATTCGTGATGAGCACGTTGAAAAGGGCGAAATCCCAGTAGGCGCTAAGCTGATTTGCCTTGGTGGTCCTGCGATGCAGATTGGTCTAGGCGGTGGTGCTGCATCTTCTATGACTTCGGGTTCTTCTACTGCGGATCTAGATTTTGCATCTGTGCAGCGTGATAACCCTGAGCTAGAGCGTCGTTGCCAAGAAGTTATTGACCAGTGCTGGCAGTTGGGTGATGAAAACCCTATCGCATTTATCCACGACGTAGGTGCAGGCGGTCTTTCCAATGCTTTCCCTGAATTGGTAGGTGATGGCAATCGTGGTGCTAACTTTGAACTACGTAATGTAAACAACGATGAACCAGGCATGTCGCCGTTGGCTATCTGGTGTAACGAAGCGCAAGAGCGTTATGTTATGGCTGTGGCTCCAGGTGATATGGCTCGTTTTGAAGCGATCTGTGAACGTGAGCGCTGTCCATACGCTGTTGTAGGTGAAGCGATTGAAGAGATGCACCTAACATTAGGTGACACTCACTTCGAGAATAAGCCAGTTGATCTACCTATGAGCGTGTTGTTTGGCAAGCCGCCAAAAATGCACCGTTCTGTAGAACGTAAAACATACGAAGTACCTTCTTTCGATACGAGTTCGATCGATCTTAAAGATGCGGCTGAGCGCGTAATGAAACTGCCTGCGGTAGCTTCTAAGTCTTTCTTGATCACTATCGGTGACCGTTCGATTACTGGTCAAGTAGCGCGTGATCAAATGGTTGGTCCATGGCAGGTTCCTGTGGCTAACTGTGCGGTAACGACTGCTGCTTACGATACATATACTGGTGAAGCTATGGCGATGGGTGAGCGTACACCGCTTGCATTGGTTGACTCTCCTGCGTCTGGTCGTATGGCGATAGGTGAGACTGTTACTAACATTGCGTCTGCTCGTATTGGTGGCATTAAAGACATTAAACTGTCTGCAAACTGGATGTGTGCTGCTGGCCACCCAGGTGAAGATGAAAAATTGTATGACACTGTAAAAGCTGTAGGTATGGAGTTGTGTCCGCAGCTGGGTATTACTATTCCTGTAGGCAAAGACTCCATGTCTATGCGTACCGTGTGGGAAGATGAAGGCGAACAAAAATCTGTAACTGCGCCGATGTCTTTGATTATTACAGGCTTTGCCCCTGTAACAGATGCACGTAAAACATTGACGCCTCAGTTACGTACAGATCAAGGTGAAACCGATCTGATTCTTTTGGATCTAGGTAATGGCAAAAACCGTATTGGTCTTTCTGCGCTTGCTCAGGTTTATAACGAAGTTGGTCAAGATGTTCCTGATGTTGATCAGCCAGAGCAGCTTGTAGCGTTCTTTGCTGCGATTCAAGAGCTGAACGAGCAAGGTCAGATCCTTGCGTACCATGACCGTGCAGACGGCGGCCTATTTGCGACGATCGCTGAGATGGCCTTTGCTGGTAAAACCGGCGTAGATCTAAATCTAGATATGCTTGCTGGCGAAGAAGGTGAGTTGGCTGCAGCATTGTTTGCTGAAGAGCTGGGTGCTGTTATCCAGGTTAAGCGTGATAACTTAGAAGCGGTTCTTACTGAGCTAAATGCCGCAGGTCTTGGTGATATTGCTCAGGTTCTAGGTTCTACTAACTTGGATGACGAGATTCGCTTCCACTTCGATGAGGAAGAGGTCTATTCTGAGTCACGCGTACAGCTACAACGCTGGTGGGCTGAGACCTCTTACCAGATTCAGTCTTTGCGTGATAACTCTGAATGTGCACAACAAGAGTTTGATCGTATTCTCGATAAACAAGATCCGGGTCTGAATGCTGAGCTTACGTTTGATCAGAATGAAGATGTTGCTGCGCCATTCATTCAGACGGGTACACGCCCGCAGATGGCTATCGTTCGTGAGCAGGGTGTAAATGGTCAGATTGAAATGGGCGCGGCGTTTGATCGTGCTGGTTTTGCGGCTGTTGATGTCCACATGAGTGATATCCTGTCTGGTCGAGTTGAGCTTGATCAGTTTAAAGGTCTAGTTGCTTGTGGTGGCTTCTCGTATGGTGACGTGTTGGGTGCAGGTGAAGGTTGGGCTAAATCGATCCTATTTAACGCACGTGCACGTGATCAATTCCAGCAGTTCTTTAACCGCGAAGATACGTTTGCATTAGGTATCTGTAACGGTTGTCAGATGCTGTCTAACTTGCATGAATTGATTCCTGGTTCTGACTTATGGCCGCACTTCGTACGTAACGTTTCAGAGCAGTTTGAAGCACGTGTTGCTATGGTAGAAGTTCAAGATTCTAAGTCTGTGTTCTTGCAGGGTATGGCAGGCTCTCGTATGCCAATCGCTGTGGCGCATGGCGAAGGTCGCGCAGAATTCAAAGATGAAACACACCTAGCGGGACTTAAGTCATCTGATGCGGTGGCTCTACGTTATGTGGATAACTATGGTCAGCCTACAGAGATTTACCCTGCGAACCCGAATGGTTCACCAGAAGGTATTACAGGTGTTACAACTACTGACGGTCGTGTCACTATTATGATGCCGCACCCTGAGCGTGTTTTCCGTACTGTAACTAACAGTTGGGCGCCAGATGGATGGTCTGAGGATGGTGCGTGGATGCGCATGTTCCGCAATGCGCGGGTTTGGGTAGGTTAATTCCTATACGGTATAAAAAGGCAGCCAAGGCTGCCTTTTTTATTGCTCGTAATTTAAGGGAAAGGCAAAAAACGATGAAAAAAAAGGCGCTCAATGAGCGCCTTTTTTATAAAGGTCGTAAGAAATTACTTAGTACCAGAGATCTCTACTTCTACGCGGCGGTTAGCGCGTAGGCAATCGATCAAGTTAGTGCCGCGATGGCCATCGCAAGATTTAGCAGGAGCGTTTTCGCCCATGTAACCCGTGCTAATTACAGAGCTGCTAACACCGCCAGCTTGTAGTGCTTCAGAAACAGCATTTACACGCTTCATAGATAGAGCGTCGTTGTATGCGCTTGTACCGATACGGTCAGCGTGACCGACTAGGTTTACGCTAGTAACTGATTTCAGAGAGTTAACGTAGTCAGAAATGTCGCTTACATCGCCAGCATTAGCGCTGTCGAAGTCAAAGTATACGATGTGCTTCTCAACAGTCGCCATTGGAGCTGGTGCTGGAGCAGGCTCTGGAGCAGGAGCAGCTGGAGCTTGGTAGCCTTCACAACCTTCGATTGCATTAGCTTCTTCCCAGAAGCCGTGACGCCAGCAGCCGCCCGAACCAGTTTTCCAAACAGTTGCGTTTGGAGTTTCGTCCCAGTAACCAGCGTTGTCTGGGTGCGCCTGTGCGCCAGTAGCCAAACCCATAGCCATTACTAGGCCTGAAGCAATTGCGAATTTTTTCATTTTGCTGTCCTTAAATACGATTGGGGTTCTGTTCTTAGAATTGTATGAAATAATCTGCTTATTACAACTTTTCTAAGCTGAACATAGTATAAACATTCCAATATTTTGTACTATCTTTTGACTATTGTCGGATAAAAGCCGCTATTCTTGACTGGCTGATATAGATAGATTTCTATTTCTGAATGCAATCTGTGTACTTTAGTTTTGGATTTTTTCTTGATTCTGTTGTTATGGTAATACTTTTTTATAGGGTTTTACTACCACTTTAGCATATACCCCTGCTTCTATATAAGGATCTTTGTCAGCCCAGGCTTGAGCTTCCTCTAGTGAGTTGAATTCAGCAACAACCAAGCTACCGCTAAAGCCAGCTTCGCCTGGGTCTTCACTATCAATGGCAGGGTGAGGGCCTGCAATAAGTAAACGGCCTTCGTCGTTAAGTTGATTGAGTCTCGCTAGATGGTCTGGGCGGGCAGCCAGTCTTTTTTCTAGGCTGTTTTCAATATCTTCGGAAATAATAGCGTAAAACATAAGGTCCCCTGCTACTGATCGTTATTTTCTGTATTTTCAATATGGCGTGATAGGTAGAAGCCTTGTGCAATAATAAAGACAAGGGTGAGACCAAGCATGCCGAATAATTTAAAGTTAACCCAAATTTCTTCGCTAAAACTGAAGGCAACAAATAGATTAATAATGCCCATTAGTAGGAAAAATATAACCCAAGCTATATTAAGGTTTTTCCAAGCGAAAGCGGGGAGGGAAATATTACTCCCCATAAGTCGTTCAACAATCGTTTTTTGGCCGATAAATTGGCTGCCTAAAAAGGCCAATCCGAATAACCAGTTAACAACGGTTGGCTTCCATTGGATGAACGTTTTATCTTGGAAGGCAACGGTTGCTCCACCTAATAGAACAACTAAAACCAGAGTAACGAGCTGCATCTTTTCGATTGTGTGAGTTTTGATCCATGTGTACAGCATTTGCAGCAGCGTAGCCGGTATTAGAATTGCGGTGGCTAGAATGATGTCGTTTGTTGCCTTGTAGACGATGAAAAAGATAATGATGGGTAAAAAATCGAGTAAAAGCTTCATGGTCGTTTAAATCAGTCCGTTTAAGGTAAAATACAAAGAACGTTATAGCTCTTTATAGATAGAGTGAAAAATATGGAATTACCACACTACGATTTGCATTGTCATTCTACTGCTTCAGATGGTGCCTTGTCCCCTATAGAGTTACTGGGGTTAGCAAAAAATAATAATATTGATGTCCTTGCTTTGACAGACCATGACACGGTGGCTGGAGTTAAAGCTTTGCAGGCAGAAAACCCTTCAGAAATTAAAATTATTTCAGGTACGGAGCTAACCTGTCTTTGGAATGGTCGGGTTATTCATATTGTAGGGTTAGGAGTTGATTTAGAATCAGACTGTTTAAACTCGTATCTTTCAAATTTGGCTAATCTTCGAATAGAGCGATCTAAAAAAATCAGTCAGCAGCTAGTTTCTATGGGGCTGCCTGATGTTTTTGATCAAGCTAAACAGTTAGCTGGGCAGGGGAGTATTGGTCGTCCCCATTTTGCGCGTGCTTTGCGTGAGCTGGGCGCGGTTGCAAATGAGCAGCAAGCTTTTAAAAAGTATTTAGGCATTGGCAAGAAAGGTGATGTCAAAATGGCATGGCCAGAGCTTTATGAAACAGTGGGTGTGATCAAAGCTGCTGGAGGTGTTGCTGTTTTGGCGCATCCAACCAAGTATAAGATGACTTTTACGAAACTACGTTTAGTTATTGCTGACTTTGTTGGTTGTGGTGGAGAAGCAATAGAGGTTTCTTACCCTGGGGTAACACCAGATCATCATTATCATCTGCTTAGAATTGCAAAGGAAAATAATTTATTGCTCTCAGCAGGTAGCGATTTTCACGCGCCTTCTCAAGGGTGGACTAACTTAGGTAAGTACCCTCCCATAAAGGTTGAGGGGCGACATGTTCTCGAAAGGTTATTGAACTAAACATTTGTTGCTTTTGATTATTTATTAAATAATAGATTGTATAAGAATAATTTTATATAAGGCGTGTGATAGTGAGCCAGTTTTTTCAAATACATCCTGATAATCCGCAAGCACGTTTGATCTCTCAAGCGGTCGAAATAATTAATAAAGGTGGCGTGGTTATCTATCCTACAGATTGTGCCTATGCATTAGGTTGTCACCTTGGTGATAAGACCGCATTGGAGCGTATTAAGAGGATTCGACAATTAAGTGATAAGCATAATTTCACTTTGGTGTGTCGAGATTTAAGTGAAATCAGTACCTATGCTAAAGTGGATAATACCTGTTATCGATTATTAAAATCTCATACTCCAGGTGCTTTTACCTTTATTTTAAAGGCGACTTCGGAAGTGCCTAGGCGTTTATTGCATCCAAAAAGAAGAACGATAGGGATTAGAATTCCGGATAATGCAATTGCTTTAGCGCTAACGGAGGCGCTGGGTGAGCCTATAATGAGTACTTCATTAATTATGCCTGGCGAAGATATGCCACTGATGGATCCCTATGAAATGCGTGAGTTATTACAGCATCAGGTGGATCTTGTAATTGATGGTGGCTATTGTGGCATGGAGGCAACGAGTGTAATTAACTTGGTTGAAGATGTACCTGAGATAATTAGGCAAGGTGCGGGTGATATAAGTGACTTTAGTTAATTTATTTTTTATTTCTTTAAAAAATATTTTCTCTTGATTATTTATTGACTATAAAGATAATTGCTTACTTACTTTTATTTTGGTGGTTTTGAAATGTCTGATTTTCTTAAAGTTCTACTGCGTAAAAACTCTTTGCGCAAACAATGTCAGGAATTATCTGTTTCTGAACTAGAAAAAGTGATTTCTGATTTAACTGTGATTGCTGAGTATAAGCGTGCTGAAGAAGAGGCGCTAGAGGCAGCTGAGCAGGAAAAAGCAGCAAAAATTGAAGCTATTCGCCAAAGTATGCAGGACGCAGGTGTGGATCTAAATGATCTAATGGGAATGATTGGTGAAGCTGCAAGCACACCTAAGAAAAAGGTACAGCCTAAATACCGTATTGAAGATGATAACGGTGAGGTTCATGAGTGGTCTGGTCGTGGACGAACCCCGTTAGCTTTTCAGGCTTATTTCGATAAAGGATTTACTAAAGAAGACTGTCTCATTTAAAATAAGAGTACGGTTTTATAGAAGCCCTTTCTTTTATGAAAGGGCTTTTTTGTTTAAAGGTATTAAGTTTGATTAATGCCTGTTGTCTTAATTAGCATATTTGTAGGTGCGTCGTATGACTGACGAAAAGTTACATAAAGTATTGGCGCGCTCCGGAATAGGCTCACGTCGTGAGATGGAGCGTTGGATTAAAGAAGGTCGAGTTTCAGTAAATGGCTCAATTGCTACCTTAGGAGATCGAATCTCTGACGGTGATACAGCTGAAGTTGATGGCCAGCCTGTACAGTTGATATTTGATAAACAGGCTGAGCGTAGAGTGCTTATTTATAATAAGCCCGTGGGTGAAATCTGTACACGTCATGACCCAGAAGGTAGGCCAACAGTCTTTAGGCATCTGCCGCCCTTAAAAGAGGGGCGTTGGATTGCGATTGGTCGACTTGATATTAATACATCCGGTTTGTTGTTGTTTACTACCGATGGTGAACTAGCAAATGCATTGATGCATCCGTCTGCTCAAATTGATCGTGAATATGCGGTTCGTGTTTTGGGTAATGTTGATGACGGCATTTTGTCCCGCCTAAAAGAAGGTGTTCTGTTAGAAGATGGCATGGCCCGTTTTACCGATGTTCAGTTCTTTGATGGTGAAGGTGCCAATAAGTGGTTCCACTGTGTAGTGATGGAAGGGCGTAATCGAGAGGTTCGTCGTTTGTGGGAGTCGCAAGAGATTCAAGTTAACCGTCTAAAACGTGTTCGCTTTGGGCCTATTTTCTTGCCTAGCGATGTTAAGTCGGGCACATGGAAAGAGATGACCGGTAAAGAAGTGAATTCTCTGTCTAAAATGCTTGAGCTTAAGCCGAAGCGTGGCGCAAGAATGACGGCTGATGAAAAGCAGAAGTACGAGCGTCGTTACAAGAAGCAGAAGGCGCGTCGTCAAGAAGGAAGCTAGTTACGAAGTAAATTTAGACAATAAAAAAGCAGCTTAAAGCTGCTTTTTTATTGTCTTTTATTTCTACTAAATTATTGAGCGTCTAGCGATTGGCCGTTGACGGTTGCGCTGTCTTTGCCCATTAGATAAAGATAGGCCGGCATAATGTCTTCCGGTGCGGTCACTGATTGCGGGTTCTCAGCTGGGTAGGCATCGGAGCGCATTTGTGTTCTGGTTGCACCTGGGTTGATGCAGTTAGCGCGAATATTGCAAATGCCGCTGGTCTCATCTGCTAGTGTCTGCATCAAGCCTTCGGTCGCAAATTTAGATGCTGCATAAGCACCCCAGTATGCCTTGCTTTGACGTCCTACGCTTGATGATGTGAAAACAACCGATGCATCATCTGACTGTTGTAAAAGTGGCATGAGGGTTTGGGTTAGCATGAATGGTGCATTTAGATTTACTTGCATCACCTGCTGCCAAATTACTGGGTCGTAGCTTTCAATCGGTGTCCGCACACCCAAGATGCTGGCATTGTGAAGAATGCCATCGATTCGGCCGAATTCTTGATCGAGCGTGTTGGTTAGCTCAATGTAATCATGTTCTTGTGCACTTTCTAGATTGAGTGGAACCAGCGCGGGTTGTGGATAACCTGCGGCTTCAATCTCGTCATAAACATTTTCAAGTTTTTCTAGTGTGCGGCCAAGAAGAACGACGGTTGCGCCGTGAGCGGCAAAGGTTATTGCTGCGGTACGGCCTATGCCTGAGCCAGCGCCAGTCACCAGAATAACTTTATCCTTTAATAAGTCTGCAGGGGCTTGGTATTCAAACATAGTGATCTGTTCCTAATCATTAACGTAAAGCGGTGTATAGAGATTGTAGCAGTGGCTTGAGCTCAGTTGCACTGGATATCTGGTGATCGGCTTGCCAATTTTTAGGATCGTCGCCTTGATCGATGTAACCGTACTCGGCTGCGATGGTTAGCATGCCGGCGCGATTGCCTGCTTCGATATCCCTAATATGGTCGCCAATGTAGATGCTGCTTTCAGGGTCGCAATCGATTTCTTTGCAGGCTAAGAAAAGTGCTTCTGGGTTTGGTTTCTTGTCTTTAACGTGGTCTGGGCAAATGACGCTTTTTGCTGAATCGCTCAGTTGTAGCCCTTGCATTACGGGTGTGGTGTAGAGCTCTGGTTTGTTGGTGACAACACCCCAAGGTATGTTGTGCTCTTCAAGCCAAGTTAGGAATTCGGCCATACCAAAAAAGAGTTGGCTATCTACATCAAGATGTTCCAAGTAGATATTCAGCATCCGCTGGTGTAGGCGGTCAAAGTCGGTTTCGCCTTCTTTTAGATTAAAGGCAGCCCCGACCATCGCTCTGGCCCCATGAGACACGTGACAGCGAAGATATTCGTAGCTTATTTCATCACGGCCTTCTTCTTTTAGTAGGGCGTTTATGACCCAGTGAAAGTCCGGTGCGGTATCTATTAGCGTGCCATCTAAATCGAATAAAACTGAAGCAGGTTTGTCGGCCATGATTATTCTGGTTTGGTGGTAGCGATAATGTAATTTACATCGACATCAGATGGATGAAGGCTGTATGTTTTCGTCAGTGGGTTATAAGTCATACCACACATGTCTATATTCTTTAGACCGCTTTGACGGATCCAGTTGCCAAGTTCAGAAGGTCGAATAAACTTTTTGAAATCATGAGTGCCTTCAGGAACTAGTTTCAGTACTTTCTCAGCGCCAAGGATCGCGAAAAGGTAGCTCTTTGGGTTGCGATTGAGTGTCGAGAAAAAGACCTTGCCGCCCGGTTTGCAAAGTTTGGCACAGGCTTGAACGATTGAAGATGGGTCGGGAACATGTTCCAGCATCTCCATGCAGGTAACAACATCAAAGGATTCAGGTTGCTCGGCTGCTAGCTCTTCAACGGGGATCTGTTTGTAGCTGACATTAACGCCACTTTCTAGACCGTGTAGTTTTGCAACTTTTAGAGGAGCAGCGCCCATATCAATGCCTGTTACGGTTGCACCGCGTTGAGCCATGGATTCGGACAAAATTCCGCCACCACAACCGACGTCTAATACTTTTTTTTCGGCCAGATGCGCAATGCGATCTATATAACCAACGCGTAACGGGTTGATGTCGTGGAGTGGTTTGAATTCGCTGTTTTTATCCCACCATTTGCTGGCAAGTTCTTCAAACTTTGCGATTTCTGCTGGATCAACGTTTGCTTGAGTGCTGTTTTCTGGCTGAGTCATGATGTTTTAGCTTTAAAGTATTTGTTGGCATTCTACCATTGCTAAGGCATTGAAAAACAGTTGATCGCGCATCTCCAACTTTAATTGTATAACCTCTTATTTTTTCAGGATTCCCTTGTAGGAAATGTGATATACTCCCGCGGTTAAAAATATCCGCGGAAACCTTCCGTTGTGAGAGTGATTCAAGGATAGGGAATGGGTGATTTAGCCAGAGAAATCCTGCCAGTTAACATCGAAGATGAACTGAAGCAGTCTTACCTTGATTACGCAATGAGCGTAATCGTCGGCCGTGCGTTGCCAGATGCGCGCGATGGCCTTAAACCAGTTCACCGTCGCGTGTTGTTTGCGATGAATGAATTGGGCAATGACTGGAACAAAGCATATAAAAAATCTGCCCGTGTGGTAGGTGACGTAATCGGTAAATACCACCCGCATGGTGATAGTGCGGTATACGACACTATTGTTCGAATGGCTCAGGATTTCTCCATGCGTTATACGCTGGTAGATGGCCAGGGTAACTTTGGTTCGATCGACGGTGACTCCGCCGCTGCGATGCGTTATACCGAAATTCGCATGGATAAGATCGCCCATGAGCTGTTGGCAGATCTTGAGAAAGAGACCGTCGATTTTGTAGATAACTATGACGGTACAGAAAAAATTCCAGCGGTTTTACCTAACCGTGTGCCAAACCTATTGGTAAATGGCTCTTCTGGTATTGCGGTTGGTATGGCGACGAATATTCCACCGCATAACTTGTCTGAGGTGGTTCGTGGTTGTATAGCGCTGATTGAAAATTCAGACCTGTCTGTTGATGACCTTATGGAGTTTATTCCAGGTCCTGATTTCCCAACAGGCGGTATTATTAACGGCCGTGCAGGAATTCTTCAGGCATACCGTACTGGTCGTGGTCGTATCTATGTGCGTGCTAAGCACCATGTAGAAGAAGATGCAAAGAGCGGCAAGCCTTCACTTATCATCACTGAGATCCCTTATCAGCTTAACAAAGCGCGCTTAATTGAAAAGATTGCTGAGCTTGTTAAAGATAAGAAGATTGAAGGCATTACGGAACTTCGTGATGAGTCTGACAAAGATGGCATGCGTATTGTTATTGAACTACGTCGTGGAGAAATGCCAGATGTGGTTATCAATAACTTGTTTGCTCAGACGCAGATGGAGTCGGTTTTTGGTATCAATATGGTCGCTTTGGTTGATGGTCAGCCAAAGATCCTTGATCTGAAAACAGCGCTTGAATGCTTTATACGTCACCGTCGCGAAGTCGTTACTCGTCGTACTGTTTATTTGCTTCGTAAGGCGCGTGAACGTGGTCATATTCTTGAAGGTCTAGCGATTGCTCTTGCAAACATAGATCCTGTTATTGAAATGATTAAAACTTCGCCAACCCCAGCTGAAGCGAAAGAACGTTTGATCGCCGAAGCGTGGGCTCCGGGTGATGTTATTCAGATGCTAGAGCGTGCAGGTGAAGATGCTTGTCGCCCTGAAGATCTGGAAGAGCAGTATGGCTTACGCGACGGTAAGTACAACTTGTCACCAGCGCAGGCGCAGGCAATTCTTGAGCTACGTTTGCACCGTCTAACAGGTCTTGAGCATGAAAAACTGATTGCTGAATATAAAGAGCTGTTAGAACGTATTGCTGAACTTCTGAAAATTCTAGGTTCACACGAACGCTTAATGGAAGTGATTCGTGAAGAGCTTGAAGCGATTTTGGAAGAATATGGTGATGAGCGCCGTACTGAAATTACGGCTTCTCGTAAAGATCTGACAGTTGCAGATCTCATCACTGAAGAAGATATGGTGGTAACTATATCTCACGGTGGCTACGCGAAAACTCAGCCGTTGACCGATTACCAATCACAGCGTCGCGGTGGTAAAGGTAAGTCAGCAGCAGCGATTAAAGATGAAGATTTCATCGAGCATCTTCTGATTGCAAATACCCACGATACGATTCTGTGCTTCACGGATCGCGGTAAAGTTTACTGGTTACGCGTATTTGAAATTCCAGTGGCGAGCCGCACAGCACGTGGTCGTCCAATTGTGAATATCTTGCCTTTGGATGAAGGTGAGCGCATCAGCACGATCTTGCCAGTAGGTAGCTACGAAGAAGATAAGTTTATCTTCATGGCAACGGCTTCCGGTACGGTTAAGAAGACTGCACTGACTAACTTCTCCCGTCCTCGTACTAGCGGTCTGATTGCTCTTGATCTGTTAGATGATGACCATCTAATCGGTGCTGCAATCACTAATGGTGAAGACGATGTCATGTTGATGACAAGTGCTGGTAAATCTATGCGCTTCCGTGAGGAAGATGTACGTCCAATGGGCCGTACAGCACGTGGTGTACGTGGCGTTAAGATGGATGACGGCGTTAAGGTTATCTCGTTAATCATTCCTCAAGAGGGCGGTAAGATTTTGACCGCTTCTGAAAATGGTTATGGTAAGAAAACCGCTGTTGATGATTTCCCAGTGAAAGGTCGTGGTGGTCAGGGTGTTATTGCTCAGCAATGCTCTGATCGAAATGGTGCCCTAGCGGGTGCTGTTCAAGTCTTCGATGGTGATGATGTCATGCTGATCAGTGATCAGGGTACCTTGGTGCGTACGCGCGGGGATGAGATCTCAGAACTTGGGCGAAATACGCAAGGTGTAACTCTGATTCGCGTTAGCGATGAAGAGCGCTTAGTCAGCGTTGCTCGTATCGAAGAACCAGACGAAGAAGAGCAGGTGGAGACTGATGCAGAGGTGGAAACCCCGACAACTGCAGAGGAATAATTTCTACCTCAAGTGCGGCGCGAATGTGCCGCATTTTTTATATATGACTTTAAGTAGAGTGAAGATAAGTCTATGACACGTAAGTACAATTTCAGTGCAGGCCCTGCTGGTTTACCAAGTGAAGTATTGCTGCAGGCTCAAGAGGAACTTCTAGACTGGCACGGTAAAGGCCTTTCCATCATGGAAATGAGTCACCGCAGTAAAGAGTTTGTCTCGGTTGCTGAAGCAGCAGAGCAGGATTTACGTGACCTGATGGGAATTGGTAGTGACTACAAGGTTCTATTCCTTCAAGGTGGGGCTACCTCGCAGTTTTCTATGATTCCAATGAACTTGCTGCGCGGTAAAACTACGGCTGACTATATTAATACCGGTATCTGGTCGAAAAAAGCGATCCAAGAAGCGTCTCGTTATTGTGATGTACGTATTGCTGCATCTAGCGAAGGTAACGGTTTTACTGCTGTTCCAAGCCAAAGCGAGTTGGAGTTAAATGCAGAGGCGGCTTATCTGCATTACACGCCAAATGAAACGATTGGTGGCTTGGAGTTTGATTATGTACCTCAGTCTGGAGATGTTCCTCTAGTTGCTGATCTATCCTCTACAATCCTGTCTCGCGAGATTGATGTAAACCAGTTTGGTTTGATCTATGCGGGCGCGCAAAAGAATATTGGCCCAGCAGGTTTGACGGTTGTGATTGTAAGAGAAGATTTGTTAGGTGATGTTGTTGCCGGCACACCAACAATGTTTGATTACAAAGTACATGCTGATGCTGAATCTATGTGTAATACACCGCCAACCTATGGTTGGTATCTAGCTGGTTTAGTCTTTAAATGGCTAAAAGCCCAAGGTGGTGTAGCTGCGATACAAGCGGCTAACCAGCGTAAACAAGAAAAACTGTATGCAGCGATTGATGCAAGTGACTTCTATGCAAACCCAATGGCCTCAGCTAACCGTTCTTGGATGAACGTGCCATTTACTTTGGCTGATGATGCTTTGGATAAACTGTTCTTAGAACAAGCAGAAGAATCAGGTTTATTGAACCTTAAAGGTCACCGCTCTGTAGGTGGCATGCGAGCGAGCATCTACAATGCTGTCCCAGAGGAAGCGGTGGATGCGTTGATCGCGTTTATGCAACAGTTTGAAAAGCAACACGCTTAAAATCATTTGCGGAAAATGAGAAGAGTATGAGTGAACAAGAAAAAGAGTTACGTGTTTTACGTGACCAGATCGATTCTATAGATGGTCAGCTTCATGAGCTTCTGAATCAGCGTGCTAAATGTGCTCAACGTGTAGCTGAAGTTAAGCAAAAACATCAAGGTGAAGCGGCGGCTGTTTTTTATCGTCCTGAGCGTGAAGCCCAAGTATTGCGCGCTGTGATGGAGCGTAACGAAGGTCCATTGCCTGATAAAGAAGTTGCACGCCTTTTCCGTGAAGTAATGTCTGTTTGCTTGGCGTTAGAAGAGCCAATGCGAGTGGCTTTCCTAGGCCCTGAAGGTACATTTACCCAACAGGCTTCAATGAAACATTTTGGTCACTCTGCTCACAATCTTCCGATGCAATCGTCTAAAGATGTCTTTCGCGAAGTGCAGTCTGGTGGTGCTCATTACGGTGTTGTCCCAATCGAGAACTCTTCGGAAGGTGTTGTTAGTAGCACGCTTGATCTGTTTAAACAGTTCGATCTTAAAATCTGTGGAGAAGTGGAAGTTCCAGTTCACCTTCATTTATTGGTCAACAAAGGTGATAGCTTGGATGAGATCTTCAAGATCTATTCCCACGAGCAGTCCCTAGCGCAAAGCCGTAGTTGGTTAGATGCGCGTTATCCACATATTGAGAAGGTTGCAGTCAGTTCTAATGCAGAAGCTGCTCGTTTAGCTAAGCAGGAAGGTCAAGGTTATGCCGCTATTGCAGGTGATATGGCTGCCGAACTTTATGAGCTAGAAGCTGCTGTTAGCAATATCGAAGATCAAGCGGATAACTCAACGCGTTTCTTGATCATCGGTGATCAGGATGTTGGCCTTAGCGGCGATGATAAAACATCTATTTTGGTCTCTGTGCCTAACGCTCCAGGTGCCTTGTATCAGTTGTTAGAACCTTTCCACCGTTCTCAAATTAGTCTGACACGTGTAGAAACCAGATCTTCTGCAAAACAGTCTATGTTCTATATCGATTTTGAAGGACATAGCGAAGACAAGCTCGTTGCTAAGGCGCTGGCTGAGTTAGCCAAAGAGAGTGTTGAGCTGAAAATCTTAGGTTCATACCCACGCGCGGTGCTTTAAGAGGCATATCGATGAGTTGTGATTTCTTTTCACTGGCTTCACCAGGGGTGCAAAATCTGCACCCCTATTTGCCAGGCAAACCACCAGAAGAGTTAGAGCGAGAGCTTGGCTTAACTGATGTGGTGAAGCTGGCTAGTAATGAGAGCCCAATAGGGGCCTCACCAAAAGTCGTCACAGCTCTCCAAGATAAACTGTCAGGCATCAATCTTTATCCTGATAGTGGTGGTTACCGATTGAAGTTGGCTCTGGCTGACTATTTAAACTGCCAGCCGGAACAGATTACATTAGGTAATGGCTCTAATGATGTGTTGGAACTTATCGCTCGTGCTTTTCTAACCTCAGATGATGAAGTTATCTATTCTGAATATGCTTTTGTCGTTTATTCGTTGGTGACTCAAGCAATTGGTGCTAAAGCTGTGGTCGCTCCAGCCAAAGATTGGGGGCACGATCTTGATGCGATGTTGGAGCGATTAACTCCCAATACTCGCATGATCTTTATCGCTAACCCTAACAATCCGACGGGTACATATTTAACCCAAGGACAGTTACAAACGTTTTTAGCTCAAGTGCCAGAAAATGTCTTAGTAGTTTTGGATGAAGCTTACACTGAGTATGTGGAAGCTGAAGACTTTCCGGATAGTTTGAGTTTACAAAATCAGTATTCGAATTTAATCGTCACGCGCACCTTTTCTAAAGCTTATGGTTTGGCTGGCTTACGTGTCGGTTACTCGGTTTCAAACAACGATATCGCCAATCTGTTAAGCCGGGTAAGGCAGCCATTTAATGTGAATAACCTGGCGCTTACTGCTGCAGAAGTAGCTATATCTGATCAAGAGCATCTAGATAAAGCTATAGAAGTTAATGCTGCAGGCATGGCTTTTTATCAGTCAGGTTTGGCCAAGTTGGGATTGGCATTTATCCCATCGGTAGGAAATTTTATTGCAGTAGATCTGGCTAAAGATGCCTCGCCTATCTACCAATCAATGCTAGAGCAGGGTGTTATTGTGAGGCCAGTGGCGAATTATGGAATGCCAAATCACTTGCGCATCAGCATTGGTTTACAACATGAAAATGAACGTTGCCTAAAAGCATTACAACAAGTGGTAGAGAAACGTTGAGTCAAGGTATCAAAAATACACTTATTATCGGGTTAGGTTTAATCGGCGGTTCTTTAGCAAAAGTGCTTCGTCAGAACCGTTGCTGCGGACAGATTATTGGTTTTGATCGTGACCCAGAAGAGACAAAGTTAGGTTTAAGTAGCGGCGTGATCGATGTAGCTGCCGATAGCCTAGCGGATGCTGTAAGTCAGGCGGATATTATTGTTTTAGCAGTGCCTGTAAAAGCGATGGAAAAGGTGCT
Organism: Neptuniibacter sp. QD37_6; assembly: GCF_047778085.1. GTDB lineage: Bacteria > Pseudomonadota > Gammaproteobacteria > Pseudomonadales > Balneatricaceae > Neptuniibacter. The sequence goes on from NZ_CP180550.1 coordinate 761,141, forward strand.
GGTGGATATTGCGCCATTTATCGCTGAAGAAACATTGATTACAGATGTAGGTAGTACCAAGGCTAATGTGGTCGAAGCGGCTAAGCGAGTCTTTGATCAAGTGCCTTCTGGTTTTGTACCGGGTCATCCAATTGCTGGTTCTGAGAAAAGCGGTGTAGCAGCAGCGGATGAGCATCTATTTGAACAGCACAAAATTATTCTTACGCCTTTAGCAGAATCTTCATCTTACGCTGTTAAGGTGTTTACTGAAATGTGGGCGTCCACTGGTGCTGAAGTGCTGATTATGGACGTAGAAAAGCATGATGAAGTGTTGGCAGCAACCAGTCATCTCCCGCACATGCTGGCGTTTTCCTTAGTGGATACTCTGGCTCAGGAACAAGGCAATAATACTGATATTTTCCGCTATGCAGCTGGAGGCTTCCGTGATTTTACTCGGATAGCCGGAAGTGACCCGACAATGTGGCACGACATCTGTTTAGCAAATAGAGACGCTTTGCTAGCGCAGTTAGATCGATATACATCGGGATTAGCAAAGCTAAGAGCGGCGATTGAATGCGGTGATAGTGAGACGATGTTAGGCACTTTCACGCGCGCACGAGCTGCACGAGAACATTTTTCAAGAATCCTTTCTGGTACGGCATATTCACAAGATATGAGTAATCAATTAGTAACCTTTCGTGCCCAGCCTGGCGGCAGCGTAAGTGGTAAAATTCGAGTTCCAGGTGATAAATCTATTTCGCATCGTTCCATTATGTTGGGTTCTCTAGCTGATGGTGTTACGGAAGTTACAGGCTTCCTTGAAGGTGAAGATAGCTTAGCGACCTTGCAAGCATTCCGTGATATGGGTGTGGTTATTGAAGGTCCCGATGATGGCAATGTAACTATCTACGGTGTAGGTGTTAATGGCTTAAGTGCACCTCCTGGGCCTCTATATGTAGGTAACTCCGGTACATCAATGCGTTTGCTATCTGGTTTATTGGCAGCACAGCAATTTGATTCTGAGCTTACTGGCGACGCATCTTTGACTAAGCGCCCTATGGGCCGTGTCGCTGATCCGCTTCGTTTGATGGGAGCAGAGATCGAAACCGCTGAAAATGGTCGCCCACCGATGAAGATTAAAGGCGGTCAGGCGCTAAAAGGCATTCATTATGATATGCCTATGGCGAGTGCTCAGGTTAAGTCTTGTTTGCTATTAGCTGGTCTTTACGCTGAAGGTGAAACCTCTGTAACAGAGCCTGCACCGACACGTGATCATACCGAGCGTATGCTTACGGGGTTTGGTTATCCTGTAGAGCAAAATGGCTCTAAAGCAGCAGTTAAATCGGGTGGTCAGTTGCATGCAACTCGCATCGATGTGCCTGCTGATATCTCTTCCGCGACATTCTTTTTAGTTGCAGCGGCTATCGCTCCGGGTTCTGATTTGACCCTAGAGCACGTTGGTATCAACCCAACCCGTGTTGGCATTATCAACATCCTGCGTTTAATGGGTGCGAACCTTGAATTGCTAAATGAGCGTGAAGTCGGTGGCGAACCTGTTGCTGATATCCGTATTCGTTATGCGCCGCTTAAAGGTATTCATATTCCTGAAGACCAAGTTCCTCTGGCAATTGATGAGTTCCCTGCGCTATTTATTGCAGCCGCTTGCGCTGAAGGTACAACGATTGTATCGGGCGCTGAAGAGCTTCGCGTAAAAGAGAGTGATCGAATTCAATCTATGGTTGATGGTCTTAAAGCACTTGGTGTGGATATTGAAGGTACGCCAGATGGTGCGATCATCCAAGGCGGAGAGATCGGTGGTGGCGTTGTAGAAAGCCATGATGATCACCGTATTGCGATGTCTTTCTGTGTGGCTGCGTTGCGTGCTACTGGTGAGATCACAATTACTGACTGTGCCAATGTAGCTACATCTTTCCCTGGCTTTGTTGAACTAGCACAGACTGCAGGAATAAAGGTAGAAAAGGAGGAGGGATGATGTCTAACGGACAGGTCCCCGTAATTACCGTTGATGGTCCCAGTGGATCGGGTAAAGGAACTATATGCCAGCTATTGGCGAAAGAATTAGGTTGGGAGCTGTTAGATAGTGGAGCGTTATATCGCCTACTAGGTCTTGCAGCTAATCATCATGGTGTAAACCTTGATGATGAAGAAGCGCTGGTCGTTTTAGCTGCACACTTAAATGTGCAGTTTATTCCTCGTGATGACGATACCGTTCAGATCGTTCTGGAAGGTGAAGAGGTTACTGATGCTATTCGCACTGAAGCTGTAGGAAAGGATGCTTCTATCGTTGCAGCTATTCCAGCGGTTCGTGATGCTCTATTAGAGCGTCAGCGTGCATTTGCTGAAATGCCTGGGCTAATTGCAGATGGTCGCGATATGGGTACGGTTGTTTTTCCTGAAGCGCCACTCAAAATCTATCTCGATGCCAGTGCTGAAGAGCGCGCTGTACGACGTTATAACCAGTTGATAAACAAGGGACTGGGTGCTAGTCTTCAAGCTATATTGGAGGATATTCAGGCACGAGACGACCGTGATATGAATCGTCCTGTTGCTCCTCTTAAGCCCGCGGCGGATGCAGTAATTCTTGATACGACTAAGATGTCAATCGAAGAGGTCCTAGCCGCTGTAATGGATGCAGCGAGGCATAAAGGGCTTCGCTGATAGTGTCATAACGACAAAGCGGGATACAGATATGAGCGAGAGCTTTGCTGAACTATTTGAAGAAAGCCTTCAAGAGTTGGAGATGGCGCCGGGCGCTATCGTAACGGGTACAGTAATTGCGATTGAGGATGACTTTGTTATCGTCAATGCAGGTCTCAAATCAGAAGGTGTTATCCCGCGGTCGCAGTTTATTGATGACTCTGGCGAGCTAACAATCGATGTTGGATCCGAAGTCAGAGTTGCGTTAGAAGCTGTCGAAGACGGCTTCGGTTCTACCCAGCTTTCTCGTGATAAAGCGAAACGTGCAGAAGCTTGGGCAGAGCTTGAGAAAGCTTACGAATCTGATGAAATTGTGACAGGGCGCATCTCGGGTAAAGTCCGAGGTGGTCTAACGATTATGCTTGGAAGTATTCAAGCATTCCTCCCGGGCTCTTTAGTCGATGTCCGTCCTCTTCGAGATACCAGTCACTTAGAAAACCAAGAACTCGAGTTTAAATTAGTTAAGCTCGATGCCAAGCGCAATAATATTGTTGTTTCGCGTCGCGCTGTGCTCGAAGCGGCTTACAGTGTTGAGCGTGAAAAACTACTTTCAGAACTGAAAGAAGGCCTTGTTGTTAAAGGCGTTGTTAAAAACATCACCGACTACGGTGCATTTATCGATCTTGGCGGTGTGGATGGTTTGTTACACATCACTGATATCGCATGGAAACGCGTTAAGCACCCAAATGAAGTCTTAACGGTTGGCGAAAGTATCGATGTTCAGGTACTGCGTTTCGATAAAGAACGTAACCGTGTATCGCTAGGGGTTAAACAGTTAACGGAAGATCCGTGGACACAGTTGATTGCTAATTATGAAATCGGCACAAAAGCGAAAGCAAAAGTGACGAATCTTACTGATTACGGTTGTTTTGCTGAGATCGAAAAAGGTATTGAAGGTTTGATTCATGTTTCTGAAATGGATTGGACCAATAAAAATGTTCACCCATCTAAAGTTGTTCAGGTGGGAGACGAAGTCGATGTGATGTTATTAGACATCGATAAAGAGCGTCGCCGTATCTCTTTAGGTATGAAGCAATGCAAAGCGAACCCTTGGCAAGAATTTGCGACTAAATTCCAAAAAGGTGATCGCTTAAGTGGTAAAATCCGTTCAATAACTGATTTTGGTGTTTTTATTGGCCTAGAAGGTGGTATCGATGGCCTTGTGCATCTATCCGATTTGTCATGGGATGACAGCGGAGAGGATGTTGTTAAAACACTGAAAAAAGGCGATGACTTGGAAGCAATGGTGCTTTCGGTTGATTCAGAGCGAGAGAGAATCGCTTTGGGGGTTAAGCAACTAGATGAAGATCCATTTAGTAGTTTTACTGCGAGTCATGGAAAGGGCAAAGTTGTTAAAGGTACAGTTTCTGACATCGCTGACAAGGCGGTAAGTGTAACCGTGGTAGAAGGTGTTGAAGCGGTACTAAGAATCTCCGATGTGTCTCGAGAGCGCATAGATAATCTAGCAGATCATTTTAGCGTTGGAGATGAAGTTGAGGCGATGATCAGCCAAATTGATCGTAAAAACAGAGTGATATTGCTTTCCATTAAGCAGATGGAAGCAGAGCAAGAGAAACAAGCTCTGGATAAAATCAGTCAGCAGTCCGAAACTACGCTATCAGGCCCAACGACTATCGGTGATTTAATTAAGGCTCAGATGAATAAAAGTGACTCTGAGTAACTAGGCAGAATGTACGGTCCACGAGCAAAGGAGTAGAAGTATGACGAAATCTGAACTGATTGAAGTACTAGTAGATCGACATGAGCAATTGTCGGTAAAGGATATCGAGCTGTCCGTGAAGACGATGCTAGATCACATGACAGAATCTTTGTCTCAAGGTGATCGTATAGAAATCAGAGGATTCGGTAGTTTTTCACTACATTATCGAGCGCCTAGAACAGGCCGTAACCCAAAAACGGGTGAGTCTGTAGCGCTTGATGCTAAATATGTTCCGCACTTCAAACCAGGTAAAGAGTTGCGTGAACAGGTAAATGATTCAATTCAAAATTAGGTAATTGAGGTTTAATCCGGTGCGTTTAGTTAAAAAATTGATCTTCGTTGTTTTAGCGTTTTTGGCACTATTTATTGGTTTAATGTTAGTGATTAACAACACAGATCAGGTTGCGATTAATCTTGTTTTTCTGCAGCTACCAGAATTTAGTTTAGGTACTTGGCTAGTAGCGACATTTGTTGCGGGTGCTCTTATCGGTGGAGCGCTAAGTACAATGATTATCGTGATGTTAAAAACCCGTTTGGGCTCTGCGCGCCGTAAAATTGCTAGTACACAAAAAGAGCTAGATCAGTTGCGAGTATCCAGCCTAAAAGATGCCGTTTAATCTCGACAACGCTTTTCTTTTAATCCCGTTTGTTCTGGCGATCGGCATTGGCTGGTTGCTAGGCAGGCGTGATAAGCAGTCAAAACCTACGCCTCCTCAAACGAATCTAAGTCACGAATACTTTACTGGTTTAGACTATCTTTTGAACGAGAAAATGGATGAGGCGATTGAAAGCTTTATCCGTGCCTTAGAGATCAATTCAGATACCATCCCAGCCCACCTGTCTTTAGCAAAGCTCTTTCGCCGTAAAGGTGATGTTGATCGAGCGATACAGATCCATCAAAACCTTTTAGCACGTCCCAACTTGGCTCGGGATGATTTCATGCGGATTCAGATGGCTCTAGCGAATGACTATTATTTTGTGGGATTGTTGGACCGAGCTGAGAATCTGCTGCAGGAAATTATTAAATCATCTCCACCTAAGCGTATTCATAGTAAGGCACTTAATCTGTTAATTAAGCTTTACGAGAAAGAAAGAGAGTGGGAAGAAGCTTTAGTCACTGCGGATAAACTTTCTGCTGATGAAAGGCGAGATTTAAATAATGAGCTTGCTCATTACTGTTGTGAACTGGCTGATATGGCATTACAGCAAAAGCTTATCAAAGCAGCCACTGAGTATCTCAAAGATGCAGAGCAATTCGATTCGGATAATGTTCGGGTAAGTTTTTTAAAAGCTCAAATTGCAATGAAATCTGAGCAGTGGAAGCAGGCTATAAAGCATCTTAAAAAAGTATCTAAGCAAGATCGCTTGTTTGTTTCAGAAACAATTCCCCTATTGAAAGATTGCTATGAAAGAACGGGGGATAGTAAGGGGCATTTAGAATATTTACGTAGCTGTTTGGCGAATTCACCTTCGACTACAGTGCTTATTGCTCTCGCTGAACATGTAAAGGAAGAGCGTGGTATATATGCAGCTGGAAGTTTTATTACTGAAGAATTAAAGCGTCGTCCTTCAGTAAAAGGATTTAATAGTCTGATCGATCTTCATATAGAATATGGCTCAGATAGCGCGAAGGATAGCTTAAAGGTATTACGTGGTCTGACTGGACAGTTAGAGCTCTCAAAGCCCGTATACCGTTGTAATAGTTGTGGATTTTCAGGTAGAACGCTCTCCTGGCAGTGCCCTTCATGTAAAAGCTGGGGCACGACTAAGCCTATTCAAGGCTTGGAAGGCGAATAAATTTTAGAGAACTTATATGTTATTGGATAAAAAAAGAGTCATTGTTGCACTAGATTACCCTGATCAACATCAGGCTTTGGCAATGGCTAAGCAGTTGGATCCGACTCGATGCCGTGTCAAAGTTGGTAAAGAGTTATTCACACGTAGCGGTCCGGCTATCGTAGAAACACTTCATAGCCTAGGTTTTGATGTCTTTCTTGATCTGAAATTCCATGATATCCCAAATACTACGGCTAAAGCAGTTCGTGCAGCTGCAGAGCTAGGCGTGTGGATGGTCAATGTTCATGCTTCGGGTGGCCTCCGTATGATGGAAGCTGCTCGCAACGAGCTTGAGCAAGTTAATGGTTCTGAGACGTTGTTAATCGGTGTGACTGTACTAACCAGTATGGAGCGTAGTGACCTGCGCGATTTAGGGTTAGATATTGAGCCGTTAGAGCATGTGAAACGTTTGGCTAAGTTAACTGAAGAAAGTGGTCTGCATGGTGTAGTTTGTTCTGCACAGGAAGTAACACCACTACGCCAAGTGATCGGTGACGACTTCAAACTAGTAACGCCGGGTATTCGACCTGCGGATGCGGATGTTGGCGATCAGAAGCGTATTATGACACCGTCTGATGCATTGAAAGCAGGCAGTGATTACCTAGTGATTGGTCGCCCAATTACAAAAGCTGATTCGCCTGTAGACGCACTAGCTAAAATCGATGCTGAATTAGCACCATTGCTTTCATAGCCCCAGCACGTTATAAAGAGGGTCTGGCCTTAATGGATGAGGTCAGACCTAAAAAAAGTAAAAGGAATTTACTATGAAACTCTCTTCTTTTAGAGCGCTTTTTGTGGCGTTCGCATGCGTATTCTCTCTATCTGCATTTGCTGCACCTATCGATCTTAATACTGCTACCGCAGAACAATTAGCGGAAAACCTTAATGGTATTGGGGTAGCTAAAGCCGAAGCTATTGTTGAGTATCGTACTCACAATGGTCCTTTCACATCGGTAGATCAATTAACCGAAGTGAAAGGTATTGGTGCTGCCACAGTTGAGAAAAACCGCTCAAATATCTCTATTCAAGAGGTTGTGGATAAAAAGAAAGAAGCTGCGAGTAAGAAGTAATTGCTAAAAAGCACCGCTTCATAAGTTGCTAAGCGTTACAACCAGGCGGCTCCACGAACTCCGCTGGAGTCGCCATATTGAGCTTTCAAAATTGGCGTATTCATTGAGTCAGAGAACACGTACTGGGCTAACCTTTCTGGAAGTTTCGTATAGATATCCATCTGGTTAGAAAGCCCACCGCCTAGCACAATAACCTCGGGATCCAATATATTGATAACAGATGATAGAGCTTTAGCTAACTGGTCGATATATAAGTCGCAATGCCCTATTGCTGACTTGTCTCTAGTTTTGGCGAGTTCCCAGATAGATTCAGTATCTAAGTGTGAGAAAGTCGAATGGTTATAATGATTTGTAAAACCAGGGCCAGATAAAAACGTCTCAATACAGTCTTGTTTACCGCAATAACAATCCCGCCCAATACCATCTGACTCATCTAGTCGAGGCAGTGGATTATGTCCCCACTCACCGCATATAGAATTTGGTCCACTAAGTAGTTGCTTATTAATAACAATGCCTCCGCCAACACCAGTGCCTAAAATAACGCCAAAGACAGAGTTGTAGTGTTTGCCGCTACCATCGACAGCTTCAGACAATGTAAAGCAGTCAGCATCGTTGGCGATTTTAATAGGTCTTTGTAGTCGGTCGCTTAAATCTTTATTTAATGGATGGCCGATTAAACAAGTGGAATTGGCGTTTTTGATTAAGCCTGTTTCTTGTGAAATGGCTCCAGGAATTCCAATACCAATTGATCTAGGTGGATGTTTTATGCTGCTCTCTGTCCTTTCTATAAGCGAGCAAATTGCATCTAGGGTAGCTTGGTAATTCCCTTGTGGCGTAGGAACGCGAGATCTAAATAGAACATCTGAAGATGGAGTCAGCGCAATAATCTCGATCTTGGTGCCGCCAAGATCTATACCGATACAGTAGTCCATTTTTCTTTCAAACTATTTGAGAAATTTAAGTAATTTTATATAACAAAAGCGAGAGTGATTGGAATAAAAATGAGACTGCCCATGTTGCCTAGCAAAACAATTGAAGCGACTTGATGGGGCTCTTGATTGTAACGTTCAGCAATCATGTAATTTAAAACGGCTGGTGGTAGCGCACCAAAGACAACTAAATAGGCAAACTGTGTCGCATCCAGTTGTAAGAACTGCTGGCAGATCAGAGCGATGATAATACCGCTGACAGGGCAGAGTACCGCGCTGAGGCTACCTATTCTCCAATTAGAAAAGTCTACGCTAGTCATTCTGACACCTAGCGCAAAGAGCATCAATGGAATCGCTATCTGACCCAGCATATCGATAAAGGTATGGACTGCTTTAGGGATCGGTAGATCAAAGCCGCTCCAGATGAGGCCTAAAATAGTTGCTAGAATCATCGGCATACGAAGCAGATTTAGCAAACGAGTCTTATGATCCAGTATGTAGATGCCGACGGTAAAGTGGAGCAAATTTTCCACTAGAAATAGGACTACAGCGGCTTGCAGCGCGTTTTCTCCAAAGGCTAAGACAATCAGCGGTATACCCAAATTACCACTGTTGCTGAACATCATTGGAGGTAGGAACGTTTTAGGATGTACCTTTAACAGTTTACAGGCAGGGTAGAGCAGAATACCTGAGCCAATCACGATAATAGTGGCGCCAATGGCGAGAGATTGGTACTTAATTAGATCAAATGATTCAGCAGATAAAACAGCAAAGATCAGCGCAGGAACAAAAACATCAATATTGATCTGATTGGCTGCATTCATGTCCGGTTGGTAGCGGCGGGCATAAAAAAATCCCACTGTGACAATCGCCACAAGTGGGAACACGGTAAGGAATATCCGTTCAATCAGTAGACCTTGTACTTCCATCAATAACTACCTTATATGTCAGTTGTGGCCTACTTTGGAGCGTTTAATCCTACTCTTTACCTGTTTGAACAATCAGTACAGGAATCTTGGAATTACGCATCACTTGCTGGCTTGTATAGCTATGATGACCAAATCGGTTTTCCGCGCCCATAACGATCATATCAGCATTTTCAGCTTGTGCTGCACCAAGAATAGAATCAGTTTGATTGCCTTCAGCAACCTTGTGTTCAATGTTAAGCACTACAGGCTTATCTAAACTTTGCAGTTCTTCTTCGCAGAATTTCTCGACACGATCTTGCATTGTTTTGTGGATCTCTTTGATACCTTCGTCATGCATCTGCTTGATAAGATCTTCAGATACATAGTTTTGGATCAGTGCATGTCCCATCTCACCCATCGGCTCTACAACGTGCAGCATTACGATCTTGGCATCATTTAGAACTGCCTGATTAACCGCTTGGCGGAATACAGGTCGAGTGTGTTTGCCCAAAGATGTTGCGTAAAGAATAGTTTTGATATCTGGAAGTGCCATGATCATTTCCTCAAAAACAGTCTTAGACTAAAGTATTGATTTTGGTCAGTTTAGCACTTTGTAAGTCGGTGCTCAGATTTACTCGGCAATCTATAGACCTAGCTCAATATTTAAATTTAGAACTCAATTTAATGTGGCGAGCCACACCCGCAGCGAGACTTTGGAGTCTTACCAATACCTGGGTTAAACGTATTTGTTGGGTCTAACGAGAAGTAGAAGTTCTGTAGCCCTTCTTCAGCTTCATATAGGTGGCCTACGTTATGCTCAGCAGGGTATTTCGCACCTTTCTGTGCAAGAAGGTCTAACATCATCTTCTTCACCGCTTTACCATCAGCGCCTTTCTTCAGAATGTAATCCTGATGGAAAACGTGACACATGAAATGACCGTAGTAGAGTGAGTGAACTATATGCTTGTTGATCTCTTCCGGTAGTTTTTCTACCCAATCCGGATCATTTCGACGCAGTGCTATATCCAGTGCCAGAATATCTTCGACCTCATTCTGGTGGATGATCTGATAACGAATAGCGGCACCTGCAGCGGCAAAACGGTGTAGATAAGCTTTTTTGGCTTCATCTGCATCGCATTCGAAATAATCGCCAGACTGACTGTTACTGAAGAACTCTTTTAGAAATTTATTCGCTTCAGAGATGCCATCATCGCTCATTTTTAGCACGAGGTAGTGATCATATTTCTCGCGGAACTCGCGCATACGTTTTGGCAGAATATTTGGCCAGCATCGGCTCATAACCTGCATAACCCGATCTGGAATATCTTTTGGCAAGAAGCTGATCTTATTCAGAGCTGCTGAGATACGACCTTTCATGGCAAAAAGCTTTGGAAGCGGATCGGTGCCAAAGTAGTTAATCATCATAAAAGTATCTTTGCCGTATTTTTCAGCAATGTCGTAGATATCTTTATGCATGTATTCAGCCACTTCAGGTAGGTTATCGAAGTGTTGCAGAATGTGACGACGAATCTCTGTCAGTTCATTGGCATCATTGGTGCCAATGTAATAAACCTGTTCCTTTTGTGCGACAGGGAAGGTATCTAAGCGAACAGCGAATACACCTACTTTGCCTGCGCAACCGCTGGATTCATATAAGCGGCTAGTATCAGCGTTGTAGCGCGCAGGTGTGTCTGCATCTACATCGCGAACAATTTCAGGATAATCGTTTGCCGATGCTTTTTGGGTGCTAGCTTCAACATCAGCATCGGTAAAGTTTTTCTGTTCTAGATTGGTAAGGATCTCTTCTGGCGTCTCGCCTAGGTCAATGCCAAGGTGATTTACCAATTCCAACTCGCCATTATCGTTAAGCTGAGCAAACAGAGATAGCTCAGTATAAGCTGGCCCACGTTGAACCAAGGCACCGCCAGAATTGTTCGCAATACCGCCAACAATTGAAGCGCCGATACAGGACGAGCCAATAACAGAATGAGGTGCACGATTAATAGGCTTTAGCATCTTCTCTAGGGTGAATAGTGTTGCCCCAGGGAAGCTGATAATTTGCTTGCCTTCATCAATCAGGTAGATTTTGTTCATGCGTGTAGTGTTGATGACAATAATCTCACGATCATAGTCTTCACCACTTGGCGTTGAGCCTTCTGTTAGGCCTGTATTAGCGGCCTGCATAATCACAATCTTATCGGCTTTAATGCAGGTATCTAGAACCTTCCACTGTTCTAAAAGTGTGGTTGGAAATACTACAGCAAGGGCTGAACCCTCGCCGGAGCGGAAACCTGTGCGATAGTGTTCGGTCTGGCTTTCCCCAGTGAGAACATTGTTCTCGCCAAGGATAGACCTTAACTGATCGAGAAGATCGTGACTGGACATATGAAGTACTCTACTAGCTCTAAATGGCCTTAAGGCCTAATTATTATATATGTGCGCACTGGGCATCTTAGATACCCAGTGCTATTCAGTTATCTTAACTGTAGGCGATAGTTGGTAGCCAAAGAACGATCTGAGGCCAGAATACTAGTACCAGTAGCGCTGCTAACTGAAGAATAATGAAAGGAATTACACCTTTGTAAATATCAGTGATCTTAACGTTTGGTGGGCATACCCCTTTAAGATAGAAGAGGGCAAACCCGACGGGGGGCGTTAAGAACGAGGTCTGCAAGGCCATGGCGACGAGCATGACGAACCAAACCAACTCTGGGTTATCGATGCCAGGCGCTGTAATGTCTAAGCCGAGGGCCGAAATTACAGGTGCAAGTAGTGGCAAGATGATTAGCGTGATTTCGATCCAATCTAGGAAGAAGCCTAGTAGGAAAATAACCGCTAGGATGAAGAAGATGATTCCATAAGGACCAAATGGAAGGCCTGTTAGGAACTCTTCGATCATCTCATCACCACCTAGTTCACGAAGAACAAGGGCGAAACATGTTGCACCAATGAAGATCGCGAAGATGTAGGCAGTTGTGTTCATTGTGCCGCCAACAACTTCATGTAGTACTTTGAAGCTAAATTTCTTGTTGTACATCGCTAGAAGCGTTGCACCAAACGCACCTACACCTGCCGCTTCAGTTGGCGTAGCAATACCCGCAAAGATAGAACCTAGCACTACAATGATAAGAAGTAGAGTCGGTAGAACATCTTTAAGGACATTAAAGAAGATCTTTAGATCAACAGGTTTTGCATCATCTGGGATCGGCATGTGACTTGGGTTGATAAAGCCGCGAGCAAGAATGTAGATAATGTAAAACGCGCCAAGCATTAGGCCTGGGAATACAGCGCCCATAAATAGGTCACCAACTGACAGACCTAATTGGTCAGCCATGATAACCAGCATGATGCTTGGTGGGATTAGGATGCCTAGTGTACCTGCAGAAGCGATCGTACCTAGTGCAAGTGGCATGTTATAGCCCTGCTTAGTCATCGCTGGTAGTGACATAACCGCCAGTAGTACAACGGATGCACCGATGATGCCGGTGGATGCTGCGAGGATAATACCAATCGCTGTCACTGTAATAGCAAGACCACCGTGTACACGACCAAATAGCTCCTGCATTGATTTCATCAAGCGCTCAGCAACGCCAGACTTATCAAGCATGATCCCCATAAATATGAACATGGGAAGGGCTACCAGAATCCAGTTTTCCATGATGGTCCATAGACGGTTAACTACAAGCCCAAGTGTGGTGTAGTCAAGACCCGTCATGGTATCCATGTATGTGTCTGTAAATTGCCCTAAAAAGGCAAAAACAATACCGATGCCGCCTAATACCCAAGCGACAGGTATGCCTGTAAATAGAAGCGCGATGAACGACAGGAACATCGCGATTACGAGAACTTCATTCGCATCCATCAGTCATCACCTTTAATTATTAGAGTCAAATCACGAATAAAACGAGAGATAAGCGCTAGTCCTAGTAAGCCAAAACTTACTGGAATAACTCCTTTTATTATCCAGCGATACGGTAGGCCGGAAGCGGCTTCTGAGCCTTCGTTTACTCGATAGGATTCAGCAACAAAATCGATACTTTGCATAAAGATGATTGCAACGAATGGTAGAACCATTGTTGGGATACTAATAACTTCGATCCAGCGCTTAGTGTTCGCCCTTAGGCGGGAATAGAACAGGTCTACGCGAATATGTGAATTTGTGGTTTGGGCATAAGAAAGACCAAACATTACGCCAATGGAATATAGGTGCCATTGCAGCTCTTCTAGGGCAATTAAGCCGCTAGCAAATCCTTTGCGCAAAATGACCTGCAGCATAATCACTAAAACAAGAACTACATAGGTCCAAGCGATAGTGAGACCGATGCGTTTAATAAAGTTATCTATCGCATCTGCGAGGGGCACGGGGGTCAGCTTTTCATTTTCAGTCACTGAAACTTACCTTCGCTACTTCTTATTAGATTCTTTGCCGAGTAGTGCTCACTCAAAAATCTAATTATTTATTTTTATAGATTACCTGTATGTACAGGCAAACAGGGCAGCCGAAGCTGCCCTGAAATTCTTCGGAGGGCTGGGCACCTTCCGAAGATAGTCGTCTTACTTAGTTGCGCGTGGTAGGAATGCGTTAGCTTCCCAAAGGTCGTAACCTTTACGGAACGTGCTCATGTCATCCCATACTTTCTTGAAGAATGGATCAGCAGCAGTTTTCTCTGCAACTACTTCATCCCAAGTAGATTTGAAAGTGCTTAGCATTGTGTCGTTCCAGTAACGGATCTGAACGCCGTTGTCAGCTGCTTTCTGCATTACAGGGAACTGCATCGCTTCACCTTCAGCAATCGCGTTAGTCATAGACGCTTTACATGTTGTTTCAACAAGTGCTTTCTGACCTTTGCTCATCTTGCCCCAAGTGTCTTTGTTGATCAGTAGTTCGAATACTGTCGCCTGCTGGTGCCAGCCTGGGAAGTAGTTGTACTTAACGATCTTGTGGAAGCCTAGACGCTGGTCAATTGCAGGCTGAGAGAACTCAGATGCATCGATTGCACCTTTCTCAAGTGCACCGAAGATTTCGCCGCCTGGAAGTTGAACTGTGCCTACGCCCAGTTTTTCCATTACATCAGCACCTAGACCGAAGAAACGCATGTTAAGACCTTTTAGGTCTTCTGGTTTTTCGATTGGCTTAGAGAACCAACCAGATGTTTCTGGAGAGATAATCGCACAAGGAAGAACTTTAACGTTGTAGCCTGCTGTGTCGTACATCTCTTGGTAAAGGTTCATACCGTTACCGTAGTACAACCAAGCCATGTATTCGCCAGCTTCTGGGCCGAATGGAACTGCAGAGAAAAGTGCAGCTGCAGGCATTTTGCCTTGCCAGTAACCAGCAGTAGAGTAACCAGAGTTAACTTTACCAGTAGAAACTGCGTCCAGAATCTCTTTAGGGCTAACCAATTTGCCTGGCTCATAAATTTTCATTTTCATTTTGCCGTCACTTACAAGCTTAAGCTGGTCAGCAACCCAAACGATTGGAGTGCCTAGCGCTGGTAGGTGAGATCCGAAAGCAATTGGAGTTTTTAGAAGTAGTTTGTCAGCAGCTTGAGCTGGAGCTGTCGTACCTGCAATAGCAGCAGTAACTACAGCTGCAGAGATCAGAGACTTGGCGAACTTTTTCATGTCACATCCTCTAAGAGATTCATTTTTTTATATTTAGTATTGAGATGCAGGAGGAGAGGGTATTGGGATGATAAGACCTCTGCTGCGCTGCAGTAATCTCAATTGGTAATACCAATTTACCATTAGAGATATGCTACTGTATTTTTTTTGAGCAAGGTCTGTCAATGTTTTTTTGCTGCTAAATGACTATAGTCCAGATTTATAACATTGGTGAAATCTATTTCATAGTCAGCATTTATATAGGCTCTGTGAATAGGATAAATGTGGTAAATAAAATTATTCCGCTTAGGCTATTGTGTTGCTAATGTAGAATAAATTACTATTGATATTGGTCTTACCAATATAATTTGAGTGTGAAAGATGAGTTACAACCGGGTTAAGCAGCCAAAGATTTCTGACGTAATCATGGAACAGATGGAAGCCATGATTTTGGAAGGGACGTTAAAGCCAGGACAAAAATTACCACCTGAGCGCGAACTTGCAAAGCAGTTTGAAGTATCTAGGCCTTCGCTTAGAGAAGCAGTTCAAAAATTGGCGGCTAAGGGTTTGCTAATCAGTCGCCAGGGCGGTGGTACTTATGTCTCTGAAGATTTGGGTGGTTCCTTCTCTGATCCACTGCTTGAGTTATTTCGAACCCACCCTGAAGCTCAATATGATCTGCTAGAGTTTCGTCATGCTTTAGAAGGTGTTGCAGCTTATTATGCGGCCCTTCGAAGTACGCCTGCTGATAAAGAGGCGATCTTGAAGTGTTACGACGATCTTCAGCGCTATCATGATACGAAAGACATTCAGAAAGAGGTATATGCTGATGTGGACTTCCACTTGGCAATCGCTGCCTCAACTCACAACATGGTTCTTCTGCATATGATGCGAGCGTTGTTTAATCTGCTGCGCGAACATATCTGGGACAACCTTAAAAACATCTACCCGAACTCAGATTACCGCGAAAAGATCCATGATCAGCATAAAGTGCTGATGGATGCGATTTTAGAAGGTGATCCTGAAAAGGCGCGTCAGGCAGCTCATCACCATCTGGCTTATGTCGAAGAGGCGTTGTTGGAAGGTGAGCGTGAAAATACACGTTTAGAGCGTGCTCTGCGCCGAGCTAATATTTAATTCTTGTATATAAACTACACAAATAAGTGCCTGTTTTAGTTTTTTGATACGTTTTGAGTATAAATGTAGACATAAGTACTAATTTAAATGTAGTATTACTACAAAACTAATATTATAAGGTCTGTTTAGTCATTCAACTGCTACTTTTAATGTAACAAGTTGGTTTGGTTAACAAAGATCAGATTACAAAAAATACATGCTGCGTTAACTTTTTAGAGTGGAGAGGTCAAAGTGCAAGACATTATTGATGACGTTGATCCAATTGAAACCCAAGAGTGGTTGGATGCGCTGGAATCAGTTGCAAAGAATGATGGCGACGATCGTGCCAAATACATACTGCGTAAGTTAGGTGAAAAAGCCAATGATATGGGCGTAAGCTCTGGTACGGCGCTGACTACACCTTACCGCAATACTATTTCTGTTAAAGATGAATCACGTATGCCAGGCGACCTGTTCATGGAGCGCCGTATTCGTTCTTTCATTCGTTGGAACGCGATGGCAATGGTTATGCGTGCTAACGACAACGAAGATGGCCTGGGTGGCCACATTTCATCTTTCTCCTCTTCTGCAACGCTATACGATATCGGTTTTAACTACTTCTTCCGCGGTAACGAAGGCGGTCAGGAATCTGACATGGTCTTCTTCCAAGGCCATATCTCTCCAGGTATCTACTCTCGTGCTTACCTAGAAGGTCGTTTAACTGAAGATCAGATGGACAACTACCGCCGTGAAGTTGATGGCAACGGTCTTTCATCTTACCCACACCCGTGGTTGATGCCTGATTTCTGGCAATTCCCAACCGTATCTATGGGTCTTGGTCCAATTCAAGCAATCTACCAAGCGCACGTAATGCGTTACCTTTCTGCGCGTGAATTGATTAATCGTGGTGATCGTAAGGTATGGGCTTTCCTAGGTGACGGTGAGTGTGATGAGCCAGAATCTCTAGGTGCTATCTCTCTTGCAGGTCGTGAGCAGCTTGAAAACCTGATCTTCGTAGTTAACTGTAACCTACAGCGTCTCGATGGTCCTGTTCGTGGTAACGGCAAGATTGTTCAAGAGCTAGAAGGTATCTTCCGCGGCGCTGGTTGGAACGTTATCAAATGTCTATGGGGTCGTCATTGGGACGCCCTGTTCGAAAAAGACACTAAAGGTCTTCTTCAAAAACGCTTTGACGAAGTTTGTGACGGTGAGTTGCAAAACTACAAGGCTAATGGTGGCGCGTACACTCGTGAGCACTTCTTCGGTAAGTACCCAGAACTACTAGAGATGGTTTCAGATCTATCTGATGATGACATTATGAATCTGAACCGTGGTGGTCATGACCCTTACAAAGTATTTGCTGCATACAACGAAGCAGTAAATCACAAAGGTCAGCCAACTGTAATCCTTGCACAGACTGTAAAAGGTTACGGTACGGGTAAATCGGGCGAAGCGAAGAACGACACGCACTCGATGAAGAAAGTAGCGATGGACGATCTTAAAGATTTCCGTGATCGCTTTAACATCCCACTATCTGATGATCAGTTGAAGGACGTGCCTTACTACCGTCCGGCACCAGATTCACCAGAAATGAAGTATATGTTCGAGCGTCGTGAAAGCTTGGGTGGTTTCTACCCAGTGCGTCGCACAGAGTTCGAAAAACTAGAAACGCCGCCATTGTCTGATTTTGATGGTCAGTTGAAAGACAGTGGTAAGCGCGCAGCCTCTACTCAAATGGTGCTTAACCGTGTGATGAGCACGCTGGTTAAAAACAAAAACATGGGTGAGCGTGTTGTACCAATTGTACCTGATGAAGCTCGTACGTTCGGTATGGAAGGTATGTTCCGTCAGTTGGGTATTTACACTTCTGAAGGTCAGCGCTACGTACCACACGATTCTGATCAGATCATGTTCTACAAAGAATCTAAAACAGGTCAGATTCTAGAAGAAGGTATCAACGAAGCAGGTGCGATGTCTGCATGGATGGCTGCGGCTACATCCTATGCAAACAACAACTGCACAATGGTTCCGTTCTACATTTACTACTCTATGTTCGGTTTCCAGCGTGTGATGGATTTGGCGTGGGCTGCAGGTGATATGCAGGCTCGTGGCTTCCTGATCGGTGCGACTTCTGGTCGTACAACGCTAAACGGTGAAGGTCTGCAGCACCAGGATGGTCACAGCCATCTGATGGCTCAGATGATTCCGAACTGTAAGTCCTACGATCCAACCTATGGCTACGAGCTAGCTGTGATTGTTCAGGACGGTCTACGTCGCATGTATCAGGATCAGGAGAACTGCTTCTACTACATCACGACAATGAACGAAAACTACCACCACCCAGCAATGCCACAAGGTGCTGAAGACGGCATCATCAAAGGTATGTACTTGCTGAAAGAGGGTAAGGATTCCGATAAGAAAGTTCAGCTAATGGGCTGTGGCACGATCCTTCGTGAAGTTGAAGCTGCGGCTGAAATTCTAAGCGAAGAGTTTGGTGTTGAGTCTGATATCTGGAGCACAACATCGATCAACGAACTTCGTCGTGATGCGATGTCAGTAGCTCGTGAGAACATGCTGAACCCAGAAGCTGAGCAGAAGAAAGCATACGTAACTCAGTGCATCGAAAGTCGTGGTGAAGGTCCGGTTATCGCATCGACTGACTACATGCGCTCTTATGCTGATCAGCTACGCGAATACATTCCTCGTAACTTCAAGGTACTAGGTACAGATGGCTACGGTCGTTCTGATACACGTACTAAGTTGCGTGAATTCTTTGAAGTTAACCGTTACTACGTTGTTCTGGCTGCGCTAAGAGCACTCCAGGAAGAAGGCAAGGTTGAAGGCGAAGTTGTCGCTAAAGCCATGCAGAAGTTCAACATCAACCCGGCTAAACCGGCACCGTGGACTGTTTAAGTCTGCGATGAGCTTCTTAACAGCTTAGAACTGGAGGAATTCAAAGTGAGTATTATCACAATTACTGTGCCAGACCTATCAGGTTCCACAGATGTTGATGTTGTTGAAGTGCTGGTAAATGACGGCGACACCATCAGCGAAGGCGATAGCCTGATTGTTCTGGAAACAGATAAAGCATCCATGGAAGTGCCAGCGACTCATAGTGGTGTGGTTGTATCCATGAAGGTCAATGTTGATGACCAAGTAAACGAAGGTGATCTTCTGCTTGAGCTAGACACAGGTGCTGCTGCATCTGTAGATCCAGCCGCAGAAGAAGCGCCTGCGCCGGCTGCTGCACCAGAAGCTGCACCGGCTCCAGTTGCTGCACCTGCAGCCGCTTCTGCCGTTGAAAATGTACTGATCCCGGATCTG
Source organism: Neptuniibacter sp. QD37_6 (assembly GCF_047778085.1). Classification (GTDB taxonomy): domain Bacteria; phylum Pseudomonadota; class Gammaproteobacteria; order Pseudomonadales; family Balneatricaceae; genus Neptuniibacter. Next base: position 780,345 of record NZ_CP180550.1, read on the forward strand.
TCCGGCGCAACTGATGTAGATGTTGTTGAAGTACTGGTAAAAGACGGTGACACAGTATCTGAAGGCGATAGCCTGATCGTACTGGAAACAGATAAAGCATCTATGGAAGTGCCAGCACCTAAAGATGGTGTTGTGGTTTCTATGAAGATTAACGTTGATGATCAAGTTAACGAAGGTGATCTTTTGATGGAGCTGAGTGTTGGAGATGCGGCTGCTCCAGCTGAAACTGCACCTGCTGCGTCCCCGGCACCAGCTCAGGAAGCTGCGTCTGCACCAGCACCTGTTGCAGGTGGTAAAGAGAATGTTCTTATCCCTGATCTATCGGGTGCGAGCGATGTAGACGTTGTTGAGGTATTGGTAAAAGACGGCGACAGCGTTGAAGAAGGCGATAGCCTAATCGTACTAGAAACCGATAAAGCATCTATGGAAGTGCCAGCACCTAAAGCAGGTACGGTTGTTTCCATGAAGATCAACGAAGGCGATACGGTAAACGAAGGTGATCTGCTGCTAGAACTTGAAGTTTCGGGCAGCGCCGCACCTGCTCCTGCTGCTTCGCCAGCTCCTACGGCATCTGTACCTGCGGCTCCAGCTCCAGCTCCAGCTCCGGCTAAGCCAGCGCCTGCTGCGGGTAAGGTTGATCTTGCTGCACTAGAGAAGAAAAACAAAACAGTTCATGCTGGTCCTGCTGTTCGTGCAGTTGCTCGTGAATTTGGTGTTGATCTGTCTCTTGTCGCTGGTACCGGCCGTCGTGGTCGTATCGTAAAAGAAGATGTTCAGGCATATGTTAAAGGTGCTCTGAAACAGCTGGCTGAGGCGCCAAAAGGTGGTGCAGTCACAGGTGGTTCAGGTATCCCGGCTATCCCTGAAGTAGATTTCAGCAAGTTTGGTGAAGTGGAAGTCGAGAAACTTAGCAAAATCGCTAAAGTTACACGCGACAACATGAGCCGCTGCTGGTTGAATATTCCACACGTGACTCAGTTCGATAAGGCCGATATCACCGATCTGGAAGCGTTCCGTAAAGAGATGAAGGATGAGGCGGCGAAGTCTGGCGTTAAGCTGACACCGCTACCATTCATGCTAAAAGCTATTGCGATCGCGTTGAAGGAGCATCCTAAGTTCAATGCTTCTCTGCACGCTGATGGCGAGCACATTGTTTACAAGAAGTATGTAAATATTGGTATGGCGGTAGATACGCCTAACGGTCTGATGGTTCCTGTAATTAAGGACGCAGACAAGAAGAGTATCTATGAGCTGTCTAAGGAAGCGATCGAGCTGGCTGGTAAAGCTAAAGATCGTAAGCTTAAACCTGATGAAATGCAGGGCGCATGCTTCACAATCTCTAGCCTAGGTGGCATTGGTGGTACTGGCTTTACGCCAATCGTTAATGCACCAGAAGTGGCAATCTTGGGTATATCTAAAGCTGATATTGAACCGCGCTGGAACGGTAAAGAGTTCGAGCCACGTAAGATGCTACCTCTGTGTCTATCTTATGATCACCGCGCTATCAATGGTGGTGATGCAGGTAAGTTCCTAACCTACCTAAACGGCTTACTAAGCGATATTCGTCGCCTAGTACTCTAATAAGCAAGTTTTCCACTCTCTTGGCTCGCGCCTCTTCGGAGGCGACTTTTTCGAGAGTGAAAAAAAACAAACGGCGACTCTGTGCAGGAGGTCGCCGTTTTTTATGTCTGTACTGTTGTCACCAATCAGTCATCTCTTCGAAATAAGTTTTTAGCAAACAGGTCATAGAGTCTTCTCATTCGTTGAAAAAGTGAGAAGCGCATGAAGGTTACTGTTTTTGGTATTGGATATGTAGGTTTGGTTCAGGCTGCTGTTCTGGCCGATGTGGGGCACGAAGTAGTCTGTGTCGATGTCGATCAGAAGAAGGTTGATGATTTAAAAAAAGGCATTATCCCTATTTATGAGCCCGGTCTAACGCCGATTGTTCAAAGTAACTTTGAAGCTGGACGACTGTATTTCACGACCGATGCAGTCGAAGGTGTTGCTCATGCTGAGATTCAATTTATTGCTGTGGGAACGCCACCAGATGAGGATGGCTCTGCAGATCTAAAATATGTCCTCGCGGTGGCAGAAACGATTGCTACCCACATGGAATCGCCAAAAATTATTGTGGATAAGTCTACAGTGCCTGTAGGTACTGCAGACCAAGTCTCTGTCAAAGTTTCATCGGTACTGGCATCGTGAAGTAAAGAATTAGAATATCATGTTGCTTCTAACCCTGAGTTTCTAAAAGAAGGTGCCGCAGTCAATGATTGTATGCGCCCGGATCGTATCGTTATAGGTACGGATAGTCAGCATGTAGAAACTCAAATGCGTGAGCTTTACTCAGCCTTTAACCGGAATCATGATCGAATGATTTTTATGGATGTGCGCAGTGCAGAGCTGACCAAGTACGCAGCTAATTGCATGCTGGCTACTAAAATCAGTTTTATGAATGAAATATCTAACCTTGCTGAGCGTCTAGGAGCTGATATTGAAAATGTCCGCCGAGGTATTGGTGCAGATGAGCGTATCGGTTACCACTTTATCTATGCTGGCTGTGGATATGGTGGTTCTTGTTTCCCTAAGGATGTTCAGGCCTTAGTAAATACAGCAGATGATATAGATTACGATGCTCAGTTGCTTAAATCAGTTGAGGCGGTTAATTATCGGCAAAAGTCCCTTTTATTCAAGCATGTGAATAACTATTTCAAAGGTGACTTAGATGGTAAAACAGTTGCTGTCTGGGGCTTGTCTTTTAAACCAAAAACCGATGATATGCGTGAAGCAACCAGTCGAGTTTTGATTGAGGCTCTGTGGGAGCATGGTGCTAAAGTTAGAGCTTATGACCCAGAAGCGATGGAGGAAGCGCAAAGAATCTATGGCCACTGTTTGGATCTGGAGTTAGTCGGCACTAAAGAAAGTGCTTTGCAAGGCGCAGATCTTTTGGTCATCTGTACGGAATGGCGGGCATTTTGGTCTCCAGATTTTGGTCTAATAAGAGACTCACTGAAACACCCCGTGATTATTGATGGCCGTAATATGTACGAGCCAGAAATGGTCGAGCGCCATGGGCTTGAATACTACGGAATAGGTCGTGGTAGAAGTATTCAGGTGAATATGTGATGTACTCTGAGGTATTAAAGCTCTCTTCTTTAGATTTTGTATGGTTAGCTTTATTCAAAATACTAGCTTGTGCCGGTATATTTGATGCTCTTTGATAGGCTGATTTTTAATATAAAGTAAGTAATCATGATTTCGGTAATTTTGTGTGGCGGGTCGGGAGCTCGTTTGTGGCCTTTATCTCGCGCTCACTACCCTAAACAATTTCTAAATCTAAACTCTGATATGTCTCTATTAAGAGAGACTGTTAACAGGGTAAGAGACCTCTCAGATAAATTTTACTTCGTAGCAAATGAAGAACATCGTTTTATGGTGGCGGAACAGCAGAGGTTAGCTGATGTTAAAGGGACAGTTCTATTAGAGCCGGTGGCTAGAAATACGGCGCCAGCCATTGCTATTGCAGCCTTGCAGGCTGTGACGGATGGCTGTGGTGATGAGGCTATGGTTGTTTTGCCGTCTGATCACCTGATAACTGATGGGGCTGCATTTCGAGGGTATTTAAAGTCAGCTGAGAAATTTGCTAAAGAAGGCTTAGTAGTAACGCTTGGAGTGCAACCAACTAGGGCGGAAACTGGTTATGGTTATATACATTGTACAGTAGAGGTTGATGAGGCTTCTGGTGCGAGGAGTGTCCAACAATTCACAGAGAAACCTATTGCTGCTGACGCAGAGGCCTACCTGGGTTCAGGGGAGTTCCTTTGGAATAGTGGGATATTTATCGTCACTCCGAATCGTTATCTGTATTTGCTTCAAAAGTTTGCTGTAGAGGTGTTTGTATCGGCATTGGAATCATTTAAGCATAAAGCTGCTGATTTGGACTTTGTAAGGGTATCTAAAACCCACTTTAAGAAAAGTCCTTCAATCTCTATCGATTATGCTTTGATGGAGCCGTTATGCGAATCATCTGAATCGGTTGTTGTGATTCCTTTTGAGTTGAGTTGGTCAGATTTAGGTAGTTGGAGTTCTCTTTGGGATTTGGTGAGTAAAGATCCTGCGAATAATGCTGTTGTTGGTGATGTTTTAGCTCAAGATGTAACTAATAGCTACCTTCATTCTTCGGATCGGCTTGTGGCTGCGGTGGGTGTGGATAATTTAGTGATTGTAGAGAGTTCTGATGCTGTCTTAGTTGCTGATAAAAATGATGTTCAAAATGTTAAACACATAGTAAAACGGTTAGAAATGGAGGGGCGTTCAGAGTATGTCCATCATCGAGCAGTTTATCGCCCTTGGGGAAAATATGACTTAATTGGAACCGGTGATGGTTATCAAGTGAAACAGATCACGGTTAGCCCGGGTGCTGCTTTATCTTTACAAAAGCATGAATGTCGAGCTGAGCATTGGGTTGTGGTGAAGGGGTGTGCAGAGGTTGTTCAGGGATCTGAGACTTATACGGTGCGTCAGAATGAGTCTACTTACATTCCCATTGGCGAAGTTCATTCACTAAGAAACCCTACTGAGGAAAATTTAATTATCATAGAAGTTCAGTCAGGTGAGTATTTAGGTGAAGATGATATTGTGAGATACAAAGATCAATATGGTCGTATTGAATCAGTCTGAGGTTTAATAATGGCTTTTTAAGGGAAAGGGGCTTATCTATTCAATGAATAGAAGTGGTAGCGGTAAGACGAATCACGTTTTACTCCTGAGGAGGGGAAGGGTACCGACATCCTTGTCGGCTCCTTATCTTCCCTGATCAAATAGCAGAGGCCTTCATCCTTGAAGGCGCAGATCATCCTTGATCTCTCTGCTGGTAAATATATTAAGTTTATGAAATGCGTAAATATATAAGAAAAATTCCTAATTTTAGGTAGCAGGGTTTTGGCATGCTTTATGGTCTTTTTAAAATAAGAAGCCTAAAGCTTGTTTCCATTTCTTTAGCTGCTTTTTTTTAATTTTTGTATCTGTTGTTAAATGCCTGTTTGGAGCGAATCTTGATTCGCTGGTTGTTGGGATGCATGAGTTTTAGGTGTGAGGCTTGTTAATAAAAAGTAATATTTGATTATTAAGCTTGAGGAAAGAGGGTTTTATCTATTTCTTATTGCTTCGAAAGCTGAGTGTACAATTAATATAATTGCGGCTTTTTATAAGTTAGAACTCACCAGTTAATTTTTGGGGCTGCTGGATTATTTGATTTTTGTAAGTACGGCGTAAAGGAACATTGCTATGCTTACGCCAATTACATTGGCTAAAGTGTCAGCTACAGAGAAATGGCGCAGTGGTTGGAGAATTTCTTGAAGAAATTCCAGTGAGCATGCAAGAATTAACCAGACTGCCCAATAAGATAAGCCGGATACTTTATAAAGGGCTAAGCGCCCAAGCAGCGAAACGCTGAAGAAAGCTATAAAGTGGCCTACTTTATCTGAATTTTCAAAGATCCTTTCAGGAGGTGTTGGGCGAAATATCCCGTAGACCAATGCTGCAACTGCAAGAAGAAAGGCTATCCAGATCCAGGTTTTGTATTTTTGGGTAAATACATTATTCAATTTATTAGAGCCTTATCTGCCTACACCATGATAAGTAAAGCCTAGGCTATGTAACATCTCTTTATCAAAGATGTTCCTGCCATCAATGATTAGTGGATGATTCATTAAGCTGAGTAGCATACTGTAATCAGGTGACCAATATTCGGGCCAGTCAGTTAGAAGCAGTAGCCCATCGCTACCTCTCAGTGCTTCATAATTATTATCAAAGTACTCTAGTTTCTCTTGTTCTCCAAAATGCTCATGAATATTGTTCATGGCTTCTGGGTCGTGCATATGAACTTTGCAACCTTGTGCTAGCAGTGTATCAATCACTTTTAAGCTAGGAGCGTTATCGATACTGGCGGTGCCAGGTTTGAATGACAGTCCCCAAATTGTTATGATTTTTTCCCCAAGATCACAGGAATAGTGTCGCCATAATTTACGGAATGGCTGTTCTTTTTGCTTTTCATTTTCAATCAGTACGGTATCAAGCAGCTTTGAATTCCTCGCTTCTGTCATTAACTCTGACAGGGCTTCAATGTACTGTTGGAAATGTAGGCCGCCAAAGCCACAACCGGGGTTGAGGTAGTGTGGTCCAATACGCGGGTCAGTGATCATCGCTTCTCGAATAACTTCAATATCAACTTCAAGCTGATCAGCCAGATTTGCAAGTTCATTAATATATCCCAAGCGCAGAGCAAGCATTCCAGTGTTGGCAAATTTCGTGAATTCAGCTTCTTTGGTCGACATGACTTTCCACTGTTTTACTGCTTGGCTAAATGGACGCATCAAGGTTTTGATGTATAGCATGGCCCAGTCATTAGTGCATCCTAATATAACTGTGTGCGGCCATTTGTAGTCTTGTAAGGCTGAGCCTTCAGACAGCATATCTGGTATGTAGCAAATGACTTGATTGTTAGTTTCGTCTAGCAGCTTTTGTAACTTATCTGAACTACCAACGCCAAAATTGGATTGGTTGATGATCAAAGCGTTGGATGAATGATGCTGACTGATGCGGCTGATAAGGCGTTCGGCGGTTTTAAACTGGTCAGGGTTTAATGCCAAAATATGGTTTGAGGCATGTTCTATGCCTTCAGCTCGTGATCCAATGATGAGTCGGCCATTAGATTGAGCATCCAGAATTAACTGTTCAAGCCCCGGTTCATTACTAACTTTGAACTCCAGATCTTGCTCGTTAGGTGCTTCATGTTCATTGGTAACTAAGAAAATATGATTGCCGCTTTCAGCTAGTGCAGCGGCTGCAGTCCATGCAAGGAGTTCGTTACCCCAAATGGTAATCTTCATTTAGCTTCTCCTTTGTCTGCAATTCTGTTTATTAAGCCGTCGGTTGAACTGTCGAATTTAGGTGTTGGGTTGTTCGTATCGAAGGCGCTAAGCAAGGATGTGGCTACTTTCTTGCCTAGCTCTACGCCCCATTGATCAAACGGGTTAATATTCCAGATAACAGACTGCACAAAAACTTTATGTTCGTATAGAGCAATCAGCTGTCCAAAAGAAAATGGAGTAAGTTCATCCAGCATGATCGTTGTGCATGGTTGATTGCCTTTGTAGCGCTTGTAGGCCGGAGCATCTTCAGCTCCTTCGAGAACGGAATCACCTAGCGCTAAAATTCTAGATTGGGCGAGACAGTTTGCTAAATTTAACTGATGTTGATGCTGGAGTTCTGAATTATCAGTGTCATGATACCTTCTAGCTGCAACGATAAAATCACACATAACTGCTTCTGTGCCTTGATGAAGCAATTGATAAAAAGCGTGCTGAGCATTGGTTCCTACTTCTCCCCATAATATAGGGCAGGTCTTGTAGGTTACGCTATTGCCCTGTCGATCAACGGATTTACCGTTGCTCTCCATTTCAAGCTGCTCAAGGTAGGCTGGAATGTGACATAGTCTACCGTCATACGGTAGGATCGCGTGGGCATTTATGTTCTGAAAGTTGATGTTCCAGATGCCTGTCATAGCAAGAAGGACGGGTAGATTTACGTCTAGTGGTGCTGTTTTGAAATGTTCATCCATTTCATGTGCACCAGCAAGTAGATCTTTGAATCCGGCCATGCTGAGTTTTAATGCGATTGGCAGTCCAATAGTGGACCACATTGAATATCGTCCGCCAGTCCAATCCCAAAATTCGAGTTGATTGCTTTTAGGAATGCCCCATTCCACGACTTTATCAGGGTTGGCTGAAACGCCGATAAAATGACGGGATACAAGCGTTTCTTCGCTGCCAGCGTAGCTTGATTTTTTTAGCCACTCTTTAGCTGTTTGAGCATTGGCTAGGGTATCTATCGTAGTGAATGATTTCGACGAAATAATGAATAGCGTTCTGGCTGGGTTTAATTCGTCGAGTAGATCGGCCATCTGGCTGCCGTCCATTGAGGATACAAAATGGACCTTTATTTTACGTGCTATGTCTGGAGTGTTTTCTGACAAGGCTTTACATGCCATAAATGGGCCTAGGTCTGACCCTCCTACGCCAATATTAACCACTGTATCAATAGAATGTCCTGTGTAACCGCGCCATTGGCCTGAGTGAATTCGAGTTACAAGTTGCTCCATTCTTTCTAAATTGTCATGGACCTCATCAATGATATTTGTTCCTGATAGGTCTAGAGAGTAATGGGCAGGAGACCTCAGAGCTGTGTGCAAGGCTGGTCTGTCTTCCGAATCATTTACATGATCGCCTTTGAATAGTTTAGTGATCCATTCGGAAAGCTGTTTTTCCTCAGCGAGTTTGATTAATAGAGATATGGTCTCGCTTGTGATTCTTTGTTTAGATAAATCGAGGAGCAGATCTTTCTGTTCAAAGGTGAGGTGTTGGAAGCGATCAGAGTCCTGTAGGAATAGAGTGCTTATATGTGATTGAGACATATAAGAAGCATGGGATTGGAGGTCTTTCCATGCTATTGATTCAATTGAAGACATCAGGTGTTCCTTATTGGAGCTAATCGCTAGATTCAGTATTTTACCTGCTCTTTTTATGCGGGGTAAAATCCTTCCTTGGATATCTCTGATACAGCTAGAGGTATCTTTTTGAAATAGATATTTCGAGGTGGTATACCTCTCTTAGGCGGTGATCTGAGAGAGGCGTCCTGTCTCGATATTAAAGATTTAGCTCTTTAATAAATGTTTTCAGGCTTTCAGCGGTTTCTTCGTGTTGAAGGCCATAAACAACATTCGCTTGTAGGTAACCTGCTTTGTTACCGCAATCGTAAGTTTTGCCGCTCATGTGGAACGCTTGAAGGTTACCTTCATTTAGGTAGTCTGCCATGGCATCTGTTAATTGGATCTCTCCGCCTGCACCAGGTTTCGTATCCTTTAGTAGCTCCATGATACGTGCCGGTAGAATATAACGACCGTTAATCGTTAAGTTAGACGGCGCTTCATCTATAGGCGGTTTTTCAACCATGCGAGATATATTTGCAGATTGGCCAGCAGTGATTGCTACTCCTGAGCAATCTACTACACCGTAGCGATCTACGTGCTCCATTGGGACCGGTTCAACCATGATTTGGCCGCAACCTGTATTTTGATAAGTTTCTACCATGGCTGATAGATCAGTTTGTGGAAGCCCGTAACAGTTGATCAGCATGTCGGGTAGTAATACTGCAAAGTCTTCATTGCCGATAATTGGTGCGGCGCATAGAACAGCATGACCGAGTCCTAGCGCTTTATCTTGGCGAACTGCGCTAATGGATACATCGGATGGAAGTATGTTTTGCACGGATTCTAAGATGGCTGTTTTGCCTTTGCGTTCTAACTCGGCTTCTAGTTCGTAATGGCAATCAAAGTGATCTTCTATCGCGGCTTTGCCTGATCGAGTAACTAAGACAATATCTTTAATTCCTGCGGCCACAGCTTCTTCTATTACGTGCTGTATTACCGGCTTGTCTACAACAGGCATCATCTCTTTTGGAATCGCTTTACTTGCAGGAAGTACGCGAGTTCCTAGACCTGCTACAGGGATTACCGCTTTAGTTACGATTTTATTCATAGAAATTGATCCTTATATTTGAGCGTTGCTCTTAAGAACATAATAACATGATTGTTTACTTTAGTTATTTAGAGAGAGTAGTGAGCCAGATAGCTCAATAGCTATTTATGTTTGGTTAATCGGTTGTTGTTGGCTTGTAAGGTTAATAATTAGTGCTAGGATGCTCAGTCTCATTTTATCGTAGAGTTAAATATGGATCTGATTGAGCCTTTTCTTAAGGTGTTTCTTCTTATTTTTCTTGCTGAATTCGGTGATAAAAGTCAGTTGGTCTGCATGACTTTGTCGGCTAGATATAAGCCTGTTCCGGTCTTAATTGGCGCGGTGGCTGCGTTTTCAGTATTGAACCTATTGGCCGTTTTGTTTGGCGCAACCATTAGTGTTTATCTGCCCCAGGCGGCAATCTTTGCGCTGGTTGGTACGCTGTTTTTGGTCTTTGGTGTTCAGTCCTTACGTGTTGAAGATGATGAAGAGGAGGGGGAGCTTAATATTGGTAGGCACCTGCTTCTGTCTGTATTTGTATTAATATTTCTAGCTGAATTGGGTGATAAAACGCAGTTATCTATAGCGGGGCTATCTGCTGTAGAGAATGCATGGATTGTTTGGTTTGCGGGAACATCTGCGTTGTTGGTTACGACGTTGCTGGGAGTTTGGTTGGGACAATTCTTACTTCAGCGTCTGTCCATTATTTGGATTCATCGAGCGGCCGGTGTGTTATTTATTGGTTTTGCTTTAGTGGCTTTTTGGCAGTTAGCACAATTGGTGATGTAGATATGATCCAAGGTTTTCTTATTTTGTTGGTATGCCAGTTGGTTGGGGAACTCATCGTTACGGCTGCAAGTGTGCCTATTCCTGGCTCAGTGGTTGGCATGGTTTTGTTGCTGGTAGGATTGGTTGTTCGTGGTGAGGTGCCTGAGGGGCTGCGTGTTACGGCTGAGGGGTTGCTGAAAGTGCTGCCATTGCTTTTAGTGCCAGCAGGTGTGGGTTTGATGAACTATTTTGGAGTACTTTCCAATTATTGGCTTGAGTTGATGGTTTCGTTGTTTGTAAGTACTTTGATAACGATGTTTGTTGTGGCTTTTTTATTGAAAGTGCTTTCGAAGGAAAAGGTGGGTGCTAAACAGGATTTAGGAGATGGCGATGCTTGAGTTATGGTCGCATTTTCAAACATTTCCAGTACTTTGGCTTGTCGTGACGCTAGTAGTTTTTTTATGTGCGTCCTGGATAAATGCAAAAGCAGGAAAAACGCCGTTTTTACATCCTGTATTGGTATCACTCTCACTGATTATTGTTGTTATAAAACTAACTGGAACTGACTATGCGACCTATATGCTGGGTGGGCAGTATATTCACCTATTATTAGGTCCCGCGGTTGTAGCATTGGCGGTCCCCTTATATGACAACCTAGCGACTGTTAAGCGGTTGCTGGTGCCTCTACTGGTAGGTTGTGTTTTAGGAGCTGTTGTTGCCGCGAGTTCAGCAATTCTCATCGGTGTAGCTTTTGGGTTGAGTGATGAGTTGCTATTAACCTTAGCACCTAAATCGGTTACTTCTCCTATCGCAATTGCGGTAGCTGAAAAAATGGGCGGTTTTCCTTCTTTGGCTGCCGGACTTGTTCTCATTACAGGTGCTATGGGCTGCTTGATCGCGCCGTTTGTTTATCGTCTGCTAGGTATTAAAGATGAGTCTGTAAAAGGCTTTGTTTTAGGTGTTGGTGCTCATGCGATGGGTACTGCATTTGCTTTTGAGTACGGAATGGTTGCAGGTGCATTCGGTGGCTTGGCTATGGGAATGACGGGGGCATTTACTGCGTTTATGCTACCGGTTTTGGTGCCTTTGTTGGGGTTGTAGTTGCAAGAGTATCTTATCGCGGCAAGATGCCGCTCCTACAAAGAAAGCTTTATTGTAGGAGGTGCATCCTGCACCGAAATTTATTTAGTCTAGAAACCTATCCTACGAGACAGCCTAAAAGTGAGTATCTCTGGGAGTCGTATCTGCGCTGAAAAAAAACTTTCTAGCTGTATTGTACTTTATCCACTGAATTGAAATGTTTCCTAGTAATACCCCTCCTTATGTTGCATTTGCTAAATGATGCTTTCGCCGGTAAAGTTCGCGCAGGTTAAAAAGTAGATGAATTGGCAATCCACATGACTCCATTAGAAAGATACAAGCAAGACCTCAAGCGCGATGATTTCTCTTATGATCCAGCCCAAGAGATGGCTGTTGAGCATCTTCAGCGTTTATATGACGATCTTGTAGCGGTTAAGGCAGAAGAGCCTAAAGTCGGTTTAATGGGGCGTTTGAAGAGCAAGCTGAAAAAACCGGAGCCGAAAGAGCCGGTTAAAGGCTTGTACTTCTGGGGTGGTGTAGGTCGTGGTAAGACTTACCTGATGGATACTTTTTACGACAGTCTTCCGTTTGAACAGAAGATGCGTACCCACTTCCACCGTTTTATGCAGCGTGTACACGCTGAACTTAAAGAGTTGGATGGTACGGCTAACCCATTAGTTGAGATTGGCAAAAAATACGCACAAGAAGCACGAATTATCTGTTTTGATGAGTTCTTTGTTACAGATATAACTGATGCCATGATTTTGGGTGGCTTGCTGCAAGAATTATTCAAGAACGGTGTGGCTCTAGTGGCGACGTCCAATATTGTGCCTGATGGATTGTACAAAGATGGATTACAGCGCGCTCGCTTCCTGCCAGCGATTGATATGTTAAATCGTTACACAGAAGTTGTGAACGTTGATGGTGGTGTTGACTATCGTTTACGTGCTTTAGAGCAGGCAGAGCTTTACCACTATCCGTTAGATGCTGAAGCGGATAAGAGTTTAAACCGCAGTTTTGAAAGTCTTGCGCCAGATCTAGAAGAGGTGGTTGAAGCCGAGGTTCTGGATATTAATGGCCGTGATATGCAGACACGCCGCTGCTGTGAAGACGTGGTTTGGTTTGATTTTAAAGAGCTTTGTGAAGGTCCTCGTTCCCAGAATGACTACATTGAACTGGGCAAGATATTCCATGCTGTGATGGTGGGTAATGTGCCGCAGCTGGGTCGCTCTAATGATGATGCCGCTCGTCGCTTCATCAATATGGTCGATGAATTCTATGATAGTGGCGTTAAGTTGATTATCAGTGCTGAAAAGCCAATTCATGAAATTTATTCAGAAGGGCGTTTGGAGTTCGAAATTGAGCGAACTCAAAGTCGTTTGCTTGAGATGCAGTCGCATGAGTATCTGGCTAGAGAGCATAGAGCATAGAGCATAGAGCTTAAGTTGTAGATGATGTTTTTAAAAGATGTGCTTTTATAGCGCATTTTTTATATGGGTGTGGAGCAAAGCTGGTTTTGAGTTGTTGCTGATTTTGGCCTGTTATTATCTGGTTTTTACTTGCAGTAAGGAATGCGCATATATATAATGCGCGCTCCCAAGTTTAGGCTTGCTTAAGTTTTGGGCAGAAGAGAGTTGTTCTAATCAATTTGGAGCAACAAATAATTATAAGTCAGATCGGGCGATTTTATTAATAAAATCAACGAGATCTGAGTAAAGTTGAAAGGCTATACAGATGAAAACATTCGTCGCTAAGCCAGCCGAAGTAAAACGCGACTGGTACGTTGTTGACGCAGAAGGTAAAACTCTGGGTCGTCTGGCTACTGAAATTGCACGTCGTCTACGTGGTAAGCATAAGCCAGAATACACTCCACACGTTGATACTGGTGACTACATTGTAGTTGTTAACGCTGAAAAAGTAGGCGTTACTGGTAACAAGCGTAAAGATAAAACTTACTACCACCACACTGGTTTTCCAGGTGGCTTGAAAGAAGCTTCTTTCGAGAAGATGGTAGAAACTTTCCCTGAGCGCACTATCGAGCTTGCTGTTAAAGGCATGCTGCCAAAAGGTCCACTAGGTCGCGCTATGTATGCGAAGCTGAAAGTTTACGCTGGTGCAGAACATCCGCATCAGGCTCAGCAGCCTAAAGAACTTAACGTTTAAGGGGAAGGATAATCATGTCTACTACACAGTATTACGGTACAGGTCGTCGTAAAACTTCTACAGCACGTGTTTTCCTGCGTCCAGGTACAGGTGCTATCACTATCAACAACCGCACTATCGAAGAATACTTCGGTCGTGAAACTGCGCGCATGATCGTTCGTCAGCCTCTAGAGCTTACTAACAATCTTGAAGCGTTCGACGTTGTTGTTACTGTTAAAGGCGGCGGCGGCTTCGGTCAAGCTGGCGCTATCCGTCACGGTATCACTCGTGCACTAATGGAATTTGATGAAACGCTTCGTCCAGCTCTACGTGAAGCGGGTTACGTTACTCGTGACGCTCGTATGGTTGAACGTAAGAAAGTTGGTCTACGTAAAGCACGTAAGAAGCCACAGTTCTCCAAGCGTTAATTCGACATCTTTTTCGAAAGATTTTGGATTCAGAAAAAGCGCCTGCCCCTTTATCGGGGTGGGCGTTTTTTTTGCACTGCGTTATATCAATACATTGGCCTAAAGTACGGCGAAAAATAAGTAATTCACCTTGTAAGAAAGGGGTAATTTCTTTACTATTTGGGCCATTTTTAAGATACAGATTTCCGTAGCTATAAAATTCTTAGCGGCCAGTATATTTTTGCACCTGCAGAGATATAAAATAAGGTCGATTGAGGGGAGATAACTTAATGAGCAATGATGGCGTGAATAAGGGTCGGCGCCGTCTCCTAATCGGTGCTACATCCGCAGTTGGTGCGGTTGGTGCTGTAGGAGCAGCTGTCCCATTCGTAGCTTCCTGGACGCCGAGTGCGAAGGCAAGAACTGCCGGCGCACCTGTCAAGGTGGATGTAAGTAAACTGGAACCTGGTCAGCAGGTAATTGCTAGCTGGCGTGGTAAGCCTGTGTGGATCGTTCGTCGTGGCGAAGAAGCATTGGCTAATCTGGCTAAGCTAGATAGCAACTTGCAGGATCCAAAATCGGATAACCCTGCACAGCAGCCTGATTACATTCCAAAAACCCCTGCGCGTTCTCTACGTGAAGATATCGCTGTTTTGGTTGGTATTTGTACTCACCTAGGTTGTTCTCCAACTTATCTTCCTGAAGTCGGTGTTACATCTGGTCAGGGTGAAGATTGGGTTGGCGGTTATTACTGCCCATGTCATGGTTCTCGTTTTGATCTTTCTGGTCGAGTAATGAACGGTTCCCCGGCTCCAAGTAACCTTGTGATCCCGCCTCATCACTATGAGAGCGAAAATGTGATCATCGTAGGTATTGATCAGGAGACTGCATAATGGCTGGTTCTCGTAACAAAGGTAACCCAGGTATCATGGGTTGGATTGATGATCGTTTCCCAGCTACAGCTATGTGGGAAGATCACCTATCTAAATACTACGCTCCAAAGAACTTTAACTTCTGGTACTTCTTTGGTTCATTGGCACTTCTAGTGCTTGTTAACCAGATCCTAACGGGTATCTGGCTAACTATGTCTTACAATCCTTCTGCTGAAGGTGCGTTTGCTTCTATCGAATACATCATGCGTGATGTGGAATACGGCTGGTTGCTGCGCTATATGCACTCTACCGGTGCGTCTGCATTCTTCGTAGTTGTTTACTTGCACATGCTTCGTGGCATGATGTACGGTTCTTACCGTAAGCCTCGTGAGCTTGTATGGCTATTCGGTATGACAATCTACCTAGCGCTTATGGCTGAAGCTTTCATGGGCTACCTATTGCCATGGGGTCAGATGTCTTACTGGGGTGCACAGGTAATCGTATCTCTATTCGCTGCTGTACCGTATGTTGGTCCAGAACTAGCTGAATGGATCCGTGGTGACTACCTGATCTCTGGTATTACTCTAAACCGTTTCTTCTCTCTGCATGTAATTGCTCTACCAATCGTTCTATTGGCGTTGGTTGTTCTGCACATTATCGCGCTACACGAAGTGGGTTCTAACAACCCAGACGGTATCGAAATTAAAGATAACAAAGATGAGAACGGTGTACCTGTTGACGGTATCCCATTCCACCCTTACTACTCTGTTAAAGACATTGTAGGTGTGGTTGTGTTCCTATTTGTTTTCTGTGCAGTAGTCTTCTTCTTCCCAGAAGGTGGTGGTTACTTCATTGAGGCGCCAAACTTTGAGCCAGCTAACCCGCTGAAAACACCTGAGCATATCGCGCCTGTATGGTACTTCACGCCATTCTACGCAATGCTTCGTGCTATCCCGCCAATCCTAGGTTCTCAGTTCCCAGGTGTTGTTGTGATGGGTGCAGCGATTGCTATCTTGTTTGTGCTTCCTTGGTTGGACCGTAGCCCAGTTAAATCTATCCGTTACAAAGGTTGGATGAGTAAGCTGTGGTTGGTTATCTTCTGTGTAAGCTTCGTAATCCTGGGTTACTTGGGTGTGGTTGCATCTACTCCAGGTCGTACGCTAGCGGCTCAGATCTGTACTGCGCTTTACTTCGCATACTTCTTCCTGATGCCGTTCTACACCAAGATGGAAAAAACTAAACCGGTTCCAGAAAGGGTTACAGGCTAATGAAAAAGTTTCTTATTGCATTAGTAATGGCGGCGCTGCCGATGGCTGCAAGCGCTGCTGGTGGTGCTAAAGGCCACCTTGATGAGATGGATGTAGATCTACATAACCAAGCATCTTTGCAGCGTGGTATGCAAACGTTTGTAAACTACTGCTTGGGCTGTCACTCTGCTGAATATCAGCGTTATGAGCGTGCTGCACTAGATCTAGGTATGAATCCGGAACTTGTTGCTGAGCACTTGATCTTTGGTGATCACAAAGTGGGTGAGCAGATGACAATTTCTATGGACAAAGGCGATGCTGGTAAGTGGTTCGGTAACCCTCCACCAGATCTAACGCTAGAAGCGCGTCTACGTGGTCCAGATTGGTTGTACACTTACCTGCGTAGTTTCTACGCTGATGAGTCTCGTCCATGGGGCGTGAACAACGCAGTGTTTAAAGACGTTGGTATGCCAAACGTACTTGGCCCGCTTCAGGGTGAAGTTGTTGCAAGCTGTTCTTGGGAAGAAATGAACGCTCATGGTTTGCGTGGTGAGGGTATTGATCCTCTTACTAACAAGCCGCTAACTAGCTGTACTTCTGTTAAGAAGGGCACTGGTGAACTATCTCCAGAAGAGTTTGATGCGCTAGTATATGATCTAGTTAACTTCATGGTTTACATGGGTGAGCCATCTAAGTTGGATTCTCAGCGTATCGGTACTTACGTGTTGATCTTCTTGTTCCTATTCTTCTTCCTTGCTTACGCGCTGAAGAAAGAATTCTGGAGAGATGTACACTAATAGCTTTACGATATAATCGTGAGCTTTAAAACGCGGCCTCTTTTTTAAGGGGCCGCGTATCTGTTTCTAATAAGGGGTATTCTTAATGGGTGTTGTGGCAAAACGTTCTTCCATGTCCTTCTACTCTAATGGCGAGGACCAGTATAGCCATCGAGTTCGTATCGTCCTGGCAGAAAAGGGTGTTGCTGTAGAGATTCATGATTGTGATGAAGGTAATCTTCCTGAAGATCTAACTTCAATGAATCCGTACAATAGCCTGCCAACTTTGTTGGATCGCGATTTGGTTCTTTATGAACCAAATGTGATGATGGAATATCTTGATGAGCGCTTCCCGCATCCTCCGCTATTGCCTGTTTATCCTGTAGCTCGTGCTGAAAGCCGACTATACATGTATCGCATCCAGCGTGACTGGTGTGATCTTGCGGATAAAATTATTGAAGCTGCGATGGCTGATGATGAAGATGCAGCAGAAGAAGTTCGTAAAGAGCTACGTGATAGCTTGATTACGATTTCTCCGATTTTTGCTGACAAACCTTTCTTCATGAGTGAAGAGTTTACTTTGGTTGATTGCTGCCTGGCTCCACTATTGTGGCGTTTGCCGTTGTTGGGTATCGATCTTCCAGAAGATCAGTGCAAGCCTTTGGTTAAGTATATGGAGCGCTTATTTGAGCGTGAATCTTTCCAAATGAGCTTGTCAGAAGCAGAGCGTGAAATGCGCGATTAGTTGTTTCGTAGTAAAGTTAAAAAAGGGATGATATTTCATCCCTTTTTTTATGTCGTTATTTTGTTGAATGTTTGGATAAAGAAATGAAGCCGAGTCGCCCTTATCTTGTTAAAGCACTGTATGACTGGTTATTGGATTGTGATTTAACACCTCATCTTCTGGTGGATGCTACGCAGGATGATGTTACTGTTCCTACGCAGTTTGTTGATGATGGTCAGATTGTTTTAAATATTAATCCATCAGCGGTTCGGGATTTTTATCTAGATGATCGAGCGTTGTCTTTTAATGCGCGCTTTTCAGGTCAGCCAATGGATGTATATGTACCGATGGCGGCTATCTTAGCTATCTATGCGCGTGAAAATGGGCAGGGTATGGGCTTTGGTGGTGAGCCGGGTGTTGACTGCTATACGCAGGAGTTGGCAATACTGGACAACGTAGAAGATATGGATGCGGATGAGACTAAGGACGCTGAAAAGCCAGCTAAGTCGAAAAGGCCGTCATTAAAAGTTGTAAAGTAGTTGAGGGAAGTGCAAGGGTTGAACCTATAGAATTAAAGGTGCGTACTAAGGGTTAGTACGCACCGTTGTTCTTATCGATTAACGTATTCAAATACTTTTACGATTTTCTCTACACCAGCGATATTTCTTACGATATTGATCGCATTCTCAGCTTCTTTAGGGCTAACAAGGCCCATAAGATAAACCGTGCTGCTATCAGTTACTACCTTGATGCGAGACCCATCAACTGCTTCGTTTGTTAATAGCTCGGCTTTAACTTTCGTGGTTAGCCAAGCGTCGTTTGTGCGCGCGATAGTGGATGATACGCCAGAGATTTTAACTTCGTTATGAATCTTGCGTACTTTGCGCACTTGGCTGACGATCTGCTCAGCTTCCTGTCTTGCGCTTTCTGCAGGTGCTTGGCCAGTTAACAGTACAACGCCGTTATAGCTTGTTACGCTGATATTGGTTGCTTGCATCTGTTCTGAGCCCTTGGCAAGGTTAACCATAGATAGTGTTTCAATCACTTCATCATCTATGTATGAACCAACAGTTCTACTGCCAGGGTCTTCCTGGATCGGGCCTTCTCTTCCAGCGCTTAGGATATCGGAACAGCCTGTAACTAATAGCGATAAGCTAATCCCTGCAATTAAACTAAATGTCTTTTTGTTGATCATGTTTATTCGCTTCCAAAAAGTTGGTAGTCAATTAAATCGCATAAAGAGTGCAAAACTAGTAATTGCGCATGGTGAACTAGCGAGCTCTCGTCGCTAGGTACGCATATCTCGATCTCTTCTGGGCTGAGAAGCGCTGTGATATCGCCACCATCAGAACCGTTTAGGACGATAACAGTCATTTCACGATCATGGGCGGCTTGTATTGCTTGCACAAGGCTGCTGGAACGACCGTGAGGTGTTATCAGTAATAAAATGTCCCCAGGTTGGCCTAAAGCATGGATCTGTTTGGCTTGTGCATCCATAAAGCCGCTATCTTCACAGATCGCGCTTAAGGTAGCGCCATCTGAGTTAATATTGATTGCGGGTAGACCTGGACGCTCATGCCTAAATCTATTCATCAATAGTGCGGTGAAGTGTTGCCCTAAAGATGAGGAGGCTCCATTGGCACAGCAGAGAATCTTGTTCTCACTGACAAGGCAATGGAGTAAAAGTTCGCCAGCATGGGCAATAAGTGGAGTGTACTGCTCAATGGTGATCGCGTTGACTTCCATTGAGTTGTGAAACTGGCTGACAATGCGGTCTTCGAGTTCCATGCTGTCCTTAATCGTTTACCTTAAGTTCTGAAGGCATCTTTATACCACAGCGGCTTCGTTGGTGCTGCATCATATTCATATGCAATGACATCAAAACGGCAATTATTGTTAGAAAACTGTGTTTTATGGCTTAAATAATGCTGTGCTGCTTTAATGATCTTCCGTTGTTTGGTTGCTGTAACTGAGGCTGCAGCGCCGCCATACTTTTTTGAATTGCGATAACGGACTTCGATAAAGACAAGTGTGCGTCGATCTAGCATGATTAGATCGATCTCGCCGAAGCGGCAATGATAATTGCGTTCGACTAGGGTGAGTTTGTTTTTTGAGAGGAATCTTTCGGCGTGTATTTCGGCGTCCTTGCCGGTCTTGTTTCTGTCCATGAATATTATTTACTCAATAATTTGTGGGATGCCGTCTTTATATTTGGCCCAAGTTAGCGTTCTAAAAACAAGGCCGTTGTTATTAATGCTGAGTTGGCCTGTCTCGCCGTTGATCTGGGTGCCAGGAACCGCGCTTAATTGTTTTAGATAGGGGTGGATGCGATAGGCATCAAGACCTAGAGCGTATAAACGACCAAAGCGACTGTTTGTGTCGTTTCGTTGCTGTGAAATAAGGACTTTGTCTTGGGATGGTGGTTTTAGATTCCAAGGGGTGCCAAGGAAAGTTACGTTATTTAGGTCCTGGTCTTGGATCGGGTTGTTGCTGCCACTGAAAACGTGCGAAGTTGCGTAGATCGGTAGATCGCCTGCAAAATTGTAAGCCAGCATAGTATTTAGCTGTCTTGCATCATTTGGTAGTGCAGTGAGAATAATCGCTTCCATATCGTGGCGACGATGTTCTTCAAATTCAATTTTATGGGTATAAACAACTTTTCTTAGGTTCTTGTAGCGCTGTTTACTTTTATCTGTGGATAAAAATTGACTCACATGCTCGGAAAATTCGCTGATATCCCCAAAGTTACTTGAATGAACAACCATGCCGCCTAAGTTTGTGAAGTGCTCTTCAAAAGCCTTGCTAATTTTTTCGCCCCAGCCACTGTTTGGTGTTAATACTGCGGCACGGCGTATGCCGTCTTTCCATGCGCGCTCTGCTATTTGAATGGCTTCATCTTCGGCTGAAAGGCCAAATTGATACATGCCTTCGCGAGCGGGTGAATCGGTGTAGTTTAGGGCGAGTACAGGCACTTGGATATGCTGATCGGCAGCCAAGGTTGTAACATAGTCTTTAGCTAAAGGCCCGATGATCATATCGACTTGTTGCTCATTAATGATTGAAGCCAGCTGAATCGGGGTATTTATCTTTTCAGAGTCCAGAAATAGAAGTTCTGGAGAGGTTTTGCCAGGTTGTTGGCTGCGTAGGTGAGCTATCATAATGCCTTCTTTGATGGCGTTGGCAGGTTTGGCAAATTTGCCTTCAAGCGGCAATAGTACTGCGATTTTTTGAGCTGAGAATGTCTGTGCACCTAGTCCGTCAAGAGATTGAGGTGGTAGCTTTTGGGCTGGGTGAGATTCCCATAATACGGCCCAGTTATTCAGCGCTTGGTTTTGTGTGTCTAGCTGAGTGTTGACGCTTAGCTCGTAAGCTAGCTCTAGCCAGCCCTGCTCATGATAACTATTAGTTCCGCTACGAATGAGCTCGGAGAGCTGGATTGCTTCAATTTTAAGTAGGCTATTCCAGATTTGATCGTGCAGGATTTGCTTTGCTGCGTCCGTGTCGAGCAGTTGGCTTAATCTAATAAGTTCTTTAGCTTCATTAAAGTGTTGCTGTTGTAGCTGGAAGGCTTGGGCACGCAATTCGAGAATTTGAATCTCTTGCTCTGTTGGGAGTTTGAGATCCGATAAACCATTTAATCTATCTAGCTGTTGTAGAGCTTGTTCAGGCTGGTTTTGTTCAAGTGAGGCTTCAGCTTGAAGTTTAGCGATCTCAAAGCGAAGAGATGGGGCTAGGAGGGCAACGTCTATTTGGCTAAGTAAGGAAGCTGCTTCTTGCTTGCGGCCTAGGCCAAGTAGAATCTTCGCGGCGTCTGCGCGATACTGAGCAGATTTAATCGGTTTTGCAGAGTTTGCTTTTTTAAGTAGGCTTTCTACTCGTTGTTGGTCTTGCTCAGCTGCAGTCAGCGTTGGTTTCGTGGATGTTGTGCTAACTGAACAGCCAGAAATAATTGTGCTGATTAAAATTGCTGAAAGAGACAGGCGCCACTGAAATTTCATATACTTCGCAACCCACGTTTTAAGATGGTATCTGTAATGTTAGAACCCGCACTGTACGTTGTAGCAACGCCAATAGGAAATCTGC
Organism: Neptuniibacter sp. QD37_6; assembly: GCF_047778085.1. Classification (GTDB taxonomy): domain Bacteria; phylum Pseudomonadota; class Gammaproteobacteria; order Pseudomonadales; family Balneatricaceae; genus Neptuniibacter. The sequence goes on from NZ_CP180550.1 coordinate 802,019, forward strand.
AGGATATGACACCTCGCGCTATTGAGGTCTTGCAGCAAGTAGAGTTGATAGCTGCTGAGGACACACGTCATAGTGCCCGTTTGATGGCGCATTTCGGTATCAATACCCGCCTTGTTTCCGTCCATGAGCATAACGAACGCCAGCGAATTGAGACGATTGTACACCAGTTGCAATCTGGTGCCAGTGTTGCGCTAATTTCTGATGCGGGAACGCCTCTAATTTCCGACCCTGGATATGTTGTAGTTCAGGGGGTTAGAGAGCAGGGTTTTAAAGTTGTGCCTGTTCCTGGCTGTGTGGCTTTTATTGCTGCGTTGTCTGCGGCGGGTTTGCCTACAGATCGATTTATCTTTGAGGGTTTTTTGCCGCATAAATCGAGCGGACGTAAGCAGCAGCTAAAGGGGTTGGTCGATGAAACGCGAACGCTGATCTTTTATGAGTCTCCGCATCGTATTGTGGCTTCCCTGAAAGATATGCAGTCAGTCTTTGGTGGTGAGCGTGTTGTGGGTATTGCTCGTGAGCTTACTAAAACTTATGAAACGATCCATGTGGATAAGTTGGATGCTGTCATAGAGTGGATGGAAGCTGATGCCAATCAGCAGCGCGGTGAGTTTGTTGTTTTGGTTCACGGTATAGAAAATAAAGGCGCAGCTGAACTGGATGCTAAGGCTCTGGAGGTGCTGGATATTCTTCTTGCAGAGCTGCCAGCGAGTCAGGCAGCTTCTTTGGCAGCAAAAATTACCGGTTTGAAGAAAAAAGTGCTTTATCAGGCGGCTTTAGATCGCTAACTGATTTCGCTTTTGTTAGAATTCGCGTTGAGGAGTTTGCCAGGCAGTCGCTGCCTTCTTTGAAGGTGGAGGAAAGTCCGGGCTCCAAAGGGTAGAGTGCCAGATAACGTCTGGGCGGCGCGAGTCGACGGAAAGTGCAGCAGAAAATATACCGCCTAAGCATCCTCGGATGCCGGTAAGGTTGAAATGGTGCGGTAAGAGCGCACCGCGTGGGTGGTAACACTCCACGGCATGGTAAACCCCACTCGGAGCAAGACCAAATAGGGTTCCTATAGGCGTGACCCGCGCTGGAACCGGGTAGGTTGCTTGAGGTGCATAGTGATATGCATCCCAGATGAATGACTGTCCACGACAGAACCCGGCTTATCGGCAAACTCCTCATTATTCTTTCTTTTCAGGAAGAGCGGTGTCCACTGCTTTTCCTGTAAAGGCCTGATTCACCTAATTCATTGTTTTATATGCAGTCTCTCAATGCTTTGCTTTTGAGAGCTTCTCTCTGTATGCATTTCTCTAATGTTTGATCTCTGATAACCGTCAGTTACGGCGCTTTCAGCCTTGCTTTAGTTGGGGTTACTTTCTATAGTGTGCTCTAGTGGGATAAAGTGGGTAAAAGTGGGTTTTTCTGTAATTTAAGTGGGTTTTGAGAGCCGAAAATGTTTAGAGGCGTTAATCAAATCAATCTGGATGCCAAGGGGCGCATGGCGATTCCGGCACGTTATCGCGAGAAAATCGCGACGTGTTGCGATGGTCAGCTCGTGGCTACGATTGATACTGAAGAGCGCTGTTTACTGCTTTATCCACTGGAAGAATGGGAAGTTATTCAGGAAAAAATTGAAAGCCTGCCTAGCTTTAATCCCGCAGCGCGTCGAATTCAGCGTCTACTGATTGGTCATGCAACTGATCTTGATATGGATGGAAATGGACGATTGCTTTTACCCGCTCCACTTCGAGAGTATGCGGAGCTCGATAAAAAGATTGTGTTGTTGGGGCAAGGGCAGAAGTTTGAAATCTGGAGTGAATCCAGATGGTTGGCTACCCGTGAAGAGTATCTTCAAGAGGTAGAAGGTGGCATGGCAATGCCTGAAGAATTACAAAATTTATCGCTATAGCGGATCGAGTAACGACGAATGAGCCAGGAATTTAAACATATCACAGTGCTGTTAAATGAAGCTGTAGAAGCTTTAGTGCAGGACGCGTCTGGTTTCTATGTCGACGGGACCTTTGGTCGTGGCGGTCATTCTGCATTGGTATTGGATCAATTGGCAGAAGATGGTCAGTTGATGGGAATCGATAAGGATCCAACTGCCATTGCGCATGCACACGAACGTTTTGCAGATGAAGATCGTTTCTCTATAGCGCACGGCAGTTTTGCACAATTGCAAGAATTTGTAACTGAGCGTGGTTTGCAAGGACAGGTTGATGGCATTTTGCTGGATTTGGGTGTGTCTTCACCACAGTTAGATGATGCTTCCCGAGGGTTTAGCTTTCTAAATGATGGTCCGCTGGATATGCGAATGGACACCTCTTCTGGTGAAAGCGCGGCTGATTGGATCGCTCGCGCCGAAGAGAAAGAGATTGCTGATGTGATTTATACCTATGGCGAGGAGCGTTTCTCCCGTCGTATGGCGAAAGCGATTGTGGCTAAGCGTGAAGAAGAGCCAATTACCACGACAGCGCAGCTTTCAAAAATTATTGCTGAAGCCAATCCTGCTTGGGAAAAAGGTAAGAACCCTGCAACACGTGCTTTCCAAGGTATTCGTATCCATATTAATCGTGAATTGGATGATCTGGAAAGCTGTTTGGATCAGGCTTTAGAAATGTTGAAAGTGGGTGGGCGTCTAGTAGTTATTAGCTTCCACTCACTAGAAGATCGGATTGTGAAGCGCTTTATTCGTCAGCATGTTAAAGGCGATGAGCATATTCCACGTGGTATTCCGGTTACAAACGATATGTTGAAAATTCGGTTGAAGAATGTAGGTAAGGCTGTGAAAGCGAGTGCCTCTGAAACCGAAGAGAACGTACGGGCTCGAAGTGCAGTTATGCGAGTGGCTGAAAAGGTCGCTTGATGCTTGGAAGGTTCTGGAAAAATTGGGTTGGCGATCAGGAGGATGAGAAGGGGAATTCATCTGGTCGAGACAATTTTTATAGTGCTGAAGAGTTGCTGAGCCCATTTTTATTGGTGTTTGTGTTGGTTGTGGTGCTTTTGGTGTCGTGCTTGGGCATAGTCATGAGCGCCTTTGAATATCGACAGTTATTTAACCAGCATCAGGAATTGATACAGCAAAGGGATGAGCTTCAAGTTGAGTGGGGACAGCTGCTGCTTGAGCAAAGTGCATGGGCTGCCAATAACCGAGTTGAACAACAAGCAACGAGCGTGTTGGGCATGAAAGTGCCAGACGTTAAACAAATAGAGATCGTGAAACATGAGCGATAACACTGAAGCAGCAGTTGGTAGAGGATGGCGCCTTTGGTTGGTGCTGGTTCTTCTATTGCTCGTTGCAGGTGGGATTACGGCTCGCATGCTTTCGCTTTATGTTGAAGAACAGTCGTTTTTGCAAACCCAGGGTGATGCTCGCTCATTGAGAACGGTTCAGGTACCTGCTCATCGGGGCATCATAACGGATAGGCATGGTGAACCCTTAGCGGTGAGTGCACCGGTCGCGACTATTTGGGCTGATCCGAAAATGACAGATATGCAGCACGATGGTTTGTCAAAACTAGCGGTGCTGCTTAAAACGAACAAAAAGAAACTTCTGGCTAAGTTATCTGAAAATCGCAGTCGTAGATTTTTGTATTTACAGCGTCAAGTTACACCTGAGCTAGCTGAAAAAATTAGAGCTTTGCGTATACCGGGTGTGCATGTTGATCGTGAATATAAGCGTTACTACCCAGCAGCTGAGGTAACAACGCATCTGGTTGGTTTTACCAATTTGGATGGTAAAGGCCAAGAAGGTCTGGAACTGGCTTATGAGGATTGGTTAAAGGCTGACGCCGGTAAGCAGTTGGTTATGAAAGATCGTTTGGGTAGAACGATCAAGCATATTCGCGAAGTTAAGCCGGCGCTGCATGGTAATGATATTCAGCTAAGTATTGATTTAAGGCTGCAATATCTAGCGTATAGAGAATTAAAAGCGTCAGTTGAAGCGCATAAAGCTGATGGCGGGTCGATTGTGATGCTAGATGCATCTACGGGCGAAGTGTTAGCAATGGTTAATCAGCCATCTTACAACCCGAATGATCCAAAACAGAGAATTTCGACGGCATTAAGAAACAGAGCGTTAACCGATACATTTGAGCCGGGTTCGACAGTTAAACCTATGACAGTTGCGGCGGCATTGATGAGTGGTGAATACGAGCCGGAAACAATCGTAAATACCGCGCCTGGTTATATGCGGGTTAAAGGTAAAACGATTCGAGATCATCGTAATTACGGTGAGATAGATATCTCAACCATTATTACGAAATCCAGCAATGTTGGTGTAACCAAGCTGTCGTTAAGCTTACCTGAAGGTTCGGTACGTAATCTGTATCACAATTTAGGCTTAGGGCAGGCAACGGGGATCGGCTTTCCGGGCGAAAGTACGGGTTATCTGCCTTATCTGAATTCGAGACAGCAAGTAGAGCGTGCGACGCTTTCCTATGGTTATGGTTTATCGGTAACGCCATTGCAGCTAGCCCAGTCATATTTGGCGTTGGCTAATGATGGTGTCGTGAGCCCTGTGAGTCTGATTCGCCAAAACGAAGCAGGCAAACCTGTTCGAGTTATGCCTGCTGATGTGGCGGTTGATGTCCGTGAAATGATGGAAACTGTGATTAGCGTTAAAGGCACGGGTCGTAGAGCTGCTGTTCAGGGGTATCGAGTGGCAGGAAAAACAGGCACGGTGCATAAGGTTGGCCGCGGTGGATATATCGATGATCAGTATATATCTACATTTGCAGGTTTGGCGCCGGTAAGTGATCCGCGCTTAGTAACAGTAGTGATGATTGATAACCCTAAAGGCCAGGAATATTACGGTGGTGAGGTAGCAGCTCCGGTTTTTTCAAGAGCGGTAGGTGGAGCTTTGCGTTTGATGAATATCCCACCGGATAATTGGCCAGAAGTGAATAAGCAGGTTGCTCAGCGTTGAATGAGGTGACTATGTTGGAAATCAGTAGAACATTGAAAGAGATTGCGCCGGAGTGGGTTGATGAAACTTACGCCGGCTTTGTCGTATCTGCTATTTCGCAAGATAGCCGCACGGTTACGCCCGGCACTCTGTTTATTGCTCGATCCGGTATCCAGCATCGTGGTGTTGATTTCGTTGAAGCGGCTGAAAAAAGTGGTGCAGTAGCGGTTTTGTTGGATCGTCGTGAAATTGATGACTGTCCTTCGCTTGGTATTCCTGTGATTGCTGTGCCTGATTTAGTTAGTCAGATTGGCCCTGTAGCAGCAAATTTTTATGGCCACCCAAGCCGTCATCTGAATGTGATTGGCATTACGGGGACTAACGGTAAGACCTCTTGTGCGCATTTTGTTGCTCAGGCGATGAATGCGATAGGCACGAAAACCGCGATTGTTGGAACCATTGGAAATGGTTTCCCGGGTCAGTTAAAGCAGGCAACTCATACAACCCCAGATGCTGTAGGCTTGCAGCGTTTGTTTGCTGAATTACGCGCAGCAGGTGCTGAAAGCGTAGTGATGGAAGTCTCTAGCCATGCTTTACAGCAGGGCAGAGTTGCTGGGGTTGAATTTGATTATGCCGCATTCACCAACTTAAGCCGTGATCATCTGGATTACCACGGTTCTATGGCTTCTTACGGCGCTGCTAAAGCAAGATTGTTTAAACGCTTTGATTTAAAAGTTTCTGTTATCAACAGTGATGATGCTTTTGGTCAAACGCTGTTAGCTGATGACGAAGTTAAAGGTAAAAAAGTAGCGGTTGGGCGTGCACAAGGCGATTATCTGATTGCAGCATACCGTTTAGCTTTACACGGTATCGAAGCGGAGCTGAAAACGGCGCAAGGCAACTTTGCTTTCGCTAGTAAAATTATCGGCGAATTTAATCTGGATAATCTGCTTCTCGTAGCAGCTTTGCTCTCCGAGCAAGGGTTTAGCCGAGAGCAGGTTATGCACGGGCTTTCGAAATTAGATGCAGTGCCAGGGCGAATGCAGGCATTGGTCACTGCGGATAAGCCGTTGGTAATTATTGATTATGCGCATACGCCAGATGCTCTAGAGAAAGCAATCCAAGCTGTTAGAGCTCATACGTCAGGGCGTTTGTGGTGCGTATTTGGTTGTGGTGGAGACCGCGATACAGGTAAACGAGAACTAATGGGCAATATTGCAGACCGATTTGCAGATCGGTTGGTTGTAACTAGCGATAACCCAAGAACCGAACAGCCAGATAGCATTATTGAGATGATCGAGAGCGGTATTCATGATCATCAGGCGGATGTTGAAGCGGATCGTGCAGAAGCGATCAGAATGGCGATCAATGCTGCTTCACCAGAAGATGTCGTATTGATCGCAGGTAAAGGTCACGAAAATTATCAAGAGATTGCTGGTACACGTTACCCGTTTAGTGATGTTGATGTGAGTAAGTCAGTTTTAGGGGTGGCGGTATGATTGGTCAGTGGTTTTTGCAGCAGTTACAGCAAGCTTTTGGCGGGCAGATAACGGCTGATACTGAATTTGCAGGTGTCAGTACGGACACACGTACTATTAAGCAGGGCGATCTATTCGTAGCTCTGGTTGGTCCTAATTTTGATGGTCATCAGTTTATAGAACAGGCACTTGAAAAAGGCGCGGTCGCTGCGGTTGTTTCTCGATCTATGCCCGAAGTACAAGCGCCATTGTGGCAAGTTGAAGATACGCGTATTGCTTTGGGGAACATTGCGCAAGCGAATCGTCAGCGCTTTGATGGCACTGTTTACGCAGTGACAGGCAGTAGCGGTAAAACGACAGTTAAAGAGATGCTATTTGCAATTCTGTCTCAGAATAATCAGGTATTGGCTACTAAAGGTAATCTTAATAACGACATCGGCGTACCACTAACGCTGTTCGAATTGAGTGATCAGCATCAAATTGCTGTGATTGAACAGGGTGCAAGTGCCGGTGGTGAAATTGCTTATACGACGGCAATCTCTCTACCTGATGTTGCGATTTTGAATAACGCGATGGGTGCTCATCTGGAAGGGTTTGGCTCTCTACAAGGCGTAGTCGAAGCGAAATCTGAGATCTTTTCGCAGTTAGATGAAACTCAAGGCACGGCTGTTATCAACCTAGATGATCCGCATACAGAGTATTGGTTAAATCAAAACCAAGGAAAGCCGCAGAGCAACTTCTCTTTTAGCTCCGAGAAAGCTGCTGTCTATGCGTCGGACTTGAAACCATCTAGCAATGGCTGTTTTTCTTTTGTTTTGCGCAGAGGCTCTGAGTCTCAAACGGTTCAGCTGCAGGTGATGGGGCAGCATAACGTTGCGAATGCCCTAGCTGCGGCAGCTGCTGTTAGCGCTAAAGGAATGTCGTTAGCGGAAATTTGCAGCGGTTTAGAATCCTTCACTGCAGTATCTGGACGTATGCGTTGCTTGTCGACAGCGTCTGGTGCTCAAGTGATTGATGATAGTTATAACGCCAATCCTGGTTCGGTAAATGCAGCTGTGGATCTGCTGGTTAGCTTGCCGGGTAAATCAGTTTTGGTTTTAGGGGATATGGCTGAGTTAGGGGCGGATGCCGCTGATCAGCATGCACAGGTAGGTTGTCGGGCAGCGCAGAAGGGGGTTAGTTGTTTCTATGCAACTGGCGTGCTGTCCCGGCACTCTGTTTCAGCGTATAACGCTGCAGCAGATGGGCAGGGAATGCATTTTGAAACACGTGAAGAATTAACAACTGCATTGAAAGAGTTAGCTGGTCAGAATACCAATATTCTGATTAAAGGCTCGAGAAGTGCAGCGATGGATCAGGTCGTGAAGAACCTGACTGAAGGGGAATAGAAGGCAATGCTACCACTGCTGGCAGAATTTTTATCGGAATATTACAGCGGCTTTGCTGTATTTCAGTACCTAACCCTGCGTGGGATTTTGGGTGTATTAACAGCATTGTTGATAGCTTTGTGGGTCGGCCCTCATATGATCAACAAACTACGTAGTAATCAGATTGGTCAAGCGGTACGAGATGATGGTCCTCAGACGCATTTGAGCAAAGCAGGTACACCAACAATGGGTGGTGCTTTGATCCTAGTTGCAATTGCGATTAGTACCCTTTTGTGGAGTGATCTGACTAACCCTTATGTGTGGATTACGTTGGGCGTGACGCTTATTTTTGGTGCAGTGGGCTGGGTCGATGATTATCGTAAAGTGGTTGAGAAAAACCCACGAGGGTTGCCTGCTAAATGGAAGTATCTGTGGCAGTCAGTAGGTGGTATGGGTGCGGCAGTATTACTCTATGGCATGGCTTCCACACCTGTTGAAACAGAACTTCTGATTCCATTCCTGAAAGATGTGTCGATCGATCTCGGTATCTTCTTTATCGTCTTTACCTACTTTGTAATTGTCGGTAGCTCTAATGCGGTAAACCTTACTGACGGTTTAGATGGTCTAGCTATTTTGCCAACCGTAATGGTAGCTGGAGCATTAGGTGTATTTGCATATCTGTCCGGTAACATCAATTTTGCTGAATATCTATTGATCCCTTACGTACCGGGTTCTGGTGAGCTAATTATATTCTGCGGTGCCATGGTTGGTGCTGGTCTTGGTTTCTTGTGGTTTAACACTTATCCAGCTCAAGTGTTTATGGGTGATGTCGGTGCCTTGTCTTTGGGTGCTGCGCTTGGTGTTATTGCCGTTATCGTCCGTCAGGAATTTGTACTGTTCATTATGGGCGGTGTGTTTGTAGCTGAAACCGTGTCCGTAATTTTGCAGGTGGCATCGTTTAAATTAACAGGTCGCCGTATCTTCCGGATGGCGCCTTTGCATCACCATTTTGAATTGAAAGGTTGGCCAGAGCCTCGAGTAATTGTCCGTTTCTGGATCATCACAGTAGTTTTGGTGCTAATTGGTTTGGCATCTCTGAAAATTCGTTAAGGTAAAGTTTGAGCATGAGTTTAATCGCCAGCGATAAATTAAAAGTAGTCATCGGTTTAGGTCAGACCGGGCTGGCATGTGCGCGCTATTTGGCGTCTAAAGATGAACGTTTTGTCGTTGTTGATAGCCGAGAGAATCCTCCAGGTATGGATGAGCTATCAACAGAGCTTCCTGACGTTAAACTGATTTGTGGCCCTTTTGATGCTGAATTACTGAGTAGTGCATCAGAGTTGATTTTGAGCCCTGGTGTTGCACAAAGTGATCCTGCCATTCAAACGGCGGTAAAAGCGGGCGTGAAGTTAAGTGGTGATATTGATCTTTTCTGTAATGAGATCAGTGCTCCTATTGTTGCGATTACCGGTTCAAATGCTAAAAGTACGGTCACTACCTTAGTGGGTGAGATGGCTGCTGCTGCAGGCTTAAATGTTGGAGTGTGCGGGAATATTGGTACGCCTGTACTCGAGATGTTAAACGAGCCTGAAAAAGATCTGTATGTTATCGAACTATCAAGTTTCCAGTTAGAAACAACCAATGATCTTCGAGCAGCAGTCGCAACAGTACTCAATATTAGTCCTGATCATTTAGATCGTTATGATTCTATGCAGGGTTATTATCAGGCTAAGCACCGGATATTCCGCGGAGCTAAAAAGGTCGTTGTTAACCGTGATGATGCACTGACAATGCCATTAATGCCGAGTGGTGTTGATCAGCTTGCTTACCACTTAGGTAAACCCGATCTGAAAGTCTTTGGTTTGACTGAAGAAAAGGGTGAAACCTGGCTTGCTGTTGGTCTGGACAAATTAATACCTGTATCTGAGTTAAAAATACGTGGTAGCCATAACATGGCTAATGCACTTTCTGCGTTAGCTTTAGGCCAGTCTGTTGGCTTGCCAATGGATGCGATGCTAACGGCTTTAAAGAACTTTGCGGGCTTGAAGCATCGTTGCCAGTGGGTCGCTGAAAAAGCCGGTATTGAATACTACAACGATTCCAAGGGTACTAACGTTGGTGCGACTGTTGCTGCGCTGAACGGTTTAGGAAAAACCCTATCTGCAGATAAACGTATTGTGTTAATTGCGGGTGGTGTTGGTAAAGGTGCCGAATTTTCTGAATTGGCTGAACCTATGCAGCAGTTTGCAAGAGCGTTGATCTATATCGGCGAAGATGGACCGCGTTTAGCTGACAGTTGTGAAGGTGTGATTAAAGAATCAGCGGACGATATGCAAGCTGCTGTTGCAAAGGCGCAAGCTCAAGCGAAAGAGGGTGATATTGTTCTACTTTCGCCAGCCTGTGCGAGCTTTGATATGTTCTCTGGTTTCCCCGCTCGGGGTGATGCTTTTATTGACGCGGTGGAGGCTCTTTAATGATCTCTTTGGCGATGACAAACATTAAGCAGAGGTTAGAGGGTTTAATTCCTTCGTCTCCGCCTGTTTGTACGTCACAAAGAGTGTTGCCCTTTGACCCATGGGTGCTGGCTTGTTCAGTTGCTTTGGTTCTAACGGGGTTTGTCATGATTAGCTCAGCATCTTTAGATGTGGCGCTAAAAAATAACGGGACAGCGTATTTTTACGTTATTCGTCAGTTCATATTTATCATGCTGGCGATGATCGGTGCTGTGGTTGTTTGGAATATCCCAATGCGCTTTTGGGAGAAGACCGGTCACTGGTGGATGTTAGCTGCCGGTGTTTTATTGATTTTGGTATTGATCCCTGGTGTAGGTAAAGGGGTAAATGGTAGCCACCGTTGGTTATCTTTAGGTCCTTTAAATCTCCAGGCATCTGAAGTTGCTAAGTTTTGTATGGTGATGTACATGGCTGGCTACTTGGTTAGGCGCTTGGATGAAGTGCGTAGCAGCTGGAAAGGGATTGCGAAGCCGACTCTACCTCTAGGTATTTTTTGTGTGCTGCTGTACTTCGAACCGGACTTTGGTGCCTTAGTTGTCCTGATGGGGACCGTTATGGGCATGATCTTTTTGGGGGGGATGCGCTTTTCCCAATTCTTGATGGTGATCTCTGGTGTAGTGGGTCTGCTGGTCGCTGTTGTGGGTTTACAGCCTTACCGAGTAGCTCGACTTCAGAGCTTCTTAGATCCATGGTCTGATCCTTTTGGAACTGGGTACCAGTTATCGCAGGCTCAGATCGCTTTTGGTCGTGGTGAATGGTTTGGAACGGGGTTAGGTAATAGCGTTCAAAAGCTATTTTATCTGCCAGAAGCTCATACTGACTTTGTGTTTTCAGTATTGGCTGAAGAGTTGGGTTTTATCGGCGCGATCGCTTTGATCTTGGTTTATGCCGTGTTAATCGTGAATATTTTCCGTATTGGTCGGCGAGCTGAAAAGGTAAAATCCTTTTTTTCTGCTTATGTCTGTTACGGCTTTGCAATTATCTTTGCAGGGCAGGCGTTGATCAATATTGGAGTGAATGTTGGCGCTTTGCCTACAAAAGGTTTAACGCTTCCTTTGGTGAGTTACGGTGGAAGTAGTTTGTTAGTGAGTTGTGCCATGTTGGCCGTTATTTTAAGAGTTGACTACGAATTGAAATTAGCTGGAAAAAATCAGCCAGATGCTGAAGCTAAAGAGCGCAAATCAAAAAATCAGGAGACTGCTGCATGAGCGCTTCTGATAAAAAAGTAGCTTTGATTATGGCTGGTGGCACTGGCGGCCATGTATTCCCTGCATTGGCCACTGCAGAGAAACTACAGGAACAAGGTATTCATGTTGAATGGTTGGGTTCTCGACACGGAATAGAAGCTGATTTGGTGCCTGCTGCGGGATTAAAACTGCATTCTATTGAAGTGAGAGGTCTAAGAGGTAAAGGCAAGTTAAGTCTTCTTTTAGCTCCATTTAAACTGTTGATTGCTTTGTGGCAGGCGTTGTCAGTTGTTCGCACGGTTAAACCTGATGTCGTACTAGGTATGGGCGGTTTTGCATCTGGCCCAGGTGGTCTTGCTGCGTGGTTGTTAAGGGTGCCGTTGATTATTCATGAACAGAATGCTGTTGCTGGAATGACCAATAAGGCGTTGTCTAAATTAGCCAAAAACGTTCTGGAAGCGTTCCAAGGTGCATTTAAAAGTGGCCTAACGACTCAGGCCGTGGGCAATCCAGTACGCGGAAGTATCTTGGATTTACCTGAACCTAAAGAGCGTTTTTCTGATCGTGAAGGGCCTTTGCGCCTTTTGGTTGTAGGTGGAAGTTTAGGCGCGAAAGCGATTAATGACCTTCTGCCTGAAGTGCTTGCTGATTTACCTCAGGAACAACGTCCAGAGGTTTGGCATCAGGCAGGAAAACGAAATATTGAAGAAACTCAGCAGCGTTATGAAGCGCTGGGCGTAACTGAGTGTAAAGTTGTGCCATTTATTGATGATATGGCGGAAGCCTATAGTTGGGCAGATGTAGTTTTATGTCGTGCAGGTGCTTTAACTATAAGTGAATTGAGTAATGCAGGTGTGGCATCTGTATTAGTGCCTTTCCCTTATGCGGTTGATGATCACCAAACTAAAAATGCAAATTATCTTGCTGAGAGAGATGCTGCGATTGTAATTCAGCAGGCGGATCTTAATAAAGAAACGCTGACAGCATTATTAACAGAACAATTAAATCAACGAGACACGTTGATGGAAATGGCAAATAAAGCTCTATCACTAGGTAAACCTGAAGCAAGTGATGTGGTAGCAAATGTTTGCCTTGAGGCAATGAAGTAATGAAACAACAAAATGCTTTCACCCGTTATGAAATACCGGAAATGCGCCGTATCAGTCGAATTCATTTTATCGGCATTGGTGGTGTGGGTATGTGTGGTATTGCGGAAGTATTATTGAATCAGGGATATCAGATCTCAGGTTCAGATATTAAAGTATCCGCGACGACTCAGCGCCTAGAAGGCTTGGGGATGAACATCTTTATTGGGCATGCCGATACCAATGTTTCAGGTGTGGATGTGGTTGTTGTCTCCACTGCGGTTAACGAAGAAAACCCAGAAGTGAAAGCTGCGCGTGAACAGCGTATTCCGATTGTTCGTCGTGCTGAAATGTTGGCTGAATTGATGCGCTACCGTCACGGTATTGCTGTAGCTGGCACGCACGGCAAAACAACGACGACAAGTCTGTTAGCTTCCATCTTTGCTGAAGGCGAGCTTGATCCAACATTTGTCATTGGCGGTCGACTGAACAGTGCTGGCACCAACGCCAAAATGGGCACGAGCCGCTATCTTGTGGCAGAGGCTGATGAAAGTGATGCTTCATTCCTTCACTTACAGCCTATGGTTGCGATTGTTACAAACATCGATGCGGACCATATGGAAACTTATGAGAATGACTTCTCTAAGTTGAAGAAAACATTTGTGGAGTTTCTACATAACCTACCGTTCTACGGTCTTGCGGTTATGTGTATCGATGATCCTGTTGTAAGGGAAATCCTTCCGGAAGTTAGTCGTCCAGTGTTGACTTACGGTGTAGAGGACGATGCTGACTACCGTGCTGAGAATATCAGACAAGAAGGTATGTACACCCGCTTTACCGTTAAGCGCCCAGGGGATTTTGCCGATCTAGAAATCTCACTGAATATGCCGGGCCATCACAATATGTTGAATGCCTTAGCGACTATTGCTGTAGCTACCGATGAGGGCATTAGTGATGAAGCAATCTGTACAGCATTAACTAAGTTCGAAGGCGTTGGTCGTCGTTTCCAAGTTTTGGGGGACGTGCTTGTCAATGGTGGTAGCGTTATGTTGGTTGATGATTACGGTCACCACCCAAGAGAAGTTAATGCCGTTGTTAAAGCTATTCGTGAAGGCTGGCCAGATAAACGTTTGGTAATGATTAATCAGCCTCATCGTTATAGCCGAACTCGTGATTTGTATGAAGACTTTGTGGAAGTGCTTTCTGAAGCAGATGTGTTGTTACTTCTAGAAGTCTACGCCGCGGGTGAAGAGCCAATCGCTGGCGCTGATAGCCGCAGCTTATGTCGAAGCATTCGTCAGCGTGGTCGTATAGATCCGGTATTTGTTAGCGATAAAGACACCGTTGCCGATGTGCTGAAAGATATTTTGGAACCAGGTGATCTATTACTGACTCAAGGTGCGGGTGATATTACAGCGCTTGCTCATCAGCTAAAACAGGCCAATCTTGTAGCCGATAAGGAGGAAAAATGAGTTATCAAATTGATGCTCAAATGAAATCCGACTTCGGACGAGTTGCGGTTATTTTTGGTGGTAATTCATCTGAGCGTGATGTTTCACTCAAGAGTGGTGCTGAGGTTTTAGCTGGGCTACAACGTGCAGGTGTCGATGCATTTGGTATCGATCTCTATGGCCCTAATGGCGACGAACAGCCATTACAACAGCTACAAGAAAATCACTTTGATCGTGCCTTTTTGATTTTACATGGCCCGGGCGGTGAAGATGGTACCTTGCAAGGTGCCTTGGAAATGTTAGGCAAACCGTACACCGGAAGTGGTGTGGCAGCTTCTGCAATCGGTATGGATAAGTTAAGAACCAAACAGGTGTGGATAGGCGCAGGCTTACCGACTCCAACCTTTGCGACATTCAATGGTGAGTTTGAAGTTGATGACATCGTTGAGCGTCTGGGTTTGCCGATGATTGTTAAACCTGCGCACGAAGGTTCCAGTATTGGAATGAGTAAAGTTACCAGTGCGGGTGAGTTGGAAGCCGCATTGGAGACAGCGACTGGTTTTGATCGTAGTGTGATTGCCGAAAGTTGGATGAGCGGTGACGAGTTTACGGTAGCTGTGCTTGATGGTGATGCGTTGCCTCCTATTCAGCTAGTAACGCTGCACGAGTTTTATGACTTTGATGCAAAATATCTAGCGAACGATACGCAGTACAAGTTCGATCATGGTTTGTCTGAGGACAAATTAACATCCCTGAAACGTCTAGCTGAACAAGCATTTGCCGCGGTTGGCTGTAAAGGCTGGGGGCGTGTAGATGTGATGCAAGATCAAGATGGAAACTTCCAATTATTAGAAGTTAATACAGCTCCTGGTATGACTGATCATAGTCTTGTGCCAATGGCTGCGCGAGAGCAAGGAATTAGCTTTGATGAGTTGGTCGTTAGAATATTGAAAACGGCCCAATAAAATGAACCTGTTGCGATTTTTTCGACAAACTGAACCTTTGGAGGAGCAAGAAGTAGAGCTTGCTAAGCCTCGCGGTGCCAGTCGTGAAAAGATCGCTAAAGAAGAACCAGTAAAAGGGAAAGCTGATAAAAAGAATCCTAAAAAGGATAGCCTAGTAAATAACGATACTGAGTTTTGGTGGAAGCCATTTTGGACGTTGTCTTCTCTAGTTATTTTTATCGGCGTGTTATGGGGTATTGGTCATAACTTATGGCAGTGGTTGGATCGCCCGGTAGCGAGCGTAGTTATTGAAGGTAAAACCCAGCATTTGGACCGAGAAAAGTTAGGGCAGATTATCGCTGGTGACCTAACAGCGAATCTATTAGAGATTGATATTGAATCGGTTCAATCACTAGTAAGTGAGCAACCGTGGGTCAGAGTTTCCTCTATTCGACGGGATTGGCCTGATACCTTGCTTATTGAAGTTGAGGAAGAGGTGCCTGTTGCTCGTTGGGGTGAGAGAGGTTTGTTAAACCATCAGGGCGATATATTTTGGCCTGAACTTTCTCAAGAGTATCGGAGCTTACCTAGATTAAGTGGGCCTGCTCCAGATACAGAAAGGGTAATGTCACAGTTTCATGATTTTAATCAGATGTTGAAGCCTATGGGGCTTAGTGTTGTCGCACTGGATTTAGAGGCTCGTGGAGCCTGGACCATGGAGCTAGATAACCAGATAAAAGTAGTTGTAGGTCGAGAAGCAATCAATGCACGCTTACAACGGTTTTTGACTTTGTATAAACAACGATTGGCTGCTCAAGCGGCTGATATAGAAACAATCGATATACGTTACACCCATGGGGTGGCGGTGAAATGGCGGGAAAAACCCGAAAGCGAAATGCAGGATAAAACATAATGAGTGGTTCGATGGAAAACAATATGGTTGTTGCGCTCGATATCGGGACCTCAAAGGTGCTGTGCCTTGTAGGGGAGATCGGTATTGATGGTGCCATCGAAATTATCGGCATTGGCTCGCACCCATCTCGAGGCCTGAAAAAAGGCGTTGTAGTGAATATCGAATCAACAGTGAGCTCGATTCAGCGCGCGGTAGAAGAGGCTGAATTGATGGCGGGTTGTAAGATTCACTCTGTGACAGTTGGGATCGCAGG
Source organism: Neptuniibacter sp. QD37_6 (assembly GCF_047778085.1). Classification (GTDB taxonomy): domain Bacteria; phylum Pseudomonadota; class Gammaproteobacteria; order Pseudomonadales; family Balneatricaceae; genus Neptuniibacter. Next base: position 818,101 of record NZ_CP180550.1, read on the forward strand.
TAGCCATATTAACAGCCTGAATTCTCATGGCATTGTGGCTGTTCGAGATCGAGAAGTTACTGAGTATGACCTGGAACGCGTAATTGATGCTGCACGTGCTGTGGCTATTCCAGCTGACCAGAAAATCTTGCACATTTTGCCTCAAGAGTATGAGATTGATAGCTCAGAGGGCATCAAAGAGCCTTTAGGGATGTCGGGTGTGCGTTTAGAAGCGAAGGTGCACCTTGTTACTGGTTCAGTGAATGCTGCTCAGAATATTGAAAAGTGTGTGCGACGTTGTGGTCTTGATGTAGATAACCTAGTTCTTGAGCAATTGGCTTCAAGCTATTCCGTTTTGACGGAAGATGAGAAGGAGCTGGGTGTTTGTATTGTGGATATCGGCGGTGGCACCTCTGATATCTCTATTTTTACAGGCGGTTCTATTCGTCATACTGCGGTCATTCCGATTGCTGGTGATCAAGTTACAAACGATATCGCGATGGCTTTGCGAACACCAACGCAGCATGCGGAAGAGATCAAAGTTAAATATGCGTGTGCACTAGCACAGCTCGCTACAGGTGAAGAGACCGTTAAGGTGCCTGGTGTAGGTGATAGGCCTGCTAGGGATCTTTCTCGTCAATCGCTCGCTGAGGTAGTTGAGCCTCGTTACGAAGAACTGTTTAGCCTGATTCAGGCCGAGTTGAGACGCAGTGGTTTTGAAGATTTGGTCGCAGCAGGCATTGTGCTGACAGGCGGAACTTCGAAAATGGAAGGTGCCATTGAATTAGCTGAAGAAATCTTCCATATGCCGGTTCGCTTGGCGACACCACACGGTGTACGTGGGATGGAAGATATTTTAAGTAGCCCTATTTATGCAACAGGTATGGGGCTTCTGCAATACGCACAACAAGATCATGTTGGTGCTGTTGAGCAAGACGTCGAACCAGAAGTCGTTGTTGGTTCGCAAAAGAGTGTATTAGACAAGATGAGAGCTTGGTTTCAGAACAACTTCTGAACAAGCTGAAGATTTTTAGATTTATAGCAGCAAAAGTAGCGTGCTGCTTTATTAGGGGATAGTGCTTGGCAGGGCACTAAAGGAGCTAACAATGTTTGAACTGTTAGATAGCGTTCCGCAAAATGCCGTTATTAAAGTTATCGGTGTTGGTGGTGGAGGCGGAAACGCTGTAAAACACATGGAAAGTGGTGACCTAGAAGGGGTGGAATTTGTTTGTGCAAATACAGATGCGCAAGCGCTTTCATCTATGGCGTCCCAAAAAGTTATCCAGCTTGGTAATACGCTAACCAAAGGCCTAGGCGCGGGTGCGAATCCAGAAGTTGGTCGTCAGGCAGCTATGGAAGATCGGGATCGCATTGCAGAAATGTTGCAAGGTGCGGATATGGTATTTATCACGGCTGGTATGGGCGGTGGTACAGGTACGGGTGCCGCACCTATCGTAGCCGAAGTAGCTAAAGAGCTCGGAATTCTAACAGTCGCAGTCGTGACAAAGCCTTTCCCGTTTGAAGGCCGTAAACGAATGAGTATTGCTATTGAAGGTATCAAAGAGCTTCGCGAAAGTGTTGATTCCCTCATTATTATCCCTAACGAAAAACTGATGCAGGTACTAGGTCGTAATTGCAGCCTTTTGAATGCATTTGAGTCTGCCAACGATGTTTTGAAAGGGGCTGTTCAGGGTATTTCGGATCTTATTACACGTCCGGGTATGATCAATGTTGACTTTGCTGATGTGCGGACTGTTATGTCCGAAATGGGCATGGCGATGATGGGTACCGGTGGTGCGCGTGGTGAGAATCGAGCTGCTGAAGCTGCAGAGAAAGCGATCAAGAGTCCACTACTTGATAACGTAGATCTGAAAGGCGCGAGCGGTATCTTGGTAAATATCACTGCGGGTATGGATCTCAGCTTGGGCGAATTTACCGAAGTGGGTAATCAGATTGAAGAGTACGCATCTGAAAATGCCACGATTGTCATCGGTACCGTCATTGAGCCAGAGATGACTGACGAACTGAAAGTGACAGTTGTTGCTACGGGTTTGGATAAGCCAGAAGAAACGGTCCGCCCTGTTTCTGGTGGAATGCAAAAAGTGGATGGAAGTTTAGACCTTGAGCAGATCGATCTGCCTACGGTTTTGCGTCGCAAAAAAAATGAGGCACTTGACGGGCCGGCTGAGCCTGAAAGTGAGTTGTTAAAATCAACAGGTACTGAGAGCGAGTCCTCTTATTTAGATATTCCTACTTTTCTGCGCAAACAAGCGGATTAATTGGAATGTCCTTTCTAAAAGGGCGATTATTTGTTAGTATCTCGCGCTAGAGTGGCCTATTTTATTTTTTGGCAGATAGCATGATTAAACAGAGAACATTAAAAAACAGCATTAAAGCAACAGGTATTGGTCTGCATACGGGTCAGAAAGTGTATCTGACGTTGAAGCCTGCGCCAGTAAATACCGGTATTGTTTTCCGTCGTACTGACTTGGATCCAGTTGTTGAGATCCTTGCGCACGCGCACAATGTTTCTGATACAAAACTGTCAACCAACCTGGCTAAAGATGGCGCGCGTATAGCGACTGTTGAGCACCTACTTTCTGCAATGGCTGGCTTAGGTATTGATAATGCTTATGTTGAGCTAAGTGCAGAAGAAGTACCTATTATGGATGGTAGTGCTGCGCCGTTTGTATTCTTGATCCAGTCGGCAGGCCTAGAAGAGCAGAATGCTCCTAAAGAATTTATCCGTATTAAGAAAGAAGTAACGGTTGAGGCTGATGGTAAGTCAGCTACGTTTAAACCGTTTGATGGCTTTAAAGTGGGCTTCAAAATCGATTTTGAACACCCAGCATTTGAAGGCCGTAACATGGAATCTTTCCTAGACTTCTCTAGTACTTCTTTCGTTAAAGAAGTTAGCCGTGCGAGAACGTTTGGTTTTATGAGTGACTATGAATACCTTCGCTCTCAGAACCTCGCATTGGGTGGTAGTTTTGATAATGCAATCGTAGTAGATGATTACCGTATTCTTAATGAAGATGGTCTTCGTTACGACGATGAATTCGTTAAGCACAAAGTGCTGGATGCGGTAGGCGATCTGTATCTACTAGGTAAGAGTTTGATCGGTGAGTTCTACGGAAACAAATCAGGGCATTACCTGAACAATCGCTTATTGCGCGAGTTGTTAATGCAAGAAGATGCTTGGGAAGTGGTGACTTTCGAAGATAATGAAGAAAGCGCACCTATCTCTTATCAGAAGCCAGTGTTAGCGGTCTGATACATAGAAAGAATTAAGAGCCGAACTTTTATAGTTCGGCTTTTTTTTGTCTATTTCCCTATCTTTTTTCCATATTTTTTTTATTTCCCCTTTTAGATTCATTTTCTGCCCCCAATAAAGGTAGAATGCTGAGTTAATTTTTATCCGCTAATCGAGCGGACTATAGGTTTTAGACTTCACAGGTATAAGTCGAGATATGCTGACAGGACTGTTTAAGAAAGTTTTTGGTAGTAAGAATGATCGCGAATTGAAGCGCATGGGTAAGATCGTAAAGGCGATCAATGCGTTGGAAGTAGATCTAGAAAAACTAACGGATGAAGAGCTAAAGGCTAAAACGGCTGAATTCCGTCAGCGTCTTGATGATGGCGCGACTCTGGAGCAGATCCTTCCTGAAGCTTTTGCTACGGTAAGAGAAGCATCAAAGCGTGTTATGGGTATGCGTCATTTTGATGTTCAGCTTATCGGTGGTATGACACTGAATGACGGTAAAGTTGCCGAGATGCGTACGGGTGAAGGTAAAACCCTTGTGGCAACATTAGCTGTATATCTCAATGCGTTGCCTGCTGAAGGCGTTCACGTAGTAACGGTGAATGATTACCTTGCAGAGCGTGATGCTGAATGGATGCGCCCTCTGTATGAATCTCTAGGATTAACAGTAGGTGTTGCGCTTTCTGGTCAAAATCCAGAAGTGAAACGTGCTGCTTACGCTTGTGATATCACTTACGGCACAAACAATGAATTTGGCTTTGATTATCTTCGCGATAACATGGCTTTCAGTACTGCTGAAAAAGTGCAGCGTGGCTTTAACTTCGCTGTAGTCGATGAGGTTGACTCTATCCTAATCGACGAAGCGCGTACGCCTTTGATTATCTCAGGTCCAGCTGAAGATAGTTCTCAGTTATACATCACAATTAATGAGTTGATACCTTCGTTAGAGAAATTCGATGGTGAAATCGATCCTCAGGACGAAGAGCAGGAGATTAACGAGCACTTCGTTGTTGACGAGAAAAACCGTACGGTTGAACTGACTGAAGCGGGTCATACTGCTGTTGAAGAAATGTTGGCGCAAAAAGGCCTTTTGAGTGAAGGTGATAGCCTGTATGCACCTCAGAACCTTAACTTGCTGCACCACGTGCTAGCGGGTTTGAGAGCGCATAACCTGTTCCAACGTGATGTCGATTATATTGTGCAAGGCAATCAGGTTGTGATTGTTGATGAGCACACAGGTCGAATCATGGAAGGTCGTCGTTGGTCTGAAGGTTTGCACCAAGCGGTTGAAGCAAAAGAGGGTGTATCGGTTCAGAATGAGAGCCAAACGTTTGCATCAACCACATTCCAGAACTACTTTCGTTTGTACGACAAGCTTTCCGGTATGACGGGTACGGCGGATACGGAAGCATTCGAGCTACGTCAGATTTACGGTCTAGATGTTGTTGTAATTCCAACTAATAAGCCCATTGCCCGTAAAGATGAAAACGACCTAGTCTACCTAACAGTTGAAGAAAAGTATGAAGCGATTATCAAGGAGATTCGTGCTTGTCAGGAAGCAGAGCGTCCGGTATTGGTAGGTACAGCGTCTATTGAATCTTCTGAGTTAATCTCTTCATTACTGAAGAAAGAAAAAATTACGCATAATGTATTGAACGCAAAGAATCATGGTGGTGAAGCGTCAATTATCGCGCAGGCGGGTCGTCCGGGTGCGGTGACTATCGCGACTAACATGGCTGGTCGTGGTACCGATATTGTGTTGGGTGGTAAGTTAGAGGCTGAATTAGCTGAACTTGATAACCCATCTGAAGAACAGGTTGCTGAATTGACGGCTGCTTGGGAGAAGCGCCATCAACAGGTATTGGAAAATGGCGGTCTACACATTGTAGGTACTGAGCGTCATGAATCTCGTCGTATTGATAACCAACTACGTGGTCGAGCAGGTCGCCAGGGTGACCCAGGTTCATCTCGATTCTTCTTGTCACTGGAAGATGACCTGATGAGAATCTTTGCTTCAGACCGTGTACGACAGTTGATGCAAGCGCTAGGTATGGAGCGTGGCGAAGCTATCGAGCATAAGATGGTAAGTAATGCGATTGAGAAAGCGCAGCGTAAAGTAGAAGGCCGTAACTTTGATATCCGTAAGTCATTACTTGAATATGATGATGTAGCAAATGATCAGCGTACAATCATCTACGAACAGCGTAATGATTTGATGGCAACTGACGATATCTCTGAAACTATAAATTCTGTTCGTGAAGAGGTTGTTGCGAATAAATTTAGTGAATTTGTTCCGCCGCAGAGCCTTGAGGAACAGTGGGATATTCCAGGACTTGAGAAAGCATTGGAAACAGATTTTTCCATTAAAATGCCTATCCAAGAGTGGCTAGATCAGGATGATTCGTTGCACGAAGAAACTTTGCATCAGAAAGTGCAGGATACCGTGCTAGAGGTTTATCAGCAGAAAGAAGCGCAAGTGGGTGAATCTACAATGCGTAACTTTGAGAAGCAGGTTATGCTTCAGGTGCTAGATACCCTTTGGAAAGAACACCTGCAGACTATGGATCATCTGCGTCAGGGTATTCACCTTCGTGGTTATGCACAGAAGAACCCTAAGCAAGAATACAAGCGTGAATCTTTCCATCTATTCCAAGAATTGCTTGAAAATATCAAGCGTGATGTTATCCGTATTCTGAGTCATGTGCAGGTTCAGCAGCCAGAAGATGTTGAAGCGATGGAACAGCAGCGTCGTGAGCAAGCTGAACGACAGCAGATGGACTTTAAGCATGACAATAGCTCTGCTATGTCAGGTGAAGAGAGTGAAAGTGCCAATGGTGAAGAGCAAGCTCAGCCAGAAACGTTCGTTCGAGATGGTCGAAAAGTAGGTCGTAACGAACCATGTCCTTGTGGTTCAGGTAAAAAATACAAGCAGTGTCACGGTAAGCTTTCGTAAGAGTGAACTGTTTATTGGTCAACACAGAAAGCAGCTTTTAAGCTGCTTTCTGCATCTTAGGAGACAGATAATGGCAGTCGGGCCAGCTACATTTCCAGAAAAAATGCACCCAGTTGCAGGATTTAAATTAGGAACAGCTTCTGCAGGTATTAAAACTCCAGGTCGAAAAGATGTTGTTCTCATGGAGTTATGTGAAGGAGCTAATGTCGCAGGTGTTTTTACTTTAAATGCTTTTTGCGCAGCTCCTGTGCAGATATCTAAAAAACATTTAGAAACTGTAGCAACGCGATATTTTATTGTTAATACAGGTAACGCTAATGCGGGTACCGGTGAGGAAGGTTGGAATGATGCTATTACAACCTGTGAAGAGGTCGCTAAGCTTTGCGTTTCGGATGTTGAGGCGGTTCTTCCTTTCTCCACTGGGGTTATTGGTGAAAAGTTGCCTGTAGAGAAGCTAGTGTCAGCTTTGCCTGCAGCTAAAAGTGCTCTATCTGAATCAGGTTGGGATGAGGCTGCAGAAGGTATTTTAACCACTGATACACGAATCAAAGGTGCTAGTCGTCAATTTGAGTACCAAGGCAAGGTTGTAACTTTGACTGGTATTTCCAAAGGCTCAGGAATGATTAAGCCTAATATGGCGACAATGCTGGGTTATGTGGCGACAGATGCGCAGGTAGATGCTGATTTATTGAAAACACTACTTACTGATGCAACTAATTGTTCATTTAACCGTATTACGGTTGATAGTGATACATCGACAAATGACTCTTGTATGTTGGTTGCAACTGGGAAATCAGGTGTATCCGTTTCTGCAGAAAATAGCTCACTACTAGCCTTATTTAAGTCTGAATTGACCCAACTTATGCAAGACTTGGCGCATGCGATTGTTCGTGATGGCGAGGGTGCCACTAAGTTTGTGACAGTAAAGGTTGAGTTAGCTAAGACGCAGCAGGAGGCTTTAAAGACGGCTTTTGATATTGCTCACTCTCCACTAGTTAAAACGGCTTTATTCGCTTCAGATCCAAACTGGGGGCGTGTATTAGCAGTAGTTGGGCGTTCCGAGATAGAAAATTTAGATCTTAATGCGTTAGAGATCTATTTAGGCGATGTTTGTATCGTTAGTAAGGGTGGAAAAGACGCTACTTACACTGAAGAAGCTGGTCAGGCGGTTATGGATCAGGAAGAGATTCTAATTCGAGTCGTGCTTAATCGTGGTGACGTGTCAGAGACGGTATGGACTACGGACCTTTCCCATGACTATGTCAGCATCAATGCGGATTACCGTAGCTAATGGCTAATAAAGTTGTTCATGTCGCAGCAGCTGCTATCTGGAATAGTAAGCATGAGTTGCTGATTGCGAAACGCCCTGATGATAAACACCAGGGCGGTTTGTGGGAGTTCCCGGGTGGTAAGGTTGAGTCAGGGGAAGCTGTGCTTGATGCTTTAAGCCGTGAGCTTGATGAAGAGCTGGGGATCAGACTTACCCAAGCAGAAAAGCTGATAGAGGTTCCTTATCATTATCCTGATAAATCAGTTTTACTCGATGTTTATAGTATTACTGAATTTGAGGGAGAGCCTTGGGGTAAGGAAGGGCAGCCGGTCCGTTGGGTGAAGCTTGATGAGTTGGAAGGCTATGAGTTTCCTGCTGCAAATAAACCGATCTTGGATGCCTGTCTTTTACCGAAAGCATTTGCTATAACGCCGTATCTTTCAGATCTTCAACAGCTTGAAGTATCTATTATGCGAGCAATAAAGGGGGGGGCTGAAGGTGTAGTCCTTCGAGCTCCGCTATTTGAGACGGATTCAGTAGCATTGGATAAAGCAATTGATTTCATCAATGCTCAAGTGGATGCGGCCTCTGTGAGGGATGTTTTCTTTGCGGTAAACACTACGATAGATATTGCGAATGAGCTGGCTCTCGAGGCAGTTCATCTTTCAATGAGTAATCTGGACAAGCTTAGCCATAGGAATGAGTTCTCTGGACGTTGGCTGGGTGCATCCTGTCATAACGCTGATGAACTATCGGAAGCGATAGCTAAAGGGGTCGATTACATAATGCTGTCACCAGTGCAGCATACGCAATCGCACCCTGAGGTGGAACCATTAGGTTGGAATGCTTTTTCCGAATTAGCTAAGTCTAGCGTGGTGCCAGTTTTTGCTTTAGGTGGTATGGATAAAGGCGATCTAACTCTCGCTGTGGATAATGGTGCACAAGGTATAGCTGCAATTAGTGCATGGTCGGAGGAATAGGTTGATCTTTATCGATCTGTTCTTCCGTTTCTCCACTGCTAAAATCACTAGCAGCTTTTGATTCAGGTATTGAATATTCTTCGCTTGCCCAAGCGCCTAAATCAATCATTTTACAGCGCTCACTACAGAAGGGTCTAAAAGGGTTGCTGCTATCCCAAGCTTGCTCTTTGGAACAGGTTGGGCATTTGGTTTTTGTACTACTCATTATTTAGTTGCTTCCGCTAATCTACTAAGTTCTGTGTGCAGCTTAACAATTTGCTTCTTTAGGCTGTCTAGATCTGAATTGTTATCGATAACAATTTCTGCTTTGTTTAATCGATCTTGGCGCGGCAATTGAGCTGCCATAATCGCTTTTATCTGATCTTCGCTGGAACTATCGCGTTTAACAGTTCTAGCTAATTGTAACTCTACTGATGCATCAACAACGATTACAGTATCAACTAATTCGTGCTGGTCCGTTTCTAATAATAGCGGAGAGGAAAGAACTGCATAACTGCTCGTAGCATTATGTAATTGCTGTTTAATGCTCTCGCGAATGATCGGGTGTAGTACCTGTTCCAGCCAGGTTTTGGCTGATTTGTCGCTGAATATTATTTTGCGTAAAGCGGTACGATTTAATTCACCGTTATCAGTGATAATGTGACTGCCAAAGTGCTCAGCGATTTTGTCTAGTGCAGGTTCTCCTTTTGCGACTACTTCGCGTGCAACTACATCAGCATCAACAACTGTGATCCCGAGCTTTTGTAAATGGTCAGTTACAGCATTTTTACCCGAACCGATTCCACCGGTGATACCAACAATGTACATAAATCAGATTCTTATAAGTTGCAGGTAGATTGTCGTAAGAGTATCGCTCCATATCAGCGCTACCCAGCCTGCAATCGCGAGATATGGCCCAAATGGGATAGGGTTTTGAGATGAATGATTTTTAAATAGCATCATGCCAATACCAATGATTGCACCGACGAGGGAGCTTAAGAGGATAATAAGCGGCAATTGATAGACTCCAGCCCAGGCTCCAAGGGCTGCGAGTAGTTTGAAATCACCGTATCCCATACCTTCTTTGCCTGTTAGTAGTTTAAATGCCCAGTAGATTGACCATAAGCTTAGGTAACCTGCCATTGCACCATAGACAGCGTGTTCTAGTGAACTGAAAAGGCCAAAACTGTTAACAAATAAACCTAGCCATAACAAAGGTAGAGTTAAACGGTCGGGAAGTAGTTGATGATCAATATCTATAAAAATCAGGCATACCAGTACCCATGTAAGTACTACTACGCTTAATCCAATAAGGTTAAAGCCATAAATATAGATGGCGTACGCAGAGCAAACAGCTGTGAATAGTTCTACAAACGGGTATCGAAAAGGGATATGCAGCCCACAAGATGAACATTTGGCCCGAAGGAAAATCCAACTGATGACAGGAATGTTTTCATACCAGCGGATTTTGTGTTGGCATTTTGGGCATGTTGAGGCTGGAACTGATAAATTATATGGCTCTTGGTCTATATCAAAGTTGTCCTTAATTTCTCTTTCCCATTCTTTTTGCATCATAATGGGTAAACGATGTATGACTACGTTTAAAAAACTACCGACGCAAAGAGAAAACAAAAACGCGCAGGCGATAGCCAACACGGGATCAAAAATGATTGTATTCATTAATTCTTATCTTTAAACAACTTGGCCAAGCTGGAAGATTGGAAGATACATGGCAACAACAAGTCCGCCAACGAGAACGCCAAGCACAGCCATAATAAGTGGCTCTAAAAGGCTGGATAAATTATCAACAGCATTATCGACCTGTTCTTCGTAGAAGTCTGCTACCTTTTCCAACATCATTTCAAGTGAACCTGCTTCCTCACCTATGGCGATCATCTGGATAGTCATGTTTGGAAAAACACCAGTCATTGTGACCGCATTTTGTAAGGATTGGCCCGTTGATACGCCGTTCTTAATTTGTAGGATTGCATCACGGTAAAGGGCGTTGCCTGATGCGCCAGCCGCGGAATCTAAAGCATTGACTAAAGGGACACCGGCAGCAAATGTAGTCGATAATGTTCGAGCAAATCGTGCGATAGAGGCGTTATGAAGAATTTGCCCTATAATAGGTATTTTCAGAATAGCTTTATCAACACTGTCTCTAAACTTAGCTGATTTTTGCGTAGCTTTTTGGAACGCGAAACCAAATAGAGCTGTAGCGATTAAAACTATCCACCACCATTCTTGGGCGATTTCAGAAAGGTTTATAACAAACTTTGTGAAAGCGGGAAGTTCAGCCCCAAAGCTCTTAAATACGTCTTCAAATTGAGGAACTACCTTAACGAGTAGGATCGCGGAAACGATTATACCTACTATGATTACTGCAGTTGGGTAGGTTAGGGCTTTTTTGATTTTAGCTTTAAGGGATTCCAGCTTTTCCTTGTAGGTTGCAATACGATCGAGCATTGCGTCTAGTGCACCTGATTGTTCACCAGCGTTAACTAAGTTGCAGTACAGGTCATCAAAGTGCTGAGGATGTTTGGTTAAAGAGGTAGAAAAATCGGTACCGCTATTAACATCATTTTTAATTTCATAAACAATATCTTTTAGCTTTTGTTTTTCGATGCCTCCAGCAGTTATCTCTAACCCTTGAAGAAGTGGAACCCCAGATCGCATCATGGTTGCCATTTGGCGAGTAAAAAATGCAATATCTACGGGTTTTACTGGTTTGTTTTTCGCGCTAAATAAACCCGCAGAACGCTCCTTGGATATTTTGGATGTTAAGATACCTTGTTTACGCAGTTGTGCTTTAGCAGAGGTTATGCTGATTGCATCAATTTTGCCTTTACTTTTATTACCGCTTTTATCTTTTCCTTGCCAGGTAAAAGTGTACATGTTGGCATTTTTAGCCATAAATTAGTTCCTGTTATCAGGTCTTGATGACTCTGTTCATTTCTTCAAGACTGGTGATTCCTTCCGCGACTTTCTTTAATCCTGAGCGACGTAGGCTTTGGAAGTTTTGAGCTTCGGCTACTTTTAGTATATCTAGAGAGTTACCATTCTCCATAATTACTTCAGCAATTTCTGAAGTCATTGGTAGCATTTCATAAATACCGACCCTGCCTTTATAGCCTCTATTGCATTTTTTGCAGCCATCTTGGTTTGGCTCAAATAAACTTAGATTGCTTATTTCTTCTTCTGTGAAGCCTTCTTCTCTTAAGGTTACTTCAGGGAGGGTTACTGGTTTTTTACAGCTTTCACAGAGTCGCCTGCCTAGTCGCTGAGCAATGATGAGGCTTACTGATGTCGCTATATTGAAGGCTGGTACGCCCATGTTACGTAAACGCGTCAAAGTTTCTGGAGCACTGTTGGTGTGAAGTGTAGATAGTACCATGTGACCCGTTTGTGCTGCTTTTATGGCGATTTCTGCTGTTTCAAGGTCTCGAATCTCACCAACCATTACGACATCAGGGTCTTGGCGAAGGAATGCTCGTAGAGCTTCTGCGAAATTTAAGCCTACTTTGGCGTTTACATGAACCTGATTGATACCTTCTAGGTTAATCTCAACAGGGTCTTCTGCTGTAGAGATATTGCGCTCTTCGGTATTGAGAATATTTAAGCCTGTATAGAGGCTCACCGTTTTACCGCTACCTGTAGGGCCTGTTACGAGTACCATGCCTTGTGGACGATGGAGGGTGGTTAGATACAGATCTTTTTGAAAATCGGCAAAGCCAAGCGCTTCTACCCCCATTTTGGCGCTGCTAGGGTCAAGTATACGAAGCACAATCTTCTCACCCCACAGAGTAGGTAGGGTATTCACACGGAAATCTATTGCACGCTTTTTGGATATCTTCATTTTAATGCGGCCGTCTTGAGGGACGCGCCTTTCTGAAATATCCATTTGTGACATTACTTTTAAACGAGCTGACAGCCTGGCAGCAAGGTTAGATGGGGGTTTGGCGACTTCTTGTAGGATTCCATCTATCCTGCTTCTGATGCGGTAACTTTTTTCATAGGGTTCAAAATGAATATCAGACGCACCATTTTTAATGGAATCTAAAAGTATTTTGTTAATAAAACGTACAATAGGCGCGTCTTTGGTAGCGTCTTCTTCGGATTCTTGTTCTTCCTGTTCAGGAACGCTTCCATCTGAGATTTCGAGATTATCTAGGTCGCTATCTTCTAATTCACCTAAAGCGGAATCTTGACCTTCTAGAAATACTTCAATTGCACGGGTTAATTTATCCTCTTCAACGATAATAGCTTCAGTGGTAATGCCGCTTTGAAACTTAAATTCATCAAGCGCTTGGATGTTTGTAGGATCAGAAATGGCTACAAAGAGTCTGTTGTCGCGTTTTTGTAAGGGAAGTGCATGATGTTTTGAAATAAGGGAATCGTTAATAAGCCCTTGGGGGAGGCTAGCGGGATCCAGAGCGTCTAAGTCTAGTAGAGGCATGCCGAATTCTTCGGATGCAGCGGCAGCGGCTCTGTATGCACTTACTAACCGTTGTTCGATAACGTATGAAATGAAGGTTTGTTGTTTTTCTCTGGATTGAAGAGATGCGTCTGCTGCAACTTCGGCTGAACATACACCTTCGTTAACCAATCGTTTGGCTAGTCCGCTTAATGGTTGGCTAGGTTGCAAAGTTCGACCCCCGTCTCATTCCATGACAACTATTTTTATGCTTATTTGGCAATAACTATAGATAAAGCCAATTCTTTTATATTTACAGTGCGTTAGTCTCTTAAAATAGCATTTGCAAGACAATTTGAAAATGCGCACTATTATGATTATAAAATAATTTCGAATAGGTCACTGGCGCGTTGTCAAAAATGCGCTACAATCAAAGGACTTGGTTGATACCAAGGATTTTTATTCGCTGGAGAAATAAAATGAAAAAAGTACAACAGGGTTTTACCCTTATTGAATTGATGATCGTCGTAGCGATCATAGGCATTTTGGCAGCTATTGCACTACCTGCTTACCAAAGCTATACAATTAAAGCACGCATGTCCGAGGTTGTCCTTGCCGGTAGTTCTTGCCGTACGACAATTACAGAGGTTGTGCAGAGCTCTGATACAGCCACAGGCCTACCTTCAGGTGGTGAATGGGGTTGCGAAGATGATTCTGGTACGCAGTATGTGGCAAATATAGCTACTAACGCATCAGGTGCGGTGGCAGTTCAGGCTCAGTCTATTGATGCCGATGTAAATAATGGTTGGATTTTCTTAATACCAAATGGTGCTACGGCAGGTGCTACAATTCAGAGCTGGGATTGTGGAGCAGATCCATCTAAGACAATTTATCAATATTTGCCTGGTTCATGTAAGGATGATACTGCAAGCACAGCAACTGGTGGCGGTTTTGATAACGGCACTGCGGCTGTAACAGTTACTACTGGTACTTAATTTCAGTGGTTTCTAATAAATAATTTAAAAAGGGCTATTACATAGCCCTTTTTTGTATTTCCTTCCAAATGTCTTTTCCTATCGATCCTATTGTTACACATTACTTTCTAACTATTTCGCTCTACTTATTTGAGTGTTAGTCTTGCTCCTTAATGTTCAGCTAGAAACGATTTTTTCAATGAAACGAAATATAATAATTATTCTAATCGCGGCATGTGTTGGTGTGACTTGGTATATCGCCAATACGACTGAAAGGCTCACTCCACAAGTTAAAAGCGCAGCAGAGAACGCTATTCTCGAACAGCCAGAATTTCCTGCACGCCCTGTATGGTGGCATGATGATTCCGTAATGGCTGTTGGTATTGTTCCAGATACTGTTAATCCTCATCATGCGGCAGCTAAAGCATGTGAAATTATTAAAGCCAAAGGTGTGACGACTGCCATTGTAGAGATCTATGATGTGGTCAAGATTCAGAAAGAAGATGATTGGGATCAGCTAGCCGCAGATAGCTGTCAGTAAGCGATCAATTTTAAGTGTTAATTAAAATGAAAAAGGCTGCATGTGCAGCCTTTTTTCATTAAAGAATAATGTAATCTGGGTATTAACCTTCAATTAGGCGCATAGATAGATCTACTGCTTGGCAGTGCTTAGTCAGCGCGCCGATAGAGATATAATCTACGCCCGTTTCTGCGATAGGGCGTAAGGTTTCGTCAGTAATGCCACCTGATGCTTCAAGTTTAGCGATGCCGCGAGTAAGCTTAACTGAATCCCTCATCGCTTCTAGAGAGAAGTTATCCAGCATAATGATGTCTGCACCGGCTTCTAGTGCTTGATGAAGTTCTTTCATCGTTTCAACTTCAACTTCGACGGGTTTGCCTGGCTCATTTGATTTAGCTGTGGCAATTGCGGCGTCGATACCACCACAGGCCATAATATGATTCTCTTTAATCAAGAAAGCGTCGAACAAGCCAATTCGATGGTTATAGCAGCCACCACAGGTAACGGCATATTTCTGTGCAAAGCGAAGGCCTGGCAGAGTTTTGCGAGTATCAAGCAGTTTTACCGTTGTGCCAGCTACTTTGTCCGCGTAGAACTTACTAACAGTTGCTGTGCCTGACAGTGTTTGTAGAAAGTTTAAAGCCGCGCGTTCTGCTGTTAGAAGGTTTCTAGCAGAACCTTTTGCCCAGAAAAGTACTTGGTCACGTTGAACGATGTCACCATCATCAACTTGCCAGTCTAGTTCTAGTTCAGGATCAACTTGGCGAAAAACTTCATTTACCCAGTCGATACCACAGACAACCGCTTCTTGGCGGCTGATGATGCGAGCCGTTGCGGTTTGTTCAGCAGGAATAAGTTGTGCGGTAATATCGCCACTGCCTATATCTTCCTGTAAAGCGTAACGAACGGCGTCTGGGATAAGGTGCTGAATTTCTGCGCGGGTCAACATAGTCGGTCCTGATTGAAAATGTATGAGGCTTGGCTTTTACAAATGGGCCTCTGATAATATGCAGATTCTATCGAAATAGATCTAGAGCGGGTAGGGTATAAATGAATATTGCAGGTCAAAACTGGCACAAAGGGGTAGAGGTTGTGCCTTCTCCGAATTTTAATGAGCGCCCAGACTCTAACGATATTTCGTTGTTGGTTATCCACAACATTAGTTTGCCTCCGGGTAAGTTTGGTGGTGGCTACATTCAGCAATTTTTTCAGAACAAGTTAGACGTAACGATCGATCCTTTTTTCGAAGAGATAAAAGATCTTCAAGTATCTGCTCATTTCCTAATTGAGCGAAGTGGTCATATTGTCCAATTTGTGCCAACCGGCTGTAGAGCTTGGCATGCTGGCGTATCTATCTTTGAAGGTAGAGAAAATTGTAATGATTTTTCGATAGGCATAGAGCTAGAGGGAACGGATGTAGATTCTTATTCGGATGATCAGTACAACGCCTTAGTTGCTCTTACTAAACAACTACGTGATCTGTATCCCAAGATAAAGCTGAATAGGATTGTTGGGCATTGCGATATAGCCCCAGAGCGTAAAACCGACCCTGGTCCAGCCTTTGATTGGCAAAGATATCGCAAGCTATTGGATTAATTAGACGGGGAATAGTTTTGCCAGCAAGACAGGTACTGCATTTTCGACTCTTAAGATGCGCTCGCCAATATGGATTGATTTGAATCCGCATTGATTGAGTTTATCGACTTCGTATCCAATAAAGCCGCCCTCAGGGCCAATCGCTAGGGTTGTGGGGATTGCTTCTGGTTCTGGGCACCTATTGGCATTATAAGGATGAGCAATTAAAGAGCGTGTATTTTTCGCGATCTCTGGAAGTTCATCTTCTACAAAAGGCTTGAAGCGTTTGCGTAAATGAACGCTCGGCATAATCGTATCGCCAGCTTGTTCCAGGCCAAGCTTTAACTGCTCTTCTACTTGATTCAGTATTGGCGTGCTCCAATAGCTCTTATCTACTCGATAGGAATTAATCAGATAAAGCTCTTTTACGCCCATGGCTGAGACAGTTTGTAGTATCCGTTTCAGCATTTTAGGTCTGGGTAAGGCCAATATTAGGGTTAGAGGTAACGCGGCTGGAGGTTGTTTTTCTAGTGATATTTTTAGCGTTACACAGTTGTCATTGAGTTCTAACACTTCTCCCTTACCAATAGCTCCATTGAGTAGGCCTACATTGAGTAGGGCTCCAATCTCAGGTTTATGCACTGTGCGAATATGTTCAAAACGATGATCTGTTAGAACTGCAGTATCGCTTGCTACAAAGTCAGCTGTATTAATTAGTATTAGGTTCATGGAATTATCAGGTAGATAGAAGAGGCTAAAGTGTACTGGTCTAGGGCATTTAAGGCTAATTTTAACTCTAATCAAAAAAATAGATGTTTATCTAAATGAGAATGTTTATCTGTAGCGTTATCTTTTGGCGTGTGATATCTTTGCGCCATCTTGTATAAGCGATCAATATTCTGTGAATCCATGAAGGGGGTTTCTGTGAAGCTTAAAGTTCTTGTTGCTAGTGTTGCTATGGTTACTGCACTAGGTGCTAATGCGGCTCAAAATTACGACAATTTCCCTGTAACTCTAAAAGGTTACAAAGGTGATGCTACTAATTCTGTTGCCTACACGGGTCAGGCTGCACGTCAGGTTCTTCACACTTCTTTGAAAAAATTGGCAGGCCAAGGTAACGGTCAGCCAAACGCTGAGCTTAAAGCAAAAATGCTTGCTTACTACGAAGGTAAAGATGCTGGTCGTGAGATCCTTTCTCCAGCAACTAAGGGCGGCTTCGTAGTTGCAGAGACTTCTGTAGACGAGATTTCTAAAGGCAAAAACCTATCCGGTAAAACGTTTAAAGGTGCTGTACCAGGCTGGCCTGGTAACATGACAGGTCCTGAAGTAATTACTTTCATGATCGAGAAAGCAGCAGCTTCTGACAAAGGTTATGACCCTCTAACAGGTTACGACTACCGTCAGCTTATCTCTAAGTTCGCAATGGGTGCAGTATTCTACAATCAGGCTGTAGATAACTACCTAGATGAAAAGCTAGATGCTGACAAAAAACCAAACAACAAGCCTTACAAAGAAGGTAAGCATTACACAGGTAAAGAGCACGCTTGGGACGAAGGTTTTGGTTACTTCGGTGCACCAGCGAATACGCTTAACCTGACAGCAGAAGATGTTTACAACATCGCTAAGCAGAAAGAAGGTGCGCTTGCTAAAGCTGACTTCAACAAAGACGGTAAAGTATCTCTTTACAATGAGATGACATACGCTCACGCATATTACGCAGCTGGCTTTGATAAGGGCGGTAAAACAACTTACCTGCACAATATCATGCAGGCTTTCGTTGATGGTCGTCAGCTGATCACAGATGCTAAAGGTGAAGCACTAACTGATAAGCAGCGTACAGAGCTTAAAGCTCACGCTGCGACTATCGCTGATAACTGGGAAATGGTTATCGCAGAAGCTGTATTCAAATACGCAGGCTCTACTTACAAAGACCTTAAAGAGATCAACAAGCTAGTTGAAACTAACGGCGATGTTGCTCCTGCATTCCGTGCTTACGCTAAGCACTGGGGTGAGTTGAAAGGTTTCGCACTAGCACTTCAAACAGGTAATAAAAACCTTGGTGAAACGGCTGTTAAACTTAACCGTTTGATCGGTTTCAGCCCTGTATTGCTGGGTAATACGCAAGTTGTTGGTCTAGACGACAAAGGTAACTACATCCAAGCGTCTTCTGGCGACATGAAGCAGTACATGCTACACATGCTTAAAGTTCAGCAGTTGATGGTTGATCAGTTTGGCGTTAAAGCGCGTAACAAAGATGTTCTTGGTGACATGGGCGCTCTAGCTGACAAACTGGGTTCTGGCGGTTACGTAGAAAACGACTAATTCGCTACAGAGCAATTGATAAAAGCCAGCCTTGCTAACAGGGCTGGTTTTTTTGTATTTGAGGGGGCTATGCTCGAGATCTTTTCTGAATTCTATAATTCAGTGCTAGCGGACTTTACCAATAGTAAAAAACGCGTCTATTGGGGCTACTTGTTAGCAGCTCTTGTTATTGCTGTCGTTTGGTTGGTTCAAACTAAACGAGTCTCTTTTGCTAAAGCGATTTCGATTATCTTTAGCGCCAAGGTTTGGTGGTCGCAATCAGCGAAAGCTGATTACCTTATTTTTCTGATCAACAAGTTCTCTTTTTTATTTATAGCGCCTTTGCTGTTAACACATGCGGTTGTTTTCGAATGGCTGTTTTTTAAATTTCATGAGTGGTGGGGTTATCAATCAGTTGGTAATGACTGGCCACTATGGACTATAACTGCACTATTCACATTCAGTTACTTTATCCTGAATGACTTCTCCCGTTTTTTTGTACACAAGCTTCTGCATGAAGTACCGTTTTTGTGGGAGTTTCATAAAGTCCACCACTCCGCGCGGGTTCTAACGCCGATCACAGTATTTCGTACCCATCCAGTTGAAGGAATTCTGTTTTCATTTAGATCGATATTTGTTCAAGGTTTTTTAATCGCAGTATTTACATTCCTGTTCGGTGATCGTGTTGATCTATTTATGTTTTACGGTGTGGTTGTAACGACCTTTCTATTTAATGTGCTGGGATCCAATTTGCGTCATTCCCAGATAGCGATCGGTTATTGGGGCGGAGTAGAGCGATGGTTGATCTCGCCTGCGCAGCATCAGATCCATCATTCAACCTTGCCTAAGCATTTTGATAAAAACTATGGGGTTATCTTGGCGGTTTGGGATCGTTGGACAGGTACTCTGGTTCATTCTGAACGAGATCAGAAATTAGAGTTTGGTATTTCTAGAAAAGTAGAGGCGAATGAGCAAAATGTTCTCTATCTTTATTTTCAGCCGTTTAAATCACTGTTAAGTCGTTTAAGGCCGATATCGAAGCCAAAAGTAGCAAATGATAATTGAATAGATATATATCAATGATAACGGTTATCGTTTATGATTCTATTCTTACTTTAAGACACGTTTTGTATTGTTGAGTGTTGAGGTTTTTAATGAAGATAAATGCTTTAGCTAAGATTGTTTCCTCTGTTGGTGCTGTTGCTGCTGTCACTGTATCCGCTTTATTGCCTACATCTGCTTTTGCTCAAGAAGCAGGTGTTGTAAATGTTTATTCGGCACGTAAAGAAGCCTTGATTAAACCGCTTCTAGATCGTTTTACCGACGAAACAGGTATCAATGTAAACCTTGTTACAGGTAAAGCTGATGCGCTTTTAAAGCGCCTTGAGGTAGAAGGTAAAGCAAGCCCTGCTGATCTGTTTGTTACTGTCGATGCCGGTCGTTTACACCGCGCTAAGAGTGCTGGTGTTCTTCAGGTGTCTGGAAGCGACACTCTAAATAAAGTTATTCCGCAAAGTCTTAAAGATGCTGATGGCTATTGGTATGGCATGTCACAGCGTGCAAGAACGATCTTTTACGTAAAAGGTAAAGTCGATCCTTCAGAGTTGTCCACTTATGAAAATCTAGCTGATCCAAAATGGAAAGGGCGTATCTGTGTTCGTTCTTCCAATAATATTTATAACCAATCCTTAGTTGCCTCTATGATCGATGCTATCGGCGTAGAGAAAACTGAAGCTTGGGCTAAAGGTTTAGTGAAAAACTTCGCTAAGCCACCTTCAGGTGGTGATACTGATCAGCTAAAAGCCGCTGCTGCAGGCGTATGTGATATCGCGTTAGCAAACACTTACTATTTTGGTCGTTTGTTGAATAGCGAAAATGCTGAAAAGAAAGCAGTTGGAGCTAAATTGGCAACGTTTTGGCCAAACCAAGCTGACCGTGGTGTTCACATGAATGTTAGTGGCGCAGGTATAACTAAGCATGCTCGTAATGTTGAAAATGCTGTGAAGCTAATGGAATTTATGGCCTCTGACCAGTCTCAGGCTTGGTACGCAGAGGTGAATAACGAATACCCTGTCGTAACGACTGCTAAAGTGTCTGACACGTTGGCTGGGTTGGGTGAATTTACTGCTGACGATATTGTGTTGAGCAAGCTAGGTGAAAATAACCGTAGCGCAGTTGAATTAATGGACCGCGCTGGTTGGAAGTGATCTATTTTACTATCAAGTAATTGTTTATTAAGTGATAGAATAGCTTGACCTAAGCGCCTGCAGAGAAGTCTTACAGGCGTTTTCTGTTTTTTCAGAGCCTGTAAAAATAATGCCTGCAGTTAAATTCAAACAATTTGGACAAAACTGGCTTGCGACGAGTTCTTTCGTTGTGACCTTTCTGTTGTTACTGCCGATTGCTGTAATCGTTGGATTTGTTTTTAACGGCTCTGCAGATGTTTTCTCTCATCTATACAACACGGTCCTCGCTGATTACGTCAGTAATTCATTGCTACTCATGCTCGGCGTGGGGTTTGGTGTTCTTCTTCTAGGTATCCCAACCGCTTGGCTCACAAGCGTTTGCGAATTCCCTGGGCGCAAATTGTTTGCTTGGGCTCTGCTTCTGCCTTTAGCTGTCCCTGCCTATATCATTGCTTACACTTATACGGGCTTATTGGACTATGCTGGCCCAGTGCAAACCCTAATCAGAGATATCACCGGACTAGGCTATGGCGGGTATTGGTTTTTCGAAGTTCGCTCTTTAGGTGGAGCGATTGTGATGTTGGCTTTAGTGTTGTATCCATACGTGTATCTGTTAAGCCGAGCAGCCTTTCTCGAGCAATCCGCCAGTACTTTGGAAGTCAGCAGAACACTTGGCTATAACCAGTGGCAGGGGTTATTTAAATTAGCCTTACCTTTAGCGCGTCCTGCAATCATTGCTGGCTTAACTCTGGCGTTGATGGAGACATTGGCTGATTACGGCACAGTGCAGTATTTTGGCGTTAGTACCTTTACTACTGGTATTTTTCGTACCTTTTATGGTTTTGGCGACTCCGCTGCTGCTGCTCAATTAGCAGCTTTTCTACTTGGATTCGTAGCACTCTTAGTTTTAGTCGAAAAATATTCTCGCCGTAAAGCGCGGTATCACTCTTCAGCAGAATATAAAGCCAAGGCTAAGTTAATTGAGTTGAAAGGCGGTAAGGCATTTTTTGCCTTTGTCGTATGTTTATTTCCTGTTCTATTTGGTTTTCTGATTCCTGCAGGCTTGCTTGGATATTGGAGTTTTACACAGGCAGATCTATCGGATGGTGATTTTGTCGAGTTAGCTTGGAACTCTTTCTATTTAGCATTTTTAGCAGCCTTGATTGCTGTAGGCTTTGCGCTGTTACTTGCTTATGCCGGTCGCTTAACGCCAAGTAAGGGTGTACGTTTCTCTATTGCGACGGCAGGGATGGGATATGCATTACCAGGAACGATTATCGCAATAGGGGTTATCATCCCATTTGCGTGGATGGATCACCAACTAATCGCGGTTGCCAAAAAATGGTTCGATATTGATTTAGGGTTGATCCTTTCAGGGACAATTGTCGCGCTATTATTTGCTTATACTGTTCGCTTCTTAGCGGTCTCGCTGGGCGCGATTCAGAGTGGTTTAGGAAAGATAAAACCAAGTCTAGATGGCGCGGCGCGCACTTTAGGCTGTACGCCGTTACAAGTATTAAAACAGGTGCATGTACCTTTGATGCGTAGCTCGGTATTAACTGCGCTTCTGATTGTTTTTGTCGATGTTTTAAAAGAGCTACCAGCTACTCTTATATTGAGGCCTTTCAACTTCAACACGCTAGCTGTTAGAGCGTTTGAGTTGGCGTCAGATGAAAGATTGATCGATGCAGCGCCAGCGTCATTATTGATAGTGGCGGTAGGTCTATTACCGGTGATTTTACTAAGCCGCTCAATATCTAAAGGGCGTGCAGGAAACTAAGTTATGAGCCAAGCAAAACACCTTTTAATTGATGATGTTACCTTAGCCTATGGTGACATTGAGGTTGTGCATGATGTTTCTTTGGGATTAGAAAAGGGTGAAATTGGCTGTCTCTTGGGGCCTAGTGGCTGTGGTAAATCTACACTGCTAAGATCGATTGCAGGGTTTGAGCCAGTTAAGTCGGGCGAGATATCCATGTTGGGCCAGCAGTTATCCACTTCGCAATTTTGTATGCCTACAGAACAGCGCAACATTGGTATGGTTTTCCAAGATATCGCATTGTTCCCGCATTTGAGCATCGCCGATAATATTGCATTTGGTATCAAAAATTGGAGCAGAACTGATAAGACCGCCCGTATTTCAGAGCTGCTTGAGCTTGTCGGTTTACCGGGTGTAGAGGAGCGCTACCCTCACTCTTTATCGGGTGGCCAGCAACAACGAATCGCCCTTGCGCGTGCGATGGCACCAAAGCCTGATCTACTGTTGTTGGATGAGCCGTTTTCTGGCTTAGATGCTAACCTTCGTGAAACTCTAGTGCCTGAGATCCGAGATATCCTCAAGCGAGAAGAGATGAGCGCTATTCTGGTAACTCACGACCAGATGGAAGCCTTTGCAATGGCAGATAAAATTGCCGTAATGCAACAGGGTGTTATTCAACAGTGGGGTACAGCTTTTAATATCTATCATGAACCAAAAACTCGCTTTGTAGCTGACTTTATCGGTTTGGGAGAGTTTCTTAAGGCGCGTATTAAAGATGCTTATTCGGTTGAAACATCTTTGGGCGTTTTGGTCGGGGATGAAAAGTTAGTCTATGCGCCAGGGACTGAAGTTGAGTTGTTAATTCGACCAGATGATATCCAGCATGAAGAAGACAGTGATATAACTGGGCTCATTGTCAGTAAGTGGTTTAGAGGCTCGCACTACCTTTACCAAGTTCAATTGGATAATGGCGAAATCGTACCTTGTATCACGGCCTGCCATCATGATCATGATGTAGGTGAGCGTATTGGGTTAAAAATTGAATTTGATCACCTTGTAGTTCTTCCAATTTGCGATCCGGAATCGGGAGTTTGCGAGATTCAAGAGTCAGATGTAGTACCTGCTGCCAGTGCTTAAATAAGCGTTTACCCTTAAACTTTCTGTTTACGTCGTTCTAAACTGTTAAAACTGTTAGCTTCACAATATTGCTAACAGTTGTTGCTATGCGGTAAAAAATTGATAGTTTAATAGTTTTTTTTGCCTATAAATAAATTCTCAATCCTGATGTGGTTTTGGTTCTTAACCTGCTGAAAAAACAAGTGTTTATTTTATTTTTTAATTCCTGTTATTGTTTGTTCTATTAATTTCTTGTGCTGCTGTCGATGCTGTAGTGAAGATTAATGCTGCGTTGCATCTACTTCCTTATTTGTATTGCTTTGTCACTTTTGTTTCATAGTATTGGATTATCCTTATTACTCTTCAACCAAAGTCATATTATTATCGTTGAAGAGATCGGATTATGATCGATATATAACCAACTTATGAAATACCTTATTCAAAGCCTCAAGCTGGTGGGTATTCTTAACTTGGAAATGATGGACCATAAATAATTACTACAAAGCACAAATGCGTAAAAAGGGGATGTAACATGGGTCAAAAAATTGCCCTAGTAACAGGTGGAACAGGTGGCTTAGGTACGTCGATTTGCCGTGAATTGGTTGATGGTGGATTTCGAGTAGTTGCTGGTTACAACAGTGGTGGAGACCATTCAAAAGCTCAAGCTTGGCAAGCAGAGCAAAAAGAAGCAGGTTATGAGATTGATGTAGCTTACGGTGATGTGACTGATGCTGAGTCATGTGCTCAGTGTATAGCTACAGTTGAAGAGCTGACGGGCGGCACTGTTGATATTCTGATAAATAACGCCGGTATCACACGTGATGGTCAGTTTAAAAAGATGAGTTGGGAACAGTGGGATGAGGTGTTAACAGCAAACCTTGATTCTATGTTCCATATGACCCGTTTAGTTATCAACGGCATGATTGATAGCGGTTGGGGCCGTATCATCAATATCTCTTCTGTAAACGCTCAGAAAGGTCAGTTTGGTCAGTGTAACTACTCTGCAGCAAAAGCAGGTATTCATGGTTTCACTAAAGCCTTGGCTCAAGAGGTCGCACGTAAAGGTGTGACGGTAAATACGGTTTCGCCTGGTTATATTAAAACTGCAATGGTGGCGAAGATCGCTCAAGAGATTCAAGATCAGATTTGCGCTGGTATCCCTGTAGGTCGTTTTGGTACGCCTGAAGAGATTGGTCACATGTGTAATTTCTTGTGTGGCGAGCATTCTGGTTATATCACAGGTGCGGATATGTCGGTGAATGGCGGCTTGCATATGTCATAAAGCTGAATAGCCTATATAAAAAAACCGCTTTTAGCGGTTTTTTTGTTTCTAATCTTTTTAGAGTACTTGCTGCAATCTTTCTTCAAAGCGTTCATTGAACTCTTCGAAATGAGCAGCAAAAGGTATTCCTAGCCATTCTTGTTCGAGTTGTTTGATCTCACTGAGATTAAAGCCCTGCTTTTGTTCAGCTAGTGCTTGCTGTAAGCGCTCCATCTGATATTCCATGCGCAGTGCTTGGTCTTCCGGTGGTGAAGGCTGAGAAGTTGCGATCTCCAAGCGAATGCACAGATGACGCAAACGTTGCTCTTGGGTATTGATCATCTCATCCATTTGATCTGGATTAGAGATCAGAGATAGCAGAACAGCAAAGCGCTGATCAATATCTGATGTATCAGAAGGTGATGCAGGTTCGTGTTCCCAAGCTTCTCGTAGTGAGTCTAAGCAGTCGCTTGTCGTTTCATCCAAAATTGCATGTTCAAGCTGTTCACAAATCTCTGCTTTACGCTGAATCGTCAGATATGGCTCAGACTCAAATTGTTTCAACTCGTGCTTTTGGCGCTGCACATAGTTAATCGCTTTCTCGATACGCTCAGATAGCGTTTCGTCCTCTACTGGAAGATGCTGTTGCATCGAGCCAAGCAATTCTTGTAGATTGTTTAGACTGGCACCGGTTTCAATCAGCTGTTCAAGTTCATTGCACTGCTTTTCTAAAGCATTGCTGTTTTGTGACGGAGAGCTGCCTTCTTTCAATGATGATTTATCAGCGAAATACATTTCAAAAATTTGACTGCAGTTCTCTCTGAATTGGTTCCAAAGCTTTCGTTCCTGATTACGTGGAGCAGGGCCAATTAGTTTCCAAGCCTTTTGCAGCTCTTTAACCTGCTCTGTTGCATCATGAAGATTTGTTGCTTGCAGAAGTTGCTCTGTTTCGGCGATTAAACTTTGCTTTTCTTTGGCGTTCGCTTGTCGAATCTCTTTTAGCGGAGCATCTAGCTCTTTTAGCAGTTGATCGAATTGAACTTGTAGCTTTTTACCTGGAGCACGATCAACAGGGGAATAATTACGCCATTCTGTTTTCGCTTGGTGGATCTGATGACTATAGTCTTTCCAGCTTTCGACAGTCTCTTCTTGAGGTGCTTGCAGGTTTTTTAGCTCCTCTAAGATCAGGTGGCGCTTTTCTAAATTGCTCTTGCGAATATCCCGTTGCTGAGCAAAGTGCTGGTCACAAGGGGCATATGCAGTGTCAGAGGCCTTCTTGAAACGTTTCCAAAGCTGTTGCGAATGAACAGAATCGGTCGCATCAAGTAGTTTCCACTTTTTCTGAATTCTACGAACTTGGGTCGCTAAATCTTGTACTGCAAGGTTGGATTGGCTAAGCGCTTCCATCTCTTCACATAGGGATTCTTTTTTCGGTGCAACTGCATAAGCCTGCCAATCCCTAATCTCTTGGAGTTCGGCTCCAAGTGCTTTAATGCGCTGTTCAAGCTCTGGTGTTAGATTGCCATTTAAGCGTTTGCTTAGTTGTTCCGCTTTTTTAATTTGCTTATCTGCCGAGCGAATTTCGCCGGATGAAATTGCAGATTTTAGTCCATCTAAGACATCGCTAAGCTCTTTTTGTAGCTGTAGCGCATGATTATTATCGGCGTCTAGGCGTAACTTCGCGTTAGCTAAGCCTTCTTCTAGCTGTGTTAGTGAAGCAGGCTTCTCTTGTAATTTAGGCCAGCTAAATTTATTTATCAGTTGTGTAGCTTCTTGCGCGGCTTTGTTTAATGGCTCTATCTCAGATGAACCATTCAATACAGTACACAGAGCTTTAATTTTCTTTTCAGCTTCAAGCAGATGAAAATAAGAAACCAATAGGTTCTTTAATTGAGCGGTGATTTTATCGAAGCTAGCCTGCTCATCTTTGCTGCTGTATTGCTTAACTGCTGTCCAATCAGTACAAAGCGATTCCAATCGAGACTGGAATGATTTTAACTGTTCCTGATCTGCGGGTAATGCGGTGCTTTGTTCTTTTAGAATGCAAAGCTCAGAGTAAACAGCGTGGCTTTGCGCTTTTTGCTTCTCTAGCTGAGCAGCTTTCTCTTGCTGAGCCTGTTGTTCTGCATCATGCTTCCGGATTGTTTCGGAACAACGTTCTAGCTTTTCTTGGAAAAACTCTTGTTGTTCTTCATTCGTTGAAGCGCGAAGTTTTTCCCAGTCGGCTTCAATAGCAGTCATCTTCGCGGAATACAGCGGGAAGAATTCAGTTGTAGCGAGTTGTTGAATAGACGCTAACTGTTTCTGGATTGCTTCTTGTTGAGCTTGTTCTAGCTTCTCTTGTTCACGAATGACTTGAAGCTTTTCTTTCGTGACTTTAACGACGCCTTTATCTTTATTACGAGCTGCCTTTTGGAGCTGCTCAAGAATCTCTTCACTATTGATCTGTCCGGCAGCTAGGACGCGCAAGCTAGCCCGTTGGCTTTTCTCTGCGATAAGAACAAGATCATGATCGTCAGTAACTTGCATGACGGCTTGCTCACGAAGCCGTTCGTCTTGGCTATTAAGAGCAATATGGGTCAGTAGATCGCCATCAGTAATGTAGGCTAGTGCGGAGCTTTTTTCTTCCTGAAGCGGCGTATCTTCTTGGCTCAGAAGGATCTGGCTAATTCGGTGTAGAGCTAAGTGTTGGATATTGCTAGAACGGTCGTTCTGGCTGATCTGGACTAATAAATTGAGGTCGGATAGCTTTTCAGTAGCACTTAAACGTACTGTTTCATCCTCGTCCTTCAGTGCTAGCTGCGATAGGATCGTTTGAGCATCGGCATCAGTTTCGCGAAGCTTTGCAATCGCTTTGATCCGCTTTTCGGGCTTGGCATGTTGCCAATTGGGCTTTAAAAATCTTGCTAGCATAGTGACCTGTACTTCTACGGCTACGCGTATATATGATGGAACGCGCTACCTTTAAGGGCCAATATTCTACCTGAGAATTAGGATTCTGACAGCGTTGACATTAAGATAATGTGCCAGCAAAGAGAGTTTTTTTTGAGAGACTGTGACAAAAGAAAAGGCAAACCCAGACTATTACAGAGTTAGGGTTTGTTGCTAAGCCCAAGAAATAGAAGGTCTTTGGGAAAGGGCACGGATAAAAAAAGCAAATTTTGCTTACCGGGCCCTTATGAAAGATGAAAAATTGTCTTCTTACTAGGTCCTAACCTCTACATCACCGTCGACGTAGAACCAGAATCCATCATCTTTGCGGAAGTTCGATTTTTCATACAAAGTACCACTTTGATCATCCGTTTCGAAATTGGCTTCGAACTCAACCATTCCGGTTTCGTCAGATCGATTGCCTTGGTTTGTGTCCAAAATTGTTAGACCTGTCCAGTTAGTGTATTTCACTTGGTCGGCTAAAATTTCGGCATCGTCTTCGCCGCGGTTTTCTGGTGCAGTGGTATTGATTAGATAATCGATAGCACCCAGCGCGAAGGCTGTGTAGCGGGATCGCATCAATGCTTCCGCCGTTGGTGCAGGTTTTTGCCCTTGTACGATAGGTTTGCAGCAGTAATCAAAAGGTTTGTTGGAACCACAGGGACAAACTTTGTTCATTACATCCTGATTATGAGACATGGGTGAACCCTTAACATTGAAATGTTAATCTGAAATACAGAGCGTTTTATTGGCTATTCTTTTAAAATATATAGCTAATAACCACATTATATCTATCAGATTTACCCTTTTGGCAAGGATAATTTATGGCTAATGCGCCTTTAACATTTTTTTGGCATGACTATGAAACATTTGGCGCAGATCCTAAACGCGATTGGCCGGTCCAGTTTGCCGGTTTTCGTACCGATGATCAGCTAAACATCATCGAAGAGCCGGTGATGTTTTATTGCAAACCAAGTGAGGACCAACTCCCTCATCCAGAAGCGTGTTTGATTACAGGGATTACACCGCAAAAAGCGATAGAAGAGGGTGTGTGTGAAGCGGATTTCTTTGCACAGATTCATGAGCAGCTTGCTCGCCCTGGCACATGTGGTGTGGGCTAC
Organism: Neptuniibacter sp. QD37_6; assembly: GCF_047778085.1. GTDB lineage: Bacteria > Pseudomonadota > Gammaproteobacteria > Pseudomonadales > Balneatricaceae > Neptuniibacter. The sequence continues at coordinate 846,682 of NZ_CP180550.1, forward strand.
AACAGCATTCGTTTTGATGATGAAGTAACCCGATACGGTTTGTATCGTAACTTCTTTGATCCCTATTCCCGAGAGTGGCAAAACGGTTGTTCCCGTTGGGATATTATCGATATGTTGCGATTGACTCGATCCCTACGTCCTGATGGGATTACTTGGCCTAAATATGAAGATGGCTCACCAAGTCTGAGGCTAGAAGATTTAACGGTGGCTAATGGTATTGATCATGGTCATGCCCATGATGCTTTATCAGATGTATATGCCACCATTGGGATGGCGAAACTGGTTCGGGAAAAGCAGCCTAAGTTATTTCATTACGTGCTAAATAACCGTAGTAAGCAATCCATTCAAAACCTGCTAGATCCGCAAAGTCATAAGCCTGTGTTGCATGTTTCTTCTCGTTATCCGGCTGAACATGGTAATGCTGCTATTGTGGCACCCTTGGCGACACACCCTGTGAATAAAAATGGGGTGTTAGTGTGGGATCTGCGTGTGAATCCAGAACCTCTGATGCAATTACCGGTCGAAGAGTTGAGGCGTTTACTTTATACCAAGTATTCAGAACTCACTGACGCAGACCCGAAAATCGCGTTAAAGCAGGTGCATATAAATAAGTGCCCGATCATAGCGCCTGCCGGCATGTTGAATACAGAGGAAGCAGCCCGTTTGCAGATTGATGGGGATGTGTGTCGAACGCATTTGCAGATGCTACGAAGTTTTACTGGTCTGTCACAGAAAATTGCCGATATCTATAGTGAGAGTCCTTTTGAGGCGGAAAGCGATCCGGATATGATGCTATACAGTGGTGGTTTCTTTACGCCATCTGATCGTAAATCCATGGATCAAATTCGCCAAACGGGCCCGATGGAGTTGGCTGAGCTGGATCTACCATTCCAAGATCCTCGGCTCGAGGAGATGTTGTTGCGCTATAAAGCGCGTAATTGCAGCTCCGTGTTAAGTCACGAAGAGCAGATTCAATGGGAAGATTACCGTCGTCGTAAGTTGTTAAAGGGCGAGGGCGGTCATTTGACTATGGATACATTCTATCAGCGATTGAATGAGCTCTATGGTCAGCCTGAAATGGATGATAATAAACGCCATATTCTGGAAGAATTAGCTGTATACGCTGAGGCTATTTATCCTATGGAAGATGTTTTTGACGATGCCTATTAGATCGATTGCTTTCGGTGTGTGCCTTATGTCTTGCGTAGTAAGTGCGGAGGAAGAGATCGAGGTACCTATCGATTATGAGATAACCACACCTAAAGGTTATTTCTACGGCACGGTTGATGGTGAGACTGCCTACAAGGATTGGCGCAGAGGCACCTTTGATAAAGAGCGCATGAATGAGATCAAACCTAAGGACTTGCCGAGTAATTTGCCAGAGCCGGTCGTGATCCCTTATGTTCCACCCGTGGTCAACGAAGTACCTGCAGGTAAGCCGAAAAAGCCACCTCTAAAAGGTGAGGACAAGATCTTTGTGCAGATTGGTAAGGATGAGAAGAAAGCGCGATGCCTTATCTTAGGGCAAGGCTGTGAAGAGCTGGTGGAACCTGAAGTCAAAGATTCGGTTTATTTCCGTCCGATAGAAGCGCAAAAGCAAAAACAGTTGGAATTAGAGCAAGAAAAAGCTAAAAAACGCACGATTATTAATCCAGACCAATAATCGTGCGATTTTCTTAGTGAGAGGGACCTTCAGTTATCAGGAGTGAAAGCGCCCTGATCTCTACGTTGCTTAAATAATCGAGTTAATTGTGTCGGCTCGGTTGCAGGGCGTTCAAACTTCTTGCCTGTGCTTAAGACCGTTAAACGGCGATCAAACAGACCAGCGTAGCGTTTGGATAGATCGTCTAAGGTTACTTTCTCTACAGCTTCCGCAAGCTTCTTGCGGGTATCAAACTCTGTTTCACTCCAATCGAGCTCTCGCCAGAACCGCTTGGTACGACTGGATAGCTTTTTATCCTGCTTAGTGATTCTTGAAATTACACTGCGTTTAAATTTGTTCAGCTCTTCCTGGTTTAATTGCGAGATTAAATTGCTCGATTGCATTAAGAACTGATCAATCTCTTTTACCAGCGTTTTGCCGTCTGCCACAGGGGATTGCACAATAAATGCAATACCCGGTGTTTTGTGCATCTGTAAAGGCGTGCCGAAGACGATGTATCCCAGCTGTTTTTCGGTGCGCAGCTGATTGTAGAAAGGCGCGGATAAAATTTCGCTCAATACAGAGAATTCAGCTTTCTCTTTATTGCTGTTGTTATTGCCTTGTAGCAAAACAGAGATCGCCGAATCATCATGATCAATCACTAACTTATCTGTAAGTTGCTGCTGGCGCGGTACTTGAACTACTTGGACAGGCGCGACTTCTTTAGCGCCTGATTGCCATAGGTTATCTTTGATCAGTGAAGCGATAGTTTCAGCATCTACTTCGCTTATATTGCCATGTGTAAGTAGTTTAATGTCCGGCGTTTCCTGCAATTTAACTGCATAAGCGGCAAGATCTCTAACCGTCAGTTTTTCTGCTTCAAGACGTTCCTCTGCATTACTCCATTGAGGTAGAAGCAATTCATACAGACGGCTCGTCGTTTGATTGTACGGTTTATCATTCAGCTGGTTCGCTAAGTTATCTAGATACTTCTGCTTAAGGATCTCAAAACGCTCTTTTGGTAGGTCCGGTTTATTAATCGCAGAAACCACATCTTTTGTTAGTAGATCTAGCTTGTCGTTATAACCAGATAAGCGAACCGTAAAGCCCTTCATATGTGGATAAATATTCGTGCCTAGACCAGCTAGATAAGCATCATAGAGTGTTTCATTGAGTTGCTCTTGCAGCATCTCAGTGAAGAGGCTGTTCATCACCCAGTTTTTAGCGCTGGTATTGGCAAATGGGGTTTGCAGAGTGAAATAAGCATTCGCTTTCGGCACATTGAAGCTGACATCGGTCAAATGCCAATGTTCGAAACCTTGTTTATCTTGCAGCAGATAAGGCGCTTGTTTAGTTTCGGCTGCTAGAAGATCTAGGTCCTGAGCAATAAATGGGTTAGTGCTGCGAACCGTTAATTTCGGATCAATTGCTTTAACGGCGAAGCTTTTCAAGGTTTCCGCATTAAACTGAGAAACTTCAAAAGGTACGTTGTAGTCAGGTTCTGTTTGGTTGCCTTTAACATCACGCGCTTTAATGGTCACCAGCATATTCTCTGGCTTGATCTGATCCAGATATTGCTTAATCAGCTCAGGCTTAAACTCATTAAAGATATAGTTCGCTGAGATGACTTTCTCCGTTGGGAAAAATTGCATCTGTCGTGTTAAACCGCTCACCATGTGGATGGGTTCTGATTGCTCCTGAAAGGTGAAACGGATGTTGCTCAGTTGTTTCTCTTCATCAAATAGCGCTTTTTGAATTCCGCTCTGTTTTAGCAATTCAACATACTGGAATACCATTTGGATAACTTGCTGGTACTGCTCTAGGCCTTGTTCGGTTAGGCGCATGCTGACCATAAAGCTGGCTTGGTTATTTAGATCATGACCTTGTGAAGCAGAAAGGGACGTTGCCAAGCCTTTCTCTTTCAGTAGAGAAAGTAAGCTGCCTTTGCCTTCATAGCCGATCAGGTTGCTGATGTAATACAGCGGCTTACTTTCCCAATGACTGCGTGTTTCAGCAGTGGGGAAGGTTAGCGTAAGTGAGCGGATATCTTTTACGCTTTTGATTTTAACCAACTGCGGTAGTTGCTTCGGATTAAACAGAGAGGTTTTGGTTTCAAGCGCTTTAGAATCGTAGTTTTTAACCGCACTGAATTTCTCTCTTACCATCTGTTCTAATTGGTCTAGTGGCTCTCTACCTTGCACGGCAAGTGCCATCAGATTGGCAGAATAATAGCGCTGATAAAATTCGATTAACTCTTTACGGATTGGGCGCTCGGGAGTATTGGCTAGAGTTTCTAAACTACCCACTGCAAACCAGTTGTGGCTATTTTGTTGGTTCATCAAAGATTTTGTTACGGCATAGCTACGGCGGTAATCATCTTTAATCTTTGATTGATATTCTGAGTGAACAGCATGGCGCTCGCGATCTACGTATTTTTCATCAAATAGTGGCGCGATAAAGAACTGGGCAAAGCGATCTAAAGCGGGTTCTAAATTATCAGCAGTAACATCAAAGAAGTAGTTGGTGTTTTCCATCGATGTATAAGCATTATGTCCGCCACCATGAGAACGTATGAAGCTCTGATATTCATCCGCTGCTGGGTATTTTTCGGTGCCTAGGAACAGCATGTGCTCTAGATAATGAGCCAGACCCGCGCGATCTTTAGGGTTAGCGCTAGAGCCCACCGCTACATTCATAGAGGCAGCCGCTTTGTCACTTTTAGGATTTGAGATCAATAAAACGCGCAGCTGATTATCTAAGGTTAGGCTGCGATACACATTTGGATCGTTGGGACTTTTTTCGACGTCTGCGAATACTGATGTGGATAAAACCGCAGACAATAGACCAGCAAAAACAACTAGCCGTGGCATGGAAAGAGTTAGCATAAAAATAAGCCTTGAATCGTAAAAACGCCAAAATGTTATGTTGTGACAAAGCATAACGGTTAGGGTTCCTTAATCCAACTCAATGGATTTAGTAAGCGTGGGTGTTACAATCCAGATCTTCGTCAAAAAAGTTCAGGAGTTGAAGGAAGCGATGAACAAGGAAAAAGTGATTTTTGCGTTTTTTATTGTGTTGGCATTGACGCTCAACTTTGGCTTCTTTCTTGGGGATATAGAAAACCCAGCTCACCATAACGTTTACGAGTTTTTTGCTGCATTGGTTGTCAGCATGATTTGTACAGTCATTAAATTTGGTGACCGAACTCATCTAGGTGCATTGATGCTAGCTACCTCATTAGTTGCTGACCTGCAACTAATCGTCGCTGCAGGAATTTGGGGTTACGCAGAGCAGATTAGCGGTATTGGTATGGACCCATCTAATATGTCGAGCGTTGTTTCTCTAAGTGCAGGCGCGCTCTTAGCCAATGTTATCTCGGTTATTTTGTTGGTAGTTGAAACTGCCATGCTGCGTCGATAAGCACTGAGCGATTATTCTTTATGAATAACGTTATCTATCTATTTTTACGGCGCTTAAGGGTACCGTTAATTACTCTGATTGTTGTTTACTCCATCTCAGTACTTGGATTTGTACTTATACCTGGGGAGGATGATCAGGGTAATGTTTACCGAATGGATTTCTTCCATGCGGTTTACTTTGTCTCCTTTATGGGGTCGACCATCGGCTTTGGTGAAATTCCTTATGAATTCACTTCGGCTCAACGTATGTGGACGCTCTTTTGCATCTACGCTACTGTAATCGCTTGGTTATACGGGATAGGTACGACACTGGCTCTGATACAAGAACCCGTATTTGGCCGTATGATGCGCAGGCGTTCCTTCACTGCAGATGTTCGGCAAATGAACGAGCCCTTTTATCTGATTTGTGGCTACGGTGTGACCGGAAGTGTCGTTGTTCGACAGCTAGTACGACGTGACATCCGCGTGGTGGTTGTTGATATCAATCAGGACAAAATAGATGCGTTAGAGATGGATGAGTTACCTGTCTCTGTTTCCGTGCTGTGTGCCGATGCCTCGCTTCCCGATGTCTTAGATGCAGCAGGCCTTCAGCACCCGAAATGTATAGGCATCATGGCGTTAACGAACCATGATCAGGTTAATCTCTCTATTGCGATCGCTAGTAAATTGTTAAATCCTGAGCGGATGGTGATCAGTCGTACCGAATCTGATATTACCTCTGCCAATCTAAAATCTTTTGGTACGGATCTGGTAGTGGACCCGTTCCGTACCTATGCACAGTATCTTTCTTTAGCGGCTCATGCGCCTTATATGCATCTGGTGTATGACTGGATTCACAATCCATTCCATCGTCCGCTTTCCAGCGTCTATCAGCGTACAAAAGGGCGTTGGATCATCTGTGGGCACGGTCGTTTTGGCCGTGCGTTGTATCGCGATTTTGATGAAAGTGATGTCGAACTGACGGTTTTAGATATTGATGCAGAAAAAATAAAAGACCTTCCACATCAAGTAACCGGCGTTGGTACTGAAGCGGTTACACTGATGGAAGCGGGGGTTATGGACGCAGTGGGTATCGTTGCGGGTACCAATAATGATGCCGATAACCTGTCCATCATGATGACCGCTCGAGAATTGAACCCAAAACTCCTGACTGTAGTTAGACAAAACATCCATGCCAATGGCTTGGTTTTTAAAAACAGCCGTGCTGATTTTATTATGGAGCCGGGGCGTATTATCGCTAACCGCATCCTTGCGCATGTTAAATCGCCGCTAGTGCCTATATTTATCGAAGAGATGCGGGATAAGTTTGACGATGTCTGGGCACACACATTGATTAATCGAATGAGCAGTGTGGTAGGGGACAGGGAGTTAGATAGCTGGGCCTATACCGTAGGCGAGAAAGAAACACCTGCTTTTATGGAAGCAAAGAGACAAGGCTTCGACTTAACGCTCTCTCTGTTCTTTAAAGACCCTCACAATCGCAAGAAAAATCTACATGCCTTTCCTCTAATGTTAAAGCGTGGGGATTTTATTGATATGTTGCCTGGTGAGTTGGATGAGCTACAAGAGGGCGATGAAGTCCTGATTTGTGGTTTAAATAAATCCAATCGCCGTATGCAATGGACTGTAAATAATTATAATGTCCTGCATTATGTCATTACGGGCAATGATGCGAGTAACAGTCTACTTTCGCGTTTTTTGCAGAAGAATAAATAAGACTTTCGAGGTCATATTTGGCTTATCTACTGTTGACGCTTACCACGCTTTTTTGGGCGGGTAACTTTGTTTTAGCGCGTGCTTTTTCTGTTGATATCCCCCCGATTACGCTAGCGTTGATTCGCTGGTCATTAGCGTTCGTTATTTTATTACCTTTTGCTATCCCTACCATTTATAAGTATCGCGATGTGATTCGTCAGTATTGGCCTAGGTTAGTGCTGTTTGGCGCTTTGAGTGTTGCTGGCTTTAACACCTTGGCGTATATCGGTTTGCAAACGACGACCGCTATGAATGGCACGTTGATGCAATCGTCAATGCCGATCATGATCCTCTGTATGAGCACATTAGTGCTTCGTGAGTCTGCGACCATGCGGCAATGGTTGGGTGTATTGCTTTCGCTACTAGGTGTTTTAGCGTTGATCAGTAAAGGTGACCCAGAGGCTTTAATGTCGCTTAACTTCAACAGTGGCGACCTTTGGGTGCTACTCGCAATGTTTGTTTGGGCTTGTTACAGCCTAGCATTGCGTTGGAAACCGAAAGAGATGAGTGGGTTTGCGTTCTTCTCGGTTTCTTTAACCGTAGGGGTGATTATTCTAGTACCGCTTTCACTGTTGGAAACCGAGAGAGCTTTGCAGATTCACTGGGATACGGATCTGATGTTACTGATCTCCTATTTAGCCATTTTTCCTTCTATCTTGGCTTATCTGTTTTGGAATTATGGTGTTGAAAAGCTAGGCGCTCATAAAGCTGGATTATTTATTCACCAAGTGCCAATGTGGGGGATTGTATTATCAGTGATTTTCCTCTCAGAGCAGGTTCAGGCTTTTCATTTATGGGGTATCGCTTTAATATTCACAGGGATTTATCTCGCTGTAGTCGCCGGTACGGTTGCCGGTAAAAGCTAGTTATGTAGGAGAAACAATGCGGACTTTTTTGGTTACTTTAATGGCGGTATTTTTGATTTCGCTTCCTATCGCTGAGACAGCTGAAGCTAAACGCTTTGGTGGTGGTTCTTCATTTGGTAAAAGCTTTTCTTCACCTAAAAAATCACAGCCTGCTCAACAGCAACAAAAGCAAGCTGATAAAACGACAACAAACACAACTACAGCACCTAAGAAAAAAGGTTTTGGTGGTTTGATGGCTGGTTTGTTGGCGGGTGGTATTTTTGGCGCGTTGCTATTCGGTGGGGCGTTTGAAGGTCTACAGTTTATGGATCTGATTCTGATCGCCGCGGTGATCTTTATTGTTTACAAAATCTTCTCGATGCGAAAACAGGCGCAGCGTCCAGATTACGCTACTCAAGGTGGTCATGGACAAGGTCAGCCTTATACGCCAGAACAGCCACAACCAATGCAGCGCGAGGCTCAAACTGAGAACGTGCAGGAGTTTAAACCAATGCCTGCTTATGATTCCGGTTGGGGTGATTCTGCTGAGATCGAGATTCCTTCTTGGTTTAATAAAGACGCATTCTTGGAAGGTTCTCGTGAGCACTTTGTAAACCTACAAAAGGCTTGGGATCGTTCTGATTGGGACGAAATCCGTACTTATACTTCTGAAGAGTTGTTTAATGCGCTTCAGCAAGAGCGTGCGAAGTCACCAGCTGATCAGATAACAGAAGTTGTATCGGTTATGTCTGAGTTAGCTAACTTTATCACTCAAGAAGATGAGGTGATTGTGAGCATTAACTTCTACGGTTGGTTGAAAGAGAATGCCTCTGAAGCGACTGAGTTTAATGAAACGTGGCACTTGGCACGTGATATGACCAAAGAAAATGCGGATTGGTTTATCGTAGGTATCGAGCAAAACTAAGCTGATACCTCACCACTAAAAAAGCCAAAGCAATATGCTTTGGCTTTTTTGTATCTGGGATAAGCGAAGAGGTTTACTCTTCGTGATCGCGGATGAATGTCCAAGTATCGCCTTCGGACATGCTCTCAGCGAAACGGTAACCTTCAAGATCAAAACCTTTTAAGTCTTCAGGGTTTTCGATCTTGTTTTGAATAATGTAGCGGGTCATCAAACCTCGAGCTTTTTTAGCGTAGAAGCTGATCATCTTATATTGACCATTTTTCCAGTCTTTAAACGCTGGCGTGATGATACGTGCGGAGATGTTTTTCTCTTTAGCTGCTTTGTAGTACTCATTAGAAGCAAGGTTGATCAGTACCTGCTCTTTCTGTTCAGTAAGTTCCTGATTCAAGCGTTCACAGATCTGAGTGCCCCAAAATTCATATAGGTTTTTACCGCGGCTATTAGTTAGCTTTGTGCCCATTTCTAATCGGTATGGCTGCATCAGATCGAGCGGTTTCAACACGCCATAAAGACCAGACAGAATACGTAGGTGATTCTGTGCAAAAGCTAGGTCTTCTTCCGATAAAGTTTCAGCATCTAAGCCTGTGTATACATCACCTTTAAATGCTAGAACTGCTTGTTTAGCGTTCTCTGTATTGAATTCAGGTGTCCATGATTCATAACGGGCAACGTTTAAACTGGCCAGTTTGTCGCTCAACTTCATCATCTGAGCAATATCCTGTACGGAATGCTTTTTCAGTTCATCAATGAGGAGTTGGGAATGATCAAGAAACTCTGGCTGGCTGTATGTTTCAGTGACAGGGGCAGTTTCATAATCCAGAGTTTTGGCAGGTGATACGACAATCAGCATAGGAAGAATCTATCTTTGCAGTAAAAAGTCTATAGATAATAACCCTGTCTGTAGATACAAAAAAGGCCATTTTTAATATGGCCTTTTCTGGATCGAGTCATCTGCAATTAAGAGGCGGTTCGTTTCTTATAAAGCGTATGAGCAACAGTGCAGATGGCTGTGCCAACACAGACGAGTAGCGCTGGAATAAGTGGGTTTTCTAACGTGCCGGTTATCTTCATTAAAAGTCCTGAAATAAGGAAGCCGCCGAACAGGCATAAAATGCCTGACATCACACACATTACGATTGTATTGAGATTACGCTCAGGGCTTTGAAAAATGTACCAGCCAGCACTGGCAAACAGAGCGGATAAAGTAACCCAGGAAGCGATAGAATCAGTCATAAAATTCTCAGTATTGTTATTGTTGTAGGCCTATTAAGCCCTAACCTAGCAGCGCTGTCATCTCGACATTGGGTGGATACAAGAAACAGCAAAGGAATAGTGAGGGTTATGGGGGCAACCTCCACGTTTTTTCGGTATTATAACCGCCATTAAATTAGTGACATATATTGAGTTGCCACATTTTTTATAGCGGGCAACGCCATGCAGATTAGAGAAGTGAATAATGGATAAGAAAACTGTTCTGACGGGTATCACTACTACAGGTACACCTCACATTGGGAATTACTTGGGTGCGATTAAGCCTGCCATCGAAATGAGTCAGACAGGTGAGTACAACAACTGCTATTTTCTAGCTGATTTCCACGCATTAATTAAGTGCCATGATCCAGAGCGTGTTGCTCAATCAACGCGTGAGATCGCAGCGACTTGGTTAGCGTTAGGCTTAGATACGGATAAAGCGACTTTCTACCGTCAAACAGATATCCCTGAGATCACGGAACTAACGTGGATTCTAACCTGCATGTGTTCTAAAGGTCTGATGAACCGTGCTCACGCTTACAAAGCTTCTGTTGATGCTAACCGCGATGCAGGTAGCAGCGATCTGGATGATGGCATCACAATGGGTCTGTTCAGCTACCCAATCCTAATGGCAGCTGACATCCTGATGTTCAATGCCGATCTTATCCCAGTTGGTAAAGACCAGATTCAACACATTGAGATGGCACGTGATATGGCGGGTCGTTTTAACCACACTTACGAAAACCTATTCACATTGCCAGAAGCGGTAGTGGATGAGCAGACTCAGCTAATTCCGGGTCTGGATGGTCGTAAGATGTCGAAGAGCTACGACAACACGATTCCGTTGTTTGCTTCTGCTGATGAGCTATACAAGCTTATTAAGCAGATCAAAACGGACACGCGCGAGCCGGGTGAACCTAAAGACGCTGATAACAGCACAATCTTCCAGCTATACAACTGCTTTGCTAAAGAAAATGAAGCAGCTGCAATGCGCCAGCAGTTCGAGAACGGTATCGGTTGGGGCGATGCGAAGAAAGAGCTATTTGAGTTCCTAGACGCAAAACTGTCTGCTCCACGTGCTCGCTACAATGAGTTGATGAACGATCTTGGTGAAGTGGAAGAGGTTCTACAGAAAGGTGCAGCGAAAGCACGTGAAATCACTGTGCCGTTGATGGATAAAACGCGAATTGCAGCTGGTATTCGCCCATTAACTTACGTTGCAGAAGCTAAAACGGAAGTTAAAAAGAAAAAAGAGAAATCTGCTGAAGAGATCGCGCGTGCTGAAGAAGGCCGTCGTCGCGGTATCTTGATGCAGCTTAAGCCTCTACTTGAGCAAGTTGCGCAAGCGGACGACAAAGCAGCGGCTGCGCAATCTGTGATCGCTGAGAAAACGGCTCAGGTTGAAGGCTTAAAGAAAAAGCAGAAACAGAAAGCTCAGAATGAACTTGATCTACTTCAAGAAGAGCTAGCGGCTTACCTATAAATCTAAAAAGGCTAAGTTAAATATGTTTGCGACAATCATAAGCGCCGAAGAGCTTCAGAATCACATATCAGAATCTGATTGGGTGGTTTTTGATTGTCGTTTTAATTTAGCGGATACCTCGGCGGGTAAAAATGCCTACCTTGAAGAGCATATCTCAGGGGCGATCTATCTCGATCTTGATCGGGATTTATCCTCGCAGATTACGCCTGAAACGGGTCGTCACCCACTGCCTGATTTAGAACGGTTTGTCGATCGTTTAGCACAGGCTGGTGTGAGCAATAACTCTCAAGTCGTTGTTTATGACGATTGTGCTGGAGCGATGGCGGCACGTTGCTGGTGGTTGTTACGTCTGGTGGGGCATAAAGCGGTAGCAGTGTTAGATGGTGGTCTACCTGCTTGGCAATCGCTAGGTGGTGAGTTAAATGATCATATCCCACAACCGACTTCTACTGCGTATACATTCTCGTTACTGCCTAATCAGAATTTGACGGTAGCCGAGGTTGAACAGGCACTTGATGCTCAGTCCATCTATCTTGTTGATGCTCGTGCAGCCGAGCGCTATAGAGGTGAGGTGGAGCCAATCGACCCAATCGCTGGTCATGTTCCAAGTGCTTTAAACCGTCCACTGACGGATAACTTAGCCGAGGGTAAATTTAAGCCTGCAGCTCAGCTTCGTGAAGAGTGGTTAAGCGTCTTAGGCGGTAAATCGGTCGAAGCCGTGGTTCATATGTGTGGGTCCGGTGTGACAGCTTGTCACAATCAGTTGGCGATGGAGATTGCGGGATTGAGTGGTAGCCGGGTTTATAGTGGTTCTTGGAGCGAGTGGATCAGAGATCTAGCTCGCCCAATTGCGACTAAGTCCTAAATTTATCTGCCAATCTCATTAAGATTCCAGTCGTAGTGATAGTCTGAAACCTCTGTAGCGTGTTTCAGTTTCTCTTTTAGATCAGCATTGGCGTATTGCCTTAGGTGCTCGATCAGCTCACTTTCGGTGTTGCCGAAATCCTCTTTAAACCACTTATAGATACTGGAAAGGTGCAGGTCATTACCTTCAAAGTGTGCGCCTCGAGAGTGGTTGATATAATTCTTAGCGCCTTGATTTAGAAGCTGTTCGTTATTGTCTGCGGTAAAGGCCTGCGGTTGAAGGTTCGGGCAGCCGATTGATGCACAATTAACGGCATAGTGGATGCGTGGGTCTTTCCAAATAGGGCGGAGAATACGATGTTCAATATCGTCTAGGCTTACTTGTTTCCCATTCACTGCTAGCAGTTGTTTTTTCCAAGGACCATCGCTGAAAAAGCCCGGTGAAATATCGATATCCCGAATCGACTTCACGGGGTAATGGTCCAGAATCACATCAACCGTCAGCGCGTTATATAAATTGATCCAATAAGCTTGCTGTTCAGCGCGGTTGTATTGATGAATATTAATAGCAGCTAAGCGTTGAAGATAAGCTTTAAGTTCAGTTCTATCTGCTGTAGATACATTGGCGTAGTTGATCAGATTGATGCCATCAGAAGAGCGCTTAACATAGCGTTGAATGTATCGGTCCCAAGCAGAATGGTCGATAGTGGCTGTGCTTGCTTGATCATGTTTAAGCCAAAAATTCCAAAGTTCGGCACTTGGGGCTGCAATAGCTAGGGTACTGAAAAGCCATAGGCAGGCTGTTGCTAAGAATTTATTTATCATCATTCATTACTATTCATTAAAAGCATGTTTTAAGTGTGACTTTGAATATTGCTGAAAATTCCCTCACAGAATTTTTTTAAAGCTCTATTTAAACGCTCTATCGAAGCGATCAATTTAAATCAATGTTGGCAACGGTAAGATCCCTCTATACTGTGATGGTAATTATTGAGGGGATTTTGAGGACATTGTTATGGCACAGTATCAAAAGGGTGTGATTGCAGAGGCAAGCCCATTTGCTCTTTTTCTGACGTTTAATCAAACTCGAACATCAGATGCGTTAAGCAGGGTAAAACAGCTACTAGCAAAGGTACCTAGCCTTGAGCGTGAATTTAACCAAAGCTATCCAGATGGCGAGATTCATATCGTAGCAGCGATCGGTAGCCACTACTGGTCGCAACTGCAGATTGGACCTGCACCGAGTGCTCTTAAGCCATTCCCAAATTTTGAAAATGGTGAAAACGTTGCACCTAATACACCTGTAGATTTGTTTTTCCATATTCGATCTCAAGGGAAAGACCTTAACTTTTTAGTCGCGCAAAAGCTTCGAGAGGAGCTAGCTGGTGCGGTAACGCTAGTTGAAGAGGTCGAAGGCTTTAGATATCTGGATTCGCGCGATCTTACTGGTTTTGTCGATGGTACTGAAAACCCTGAAGGAGATAACCGAGTCAGTGTGGCGGTTGTAGGTGAAGAGGATGCCCTGTTTAGTGGCGGTTCTTATATTCATATCCAACGTTATGAGCATAATATGCCATTCTGGAACGCTCAGCCTACTAAACTGCAGGAAGATACTGTCGGGCGAACTAAAACGGATAACATTGAGTACCCATCCTCAGAAAAAGCACTCACAGCGCATACCAAACGGACTTCGCTGAAAGATGCTGATGGCAACTCCATCGAAATACTCAGGCATAGTATGCCTTACGGTGATACTCAGACGTGCGGGTTACTCTTCGCTAGTTACTGTCGTACACCGGATAACTTTACACTGATGCTGCAAAGCATGATTGAGGGTGATGGCCATGGTCATACCGATCACCTTTTGAAATATACTCGTGCGGTCACAGGGCATTCACTATTCGCACCGTCGGCCTCGTTTCTCGAATCGTTGGTTAATTAACAAGCAAGGTGACTGAGCTTGGGCTAGGCTTAAAGGTATGCTTATAAAAAGAGTCGATACCATGCAGCCTACTGTAAGAACCCGAGCAATTGCGGTTGTCACCGTTGATGGGGAGAACTACGAAATTGATGGATGCTATCAAGGTAAGCAAAGAAAGGCGTCTTGGTTCAATGTAATTAAAACAAGTGATCGAAAGATACAGGCCGAACACTTAGATGAATTTCCTTCCCCTGACAAGATCCGTGAAATATTAAATTGATCTGAAAATCAGTTAATAAAAAAGCCAGCTAAGATGCTGGCTTTTTCGTTTATGCGAACTCTTTTAGTAAGACTTACTGCACCATTTCGTTATCTGTGAACATGCCTTCAAACAGAGCTGAAGATAGGTAACGTTCGCCAGAATCTGGAAGGATAACAACGATGTTCTTATCTTTGTTTTCAGGCTGTTGCGCAACACGAAGCGCAGCACATAGCGCAGCACCGCAAGAGATACCTGCCATGATGCCTTCTTTTTCCATTAGCAAGCGTGCTGTTTCAATAGCATCTTCGTTGCTTACCTGCTCAACCTGATCAACTAGTTCTAGGTCTAAGTTTTTCGGTACAAAGCCAGCGCCAATACCCTGAATCTTATGCGGAGATGGTTTAACTTCTTCGCCGTTAATCGTCTGTGTAATAACTGGTGAAGAAACAGGTTCAACCGCAACGGATGTGATCGCTTTGCCTTGAGTGTTTTTGATGTAACGAGAAGTACCAGTGATCGTACCACCTGTACCTACACCAGCGACTAGGATATCCACTTGGCCGTCTGTGTCGTTCCAGATCTCTGGGCCTGTTGTTTTTTCGTGGATTTCTGGGTTAGCCGGGTTTTCAAACTGTTGCAGCATCATGTGAGTACCTGGATTCGCATCCACGATCTCTTGTGCTTTATCAATCGCACCTTTCATGCCTTTAGCTGGTTCTGTTAGAACGATCGTTGCACCTAGTGCTTTCATGATCTTACGGCGCTCAAGGCTCATAGAAGAAGGCATAGTGAAGACAATGTCGTAGCCACGAGACGCTGCTACGAAAGCTAGTGCAATACCTGTGTTACCACTGGTTGGCTCAACCATGGTCATACCCTGTTTTAGGGCACCACTCTTTTCAGCAGACCAGATCATGTTTGCGCCGATACGACATTTTACGGAGCCAGCTGGGTTGCGAGATTCGATTTTTCCGAAAATATTCAGGCCTGGAGCAAAACGCTTAAGGTGAACGAGCGGAGTGTTACCAATAGTGAGGGAGTTATCTTCGTAAATCTTCATTCTGCTACCCTGTTTAATCCTTTTTATTAGGCGATATATCTAAAATGAATATATGTCGCGTCTTTTATTCGTTATCAAGTCTAGAAGTTGTATCTCAGAATTGCTGCGCTGATCAAGGCTTTTTCTATCTTTGGTGATATTTACAATCTTTAGGGTCGATGATGGTATTATTTTCACGATCTCAATTGCCTTTTTAGGGTCTTATAATGCGTGCATTTAATCGACTTCTAGCGCCTGTTATTTTTGCTATCGCTTATGCGTTGTTCCGCTCACCGATAAAACAGCGTTCCAAGAAGAAGCATGACTTTGTGATGAAATTTTTCGATTTGCGGCCGATAACGGTCATAGACGTGCATTGTCTGTGTATGGGCATTTACTGCATTTCCGTGGAGATGGCGTACAAAATCGCATTCAGGGAGGGATTTACATCCAGCAGGCGGCGGAAAAAGGTGATGCAAAAGCGCAGTATCAAATGGGTAAAATCTTTGAAGAGGGTTTTGAGCATTATTTTCAACCTGACCCGACCAAGGCGTTAAAGTTTTACACACAAGCAGCCGAGCAGGCGCATCAACTTGCTGTTCGTCGCTTGGTCGATATCTATACCGATGGCGAGCTAGATCAAGAACCTAATCAAGAGCGAGCAAAGCAGTGGCAGGCTAAGCAGTCAAAGCTTTAGTTATTCAATTATTCCGACGACATGGTTTCAAACTGAGTCACACCATCAGGCATAACTTCCCAGCGTGCTTTAGAGCCGACATATATGTGTTGACCAATCTCGATCTCAGGCTCACCATTTACGCAGCCTAAAGTGACCTGTAATACCTGGTCATTGTGTACGGTACACAAGGTTGATCCGCACTTCTTGCAGAACTTCACACCGAAGCCTTGTTGGTTGGTGTATGAGGTTAAGAGGGATTCTCCACTTGTCCATTTGAATTGATCCGGTTCGACAAAAGCAACTGCAGAAGCTTGGGCGTTAAATAACTTGCGGCAGCGGGAGCAATGACAGGATCGGCCGTCTTTTAAATGGCCATCAATACGGTATGTAACTTCGCCACAAAAACATTCACCGGTGATTGGCATCCATATTCTCCTTAACTATTGGTCGGCTAGTTCTGTTTAGATCGTTTGTATTGAGTAATAAAAATCTCAAAGGTTCGATCTAACTCGTCTGCGGAGCTGTTTTCATTATTGAGTTTTAACAGCTCTGTGACGGTTTCTGCCGTACAGAGATGGTCTTTATCAGGATTGCGGCGTAGGTCGTAACGACTTGGCGTTTCTGGATCGAACGCCAGTAATGGTAAGTCGGATAGCCACGGGCTTTTGCGAACGATCTTACGTACCTCTTTCCATGTACCGTCTGGAATAATGATCAGAGTTTTTCTATCTGGTGTACTCCCTGTGAATTTCTTGCTTCGACTAATAAGCTCGGGGCGGTCAGCAGGGAATAGCAGCCAAGTATCGGTATTCTTATCTTGAATGCGATTGATTAACTCTTGTGGCGGGTCGGTACGTTGCCAGATATAGGTAGAGCTATTAGGCAAAACCTTTTGGATAATCTTGCTGGTGGTTGTTGGGCGCGGCGGCTCATTTTCGTGTAGCAGCAATGCTAACTCTAATTGGCTACCTTGAGGTGTAATTTGGCTGCAGCAGCAATAGGGAATTGCTAGGCCGCAGCCTTCACAAAATGAATCGGGCAAAGTGTTATCGTTTTTCCATTTGAACTTTAAATTTCAGAGTTACTTCGCCTTGAGGAGGTACTTCCAATTTCCAGCGCGCACTGCCGCCCATCACTTTTTCAAATGGGTGGCTACTCTCTTTCATCGCCCATTGTAGCGGGAAATTACCGGTCATTTCTAATTTTGCGGCGGTGGTACGGCTGTTACTGATTTTCAGCTCCTGCGCAACCATAAAGCCGTTAAAGGTCTTACTAAAATGTGTTTGCTTACGGTGGATAGATACATCGAAGGCTTTTCCTTGCTGGATCTTAACCTCATCGTTTTCACCGGTATGCCCAATGTTACCGCCCCCGGCAAACTGCAGTGAACCTTTGCTGTCAGGGGTAAACGTGCGAACTTTACCAGCAGGTAATGGCGTACCTAGATTACTCTCTTTATCGTTTTTAAAGGTCAACGTCAGTTGAGGTTTTACTCGATGCTGATTGCGTTCCAAGGTTGGGTAGATCAAGAATTCATAGTTATAGCTACGTGCTACAGGAATCTCTTTGGCTGTCAGAAAGGATACTTGTTTTACTTGCCCATTTAGCAAGTCTACCTTGCGAGGGAGATCGAATAGGTGGAAGTCACCTAAGCTCTCTTGTGCCATAGTTTTAGGCGCTGAACGAGCCATCGCACCGACTGCAAAATCAGCCTGTAGCATCTCAGCATGGCGATTGCTGCCAGGGTTATTTAGGCTTCCTGCAACGAGAGATATTTGAGTGTCTTTGTAATCAGCGCCAGTATTGTTGGTTAGGCTAGCAAGTCCGTCTAGGGAGGCTTTATTACCCGCTTCATTCAAGGTTAAAACGTAATCCATGCCCCAATTTAAGCCGCCCGTCAGATAACTGATGCGAGACAGTTGTGACTTCGAAGTGCCAGCAGTACGGAAGTTTACGCTTGGTTTGCTCAATAGCTGTGGCGGTAGGCTAGGGAAAATGAATCGCCACTGATTATTAAGCGGAATGCTTTCAAAACGGTTATTGCGCTTAATCAGTGCGCGGTTACCGTCCATATTTAGCAACTCCACCTGACTGATAACCTCTTGGCCTGAAACAGGGTTTAAGCGCGCTAGTTGCAGCTGCTTACCCACATAATGTTTAAGTAGATTGCGTTGGTTAAGCAGGTTGGTATTTAGGTTCTGCTCTAGGATTTTTCCAGCGTTATCAATCCGCAAGCTTTCTACTTGAAGTTGCTCGCTGACATCTTCTAACGTGATTTGCTGATCTGTACGTAGTCGTGGAAGCTGGCGTGTTTCTCTGACTAAACCCAAGTTTTGGTTATACAGCGTTAGGTTAAGTGACTTACGTTGCTCGGAACTGATTTGAAGGGCGTCTGCCGCTTGAGCAGTTAATGGCAGAAGGCCCGCTATAAGCAAGCAAAGGTATGATTGGCATTTGTTCATATCTATATTGTCCCTGAATCTTTAGTCCATTAAGGCAACGTCAGGCTTAACTTAGGCTGAGCAGTTAAGCCAGAAACTCGTTCTAGTCTAGATCTAAAGCAACACGGAAGCCCCAGCTGTTGCGTTTAGAATCTATAGGGTGGCGGTAGCGACTGGCAGGTCTAATTAAACGATCGATCTCAAACCAAGAACCGCCGCGCATAACCCGATTTTTACAAGCTCTCTCCTGATAAGCTGATCCGTCTATAGGTGCAGAAGCGTAGTTTTCGAGATAGCAATCTGCAACCCACTCATCAACGTTACCGGTCATGTCGTGAAGTCCCCATTCGTTGGCAGGGAAACTACCGACAGGTGCTGTTTGTTGACCATCCCATTGACTTCCGCAGCCTGCACAAGCAGCCATATTTTCTTTTAGCTCATTTCCCCACCAATAAGTGGTTAAGCTGCCAGCTCGAGCTGCATACTCCCATTCAGCTTCTGTCGGAAGGCGATAAGGCTGACCTGTTTCACCACTGAGCCATCTGGTATAAGCAACTGCATCGCGCCAAGTTACGTTGATCACAGGGCGATTACCTCGCCCCCAACCACCGTCATCGGGCAGGGCTCTGCGGGTCGCTTTGGCAAAGGCATCATATTCGGCAAAGGTCACTTCAAATCGAGAAAGGGCAAATGGCTTTTTGATAGTGACAACATGCACAGGCTTTTCATTATCGTCACCAATGCCCGCTTGGTCGCCCATACGGAAGTTTCCTGAAGGCAGTACGACCATATCTGGACCATATAGGGTGTCGGATATCTGATCTTTAAATAATTGCTGTCCCGGTTCATCTGGCTCTTGATTGTTGAGTTTTTTCAAGGCCGCTTCTAAATCATGTTCTAGAACCGCTTTGCTTATTGTGAGCGAGCGAAGCTCTTTTTTCTGATTGTTGTGAAGCTCTTGTTGAGCTTGTAAAGAATCGTACATTTGCTGTAAGGCTTCTTGCTGCTTCTTGATTTGCAGAGCCTGAAAGTCTTTCTCTTTGAAGTTCATGAAGTCAGAGATAAACCAACCAAGCAGGTAGCCACTAATAAACAGCACAGAGCCTGCTATGGTATAGATCGCTGTTTTAGGTATTTTAGGCAACTTTAAGCCGACCTTAAGTTTATCTTTTAAAGAAGGCTTGCTCTCTTCTGATGTAAGTTCTTCGCTCTCTGTATCATCGTTTACCGAAGCGTCGGTTGTAGCTTCGCCATCTTCTGTGCTTTCAGATTCGGCAGGCGCAGTCTCGTCCTCTGTTTGTGGAGGGAAGAGGGCTTTAACAAGCTCTGTACAGTTAGGTGGACGCTCTTCTAAATCGGTTGAAAGCGCTTTTTGGAGAACCTCCCACTGTTCATTATCTAATCCAGAAGGTTGATCTAGTTGTTTACGAACTCTATCTGCTTCCCCTTCGGTACTTTTAAAAGCAGGTTTGCCGGTAAATAACTCATACAAAATGCAGGCGTAAGAATATACGTCGGTTTTGCGGCTTAACTGGCTAGGGTGAAAAGCTTCGGGCGATTGGTATTGCTGGTAATGGAAAGGCTCTTTGCTAAAAGCCGCAATCGCTTCATAACATTCACGTACGGCAAAGAGTGTGAGTTTTACCCCGCCCTTACGGTTGATAAAGATCGTTTCGCTATCCAAACAGGCATGTGGCTTTCGTAACTTTTGAAAGCCCATATCTATAGCATAAGCAACTTGTCTGATCAGACCCAGCTGTTGATTGGGCTGAAGTGAATTACCTTTTTTAATGAGGGCCGCTAGGGTCAGGCCATCAAGTTTTTCGTAGGAAAGGAAAAGTAGCCCACCTTTATGACTGAAGAAACCATAGCATTCAGCTATATGCTTGTTTTGCAGTTGCTTGCTGAGCGCTGCATGCTTTTTGATATTTTCGGCAAAACTATTTTGTTTAAGAAAATTAGGATTAAGAATAAGCAGGGTAACTAAAGGGCTGCCTGCAACGCCAACATCTTCCGCTTGCCATAGTTGTCCAAACGGATGAGGACTGTTGTGTTTGATAAGTTTAAAACGATGATGCTCTGGACCAAGGAGAGTTCCTTCTTGTAAAGCATCATAAATAGTTTCTGGCGAGTCGCTCATAAAGACTGATCCTATTCCTTATCCATGTGCATATCATAGACAAGGCCAGCCTTCTTGGTTAGCACTATTTTGCTACTTTTTATTGGAACACTTTGATTTATAACGCCTAGGAAGCTTTGATATAGGAAAACTTCCTAGGACTAGGTTGTTCAGCTTCAGATATTCAGATAGATGTATCTAAAGGAGGGAAGCTTTTAATTAGATCATCCACGGCTTTCATCTGTGTTAGGTATGCTTCAAGCGTGCTTAATGGTAGCGCACAAGGGCCATCACATTTGGCTTTTTCTGGATCAGGGTGTGCTTCTAAGAATAGACCGGCAATGCCCTGAGATAAGCCTGCGCGAGAAAGTTGGGCGGCAAGTGCGCGGCGACCACCGGCTGAATCGGCACGGCCCCCGGGCATTTGTAGAGCGTGGGTTGCATCAAACATAACGGGGTAGCCAAACTCTTTCATGATAGAGAAGCCGAGCATATCAACGATCAAGTTATTGTAGCCGTAGCAAGAACCACGTTCACATAAGATCAAACGATCGTTTCCAGCATCTTCACACTTGTGCAGGATGTGTTTCATCTCTTGTGGCGCTAGGAACTGTGCTTTCTTAATGTTAATAACCGCATCGGTTTTAGCCATCGCTTCTACCAGATCCGTCTGGCGTGACAGAAAGGCTGGAAGCTGGATGATATCGCATACTTCGGCAGCAGGCGCTGCTTGGAATGGCTCGTGTACATCAGTAATCAAAGGCACTTTGAATGTGTCTTTGATCTCTTGAAGGATCTTAAGGCCCTCATCTAAACCGGGACCACGGAAAGAGGTTAGGGAAGAACGGTTTGCTTTATCGAACGATGCTTTAAAAACGTAAGGGATGCCTAGCTTTTCAGTAACAGTGACATAGTGTTCGGCAATCTCCATGGCTAAGTCACGGGATTCCAATACGTTCATGCCGCCAAATAGCACCATCGGTTTGTCGTTGGCAATTTCAAAATCTGCGACGTGTACGCTCTTCTGTTGCATCTTTGTAGTCATCCATAAAAGTCAGAAAGATGCATTATAACGGCTTCTTAGCAGAGAGGCTTTTAATTTGTTGTTGGAAAAAGGTGTGCGTATTTTCCAATCCATTCAAGCGCTGCATCTTGATCTGAGAGCTCGCGGCCCTCTTCATTCAGCACATGGCTCCTATAGCGTTGTATATAACAAAGCTGCTCTAACATACGAATACGTATGAGCGCGTCAGAGTTGTTAAAAGTGATCCCTAACTCATAGCCCTGAGGAGTGTCGTCACAGCTTTGAATAACGCCATAAACCTCTAGATTTTCAGCAATGCTAGGGATTTTGATCTGTATCTTTTCTCCAGAATGGAATGGGGTTGGGGAGTGACAGATAAGTTGGAGTGAAGAGGGGAGTGTAGAAACCGAATCGGTCTCTTGGAGCTTGAGTTCGATTGGGAACTCATCGGGATGACGTATAAGCACTTTTGAATCGCCCATGATAATCACCTTACCAGTACTGCCAGTATAGCTATGAATCGCATAACTGTTGTATTTTAGTTATCGGCTGGTGTTTTCCAGTCTGAAGAAATAAATGGTTAGAAACTGTACGACTTTGGAGTGAATACGAGGGGACCTTATGTCAGAGCATAAAGAAGGCCAAGCAGCACCAGATGAAGCCTGCAAACAATTACAGGAAAGTAAGAAGACCTTGTTGCTGTCGACTCTGAGTGCCGAAGGGTTCCCTGAAATTAGTTATGCGCCCTATGTGAAGGATAAGCAGGGGAGCTTTTATATTTTCATTAGTGAGTTAGCAGCGCATACCCAGAGTTTGTTAGTTAACAATGAATGTTCCGTGATGTTTATTACTGATGAAGAACAGTCGCAGAATATCTTTGCGCGTGAGCGTCTTATCTATAGCTGTTTATCCGAACAGGTTGATAATCAAGATGATGCCTATCAGAGCATGCTGGATGATTTAGAAGGGAAGTTTGGGAACGTTGTGGGGATGTTACGTTCCCTGCCAGATTTTCATTTGTTTAGATTAAAACCGCAGCAGGGACGTTATGTCGTAGGTTTCGGTAAGGCTTATGTTGTAGATCCTAGTTCTGGATCGTTGGAACATATCAACGAGAAAACGTTAAAAGAATCGAAACCGGATTAGATATGAGGATGATTAGGCGGCTCCGCCCATCATCTCCACAACAACTGTTTTTA
This sequence comes from Neptuniibacter sp. QD37_6, assembly GCF_047778085.1. GTDB lineage: Bacteria > Pseudomonadota > Gammaproteobacteria > Pseudomonadales > Balneatricaceae > Neptuniibacter. Next base: position 869,550 of record NZ_CP180550.1, read on the forward strand.
CCAAAAAGGCAGCTAAGCCCAAGCCTAAGGCAAAAAATAGAATGGCAGTACCGAATTTACCGGCGTTGGATTTTTTTGCTAGATCGTAAATGATAAAGAATATGAAACCAGCAAATACTGCAAGACCAATATTCAGAGCAATTGCTTCCATTTCTGCTAGACGCATTTAGGCTACCTCTGCTTTAAGCTTAAAATTGGCTGCAAATCATACAGGATTTTGTTGTAGAACGGTACTCAGGGAGTGTTGCTCAAAAGCGTACGTTGCGCTTTAAATTTGCACCAAAATTTGGCGTGGAATTGGACGACTTGCGATGGGTCAAAAAAATAAAAAAAAGTTGGATTGCGGTAGAAAATCTTAGCTCCCCTGAAAGCCCCGTCATATCAATGATTTCGCTGTATTAGAGCGTTCGCCTACACTCTAAAAATTCCAAAATCAAGAGTTGCATTCAACTCTCATATCACTATATTTAGTGTCTTGAATGACTTGAAGCACCACATGTTGTGCCTCTTGAAAGAGTAGAGTCTAAAACCTGCTGCCCGCATGATCGCGTTATTTTTCATGCTTTTGCCAGATTTTAACGGCAAGTTCAGGGTTAAAAGCAGGATCATAATTACAAATATATCTGAGTGTTATTTGGAAGGTCGCATGCAGCAAGATCTGATGGTTACCAAAAGGGATGGTCGGCAAGAAAAGCTAGATCTAGAAAAGATCCATAAAGTAGTTATCTGGGCCGCTGAAGGATTAGAAGCAGTATCACCGTCAGAAGTTGAGCTTAAAGCTCACTTACAGTTCTTCGAAGGTATGAAAACCTTCGATATTCACGAGACTTTAATCAAGTCTGCTGCCGATCTTATTTCGGAAGATGCACCTGATTACCAATACCTATCTGCTCGCTTAGCTATCTTCCATTTGCGCAAGCGTGCATTTGGTCAGTTCGAGCCACCACACCTGTACCAACATGTTGCAACACAGGTTGAAGCGGGTCGTTATGACAAACATCTAATCGCAGACTACACAGAAGAAGAGTGGGGCGTTCTTAACGACTACCTAGATCACAAACGTGATATGAACTTCTCTTACTCTGCGGTTAAACAGCTGGAAGGTAAGTACCTTGTCCAGAACCGTGTAACTGGCGAAGTTTACGAAAGCCCACAGATCCTTTACATGCTAGTGGCGGCTTGCCTATTCGCGGATTACCCGAAAGAAACGCGTTTGGATTATGTTAAGCGTTTCTACGATGCGACTTCTCTATTTAAGCTATCTCTGCCTACGCCAATCATGGCAGGTGTGCGTACACCTACACGTCAGTTCAGCTCATGCGTACTGATTGAAACAGGTGACAGCCTAGACTCTATCAATGCTACATCTGCATCGATTGTTAAATACGTATCTCAGCGTGCAGGTATTGGTATCAACGCTGGTGGTATTCGTGCACTAGGTAGCCCAATCCGTAACGGTGAGGCGTACCACACAGGTTGTATCCCATTCTATAAGCACTTCCAGACAGCAGTGAAATCCTGCTCTCAGGGTGGTGTGCGTGGTGGTGCAGCAACGCTGTTCTACCCAATTTGGCACTTAGAAGTTGAATCTCTATTGGTTCTTAAAAACAACCGTGGTGTTGAAGAGAACCGTGTACGTCACCTTGATTACGGCGTACAGATCAACAAGCTAATGTACACTCGCTTGATCAAAGGCGGCGACATTACATTGTTCAGCCCACACGAAGTGCCGGGTCTATACGAAGCCTTCTTTGCTGATCAAGATGAGTTTGAGCGCCTATACGTTCAATACGAGAACGACCCAAACATCCGTAAAGAGAAAATCAAAGCGGTTGAACTGTTCGGTATTCTTGCTGCAGAGCGTGCTCAGACAGGTCGTATCTACATTCAAAACGTTGACCACTGTAATACGCACAGCCCATTTGATCCGGCTGTTGCACCTGTTAAACAGTCTAACCTTTGCTTGGAAATCGCACTGCCAACTAAACCGTTGCAGCATGTGAATGATCCAGAAGGTGAGATTGCACTTTGTACGCTGTCTGCGTTTAACCTAGGTGCCCTAGAGAACCTAGATGAGCTAGATAACCTGGCTGATCTGATTGTTCGTGCGTTGGATAACCTATTGGATTATCAGGATTACCCAATCCCAGCAGCGCATACATCGACAATGAATCGTCGTCCTCTAGGTGTTGGTGTGACTAACTTCGCATACTACCTAGCGAAGAACGGCGTTAAGTACTCCGATGGTTCTGCAAACGGCCTAGTACACAAAACATTTGAAGCGGTTCAGTACTACCTACTGAAAGCTTCTAACGAGCTAGCTAAAGAGCGCGGTGCTTGTCCTAAGTTTGACGAGACTGTTTACTCGAAAGGCTTGCTACCAATCGACACTTATAAGCGCGAAGTAGATGAGTTCTGTGAAGAGCCACTGCACTACTTCTGGGAAACACTACGCGAAGACATCAAAGAGTTTGGTCTACGTAACAGTACCCTAACAGCGCTAATGCCATGTGAAACATCTTCACAGATAACTAACTCGACTAACGGTATTGAGCCACCACGTGGTTATGTATCGGTTAAGGCGAGTAAAGATGGCATCATGAAGCAGGTTGTTCCGGGTTACACCGAACTACGCGACCAGTATGAGCTGCTTTGGGATATTCCAAACAACACCGGTTACCTTCAACTTGTTGGTATCATGCAGAAGTTTGTGGATCAGTCGATCTCTGCAAATACTAACTACGACCCTTCGTTGTTCCCGAACGACAAAGTACCGATGAAGCAGCTTCTTCAAGACCTGCTTACGGCATACAAATACGGTGTCAAAACCCTTTATTACCATAACACCCGTGATGGTGCTTCTGACCAAGCAGATGATGGGGGTTGTGAAGGTGGTGCGTGCAAACTGTAATAAGTTTGCCGCTATCCACTGACCACTCAGAGTAGAGCGCCTGTCACAATGTGGCAGGCAATATAACTAGATTTATCCAGGTTTCAGGAACGAACACTCCGATGGCGTACACTACGTTCAGTCACAGTACTCACGATGCAACTAAAGAGCCGATGTTTTTCGGTAAAAGCGTAAACGTTGCTCGTTACGACAGACAAAAATATCCAATCTTTGAAAAGCTGATTGAAAAGCAGCTGTCGTTCTTCTGGCGTCCAGAAGAGGTCGATCTATCGACTGACCGTAAAGATTTTATGAATATGCCGGAGCACGAAAAGCATATTTTCTTGAGTAACTTGAAGTACCAGACGCTGCTGGATTCTGTTCAAGGACGTTCACCTAACGTTGCCTTTCTACCAGTCGTTTCTATACCTGAGTTGGAAACATGGTTCGAGACTTGGGCCTTTAGTGAAACGATTCACAGCCGCTCTTACACGCATATTATTCGTAATATCATTACTGAACCATCTGAAGTATTCGATCAGATCGTGACAAACCCAGAGATCATTCGCCGTGCGGATTCTGTGACACGTTTGTACGATGAGTTCATCAACCTATCCAGTGTTTACAGCATTCACGGTGAAGGTCTACATACGGTTGATGGCAAGGTTTACGACACCTCTATGCGTAACCTTAAGAAGAAACTTTACCTAACGTTAGTATCTATCAACGTACTAGAAGCGATCCGTTTCTACGTGAGCTTTGCATGTTCTTTTGCCTTTGCTGAGCGTGCGATCATGGAAGGTAATGCTAAGATCATCAAACTGATCGCCCGTGATGAAGCGCTGCACCTAACGGGTACGCAGCACATGCTAAACATCATGGCATCTGGCGCTGATGATCCAGTCTTTAAAGATATTGCTAAAGAGTGCGAGCCTGAGGTTTACGCCATCTTTAAAGAAGCAGCTCAACAAGAGAAAGATTGGGCTGAGTACCTGTTCCGTGAAGGTTCGATGATCGGTCTTAACGCTCAGATCCTATCTGACTACGTTGAGTACATCACTAACGTACGTATGAAAGCGTTGAACTTGGAAGAGATCTTCTCATCACGTCAAAACCCACTGCCGTGGATGAATGCGTGGTTGATCAGTGACAACGTTCAAGTGGCACCGCAGGAAGCGGAGATCAGCTCTTACCTTGTAGGTCAGATCGACAACGAGGTGGATGAAGGTGATTTCGACGGCTTTGATCTATAAGAGGCAAGCGCATGTCTGGCCCATCACGCATCAAAGTTAACCATCACCATACGTTCTACTATCAGTACGAACCAACCTTACTCGACGCGCTGGAAGCACAAGAGATTCCAGCGCCATACAACTGCCGCGGTGGATACTGCGGCTGTTGTAAAGTTCGCCTGATCGAAGGTGAAGTTCAATATGTTCAAGAGAGCTTATTGGACCTGCAGGATGACGAAGTCCTCACCTGCTGCTGTATCCCGAAGACACATATCGAATTAGAGATGCCTGACGAGTAAGTGGGCACTTCCTAATCCTTTCTTGCACCGAAAAATTAATGCACAGCTACAAAAAAGTGCGGTGATATCTGTGGATTTCACCGTTGTGCATTATTCTTGTGCACAGCTAAAAATTTTCTTTGTCAATATTGCAATAATTAATTTTTTAAAGTTTAAAAAATCTTATTGATTTATATAACTAATTGAAATTAAAGGGTTAATTTTTATTGGGTTAAATTTTAAACTATTTGCTGAATTCAACGTAATCAGTGCCTTTCAGCGATCTACCCAAAAACTATTCACTGAGTTATCCACAGAAGGTGGGGATGTTTTTCATTTGGTAAAAATTGTCGTTTGTGGACAAGAGATGGGATAACTCGGTTTGTTTTCTTCCACAAGTAATCTTGTTAAGTTAGCTTAGTCGTTATGTGACATTAAATGCCCAGTCAGACTCTAAAAGAACTTTGTATCTAGAATGAGGTATTTTGAAGAATTACAAGCTCGATCAGTTTGTAGGGTGTAATAGCAAAGCGTATAGCTCCATCAATTCTATTATTCATTTCCCACAAAAAACGACTGATAGCTCTTTGGCGTTACCGCTACACGTTTCTTGAAATGCCTTTGAAAATGGCTTTGATCGGCAAAGCCCAATTCCAGTGCCGTTTCAGCTAATCCATTCCCTTGTTGCAGTAGTTGCTTTGCTCTATTGATTCGTTGATTCAGTTGATAGGCATGCGGGGCTTGGCCGTATTGCTGTTTAAAGCTGCGGATCAGGTGGTAGCGGCTTAGTCCGGTTTCGGCGCAAAAGTCATCGAGAGACCAAGGAGAATCGAGTTGGTCCATGATTAGCTCTTTTACTCTGTGGATATGGAAGTTATCCAGCGCCTTTTGATCGCTTTGGGTATTAAGATCTTTGCCAAACAGCGTTTTCAGATATTCAATCAACAGGGTTTCAGCTGCGAGTTTATTGTCGCTTTCACAGAGCTGCTTAAATAGGCTATCGAACTGCGAAAATAAACTAGGGGTACTTTGCAGAACTTGGTTAAACGCGAGGTAATCTTGATTGTTGCTGTTGAATAACTCGCTTTGTAACTCGCCAATCCAATCGGTATCGATAAACAGCATTCGATAAGACCATTCACCTGCATCAGGGTTGCAGGAGTGAGCATCGCCCGGGTTAATCGTTACCGTGGTGCCTTGATGGATCTTATTCGCTTGTTTCAGGTTGTGGTATTTGGCGCTACCGGTATCAATCACGCCAAACGAAAATTCGTCATGGGAGTGAGTTTGGTAACAAGCTGCAGAGCGATGGGCTGAGCGCATTTCAATAAAAGGCAGCGAAGCACAGCGAGCAAAAAACTCGGCTGGCTTTTGAGTGTTGGGTTTGCTGGTCTTTTTCATCGGCTAACTCAGGAGCTAATTTATCCAGATTGGTGCAATCGTTAGAAATAGCATTATGCCCATAATGCGGTTAAATAGCTTTTTCTGTTTGGGTTGCGCTAGATAATCCTTAATCAGATGCCCAGCGATAGCCCAAGTTCCAACTCCAATCAGGCACGCAGCAAAAGATATTGCGCCAAACACACCTAAATATAGTTGAGGCTCGGACTGGTTTAGTACAAATACACTCACACCTGAGATCGAGACTAACCAGGCTTTAGGGTTGAGCCCTTGGCTGAGTGCGCCTTGTATAAAAGTAGGCGGTGTTGAACTCTGTTCTTGCTCATTGGACTCACTGGCTGCCGTAGCAATTTTGTATGCCATATAGATAAGAAAGGCGCTGCCTAGATATTTAAGGATGACCAATAGCTGCGGATTGTTTTGAAACAGCTGATGAGTACCTACACCTGCAAGTAAAACAATCAATGTGTAAGAGGTCGTCGCCCCGAGTACATGGGGCAGGGTACGTAAAAAACCATAAACCGCAGCGGAACTGGTTGCGATGATATTCACAGGGCCGGGGGTAATCGCACCGACAAGGGCAAATACAGCCATAGAAAGTGTGAGTGCAAACATAGGAAACCTTCTAACGGAAATTATTGGCTTACTATGGCAGTGCTTAAAACCAATTTATTGAACGAAATTGCGCTGGGCTACGCTTGTTTGTGAATAGTAGATTTCTTGTGCTTTTAGGGAACCCTCGGTAAACTTTTGTGTCCTTTATATAGGCTATAAAAAACAGCTTTTTTATAACTTATTATTTGTTTCTTATAACGGTGAAAAAATTCTATGAGCGTGCAGTTTCCAACAATTGAAGACTATGTCGGTAAGACCCCACTTGTGCGTCTACAGCGTATAGGTCAGGGCAACGGCAATGTGATTCTATGTAAGCTGGAAGGCAATAACCCTGCAGGCTCAGTTAAGGATCGTCCTGCGCTTAGCATGATTCAGCGTGCAGAAGATCGAGGCCAGATTAAGCCGGGTGATACTCTGATCGAAGCAACATCAGGTAACACAGGTATTGCCTTAGCGATGGCTGCTGCAATCAAAGGTTATAAGATGAAGCTGATCATGCCTGATAACAGCAGCGAAGAGCGCAAAGCTTCGATGACGGCTTATGGCGCAGAGTTAATCCCTGTAACCAAAGAAGAGGGCATGGAAGGTGCGCGTGATCTAGCCCTAGCGATGCAAGAGCGTGGTGAAGGTATCGTACTTGATCAGTTCTCTAACTTTGATAACCCAGAGGCACACTATCGTGGAACAGGCCCAGAGATCTGGGAACAGACTCAAGGTAAAGTGACTCACTTTGTTAGCTCTATGGGCACTACAGGTACCATTATGGGTACGTCTCGTTTCCTTAAAGAGCAAAGCGCTGATGTTCAGATTGTCGGTTTGCAACCAAGTGAAGGTGCGCAAATTCCCGGTATTCGTCGTTGGCCGCAAGAATATCTTCCTAAGATCTTTGATGAAAGCCGTGTAGATAAAATTTTGGATATTGGTCAGCAAGAAGCTGAAGATACAATGCGTGAATTGGCGCAAAAAGAAGGCATCTTCTGTGGCGTATCTTCTGGTGGTTCTGTTGCCGGAGCATTGCGTTTAGCTAAGGAAGTCGAGAATGCGGTGATTGTGTGTATTATCTGCGACCGCGGTGATCGTTACCTTTCTACCGGTGTGTTTAACGGTTAAGTTTGGATCGCAGACGTTTTTTGCAATATAGAAAAGCCCCAATGGGGCTTTTTTTGTGCTTGGCATAAAATATTAGTGGGCATTAATACTTAAGAAATTCGCGCTTTGGCTTCTGAAGGAATAGAATATGCGCCGCATGAGTAGAGTGCAGAAGTTGATTAATCACTTCTAGCCCATATATTTAGTGCAGATAAAAATAATAAAAATAGCCGGTGAACGGTAGGGTTAATTTCTGGGAGCAGTAGTAGAACATGGTTAAGGTACGTCAAGACCAGCCTATTCTAGACGATGGATCTGTAGATCTAGATGTTTGGTTGGAGCACCTTCAGGATCTTACAGACATTGAAGATATCGATGTTATTCGCCGTGCTTGTGAAATGGCAAAACAAGCGCAGGATAACAGCGAAGCATCAGAAGATGTCTGGGCTGAAAATAGCCATAACAGCTACCGCACAGGCCTAGAAATGGCGCAGATTCTTGCAGATCTGCATCAGGATCAAGATTCCCTCGTTGCCGCTATTCTTTATCGCGCAGTGCGTGAACGTAAACTGCCTATCGAGCGTGTTCGTAAACAGTTCGATAAAGGCATCGCCCAATTGATCATGGGCGTTCTCCAAATGGCTGCAATCGGTAGCCGCAAAAACCCTCGAATCGATGAAAGCGTATTGGGTAGTGAAACTACTCAGATGGACAATGTCCGTAAGATGCTGGTGGCGATGATTGATGATGTGCGTGTGGCGCTGATCAAAATTGCTGAGCGTACTTGCGCTATTCGAGGTGTAAAAGACGGCAGTCGCCGCAAACGTTATCTTGTGGCGCGTGAAGTATTTGATATCTACGCGCCGCTTGCTCATCGTCTTGGTATCGGTCATATCAAATGGGAGTTGGAAGACCTTTCCTTCCGTTATCTTAAGCCTAATGACTATAAACACATTGCCAAGCTTCTGGATGAGAAACGCTTAAACCGTCAGGACTATATCGACAAGGTAGTGCTACGTTTAGAAAGCGAGCTAGAAAACGTCAATATTGATGGTGAAGTTAGCGGTCGAGCTAAACACATCTACAGTATTTGGCGAAAAATGCAGCGTAAAAATATCGAATTTAGCCAAGTTTACGATGTTCGTGCTGTACGTATTTTGGTGCCGCAAAGCCGAGATTGCTATGCGGTACTAGGTATTGTGCACAGTTTATGGCGCAATATTCCGCATGAATTTGATGACTACATCGCTTCACCAAAACCGAACGGCTATCGCTCCCTGCATACCGCTGTATTTGGTCCTGAAGGCAAAGTATTAGAAATTCAGATCCGTACCTTTGATATGCACGAAGAGGCGGAGCTAGGTGTATGTGCCCATCACCTATATAAAGGCACAGATACCAAGCAAAGCAGTGATGCCTACGAAGATAAGATCGCCTGGTTGCGGCAGGTCCTTGAGTGGCATGATGATTTGGGCGAAAGCGAAGAGTTTGGCGACATGCTTCGCGGCGATGTGGTTCAGGATCGTCTCTACATCTTCACCCCAGATGGCCATGTTATCGATATGCCTAAAGGTGCGACGCCGGTCGATTTTGCCTACCGCGTTCATACTGAAATAGGCCACCGTTGCCGAGGTGCTAAAATTAATGGCCGTATCGTACCGCTAAACCGTCGTTTACAGACCGGAGATCAGGTCGAGATCATGACGGGTAACGAAGAGCGTCCGCGTCGTGACTGGCTAAATATCAACCTTGGCTTTGTAACAACGCCACGCGCGCGTGCCAAAGTTGCGCACTGGTTCAAGTTTCAGGCGAAAGAGCAGAATGCCGATGCCGGCCGCTCTATCGTTGCGAAAGAGTTTAAACGCTTGGCAATTGATCTAGACGAGCTGGATATTAATCAGATCGTTGAACAGGTTAATTACAAGAATACTGAAGATATGTATGCGGCTTTAGGTGCGGGTGATCTGCGTCTGTCGCAGATCATCAATGCCGCTCAGAAGCAGGTACTGCGTGAAGAGGAAGAGCAGCTTGATCTGGCTCTACCTGCACAAAGTGCAGGTGATTCTGGTCAGCCAGAAGGAATCCGTATTCGTGGTGTAGGCAACCTGCTCACTACGATGGCGAGCTGCTGTAAGCCTGTTTTGGGTGATCCTATTGCCGGTTACATCACTCAAGGCCGTGGTGTTTCTGTTCACCGTGAAGACTGTATCAACATGATTCAGTTGCAGGAACGTGAGCCTGAAAGGGTGATCGAAGTTGATTGGGGCGAAACAGGCCAAACAACTTACCCTGTGGACATTTATATCGAAGCGTTCGACCGTTCTGGTCTTCTGCGTGACGTTATGTTGTTGATGGCGGAAGAAGATCTAAACATTATTGCTGCGAATACTCTGTCAGATAAACGCGACAATATTGCACGTCTAACCCTGACTACCGAGATCTCTAGTCTGGATCTTCTGGGTCGTATCATGGACAAGATCAATCAGGTGCCAAACGTAATGGAAGTTCACCGTCAACGCGGTGGCACCAACTAATCAGCTGGATGTAGGTTTTTTGCGTTATGGCTCAGTACACAATTGATGATCTTATCTATCTGATGTCACGTTTGCGTGACCCTGAAACCGGTTGCACTTGGGATCTTAAGCAGACCTACGCCACTATTGTGCCGCATACCTTGGAAGAGGCCTATGAGGTTGCAGATGCCATTGAACGTGAAGACTGGGAACATCTAAACGACGAGTTAGGTGATCTACTGTTCCAAGTGATCTTTTATACCCAGCTGGGTTCTGAAGATCAGCGATTCGACTTTTCCACAGTCGTAACTAATCTGATCGAAAAATTGGTTCGTCGCCACCCTCATGTTTTTCCAGACGGTACCTTGCACTCCAATTGTGCAGATAATCCGATCTCGGAAGAGGAGATTAAGCGCAATTGGGAAGCGATCAAACAGCAAGAACGTGATGCTAAAGAAGCGAAGGGCATCAGTCGTGTCTTAGACGATGTACCGCGTGCTCTTCCGGCTCTTTCTCGTGCCGCTAAATTGCAAAAGCGTGCTGCGCAAGTAGGCTTCGATTGGAAAGAAACTGAAGCCGTGTTGGATAAGATGGAAGAGGAGCTAGCAGAGCTTCGCGAAGCCATTAAGTCCGGTGATAAGGCTGTAGTAGCTGATGAAATGGGCGATATGCTATTTGCTCAGGTTAACCTAGCCCGTCATCTTGGTGTAAATCCCGAACATGCCGTCCGTGGAACCAACCAAAAGTTTGAGCGTCGTTTTAGCTACGTTGAAGACCAAGTACTCGCATCTGATCGTGATTGGAATGGTTTCTCTTTAGATGAATTAGATGCCTTTTGGAATCAAGCCAAAGCTAAAGGTCTGTAGCTACTTTAAAAGGTTCGTAGCGGGCTTTTAACTCACAGTTAAAGCACTTTACATCTCCTTAAATACCTCTCTTATAGCCCTGTTTTAGTGCGCTATTCCTTAAATAATTAACTGAATTTACTGTGTTTTTCTTCTTTTTAATGGGTTAGCATCGAAGAAAACCGACTCCATCGGTATGCGAATTTTTGCGTCAGGAGGGATATATGACCAATCTGCACGAAGCTTTACGCGATGATGTTCGAATGCTCGGCTCCAGTCTGGGGGAGACTATAAAAGCGCACCTTGGCGATGAACTGTTTGATAAAATTGAAGTGGTACGCCAGTTAGCGAAAGAGGGGCGTACGGAAGAAAAGGCAGAGCACGAAGAGCTGTTAAAAGCACTGCGTGAACTGGGCGAAGATGAAGTATTACCGGTTGCCCGCGCGTTTACCCAGTTTTTAAACCTCGCCAATATTGCCGAAGAGCACCACCGGGTACGTCGTTACCTTGAAGTCACAGATGTTTGTACTCCTGATTCTCTCTGCACTCTGTTTGCGCAACTACGCCAGAAAGGTTTCACGCCACAGCAGATAGCTGATTCACTCAAAGATACCCAGATTGATCTGGTATTAACTGCTCACCCTACCGAAGTAAATCGCCGCACCTTAATCCAAAAATACGATGATATTGCTGACTGCTTGCGTCGTTTGGATAGCGGTGATGAAGATGCGCAGACGCGTTTGGATGAACTGATCAGACAGATCTGGCATACCGATGAGATTCGTAAGCAACGTCCAACGCCCGTCGATGAGGCGAAGTGGGGCTTTGCAGTAATCGAAAACTCCCTTTGGACAGCGGTTCCTAAATTCCTGCGTCGACTAGATGCTCAGCTCAATGAAACATTGGGTGAGCGCTTGCCTCTTGATAGCTCGCCAATTCGCTTTGCATCTTGGATGGGCGGAGACCGTGACGGTAATCCAAATGTGACCGCCAAAGTTACCGAAGAGGTGTTACTGCTTTCTCGTTGGATGGCAGCTGATCTTTATCTTAAAGATGTCGATGCCTTGCGCGCCGAACTGTCTATGCATCAAGCCAGCAAAGAGTTAATGGAGCGGGTAGGTGATTGCGCAGAACCTTATCGTAAATTACTGGGTGAAGTACGTAATCATCTGCAAGGCACTAAAAACTGGGTAGCACGACAGCTGAAAGGCGATGTTGAGGGCGACTATGATGTTTATCTACATGATGATGAGCTGATCGAACCGTTGATGCTTTGTTATCGCTCTCTACAAGAGTGCGGTATGGGTATTATTGCAGAGAACGCGCTGGAAGATATTATCCGCCGTATTGCTTGCTTCGGCCTAACCTTGGTGAAGTTGGATATCCGCCAGAGTTCTGATCGTCATGCACAAGTCTTTGAAGAGCTATCACAGTTTTATGGTTTAGGTTCTTACAGTGGGTGGACCGAAGAGGGACGTCAAAGCTTCTTGCTCAAGGAGTTACAAAGCAAACGGCCGTTATTCCCTAATGAGTGGGTGCCATCAGATGAAGTGCAGGAAGTTCTAGATACCTGTCAGGTAGTCGCGACAGCCGATAAGAGCGCATTGGGCTCGTATGTAATCTCTATGGCTAGCCATCCTTCCGATGTATTAGCCGTTATATTGCTTCTGCGTGAGATGGGCATCAGCCATAACATGCGTGTTGCACCGCTGTTTGAAACCCTAAATGACCTTGAAAATGCTCGCGATTGTATTGATGCCTTGTTAAGCGTTGATTGGTACAACGCCTACACTCAAGGCCATCAAGAGGTGATGATTGGTTATTCTGATTCCTCTAAAGATGCAGGCCAATTGGCTGCGGCTTGGGGCCAGTTTAAGGCGCAGGAAGGGCTAACTCAGCTATGTAAAGATCATGGTGTTCACTTAACCTTGTTCCACGGTCGTGGTGGTACGGTTGGCCGTGGTGGCGGTCCAAGTCATACAGCGATTTTGGCGCAGCCTCCGGGCTCTGTAGATCACAGCCTGCGCTTAACTGAACAGGGGGAGATGATCCGCTTTAAGTACGGTATGCCTGATTTGGCGATTCGTAACTTAGAGTTGTGCACAGGTGCAGTCTTGGAAGCAACGCTAAGTCCAGCGCCGGGGCCAGAGCAAGCGTGGCGTGAGCAGATGGAAGCGATGGCTAAGCGTGGCTTAACTGAGTACCGTGCCATTGTGCGGGAAAACTCAATGTTTGTGCCGTATTTCCGCGCGGCCACGCCAGAGCAAGAACTAGCGAAACTGCCTTTGGGATCACGACCTGCCAAACGCCGTCAGGACGGTGGGGTAGAAAGTTTGCGTGCGATCCCATGGATCTTTGCGTGGACGCAAATTCGCTTGATGCTGCCAGCTTGGTTAGGCAGTGATAAAGCGTTGCAAGAAGCGTTAAGTGAAAGCAGTCAGTCGCTGGTTAAAGAGATGTATCAGAAGTGGCCATTTTTTAGATCCACTATCGACATGCTTGAGATGGTATTGGCGAAGAGTGATCGTAACATCTCAGCTTACTATGATGAGCAGCTGGTTTCTGAAGAGCTAGGTGTATTGGGCTCAAGTTTACGTCAGCGTCTTGGTGATATTGTTGGTCTGATCAATCAGATCAAAGAGCAAGATGGCTTATTGGATGCTAGTCCTGTGATTCGCCAGTCGATCGATGTGCGAAACCCGTATATTGATCCGCTGCATTTCTTGCAGGCAGAATTGCTTCATCGAGATCGTAACCAGCCAAATGAACGCTTAGAGCAAGCGCTAATGGTAACTATGGCGGGTATTTCCGCAGGTATGCGAAATACTGGATAAGCTGATTTTTAAGCGATTTTTGCTGTTTTTATGATCTAAGTTACTGCGGTGCAGCAATAATTGCTTGTGCTGCAGTGACTTGATAACGTAGTCTCTTATACAGATTTTTAATTCAAAGCCGCTGTCGAAACTCCCGAACTTTCAATAAGTTTGCTGGAGATGGGGCCGCTTTGACGATGACTACCTATCAAACTAACGGACTTATACCTTGGTTCCATAAGTCCTGTATTGGTAGTCCTAATGTCGAATTGTTCGCTTTTAAGGTCATGGTATCGTCCGGCATTAGCATTTTTTTATGACAGATTTCTGCTTATTCGATCAACATGGATCGGATGGCGACAACTTTAAAATTTTAAACTTACTAGTTAGGAGTTTCCTGTATGCGTATTATCCTTCTGGGCGCACCAGGCGCAGGTAAAGGTACTCAGGCACAATACATCACTGAGAAGTATGGCATTCCTCAGATCTCTACTGGCGACATGCTACGTGCTGCGGTAAAAGCGGGTACCCCTCTGGGCGTGAAAGCCAAAGAAGTTATGGACGCAGGCCAGCTTGTTTCTGATGACATCATCATCGGTCTAGTTAAAGAGCGTATCGCTGAATCTGATTGTGCAAACGGTTTCCTATTCGACGGTTTCCCACGCACTATCCCACAAGCTGATGCTCTAAAAGATGCTGGCGTTAACATCGATGCTGTAGTTGAAATTGATGTTGCTGACGAAGAGATCGTTAAGCGTATGGCTGGTCGTCGTGTACACCCAGGTTCTGGCCGTACTTACCACGTTATTTTCAACCAGCCTAAGGTTGAAGGTAAAGACGACGTAACTGGCGAAGACCTAGTTCAGCGTGCTGACGATGCAGAAGATACTGTACGTGACCGTCTGAAAGTTTACCATGACCAGACTGCTCCACTGATCACTTACTACAAAGGCTGGGCTGAAGAAGACGCAGCTGCTGCACCTTCTTACGTTTACGTAGCAGGCGTTGGTTCTGTAGAAGATATCCGTGACGGCGTATTCGCTGGCTTGGAAAATGCTTAATTAGCATTGATCTAAAAGATTTAAAAAACCGTACCCCACCGGGTGCGGTTTTTTTATGCCTATAATCAGCGCTAACTATAGGATTTTAGTCGCACATCCGAGATAATCTCCCCCTTACATAAAAGGAAAGATGCTGAATGAGCCAAACAGATAAAACCGCCGTTGTATTAGTTAACTTAGGTACGCCTGACAAAGCTGAAAAAGGCGCTGTTCGTCGTTATCTAAAAGAGTTTTTATCTGACCAGCGTGTAGTTGAAGGTAAAGGCCTAAGACGTATGCTGTGGTTGTCTGTTCTTAATGGCATCATCCTTAATGTTCGTCCAAGTAAAGTGGCGAAAGCATATGCCAGCATTTGGGAAGACGATTCTCCAATGCGTAAGATCCTGGACAAACAGGTGGCTGGCCTTCATCTTTTGCTTCAGCAAAAACACGGTGAGCATGCACCCGATGTATTCTCGGCGATGACTTATGGCAAGCCGGGTCTGACCCCTCGTTTGCAAAAGTTACAAGAGAGTGGCTACCACAAAATTCTATTGGTACCTATGTACCCGCAGTATTCCGCAACCACGACGGCACCTATCTACGATCAGGTGGCTAAGTTCCAGCTTAAACAGCGTGAAGTTCTGGATATTCGTATTGTGAACTCCTATTACAGCCATCCAGAGTATATTGCTGCGCTGGCTGATCAAGTTAATAGCTTCCGTGAAGAAAACGGCAGTCCTGACAAACTGATTCTCTCTTATCACGGTATTCCAAAAGAGTACGCAGATAAGGGTGATCCTTATCCAAAACAGTGCCACGAAACATCTGAGCTATTAGCGGCTAAGCTTGGTCTTGCTGATACGGAATGGATGACTACGTTCCAATCCCGCTTTGGGCCTAAGGAGTGGACGCAGCCTTACACAGACAAAACATTGGAATCGTTGCCAGAGAAAGGTGTTAAGTCTCTGCAGATCGCTTGTCCTGCGTTTTCAGCTGATTGTTTGGAAACGTTAGAAGAGATCGCTATCGAAAACCAAGAGGTGTTTATGGAAGCCGGTGGTGAGTCTTATGAGTATATTCCAGCGTTGAATGCTCAAGATAGCTTTATCGAGCTCTTAGCTACACTGGTACGTGAGCAAGCAGGCGATTGGATTGGAGTTCGCTAAATGAAATACGAATATCTTTTCGGCATTCACGCCGTAAACACAGCACTTAAGCGTGATGCACAACGTATTCAGAAAATCTTGATCGCTAAAGGTCGTCACGATGACCGTATGCAGCGTTTGTACGAAACGGCGATGGGTCTGAAGATCCAATGCGAACAAGTGACTAAACGTGATCTAGAAGAGCTAGCCGATGGTGGTTCCCACCAAGGTGTCGTCGCTCTGTGTAAACCGATCCAAATTCACAACGAAAAGTTCCTAGATCAACTTCTGGATAACCTCGATGTACCACCGTTCCTATTGGTACTCGATGGTGTAACCGATCCCCATAACCTAGGTGCTTGTCTGCGTACAGCTGATGCAGCCGGTGTGCAGGCAGTTATCGCCCCTAAAGATAAATCTGCACCACTCAACGCAACCGCAGCTAAAGTCGCTTGTGGCGCAGCTGAAGCGGTACCGTACATTTTGGTAACCAACCTTGCCCGTACCCTAAAAAGTCTGCAAGAACGAGGTATCTGGACCACAGGCACCGCAGGTGAAACCGATCTAAATGTTTACCAAGCTAACCTAACAGGCCCTATGGCTTTGATTATGGGCGCAGAAGGTCAAGGTATGCGTCGCCTAACACGTGAACATTGTGATCAGCTAGTTAAAATCCCAATGGCGGGCGAAGTGAGCAGTTTGAATGTTTCCGTTGCTACAGGTATCTGCTTGTTTGAAGCGGTTAGGCAGCGTTCCAGGTAGTTTCAGTAAATTTCATCTTTGCAACCCCATTTATCTATCTCGTAAATAAAGAGGTATTGTCGTTTTCTTATAATTGAACAATGAGAATGCGCAATGTAGCTCAATTTAATTTTGTAGTCTTTTGCTTGCTTTTTGTGATGAATGCAATGGCATGAGACTGTGTTGCATTTTGCGACATGCTTTCCAGACGAATATGGGCTACCCGTAATTATTCACCAGCTAAATCCAAGATCTTATTTGCTGTGTGGTCTGAACAAGGTTGTTTAGGCAATGCTTACGCGATAAGAAGTTTGCTGGCATTTTTTAAAGAAGGTTTCTGATATAGAATAGCCCTCGATTGTTATTTCTACATGGTTCAATTTTTAGGCGTTGGGTTTTGATGCAAATAAAAGGGTATGAATTCGATAGTTGCGTTCTTGCAAAAGGATATATCAGTACCATTGTTTGTTGCTTTGTCGGCTTCTCAGTGACATTTCTTAATAGTTATAACATTTTTGCTAGCTTGCTACTTTTGTCATACGTTTTTTTTCTGAGCCCTAATATTCGTAACAAGATAAGGCTAAAGGCTTCCGAAAAAGTACTAGTAGGCATTATGCTGTTATTTGTAACAGTATTTCTTATGGAATTTCTTCTATTTGATGCGGATCCACGCATTTTGGATAAGCCCGCTAAGGTCTTACTACTAATTCCGCTGGTTTTTTTATTGAATGCTATTAGACCTGGTCAAAGGTCTTTAATTTTCGCGTTTCTGGTCAGTTCAGGAGCCCTGTTATGTTTCGCGCTTTATGAAAGGTATGTTTTTGGTATCAGTAGGGTTGGACAGTTAATCAATCCTATTCAGTTTAGTGCTATATCAATAGCTATAGCCTCGGCAGCTATTGCACTGTCAGCCACCATCTCTCACCAGACAAGAAAACGGAAGTTACTATTATGTGGTGGACTTCTTCTGTCATCTGGGGGCTTGGTTGCGGGGGTTATGAGTCAGAGCCGTGGTAGTATTATTTGTATACCTGTAGTTTTTATTATTTTAGCCATACTTTTTTTTCATAAAGAGACTAGTAAACGGGTCAAATTACTAGCCTTGGGCATTACAATTATGCTTTTTGCGAGCGCTTTATTCTTATATGGTGGTTCGACAATCGAACGTTTTGAAACTGCTTATAAAGAAGTTGGCTTATTTCAAAGTGGGCAGAAAACTGCAACCTCATCGGGCATTCGTCTTGGGCTTTGGGGCGTGAGTGTCGAAGCTGGTCTGCAATCGCCTATCATCGGTGTTGGGCTAGAACAGTACGTTGATTATAAAAATGATCAGGTTAACAATGGGCGCTATGGACAAGAGCTGCTTCGTTACGATAATGCTCATAATACATATGTAAATGCATTTGCGCGCCGTGGGCTAGTTGGACTGGCAGCCGTAATCCTCTTCCTTGGTTTTCCTATTTGTCTAGGACTGAGGGCATGGCGTAAACAGCCAAATATAGTAGCTCCCTATGCAGCGGCGTTGACAGCTTTCGGTTGTGTATTTTTTATAAGTAATTTTACACAGGAAGTTATCTTTTTGAATACCGGCATTATTATGTATACCGGATTACTGATAATTCTAACGAGTTTGCTTAATGATAGGATTAATGCTGTTGAGGAGGTAGGGTGCAATAGCAGTGGCTATACCACTCGGTAAAGTAGTGAAACTCAGCAAGTATTAATTGGTTAGAGCTTATCTCCCTCGATATTTCTAGTGAACTGCGTTGTTTGTTTCTGTATAGCTTTAAGGGCTGGATAGTCCCTACCTCCTTCAAAGTTGTGATTCCTAATGAATTCTGTATTGTTTGGGGTTCATAATTATTGTGCAGTTGCTTGTGGCACACTGATCGTTAATTACCGCATGCTCTCATCCTTGATGGCTATCTAACAGCGATTCTATAATCAGTTAAAGAATAGGGTGCGAGTCTACCAATTATATTTTTCTGGTTTTTTTAGGGTGTAGAGTGAACCAAAGTGAGTCAAAAAGTGTAGCTATCCTTTGCCTCTCTCCAGGGATTGGAGGATTGGAATTGTATGCGTACAGAGAATATCAGGCTTTGAGCCGTATAGGCATTAAATGCTTTGTTGTGGTCTCTAAAGCTAGCCGCCTAGCTAAAATTTTTAAAGACGCAGGTGTCGAAGTTTACGAGCTTAATGTTTCCTTTCGTCGGTTGCCTGTTTTGTCCGCGTATCGTCTTGCTAACTATTTGCGGAGCAATGAGATTGATGTACTCCATATGCATTGGGGGAAGGATCTGATACTGGCTATGCTTGCAAAGAAAAGGCATCCCTTTTATCTGGTTTATACTCGGCATATGGTCATTACGCGCCCAAAGAAGGATTTTTTGCATCGGATCCAGTATCAGGCAGTAGATCGGATTTTAACCATCACTCAGGATATGGAACAGCAGGCAGTGCGTTATCTACCTTTGAATGAGGAGCAGATAAAGTGCCTTTATCTTGGGGTACGCGCGCCACAAAACAATGTGCAGCGTGAAGATTTTTTTTCAGAAAACTCATTTCCGAGACGTAAACTCAATATAGCTTTGTTTGGTAGGGTTGAGCATAACAAAGGACAGCATCTACTTATCGATGCTGTAATGTCGTTGGTAGATCAAGGAATGGATATATCTGTAACCCTGGTTGGCCATGTGATGAATCAGGTTTACAAAGAGAAATTGCAGACACTCATTTCTGAGAAAAAGCTTTCAACGCAGATCCGTTTTATTGACTTTATTGATGAGCCGATTGATTCCATGGCAAATTTTGATGTCATTGTCTTAGCTACCTATAAAGAAACATTTGGTTTGGTTTTACCTGAAGCTATGAGGGTGGGAGTCGCAGTTATTGGCAGTAACGCGGGAGGTGTGCCAGAAATCATCGATGATGGTAAAACAGGACTTTTATTTACTCCTGGAGATAGTACTTCTTTGGCTGTTGCGATTCGTAAGTACTATGAGAACCCTGAACTTAGGCTCTCTATAGCCATTGCTGGTAAAAATAAAGCGGATCAAAAGTTCTCAGACCAGAAACATTTTGAACAGCTAAAGAGCTTGCTTGTATGTCGTAATCACGACGTCAATTAGTTAGGAAATAAGGTAAACTTGATGCAAAAGTCACCGCGGCTACTAATAGGAACAAGTAATAAAATTTTTCTACTTGATCCGATTACGGAACAATTGGAACTGCTTCTTGAGCGAAAAAAACGAAAAAAGTGGTTTTTTTTTGATGCATCTTCCAAAGGTTTTTTTGGTATATGTCAGTTGGATCCATGTACCATTATTGCTGCAGCAAGGGAAAAGCTGGGTACAAAAAAAGCAGGAAAACCGTCTACCGATGTAATAGTTCACCAGGTTCCGCTATCTGGGGGAGGAGGACCTTCTTGTAAGGTAATGGATGTTCATGATGTTCACCAAATAAGCTGTTACGAGGGAGATGTCTACTTAACTGATACAGGTAAGAACAGAATAGTTATCGCTAAACTTGATTCTGGTTGTGTTGTGAAACGGCTAAATGTTGGCCCTGCTCGGCAAGATATAAGTCATATAAATGCTGTTATTGTAAACGGTGGTGTACTGTATGTCGGCCTTAATAATCGTGGTGATAAGGACGCGGAAGTTATTAAAATTCCAATAGCCAGGCTTCCAGAAGGGGAATGCGACCTGCTGGCCCCTGAATTAGGGGCAGAAATCACTGTCTTATCTGGTTGTCATCACACACACGATATACATCTGGATAGCGACCGTATTATGTTTTGCGCCTCGCATGACGGAAATATCCATTATGTAGGTGAAGAAAAACCGTTTTATTCTTCATCTGACTGGGTTCGTGGTCTTGCTTCCACCGAAGATAGTATCTGGGTGGGGGTTAGCCAGAAAGCCGAACGTGGTAAGCGGCATTCAGAAGATTTATTCGGAGAAGTGGTAGAAATTGATAAGTCCACCGGTTGTGAGCTTCGCAGAATCCGGATAGAAGGTGCCGGGCAAGTTAATGATTTACTATTTATAAATGAATAGAAGAACTATAACTTGGGTTTAATTCTGGCTTTAAGCCCCGTTCTTAATCAACCCTGCGTGCGTAACAAACTAAAAAATTCACAGGTAAGGCCTAACTAAGTCAAGACTCTATTACTACACGCATGTTTTGTAGTGAATTCAGAAGGGACGTAATTATGGCCTAAAGGTATGCCCTGCTCTCTATATACCTTTTTCCCGTGTTTGCTTCAGGCTGCGGGTGCAATGTCAGTGCAACAGACTATCTTTATTTAAAAGATGGAGTGCTGCAAATGCCCATAAGAATACGGTGCAAATACGTCAAAGAACTGTAATCAGAGAGTTAGGATCGTTATACAAGGTGAATTGCTGAACTCTATAGCCCGAGTATTCGAAACTCAATACTCATCAATCTATGCACAGTTGGTCCTTACTGGAGGGATTATACTTTTTGATAGAAAGAGTTTAACCTTTCTATTTTCTTAGCTGAACGAGAGGAAATATCGAGGGAGTAGTTGCTAAATAATAATCCACTCGCACCATTGTATCTAACTTAGATGTTCACCTATAACGTTTAGCCACAAGATAATTCGTAATGGTGGCTGTGATGCTTATCGAGCAACTGAAGCAGATCAAAATGCTCGGTATAGAACTAAGCGTCCGAAGCAATTTAAGTGAGCTCTCAATCGCTCTTTAAGTAAAATAGTGGGAACCAAGTTCAGATTCTACTGGTCATCTGAACAAATGGCAGGCTGGCTGAAGCAGGAATTCCTCGAGGATGAGAATAATCAGCTGTCACACGAAACCATCTACCGTAGCCTGGTTATAGAAGCCTGTGGAGCGTTGAATCAATAACTCTATGGTAAGACCCCAAAATTCTAGACACTTTCTAGTTTCTAAAAAACTGCCTTTCAGCTTCCGCTGGTGACAGCCCATCATTAGTACCATGATTTCTTCGAGGGTTATAGAAACCTTCTATGTAATCAAATATCTCAGCTCTAGCCTCATCGCGTGTTCTGTAAATCTTCCGTTGAACTCGATCCTTTTTGAGTAACGAAAAAAACGACTCCGCAACAGCATTGTCATGGCAATTACCACGACGACTCATACTGGCTTCCAGATTATGATCCTTAAGGAACCTACGCCAGTCACCTGAGGTATATTGAACCCCTTGATCTGAATGAACAAGAACCTTTGTTGTTGGTCTTCGACCCCAAATAGCCATCAGTAACGCATCGATAACGAGGTCTGTTTTGGGTGAGCTTTTCATCGTCCAACCGATGACTTTACGTGAGAACAGATCAATCACTACCGTGAGATATAACCAACCTTCGTAGGTTCTAATGTATGTGAAATCAGTTACCCACACTTGATCAGGCTGAGTGACCTCGAATGCTCGATTAAGGATATTTTCGGCAGCAGGGTGTCGTTTTCCTCCTTTGAAACTAGGGTGACGGCGATAACCACGGACAGCCGACAAACCTTCGCTACGCATAATACGATGCACTCTGTTCTTTCCGCATAGCTCACCATCTCGTTTTAAATCGATAGTGATATTGCGGTAACCATACACACAGCCGCTTTCAAGCCAAAACTGTTTAATCTTTACTGCTAAGCGTTGGTCTTCGCGTGCTCGAGGGCTAAAAGGTTGCTTCAACCATGCGTAAAAGCCGCTGCGATGGACAGCCAATACACGACACATGACGGCTACACGAAATTTCTTGAGTCGCGACTTTATGAACGTGTACTTTTCTTTGACTCCCCTGCGAAGTACACCGCGGCTTCCTTTAAAATGTCACGCTCTTCAGTGACGCGGCGTAATTCAGCTTTGAGTTTTTTGATCTCAGCGGACTGGGCATCATCCGCTTGTCGGCAGCTATCGGGCTGGCTGTATTTTTGCACCCAAGCGTAAAGGCTTTTATAAGTTACACCGAGTCGCTCAGCGACATCAGTAATCGTATAGCCCTTATCCGTGACCTGCTTAACCGCTTGGATTTTGAATTCTTCTGGGTAACGTTTTCCGCGCATCGTACACCTCATTATTTTCGTCGATTATATATCTATGAGGTGTCTAGAGAACTGGGGGCTTACCAAAGCTTAATAATAAACGAAATGAAAAAGTTGTATCTGCATCGATTGAACGAGCTAACCAACTTTTCGGTGGTTATATAAATCTCTCACTTGGGGGGAGGAATGGAGATGAAAGGGCATGAACGCTTTGTTCATGAAACCGATACACAAATCTGATTTTATGGCCCTCAAAGTACATGGAAGAGAGGATCTAATGAAAATATCCATCGTATGCTCAGGTAATATACCTAAAGGAACTGATCTATATATTCATTCTCAGGAAGAGTTAAATGAGATAGCTCGCCAGTTAAATGAGTGGCTAAGGAAAACATTAGAATATTAAACACCTACTGATAGTTGTAATAGATCTGTTGTAACGATTCACTGAATCCGCAGAACTAGGTAGAGGGCAGGCTGGTTTCTGTAAAACTCGTAACGAAGCATAGGTGAATATGCTTCACACTTTTAAAAGCAGCCTTAGGGCTGCTTTCTTGTTGTTTTAATTTTCGTCAGGTGATCGCAGAGGAAGTCGTGAAAAACTTGTAACCTAGAAGATGGGGTGCGGCTTCCAGGCCTAAGAGAATATAAATTCAACGTTACGGTATCAAAGTCTTTTAATATAGGGACTAAACGTTGGCTGTTTAAATCGTCTGATACAACAAATTCAGGAATCAGGGCGATTCCTCTACCTGCCAACAGAGCTGAATGAAACAGCTTACTATTATTAGAAAGTAACAATGGTTCTAGGTAGACATCAATTGGCTTCTGCCCTTTAAAAAATCGCCATTTACGAGCATTCCCTGCAAGGTTATACATTAGGCAGGCGTGTTCTTTAAGCTCTAAAGGATGTTGCGGTTCTCCATGTTCTTTTATGTAAGCTGGAGAGGCGCAAGGGATTAGTCGGTACTCGGTAAGCTTTCGACAAATTAAAGAGCTATCGATAAGTTGATGGGTTAATCGAAGAACTAGATCAAGGTCTTCTTCTAGTACGTTAACGTGTTGATCGTTTAACTGCACATCAAGGCGGATATCTGGATATTTCAATATGAACTCATCAATGATGGGAGCTAGTTCAGATAGTCCCCAAGTCATCGAACGCCTATCCTTAAATTGCCTTTAGGTGAATGTTGAGACTCAATCAGTTCTTCTTTTAAATCTTGCCATTGATTAATCAGGTTTATTGCTCGTGCGTAGCAACGCTCACCATCGTCGGTAATTTGCATATGCCGGGTACTACGATGGAATAAAACTGTTCCTAACTCACTTTCTAGTCGTTCAATTGCTTTGGAAACCCTCGCAGTCGAAAGGTTTAGCTTCTTTGAGGCTGCGGTAAAACTACCGTTCTCAACCACGGCTTTAAGTACTTTTAAGCTTTCAAGCTGATTAATGTTACTCATATTCAATAAAAAGTTAATAATGTTTCAGTTTTTTTGATGTTCACAATGTTTTTTTTGAAAGTCAAAATTTAAAGGCAATGTAATTAACATTTGGATCGAAAAATGACGACGACAAAAGAAATACTCTTTAAACCATCTAAGCTGGGTAAGCTGGAAGCCTCTAATAAACTAGCGGTGGCACCTATGACAAGAGTGAGCGCAAATGAAGATGGTACGGTTGGACCGCTCATGAAGGAGTATTACGAGGGATATGCTGATGGTGGGTTTGGGCTGATCATTACTGAAGGGTTATATACGGATAAATTATTTAGCCAAGGCTATCGAAAGCAGCCAGGAATCAGTTCGGTAAAGCAGGCGAACAGTTGGCGGCCGATCGTTGAAAGTGTGCAGCAGAAGGGGGCTATTATCATAGCTCAATTGATGCACGCAGGAGCATTGTCCCAGTACAACCCTTTTGCAAATACGGCAATGGCTCCTTCTGAGGTACAGCCTTTAGGTGAGCAGATGCCATTTTATTATGGAGATGGCCCTTATCGATTACCTAGGTCTCTTACAACTTCAGACATCAAAGAGGTTGTAGAAGGTTTTGTATTTTCATCCTTATTAGCCAAACAGGCGGGATTTAATGGTGTAGAAATACATGGTGCTAATGGTTATCTGTTGGATCAGTTTTTGACGCAATACACCAACCTACGAACAGATGAGTACGGTGGTGATCTTGTTAACCGGCTGCGTATTTTTAAAGAAATTATAGAGGCTGTAAGGCAGTCAGTAGGTCAAGATTTTATTGTTGGAGTTCGCTTTTCTCAGAAAAAAGTCAACGATCTAGACTATGAGTGGCCTGAGGGTGAATCAGCAGCAGAAACGACCTTTAAACTCATGCGAGAATGCGGGGTCGATTATATTCATACAACCGAGCCGGTACTTAGTGTACCTGCGTTTGAGGGAAGTGCTTCTCTAGCCTCTTTGGCCAAGCGAATAAGCGGACTGCCGATTATTGCCAATGGCGGAGTAGTTGAACCACAGTTAGCGATTAACGTAATAGGAAATGGAAATGCTGATTTTGTTTCTATAGGTAAAGCTGCTCTCGCTAATCAGGATTGGCCTAATTTGGTAAAGCGATCTGAAGATACCAATATGTTTGATTTTGCGATGCTTGCTCCGATTGCAGATTTAGAAAATTCAAAGCGTTATCTTAAAAATATGTAAAAGGGATTATTCGGAGCCAAAGTAAATTTAATCCTACCTCATTCTGAAATCCTGTATCATAGCCACATCTGCTAGTTCACTGTGAAAGCAGCGAACCTGATCTTTATACGTTATCTTTGAAAGCGATGAATGTTCATCGCTTTCTTTGTTTATGGAATCACTATGTTTTCTGATATCGCACTACATCCACAGTTAGAAGAGAACCTTAAAACGCTTGGCTTCAATGAGCCGACAGAGGTTCAGCAAAAGGCGGTGCCTTTGTTGTTGGAGGGGATGGATCTGTTGGTAAGTTCACCAACGGGTAGCGGTAAAACCGGTGCTTATCTGATTCCATTAGTGCAGGAACTGTCTGCAGGTAAATCGCCAACGCGTCAGCCGAAAGCCATAGTACTTGTACCGGTGCGTGAACTCGCTGAGCAGGTTTTGCAGCAGTTTAATAAATTGGTTGCTGGTCTAGAGCTGGATGCTGTTTCGCTGGTGGGCGGTGAGGATTTTAAACAGCAGGAAAAGCGCTTAGCTCGTGCCGATTTAGTGATTGCGACACCGGGCCGTTTAGTACCGCATTTGGAAAACCGTTCTATTGAGCTTGATAGCTTAGATCTGCTGATTTTGGATGAAGCGGATCGTATGCTAGAAACTGGTTTTAAAGAGCGTTTGGACCAGATCCTAACCTTATGCCCAGAAGCACGTCAGACGTTGTTGATCTCTGCGACTTTGCCAACGCAGGTTCGTTCTCTCGCTCAAAAGCTTTTAGTTGATCCTGAGTGGATTCGTGTTGGTCAAAAGCGCGAGGTGGAAGAGGGGATTAAGCAGAGCATTGTCCTCTCTGATGATCAATCACATAAAGATAAACAGCTTTGTTGGTTACTGGAAAATGAGTCGTACGATAAGGCGATTGTGTTCTGTAACAGTAAAACTGAAGCGCGTCGTTTAGATGGCTTTTTGCGCTACCACAAATTCAAAGCAGCTCTATTGCATGGTGATGTCCAGCAGAAAGGCCGTTTCGCAACCATTGAAGGCTTTCGTAAGGGCACAACAACAGTTTTGGTAACCACTGACCTAGCGTCTCGTGGTTTGGATGTGGAAGGGGTTGAGTTAGTCATCAACATGGAGATGCCGCGTAAGGGCGATCTCTACCTTCACCGGGTTGGCCGTACAGGTCGTGCTGGTCAAGAAGGTCAGGCGATCTCGTTGATCGATCCGCACGAGTGGAACCTGATGTCTTCAATTGAGCGTTATCTGAAGACTCGCTTTAGACGTAAATTGATCGAAAGCTTGATAGGTAGCTACAAAGGCCCGAAAAAAGTGAAAGCGTCTGGTAAAGCAGCAGGCACGAAAAAGAAGAAAAAACCGGCTAGTGGTAAGAAGAAAGCGCCGAAAAAACCGAAGAAGTAATCTTGGCAGATTTATAGATATAAAAAAGGGTACCTCGAGGTACCCTTTTTTAATGCTGGAGCGTAAGGGCGATTAAGCCATTAAATCCTTAGTGTGCATGGCGATCATCGCTTCCTCATTGGTCGGGATTACGCGTATAGTCACTTGAGAATCGGCACCATTGATAATACTGTCGTTGGTTGTATTGGCATGAGGGTTAAATTTAACGCCCAGCCATTCACAGCGTTTAAGGATGCGTTCCCTGACATTGGCACTGTTTTCGCCGACCCCACCCGTGAAGACAATCTGCTCTAGACCTTCGAGTGCTGCAGATAAGCGGCCAATCTCCAGTGCTGCACGGTAGCAGAACATATCGATCGCTTCTACCGCTTCGGGTTGATTGCTTTTCTCAAGTTCCAACATATCAGAGCTGATACCCGATACGCCTAGCCAGCCACTTTTCTTGTAGATCAATGCTTCCAGATCATCAGCCGAAAGGTTGTGATGACGCTGTAGGTAAAGCAAAACACCCGGGTCGATATTGCCACAGCGGCTACCCATTGGCAGGCCATCTACCGCAGTAAAGCCCATAGATGAGGCAACTGATTTACCCTCGCCGATAGCACACATGCTTGCGCCAGCACCTAAATGGCAGACTACGGTTTTTAGATGGCCGCTTTTCTGCTCAACAAGTTGGCGCTGAATATATTCATATGAAAGCCCGTGGAAACCGTAGCGATGAACACCTTCCTCAGTATATTTACGAGGTAGGGCATAGTGCTGTTCCAGCGCGGATTGTTCGGCATGAAACATTGTGTCAAAACAGGCTACCTGAGGTAGGTCTGGAGCTATGTTTCGGCAGGCCTCGATCAGTCTTAAGTTATAAGGTTGATGCAGTGGTGCTAGTGGAATAAAGCTTGCCAGCTTATCCAATACTTGATCATTAATCAGGATAGGCGCACTAAAGTGACTACCCCCATGAACAACGCGATGGCCAAAGGCGCATAAAGTGTTGTCACTGACTTCAGCATTTAGCCAATCGAGTATGGTTTTTAAGCAGGCTTGGTGGCGTTGCTCTTTAGGCACTTCGCTAAAGCTTGGCGTGCTCTTAAGTAGAACTTCACCGGATGCATCTTTTACTTTAAATCGAGCGGTATCATTAAGGATATTGCCCAGCTTAAAGTTATATAGCAGCTCTAGCTTAGCGCCTGTGTACTTAAACAATGCACATTTTAAGCTAGAGGAGCCGCCATTAACCGTTAAAATCGTTTCCATACGACCTACTTTTCTTTGTGATGAACCATATGAGATGCCAACGCACAGGATGCTAGGCGAGCAAGCGTTTTATCAGCACGGCTTGTTAGAATGATCGGCACTTTGGCACCCAATGCGATGCCTGCCGATTTAGCGTTAGCTAAATAGATCAGCTGCTTAGCGATCATATTGGCTGCTTCTAGGTCAGGCGCTAGAAGAATATCGGCATCACCGGATACTTCGGAAACAATGTGCTTGTCGATAGCGGCTTGTTGCGAGATGGCATTATCAAATGCTAGCGGGCCATCAATTAAACCACCTGTAATCTGTGAGCGATCTGCCATCTTACAAAGTGCAGCTGCATCAATGGTGCTCTGAATATTAGGCTTAACTTTTTCTACTGCAGATAGAATTGCTACTTTCGGCGTTTGAACACCTAGTGCTCGGCAGAAGTCGATCGCGTTTTGCGTGATATCTTTTTTGCAGTATAGATCCGGTGTGATGTTGATCGCAGCATCGGTGATGATCAGTGGCTTATGATAGTTTGGTACATCAAACACGAAGACGTGACTTAAGCGACGCTCAGTTCTGATCCCTTTAGTTTTGTGGACCACGGCACGTAGCAATTCCGATGTGCCTAAATGACCTTTCATCAGTACTTCAGCTTCGCCGCGTTTAATCAATTCACAAGCTAGTTCAGCAGCGGCGTGGCTATGTTCTGTATTGATGAGTTCAAAATTGCTGATATCTAAATTTTGTTCTTCAGCAACTGCTTTAATTTTTGCTTCTGGCCCCACTAAAGTTGGGATGATCAGGCCGTGTTCGGCTGCTTCCACTGCGCCAATCAGACTGTTGCCATCAACTGGATGGGCAACAGCAGTACGGATAGGACGAGCCTTTTCAGCTTGTTCAATAAAAAATTCTAGCTGGTCGTGCAGCGGTGGTTTTTCTTGAATAACCATCAAAACCTCGAAATTAAATTGTATTACCCGTTCATTGATAGAACTGAAGGTAATCATTGTATATGACCTGATTATGACGCGCTGCAGCATATTTACTAGTGATTCATATCAGGTTTCCGATCAAAGTAAGATTATTACTTAGGTCGATAGTTAAAGAATTCATTTTATGAAGTCACAAAAACGCTAAAAATAACCTAAGGTTTAGTGTGGTCATAAAAAACATGGTGGTATAAATTAAGGAATCAATTTTTAGTATTTAAAATACTTAGTCTGGCAGGACGGAACCTCTTGGAGATATAAGGATGCAACAAACCATTTTTGTGGTTGATGGTAGCTCAACAATTCGAACGTTTTACAAAGCTGTACTCGAAGATGCTGGTTATCGCGTAAAATTGCACCAAACTGGTGAAAGCTGTTACAAAGCCCTCAGTTTTGACATGCCTGATCTCATTCTTTTGGGTGCAGAGCTACCGGATACTGAATGTGTCGCCTTTGCATCTAAGATTAAAGCTCGTCCTGAGTTTTTACTTGTCCCAATTATTGTTGTCTCTTCTCTTCGGTCAATGGAATTAAAACGTAACTGCTTTCAGGCAGGTGTTACCGATTTCATTATGAAAAACTGTACTCAACATTTTCTGCTTGAGAGAGTGAAGAATGTTATTGAGCGTAGAGAGACAATGCAGTTTAGCCAGCATATCGCAGGGCAACGATTCAAAGTGCTAGTGGCTGAGGATAGCGTTGCTTTATTGGCTTTGTATGGTCAAATGCTAGAGCAGTTAGGTTGTGCTCCAGTGCTTTGTCAAAATGGTAAGGAAGCATGGGAGACACTTCAGCAGCATGAAGACGTGGATCTTGTGATGACCGATGTTGAGATGCCAGAAATGGATGGTATTGAGTTGAATCATCTGATTCGCTCCTGCACCCAGTATGATCAAGTGCCTGTTATTGTCGTGACTCAATTCGACCAAGAAGAGCTGCTATGTGACTTACTGACGGCAGGTGCTAGTGACTACATTACAAAGCCCTTCAGTCATGAAGAACTTCGTGCTCGTGTTGGCTCTCACCTCAGAACTCGCCATCTTTATAAGGAACAGCAACGACTTAATCGTGAGTTGGATGAAGCTAATAGTTACTTGGAAGAGCGTGTAAGAGCTCGTACGCAAGAGTTATATGAAGCTAATGTAGAGACTATTCAGAAATTAGCTATGGTCTGTGATTACAAAGATAATGATACGGGTAACCACATTAACCGAGTTAAGGAGTATTCTGAAGAGTTAGGTAAAGCGATAGGTTTATCGGAAGAAGTGGTGAATCGTCTTGGCTTTTCTAGCATGATGCATGATGTTGGCAAGATCACCACGCCTGATGCCATTCTTAATAAACCTGGTCCATTGGATAATCAAGAGTGGGAGGTTATGCGTCTGCATTCTTCTATAGGGGCTAAGATCTTGGGTAAGAACGCCTTTTTTAATATGGCGAGAGATATAGCCATTGCTCACCATGAGAAAGTAGATGGCAGTGGCTATCCAAAAGGTTTGAAAGGAGATGAAATTCCGCTCGCTGCAAGGATTGTTGCTGTTGTAGATGTTTTCGATGCATTGTTATCTAAGCGAAGCTATAAGGACGCTTGGACCCAAAATGAAGCCATCAGTGAGCTTAAACGTATTGCTGGTAGCCACCTTGATAAACGCCTAGTAGAGGTGTTTATCTCTTTAGTAGAGTCAGGAAAGTTGGATTATATTCGTGTTCAATTTCCAGAAGAGCAAGCACAGTTGGGGTGAATTGTTCTTTTGGTTGCTCTGAGCTTTAAAATTGTTTCAAGTCTTGCGGTGCCTAAGTAAGGGTGCAATTGAAAGCGTGAGTATTGGGCAGGTTCTCTGTTTCAACTAGGGTTTCCATTTCTTTATGTACCAGAGGTCGGCTAAATAGATAGCCTTGACCAATATCGCAGCCAAAGTCTCTTAACAGAGCTAACTGATCTTCATCCTCAATTCCCTCAGCAACCACTTTCATATTGAGCGCATGTGCCATAGTGATAATCGTACGGGTTAAAGTGGCATCACCTTGGTTGTGAACCATATCCTTCACAAAGGCACGGTCTACTTTTAAGGTCGATACAGGGAAGGTGGTTAGATAGCTCAATGAACTATAGCCAGTACCAAAATCATCAATGGTGAGTGATGTTCCAAGTTTGAGCAGTTTCTCTAATCGTGGAAGAAGCTTCTCGATATTCTCAGCTAATAGGCTTTCGGTGATCTCCAGTTCGAGCCTGTTAGGTTCAATACCAGTTTCTTCAATTACGCCAGTCACCATACCAATGACGCTGTCATCGTTCAGCTGTCTGATGGACAGGTTAACAGCCATAATTAGAGGGGTATCACTGAAGTTCTGTAGTTCGATCAAATCTAGGCAAGCTTGGCGTAAAGCGAACTCACCCAACTCGTTAATGACACCGATATCTTCGGCAATTTCGATAAACTCAAATGGTCCAACTGGGCCTAATACAGAGCTGTTCCAGCGCATTAAGGCCTCAAAACCCATAATACGGCCGGTATCTATATTGTTCTTGCTTTGGTAAGCCATATAGATCTCGCCGCGCTCGAGCGCTTGGCGTAATTCTGTTTCGATGGTGTGTCTGCGTTTTAAGCGATAGTCGAGTTCGTGGTCAAAAAAATTGTAGCGATTTCTACCATCTTTCTTCGATTCAAATAGAGCAATATCCGCAAACTTTATAAGTCCTGCTACCTCGTTGCTGTCTTCAGGGTAGCGGGAGATGCCAATGCTGACAGAAATATAGATCTGTTTACCTTCTATTAATACAGGTTTCTCTACATCACGAAGAATCTTCTCAGCTAGCGTTTCTACTTCTTGATTTCTGATATAGGTTGCGTGTACTAAAAATTCATCACCACTAATATGGCAAATATGTGCTTTGCCCTTACAGCATTTAACTAGTCTGCCTGCGACAAGTTGTAGTAATTGATCACCGACCATGTGACCAAAGGTATCATTAACGGTTTTGAAGTTGTCGATATCTAAATAAAGTACAGCAACTTGCTGTTTATTTTTCCAAGCGTTTTGGAGTTCTCTT
Source organism: Neptuniibacter sp. QD37_6 (assembly GCF_047778085.1). Lineage (GTDB taxonomy): Bacteria > Pseudomonadota > Gammaproteobacteria > Pseudomonadales > Balneatricaceae > Neptuniibacter. The sequence continues at coordinate 901,546 of NZ_CP180550.1, forward strand.
GTTAGGTTTTCATTAGTTCTGCGGCGATTAGGTAAGCCTGTTAATGGATCAAAGTTTGCTTGTTTATACAGCTTGGCCTCTGCCTTCTTGCGGCTACTGATATCTTGCACAACGACTACATAGTGGGTGAGTTCGTCATCAGGATTAGTGATATGACTGATAGAGAAGGAATACCATTTTCCGTCAAAATCGGTTTTACGTTCTCCAAACCAGTTACCTTTAACTGCGATTTCATCGCTAATCTTTTTAAGGTCATTAGTTAAGACATTGTAAGGTGGAAAATCGATAATATTATGTCCACGAGCTTTATTATGGGCATTAGGCTTCGCTGTAGCTAAGTCAAAGTGGCTATTGGCATACTCTATCGACCATAGGTTATCTGTGATTACGACGCTGTTAGGGCTTTGTTCAATTGCTTTAGACAATTTTTGAACTTTACGTTCCGCCTTTTGTTTCGCGTCGGACATGCGTTTACTAATTTGTAGTGAAACTCTGTAGGCAAGTAATGCAGCGAGAAGGAATAGGATAAATACGGTGCCGATAGGGCGCATTCGTTCTAACCAGGAGTTAAATAGCTTAGTGATAGGATAAGAGTTGAGAGTGATGAGTTTATATTCTGGTAAATAACCTACGTTTGCTAGGACTTTCTCCCCTTTAACTTCGAGCTCTAGGCCTTGTTTTACTTGGCCTGATTGTAGGCTATATTGAATTTCGGTAGCCGTTTCTTGAGCTAAACGCCAACCAAATAAGTCTGATACAAAACCTTTTGGGATGGGATAAGACATACGCACTTGCCCGCCTTCACCTAGCAGCCAGATTGTATTGTTATCTGGGCTAATAAATTTCTGCATCAGGGATGATTTTCCCTGAACGCGGTAAAAAGCGATTACGATGGCAATAATCTTTTTGTCATCATTTAAAATAGGGACATAGAAAGGCAGTAAAGATTCCCCTAAAAGGCCTGTTCTATGTAGGTAACCTATCTGAGCGGTTCGGCTTACTTTTACATTGTCTAACACAATATTGGGGCTGGATAATTGTGGTAGATTGATATCGCCTTTACTCAGTAAGACGTTCCCTTTTTTATCGATTAAGGAAAATGCAGCAGCTTCGCCGGTTGCTGACAGAAGATACTCGAATACATTTGTAACAGAGCGTTCTTGTAGATTTTTGTTGATAAAACGTGCTTTTACTGTTTTTACAATAAGACGTGTTTGGTGATCAAAGAAAGATCGGCTCTGACTAATTAGAGTCTGATTTTGTTTGTATAGCTTATCGTACTGACTGGTTTTAACATCATCCCAAAGGGCAATGCTGAAAACGGTCAACGCAGATAAAAGAATCACCGAAAGAAGTGTGAACAAAAGCCTTAGCGGTTTGATCCCTTCGTGTCTTACCATGTCTTATACCCTCCTTGTAGCGCTGCCTGAGGCATAAATCTGTAACTCCCTGTCACTATAGTAAAGATACACCATCTTATTCTGATATTTGCTTAAGTATCCAGGCTGCAACACAAGATGCTGACTTGAAATATGAAAGTATCTTTTATTTGAGTAATTTTTAAAATTTGGTCTAAGTAATTTCTTGGCATCATACCGTTGTTATAGAGGTTTTATAAAAGAATTTTTTGCTTCGACCATCGCAACATTCCGAATACCTTTAGGATCAGTTAAGCTGTGGCAGTAAATAATAAGTGGACAGTTACATCGTCCAACGGATTGTTAGAGCTGAGGAACCTCATGGGATTATTGATTGATTGGTTTTTAGATTTTTGGGACAACATGCCAGGAGGTAAAATTAGCCGAGCTATTTTTAGTGCTGTCACGCTAATTATTGCTATCTCTGTTCCCCTAGGTATTTATTGGAGCTGCCCTCCTGCTGCATTTGATCCAGTTGCGGAAGCTAAAGCGAATGCGGAGGAGCAAGGTGTAAAAGTAACGACGGGTTATCCAACGGTTTATACCCTGCATCGATTGATGGATACGTTGTTGCATAAACCAGGCGGTTATATCACTAATGATGTGGCGCCTCCGGGTATCTGGTTAGACAACATCAGCAATTGGGAATATGGCGTATTGGTGCAGTCTCGTGATCTTGCTCGCGCCTTACGTAAAGACTTTAGTCGTTCGCAGTCTCAATCAGTTGAACATCCAGAGCTGACAGTCGCTGAGCCTCAATTCCACTTCGATGCGAATAGTTGGTTACTTCCTTCTTCTGAGTCTCAGTATAAAGAAGGCCTTGATGCACTACACAAATACCAGATGGAACTGACTAAAGTTACTGAATCTGAAGCTCAGTTCTATGCACGTGCAGATAATCTCAATAATTGGCTTGGGGATGTTCAAACGCGCTTAGGCAGTTTGTCACAGCGTTTAAGTGCAAGTGTTGGGCAAAAACGTGTGAACACAGATTTAGCGGGTGATCCGGCTGCTGAACAATCTACACAGACTGCTTCTGATAAAGAGGTGAAAACACCTTGGTTAGAAATCGATGATGTGTTTTATGAAGCGCGTGGCTCTGCTTGGGCACTATTACATGTATTGAAAGCAGTTGAGCAGGATTTTGGACCTGTATTAGATAAAAAGAATGCTCGAGTGAGTCTCCGTCAGATTATTCGTGAGTTGGAAGCTACTCAGGAAACTGTGTGGAGCCCAATGATCCTTAATGGTGGCGGTTTTGGGTTGTTCGCTAATCACTCTTTGGTGATGGCAAACTATATTTCCCGCGCTAATGCTGCGATTATTGATCTACGAGAGCTGCTAGCGAAAGGTTGATTAAACAAATTTTTGTTTATTTTTAAGGGGCTTAGTGCCCCTTACTTGTTTCTGGGTCTACACTAAATAGTAGTGGTAGAGGAGAAGCGTTATGCCTCGTCGATTTATTCGTCATCCCGCAGCGATACCAATCAAGCTTTGTAGCCAAGAACAAACTAATAACGAAAATGTTACTGAAGTTACTACACAAGATGTAAGTGCAGGCGGTTTATCCTGTGAAACCGAAAACCTGATGACTCCAGGCGATGCTGTAGAGGTAGAAATATCATTAGAGAAACCTCCATTTAAAACCATAGGGCATGTTGTTTGGTGTAAAAAAAAGGGCAATGGGTTTTTGGTTGGGATCGGCTTTTCTGATCTAGCAACTGCTTATGCAGTTCGAATGGTTGAGCAGGTGTGTTATATCGAAGAATATCGCCAGAAAATCTTAGAAGAAGAAGGGCGAGAATTAAACTCAGAAGAAGCTGCAATCGAATGGATTTCTGAACACGCTCATGATTTTCCACAAAACGTGCACTGAGCATTTTATTTTAATTTGTTTCGACTTTAATGTTGTGTTCCTTTGCTATCAACCACTCTCCATTTACTTTAATTAATGTTATCTGTTTCAGCGTTTTGTCTTTATAACCGCTAGCAGCCTCGTACTGAAGCCAAAAATCTACTTTAATTTGGTTCTCTGAGATGACGATGTTATGTAGTTCTTCTCTGATCAATTTGATCCACTGAGGGCGGTTAATTGCATCGCGGCGTTTTTGTAACCAGCGCTGATGAGTTTCGTATATACCAGTAAAATTAGGTTTGTAACTTCTAAAATAGTTTTTTTGGTCTTTTGCTTGCCAAGCAGCTACCCAATGGTCAATTTGTGCAGTGGCTAGAGTGATAGGTGAAGTAACGTCATCTTCTTGTACTGGCGTTTCCCTCAAGAAATGTTTTTCTTTATTAACTGTGGCTTCTATCAGTTGAGCAGCTTCATTATTGTTTATAGATGCAGGTTTATGGACTAACTGAGCCACCTCGGATGATGTTTTTTCATAAGGGGAAGCTTTTTCCTGAGCAGGAACGGACAATTCTCTGAGCGGGGTATTGGATATTGTCGTGTTTTCACTAATCTGTCGAGTTTTGTCGATAACAGTAACTGTTAAAATATCTGACTGTTTGTCCATTTGATCTGTCAGAGAAGTGGTTCTTTCCTCTAGTGAATATTTATTTTTCTGTTCAATATCGCTCAAAGGCATTTTATTTATTGGCTGCCCTGTAATTGATATCTCTTGCGTAGGCATCTGTTGCTCTGCTTCATGAGCAAGACTTGTTAAAGTATCAGTTTTATACTCGCTATCATTAAAGCCATTGGTGGTCACTTCTTTCTCTGTGACCGTAATTCTCGGTGGTTTTACGGTGACAACTTGGCTCTTTTGAAGTGGTTTGGGTTCAGCAAAAATTGGGGTGTTGTCGTTTATGTGTGGTTCGACACTTCCAGAGCCTGAATTTAAGAAATGATTAATGCCAAAACCTAAGATCAGAAGAATTGTAATGCTAAGAGAATAAATGCCGATTTTCGCAGCTGTTAAGTGAGAGGGATTTTCTTTCGAGCTATTGAGATATTTTCGCGTTATTATTTTGTTATGAATCAGGGGTAATAAAAGTTCATTTAGACGGTTTATTCTTCCCTCAGATTGCTCAATCATCAATAAATCGGTACCAATTTCATAAGGCGTGGCTGGTAGTCCCTCTTTGGAAGATAAGTAATGAATATATCCTTCAATATCATCTAGCTGAAAAAGATCTAGGACTATTTCGGTATTAATCCAGTTAATAAAATCAGCCTGTTTAAGCCCTTCAGAGTTAATGACAATATAGTCTTGGCGAACTACTACTAGTTTTATTGCACCTTTAGTAGTTTCATCGATTTCGCATAACTGCTGTAAGGAGTTGATTACGGAATCGTCAGAATTGATTGCTTGTTGATCAACTATGCATAGGCAAAATTGGTTTGTTTTTTTGATTGATTGGAGCGTGTGGAGTAGATCTTCTTTCTGTGTTGTGGCTTTAAGTGAGCCTGTTAATTGTGAATAAAGCTGAGATGGTTCTGTTAACGGCTTATTAACTATAGCGACAGGAACCCCTATCTTTTGGAATTCACTAATAAGCTCATTAATAAGTGTACTTTTACCAGTGCCTTCAACTCCTTTAAGAATTACTGAATTTTCGCTCTGTAATGCTTCCCTTAGTTCACTCAAAGCTCTCTTATAGGAAGTATGCCTATATGGCTCAGTATATGAAGGAATACTCTCACTAGATTTAATGTGGCTTTCAGTAATTAGCCGTTGTTCCTTTTGCATAACTTTGGGTGCATCTCGGTTTCTATACTCTAGGAAAAGCCTTAACCATATTTTTCTAGAGTATGAATTTTAAGATTAAAAAGTAGCTTGTACAGCTAAAAGAAAAAAATGACTTGCTCTTTTAGCTGTAAGGAGAATTATTCAAAGTTAGCTAAGCGCTTCTTTCATTTTCTCTTGGTATGGTGGCCAGCCCATTGGTTTGCCACCTAAAAGGTGAAGGTGGATATGATAAACGGTTTGACCACCATCGGAGTTGCAATTAAATACAGTTCGGTACCCTGATTCATCGATTCCCAACTGCTTCGCAATAGTGCCAGCAGTTTTAACCATATGACCGACTATTTCTGTATCTTCAGCACTAATATCATTAAGCGTTGCGATATGTTTGCGCGGAATGATTAGTGCGTGTGTTGGTGCCTGAGGGCTAATATCATTGAAGGCAATTACGTGCTCATCTTCGTAAATGATTTCGGCCGGAATCTCTTTATTTATGATTTTACAAAACAGGCAATCCATCAGTTTTCCTCACTGTGCTAAATACTTAAATGCAGTATATCCAGTGTTACCAATGGATTAAATACCGAATACCCTTTAGTAAACAAAGTAGTAGTCAGGTCTACAGTAGTGATTCTGTTTTACCTTCCACAAGGATCTCTGGGCAGTGGTAACTTTTGGTCACAGTATTATCTGGAAGTACTGATTCAAGATGGACATCAAACCCCCACAAGCGATGAATATGACGTAGCACTTCTTCGGTGGATTGGCCGAGCGGTTGTTGGTTATGCATAAAGTGTCTCAAGGTTAGGCTTCGATCCCCTCGGACATCTACGTTGTAGACCTGAATATTAGGTTCTCTGTTTCCTAAGTTATATTGAGAAGAAAGATCTTCGCGCACTTGACGATAGCCCGCCTCATCATGGATTGATGTGACCTCCAAATTGGCTTTTTCAGAGTTATCCATAATGGTGAAGAGTTTTAGCTCTCGGATAAGCTTTGGCGAGAGGTACTGAAGAATAAAGCTCTCATCCTTATAGTTACGCATGGCGTAATCTAATGTTTTCTTCCAATCGGAACCTGCAATATCAGGGAACCATTCACGATCTTCATCGGTTGGATCTTCACAGATACGTTTGATGTCTTGCATCATGTTGTAGCCCAATGTGTAAGGGTTGATCCCATTGAAATAAGGGCTATCGAAAGGTGGTTGATAGACAACGCTGGTATGGGAGTGGAGAAACTCCATCATAAATCCATCAGTGACCAAGCCTTCTTCGTGCATTTGGTGTAGAAGCGTGTAGTGCCAGAAGCAAGCCCAACCTTCGTTCATGACTTGGGTTTGTTTCTGTGGATAGAAATATTGCGCGACCTTGCGAACAATACGCACAATTTCCCGCTGCCATGGCTCAAGAAGAGGGGCGTTTTTCTCAATGAAATAGAGAATGTTTTCTTCAGGTTCTTTAGGAAAGTGCTGAATAACTGGTGCCGCGCCTTCTTCTTTTTTAGGAATAGTGTTCCACAAGTCGTTTAAGTGACGTTGGATATATTCTTCCCTTGCTTGCTGTCGCTCTTTTTCTTCATTTGCAGTCAGCGGTTGTGGGCGAACATATCGATTTACGCCATAGCTCATGAGTGCATGGCAGGAATCCAGAAGTTCCTCAACTGTATTCACACCGTAACGCTCTTCACATCGGCTGATATAGCTTTTAGCAAAGAGAAGGTAATCAATAATAGCAGAAGCATCGGTCCAAGTTTTAAACAGGTAATTACCTTTAAAGAAAGAGTTGTGCCCGTAACACGCATGCGCAATAACAAGGGCCTGCATTGTCATGGTGTTCTCTTCCATTAGGTAAGCGATACAGGGGTCGGAATTGATTACAATCTCATAAGCGAGACCCATTCTGCCGCGTTTATAGTTTTGTTGGGTATCAACAAACTGTTTACCAAAAGACCAATGGTTATAATTTAAAGGCATGCCGATGGAAGCATAGGCATCCATCATCTGTTCGGAGGTAATGACCTCGATCTGATTGGGGTATGTGTCTAAGCCGAAGTCTTTGGCAATGCGAGCGATTTCTCGATCATATTCGGCAATAAGCTCAAAACTCCACTCAGCTCCGGTGGATATTGGACTGCGTTTTTTCATGCTGCCCCCTCAACCTTTTTCTCAAATAGACTACGAAATACTGGGAAAATATCTGCTGGGGTTTTTATCTGTTGCATGGCAAAGCATTCTTCCCACTTTGCTTGTAGGCGTTCATATTCGTGCCACAAATTTTGGTGGGGGCCTGTAGTGATCTCTACATAGGCGAAATACTGAACTTGCTTGAGGATCTTTTCATCAAGGAGCTGATAGCATTTGCTGGAATCTCCATCCCAGTTATCGCCATCGGATGCCTGAGCTACATAGATATTCCAGTCTGCTGGGGAATAACGTTCTTCTAGAATATATGAAGTCAGGTCTAAAGCGCTGGATACGATCGTGCCGCCGGTTTCGCGGGAGTAGAAGAACTCTTGTTCATCAACCTCTTTGGCGTGGGTATGGTGGCGAACAAAGACAACTTCGATCTGTTTGTAATTCCGTTTCAGAAATAGATATAGCAAGATAAAAAATCGTTTCGCCATATCTTTAATGCTTTGCGTCATAGAGCCAGATACGTCCATAACGCAGAACATCACGGCCTTGCTTGAAGGCACGGGAACTTTGATTAAATTATTGTATTTAATATCAAAATCATCGAGGAAAGGTACACGCTTTAAGCGCTGTTTAATCTCGTCAATTTCGGCGTTTAATGCCGAAATCTGTTTTTCTGCATCGTTATCAGGTAAACGCTGTTCTAAGGTTGATATTTCAGCTTTGAGTTCGCGGATTTTGCGCCTGTCTTTGCCAGTTAAGGCAATTCGTCGCGCATGGGCTGCTTTTAACGAGCGTACAATATGGATTTTGTCGGGACTGCCTGCATTAGTGAAACCAGCTCGGCGAGTCTCAAATTGGGTTGCACTTTTGAGCTGTTTTTTGACCAGATAGGGGAGCTCTAAACCATCAAACATAAAGTCTAGAAACTCTTCCTGATCGATCTGGAAGGTAAAATCATCTTCCCCTTCACCTTGATTGCTAGCTTGGCCTTCACCGCTGCCGCCGCCACCTCCACCTCCTTGTGGGCGTTGGAATTGATCCCCTACAATAAACTCTTTGTTGCCAGGGAAAACTTTGTTGCGAATACCGCCTTCACCATGATGGAAAATAGGCTCGGAGATATCCCTGCGAGGGATGGTAACGCTGCCACCTTGTTCAATTTCCTTGATCGAGCGGTTATTAACCGCATCTTCTACGGCATCTTTGATGTGCTTTTTATAACGACGAAGAAAGCGCTGACGGTTAACCGTGCTCTTGTTCTTGGAGTTCAGGCGGCGATCTATGATGTAACTCATAATACTTCTATCCCCGGAGATGGCCTGCACTTAGGCTCTTCATCTCATTCGGGCAGGCCTTTGCCCGAATGAATGCCTTCACCAACTTTTTATTGCCGATGAACTACTGTGATTTTCTAACGCGGATATACCACTCAGACAGTAATCGCACCTGCTTCTCGGTATAGCCTCGTTTGATCATCCGTTTAACAAACTCACCGTGTTTAGTTTGTTCGTCAGTAGAGGCTTTCGCATTAAAGGAAATAACAGGTAACAAGTCTTCCGTATTGGAAAACATTTTCTTCTCAATAACGGTACGCATTTTCTCGTAACCCATCCAAGATGGATTTTTACCGTTGTTATTGGCACGAGCACGCAATACAAAATTAACAATTTCGTGTCGAAAATCTTTTGGATTACTGATACCGGCAGGTTTTTCGATTTTTTCGAGTTCCTCGTTAATCGCCTGACGATCTAATATGTCACCTGTTTCTGGGTCGCGGTATTCCTGATCCTGTATCCAGAAATCAGCGTAAGTGACATAGCGATCGAAGATGTTTTGCCCGTACTCGGAGTAAGACTCTAAGTAAGCGGTCTGAATCTCTTTACCCAAAAACTCGATATATTTTGGCGCGATAAACTCTTTTAAGTAGCCCAAATAGCGATCTTGAATTTCAGCAGGGAATTGTTGCTGTTCAATCTCTTTTTCCAGAACATAAAGCAGATGGACTGGGTTAGCCGCAACTTCTGAAGGGTCAAAGTTAAAGACTTTGGATAAGATTTTGAAAGCGAAACGGGTTGATAGGCCGTCCATTGCTTCATCAACACCTGCAGAGTCCTTATATTCCTGCATGGATTTCGCTTTAGGGTCCGTGTCTTTTAGATTCTCGCCGTCATACACACGCATTTTTGAATACAAGCTGGAATTTTCAGGTTCTTTCATACGCGATAGGACCGAAAATTGAGCCAACATGTTTAATGTATCTGGTGCACAGGGTGCGTTGTTTAACGAACTATTTTCTAAAAGTTTTTCGTAGATATGAATCTCTTCTGTGACACGGCAGCAATAAGGCACTTTTACGATGTAGATACGATCGATAAAGGCCTCATTGGTTTTATTGTTTTTGAAGGTTGTCCACTCTGATTCATTCGAGTGGGCTAGGAGAATACCATCGTAAGGAATGGCCCCCATGCCTTCGGTACTGTTGTAGTTACCCTCTTGGGTCGCTGTTAATAGAGGATGGAGAACTTTGATAGGTGCTTTAAACATCTCCACAAATTCCATCATGCCCTGATTGGCACGACATAGCGCGCCAGAGAAACTATAAGCATCTGGATCGTGTTGTGGGAAGTCTTCCAATTTACGAATATCAACTTTACCCACAAGACTAGAAATATCTTGGTTGTTTTCATCACCAGGTTCGGTTTTGGCGATGGCAATCTGATCCAAAATCGAAGGGTAAAGTTTTACTACTCTAAATTTGGAAATATCACCGCCATATTCGTGTAAACGCTTAGCAGCCCAAGGTGACATGATCCCTTTTAAATAGCGGGATGGGATACCGTACTCTTCTTGTAAAATGATGCCATCTTCTTCGGGTTTAAACAGACCTAAAGGGGATTCGAAAACTGGTGAGTCTTTAATGGCATAAAATGGAATGTGCTCCATTAGATGCTTTAGGCGTTCGGCTAAGGAGGATTTACCGCCGCCTACAGGACCAAGTAAGTAAAGGATCTGTTTACGTTCTTCTAGACCTTGAGCCGCATGTTTAAAGTAGGAGACAATATTTTCGATCGCGTCTTCCATACCGTAAAACTCGCTAAAAGCAGGGTAACGGCGGATTAGCTTGTTCGAAAAAATACGACTTAGTCTTGGATCCGCAGCGGTATCAACCATTCCTGGTTCGCCGATCGCTTGCAGCATACGTTCAGCTGCATCTGCATATATCATTGGATCCTCTTTACACAGCTGGAGGTACTCGTCCAAGCTGTATTCTTCCTGCTGAACAGAATCATAGCGGGCTTTATAGTGGTCAAAGATACTCATACAAATCACCTTTATTCAGCCAAGCTTATTTGGGGTTTTGAATAATTTTGTCAGGCTGTTTTGCTTGCTTACCTGTTGTTAGTGTAGTTCACATTTTTGAACTCTGAACATTTGACTCTAAAACTTTCCTTAAGGTTCATCGTTTAATAATCTTATGATTTATAAGGACTTATATTTTTTGCAGTTCTAGGTTTTGAATAAACGTTGCGAGAAAACGAGCCGCTTCACCTCCAGTAAGTGCTCGGTGGTCAAAGGTGAGCGAAATTGGAAGGATGCGATGAATTTTTATTTCATCACCTACCGCGACAACCTCTCTACGAATAACCCCAGCACCAATAATTGCTACCTGCGGGGGAACGACAATTGGATTAGCATAGCGACCTGCGATGGTTCCAAAGTTACTCAGTGTGATTGTGGCGCCTTGTAATTCAGAAGCGGGGATTGTTCTGTTTTTTACATCGGTGCGGAGTAGGTTTAAGCCTTCACGTAGATGTGAGGGTGAGCGATTACCAATGTCGCGTAAGACAGGGACAAATAACCCTTGTTCAGTGTCTACTGCGATCCCAAGGTCTATTTTGGTATGTATTCGACGGCTGAGCGTATTGCCATCAAACCAAGCATTTATAGCGGGCTCTGCCATACAAGCTTCTGCTATCGCATGGATCAATCGTTGCGTGATATCTGTACCTTTAGGCCAACTATCAATATCTGCGTCTTCATGAATGGTGACGGGTACTACTTCACTGTGTGCTTTGCTCATGACTTGCGCCATGTGTTTGCGCACACCGCGCAAAGGTTCTGCTTTGCCATGTGTTTGATCGAGTTTAGCGGCCTGTTCAACATCTTTTGGTGTGATGTTACCTTGCTGACCGCTTCCTTTTACTTGGTTTAAATCGATATTTAAGCGTTTGGCTAAGGCTCTGACAGCAGGGGTTGCTTTTTGGGTTGTTGCGCCGTTTTGACTGCTGGGGGCTGCACCGATAAAGAAGGTATCTTGAGTAGTGGACTCTGGGTTTGCTTGTGGAATTTCGCCTACAACAGTACCGCTGTCACTCTCATCTTCCCCTTCAAATTCCAGTAGGGGTTCTCCCGTGTGGATAACATCACCGGGTTGACCAAAAAGATGGGCGATTACGCCTGCTTGAGGAGAAGGTACTTGAATAATTGCCTTTGCTGTTTCAACGGACAGAAGTACTTGGTCCGTTTCCACAGAATCACCTTCTTTGATATTCCATTCCACAATTTCTGCTTCAGGGAGCCCTTCGCCGAGATCTGGTAGTTTGAAATATTTCATGCGAACTCCAATGTCTCATTGATACTGTCGATGATGTCTTGAGTGTTTGGTAGGTAATGACTTTCAAGACGGAAATAGGGCATGACGGTGTCATAACCTGTTACCCGAGCAATAGGTGCTTGTAAATCTAAGAGTGCTCTTTCTGCGATAGTTGCAGCTATTTCTGCACCTATACCCGCATTTCTTGGAGCCTCATGTACAATCACAACGCGACCTGTCTTTTTCACGGAGGCTAGAATCGTAGTCATATCTAACGGACTGATACTGGCTACATCGATCACTTCACAGTGCACGCCTTTATTTTGGAAATGCTCTGCGGCGGCTAAGGTTTCTGTGATCATTGCTCCCCAGCTGATTAACGTAATATCTGAGCCCTCGCGCAGCGTAAAACAGCTGCCTAAAGGCAGTGCTTCGCCGTTATCTAAAATCTCTTGTTGCTGACTGCGATAGATCCTTTTAGGTTCTAAAAAGAGCACTGGGTCGGGATCTCGAATTGCTGAGAGTAATAATCCGTATGCACGTGCTGGAGAGGAGGGAATAACGACCTTAAGGCCGGGTATATGAGCCAGAAGAGCTTCTGTGCTTTCCGAATGATGTTCAGGTGCGTGAATACCTCCACCAAAAGGTGCTCTTATCACCATAGGGCAGGTGAGACGGCCGCGGGTTCGATTACGCATGCGGGCAGCGTGACAAATAATCTGTTCTAATGCAGGAAAGATAAAGCCCATAAACTGGATCTCGGCCACAGGTTTCAAGCCTTGGCTAGCCATACCTATACTGAGTCCTGCGATCATTGATTCAGCTAATGGCGTGTCCATTACACGCTTCAGACCAAACTCATCTCTAAGGTTTGCGGTAGCACGGAAAACACCGCCATTAACGCCAATATCTTCTCCCAATAGAACGATCTCCTCGTCCCTGCGCATCTCTGAGGCTAAAGCTAGATTGACCGCTTCAAGAAGACATACTGAATGTTTCATGATGCATCCTCCTCAGCATGGCTAGCATTTGGCATCGCCTTGATTGTCGCCCAGTCCCTCTGTTCGATGAGATGCTCGGGTAGCTCGGCATACATGTAATCGAACATGGACTCGGGAGCTTGAGGATCAATTGCTAAATACTTGTCTGCAGCTTGTTGGACGAGTTGCGTGATCTCTTGTTGAAGAGCTTGTTCTTTCGATTCGTCCCAAAAGCCTTGAGTAACCATGAAGTTACGCAAGCGTTTTACTGGTTCTTTCTCCCAAGCTTGCTTCAGCTCTTCGTTATCCCTGTAACGGGTCGCATCATCAGCGGTAGTGTGGTCACTTAAGCGGTAGCTTATGGCTTCAATTAGGGTGGCTCCTTTGCCGTCATAAGCACGCTGTAAAGCTTGAGTTACTGCCTTACGCATCGCAATCACATCGTTACCATCCACTTGCATACCGGGAATTCCAGCGGCTTGTGCTTTGTCAGCTAACTGAGCTGCAGCGGATTGAATTTTACGCGGTACCGAGATAGCCCACTGGTTGTTGTTGATTATAAAGACTACAGGCAGTTGCCATACCCCAGCGATGTTTAGGGATTCCATAAAATCCCCTTTAGAGGTGCCGCCATCGCCAATTAAGGTAACAACAGCCTGTTTTTGATTGCGAATTTTTAGCGCTGTAGCAACACCGCAGGCATGTAATGATTGAGTTGCTATCGGAACTGAGTTGGGGAAGTCTTTCTGCATCTGAGGTGAAGCATTTCCTCGCTCATCCCCACCCCAATATAGAAGAATATCTTCAAGGGCGAGTCCTCTAATCATCTGGCAGGCATGGTTTCGATAGTAGGGCACGAGAACATCTTCTTCGCTCATGCAGAGTGCCGTGGGAACATCGATACCTTCTGAGCCTAGTAGGGATGCGTAAGTGCCCAATTGTCCTGTACGTTGTAGCGCGATGGCTTTAGCGTCAAACTGTCTAGCTAATACCATGTTGTGATAGCAGCGTAGGAACCAATCAGGTGATTGGCACCATTGTGGCAAGCGCTGTGTGGGGTTCCCCTCACTATCTAAATATTGCAGTGGTACGTGACTCATAACTCATCCTCCTAACCGTTCTCATTAGCTTAAGCTGCGGAATTGAAGTCGTTAGATGCACTGATGATTTGTTCAGCCTGATGATTGGCTAGACGATGTACACCTTGCTTAGCTTGCGCTGCGTTTTGATAAAGTTGGGTGAGAGAATCACCTATCTGAATAACTTTTTGGCGGATTTCCCGGCTGTTCTGTTTTGAATATTGCAGCGCTACAAAAATTAAACCGCCTGCGTTGATCAGATAATCAGGGGCGTAGAGGATGTCCTGTGCGACTAGCAGGTCGCCGTGTTTCTCTTCTGCTAGTTGATTGTTGGCCGAGCCTGCTATGATGGACACACGAAGTTGTGGCAGAGTCGTGTCGTTTATAATCGCACCAAGCCCACAAGGGCAAAACACATCAGCATCTACAGCGTAAATCTGATCAGGTGCAACACTCGCAGCGTTAAAGCTTTTTTCGCATTGAGTCACACGAGCTTGATCAATATCGGTAACTGTCAGCTTGGCTCCGGCTTGATGAAGTAAGCGAGCGACCTCATAACCTACATGCCCTAAGCCTTGAATACTGACATGTACACCTCTTAATGATGTGCGATTTAGCTTGAATCTGACGGAAGCTTTAATCCCTTCAAAAACGCCGAGTGCGGTATAGGGGGAGGGATCGCCAGTGGTTTGAGTGCAGGTTACAAAGGAGGTGCTCTTTTGAATCTGATCCATGTCACTAATCTGAGTACCGCTGTCCATTGCGGTAATGTATTCGCCACCTAAACCATCAACAAATTGACCAAAACGCTGCATAAGTTCTGCGCGGTTGAAGTCTGATTTTGGCTTAATGATGACAGCTTTAGCTCCACCGTGCGGAAGTCCAGCAAGTGCTGCTTTGTAACTCATACCTCGAGCCAATCTAAGCGCATCAGTTATGGCAGAATCGTCATCGTTGTAGTGAATAAACCTGCAGCCGCCGATCGCGGGGCCACGCAAAGTCGAGTGAATGGCAATGATAGCCTTGAGACCCGTATCAGGGTCGTGGCAAAAATGAAGGCGTTGTGTGCCATTGCTTTCCATCTGTTCAAACATCACGGGATCCTCCGTCTGTATCTACAGGAAAACATCAATTGTGTGCAGTTAATTGGTGGTTTGTGGGTCGCACTTTTACCAGCTAACTGAACTTTGTATGCGGTAGCTTGTCTTTTGGATCTCTACACTTTTGGAATAGCACAGTTTTAGGCAAATTTCAGATCGAAAAATTCAAAATAAATTGCAGTCTCTCAAGTATTTCGCAGATGCGAAATGGCTAGAAGTGCGTCTTTTCGCTGAACTTACGGGTGGTATCGCGAGAAATTTACTGCGAAACCAAAAAAACTCAAAAAGTTTCAAATTTAGTAGTGGAAAAATCGTTTTTTAAAGGACGATAGAGTCCCATTCAGGATGAATATCGTTATAATCATTGGTTAACTAAAATAGGTTGAGGCTTTCTGGATAGATGAAAAAAAGTTTCGTTTGTACTGTAGTGATGTTGGGGGCACTGGGCATTCCACAGAGCAGCTTGTTTGCTGAAGAAACTTCACCCTATGGCATTTCCGAAGGGAATGAAGAATTACTTTTAAGTGGCTTGCATAACCTAAAGAGTCATGAGTTGGATTCGGCTTTATCGGATCTTCAGGAACTTACTGAACGTCGACCGGATTTTCGTCTAGCTCAGCTCGTTTATGCAGATATTCTTGCTACACAGGCGCAAGGTTCTCCCCTTAGCCATAAACGCGGTGACCATCAACAAACAATCGAAGGACTTATTTCTGAAGCCAAAGCGAGATTGTTGATGGAAATGGAGAAGCCATCAGCAGATATGTTACCTGCAGACATGCTGACTTTATCCCCAGACCAAAAGCATATTATTATCGTTGATACCCGCTTATCGCGCCTTTTCCTATTTGAAAACCAGAACGGTATACCTGTGCTGGTTAAAGACTATTACGCTTCGTATGGTCGTGGCGGCACAGGTAAAGAGGTTGAGGGTGATCTTAAAACACCACTAGGCGTTTATTTTACGACCAGCCGATTAGAAGATGAGAAATTACCATCTCGATATGGTTCTGGTGCACTCCCGATCAATTATCCAAATGTTTGGGATAAGCGTTTAGGGCGTACAGGCTATGGTATCTGGTTGCATGGATCTCCAGTAGAGACTTATAGCCGTCCACCCAAAGCTAGTGAAGGTTGTATCTCCCTAACTAATCCAGATTTTATTGAGTTAGATAACCAGATTAACTACCTGAATACACCAGTTCTAGTTGGACATAATGTCCGTTGGATTAAGAAGGCGGATTGGCTAGAACAGAAAAATCGTTTTGGTAGCTTAGTTGAGCGTTGGGTATCTGATTGGGAAAGTCTTGAGCACAAACGTTATATAGAGAATTATTCTCAAAACTATAATGATGGAAAACGTAATTACTTACAGTATTCCAGTTATAAAAAACGTGTAAATGGCTCCAAAAAGTTTATAGATGTCAATTTGCAAAATTTAAGCATCTATCGTTATCCAGATAACCCGAATCTAGTGGTTGCCACTTTCCAGCAAAATTACAATAGTAATAACCTTTCCGGCAGCTCCATTAAACGTCAGTACTGGACCTTTGATCAGGGACGTTGGCGTATTGCATATGAAGGTAAACCATCAAAAGGTAGACCTTAAAATATCAGGGGGTTGGGGTTGAACGATTCAAGTTTAAGTTCTGCTGAGCTACTACTGATAAATTTATCTGATCATCAGGTTATTCGCATTGAAGGATCTGCCCAGTGGATGGAATATCTGACTGGTCAAGTGAAAGAAACCCAACCTGATACGCTTGAGATTAAAGGTTCTCTAGCTTTAGATGTTGTACAGGATAATCTAGCCAAATTTCTTCAAGTGGAAGCAGGTGCTTCTTTTGTTCAGCAGGAACTAGAACGCTGGTTGCAGCAAGAGCGCCGTCTACACGTCATTGTTAATAGTGATGATGTTTGTCTTGAGGCTCTCACTTATTTGTTAAGTCTTCCTTCTATCTGTAATGAAACAGGCCCTGCTGTAACAGTTATATTGTTAAGTACTCCAGATATGGTTTCTGCTTTGAAGTCTTCTACCCTACTTGCTAGTAAGTTAGATGGCTATTATCAAGAGGATGTTGATTTAGGCTCTGTATCAGCGAGCAGTAACAAAGCTCTAATTACTTTTGGTGTACTAGCGTTTGTTTGTCTAACTGCTGGGGGATGGTATTGGTTTAATGCTAATCGGGATTTTACTGATCCTAAATTGGCTGTGGCTAATGCGGCTGAGTTATCCCAGAACGTTGATGATACAAAGGCGGTTCAACTCACTCAAAATACACAAGTAGTAGTTGCTTCGAGCCCACAGGATTACAAACAGACTCAACCGGTGATAACAGAGGAAAATGTTGGGGCTACTGCTGTAGATCCAAGTGTGATTACTGTTGAGCCAGAGCTTGTTGTAAAACCCCCTGAACCCGATGTGATACCTAAAAAGCTGAACCCAGAGTTAGTGGCCTCTTTGACTGCTACGGTGGAAAAAGCAAAACAGAAGCGTGATAAAACGTCACTAATATTAGTTAATACAACTGCAAAGGTTAAAACACAAGAATCTGTTAAGGTTGATGAGCTAGTTAAAGTAGCTAAAGCTGAGCCGAAAGAGGTAGCTACTTCTGAGCAGTTAAACATATTAGCGCAGACTAAGATCGCTTCTCCTATAACTAAGAATCAGCGAACCGCTGAATCGGTTACTGAGTTACCAGTTAAGTCTGGCCCTAAAGAAAATAATGAAAAGGCTGTACGTGAAGTTTTTACGACTTGGCATGCTGCGTGGGAACAGCAAAATTGGGATGATTACATCAACAGTTACCTTCAAAATTCTACGTTGTATGGTGTGAAAATGTCTCTAGAAGAGTGGCGTGCTTTTCGTAAAGACCGTTTACTTTCACCTGAGTGGATAAAGTTAGAGATTAAATTTCCAAAGTTTACTCGTCTTAATTCGCACTGGTACAGAGTCGAGTTTTATCAACGTTTTGAGAAGCCAGGGTATGCAGATGAAACTAAGAAGCGTCTTGAGTTTATGTTAACTTCGGCTGGTTGGAAGATCGCTTCAGAAGCTACAAATGGAACTGTTGTTTTGAAGCGCCCTACGGGCTAGAAATAAGAAATATGGACCTAAAAAAGCCCCATCGGAGAGGGGCTTTTTTATGTTTGTTTACTTAAGGAAGTCTAGGCTTTTTTCTAGGCTTATTTTCCATTGATTATCGACTTTAACCAACATTAGGCGCTTTGTTACCGTATCTTTGTAGTTATCGGATTGATAGTGCTGAGTAAAGTGTGCTTCAGCTAAATTCTCTCCAAGAATCTTGATGTTAATTTGATCCAGTTCGACACGGATAAATTTAGGTTTTATTAACCGTTGAGCTCGTTGTTTAACCCACTGCTGGTGGTTTAGTTTAGAGTTAGGACGGTAAAGTGCTGTATAAGAGCTAACATAGCCTGTGTGATTTTTGTTTCTCCACGCTTCGACCCAATTATTGATATGCGCTAATACCTCGGATTCAGGTAGAGCTTGTGTTTCAAGTTTTGGTAGTTCTGGAGCCGCATTTGTTTGTTCTTTGATATTGGCTACTTCTGTAGCAGGGACAACTGCAGCGGTTGGCTTGCTTACAGCGACTACAACTGCTTTTTCTTCAATCTTCGCTGGTGGTTGAGTCTTTGGCTCAGGATGGGAGGAGCTAGTAGCAACGTCAGGGTTAGTTGTTGAAGCTTCCCCTTTCGGCGCAATAGTCTTTAAAGTTAGAGTAGTTATCTTTTCAGCTTTTTCTTCTGCTACTTTCACAGGCTGTTTCGTCGCCGCTGCTGCAACAGGAACTACACTGCTACTTTGAATAGTTGATACTTGGTTAATCATGGTAAGGCTAGGACCTTGCTCAGCAGCGCTTAAATCTAATGCCTTGTTATATGCTTGTGACGCCATCGTTGCATAAAGTTCTTTCAAGTTTACGTGTACTTGTGCATAACTTGGATGGGTTTGGAATGCTTGCTGTAGTGTTTCTATTGCTTGAGGGAAATTGCCTTCTTCAGAATAGATAACCGCCAAATTATTAAATGCTTCAGGGCGATCAGGGTGAGATTTAGTCAGAGTCTTGAAGATGGATTTAGCAGCAGTTTTATTACCTTGGTTATTCAGAATAATGCCTTGAGCTAGTAACGCTGAAGGTAGATTAGGTTGTTGTGCTAGAAAAGCCTCAATTTTAGCTAGAGCCTCTTGATGATTGCCCTGTTGGCTAAGTTCCAAACTTTGCTCTATCGCTAGAGATGAATTAGCTGGCTTGGTAGGGGTAATGCTAACGGTAGCAATATATTCCCTGGAACCTTCGGGTATTTTATGGATCTCGTTAGCTTGAAGAATCCTAGGTTGTAGATTGGTTGAAAGGTTGCAGCCAGTGAGCAAGGACACTGTAATTAGGGTACTTATAGTTGTACGTAGTAAATGTTTGCCTGAGTTAAATTTTAAGTTGGTCATGTATTACTGCTTCTCATGTCTTTGCTGAGTAGAACTTACTGAATTATTGTAATCTTTTTGTTCAGAAAGCCATCTTTTTATCTCAATTAATTTCAACCACATCCAAACTTCATCAATTTCAGCTGAACGCATATCGGGTTGCGGAGAGGCTTTATCCGGGTCGCAGCTGAATTCATTGGCTCTTCCACCTTTATAGCAGTAGTGCCTCTCTGTAGGCTCTGCTAAAGATGAAGGATCAGTAACTTTCTCGTCACTTGGGATAGAGCTACAAGCTGTTAAAAAACAAACTGAAACTAATGTGCTTGCTGTCATGTGCAAGAAAGGGTTCTTGGTCATTATTTCTGATTTCAGCATTGGTGCAAGAATGTTTTTTAATAGTGAGAGATCGATTATACGGATAAAACTTTTGATGTCATTTTCAAACGGTCGTTTTCAATAGTGGCTGACATTTTCAATAAGTGGGAGAGTGTATTCTCATGTTTAAACGTGTTGCTGTGGGAAACCTTTTACCCATTAGAGGTTAAATCCACATATTGAGTTGGTGTATAAACAGGAACTCGCCGAGTGCTTAAACTAAAGAAACGTTACGCATTATTATTTTCCTTATTGTTCTCTCAAGTAGTGATTGCTGAGCAGAAAAATGAATGGGGCTATGCCTTATCCCCATCTTTGCCTATATGGGCTGTAGCGCTAGGGATTCTAGTTACGCTGTGCATTGGCTTAGTGAGTTTGGTTTCGATGCCTCTATGGTTGAACTTATTGTTTATTGTAACGGGCGTAGTATTGATGACTGTGCCGTTGATGATGGTTAGCGTGGGTTATTGGCTCAGTTACTTGCCCATGTTGGTTGGATTGGTATTGGTGCTATTGTCGAGTGGCGCTAGATTTTTGTTGGCAAAAAAAAGCCCTGAATAATCAGGGCCTTTTTAGAAGATCATTTTCGCTTAGCTGTTTTGCTCGCGAGCAATCGCGCGGTAAGCGATATCTTTACGGAAGTAAGCGTCTTCCCAGCTAACTTTCTCTAGCAGTTCATAGGCACGTTTCTGTGCTTCTGTAACTGTTTCGCCAAGTGCTGTTACGCAAAGCACACGACCGCCTGCAGTCACAACGTTCTCGCCATCAAGCTTAGTGCCAGCGTGGAAGATTTTAGTGCCTTCAGGGCATTCTGCAGGGAAAGAGATTACATCGCCTTTGCCGTAGTCACCTGGGTAGCCGCCTGCAGCCATAACAACGCCAACAGATTTACGCTCATCCCACTCAGCCGTTGTGTCAGCAAGCTTCTTATCAAGTGCTGCATTACATAGATCAACCAAGCTAGATTTTAGGCGTAGCATAATTGGTTGAGTTTCAGGATCACCGAAACGGCAGTTGTACTCGATAACTTTCGGCGTACCGTCTGCTTGGATCATTAGACCAGCATATAGGAAACCAGTGTACTCATTGCCTTCAGCTTTCATGCCATTAACAGTTGGCATGATTACTTCGTCCATGATGCGCTGATCGATCTCTGCTGTAACCACTGGAGCAGGGGAGTAAGCGCCCATGCCGCCTGTGTTCAGACCAGTATCACCATCGCCGACACGTTTGTGATCTTGGCTTGTTGCCATTGGTAGAACGTTGTCACCGTCAACAATAACGATGTAAGACGCTTCTTCACCTTCAAGGAATTCTTCGATTACTACACGGCTACCGGCATCACCAAATGCGTTACCTGCTAGCATGTCTTTGATCGCGTCTTCAGCTTCAGTAAGCGTCATCGCAACGATTACGCCTTTACCAGCTGCTAGGCCGTCAGCCTTAACAACGATAGGAGCGCCTTTTTCACGAACGTAAGCCAGTGCAGGCTCAATTTCAGTGAAGTTTTCGTACTCAGCGGTTGGGATCTGCTGACGCGCTAGGAAGTCTTTAGTGAAAGCTTTAGAGCCTTCTAGTTGAGCAGCGCCTTCACTTGGACCGAAGATGCGCAGATCTTCTTTCTGGAAGTGATCAACGATACCAGCAACTAGTGGTGCTTCAGGGCCAACGATGGTTAGGTCTACATTGTTTTCTTGAGCGAAAGTACGCAGGCCATCTAGATCCATTACGTCGATAGCAACGTTTTCCATTTTGTCTTCTTGAGCCGTCGCAGCGTTACCTGGAGCTACGAAAATTTTGGCAACGTTTGCGTCTTGTGCTGCTGCCCAAGCAAGTGCGTGTTCACGACCGCCAGAACCAATAATTAGTACGTTCATTCTGTAATCCTTCTATGTAGAAAACCCCGCATCCAGTGTTTCTCTGGATCGGGGTTTAGGGCAATAAGCCTAAAAGGGATAAACCTAATTTAAGGCTTATTGCTATCTAATGCTTAGTGACGGAAATGGCGCATTCCAGTGAAGACCATTGCCATACCGTGCTCGTCAGCTGCGTCAATAACTTCTTGATCGCGCATAGAACCACCCGGCTGAATAACTGCTTTAATACCTGCAGCCGCTGCCGAATCAATACCGTCGCGGAATGGGAAGAAAGCGTCAGATGCCATAACGGAACCTTTAACTTCTAAACCTTCATCAGCAGCTTTGATGCCTGCAATCTTAGCACTGTATACGCGGCTCATTTGACCTGCGCCGATGCCGATTGTTTGGCCATCTTTAGCGTAAACGATAGCGTTAGACTTAACGAACTTAGCCACTTCCCAGCAGAATAGAAGATCACGGATCTCTTGTTCTGTAGGTTGTACTTTAGAAACAACTTTTAGTTCAGATGCATCTACACGGCCAAGATCAAGATCTTGTACTAGTAGACCGCCGTTAACGCGCTTGTAGTCGAAACCGTGTGCACGGTTAGCAGACCACTCACCACACTCAAGTAAGCGAACATTTGGCTTAGTCGCTACGATGTCAGATGCTTCTTGAGTTACTTTAGGTGCGATGATCACTTCAACGAATTGACGGTCAACGATAGCTTTAGCAGTGTTGCCATCTAATTCTTGGTTGAATGCGATGATGCCACCGAAAGCAGACGTAGGATCTGTTTGGAAAGCACGGTTGTAAGCTTCAAGAATATCCGCGCCTACAGATACACCACATGGGTTAGCGTGCTTAACGATAACACAAGCTGGCTCTTTGAAAGATTTAACGCATTCTAGCGCTGCGTCAGTGTCTGCAACATTGTTGAAAGACAGTTCCTTACCTTGCAGTTGACGAGCTGTAGAAACAGATGCTTCGGCTGGCTCTTCTTCAACGTAGAAAGCAGCACGCTGGTGAGGGTTTTCACCGTAACGCATATCTTGTGCTTTAACGAACTGAGTGTTGAATGTACGTGGGAAGTCAGCAGGCTTCTCATCTTCGCCTTCAACGATTGCGCCTAGGTAGTTAGCAATCATGCCGTCATAACCTGCAGTATGCTCAAATGCTTTTACTGCTAGATCAAAACGAGTTTTGTGCGTGAGACCTTTTTCGGAATCCAATTCAGCAACTACGTTGTCGTAATCAGAAGCGTTAACAACGATTGCGACATCTTTATGGTTTTTCGCTGCAGAGCGAACCATTGTTGGACCACCGATGTCGATATTTTCAATCGCCATAGGTAGATCGCAATCAGGACGTGCGATTGTTGCAGCAAATGGGTAAAGGTTTACAACAACCATATCGATTGGGTTGATGCCATGCTCAGACATGATGCCATCATCCTGTCCGCGGCGACCCAAAATACCACCGTGCACCTTAGGGTGCAGAGTTTTAACGCGGCCGTCCATCATTTCAGGGAAGCCTGTGTAATCGGATACTTCTACTGCAGGAATGTTATTTTCCTTAAGTAGTTTGTAAGTACCGCCAGTAGAAAGGATTTCAACGCCGCGAGCGTTTAGGGCTTGTGCAAACTCAACGATACCTGTTTTGTCAGATACGCTGATCAGTGCACGGCGAACGGGAGTGATGTTCTGTGCCATTGTGTCTGGATTCCGAGTAGTCTTAAAAAATTGTGGATTAAAGCAAGCCGTACTGTTTTAGCTTTTTACGCAGCGTACCGCGGTTAAGGCCTAACAGTTGGGAAGCTTTAGTCTGATTATCTTTTGTGTAAGTCATCACTGTTTCGAACAGTGGTGCTTCAATTTCAGAAAGAACCATTTGGTACACGTCTGTCACTGGCTGACCGTCAAGCTGACGAAAATAGTTGTTCAGTGACTGCTCTACATTGTCACGTAGAGTCTGGTTAGTAGCTTCTGCTGGGTCGGACACGAGAGCCGGTTGCTTAATTTCTTTGTATTCCACAGTACTAAATATCCAATCTAAACTAGGCCGCAACGTTGTTTGCTAAAGCTTCATCGAAATATTTTTCGATAGCCGCGGCCTGATCTGCTGCTGTTTCTATAATATTAAATTGCTTGCGAAAGCTACTTCCGTTTGGCTGATTCTGCAGATACCACCCTACATGTTTTCGCGCGATACGTACGCCCATGTAGTCACCATAGAAACTATGTAGTTCCTGCAGATGAGCTAACAGAATTTCTCTAATCTCAACAAGTGATGGAGGGGGCAGGATTGTACCTGTTCGCAGATAATGATCAATCTCTCTAAACAGCCAAGGTTGACCTTGTGCTGCACGACCGATCATCACTGCAGAGCAATCAGTATGCTTAAGTACCCATTCTGCTTTTTCAGGAGAAGTGATATCTCCATTTGCAAAGACGGGAATGGATATAGCGTCAGCGATACTGGCAATAGTGTCGTATTCTGCCGTCCCCTTATAGCCACAACGACGTGTGCGGCCATGAACTGCCAGTGCTTGAATACCTGCGTCTTCAGCGATTTTCGCAACAGTTAAACCGTTGCGATTATCCTGATCCCACCCTGTGCGGATTTTCAGTGTGACTGGAACATCCACTGCCTTAACAACAGTATTGAGAATGTCTTTAACCAGTGGCTCATCCTTAAGTAATGCAGAACCTGCAGCTTTATTACACACTTTCTTCGCAGGGCAGCCCATATTGATATCAATAATCTGGGCACCGCGTTCTACATTCATTGCCGCAGCGTGGGCCATCATCTCTGGGTCGCCACCCGCGATCTGAACAGATCGAGGTTCGGATTCGCCATTATGATTTAGACGAAAAGCAGATTTTCGTGATTTCCATAAACGAGTATCAGATGTAACCATTTCCGAGACTACTAGACCTGCGCCCATACGTTTGCATAACTGCCGAAATGGTTGGTCAGTTACGCCAGCCATTGGTGCAAGAATCACCTGACTGTCAATGATGTATGAACCGATCTGGAACATAGCGAGCCTTAAAAATAGTTAATAAACACCCGCAGCGTCACGAATGACACTGTAAGTTGAGTGATTAGGGAGGCGAACAATCATACTCCTTAGCGCTGGGGTCTCCAAGGATTTTTTTGATGATTTTTTGAACAATTTGCCTTGATTTTTTATAGCGCTGGCGCTAGTAGCTCAAGTTGATAATTTATGCCACGCATGCCAGGCGACATTAGGTCTAGAGATATCTGGATGGGTTGGTGAGTGGGCATAGATTTGAGGTTAACAATTGACCTATCTAGGTAGGATTCAGGTTGTAGAGTTCTACTTGCGACAGGGCGGCCTTTGAGGTCAGAAAATGCTATATGCAAAGCCGGATAGGGTTGATTGTGGCTAGCCTCATTTATAAGCACTAAATCTATAGTTATCGCATCCGCGATCTCTGAATGGGGACGAATCAAAAATTGTTGATTGGTAATCTTGGCTGTATCGACTCGAGTAGGTATTTGGCAATCAATATGTTGGCAGACAGTATCGTATAGTGGTCGGTAAGTGTGGGTCCAATAGAGATCGCCACGATTAAACCAAAGATGTTGTGCTAATAAAGCTAAGATGGATAATACACAACCAATAAACCACCAAGGAGAAGAAGCTTTAGTGCCATTACTGAGGCTAAGAACCACAGGTTCTGCATCGATGGTGAGTGTCGGAACGTCCGCAGCAGATACAGTTTTAATTATCTCTTCCTGAGTTTTTTCTGCAGGTTTATCTGCTTCTGAAGAGGTTGTTATTTCGGTAGGCTTAGAAGCTGGTGTTTCCTCTTTCGAAATAGGTAGATCTACATCTACTTTCTCAAAGGTGTCAGGAGTTTTATCTTCATGAACTCTTCTAGTTTTGGCCTTTTGTTGCGTGGCTGGTTCGACACTTTGGGGTTTTTGTTCATATTCAACAGCGCAAAAAATAGCTAGACAGGCACCGCATCTTACCTGTCCGTTAGCTACCTTTAATTGCCCCTGCGTAACGCGAAATTGCGTTTCACAGCTTGGGCATTGCGTAATTATGCTCTTGTTTTGCATCTGGATTTAACTGTGTTTTGTTCCCGTAACACGAATCCAACCCTCTTTTTCGGCGATTGGGTCAAGGTCAAACCATTCAGAATAAGTATTAATGATCTCTGTTGCTTGTGGACTTAAGAGGCCCGATAAGCAGAGCTTACCACCAGGGCTAACCAGTGCTTCAAGTGTCGGCGCTAGTTGAACTAAAGGTCCTGCAAGAATATTGGCTACGAGCACTTCTGCTTTTTCAGGCGGTGTGTTTTCTGGCATATATACATGTAGAGAATCGTCTTGCAGTTGGTTGCGAGCAAGATTGTCTTTTGTTGCTTGCAGCGCTTGGGGGTCGATGTCGACGCCGATTGCTCGTTTTGCACCAAGTAACAAGCCTGCAATTCCCAAAATACCTGAACCGCAACCATAATCAATTAAGAAATTAGTGTTGCTGATATTTTGATCTAGCCACTCTAAACACAAGGCGGTAGTCGGGTGTGTGCCTGTACCAAATGCAAGGCCTGGATCGAGCATCAGGTTAACCGCATCTGCTTGAGGTGGTTCTCGCCAGCTCGGGCATACCCATAGTCGTTCCCCAAATTGCATCGGATGGTAGTTATCCATCCACTCTCTTTCCCAATCCTTGTCTTCGAGAATTTCTGCTTTGATAGAGGGAGCTGGGAGCTCAGGGAATAGCTGTTCATGGCCTTGCTTAATATATTTTAGTGTCTCTTCTAGATCATGCTCCGCTGAGAAAAGGCCGGTAATAGTTGTGTTTTTCCAAAGCGGGGTAGTGCCAAGGTCAGGCTCAAAGATAGGCTGATCTTCACTGTCTTCGAAGGTGACGGCAGCGCAGCCAGCACTGAGTAATAAATCTTCGTAAGGTTCAGATTGATCGGGATTGGTTTTGATTTTGATCTGCAACCAAGGCATTAGTTTTCTTCCATATCAAGCGCTTAGATGAATTTATAGTATCGGTCATAATTGCAGATAAGAACAGAATGTTTTGGCGCTAGAGAATAAAAAACCCGCCGAGGCGGGTTTTTTGATTGGATTTCGCTTACAGACCTAGCTTCTTCTCAAGGTAGTGGATATTGACTCCACCTTCTTGGAATTTAGCGTCACGAACAATATCTTGCTGTAAAGGAATATTGCTGCGAATGCCATCAACTAGCATTTCGCCCAACGCAATTTCCATACGCTTAAGAGCTGTCTCTCGATCTTCGCCGTAGCTGATCAGCTTAGCAATCAAAGAGTCGTAATGAGGTGGAACTGTATATCCGTTGTATAGATGAGAATCTACACGGATACCGTTACCGCCTGGCGCGTGGAAGTGTTTAACTGTACCTGGGCTAGGCAGGAAGGTCTTAGGATCTTCTGCATTGATACGGCACTCGAAGGAGTGGCCCTGTACTTTAATATCTTCCTGTTTCAGTGAAAGAGGGTAGCCAGACGCAATGCGTAGCTGTTCTTTTACGATATCTACACCAGTGATCATCTCAGTAACAGGATGTTCTACCTGTACACGAGTGTTCATTTCGATGAAGTAGAAGCCGCCATTTTCGTATAAGAATTCGAAAGTACCTGCACCGCGGTAGCCAATCTCAATGCATGCATCAACACAAGCTTGAAGTACTTGAGCGCGTGCTTCCGGATCTAGGTGAGGAGCTGGTGCTTCTTCAACAACTTTCTGGTGACGACGTTGCATAGAACAGTCGCGGTCGTATAGGTGAACTGCGTTGCCTTGACCATCCGCTAGTACTTGAACTTCCACGTGACGCGGATTTTCTAAGTATTTTTCCATGTATACAGTGTCATCACCGAAAGCTGCAGCAGCTTCGGATTGGGTTACATGGATAGAGCTGATTAGGGACGCTTCAGAGTGAACAACGCGCATACCACGGCCACCACCGCCGGCAGCGGCTTTGATGATTACTGGGTAACCGATACGGCGAGCTATCTCGTGAATTTCTTCAGGGTTGTCAGACAATGCACCGTCTGAACCTGGAACGGTTGGCACGCCTGCAGCTTTCATCGCTTCGATTGCAGAAACTTTATCACCCATTAGGCGGATAGTTTCAGCTTTAGGGCCGATGAAGGTAAAACCTGAGCGCTCAACCTGTTCAGCAAAGTCAGCGTTTTCTGCTAAGAAGCCGTAGCCAGGGTGAATGCCTACAGCGTCGGTTACTTCAGCAGCAGCAACAATTGATGGGATGTTTAGGTAACTTTTAGGCGATGGAGCAGGGCCAATGCAGACAGCTTCGTCAGCTAGGCGCACATGCATTAAATCGCGATCTGCCTGAGAGTGGATAGCAACGGTTTTGATATCCAGCTCTTTGCAGGCGCGAAGGATACGAAGCGCAATTTCGCCTCGGTTCGCAATCACTACTTTATCGAGCATCGAATGGAGATCCTTGCTTTTGCGTTAGAGGCTTAAACGATAGTAACCAGTGGCTGGTCATATTCAACAGGCTGGCCATCTTCAACTAGGATAGCTTCGATTACGCCTGCTTTATCAGCTTCAATTTGGTTCATCATTTTCATTGCTTCAACGATGCAGATTACGTCGCCAACTTTAACTGTCTGACCTACTTCAGCAAATGCTGGAGAGCTTGGGGATGGTGCAGTGTAGAACGTACCAACCATTGGAGACTTAACAACGTGACCTGAAGTTTGAGGTGCTTCTGGTGTAGCTTCGGCTGCTGGAGCAGCTGGAGCAGCTGGAGCAGGCGCTGCAACAGCAACAGGTGCTGCTACTACGCTAGAGCCACGGCTGATACGGACGGACTCTTCACCTTCTTTAATTTCGATTTCGTTAATGTTGGACTCTTCCAACAATTCAATCAGCTTCTTGACTTTACGAATGTCCATTCTGACTTATATCTCTCTAAACTATCAGTATATTGTTTATTATTCGGCAATCTTTCGAACAGCAGATTGCAAAGCAAATTCATATCCCTGCGCACCTAAACCACATATTACGCCATCAGCTACATCTGAGAGATAAGAATGATGGCGGAAGGTTTCGCGAGCATGGACGTTGGATAAGTGAACCTCGATAAAAGGAATACTTACGCCCAGTAGAGCGTCGCGAAGGGCAACACTTGTGTGAGTAAAAGCAGCGGGATTTATAATTATGTAAGCAATACCTTCGTCCTGAGCTGCATGAATGCGTTCGATCAGGACATATTCGCGGTTGCTTTGGCAATGAACCAACTCGTGCCCACTCTTTTTGGCTTGTTCAGCCAAATTTTGGCAAATATCATCCAATGTGTCTGATCCATATACTTCAGGCTCACGCTTCCCAAGAAGGTTGAGATTAGGGCCGTTTAGTAGCAGGATCTTTGCCATGACTAGTTTCCAGAAAGTGGGCTATTTTTCACGATTGAGCCCATAGTTTGCCGTAGTCTCTTTATCTTGTCTACATCTAAGCAAGTTTTTGCTGTTTTGCTTCATTTTTACCGAAAATGCCTTCTAAATCCCTACGAAACATGAACATAAAATGAAATTTTGCTGCTTTGGTGTATTTATTTTTTCTAATATTCGTTCTTTTGGCTATAGTTTGAGGTTTTTAGCTACAAGTTTGTTGACGTTGTCTTCAATATTGTGGATATTGCAATGCGGAAGTTGTGTTTTAAACAAACGGCAGCAAGTGAAGGATTCTGATAATGATTAGACGGGTTGTATTTAACCAGAAGGGTGGCGTTGGTAAATCCAGCATCGCAATTAACCTAGCGGCGATTAGTGCGGCGCGTGGTAAGCGTACTTTGGTTATTGATTTGGATCCTCAGTGTAATTCTAGTCATTATTTGTTAGGTGAGGATTATCAAGAGGTTACGCCGGATATACGTGACTTCTTTGAGCAGACTCTCACGTTTCAGTTGAAGCCCGAAGGGCCTGAATATTTTATTCACCAGACACACTATGAAAATTTGAGTGTGATGCCGGCAAATGCAGAACTGGGTGACCTTCAGTCTAAGTTAGAGTCGAAACACAAAATTTATAAACTGCGTGATGCGTTAGATAAGTTGGCGGATGATTACGATGTGGTTTATATCGATACGCCTCCTGCATTTAATTTTTATACCTTATCGGCGCTAGTTGCTTCTGATCGTTGTTTGATTCCGTTTGATTGCGATGAATTTGCTCGCCAGGCTTTATACAGCTTGTTGGCGAATGTGCATGAAACCCGTGAAGATCATAATGATAAGCTAGAAGTTGAAGGGATCGTTGTTAATCAGTTTCAGCCTCGTGCGAGTCTACCCAAGCGTATTGTGGGTGAGTTGTTGGATGATGATTTACCTGTGCTGAAAACCAAAATTTCTGCATCGGTTAAAATGCGTGAATCTCACGATGATACTTGCCCGTTGATTCATTTTGCGCCTAAGCACAAACTGACTCAGGAATTTGTGACGCTATTCGAAGAGTTAGCTCACTAAAACTTAGTTTGGGCATAAAAAAAGCTGCATTAATGCAGCTTTTTTATGCTTAAAGGGTGCTCTAGCAAGCTTGTTCTTCTTTTTTAGGTGCGTTGCAAGCTAGCTCTTCTGGTGCAACGACAGCGCTACCAATAAGTAATGAGCCTTTATGCTCACCTACATACATTTTTGTTGTCGAGCGTTTGTTTTTATTATCAATGAAGACAATATTAAGTTGACCAGAAGGTTTTAAATTTAGCTCATAGGTTTTGCCATCTTGAACATAGCTTGGGTTTGTACCCTCAGCCACTGGTTCAATGAAAATACGACGAATCTGACGGCCTTTGAAACCAGATTTAATATACTTCTGTAATGAGCGACGAGACTCCTTGTCGACACCTTCCCAGTTAATCAGATTAAAAATACCTTGAGCATCACGGCTGCCAAAAGAGTTGAGATAATTTTGTACTAACTCACGATTCTGATCGGCGAAAGCGCTGCTGGAGATCAGGAGAGCAAAAGCAGTAATAAGTGTCTTTCGAAGTGTCATTTTCACCTCTATTATGTATGAGTTTCCTGAGACAGCTGTGCTAAGTATATATTTTTTTTTGCTTACGAAAAGCTGAATGGAGATGAGAGAGGGAATTTTATGTAATAAAAAACCCCGCGAAGCGGGGTTTTTTGAAAAAGATTGGCAAAAGAGAAACTTATTTAGCTTCTTCGTACGCCTTAACGCCAGCAACGATAGCTTCTTTAGCTTCTGCAGCGTTGCCCCAACCTTCAACTTTAACCCACTTGCCTTCTTCTAGACCTTTGTAGTTTTCGAAGAAGTGCTTGATGCGGTCAAGTTCTAGTTGTGGAAGATCTTCAATGTCGTTCACATCACGGTAAGCTTTAGTTAGCTTGTCGTGTGGTACAGCAACTAGCTTAGCGTCTTCACCAGCTTCGTCTGTCATGTTAAGAACGCCTACTGGGCGGCAACGGATAACAGAGCCAGCGATTACTGGGTAAGGAGTCAGAACTAGTACGTCTAGTGCGTCGCCATCGTCAGCTAGTGTGTTGTTGATATAACCGTAGTTAGCTGGGTAGAACATTGGTGCAGCCATGAAACGGTCAACGAAGATCGCGTCTTCTTCTTTCTCGATCTCGTATTTAACCGGAGAGCTTTCTGCCGGAATTTCGATGATTACGTACAGATCGTTTGGCAGATCTTTACCTGCTGGTACTTGTGCGAAGCCCATGTTTGTCTTCCTGTAAGTAGTTTTGAAAAGGTTACATCTAAAGTCTGGGGATTATGTCCCAGACTTTAGCGGTTATGAATACTACTTAAAGCTGAAACGTATAACTTTAAGTATTGAGTTTAGCTGCTTGACCGTCACCAGATTCAGCGTGGTATGACAGCAGGGTCTCTACTTCATTTTTAGAGCCTAGCGCCACACCGCTACGCTGGTGAATATGAGTAGGCTCTAGATCCATGATGTTTTTGTAGCAAGTGCTAGAGATGCCGTCTGCTTGTTCAATCAGCATGCTCATTGGGTTGCCTTCGTACATTAGGCGAAGTTTGCCTGGCTTAGTTACGTCACGGCTATCCCATGGGTAGCAGAAAATACCGCCACGTGTAAGGACACGGTGAACTTCTGCAACCATCGAAGCAATCCAACGCATATTGAAGTTTTTGCCACGAACGCCCTCGGAGCCCTCTAGAAGGTCGCCAACATAGTTGCGCATCTCTTCTTCCCAGAAACGATGGTTCGACATGTTGATGGCAAACTCTTTAGTGTCCGCTGGTATAGTTACTTTTTCACGGGTGAGGATGAAATCACCTGTGTGAGCTAATGTGAAGAAGTTCACGCCGTTACCCGTTGTCAGTGCAAGAATAGAGGACTGACCGTATAGTACATAACCCGCTGCAATCTGCTTGCGGCCTGTCTGCAGGTATGCTTCATCAGAGCTTGGATCCATGCCTTCTGGTAGTTCTAGGATGGAGAAAATAGTGCCCACTGAAACGTTGATGTCGATATTTGAAGAGCCATCTAGCGGATCAAAAATCACTAGGTATTTGCCTTCAGGGTTACCGGCTACAGGGTGGTCTTCTTCCTCAGATGCCAAGCCTGCTACTAGAGGGTTATCTAGTAAGAATTTTTTCAGAAGATCGTTTGCGATCACGTCCATCTTTTTCTGGGTTTCACCCTGGACGTTAGTGTTGTCTGTGGATCCCAAAACTCCAGCTAATTCACCTTCACGAAGTTGGATCGCAACTTCTTTACAGGCAAGCATTAAGGTGCCAATCAAATCAACTAATTTGTCTTCGGTTTCCTGTTGTTTCAGGAACTGGCTCAGCAGAAGCATTCTTGTATTTTCTCTCAAATAGAGTGGTTGGAAAGTTGGCTGGGAATTTTACGTGAAACTTTGATGAAATGCATGGGGTGTTAAGGGTTTTAGGTTAAGAAATGCTCAGTATTTTGGCGAAGG
The DNA here is from genome assembly GCF_047778085.1 of Neptuniibacter sp. QD37_6. Classification (GTDB taxonomy): domain Bacteria; phylum Pseudomonadota; class Gammaproteobacteria; order Pseudomonadales; family Balneatricaceae; genus Neptuniibacter. The sequence continues at coordinate 934,182 of NZ_CP180550.1, forward strand.
ATTGGGGATTTTTACACAATCTTCATAATAGCTGTGTATTGGAGCGGAAATCTCAGCTCCTAAACAGGCAATTTGGCTGTTAGGGCGGTTGTTAAAACTGCTATGATGGCGGTCGCTTTTTTGAAGGAGTGTACGGGTGCATATTCATATTCTAGGTATTTGCGGAACCTTTATGGGATCGCTGGCAATATTGGCTAAACAGCTAGGGCATAAAGTTACCGGTTCCGATCAAAACGTGTACCCACCTATGAGTACGCAGCTTGAATCACAAGGTATTGAACTGATTCAGGGGTTTGATCCTTCGCAATTTACACCCGAGCCGGATCTGGTCGTTGTCGGCAATGCTATGTCTCGTGGTAATCCTGCTGTGGAATATGTCCTTAATAAAGGACTGAAATATACATCCGGCCCGCAATGGCTTTCAGAACATCTTCTTCAAGATAAATGGGTGTTAGCCGTTTCGGGAACCCATGGTAAAACCACGACCTCTACTATGTTGGCTTGGATCTTAGATCATGCCGATATGAAACCTGGTTTCTTGATAGGTGGAGTTCCGTTGGACTTCGGCGTTTCAGCTCGGGTAGGCGATTCCCCTTTCTTTGTTATTGAGGCAGATGAATACGATACCGCCTTCTTTGATAAACGTTCCAAATTTGTTCACTACCACCCACGTACCCTGATTATGAATAATTTGGAGTACGATCACGCTGATATATTCCCTGATTTAGCGGCAATTCAGAGACAATTCCACCATGTTGTGAGAATTGTGCCTGAAAATGGGCAGATTATTCTTCCGCAAGGGGAGAGCGCTTTAGAGGATGTTATCGAGATGGGGTGCTGGACTGAGGTGTCCAGAACCAGCTTAGAGCCTGACAACAGCGAATGGCAAGCAAAATTGCTGAGTGAAGACGGTAGTCAGTTTGAAGTACTCCACCAAGGAAAAGTGCAGGGAACTGTTACTTGGCAGATGACAGGCCGCCACAATGTTAATAATGGTTTAGTTGCTATTGCTGCGGCGAGAAATGTTGGAGTTCAGGCTCATCATGCAGTGGAGGCGCTAAATGCGTTTGCTGGCGTTAAACGTCGTATGGAGCTGCTAGATATTGTTGCAGGAATCTCTGTTTACGATGACTTTGCGCATCACCCAACAGCGATCAGTACTACTTTGCAGGGCATTAGAGCGCAGGTCGGAGATGCTAAAATAGTAGCAGTGGTTGAACCACGCTCAAATACGATGCGTCTTGGTACGCATCAAGCTTGGTTAGCAGAGTCAGTTGAGTTGGCTGACCAAGTTTGCTGGTATCAGCCGGAAGGTTTGAACTGGTCGCTTGATAAAGTCGTAGAGCAGGGTCGAGTGCCGGCGCAGGTATTTTCGCAAACGGAAACACTTATTGATGAACTGGTACCGACGCTAGAACCTGATACGCATATTGTTATTATGAGTAATGGTGGTTTCGAAGGTATTCATCAGCGCTTATTGGCAAAACTGCGTGAGCGTTTTGAAGGTTAGTTATTCAAGTTAGGTTTTAAGATTTATGAGTACTACTGAGCAAGAGAAAATTACTTTAGCTATCACAGGTGCTTCTGGTGCGCAGTATGGCTTAAGGCTTTTGCAGTGTTTATTAGCTGAGGGCCTGCAAGTTTTCGTAATGATCTCACGCGCTGCTCAAGTTGTGATTAATACAGAAACAGATCTGAAATTACCGGGTACGCCCTCTGAACAAGAATCTTATCTTGCAAATTTGTACTCAGCCAAAGATGGGCAATTGAAGGTATTTGGGCGCGAGCAGTGGATGGCGCCTGTTGCTTCAGGTTCCGGTGCGCCGAGTCGCATGGTTGTATGTCCCTGTAGTACAGGGAGTTTGTCTGCGATTGCTACGGGTGCCAGTAATAACTTGATTGAGCGAGCTGCGGATGTGGCTTTAAAAGAGCGTCGCCAGCTTATTTTAGTGCCACGAGAAGCCCCTTATTCTGAAATCCATTTAGAACATATGCTAAAGCTGACTCGAATGGGGGCCGTGATGATTCCAGCGAGTCCAGGTTTTTATAACCGCCCAGAAACGGTGGAAGATATGATTGATTTTGTGGTCGCGCGAATCCTTAATCAATTAGGGATAGAGCAAAGCCTGTTACCTCGTTGGGGTGAAGAGCTTATTTAGATGCAATAAAGCTACCTTGCAGGTAGAATTGCGCCCTAAAATAGAGATGTAATGGCTTGATATAGCCGTTTCTCTTTAAAGGTAAATTTTAAATTCCAAAGTGATCTGATTAATGTCCAAAATTTTAGCGCTTGATACTTCTACTGATGCTTGTTCTGTAGCTTTGAGTCTTAACGGTGAAATTCAGGAAGATTTTCGGATCATCCCTCGTCAGCATACTCAGCAGCTTCTACCGATGGTGCAGGAGATGTTGGCAAATGCACAGTTAGCTGTAACTGATTTAGATGCAATCGCGTTTGGGCGTGGTCCAGGTTCGTTTGCAGGTATTCGAATTGCCACTGGCGTTACTCAGGGTTTAGCTTACGCTGCAGATCTACCTGTGCTGCCCGTATCTACTCTGGCTGCGCTTGCTTTAGCCGCTTCTGATAAAGAACAAGTTTCGTCTGTTGTAGCTGCTTTAGATGCTCGCATGAATGAGATCTATGTGGCGAGCTACCAAATCGAATCCGGTGAGTTAACAACGCTTTTAGACGAAAAAGTATGTGCGCCTTCAGCGCTGAGTTTAGCTGAAGGCTCCTACTTTGCAGTAGGTAGTGGTTGGCGCTATATCGAAGATATGAGTTCAGACACGCAGAACGCTATTTCTGTGAGCGAAGAGCTTTATTATCCCTCCGCAGCTCACATGCTTAAACTGGCTGAACAAGATTGGGCCCAAGGTAAAGCGGTTGCAGCAGATAAGGCTTTGCCTGTATACCTCCGTGACGAAGTTGCATGGAAGAAAAAGGATCAACAATAAATGGATTTTTTTCAGGTAATTATTCTTGCTCTACTTCAGGGATTAACAGAGTTTTTACCGATCAGCAGTTCAGCTCACTTAATCTTACCATCTCAACTGATGGGTTGGCCTGATCAAGGGTTAGCGTTTGATGTGGGGGTGCATGTAGGGACTTTATTCGCAGTTGTTGCGTATTTTCGCCAAGATTTAAAGCAGATGTTTTGTGCTTGGACGCGCAGTATTTCAGGCACACACTCTCCGGACTCTCGTTTAGCTTGGTTGGTTATACTCGCCACAGTGCCTGCAATGTTTGTCGGTGTATTTCTCAACGATTTTATTGATCAAAACCTACGCTCAATGTTGGTTATTGCAGGCACTACCCTGATATTTGGTGCGTTATTATGTTGGGCTGATCTGTTTAGGGTTGAAACTCGCCAGATCGAATCGTTGAAAATTAAAGATGCGCTTGTAATTGGTTGTGCTCAAGCACTAGCGCTAATTCCAGGTACATCTCGGAGTGGCATTACGATCTCTGCAGCTTTAATGCTTGGTTTAGAAAGGCAGGCTGCTGCGCGCTACTCTTTTCTGCTCTCTGTACCAATCATTCTAGGGGCTGGTCTTGTTAAGGGTTTAGATCTCTACGCTCAAGGTGAGAGCGCTCCTTGGCTAATGGTTGCTCTAGGTACTTTGATTGCGGGCATTAGTGCATTCAGCTGTATCCACTTCTTCCTAAAATGGTTAGACCGTATTGGGATGCAGCCATTTGTTGTATACCGTATGATTCTGGGTACCTTCCTTTTAGTTATCTGGTTTACTACCGCTTAAGGTTTTTCGGTTTTTGAATGTCTAATCCAGCCCTTACAGATATAGTTGTTGTTCCAATGCATGCTGATTTTGCTGAACAAGCAGAACAGTTTGCCGCTAGATTACAGTTACCAATCAAATCACCTGATCAAGCTCATGGCTTCTTTTTAGAATTACAACTTTCTGAGCAAGGTTTAAGGCTACAGCCTTGTGGCAAAAAAGCACCAGGTCCAACTTACGCTGATTTTGTTTCAGGTGCGGTTGCTCACCGACGTCAGTTTGGTGGTGGTAAAGGTCAGATGATTGCGAAAGCCGTTGGTATTAAAGGCGGTATAACGCCACAAGTACTGGATGCTACAGCAGGTTTAGGTAAAGATGCCTTTGTATTGGCAACCTTGGGTTGCGATATGACTTTGTTAGAGCGATCGCCAATTGTTCATGCGCTCTTAGAGGACGGTTTAAACCGTGCTGAAGAGAGTGAGGTGGCTGATATTGTCGAACGTATGCAGCTTTATAATGCGAATAGTATTGAGTGGATGCAGGCACAGGCTGAGCAAGGCACAACTTTTCAAGTGGTCTATCTCGATCCTATGTTTCCCCACAACGATAAGAGCGCGTTAGTGAAAAAAGAGATGCGCGCGTTTCGCCCAGTAGTAGGGGACGATCTGGATGCAGATCAGTTATTGGATGCAGCATTAGCCATAGCGGAAAACCGCGTTGTGGTTAAACGTCCGCGCAAAGCGCCTTTTTTGGCGGATCGAAAACCTTCTTTGCAGTTCCAAGGTAAGTCCAGCCGCTATGATATCTATCCTCTGAAAAAGCTTGAGGCATAGTAGTCATTACGCGGCTGGCTTAGTTTAGCGCTCTCTAAGTTTATGATCGATTAGTGAGATCATATGTGGACGAAGAATTTTGTTCGCTTGTTTAAACAAACTTTCGCTATCAAAATTTGCTCTGATCCTAGCGTTTTCTTCCCGTATAAAGTCCAAATTACGCAGCTGTTTGATGAAGGATTTTAGTACTTGTTCATCCTTATATTCAGGCGTGCTGTAGCCATATTCTAGATGGATGTTTTCTGCAATCTGTTGGCTGCTATGGATAAGATCGTCGCGGCTAATCTCTTCATATCGCGTGAGTACTCGAAGCAAAATATAGTAACGCAGAAGGATCGGTTCAGCGTTGAGTATAAGCGTGTTAACCAGTGCGTTAGAGGTAGTTTTCCACACCTGAGGCTCGGACTCTTCAAGTAGGTTCTGCTCTAGTAGTCCATCTCGGATCTGTTTTAGCTGATCGGTGAGTTCTTCCATCTTGTAAGGCAAAAATAGTTCGGCCTGTAAAAATGGATAGAGCATACGAATAGTTAGATTGATGTTTTGCGCGCGTGGTGACTCCAAACGGTGAGCTAGTAATAAGTACATACTGGGGAGTACCAACATATGTTGAATGTTATTACGATAAAAGCTCATCTCTTGTGCTTGAGACTGATTGACCTCTACTAGATTAAGCTTGGTTTCTAGCTGCCTCATATTATGGGCGCTTTGGATCCAATCAGAAGGTTTTCCGTCTGGTAATAGAGCTGTGTTTGGATAGAGCTGTGTTAATAAGTTGAGCAAACGCGTGCTTTTATCACTCAGTTCAGCAACCGATTGTAGCTGACTACCGCTCAGCAAACAGGTGGCTAATAAGCTGCTTTTGGTAACACCAGCTGCTTGGTTAATATTGCACATAACTTGCTGAGATATATTGGTGACATCCTCTTCTAGGGAAAGGCTAGAGTCAGAGTGGTCTTCTAAAGGTATAGGTTTACCGAAACTGAGTAGTGTCTCGCCAAACTTCTGTCTTAGAATTTTTAGCGATGAGAAAAATTCAGTAAATGACTCTCGCTTCTTCTTGGCCCCGGCTAACTCTTTTTGGTAGCTGCGGCTTTCGACTAGACGATCATAACCAATCCAAACTGGAATCAGAGCAACGGGCTTGGGGCTGCCTTCACGGAAAGAGTCGATACTCATAGAGAGAAGGCCGGTTTTAGCTGGCAGTAATCGACCGGTGCGGCTGCGGCCACCTTCAATAAAGTATTCTAAGGCGTGGCCTCTGTGACTCATCTGCTCCAAGTAGGTTTTATATAAGCAGGCGTAAAGCGGGTCGCCATGAAATTTACGACGCATAAAAATTGCGCCGCCACGTTTTAATATGGGCCCAACAATCGGGATGTTCAGGTTTTCGCCAGCTGCTACATGGGGAATCATTAAACCATGGCGATACAGAGCCCAAGATAACAATAGATAATCCATATGACTGCGATGGCAGGGTAGGTAGATTATCTGATGGGTTTTAGAAATCTCTTGAATTTCTGCTGTGTTATGAACTTTTACCCCATTGTAGAGGCGTTTCCATACCCAGTTAAGAATGGGGTCTAAGAGTCTAATTGTTGTTGGGCTGTAGTTCGCTGCGATTTTATCAAGGGTTTTAAAACAGTGTCTTTCGATTCTATGACGACTGGTATTTCTCTCAGCTGCTTGCAGGTCTATAGCCTTTTGTATATTGGGGTGCTTCAGCACTAAAGAGATCAATGTTCGGCGGTGGGAAAGGTCTGGGCCAATGATTGATGCTCGAAGAATACTGAAGTGCGTACGAAGGACCCTCGCTGTTTTTCGTGCGATGGACTCAACATTGTCTTCTTTAACCATCAGCTGTTGCAGGTCTAGTGGTTTATCCACAGAAACCAGTGTTTGGCGGCCATTGATAAGAAGCTGCATAACGCTGCCTAAAGGGCCTGCTTTATGCCATGTCTCAGTGCAGAGCAGATTAAGCCAAGATTTTTCTCTGTTTGGTCGACGGCCATGAAAAATCGCTACAGGGATAATTTGTATATTTAATTTAGGGTTGCTTTGTTGTGTCGCTACAATCTCTGTTAAATCTTCTTTAAGCGGACTTTTCCCTTCGGAATCAGCAAAAAGAAGCTGCTGCTCCATAAAGGGGATACCTTGTTTTTGCAGCACGTTTTTTAACAGAAGCTGGTGGCTTAAGCGGTCGTTTTCCAGAATGTAATAAGCATTACGGGTCGATTTTGCTTGTAATAATTCAGGGTTTACCACGCGAGGGCGGGTAACGATATTGATGAATTGCCGACCTAAATAATGTAAACCGCTTTGTAACAACGACAGCATATTTCCCTTTTGCCTCAATAATGTGGAGGGGGTGGCTCATTATCGCCAGCGCCAGCAACTCCGTCCACCGTTAGGTTTTTCAACTGCTGGTTCATGATCTTGAGCATACGTTTTAAACGCTCTAGTTCAATCTCCTGAGATGCAACCATGTTATTTAATTTATCCAGAGTGTCTTCTTGAAACGCCACGCGGGTTTCTAACTCTGTAATGCGTTCTTGATCGTTCATTGAATGGATCCAAGCCATGCGTGTGATTGAGATTTAGCATAGTTTATCAGACTACGATATTAAACGAATGTGGCTTATTTGCGGGATTAACAATATAAGCTGTTGAAAAAAATCACGAAATTCGCTATACCTCTCTGTTTGGTAGGGATAATCTTTATTCCGCCAGTACAAGTGCTATTCATGTGATAAATGACAATATAATACAATGAGGGTTAATCAGTGATTCGTAGTCTGATTGTGAGTGCTATCGCGGCCGTTTTAGTGCCAGTTCTGTTAGGTTCGGTAGCGGGTGTTGAGGTTGAGTTATCTAATATTGCTGCTGTGGCAGTTGTGTTTGTAGTGACTTTTGCTGCTTCTTTCTTTGCAGCGTCTGGTAACAATGCTGAAGCAGATGCTTCTGTAGTAAATGGTGCAGAAGAAGAGTATATCGACGAAAACGATGACCGTGAGCAGGGCACCGTTAAGTGGTTTAACGTGTCTAAAGGTTTCGGCTTTATCACCCGTGGTGAAGACGATGACGTATTTGTTCACTTCCGTAATATTCGTGGTCGTGGTCACCGATCTTTGGCAGAAGGTCAAAAGGTACGCTTCCATGTACGTGAGAGTGATAAAGGTCTTCAGGCGGAAGATGTTTCTGTTGTAAGAGACTAAGCTCATTCCAACGGGGTTGCTGTTCTGGTAACCCCGTTGTATTTACCTCTCTAATTCTCACCTGCCTAAAATCGCTTCAATTCTTCTCATTACTTCCTCGATTCCACAATAGCCATAGCTAATCGCATGTGCTCCGGCTTCTGTTGCAATAAATAGCGAAGGAAACCCTTGGGCGCCCAAAGCGTGGCTCTGTTGTATTTGTTGTTCTAGTTCGGTTTGGATCTCTGGGTCATTCATTAGCGAGTTGAAAATGTCTTTGTCCAATCCAATACCTTCTGCAAGGTTGGTAAGTACTTCTATATCTGAAGGGTTTAAAGCCTTTTGGTAATAGGCTTGTTGAATAGCTTCTATCATTTCAAAAGCAACATCTGATTCAAGATGCTCAGCGGCAATTACGGCGCGACAGGCTGGATAAGTGCTACGTCTAGGCGTGTTGTCACGCCAGAAGTCGAAATTAAATTTTGCTCCAGTATGTTCCTCAATGTGCTGCCAAATTGAGATCAGTTTTTGTTGCATCGCTTCTGGCATAGGCTGATCTGAGTCAGGGGCTAAGCCTCCCATCAGTAATTGCCAATGCAATTCTGGATATTTATCTTTTAAGTGGGAAATCACCGGTGAGAATGCCCAGCACCAACTGCACATTGGGTCCATTACATAAATAAAATTTGCCATCTTTGCTTCTGTCTAGGTGTTTAAATGCTCTGATCTAAAATGGTGAACGGAATATTCTCTATAAACTATTAGTGTTAAATATATCAGAGAGATAAGCTCCTAGTACTTAATTAAAGGAGCTTATTATGCCGTACGTTAATATCAAAATTACCGATGAGGGTGTTACTGCTGATCAGAAAAAACAGCTTATTGAGGGGGCTACTAAACTCCTTGTAGATGTTTTGAATAAAAACCCAGCAACAACCGTTGTAGTGATTGACGAAGTGAATACTGATAACTGGGGAGTGGCCGGTGAAGTAATCACTGAAAGGAGAAACCAAGGGAAATAACAATTTCTACTTTTATTGCTGATCCTTCCTATGCAAAATGGCCAATAAACAGTGGGGTATGGCTACACTGCTGTTTGAATCTGTTTTATAGTCAAATCAAATAATCCAAGGAGTAGGGCAATGGAAATAGGTACAATTATCTTTCTGGTGATAATTGCGGCAGCAGTTTTTTATGTGATCAGTATATACAACAGCTTGGTGAAGCTTAAAAACCGTTATGAAAACGGTTTTTCCCAAATAGAGGTGCAGTTAAAGCGTCGTTACGACCTTATTCCTAACCTAGTGGAAGTTGCTCAAGGCTATATGAAGCATGAACGCGAAACGCTTGAAGCGGTTATTCAGGCAAGAAATGAAGCTTCTACATTGTTGAAAGGTGCGGCCGCGGTGCATAGCGCTGATTCACTGCAGCAGTTGTCAGGTGCTGAAAATCAGTTGCAATCGGCATTGGGTAAGTTGAATTTTGTTATGGAAGATTACCCAGATCTAAAAGCCAATGAAAATATGATGCAACTGTCAGAGGAGCTATCATCTACTGAAAACCGAGTGGCTTTCGCTCGCCAAGCGTTTAACGATGCGGTGACTGAATACAATACTTACCGCCAATCTTTCCCTCCAGTTTTCTTCGCGAACATGTTTGGTCACTCTCAAGATGCTACCTTGCTTGAGTTTGATGACAGTGAACAGATTCAAGCAGCACCAAAAGTAAGTTTTTAACAACTTACGAGGTTGCTGATCCATGAATTTTTTTGAGCAACAAGACAAAGCTCGACGTAATACCGGCTGGCTTGTCTTCCTTTTCTGCCTAGCTGTTCTCAGCTTAATCATGATTACCAATCTATTAGTGGGTTTAGCTTTTCATTTATTATCGAGTAATACAGCCAATCTAGTACCAGCGTACGATACATCTTTCTTTGGAAGCCTAAGTATATTTTCTTGGAGAAGCTTTGGGCTGATAAGTTTAGCTATAGGCGGTGTGGTTGGATGCGCCATTTTGTACAAATGGTGGCAGCTGTCGTCTGGTGGTAAAGCGGTGGCTGAATCATTAGGTGGCGTACGTATACTACCTGATAGCGAAGAAGCGAATGAGCGTTTGGTACTCAATGTTGTCGAGGAGATGGCATTGGCTTCAGGGATGCCTGTCCCGCCGGTATACCTAATGGCGCATGAAATGGGTATTAATGCCTTTGCTGCAGGCAATACACCAGCTGATGCGGTTATTGGTGTTACTCAGGGTTCCATAGAGCACTTTAAAAGGGATGAGCTGCAGGGAGTTATTGCGCATGAATTTAGTCATATTCTGAATGGTGATATGCGCCTAAACCTGCGTTTGATCTCTTTGCTGCATGGCATCGTGTTTATTGGTCAGGTAGGGGAACTCTTTGCTCGAGGTGGGAGTGATCGCCGTTCCGACGGAAGGATAGCACTGCTTGGATTTGGGTTAATGATCGTCGGTTGGTTAGGGATCTTTTTTGGCAAACTTATCAAATCTGCAGTAAGTCGACAGCGAGAATTCTTGGCGGATGCCAGTGCAGTGCAGTTCACCCGTAATCCTGATGGCATTGCGAATGCACTAAAACTGATTGGTGGATATTCGCCGGGTAGTGAGATCAACAACGTTCATCGTAGCGAAGTTAGTCATCTGTTTTTTGGCCAAGCGATCTCTAGCCTTTCTAGTCTATTTGCAACGCACCCTCCAATTGTTGACCGAATTCTTCGTGTTGATCCCCATTGGGATGGCAATTTTCTTTATCGTGGTAACGAAACCCGAGAGCGAAAGCTTGCAGAAGAACAGCAGATAAACGATGAGAAACGTCAGAGGATGCAAGAGGCTACCGCGATAGGTACAGCGGTTTTGACGGGGTCTGGAGACAGTGCTCTAACAGATAATAGTTTGAGTGCCGCGCGAGAGAAAATAGATCAAATCCCTGAATGTTTGTGTGGACAGGCTAAAGAATCCTTAGGTGCAATGTCTATTTGTTGTTCTTTACTGCTTCATAGTGAAGGTGAGCTACGTCAGAAACAGCTGGAGATGATTAAGGCAACTGAGTTTCAGGGCTTAGAGCAGGAAGTACTTAAAACGACTCAGTCAGTAGATAATCTTCAAGAGCATTGTCGTTTACCTCTGATCGAGTTATTACTTCCCGCACTGAAGTGTATGTCAGCGGAACAGTATAAGCAGTTTAAACGCCTATTAATGCAGTTGATTAGAGCGGATAAGAAAACTGATCTATTTGAATGGTGTCTATTCCAGTTGGTTCAGCATTACCTTGCTGGAGAATATGAGCCAGAGCTTAAGAGCGCTCCGCTCTATAAAACACCAGGTCAGATCGGTGATCAATATGCGCAAATTTTATCTGTTGTGGCTCGTTTTGGTCATGAAGATGAAGAAACAGCGGAAAGGGCATTTAATCGAGGTGCAGGTGCGGTCTCTCTCTATAACATCCACCTTTTACCGGCTGGCGATTGTGATGTTCAGGTGTTTATCAAAGCGGTAAATGCACTGGGGCTTGCGTATCCTTTGCTGCAGAGACGTTTACTAATTGGTCTGTGTCGATGCATTGAGCATGATGGCAAGCTTACAACGACTGAACGCGAGTTGATAACGGCAATTGCGGCCATAATGGGATGTCCTCTGCCAAAGCTAGAGCATCTATACGAGGGTGAATAATTATGCAAGCTCATACTGAGCTTGCTTATCTTTTTGAATGGAAGTGTTAACTTATTAACAGGCAAGCTGCTTGTTTGAGGTTAGCCTTTCCATCTCTTCTTTAATATGTTCTGGCGAATAGTCTACAAATTTTCGACCGGCAACTAGGCGGCTAAGTGTACGTCCCTCTATATGCACATACACTCGATCATGAGAGCGATGAAATTCAATCACCTCGCCACTTCTATCTTTTTCAAAATGGCCATCGGTAAAAACCTTATCTAATTGGACAGTTAGATCTTCACTATTATTAGTTTGCTTGATGACAGTTGCTGGTAAGCAATGACCGCTTTCTAAAATGGTTACGCCGTCGCCGATGGCATAGGTACAAAATTTATCTTCGGCTTTACGTTGTAGTAATTCGTCGACGACATCAATAAGGATATTTTTCACTACCTCATGAGCTTCAAATGAACCTAAGAGTTTTCCACAAAAAGCACGGTGATCTGCTGCGGAATGCCATGCAGCAGCATTGTTATCGTTAACGGCCTGACGAATAAGTTGATTAAACCGATTGATATCCATCTACTTCTCTCCCTGAGTTGTTTACTACCTTGTTAGGGTGGACTCTCAGTAGACTAGACGGGAATAACTAAAACTCAAGAAATGATCTAGCTATGCTAGTTGAGATTTTTTCAATATAAAGTAGTGGAAATGACGGTTTTTCATGCTTCCTTAGTATGAGTTTTTGGCTTATATATCCTTTTTCCACTCTAAAGAGAGTGATACTGAGTCAGCAAATCTTAGGGCGTGTGGTTTATCAATGGTTACTTTGGCATAAACCGTCCATGGGTGAGTTGTGCATATATCTAAGACATCAGAAACGAGTTTCTCGAGCAGTAAAAAGCGTCCATCTTCCACATGCTTAATTATTTCTTTTGTGATGGTTTTGTAATTGAGAGCCTGATCAACATCATCGGCGAAAGCTTTATTCGCTGGATACTGAATTTCGATATTAATAACAACATCCTGCTGTTTTTCCATCTCTTCAGGGTTAAAACCAATAAAAGTACGTAAGCGAAGATTGGTGATGTTGATAATTGCGTTGCTGAGCATGGAAGTCCTTTTGTTCACAGATAGGGGGTGAGTTCAGTTTATAGGGAGTTTGATTGTGAAAGTAGTGCCTTCATCGGTTTTGCTTTGTAATTGAATCTCGCCGTTGTGTTTTTTTATGATGTTATGTGAAATGGCTAACCCCATACCTGTGCCTTGTCCTACAGGTTTAGTGGTAAAGAAAGGGGTGAATATATCTTTCTGCACTTCTTCGGATATACCACAGCCATTGTCGCCAATTTCAATATATACGTATTGATCATCATATTTGGATCTCACAGAAATACAGGGAGCCTGACAATTTATAGTGGCATGTTTGGCATTCATAATGAGATTGAGAAATACCTGATTAAGTTCGTTGAGGTTGCACTCGATCTTTGGCAAGGGCTCAAGCGAAATGTCTAAGGTGATGGAGTTTTTTAATTCGCTTTTTAACAGTTTTAAAGTGCTATTTATGCCTTCTACGAGATCGTAACTACCGTGGTCATTGGCTTGTGTGCGCGAGAAGCTTCGTAAGTTTTGGATAATATCTCTAACGCGTATCAAGCCTTCTTGTGTATCTTCCATGAGTTGCGGAATGTCCTCAGAAATAAAATCGATATCTTCGGATATAAGAAGCTCTTCTAAAGACTCTTTTTGATCAGCAGGAAGTGAAGGCAGTAAGCGTTTTATTTCATTAAGAATAAGATTGTAGGCATCAAAGTACTGCTTCAGAGATTCAACATTACTTTTGATAAAGGCTATAGGGTTGTTTATTTCGTGCGCTATGCCCGCAGATAACGTACCTAATGTGGCTAACTTCTCGTTTTGCAGCATCATGGTTTGCTGCTTTTGGAGTTGTTCGTAGCTTTGTTCTAAGTTCTGATTTTTTTGGTAAAGCTCGCGAGACTTTTCTTCAAGTAAGTGTTCAGCTTCAAGTCGAGCTTTGCGTTCGCGTTCGTATGCTTGTTTATAAGGGTTAGAGGTATCGGTCATTTGTGAAACTCAACGATTATGTCGCAATGGGGATCGCCTTTATGGCAGCAAACATCGTGTGTTATAGAGATCGGTGTCTCATATTTTGTAGCTGCACCTCTAATTAATCCCTCAGCTAATATGCATAATTTCCTTGGAGAGCTGTAGCGCATAAGCAGCGCACCATTTTCCAATTTCTCATATTCAAAACGGGGTAAGGAAGGGTTTTCAAATAGTTTTTTAACTTCTAAGTGGATAACGCTATCTACGCTTTCAAGGAAACTACAGAGGTCAGGTTGTTGCTCAATAAAAACCGGATAGCGGCGGGCTAAGCTATCAAATAGAAATTCACCAAATGCGCCTACTAATGTACCGAATTCTATACCTGTTTGTTCAGAAATCTCAGCAACCAGAGCAAAGAGCTCATCATCTGGATAGGTCTGCCCAGAGGTATATACCCCATCAAGGGATAATTTATCTAGAATATTATTCCATTGTTCTAGGCCGCACTGATCGATCACCATCTCTTCGAGAATATTGAAAACAACCCCTTTCATTACAAGCCACCTTCATTTCGCAGAAAAAAGTTATGATCTTCAATATAGACTATTTTATGGTATCTGGCATAAATGTCCTCTTCTCTATTAGTTAACGCTTTGATTTTGCAATTTAGACGTACTTTTTTATATGACTTTTGTGACAAATGAGAAATCCATGACTACTTTTAATTAAGAGAAAAGTCGTTAGGAAGGTTGAGTTATGAAAACTTATACATCAGGTGATGTCGCACAAATCTGCGGTGTAAGTTTGCGCACGGTGATCCGTTGGATAGAAAAAGGTGAATTGAAAGGGTTTAAGTTGCCAGGTCGAGGCAATAACCGTGTATCGGAAGATAATTTACTAAAGTTCCTTAAAGCTCACGATATTCCGTTACCAGAGGAACTGGCTGCGCCTGGTGATAATTTAATTCTGATTGTTGATGATGAGCCGGCGGCAGCTAGAGCGATACAGCGGGTTTTAAGAGGGGCTGGATATGAGACACAAATCGCAGTAAATGGCTTTGAAGCAGGGTCATTATTAACGCAGTTAAAACCGGCCGTTATGACCCTTGATCTTAATATGCCGGGGTTAAATGGTGAGGATGTTATTAGTTACGTTAGACATTCAGACCATCTCATATCTACACGTATTGTAGTCATTTCAGGAACATCTGAAGCTGAATTAGAACGGGCTGTTAAGCATGGAGCGGATTGCTATCTGTCGAAGCCTTATGCCAATTCTGATCTGCTCAAACAGATTGAGCTACTCATGGATAGCTCTGATAGCCAGATAATCGAAACTTCGAGAGCAATCTGATTATGAAACAGGGAACCGTTGTATTTATTGATGATGAAGCAAGTACTCTAAGGGCGTTAAGGAGAAGCTTTCGAGGGTATACGAGTGAATGGAGCTTTGTTTTTGAATCATCTCCAATAAAAGCACTTCAGATAATTAAAGAACAAAGGCCCTGTATTGTTGTTTGCGATAAACGCATGCCAGAAATGGATGGCGAAAAATTGCTAAGGGCTGTTCAAGAAAGTGTGCCCGAAGCGATGCGAATTTTAATCAGCGGTGATACCAGTGATAACACAGTGTTGGTGTCGGCGGATGTCGCCCATCTCCTTTTACCTAAACCTTTTGACGCTGAAGAGTTAGTTGAGGTTCTTGAGAGAGCCAAGGCGTTAAAACAGGTTCCTATATCTGATGCGCAACGTAAGTTGATCGGGTCATTACAGCACCTACCTGCACTTCCTTTAGTTTATGCCGAACTTAAAAAGTATTTAGGTTGCTCAGATGAACCTGAAATCAATAAATTAGTAGAAATTATAGAATGTGATCTAGCAATATCTGCCAAAGTTATCCAAGTGGCTAATTCTAGTTTCTTTGGTTTTCAAACGAAGACCGAAAGCTTACAGCAGGCACTCATGCGTCTTGGCGTTGGGCTCGTAGAGAGCTTGGTTTTATTTTTTGGAATCTGTAAACAAGAGCCTAAAAACTTTGATGCTAATCGAGCACAAACCGTTGTGAACATATTGCAGGATTCTAATGTCTCGACAGCCAGTGATTACACCCAAGATCAGGTTTATTTGGCAGGTCTATTTCATGAAATTGGATCTTTAGTTGATATAGATGATGCCTCTCATGGTGATGCGATTGGTGCTTATTTACTTAAATTATGGGGGTTTGCTCCCGAAGTGGTGAATGCCGTCTTATACCAGTCCAATCCATTAAAGCAGATTCCTGTATCTAAATTGACTTGCCAGCTTTTTGTAGCCAAGCAGTTGGCAGCTGGCGATATATCTTTAGACGAACTTTCAGAAGAAATTCTGGATTGCGCGGAAATTTCTGTTAAGGAGAGTACCGAATGAAAATTTTACACTCTTTGGTTTTAGCGATTTTAATCGTTTTTATGCCAGTTAAGTCCTTTGGTGAAACATTAACCCTGGGGATCGTCCCTCAACAATCTGCGAAAAAACTAGCGAAATTATGGACGCCGATCAGTGCTTATCTAAGCGAAAAATCAGGCGTGAAAATCATGTTTGCTACGGCTCAAGATATACCAACCTTCGAAAAAAGGGTGTTGGCTGGTGAGTATGATATCGCTTATATGAATCCTTACCACTATACGGTCTTTAGTCAAAAAACGGGGTATCAAGCGATTCTAAAGCAGAAAGATAAGCGTATTAAAGGGATTGTAGTTGTCCAAAAAGATAGCCCAATAAAGAGTTTGTCAGAACTTGATTCGAGCACGTTGTCGTTTCCTTCTCCTGCTGCATTTGCTGCTAGTGTATTGCCCCGCGCAAAGATGAATAAAGAGGGTATTAGCTTTCAGCCTAAATATGTTTCCTCACATGATTCAGTTTACCTGACGGTATCAAGAGGACTGTTTCCTGCTGGGGGAGGGGTCATGAGAACCTTTAATAATACCGACCCTAAAGTTAGAGAAAATCTACGTATTTTATGGACAACGCCAGGTTACACCCCTCATGCCATTGCTGTTCACCCGCGCGTTGGAAATGAAAAACTGAAGAAAATACAGCAAGCATTTTTAAGCATGAATGAGGACCCTGAAGGTCAAGCTCTTTTGAAAACCATCAATTTCAAAGGTATGGAAATCGCAGCCAATGAAGATTGGGATGATGTCAGGGAATTAGATATTAAGTTGCTTGAGCATCTATTGAAGTAGTAGTTGGAATTAGCCGTGTCTCTTCGACTCAAAACGATACTGGGTATCGCCACCATAGAAGCATTATTGCTGTTGCTGCTGATTAGCATGACCTTAGATTATCTTCGTACCACAAACTATGAAGGTTTAAGTAAGCGTGCTCATACAACAGCGACTTTGTTTGCGACGACGACTAAAGATGCGGTGCTTAGTTACGACTTAGCTTCGTTGGAAGCCTTTGTTTCTGAAGTGATGATTAACCCTGATCTTGTTTATGCAAGGGTTCTCGGGCCAGAAAAAATAGTGTTTGCTGAAAAAGGCAGTGCAGACGTGTTGTCGAAACCCTTTTCCTCAGATCAATCTGTTTCGACTGTTAAAGACGGTATTTTTGATACTTACGCCGAGATCTCTGAAGGGGGGCAAGTTTACGGTCGAGTGGAGTTAGGGCTAGATATCAACAGCCTAAATAAAACGATTGAAGAGGCCGAGCAGCGAAGCGCATTGATTGCGGCGATAGAGATGGGGCTAGTGGCTCTGTTTTCTTTGATATTAGGAACTTATCTGACGCGCCAGCTTAAGGTGCTGACCCAAGCTGCTGAGGTTATTTCAGTTGGTGATTTCGAAATTAAAGTACCGGTTAAAGGCCAAGATGAAGTGGCAGATGTAGCCATCGCTTTTAATGCGATGGCAAGTAACCTGCATGAAGCGAGTGCGCGAAGAGATGAGTTTGAAATACAACTCAAAGAACTTAATCGCTCGCTTGAGGAGAGGGTTGATGAACGGACTAAGGAGTTAGTGGCTAAGAACGGACAGTTAGAGCAGGCTAATAAAGAGATAAAAGAAGCTCAGGCAAAATTGTTACAGTCAGAAAAAATGGCCTCGATCGGGTTATTGGCAGCGGGTGTGGCCCATGAGATTAATAATCCATTAGGGTTTGTCATTAGTAATTTAAGAACTCTAGAACTCTACGCGAATAACTATCGACAATTGATCTCTGTTCAGCAAGAGATCATAGATAGTTCTGAGGGTGAAAAGCGCGATAGTCTCATTCTTAAACTGAAAGAGCTTCGAGATGAATTAGATTTGGAATTTATGAATGAAGATCTGGATGACCTATTAAAAGATACCAAAGAAGGGTCCGCCCGGGTTAAAGATATTGTCCAGGGGTTAAAAGCATTTTCCCATGTTGATCCAGTTGAAAAGTACGAACTTTGTAATCTGAATGACTGTATTGAAGCAACTTTAAAGGTTGTGAATAATGAATTGAAATACCACTGCAAACTAGCAACTGATTTAGCTGATATTCCGTTAACGTATTGTTTACCCGGTAAAATTAAGCAAGTACTGTTGAATTTACTGGTCAATGCAGGACAGGCTATTACAGATACCGGTACGATTGATGTGAGCTCCAAGGTTAATCAAGATCGAATTGAGATCAAAGTTAAAGACTCGGGGCATGGAATCGCGAAGGAACAGATAGATAAATTGTTTGACCCTTTCTTTACTACCAAGAAGGTGGGTGAAGGAACTGGACTTGGCTTATCGATCTCTTATGGAATTATTGTTGAAGAACATAACGGTGATATTTTGGTGGACAGCGAACCAGGTAAAGGGACCTGTTTTACCTTGGCACTACCCATACTAACTAAGGCACCTTCCCTGCCGAAGCAGACTGAATCCCACGACCTAGTAAAGGAGTAAAAATAGGTTATGAGCTATCCGAATAATACAATTTTACTAGTTGATGATGAGCTGGCTGTTCTTAATTCCCTTAAACGCTTATTAAGACCTCTAAAGTGCAAAGTCCTTACTACCGTTTCTCCAAATGAAGCACTGGAAATATTGCGTGAAAATCCGGTCGATATCTTAGTCAGTGATATGCGTATGCCCGAAATGGGCGGTGAAGAGTTTCTCGAGAAAGCGGCAAAAGAGTTTCCTGATATAGAGCGGATTGTTATTTCCGGTTATGCCGAAGCACAAGCCGCTATTGACGCTATTAATCGTGGTAAAGTGAGTCGGTTTTTGCTGAAGCCTTGGGAAGACAGCGATGTCATAAAAATGGTGGAAAAGGGTTTTCGATTAGCGAGTTTGCAGCAAGAAAATGAACGACTTCAGCAGGAAACCCAAGAAAAGAATGAACAGTTAGAAGCACTTAACCGATCCTTAGACAGCAAAGTCCAAGAGCGTACTCGTCAACTTAAAATGGCAAATGACCGAATTAAAGATAGCTATCGTTCGGTTGTTCGTATGTTCTCTACCCAAACGGCTCGCCGATTAGGTATTAAAGCTACAAAAGAAAACCGTAAGCTTAATCAGGTACTGGTGGCTGTTGCGAAAAAGTTTGGTTTAGAGGGGCAAGAGCTTAAGCAGCTTTATTATGCTTGGCAATTACGTCAGATCGGTAAACTGAGTTTTTCTGATGAGCTTTTAAAAAATCCCTACCTAACGATGGAAACGGAGCAACAGCGAACCTTTCAACAATACCCTCTATTAGCGCAAGCGGCGTTGTTGTTAGTGAAGCCTCTATACCCTGCAGGACAGATCATTCTTCAGCATAAAGAGTATCTTGATGGTAGTGGTTACCCTAAAGGTTTAAAAGGCGATCAAATTTCGATCCGTGCGCAAATTCTTTGTGTAGTGAACGATTATGTTGAGATGGTTTCTGGCTTGTATGATGAGCGTCAGTACAGTACAACAGAAGCGATCCGTTATATGCAGGCCACAGCCGCTGAACGTTATAACCAAGATGTGGTTGAGGTTCTGTCAGAGGTCATTGAAGGGTTGTCTAAAACTGGTGATGTTCTAAATGATAAACAGATATCCAGTGAACAATTACGAGAGGGCATGAAGTTAAGCCGTGATCTGATTAGTCAGGAAGGTATTTTACTACTCAGTGCAGATCAGGATCTCGATGAAGTCGCCATCGAACGAATTCGAGAAATGGAATTTAACTTAGAAGAAGCGTTAGAAATATACGTTTCTCAAAAGTAATGGCCAAGTAAAGGGTGATGTATGGATGTTCAGGTACTGTTGGTAGATGATGAACCCCATATCTTGGCTTCTTTACAGCGTTTGATGCGCCGAGCAGATATCACTTTCGCAACGGCTTCATCTGGGGAGGACGCTCTACAATGGCTTAGTGAAAACAGAGCGGAGGTTATTTTATCTGATTATCGAATGCCGGGATTATCAGGTACTGAGATGCTAACTAAGGTGGAAGCTAAATGGCCTGACACTAAGCGGATTATACTGAGTGGGCATTCTGATTTTGATACGGTTCTTAAAGCTGTTCATAGTGGTGTTGTTCATAAATTCTTAGCGAAGCCTTGGAGTAACCAAGAGCTTGTAGAGCACCTACATATATCGCTTTCGCAAACAAATTTGAAAGCTGAGTCACCTTCAGTCCAACATAATGTCTTGGCAACTGCGACTGACCTATCTCCCAAAGCTACTGCTACCCAGCTACAGGTTATTTTAGACACGGTCATCGATGGTATTGTCACCATTGATGATCTGGGAAAAATTGCATCAGCAAATAAAGCTATTGAAAGGATTTTTGGTTATTCCAAAAATGATCTGAGATGTAGGGATTTTTCTCTTTTATTGCCTGAGCCTTATCGAAGTCAATATGACTATTACTTAGTTAACAATACAGGGGATGGTTTAAAAGAGCTTTTAGGGAATCAGAGAAGACTTGTTGGTGTACGAAAAAATGGTGAGGTGTTCCCGATAGAATTGAGTGTCACTTCAATGGAGATTGAAGGACATTCAAAATTTTTGGGAATGATCAGAGATATTAGCCGTCGAGTTAGTGCAGAAAGTGAGAATGAACTGCTCATCGGGGCGTTAGAAATGGCGCAAGATGGTTTTGCGCTGTTTGGAGCTGGAGACAAGTTACTTAGATTTAATCGTCAATTTAGAAATCTATACAGCGAATATGGTGTTGATCTTTCCGGCAGTGTCACCTATGAGTCATTTTTTCGAAACTGTGTAGAAAAAGGGCTGTTTTGCGAAGCTCAGAACAACCCTGAACAGTGGATAGAACAACAGCTAGCGTTACACGCATCACTTCCGATCATTAAGCAATACGAGCTTCAGCCAAATGTATGGATTGAGATCCATGAGACGCAAGCGGATAACGGTGCAATTATCGTTTCCCATCTAAATATCAGCGAGTTAAAGCAAACCCAATTTTCTCTTGAAAAAGCGGTATCCGAAGCGAACCGTGCAAATAGCGCTAGAGGACGTTTCTTGGCAATGATGAGTCATGAGATTCGCACGCCTTTAAACTGTGTTTTAGGGCTACTTCAACTACTACAAGATACGCAACTTGATGGCTCCCAATCTAAGTTTGTAGAAAGCGCTTTAGCGTCGGGGCAAGGCTTACTCACTATTATCTCGGATATTCTCGATTTCTCGAAAATAGAAGCAGATAAACTAGAAATAGTTCCAGCGCCTTGTAACTTGCGCTTGCTACTAAGTCAGCTTGAGCAGTTACTGATGCCGCGGGTGGAAGAGAAATCGATTGTACTCAATTTTCAGATTGATCCGTCAGTACCTGATTGGATTGAAATAGATGAACAACGATTACGCCAGATACTACTAAATCTGCTCTGCAACGCGATCAAATTCACAGACTATGGTGAGGTCAGTCTCCAAGTAGATTTACTAGCTAATAATCGCCTGGGCTTTAAAGTGATTGATACCGGCATAGGTATCCCTTGGGATGAACAAGGGCAGATCTTTTCTGAATTCACTACCATCAGTAATACGCAAAATCGTCCCTACGAGGGTACAGGTTTAGGCCTTTCAATAAGCCAAAAACTGGTGAATTTACTGGGTGGCGAACTGAAATTTAGCAGTGAACCGAGTAAAGGTAGCACATTTAGCTTCTCTCTAGCTGTTGTTGAATCAGCAGTTCCAGCTAACAGCGCAGCAGTCACCGGTGATGTCAGATTTAATGCTTCTGTTTTAGTGGTCGATGATAGTGCGACCAATCGGATTGTCGTTGAACATATGTTGGTGGCCTTAGGACTTAAAACGGTTTGTGTATCCAGTGGTGCTGAGGCGATTGAAGCCTACCAGCCAGGTCGGTTCCAATTGATCTTAATGGATATATCCATGCCCGATATGGATGGTTATGAGACAACAAAAAAAATGCGTTTGCGAGATGATTGGGGCGGTACACCGATCATCGCTTTTACTGCGTACGTCATGCCTGAAGACAGAGAAAAGATAAATCGATATGAGATGTCAGGTTATCTGGAAAAGCCACTAGATAAAAAAGTGCTGGTTCAGGTCATTTCACCTTTATTGGCTACTTACAAGGTTGATTCAAGTAAACAGAGTATCGACTCAGTTGTTACAGATGATGGCACAGAGCTGCTTGAACCAGACTATGTGAATCAGTTAGCACGTGATACCTCTGAAGAAGTTCTACCCCAACTGGTCAATGTCTTTAAAGAGGATGTTGATAAAAGGCTAGAGGAGCTTTCTAACCCAGATATCGATGATGCATTACTCGAACGCAACCTCCATACGATCGGTAGTAGCTCCGCATTATATGGCTTGATAACCTTATCTAAGAAAGCCAGAAGTCTTGAGAAGGTGTGTCGAGAGGGCGGATGCGCAAGAGCATCGCTGCTCGATTTTCTAGCGCTCGCTCAGCAAAGCTTAGATTGTTTGGATCAGTTTATGTTGGAAAGAAAAGCTTAAGCGTTTTCTTTCCAACTATTACGTTTCCGATAGATGGTAGCAGCGCTGATTTTCAGATAATGGGCTGCCGTTGGAATATTGCCCCCACAAAGATCAATTGCTCGTTCAATCGCTTCTTGTTCGATATCGGCCATCGGCCTGATTAACTCTGAGAGTTGATCCTGAACAGGGCTTGATATATCCGACGGTGAAAATGCGGGTGCAGCAATCATAGGTTCTGGAGTTGCTGCGGCCATGCTATGTACTGCTGCCGATTGCACCGGCTTGATACAGCTATCTAATGGAGCAGGTAACATAGCTTGAGTGACTTCATCACCGTTATGAAGAACCACGATATTTCGGACAACGTTTTGTAACTGACGCACATTACCTGGCCAATCGTAGTTGCTTAAAATAAGCTCTGTTTCAGGTTCAAAGCGCTTAAAGCCTTTACCTTCCTCTTCGGCATACTGAGTTAAGAAGCTTTGGGCTATCTCAATAACGTCATTCTCTCGTTCTCGTAGAGGCGGAAGGTGAATCGGCAGAACGTGTAAACGGTAATACAGATCTTCGCGGAAGTTACCTGCTTGAATCTCAGTGAGCGGATCTTTGTTACTTGCGCAGACAATGCGAACATCAACCTTTTCGGTTTTATCACTGCCGACTTTTTGTAGGGTGCCGGTCTGTAAAAAACGCAGTAGCTTGGATTGAAGAGCAAGCTCCATTTCGCAGATTTCATCAAGGAACAAAGTACCGCCATTTGCGGCGCTGGCAGCACCATCGCGATCACTAACGGCTCCTGTAAAGGCGCCTTTTTTATGACCGAAGATTTCGCTTTCAATAAGGTCTTTTGGGATAGCGCCACAGTTTAGAGCAATAAAAGGGGATTTTTGGCGTTCACTCCGCTGGTGGATTGCTTCTGCGCAGACCTCCTTACCTGTACCACTTTCGCCAGTGATAAAAATGGTAGCTTTTGAGCTCGCCGCGCTATCGATGACTTGATAGACCCGCTGCATCGATAGAGAAGAACCAATAAAGCCACAGAAATTGTGACGATCAATCTCTTCTCGATAGGTTTCAACAATTCGTTTGAGTTTTTGGCTTTCGAAGGTGTTATTGAGTGTGGTGACTAAACGGTCTTTGCTGAACGGCTTGACCAGATAATCCCGCGCACCCAGTCGCATCGCTTCGATAGCGGTATTCATCGAGCAATCGCCTGTAGTGACAATGACTTCGGTAGTGATCTCTTCTTGATTTATCTTTTCGAGAATTTCTATCCCGTTCATATCGGGTAAACTGAAATCGAGGAGAATACCGTCGAAGCTCTCATTATCTAAGGCTGCTAATGCTCCTGCACCTGTTTCTTCATGGTGAATCTGGTATGACAAACCAGTGAGGTAGCTGCGGTAAACCGCCGCCATGGAAACATCATCTTCAACTAGCAGAATACGATTAACTTCAGGTACGGGCATAGGACGTCCTCTCCAACCAAAAACCTACCTTTAGCCTATGCTACAGGGTAGGCTGTTACAAGCACCAAGTGATTGAATTTTATCCGATATCGGTTTGGGCAGGGAAATGACAGAATTATTAGGCGAATGGCATTTGCAACCTCAGTTGGAAGAAGCGCGTAGAGTACGTGAAGAACTCGGCACGCTGCTGGAGCAATTGGAGTGTAAAAACAGAGACGCATTCTTGTTAGCGACTGCAGAGTTAATCGTTAATTTATCGCGCTACCCTGATCCAAAGCCTACAGAAGTTGTTCTGACATTAATGCGTGATCAATTTGATTACTGGCTAGAACTGCGTGATAACGGCCCGAGCTTTAGTCAGTTTAGTCAGATGCTTGATGATCCGGAGGATCTAATCGCTGCTGAGAGCGGTATGGGGTTAAAGCTATTAGCCCATTACTTTGATGATATGCACTATGTACCAGCCTGTTATCGTGATGATGCCTGTAACGTCATGGTCTTGCGTCAAGCAAGGCCACAGGCCGAATCAGCCCTGACCGTGCTTGTCGTTGATGATGATCCTGCTTATCGCTTAGTGATTGAGCAATACCTACTATCTCAATATAAAGTGCTGAGCGCAGCCTCGGTGGCAGAGGCGTTTCAAGCTGTTCTTAAATATAAACCTGATCTGGTGGTGTGTGATATCCACATGCCTCAAGCAGACGGCCCAGCTTTATTCGATAAAATCTCACACATTCCTGATGTTGCTGATACCGCATTTATCTATGTGACTGGTTGTATCGAACCGGAACTTCTCAACAAAGCCCTAAGGCGTCCGATTGATGATTTGCTTACCAAGCCCGTTAGTAGGGAACAATTGCTGAATACGATTCAAAGAGTCGTCTGCAGGCGAGAGCATCTTAGTGCGCAGATACATCAAGAGGTAGATCAAAAGGTCACGCTTGGATTACGACCAAGTCTTCCCAAGAAGATCCCGGGTTATGAGATCGAGCTAAGAACCGTCAATCCAGAAGCGGGAGGCGGGGACTTAGTACAGTTTTATCCACAGAAGGATTGTTCTCTATTTCTATTTGCCGATTTAATGGGGCATGGCCTTTCAGCGAAAGGGTTCTCTTACGCCCTTGCTGGCTATTTAAGAGGGCTTTGCTCTGCTTACTCTTCGATGGGGATAGAATTACCCGCCTTGTTTAATCAATTAGCTTTAGGTTTTGATGAAGATCCGGTCCTCAAAGAAACCTTGGCTACTATGGCGGCAATGACCTTATCACCTGAGGGCAAGGTAGCCATTATCAATGCCGGCCATCCGAGCCCTATCTTGTTTAGTGATACCGAGATAAAAGACATTGAGGCTAAGTCGCCGATGCTCGGTATGGGGATTGAGGGGTATCAACAAACGTGCTTTTCTCTAGAGGTCAGCGATAGGGTTTTGCTCTATTCAGATGGTTTTAACGACGCGGCGGTTGAGATGCCAAAAGAGCTAAAAGCAGCTATTGAACGTAGTCGTCAATTACCTTTAGCGGCAGCGGCTGATCATCTGTTGCAAGCACGTTTGAACCTGTCTGCTCCTGATGATGATCTAACACTGATCTTGCTGGAACGGGTGGATAGTTAGAGCTCCTGATTCAATAAAGTCATGTGACTAAAGCGTTCTCGGAAGTAACGCATAAGTTTGGGAAATCTTTTTTCAAACCGATAGCTCTCACGGATTAATTCTTGTTGTAGAGACGGGGCGAAACGGTCATTCATAATGATCCCTGCCAGAATAGCTCCACTATTTTTTAACGTTTCTCTTGCTTCATCAACCTGTGATTCAGTGGTTCGCCCGGTCACAATATTTAGCAGAGTTGCTTTGCTTGCTGAACAGATAATATCCACTGGCAGATGGTTGTCGTTTTGAAGTTGTGATTTTTCAGTGAGAACCGGAGCACTGTCGCAGATAACCATATCGAACAGATTTAGGCAGCTGTTAAAAAACAGTTTCAATGTTTCTAGATCCCTAAATTCGACACAATGGCTCGATTGCACTGGGCAGTTTAAAACCATCAAGCCCGGTACATCGGTTTCTTGTGCAGCATGTTCCCAGTGACCGGTTAAAGGTAACCACTCAGTATTTGTAAGTGACAGCCAAGTAACTAGCTGTGGGCTACTAGGATTGAGCTCTATCAATAAAACCCGTTTACCTGCGTTTGCTGCCCTTGTGGCTACGGCTAAGGCTAGGGAGGTATTGCCTGCGTCAGATTGGGTACTGCAGATGGTAAATTGCTGTAGATTCTGACGCAGAACTCTCGCGTATACGGTCTCTATTGAGCTATGTCTATGCAAAGCTAACATCTCTTTTCTCCTTTACAGACCTACTAATGTGGCAAACGATATAACAGTGACTGATTCCTGTAAGGTGCTGAC
The DNA here is from genome assembly GCF_047778085.1 of Neptuniibacter sp. QD37_6. GTDB lineage: Bacteria > Pseudomonadota > Gammaproteobacteria > Pseudomonadales > Balneatricaceae > Neptuniibacter. The sequence continues at coordinate 960,454 of NZ_CP180550.1, forward strand.
AAATCGATACCAAGTACTTTGTTCTCGACCTGGTACATATAATGTGTCGCCTGAGCGTATAACTGGAAGGTCGCGATAATCACCTGTCTTAGCGAAATCGACTAGGTCAAATAGACGCGAATGTGCTTCACCATCGATGCGGTTAATCACCATGATTCGATCCTGCAATGCGCTGTTCAATGGGCCACCGGCTTCGGCTAACAGATCCAAGACGGTCATATTGTCATCAAAGCTATAGCGACCTGGACGAGCAACCGCACCTAGTACTCTAACTACGGTTTCTTTTGGCTTTTCCAACCATGCTCGGTCACGTTTCGGGATAAAGATCACATCTTCGTTCTTCACTGTAGGCAGTAGAGTTTCATCACCTGTCTGAAAATAGTTGTGCAGATTAAGATGGCTTACTTCAGTTTTACCCTGTTTACGGTGAGTAATACGCACACTGGATAGATCAGCCAAACCAGTAGGACCTTGTGCAGCAGATAAGATATCCAGAAAGTTAAGTTCGTTGTTAAATGCGTAGCGTCCTGGAGCACCGACTTCACCAAAGATATAGATGGAGCGCTCACTAGACTGTCTTACCCATTGTGAACGGTTGTCATTTGGATCTTTTGGCAGTTCTGGAATCACCACGGTATCGCCAGCGCGAATACGTGGGATTTGACGGATATCACCGCCTTTATCGAGGAAGTGTTTTAGATCAAAACTCACCGATTCAGTGACGCCGTTACCACGATTCTGCAGAATCTGTAGGTGAGCTGTATCGGCACTGGCAATAGGGCCACCGGCATGGGCAATCAGATCCATCATGGTCATCTCTGATGCCCACTCATAGCGACCTGGTCTTCTTACCGCACCGATAATTTTAACGGCTCTATTTGGATGTACCTTTAACCAGCTTTTTTCGTTCATATCGGTTTTTTCGGGCACTAGAATCGCATCGCCAGGTAGAATTTCAGGTAAGTGACCGCGGCGCTGGCCATCGACATAACCCTGTAAGTCAAAAGGAACGACTTGACCATCGGCACGGATAATTCGAATCTGACGAGTTTCAGCAAAGCGTGTTGGACCACCTGCCGTAGCTAATAGATCGTAGAAACCGCTTTCTTCGCCCATCTCCATCGCACCTGGTTTAAATACTTCACCCATGACATAAACCGTACGAGAGCCGCTTTGAACTTGCTCAGTTGCTTGTGGGATAAAAATTACATCACCTTGATGAATTTCAGGCATCAGAGCAGGGTTACCTGTATCAAGATACTCACGCATGTTGAATGGGAAAGGCTGGCCATTGTGGATAACACGAATCTGCTCAATACCGGCATAGCGTGTTACGCCACCTGCACGCATGATCAGATCCATTACTGAGGCTTTGTCTTTATAGGCAAAGGTACCTGGGCGATGAACCTCACCAAACACTTTTACGGATTCACCATTTTTACCGGCATCGCCAGAAGCCGTTAAGGTACGTGCATCGAAATCAACCTGAACATTACCGATCAGTGGAGATGCTGGCACAAAGATCACATCCATAGGATTAAGATCAGGCAGAGAGCTAGGATCCCCACTGTCTAAATAACGTTTATAATCAAATTCGATCAGCTTATTGTTTCTGCGGATCTGCAATTTGTTAAGTTGCGCTCCTTGTGCAAGACCACCGGCTTTGTTAATTGCCATCTGGACGTTGGAATTAATAGGAAGATCTACTGCACCTGGCGTTTTTACATAGCCTAATACAGTGACTGAAAGGCGGCGTTCCTGCAGAGAAATATCAAATTTTGATAGATCCTTATAAACGCTTCCAAGGCGATTTTTAAGTAGAGCGCTAGCTTCGCTTAAGCTTCTTCCTTCGAGGTTGATCGCACCTATCTCAGGTAAAACCAGCTGTCCCTGTTGATCCAACTGAAAGCTCTGTTCAAATGCGCTTTCACCAGGCAATTTTATCTGAATCATGTCGCCTGGACGAAGTGTTTCAGCCCATAGGTTCCCACTGAAAAATAGCAATAAGATGAGTATTCTGATTAGAGGGATCATATGCATGCCTCCTGAGTTTGCTGTTGGGTGCAATGGCTTTTCACTCTTAAGGAAGCAGCTTGGTTCTCTAAAATTTGCAGTAACTTTTCTGCTTGCTCTAAAGGTAGCTGTGCTTGCATAAGGTAATTTGCCTCATACAGCCTTCTGCTACGGGTGACCAGCAATTGAATCTCTTGATAGATCGCTGGATATTGGTTTTGTTTGCCATCTAAATTGTGTTCACTAATGACCGCTTCGCACTTTTTAAGCCTAGATTGCAGAGTGGGGACTTCGTTTTTAATTGGGAAACGCTCAGCCACTCCGCCTTCGCCTTCCGGCACTAAGTAGAAGCAGCCGGAAGAGGTCAGTAGCGTTGTGTGTAACAGTAATAGTGAGATCAATTTCATTGTTCCGGCCTCAATGCTGAACAGTGATAGATTGATCAATACGCAGGTGTTGTAGCAGCTCTAGAGGCTGGCCATGAACACCACAAAGGCTCAATGTTCGTTCTTTGGAACGTAAGCGTTTGAATAAGAAGACAATGGCACCAATACCGGAAGAATCAATAAACTCAATTTTTCCTAAGTTAAGTACTACGTCAGATTGATCCTGAATTAATTCATCGAATTTTGGTCGAAGAATTTCTACGGCAAGGGCATCTAATGATCCTTCAATCTCTAGATGTAGTTCATTTTGTACAGCTTCTAAAGTTGGCATAACGATTCTCCTTATGTCAGTTATAACTAAGAAGGAGCAATCCCTATGCCAGAGAGGTAACGTTATGATTTTTAAGGATTTAATTTTTTGTTTGATCTGTTGTGATGAGAATGTAGTTCACTATTCTCATTTTGAGAATCAAATTGTAAAACCTATTTCGATCGTTATATTGGTGGAATTGGGTGAGCTCAGAGCTAAAGGTTTGGGTTAACTCTGAGCGCTTATCCTGTGTCCATGCTTATTGCCCCCGTCCACAAACCATTACGATGAGGGTTTTAAACATGATGCTCAAATCCGAACGGAGCCAGCCAACTAAACTTCCAAGGCTGAGTGCGTAGGCATGATCGAAGGCAACCTTCGAGCGGACATCATCGATGGTGCGGTCGTAACCTTGATTAACCTGAGCGAGGCCAGTGATACCAGGTTTGATCCCCCAAGTTCGTTCTGCAAAGAATGGAATAGCTTGCTCTAGCTTTTGATAGAAGCCAGGACGTTCTGGACGCGGGCCAATCAGTGACATATCGCCTTTAAGGACATTAAAAAACTGTGGCAGCTCATCCAAGCGGGTTTTCCGTAAAAAGCGTCCTACCGGTGTAACTCTTGGGTCATCTTCGGTAGCCCAAGTGGCCCCGGAAATTGCTTCTGCATCTAAGCGCATGGTTCGGAACTTATACATCCAGAAGAGCTCTGTTTTTTCGCCATTGGCATGTCCAATGCGTAGCTGCTTAAACAGAATAGGGCCGGGAGAGCTAATGTAAGTGGCCAATGCGATAAAAGGGTATAGAAGCAGGCAAATAATGAGCCCTGTGATTGCAACCACTATATCCATCAAACGTTTAGCAAAAATTACGGGTGTTGGAATATAACTGTTCATGGTGATATCTCCTTATGTGGCATTAATCTCTAACTGATTTCCAATGGCCTTTTTCTAATCCGGCTAGATAGCGAAGGCATCCAGTAAGGCCGTTGTAGTAACCGTTTATGACATAAAATCCGAGTTTGAAAGGTTTATATAAGATATGAGTTGGAGTTTTGTTTTCGGGAATCAGTGTGGATAGGCGTGCTAGTCCAATGCCTAGCAGTTGTAGTGCAGTGAAGATAGCAAAAGCATCTAGATAGAGCGCTAGCAAACCGCACAATACAAACTGAGCGAGCAAGATCAGCGGCATCAGGCCTCGTAGCGCTTTACCGGAAAAGAAGCTAAAGGCTGTTCCACCAAAGCTTGGTGATAGTAGCTTAGTTAGTCTGAGTACCTGTTGTAGGTTCCCCGCGGCGATACGAATACGGCGTTTATGATCCATATCGAGGGAAGACGCTTCTAATTCTAGACCGATTAGGTCACAGTCATATTTTCCCTCATAACCCTGCTCGATAATCTGCATAGGCAGAATAAAATCATCATTGATCGTATCTGCCTGTAGCGGAGTAAATAGGTCTTGGCGGATAAAATACAGAGCGCCATGTACACCAATCGAGCTTCCTATACTCGCTTCACCTTGTTTGAGCTTAGTTTGATAGTTCCAGTACTGCTTTTCACCCTCACTACCAGGAGATAAGAGTTTGTAGGTGGCTGCCACCAAACCGGTTTTAGGGTTATCAAAGTGGTGATTAACCAGTTTTAAAGCATCAAATGAGATCAGCGCGGAAGCATCACTTAACGCCACTATTTCGGCATCAATATTTGGAATAATTTGATTGATTAGTGCTACTTTGCCGTGGTTTTCTCGGAAGTTGAGGATATTTACGTTTAAGTGAGCTAGCTCAGGTTCTGTTAAAGCCTCGCGAGCGACTTCTGCCGTTCTATCTTTGCAGCCATCGCAGGCGATAATGACCTGAAGCTTCTCACTTGGGTAATCTAGACTGGCGATATTTCTGAGCTTATCCGCAATGAAATCAGCTTCGTTATAGGCCGGTACAAAGATGCATAGGCTTCTGTAATTTGGATCAGCTATATCCTTTTCTTGTGACGAAGGAGCTCTCTTATTCAGCTGATTCATGATCAGAGGATAAGCAATATGGTGATAGATAATTAAGGCCCAACTTAGGGCAAACAGACTCAATAGGAAGATAATCATGTTATGCCTCCTTTGGTTGTGAAAGTAGTTGGAAGTAAGCTTCAGCCGTTTTATGTAGGTTGCCTTTCTTCAAGACAAACTCTCTTGGGCTGTGGCGCTTAGGCATCAGATATTGGCGTAAAATGGCATGTTGCAGTGCTATGAGGCTTCCGGGAGGAATAAGGTCTCCCGAGTCTGGACAGACAATGGTTTTACACCCCCCAACATCGGTCACGATCACAGGTACCCCACAGGCCTGAGCTTCTAATGGTGAGAGTGGTAAACCTTCGTTAAGAGATGAGAGGCAGAAAATATCAATAGCGTGATAGAAGGGGCGGGTGTCATCTAGATGGCCTAGGAAGAACACTCGATCCCTGATACCCAGCTCAAAAGCGACATTTTTTAGATGATCGAGTAAGGAGCCATCCCCAGCTAAAGCCAGAGATAAGTTAGTATGCGTATGACTTAAGGATTTAAGCAGCAGCTCATGACCTTTTACGGCTTCCAGCCTTGCGGCACAGCCTAGCAAGGCTCCTTGTACAGGTAGGTTTAAATGCTTCCTGCTTTTTAATTTTTCGATCGGGGTTGGAGGGTTGAAGTGTGTAGTATCTACGCCGTTCTGAATAATATCAGGGCGACTATTAGGGAAGTGGTGTAACAGCTCGTTTGCTACCGCTTCACAGTCTGCAACTAGCGTGAATTTCAGGAAGCGAATCAGGTGATTTTGCAAACGTTTATTCGCGGAGGCATTCAGGTGCCAAGCATCATGTTCAGTATGGACATGAGGGAGTTTTAATAATTTGGCTGCTATACCGCCATAAAGTAAAGGGCCTATATGATGGGTATGAATAGCGGTCGTGTTGAGTTTCTTTAATGCGTTTTTCAACTGTAGGAATAAACCTAGACTGATGCCCTCTCTTTTATTAAAGAACCGTAGTTGAGATTGGTATTTTTCCAGTCTTGGCCACTCTTTTACAGCGTCTTCATAACAGCCTTCTAAGCTAAAAACATAGACGTCTGCTTTGGTGCTAAGTTGATTTAGCAGGTCTAAAGCCATGGTCTCGATCCCGCCTGGGCGGAGGTGTTGGACTATTTGTACGATTACGTTTTTCACGATGTACTCTCCTGCAATGCTAGATCTTTCATATCCTGTTCAAGCGGTGGGATCCGCACGAGCACAGGGACATTTAACATCTCGGTTAAGGTGTCTTTACGGCGAACAGTGGTATCGAGGACTTCTGCGATTACAGCGAGTCCGAAACCAAGTCCGATGCCCGCAATAACGCCGGCAATAACAAAGGCGATAAGGGGAAGGTTGATTGGTGCCAAAGGTTCAAAAGGTGGATCGATCAGCTTAACGCGTTCACTCTCTTCATTCTTACCAAGTGATCGAGTGACTCTGGCCATCTCATGACGTTCGGCTAAGTCTTCATAGATTTTTTGGCGAACCTGAATGTCGCGCTCGAGTTCTTTTAAGCGGCGCTCGTGCTGGCCGTAGCCATTCACGCGGTTTTGTAGATTTTCTATCTCTGCAGTTAAGGAGCTGACCTCTTTGCTTAAACGTTCAATATGGTCGTCGGCTTGCTGTAGGCGCTCTAACTGGGAAATAAGCAGTGGGTGTTGATTACCACCTTGTTCTGATTCATTGGTCGTTGCGGTAGTAGCGATCGCCCAAAGGCGTTCAAGTTTTACTTTATTGAGGTCGCCTTGGTTAAGAGCTTTCATACTCTTTAAAATGCGGCTGCGCTCTCTTTCTAAAGACTGTAACTGAGCAAGCACATGCTGCACTTGACTGTGCTCGTCGGTGTACCGAGCGCGAAGTTGGGTCAGCTCTGCCATCACGTTGATGATGGCTTCCTCAATTTTGCCGACTACTGGGTTCGTTTGTGATAGGCGCAACGCTAGGCTTGCTTGAGCGGCTTTAGCGCCTTCAAGTTCAATACGACGTTCAGCGATATAGGCTTTCAGATTGGATAAGCGCGCGACATTAGCACCATGCAATGCCGGTAGCTCGCTAGCGAACTCATTTTTATATTCGGCTAAGGCTTTTTCTGCTGTTTGCAGATCCGCTTTTCGGGTCTCTAATTCTTTTGCTAGGAAAGTTTCTGATTGAACGATTGATGAACGCTGCGGAGCAAGCACGCGCTCGACAAAACGCATACTGACAACAGACAACGTCTCTTTCATATGCGTTTTGTCTTCGGCTTTGTAGGAGATCTTAATCAGGTTGTCGCCAACCAATTTTGCGCTAAGCGATTTAGATAGCTCACCGATGATGTAGGCTTTCTCTTTCTCATCCATCTCTTCGGTAATCATCTCTCGCTGCCAAGCGACGCCCGCAAGAATATGGCGGCTATGTAGAAGAGCGTTGAGTGCTTCCATTCGATGGCGAAGGTTAGTCGCGATCGATAGATCCTCGAGAAATGGGTTATGTTCAGAGGCTTCTTGAAACAAGATCGTGGTGGTTGTTTCATATTTTTTAGGCGACAGAATACCGATCGCCAAACCAATAAATGGCATAAGCAAAATAGGCAGCGCGATTAAATAGCGACGCCTCCATCCCGCCCATAGGATGGACGCGATGTTTTTGACTAATGCGCTACGAATCATGGTTAGCTACCGTTAGGTTATTGGTTTTTTTGATCAGCACCTGATTTGGCGCTAATGAAGGGGATAAGCGCATATCGGTTTTCTTGGCACGCTTTTCCAGAAAGTTACTCACAGCGTTACAACGGTTGATACCTACACCGACAGCTACAAACCGATCCGAACTTTCACTCGGTGAACATTCGATACTGAGTTTTGAAGGCTGGGCATTGGCATATTCGTTGAGGTTATCTTTTTGATTTTCATCTAATGCCACGGTGTCATCTGCGAAGTGCAAAACAAGTTCACGAGGGACGTGGTTATCTGCGTAACCTTTCTCGCCGCGGGCACGGGAGAGAAGTTGATCTACGCTGATGCTTTCTTCTGCTACAGGTGCGTCTTCGGAGCCTAAAAAACCTATATCCATGGTTTTTAGTGCTGCAGTACATCCTGTTAGTGAAAAAAGGCTGCAAGTGAACAGGGTGGTTGCAATGAATTTAGAGCGCATGGTCTATCTCCTGAGCAAAATTTTGTTATTGCTCAAGAAATTGCAGCTTTCAGGCCAACCTAAATAAATTGATCTGCAAACCCCATGAATACTAGGCTTGTGTTGTTTGGATAGAGGGCTATGTAGGCAAGGTGAGCTAGGCTATTTGGGGGTTTTCTCAAGCTGATTCTCAAAATGAGAATAAGCTTGAGAGATCTTCTAGAGGCACGCGTTTTTGCGAAATTAACGCTTTCTAATCACTAAGCTACCTATGGAATAGCCTGCGCCAAAGGAGCAGATAACGCCTAAATCACCCTTCTTGAGATCGGAATGGTATAGATTGAATGCGATCAATGAGCCAGCAGACGCTGTATTGGCATATTGATCCAAGATGATCGGCGTTTCCTCTTGTGACGCTTCTCGTCCTAATAGTTTTTTACCGATGAGTTGGTTCATATTGATATTGGCTTGGTGCAACCACCAACGAGCGACTTGTTGGTTTTCAATCCCCAAAGACGCTAGTTGGGTCGAGAGGTGTTCTACGGCCATCGGGCAGACCTCTTTAAACACCTTTCTGCCGTGTTGAATAAAGAACTTATCCTGCCCGAAGGGATCGCTATCATTAGTGTAAGCAAGGTAACCAAAGTTAGAGCGAATATTGTTAGAGAAAAGCGTCACGGATTTGGTACTTAGTACTTCGTAACTCTCTTCTGAAGTACAGCTATCGGCGTTCTCCATTATCGTAGCGACAGCGATATCACCAAAAATAAAATGGCTATCTCGATCACGCCAGTTATTCTGGGGTGAGGTTAATTCTGGATTAATGATCAAAACCGCTTTCGCCGTACCTGCCGTTAACATCTCATAGCCCCGCTGCAGAGCAAAAGTGGCAGAAGAACAGGCAACCAGCATATCAAAGGCAAAACCCTGAATACCTAATGCTTGTTGCACCTCAATAGAAATAGCTGGGTAAGCTCTTTCAGTATAAGAGCAGGCGACTATCACAGCATCAATATCAGCAGCAGCCTTATTGGCTTTTGTGAGCGCTTTTTTCGCGGCTGCTACCGCCATTTCTGCTTGGTGGGAAAGCTGATCATTGTCTCGGGGTTCAATGTAAGGACGCATTCTTTCTGGATCAAGCGCGCCTTCTTTACGGTAGACAAATCGGTTTTTAATACCGGAAGCCTTTTCGATAAATTCAGCATTTGATAATGGTTTGGCTTCACGCTTTCCAGCAGCGATCTCATCGGCATATTGCTGGTTATAGTTCTCGGCGAACTGGTTATAGGCCTCTACCAATTCTTCGTTGCTAATGCTGTAGTTAGGGGTCCAAAGACCGAAACCGCTGATGACGACTGGGGAAGATATCGATTTCATAAAATTGTCTCGGCAGGGCAGGTTATAGGGCTGTATTATTTATAAAAGCCAACGGTAGATTGTCCCGTTAAAAATAGCTTATGCCATTAACATAAGCGTTATTATTTACTAGCAATTTTCTTCAGTTGTCTCAGTTGAACTTCAAAATGGCCGTTGCCAATCGGTCCCTTCTCACTATGAAAATAATTCCGAAGAGATTACTGCTACTTTCTCGCTGAAAATCTGATCAGCCACTATGGTTTGTGTGTCAGGAAGGTTTGTTGATCGTCCATCGGATAGTTAAATAACTTATGCATTTTAACTCGCCGTTCTATGGAACCTTTTCTAAAGGAGGAAAGGAGTATGATGCTTGCAAGATGGCATATAGATGCGCGTTTTGGACACAAACAAACAGTCATTGACTCACTGTCTCGTTGGTTTGATGAGATTGGTAGCCAAATAGGATGGACCTCTGACAAAGTAAGAATTGTCACAGGATCTGTAGGAGCGAAAGAGTCTGTTGTTATTTCGGAAGTGGTTATCTCCGGGTTAACTGAACTTGATGAATCTTGGCAAAAGTTAGGGGATATTGAGGCTCACAAAGCATGGAGTAAGGAGCTTGAGCCTTATATTGTCTCCGGTTCACAATATTGGGAGATTCTTAGAATTGTCTAAGGTTATTCTCCTTTCTCAGGGGAATTAGACGCGATGGTCTTTCCCCTGAAGAATCATAAGCTTTTCTTTTAGAGATTATTCAGCATCTCTTTTAAGTCCTCTGCGCGTTGAGTCCAACTTTCGCGGTTCACCCGATTACGTCGGATCTCCTTCATTAGTTCTCTATGCTTTTCGGTTTGCCCAATCTCTTCGATAGCCGCAGCAAAACCATCTGCAACATTGCTTACTTTCACTAGATCACGATAACCGTCTAAAGCCGGAAATTCTGTACTCACAACGGGGCTACCCGCAGCAAGGTACTCGCGTAATTTTAGCGGGTTACAGGCCTCAATTTGTTCATTGCGAAGGAAGGGAAGCAATCCAACATCCCAGTGCTGACTATAGCGAGGCAGCTTATGATGAGGCTTAGGGCCTAACCAAACAATATTAGGCTGTTTTAACAGTACACTGATATCGGTGTGCGCTGGGCCGATCAACACGAAGGTCCAGTGGGGTAGGCGCTTAGCAACTTCGATATACAATTCTTGGTCAAACCAGCCTGCTAGCGCACCGTAAAACCCAGCGACAGGACCATCAGGAAGGTCGGATGCACGTTCAGCGGGTTGGCCGAACATCTCGCAATCGACACCATGGGGTAATACCAAAGTTTTTCCCGCGGGGAATTTCTCGGCCAGTTTAGAGCTTGCGGCAATAATTAGCTGACATTTTTCAACTAACTCCTGTTCCATTTTGGCGACTGGTGCGTGATCCACCCCATCTAGGGCAGAAAAGTCATCACCACAATAGTAGATTGCAGCACGCTCACCCATTTTTCCCACCACATCTACAGCGGAAGGCAGAGAGGTCCACAAAAGTGGCGCTTTATTTTGCTGCGTTAAATAAGGTTTGAGCTTTTTCGTGAGTAGCTCTTTATTAACCGTCCTTGCAATAGAACTACCCGGAAATGGCAGCGCCATAGGATTGACCAAGCAGGGGTGTAAGCCGGTAAGGTTAGGTGTCGGTGCATTGAATAAGGCTTTGAGTTTATTCCAGATGCGGCCCATATCGCGTAGGTTCATCCTTGGTCTTCTTAAGCCTAAAGAGTTTACCCATAAAACTTCATTGTCTGCTAAAAGGTGCTTCATTAAGTGCTGGGTGCTACTGGGGTGTCCACCCCAGTCCTCACCAAAAACTAATAGATCGATATTCATGAGAGCTCTCCTTTAAGCCACTTTGCAAGGTTTAGGTTGAGATAGTGGTTTGATCACTTTTGCAGGAACACCAGCAGCGATCACAAACGGAGGTAAATCTTCAGTGACTACACTACCCGCAGCCACAATGGTTCCTTCACCAATTGTGACACCTTTCATGACCGTGACCCCGGAGCCTAGCCATACATCTTTACGTAGGATGATGTCGCCAATCTGATCTTCTGTATCCGGAAGGCCTTTGGCACGAGCTTTTGCATCAACTGGGTGGCCTGGGTAGCCTGCTAGAAAACCACGGCCTGCAATGCGGACGTTATCTTCCAGAACAACTTTGGTACCGACTGCGATGGTGGTTTGCCATGCGATACCTACGTTGTTGCCGATGATTAATTTCGGTGTTTCTTTACCACTCCAACGCCCCGAGAAGGTTGTTTGACCGGAGATTCGACAGCGATCACCCATGCTTATCTCTAGGCTACCTTGGACAAGCGGCATACCGCCGTAGAGGTACAATTGGCGACCTGCTTGGCTTAAGCGGGTTTTAAACATGGGAGTCCAGTAAAAGACCCGCGCGAGACCGCTGATAAATCCAGTACACAATGTGTGCCCCATACGAATGGGCTTAAACACCATATTCACAGCCGGAATTTCGAAGTTGTGAAGTGTGTAATGACAGGCTTTTAAAGTACGGGCCAGTGGATGATTACCTGCTTTAACCCACTGTTTAAGCCCTTGTAGTGTGTTCATTCTACAGTCACCGATTTAGCTAGGTTTCGAGGTTGATCCACGTCGGTACCTTTCGCCAACGCAGCGTGATAAGCGATGAGTTGTAACGCGATGGTGAACAAAATAGGCGTCACAATTGAGTGAGCATTTGGGAGAGTTACGGATTCTACTTCTAGGTCTTGTAACGAAAGTATGCTTTCTGAATCCCCTAAGAAAATACAACGTCCGCCACGACTCATGACCTCTTCCATATTGGCTTTGGTTTTATCCAATAACTCATCGTTAGGCGCGATAACAAATACCGGTGTGCCTTCTTCAATCAGGGCTATTGGGCCGTGTTTTAGCTCTCCGGCGCTAAAACCTTCGGCGTGTATATAACTGATCTCTTTGAGTTTAAGCGCGCCTTCCAAAGCGATAGGGAAGTTAGAGCCACGGCCGATAAAGTAAGCGTCTTGGCAATCTTGCATCGATGCGCCGATCGACTCGAATAGCGATTCTTGCTGTAAAACCAGATCGACCTGTGATGGCATAGTGGAAAGCTCGAGGCTTAATTTGGAGGCTTCATTTAGATCAATCTCTTTTCGGCAAAAAGCAGCACGGATGGCTAAGGTTGCTAAGACTGTTAACTGGGCAGTAAATGCTTTAGTTGATGCAACGCCTACTTCAGGCCCAGCTTGAGTTTGTATACTGAAGTCAGTCTCTCGAGCGATGGTGCTTTCTGCAACATTCACAATACTTATAGTTTTTTGACCTTGTTTCTTGGCATAACGAAGTGCTGCCAAAGTATCTGCCGTTTCGCCAGATTGAGAGATAAACAGCGAGATACCTTGTTTGCTCAACAGAGGAGAGCGATAGCGAAACTCAGATGCGACTTCGACATCAACGGGCAATTTAGCAATCTTTTCAAACCAGTATTTAGTGACCATTGCTGCATAAAAGGAAGTGCCGCATGCAATGACATTGAGTCTATCGACTTGGTTAAAATCTATCTGGGCCTCGGGGAGTACTCTCTGGGTGTGATAGAACGTATTACGTACACTATCTGCTTGCTGGTGGATTTCTTTATGCATGTAATGGCGATAGTTTTGCTTATCCTGAGAGTGGTCTTCTGCTTCGAATAACTGCATTTCTCGTTTAATGATACGGCCTGATGAGTCGACTAGACTGAACCCTTCACGATCCAAACAAGCTTGATCCCCTTCTTCTAAATACAGAATATGAGTTGGAGAACCACTGAGTGCCATAGAGTCTGAGCCTAAACTCATACCTTGCTCACTTTTACCTAAGACCAGAGGGCTACCCCGACGCGCAGCATAAACATGTTGCTCATCTTCTTTAAAAAGTACGCCTAATGCGAAAGCGCCTTGAAGGTGAGAGAGCGCACGATTAAGCGCTTTTTCAGGCTCATAGCCTTGTTGTAAAAACAGGCTGATCAGATGGGGGATAACTTCAGTATCGGTTTGGCTTTGAAAGACGAACCCTTCACTTTGTAGCCATTGTTTTAAGTCGATGTAATTTTCGATAATGCCATTATGGACCACCGCAACATCATTGTTGGAGTGGGGATGCGCGTTTAGTTCGTTGGGTTTACCATGGGTTGCCCATCGGGTGTGGCCAATTCCTGCACAACTAGATAGATGCATCTGATCAAGTTGGTTTTTGAGTTGCTGTAGTTTCCCTTCTCGTTTGACGGTAGTGATGCCATTAGGTGCAAGTATTGAGATACCTGCAGAATCATATCCGCGATATTCGATGTTACTTAATCCTTGTAATAGCTCAGGGACAATGTCGTTATGATTAATCGAGCCTACTATTCCACACATGCCTAATCTCCTGCAGATTTTTTAAAGTCATATCTAGGTTTTGCAGGACTTGTGCCATTTTTTAAATCTATTAAATTCAATAATTTAGTTGTTATGTGGAGAGGATTTGAATCTGTTTTTCGCAAAATGCGAATCACTTTGTTAATTGACGTTTTTGATATTGAGAAAGGGCGATTGCGACAGATAAAAGAATGTAGATAGGCCAAGTAAAACCCATAGTGAGGAAGGTGCCAGAAATACAAAAACCGGCCAGTCCAGCTTGCACCGACTGGGCACAGGCATAAAGAACAGGTGAGTAAGGTTGGTTAGGTTTTGGGCGGAAATGCTGGACGGTTGTCAGACTTATTTTGGCAATACTGCTAATTATCGCGATAAATAGGATGAAGCCGAGTATCCCGGTCTCGGCCATGACGCCAAACCAGGTGCTGTGAACTGCATGGTTTTTGCCATCCCAATGGGGGCTGTATTCGAAGTAGTTGGAGATAAAGTTATTAAGACCAACCCCAGTAATTGGGTGGTGAATCGCCATGCCCATTGCTGCCTGCCAAGCATAGATCCTACCCATGGCTGATTCATCAATACCTTCTTCGTGGGCACCACCTGAAGCACGATCACTCACCCCCGCAATTACAAATAAAATACTCAGTGCACAAATACCAGCACCAATCAGCAGCATTTTATTTTTGACTCTATACCAAGCAAATACAGCACCGACGGCACAAATGCCTAGCATACCGCCGCGGCTTTGAGTGGCGATAATGGCGCAAAATACCGTAAGAAATGCACACAAGCTCAGCAGTTTAATCGCTTTACCAAAGCCTGGGGTCATAAAGCTGGCTAAAGCAAAACTAGCTGGAAATAAAAGTACCAGGGATAGGTCATTCGGGTCACCTAGCATAGAGCCGATGCTACGGCCTATTGTGACACGTGTTCCTTCAACAAGCTCCAGTCCCATCTGCTTGTTATAAAGTGCCATCACGCCTACTGCGATGCCACACAACATCATGCTGAGGATCAGAACTTTAAACTGAGCTTCCTGTCGTAGTAGCCAACTAATCGCTATCAGCATGAGTGCAATTTTTACATAGGTTCCGTTTAGTGAATTAAGTGCGGCATCTCTGTTGGTTGCTAATACGGCACCGATGACGACCAAGCAGAAAAAACACATAAACAGAGATTGCTCTCGGCACCAGAAAACTTGAATGCGTTTTGTAATGAGGTTGATAGAAAGAGAACCCAGTGTTGCGATGGCGAGTAGTTGTGGGATTTTCAGTGGATAGAGCTGAGGAAAGACCTCGTGCAATCGAAAGAAAGAGAAAGCGATAAAAGCTAAGCAAAGCAAGAAGGGCAGGCGTAAACCAATCAAGACCATCAGTGGTAGTAGAGCAATGGCACTGACTGCAGGATGAGGTATGAGATACCAAGCCGCAGTGAGCAAACCTATGCATGTGAGTGCTACTAAAATTTGTGAGCCATTGCCCTCTACTCGAAAATTCATTGCTATGACCTATTTAGCATTTGTGTGGTCATACTTAGTATTTTTTTCGGGATAGGAATTAAACCCACTACAGTAGCTGTCGTGATAAAGCCCAACATGATAGCGCCATTTTGCAGTAACACTGACCAGCTTAAAGGTGCAAATGAAATCAGGCTAATACAAAGTACACCCACAGTTCCTGTGAATAGCAGGCGGCGTAATTTATATGGTAACTGTAACGAACGCTGGCTTACATAATAGGTTGCGACTAAGCGACTACCTAGGGCGAGACAAGTGGCTGCAATAGCACCCCAAGCATGGAAAATTGGAATCAGGGTTAAATAGGCGACAAGTGCGATAAAAGCTGCAGCACCATCGATTATTGCTGGACGAACAGTAGTGTTTTCGCTCATCGCGCCAAAGGCGAGTGTTGAGGTCATGTTATGCACAGCGGCTAAGGCGGCGAGCCAAGGGATAAAAGCGATGGAATCGTGATAGCTTGAAGGCGTTAATAGACGAACCATAGTAGGTCCCGCAGCAGCGATAATTAGTGCTGCGATAATGGCGATAACTACACCCAAGCTACCGATCTTGGCACAGCGATTTTTGCCATCGTCTTCTTTAAGGCAACTAAAACGGCGGGCATGCCACCATAGATCAAATGGCTGAATCAGAACCGCGGTAATCAGGCCGAATTTAGCCGCAAGGGCATATTGTGCCATTTCGGCTGTACCTACAGCATCAGCTAGAATCCACCGGTCAAAGCTACCTAATACAAAGCCCGAGATACCAACAAAAATCAGCGGGCCACCGTAAATGGAATAGGTTTTAAAGCGTGAGAACTCAAAGCTAATCCCGGTATCTTTAAGTTGTTTCCGGATCAGCCAGCTACACAGCAAAATGGCAGAGGCTAACGTTGCGCAAAGCACCCCCGTCACACCGAACCCTAGAAACAGAAGAGGCACAGCAATCGTTACCTGTAATGCTACTCGACCTGCCATTCCTATTAGGTAAGACCAAGCCATACCTGACATACGCAGCCATGCGAGGGGTATTAAAATGGTCCCAACCATAGATAAGCTGGCGAGAATGAGGCGCGTATCAAGTTCTGCTATATCTCCGGGTAGCAATCGACTGATCGGGCCAGCAAATAGCTGCCCTAAAATGAGCGCTAACCCGCCAAGGCAGATCGCCATACCAAAAATATTGGCACTGGCTTTACGTTTTTCAATCTCATTGTCGGCACTGCCAGCAAACCTGAATAAGGTTTCAGCTAGTCCCATACCGATCACAATACTTAGTAGGTCAGCCAAGGTTTGCAGAACATCGAGGCGACCATAATCTTCAGGAGTTAAAAAATGAGTAGAGACTGGCACCATGATCAAAGCCAACCCTTTAGAGAGGGCAATGGCTGAAGCGTAGATCAGACTGTGCTGAACTGCGATGGGTAAATTAGCTATACGTTTTAACATGGTAAGCCTCCTTTCATTCAGATACTCAATAATGGAGCGAATTGCAGGCCATATTTAAGAAAGTATTTAAATTCAGATGGTTAGCAGTTATTTAGTTTTTTGGGGAGCGGTTGATCAGTTTAAAAAGAAGAGGATTTTAATTTTGATTCGCAAAATGCGAAAACGGCCCGTAGGCCGTATTCGGTAGTTTTAAGGTATTCAGCTATGCTGATTTAAATGGTTTACGTCTAAGTGTGAAAAAACAGAGTAGAGCCGTTAATAAACCCGCACTACCACTGCCCAGTGAAGGTGCAGGTGCCGCCTGCATACTGATAACGGTTTCAGTTGTCGGAACGTCTGCATACAAAGCGGTTACCGGGTCTGTTCTGATACTGAAAACTGCATCATTAAAGTCATTGTCGCCATAAGGTCTTACAAGATCCTCAAAGCCTAAAATGAGATCATCTTCAGCAGATAGACTGCTCATCATGGCAACATGGCGAGAATATTCATCTGCATTATCGATAGTTGCAAAGCTATCATTCTCAGGGTTTAAGAAATCGATAGTGAACATGGCTAAAGGGTCAGAGCTGGTATAGTCCCAGCCCTTTACTTGGCTGCCATCCCAGGCGTTTTGAAGGAGGAAGAAACCGACATTAGTACCTGCTTCAAAGACAGTGCCCCCTTCCATGTCAAAATTTGTACCATCGATATTAGTGATTTCTGCACCTCCAAGTGTGACAGTATCACCTGAAAGTAAACTACCTCCCCCTCCTTGTTCTGAAACATTGTTAAAGATCATTCCTGTGTCTATACCGGATAGATTCTGTAATTCAGATATACCGATATGACCAGAGCCATCCAAATCGATGTCTCCAAAGGTTAAGCCATCAAACGCATCATCGGTGAAGGTAAAATAACCTAGAGAATTTCGATATCCAGCTCCTTCATCTAGAAAGGTTATAGAGATATGCGCATCTTCTTGCAGAGTTAAATTAGGATCATAGGATGTATCCAAAAATTCCTGATTAGCAACTGTACTCTCAGGCAGTGCAGTTTGAACTTCAGTTAACAGTCCTTCTTCAAGTTGAATATTTACTAAGGAATCAGTTTCATCCTCAGCGGCCAGGGCATTCTGCGCGATAGAAATCATCACTCCTGTGAACACCATACTTCGTATTTGATGTTTCATATCTCCTCCCATACCTGCATGCATTTAAGGTATTACTGATAGAGCTAATTAAATTGCAGCAAGAGGTGTTCCAAATGCTTAGAATTTTTAACTTATTGATTTTGTTTGCTTTGAAAGAAATTGTGGCTTTTAGTCATTCTTAAAGTAATTCTCAGAATGAGAAAATTTCGCATTTTGAAAAAGGTATTAAACGAATATGCGCGCGACCTTTTCGGCAATCTGGCAACTGCCAATTTCGATAAATGCCAAGATGGCAGGTTTAGCTTTTGCAGACGATTTGCTGGAATAAATAAACGCGGAAACGCCAGTTTTGATGCGGTCGATGGTGTAATCCAGTTGTGGGAATTCAGGGTAGATCTTTCCTCGGAAAATAACGCCAAAGCGATTCTCTTCAGTTTTAATCAGGCGTTTCAGAATATGGCTGCCTTCGGCATTCCTGAATAACGGAAGCAGGGCTATAGAGCCATCACATTGCTGATCTTGAAAACCACTGACTTTATAGGGGCCTTGGTTAGCTGCCTCGATCGTTCCTAAATATCTAAGCGAAGGGATATCTAGCGAAACGGCCCCGGCTTGCTCCTCAAGAGTGCCGACATTAATGGTTTTTAATGTTTTTAAACCGAGTGAGAAGCTGGTGGATAAAATCAGAACCAGTGGAAGTAGAATGGCCATTTTCATAGTTATCTCTCCTACGAACGCAAATTAATGTGACGATAAAGGTAAATAATTCGATGGCAGTAGCGCCAAACCCATCATGTAAAAAACTGTACCAGTCGTGATCGATCGTCATGGCGGATAGACGAAGCCCGTTAATGGTGAGCACTACTAGAGCTAAAATAACGGCGTGTTTAATATCTCTTCGCTCAAGCTCGCCATGTTTTAATAAACTCAGGGTCAACCACAGTAGCAACGCCAGAGACATATTGGTAAATGCTGAACAACCTGTAAGGACAAGTAAGCTAAAGCCGTTGGCTTGCACGATCGTATTACCTGCAACCGCAGCTTCAATCTGAAATAGGGGTAAGAACAGACTGCTAAACCAGGCATCGAAGGTTAGGATTTGGTTAGCAAATAAGGTCAGACTGAGCTGGCAGCAAGGCTCCCTAATTGCCATTGCAAACAAGATCGTGGCTGCAATTCTGTGTTTCTCCTGCAATGGGTGGCGTAACCATAACCATGCAGATGTAGCGGCGACCAGCCAACTTAATAGGGCGTTAGGAATCAATAGTAATCCGCATAAAAGAATGCCCGCATAGATATAAATGGGCGTCGTTTTTACCTTGTTAAAACGTACCTCTAAGGTCAGTCTTAAACTGATAAAAAGTACAACCCAAACAACAAAACTATGTCCTAAGCCATTAAATACTGCAGCATTGAACGGCTCACTTAATAGCGTTCGAATCACTTCTGGTAGCAGTGCATTCAGCACCGCTAAGTAAGTTAGTAATGGGAAGAACAGTGTTTCAGCTGACGCTTTGCTAGCTAAACTTCTCATAATGACCTCCTGTCGAACTTAAGGTTTAAGAAGCCTTTGTGGTGTGCAGCTTGTGCGTAGATCTCTAAAATTGAAGGGATAACAGTGCTATCGCTGTAGTACTTACAGATTCTGTGGTGAGCTGCGATCGACATGGCGGCTTTCTCTGTACCCGATTGGGTCCACCAGTTTGCAATCACTTTGCCGAGCGCGTTTTCATCACCTGCCTGCACTAACCAACCGGATTTATGATCTTCGATCAGATCAGGAATCGCGCCTAATCGATAACTAGCTACTGGGATACCTCGGCTCATTGCCTCCAGTGCTACTAAAGGCAGGCCCTCGCTTTTGCTCGAAATACAAAGCAGACCTATATCATTCCAATGTTGATCCATCTCGACCTGACCTAAGAAGTTGAGGTGGGGGTACTCGCGTTCTAAATCAGCTCTGAGTGGACCATCGCCATAGACATGGCAGGGGAGTTCCTTAGGTAATTTTTCTGTAATTCGAGCAAAAGCTTCGGGCCCTTTTTCGTCGGAGAGTCGGCCGACAAAAGCGACAGCCTTACCGCGTTCTGTTTGCAGTTTGGCGGGGGCTACAAAGTTAGCGATCTGTTGCGATGTGATAGGCAATCGAGAAGAGATTTCATCACTCACGCTAAGCACGCGGTCAGCTAAGATAGATGTGCTGTAGTCTAACCAGCTATAAAACCTTAATTTACCTTTACCCAGGTCCCCAGAATGAAAAGTGGAGATCACCGGTGTAGAGGTTAGCTTTCCGAAGATTCGTCCAATAATCCCAGCTTTATAACCATGGGTGTTCAAAATACTGGGGGAGTGTGTGAGTAGCTTATACAGCTCTTGGTAGCTACTTAAACAGCGGAATGGCAGCCCCTCTTTAGTTAACTTCTCTTTTAGAGGATGCGCGCCGAAGTCTCGCATAAATATAACTTCGCTACGGTAACCGTTTTGGTTTAACCAGCGAGTGAGGTTAAGAATATGGCTCTCGATCCCGCCTTGATGGCGACTATCAACCAGTTGATAAATAAGCCAGTCATGAATAGACATAATCCCTTCCTCCTATATCGCTGAGATTGTTCATCCAGATATCAGCAAGGCCTAGGCCATTCAAAAGCTTCTCTAGTAAAAACAGCTGGTTAGCTCATTGAGCCAATCTGAGTGGGTAAGGGGGAGCTTAAAATCAGGTTAATTAACGCAATTTGCAGAAATGTTTCGCATTTTGAGAAACAAAATGAGGCTGTGTTTTTTGGTTGTTTTTTAACTTATTGAAATTTAAGGATAAATATTTTGGCTGGCTTCTTGCTGTAACCAATACATCAAGCAAATTGGTTTCAACAGTAAGGAGAAATACTATGAAATATCTGGTCACTGGAGGCTGTGGGTTTATTGGTTCACATTTAGTAGATGCCTTACTAGCACAAGGTCATCAAGTCAGAGTATTGGATAACTTATCAACCGGTGTAGTGGACTATTTACCCGATCAGGTAGAGCTTGTATTGGGTGATGTCACCGACTTAGCCATTGTTAAAGGTGCAATGTCAGAGATGGATGGCTGCTTTCACTTAGCGGCCATTGCCTCGGTAGAACAATCCAATTCCGATTGGGTAGGCACACATAAGGTTAATCAGCAGGGCAGTGTGAACGTCTTTGAAGCAGCGCGATATTGCGGCAGCCAAGATTCTATCCCGGTAGTTTACGCATCATCAGCCGCTATCTATGGCGATAATGCTACGATTCCTTTAGATGAAACCTCAGCCCCTCGACCTATCAGTGCTTATGGTGCTGATAAATTAGGTAGTGAACACCACGCCCGAGTCGCTTGGCTCAACCATAAGGTATCCACTGTGGGGATGCGTTTTTTCAATGTTTACGGCCCTCGTCAAAATCCCTCTTCACCGTACTCTGGGGTTATCTCCATCTTTATTGATCGCATTCTTAACAACCTTCCCATTACGATCTTTGGTGATGGTAAACAAAACCGCGACTTTATCTACGTAGCCGACGTGGTCAAACACCTGATTGCTGCCATGGAAAATACCAAAGGTGAAGCATCAGTGTTTAATGTCTGCACCGGACAATCCACCTCAATTTTGCAGCTAGCACGAACCCTATCGATGGTGGCTGGAGTAGAAGTGAACATCGAACATAAGCCAGCCAGAACCGGCGATATTGCAACTTCATTAGGCGATCCAAGCCGTGCATCGGCAAGGCTAGGCATACGCGCTGATGTTGGATTAGGCACAGGTATGGCCTTTACCGTTGAAGCGATGAAAGGTGATTCATTAAAAGAGACCGGTTAATACTACAGAACACAATTCTTCCAGCGAACTTGGTAAGTCTAATTTTAAATACTGTGCAGAGATCAGATTTAAAGTGGGGCTTACCTTTTTTATTTAGGGTGTTTGAGATTTGATAAAGTGATGAGCCCCTGATCCGCCCAGAAAGCCTGTAGTAGGGCGGTTTAAGACGATTGATAAATTAGCAATTATGATTGGCTCTTTTTCCATTCATCTGTAAGCATACCGGCAAAACCCCAATCCTCTTCTTCAATTTCCTGTATGACAATATGGGTATGTTCAGGTTTTTTGCCGAGTACCCTTTGTAGAGAGCCAGTAATGTCTTTAACAATTTCTGCTTTTTGTTCTCGAGTGACACCTTTGGTGACTTGAACATTTACATAGGGCATTTAAATCTCACAGTTATCAGTGTTGGATTGAATTCACAGAGACATTTTATCGGTAAAACAACATCTACAAGCTAGTAGAACGAGCAAGGTAGCATAGAGAGGGAGGGAGCTCTATTGATGAAGGTTTGAACCTTAAGGTATTAGAGCGTTACATCTGTCTCTTTGATAAATTGCATTCCAAATTTTGTAACCCTTTAAATAAAAGGGGAATACATCGAGATTTGTTACTAACTCTCCAAAATAAGCGACAGGTTTTTGACTGGATAAATTGCTAAAATACTGCGCAATTTGAGAAAGAACGAATATAGACAAGAGCCCGAGTGATTACTGATGGATACTCCCAGCTGTGAATACGGCGTAAACGACAACTCATACAAAATGGCAGGTGAGATAGCTGGCCTAACTCAGTTAGTCGATGACTTTTACCAATTTATGGATGAACTGCCAGAGGCGCAGACCATCCGTAAAATGCACCCAGACGATCTTACCGAATCACGAAAGAAACTTGCCTACTTCCTATCAGGCTGGTTAGGTGGCCCTAAGCTCTTTTCTCAAAACTACGGCTCTATTCGTATTCCCCATGCTCACAGCCATTTTCCTATTGGGCCAGAGGAGAGCGAAGCGTGGATTCTTTGCATGCAAAAAGCGGTTGCGAAACAGCCCTACGAAGAACCATTTAAGGTTTATCTGATTGAACAGCTTCGTGTTCCCGCAGAAAGAATTACCCAAGCCTGCCGCAGATAAACGTCCTGCAGTAACGCTTTCATTTAAAAGAATTTTTACCACTTTTTGAGCTTATTTAATGATCAAACTACTTCGCATCGTCAGCCTTCTCGAAGGCCTCTCTTACATAGCCATCTTAAGCGTCACACTTGGGTTTATCAGCCGAGATTATGTATCCACACTCGGCATGACCCACGGCATCCTATTTATGATCTACGTAATTCAGGTGCTGAATATCTCACACAAAGAAAACTGGACTTCAAAACAACAGCTAGGCCTGATGTTAGCATCGGTAATTCCATTCGCTTTTATCCCAGCTGAGATCTACCTGCGGAAATTAGAGCAGAGTAAACAGCAAGAGAAAGAAACGACTACGGCCTGAAGAAGTTTAGGAATGAGGATTAAAGGGCTCTGACTCCCTTTAATCCCACGAAATGGTGTACTAATTCCCTCTAGGCGCAGCCTTCTAAGTGTTTACATATCCCAAAGGCATCGCTGTACTATCCACCACCTTGCGCATAATAAACGCCGACTTAACCCCGGTTACACCTTTAATCCGGGTGATCTTACCGAGCAAGATATCATGGTAACAATCCATATCTGCCACAGCGACTTTTAACTGGTAGTCGGCATCGTGGCCGGTGATTAGGTAACACTCCATTACTTCCGGTAAAGATTGAATAGTGCGTTCAAACTCTTCAAACCGTTCGGGGATATGCTTATCCATGCTGATATGCAGGATGGCGATAAGGTTGAGATCGATTGCGCGTTCATTTAGACGGACTACACGATCGCGAATAACGCCGGATTCTTCCAGTTGTTTTACCCGGCGAGAGCAGGGGGCTGCGGTAAGGCCAACGCGCTCGGCAAGCTCCTGATTAGAAAGGTCACCGTTTTCCTGTAATTCTCGCAATATTTTTAAGTCGAAGCGGTCTAAATTGACAGTAGATTTCATGTTTTTTTGTTTATGCGCAATAAAATATGTCTATTAAGTTTATTTTCTTTTGTTTTGTTGCGCAAATGGCGAAATAAAGTTGTTTTTAGATCGGTAATTGCGCATATAGCTCTATAAACTTCTCTTCATCGGTTGAGGGGTAACAAATCACATATCAATCAGTATGTGAGGGGGTAATCATCACGAGTGAGCGCTGCCAGCCTACGAGGGTTTATCAAATCTTTAACTCAAAAACTGATGCCACAAGTGTCTACTGAAAAACTTCCCGCTGTCATTGCTTCCCCAAAGGCCCCTGACAGCGGGTTTTGCCGTTTAGGCTTTCTGCTCGAATAAAAATAATGGATTCTCACTATGTTTGATCATCGTAAATATCGCCGTTTTGAAACTGTCCGTTTGGCTGATCGCACCTGGCCAGATCAAGAGATCAATAAAGCACCGGATTGGTGTAGTGTAGATCTGCGCGATGGTAACCAAGCGCTGATCAATCCAATGAATGTAGAGCAGAAAACCCGCATGTTTACCTTGTTGGTAAAAATGGGGTTTAAAGAGATTGAAGTCGGTTTTCCATCAGCATCTCAGCCTGACTTTGATTTTGTTCGCAAGCTAATTGAAGAAAACCGAATCCCAGAAGACGTAACCATTCAGGTGCTAACCCAAGCACGTGAAGGTTTGATTGAGCGTACCTTTGAGTCCCTTGAAGGCGTACGTCGCGCCAATGTTCATGTGTATAACTCCACTTCGGTTGTACAGCGCCAGCAAGTGTTCAGCATGAGCAAAGACGAGATCAAAGGCATTGCGGTACAAGGTGCGCAGTGGGTGCGTGATTATGCGGCTAAATACTCTGCGACAGAGTGGGAGTTCCAGTACTCACCAGAAAGTTTTACCGGCACCGAGATGGATTATGCGGTTGAAGTTTGTGATGCCGTCATCGCTGAGTGGAAACCAGAAACAGGGCAGGCGGTTGTGATTAATCTACCGGCGACTGTTGAGATGTCCACACCGAATGTTTTTGCAGATCAGGTTGAGTATTTCTGCCGTCACCTAAAACAGCGAGATCAAGTACGTATCAGCTTACATACCCATAATGACCGCGGCTGTGGTGTTGCGGCAGCAGAGTTGGGTGTTATGGCGGGGGCCGATCGTGTTGAAGGTACTTTGATGGGTAACGGTGAACGCACTGGTAATATGGATATCATCACCATGGGTATGAACCTTTACTCACAGGGTGTTGATCCAGAGTTGGATTTCTCGGATATCAAAGAGATTATCGAGGTAGTTGAGTACTGTAACGAATTGCCTGTTTCTGCTCGTCACCCTTGGGCAGGTGAGTTGGTTTATACAGCCTTCTCTGGTAGCCATCAGGATGCGATTCGTAAGTCAGTTAACTACCACCAAGAGCACAATCAACTGCATTGGGATGTGGCTTACTTACCAATCGATCCACGCGATATTAACCGTGAATATGAAGCGGTTGTGCGTATTAACAGCCAAAGCGGTAAGGGCGGTGTGGCTTTGGTATTGGAGCGCGATTACGGTATCCAGCTACCAAAATGGATGCATATCCCGCTAAGTAAATTGGTTCAGTCTGCTGCTGAGCAAAAGGGTATCGAGATCTCCCCTGAAGTGATTCACCAACTTTATCAACAGCACTTTGTTGCTGTACCAGAGCAATGGCAGCTTGATCGTTACGATCTGCACACTGACAACCAACAGGTTGAAGCTAAATTTAGCGTTGGTAACACCGTATTTAACGGCCAAGGTACTGGTGCTCTAGAAGCGCTAAGTGATGCGCTTGAGAAACAATATGCCTGTTCCATAGAGATCACTCGGTTTGATGAACATGCCATCGCAACTGGCACTGCAGCTCAAGCGCAAGCAGCAATTGCTATGACAGTGAATGGTGTCAGTGCGCAAGGTGTTGCAACTAAGGAAGATACATCTGCAGCAGCATTGCAAGCAGCGCTAATCGCCTTTAGCCGTATTGCTGAACAAAATGCGGTGAGTGCGGCTTAAAATCGAAAGAATTTGCAGCTACAGGTCTAATCTGTAGCTGCAAAACTGTTCTAATTTCTTTCCAGTCAGAGGGAATATTTTCTGTTTTACCCCACCTTCTAGTTAATTGCTTCAATTGCTTTACTCAGAATCGTACAGCACTCATCAATTTGTTTTTCAGTCAGATTCAACGCGGGCATAAATCTGAGGGTGCGTTCATTCGGGGCATTCAGCAGTAGGCCAAGCTCTCTTGTCTTATTCATAAGCTGAGGTGCCGATAGCTCGACGGTATCTAATGCGATCAGAAGGCCTTTACCTCTAACTGAGCCAAGAGAGTATTGCTGAGAAAGCTCAGCGAGTTTTTGGCGGAGTAGCAGGCCCATCTGCTCAACATTAGTGAGAAAGTCTTGTTCCAGTATTTTATTCACAACCGCTTGCGAGACAGAGCACATTAACGGGTTGCCGTTATAGGTACCGCCCTGATCGCCGTATTCAAAACAGCTGTGTTCGGTTTTGGTGAGCAGCGCTGAAATTGGTACGCCACCGCCTAAGCCTTTACCCAAGGTCATGATGTCCGGTTGGATATCATAACCTTGATAAGCGAAGAGGTTGCCTGTTCTACCGATGCCAGTTTGTACTTCATCGATGATCAGTAGCAAGTTGTGCTTTTTACACAAGGCTTCTAAGCCTTTGACAAAATCGCTATCAGCAGGGATTACGCCTGCTTCGCCTTGAACCAGCTCTAGCATGATCGCGACAGTATGTTGATCGATTACCGCTTCGGTTGCGGCTAAATCGTTGTAAGGGGCTTTGCTAAAACCGCTGACTTTCGGTTCGAACAATGGCGCAAAGGTCGCTTTACCGGTAGCGGACATAGTCGCTAAGGTTCTGCCATGAAAGCTCTGTTCAAAGGTGATGATTTTAAAAGCACCTTGTTTGTGAATCTGTCCCCATTTTCTTGCCAGTTTTATTGCGCCCTCATTGGCTTCTGCACCGCTATTAGCGAAGAAGGCCTGATCAAAATCTGAATTGGAACAAAGGGTTTTAGCCAGCTCAATCATCGGCTGATTGTAAAAGCCAGGGCCGGGATTAATCAGTTTTTGTGATTGTGCAATCAATGCTTGTTGAATCAGGTCTGGGCTGTGACCGAGAGTATTCACCGCCCAGCCTTGCACCATATCCAGATATTGTTTGCCGTTCTGATCAAAAATGTAATGCCCTTTACCTTGGGTAAAGCAGAGTTCTGGTCTTGGCGCGATCGGCATCACAAACGCTTTATCGGTCAGAGGATTGTTAACGGACGCGTCTTGATCGCTTAATTGTGTGGGAGCTACCCCAGTTAAATAGGTCATTTTTATATCCTTGAGAGAATTTAGAGCAAAAAAAAGCCGCAGGGGTTACCTGCGGCTTTTTGGGAATTTGGAACGCTTATTAGTTATTTGCGTCGTCGAGATCCAACACCCAAAGAGGCACAGGCAATCGATACGCGGCGTCGCAACGTATTTGTTGTAAGTGTCTGTGTGATAGGTGTGGTTTTCATAGTGGCTGAGTATGTCAGCCACTTTAGGTTGTGGTCAAGAGGGCTAGCTTGAATGGATTCTAGCAGACCAGTAGATTCGGCAAAATCGAGTGATACTGATCCGCTGAGTTGATCAAGGATTTAGCCGTAAGTGCTTCTACGCCATAAACCTCAGTGGTCACGCCGTAACGTTTTTTGATGTGTGCGAGCAGGAGATCAAAGTCGCCATCGCCTGAAAGCAAAAT
Source organism: Neptuniibacter sp. QD37_6 (assembly GCF_047778085.1). Lineage (GTDB taxonomy): Bacteria > Pseudomonadota > Gammaproteobacteria > Pseudomonadales > Balneatricaceae > Neptuniibacter. Next base: position 987,812 of record NZ_CP180550.1, read on the forward strand.
CACTTTATCCACATCCGGTGCGGTATCCATCACATCGATTGTAATGCCTACATCCCAGTCGCCTTTGGCCGAGCCGTCTTTGCGCTGGATGTAAGGTTTTAGTTTTACATCAAAGCCAATATGACGCAGTGCATCTTGAAACTTCTTTTGGCCATCATTGTTACGTTCGATTGCATAAGCGTAGGCGTGAACAATCTCTCCCTGTTTGCTGATCTCTTGCCAGAATTTACGATAGTTAAACGGGCATCCGAACGCTTGGCGGGTGGTGTAATAGATGTTCTGTACGTCTACAAAAATAGCGATGCGAGACACAATATAGCCTTAGTTGATGATCTAGAAATTGAACTATATCAGACTCAGGTTTATATATGCTGCTGTAAGCCGCGGAAAAGCTGGAAAAAAGCCTGAGTCTGCACTATCGTTGCAAGAGTTAGTAAAAAAGGTTTTACTGATTGTTACTGATTGATTATTCGGAGTTTTTTAATGTCTGCTTCAGACGCTGCAAGCCCTCAGAAAACGAATAGAAAAAAGTTCGACCTTGCGATTATTTTTGCAATTTGCGGTGCACTGTTTTCACTGCTGATTTTTCTATTTATGTTTAAGCAGGAGCGTGACGCGGCCATTCAACAATTTCAGGTTGAAATGACACAAGGGGCGGCTTCCTTCCAGCAGTCATTAACCCAGAATGCTTACTCCTTAGAAACTTTACAGGCCATTTATCAGTTAGATCAAACAGTCGATCAAGAGCGACTTAAGCAAACTATCCATAGTTTGTTTAGTCGTCATACCTCTTTGAAAGGGATGACTATCGAAAATAGCGATATATCGCTTCGTTTAGCTGACTCTGGTACCGATTCTATTTTTGCTCGTGCTGAAGTTAATGAGGCCTTAAGTGATCTTTCTTCAGAGCAAGTTGATACCCTGACTATCGATCAAGAAACCTATGCGTTGATATCTGCTCTGGCCAACGACGCCCAGCTAACAGGTGTTATCTCATTGAGCTCAGTGTTAGAACGAAGCCAACTGCAGCAGGTTTTGGGCGAAGTTCAACTTACGCTGTTGGATTCTAACAAGCAGGTAATCCTTACGCACGATAACTCTTCACTAGCCGTTGATGCGGTGCTTTCTAGCTCTATACAGCTATTGGATAAGCAATGGACGCTAGATCTAACCGCAACTGAAGAGCGTATTGCTACGGGTATGAGTTTTACCCCTGCACTGTTTTTGATGACGGGCTTACTACTTTCTTTCTTGGTGGCTTCTTATCTAAAACGAGTAGGTCATCATGTTAAAAGTTTGCGTACTGAACAAGCCAACCTGACCGAACAGATGGCTGAAACAAGCTGGTCTGATCCATTAACCGGATTGGTTAATAAACTGCACTTTGATGAAGCTTTAGATGTTGAATGCCGCCGCGCTGTACGTGAGTTCTCGCCACTTACAATGATGTTGCTGAAGATTGATAGCTTCAAAGAATATAGCGATGAATACGGCGTCGAGGCTGCGCAAGGCATGCTTCAGGAAGTTTCTAGTGTGCTAAAAAATTCGGTTGGTCGCCCAGGTGATATGATTGCGCGTATTGATGATCACCTGTTTGCCTTTATCTTGCCTTCAACCAATGAAATGGTAATTCAATTGGCCGAACGTTGCTGCGACACTATTTCTGGTCACGGTATTCCTCATCAAGCATCGCCGATTGATAAGGTTGTTACATTAAGTATAGGTGTCGCTACAATGCAACCGTCTCGTTTGCTGACCCCTGAGTATCTTCTGGAGTTGTCTAAACAACAACTGCAAGAAGCCGAAGATAAAGGCGGCAATCAATTCCATGCGTTTGTAGATGGTATTAAAGAGCCGCCTTTGACTTATAACGTCTAGGTCGATTTTCCTGATGCGCAATATTGGTCCAGTGAGCCGTCGATGGCTTTCCGAGATCGAAATTTACACCTTAGCTGATCTAGAGCAAGTAGGCCCGATAGCGACTTATAAGATGATTAAGGCCATGCGTGGTGGCAAGGTTAGCCTGAATCTGCTGTGGGCACTGGTTGGCGCACTAGAAGACATTGATTGTCGTGATCTCCCGCCTGAGCGTAAAACTGAACTGCGCGTTCTCCTCAAAGATTCGTATGACTAATAAGTCAGAGATTCACATGGATCCAAGCTGCTCATAGGATTAACGAATGACTGCCATAAGAACTTTGTACTCTCGATTGCTTGAAGATGCAGAGGCACAACAGCATCGGCGTTTACTGGTTTTGAGCGGTACTCAAACATGGTGTTATGAACAAGTTGCGCAGCTGCTTGGTGAAGCCGAATGGCTATGGGTGAGTGAACAAGCTCCGGCTAAAGCGCAGTCTGTGCGTGCCACTCAATGTCATCAGTTATTAGGTCAGTCGCTATCTGCGGTGATCTTTGATGCGTGGTCCGGTTTTAATCCCAATGCCTTTGGTCAGATCTCCGGTACTTTAAGTGGCGGTGGAGTGCTGGTTTTACTCTGCCCTGATCTAGATCATTGGGCCGAGTTTGACGATCCAGAACATCAAAGCTTAGTCGCGCATCCTTATTGTTCTTCCGATGCGGGTCGTCGGTTTATCTCGCGTCTAGCGATGATCTTAGAAGATGATGCCTACACGCTGGTGTATCGAGAGGGGCAAGCGCTCGCAGGTGTTGAAGCAGAGCTACCAAGCTCCGCTGCATTGGTCGATCAGCCAGATGATAATGTGGTGTTGCCGAGTAAAACCAAAGATCAGCAACAAGCGGTGGAGTTGATTTTATCTCAGTTTCGTCGTGGTAGACGTCCCGCAGTGATTACTGCGGACAGAGGGCGTGGTAAGTCTGTTGCTTTAGGTATCGCAGCGGCACAGTTATCAGGCTTAGATTTCCAAGATATCTTAGTAACCGCACCTGAACAGTCATCGGTTGATGAGGTCTTTAGCATGGCCCATCAATTACTGCCTGATTGTGACTATCAACTGGGAAAGCTTTGTCATTCAGATCACTGCATCCGTTACGTAACGCCAGAACAAGCGTTGCAAGAACAAGGCGAAGGACAAGTGCTGCTGGTGGATGAAGCCGCAGCGATTCCGGTACCTGTATTAAGTAAGTTACTGCAACGTTTCCCTCGTATTGCCTTTGCATCAACTATTCATGGTTATGAAGGCACAGGGCAGGGCTTTGCTGTTCGTTTTAAGCAAGTGTTGGAAAAACATGCGCCGAATGCGAAATCCCTTCATCTGAATCAGCCGATCCGTTGGGTTAGCAATGATCCGTTGGAGCAGCTGACCTTTAATCTGCTGTTACTCAATGCCGAACCTGCTGCGGCAGATGATCTAAAACGTACTTACCAGTCTATTGCTGACTGTCAGATAGATAAGTTAGATCGTGATCAGCTCGCAGAAGATTATCAGACCTTAACGCAGCTATTTGGTTTGTTAGTGTTGGCTCACTATCGTACATCGCCAGGTGATTTAAGGGTGCTGTTAGATAGCCCTAATCTGCATGTCTGGCTAATGAAGGTCGATGGTCAAGTGGCTGGTGCTGCGCTGGTTGCGGAGGAAGGCCCCCTGCCGGAAGAGTTGGTCGATGATATCTGGTCGGGAAAACGTCGTCCTCGTGGTCATCTGTTACCGCAAACGCTGGTTGGGCAAGAAGGTGCAAAGGACGCAGCTTTACTTAAGGCGGGTCGGATTATGCGCATCGCCATTCATCCCGCCTTGCAACATAAAGGCTTAGGGCGAGCGTTGTTATCAACTGTATCTGACAATGCGAAGTCTGCAGGCTGGGATTACTTAGGTGCCAGCTTTGCAGCCAGTGCTGAGCTTATTAGCTTTTGGCAGCACTGTAGTTTTGAAACCGTACGTATGGGCTCTACTCGTGACAGTGTCAGCGGTTGTCACGCTGCATTAGTTTTATCGCCGTTAACTGAACAGGGCCAGAGCTTAGAGAAACAGCTGAGACAGCGCTTTATTGAACAGCTTAATTATCGCTTGAGTGATAATTTGGTGGATCTCGACCTGCCTGTGGTGTGCCGTTTATTACAGCATGGTGGGAACCTCCCAGAGTTAACGGCCCATGATCAATCTGATCTGATCGCATTTGCTGTGCATAATCGTAATTACGAAGGTTGTGCTTTTGCTATCCACAAGCTGCTTTTACAGTTTTTGGATCAGGTGGAAGATCAGCAGTTAGAGATGTTGCTCGAAAATGAAGAATTCACGCTGCTGATTGAGCGCAACCTACAGCAAAAAAGCTGGGAACAGCTGGAAGTCAAAGGGCAAGGGCAAGGGCGTAAGCAGATGATGCGCCAGCTTAAGTCGATTACGGCGTTGTTGCTAGATAAACTCTCATAACGAACTTAGGCGCGAGCTAGCGCCTAAGTGTAAGAGTGTTACCCTTCTGAATGATCTCTAGGTATTTCATAAAGCTCATCCCGAGTAGTACCGTTTCGCCATCCATGTGTGGATTAATATGCCCGCGAACGTTTTGCATACTAATCACCACCAAGGGTGACGGTATTCAGCTCCGTGTTATACACATCAATCACGCCATTTGCGGTATCTACCTGACGCTTTAACCCTGGTTTAAGACCAATACGGTCGGCCACTTCTTGTGGCACGCTGATATTGGTCGCGCCGGTATCCAACAGAAAGATAACTGGTTGGCCGTTGATCTCTCCTGGTGCAACGTAGTGTCCAGCTCTATTTTGCTGCAGCACCACTTCGTTACTGCCGCTGGTGACGAGATTACGATTGGGGTTGTATTTGTCGTTTACCTGCTCTTCAAAGAACAGCCATAACATTCCTAAAAACAGGACCCATGCGACGGCCCACATTCCTTGGCCAATACGTTTTGGTGTGTGTTGAGATTCCATCCAGTCCTACAAGAATTATCCGATGTTAATTTATTGTAAGGAACTCGCTTGCAGAATAGAACCTCGATTCATTCAATCCTTAAACTGTGCATCAACTCAGTTGTTGTAGATGGTCTCGAGTTAGTTGGATCTGTTGATCAATCGCTTGGGTTAGGTGACTAAAGTAAACCCGTGGTTCGATCTTGATCACTTCGGGCTCAAGGATCTCTTGGGTGACCAGTCGGTCGATATCACGAACGGTAGGATCACATAACTCATTATCACGCATGCTCACCAACAAATACTGCAACTGCACTCTCACCGCTGCAGGGCAGTGGCCTAGGTTGGCTGCTTTGTTACCTAAACCTCGCAAACGCGCGAGAGACTCTGCAAAATGGGGACGGCGGAGTAAGTTTTGCCATAGTTCTTCGCCGTTATGGTCATTATTACTCGCGGTTAGCGAGCAGATATCTGCGATAACGGTGAGTTCGTGGAGCAGTTTTTCGATTAGTTCACAGTGCTCCATAAAGCTGCCTGCGGGCTCTGCTTCAATCTGCTTCCACTTGGTAAACTGCAGATTAACTCGCTTAACATTGCCGCCGTAGCTTTTATCAAACAGTGGCCGCCATAGCGAGTTGATCTCATTACTTAGCTGTCGTTGTTGTGCTTGATTCGTGCTATCTAAATTTGCACAGATACCGCGGTGGCGCTGTAGGCTCTGGATTAGATTCAACAGCGCGCTTAACTGTTCAATTCCGCGTAGTGTCTTTTCGCGACGTTTTTTGCGCAATTTTCTTCTTTTCAACCAGCTAGCTAAACCAATTAGGACGAAAAGAAACAGTACAAGGCTAATCTCGATCATGATGTCACCTCCTTAGTGGCTGCTTTAAGCGCAAGTGTTTCTAGATAGCCGGTGAGCTCCGTAAGGGAATGCGCTTGTTCACTGTGGTGCTGAAGAATGTTGCCTATATCGGTAAGCTTTTCACTTAACTCGTTACTGGCAGAGGCATGTTCGTCGATGGAGAAGTTAACTTCCTGAATGAGTTCAAGGCTGCGCTCGCTACCAGATTCGATCTTCTGAAGTAGATTGTGCATCTCTTCACAAGTATGTGAGCCGGTTTGTAACTCCTGTTCGCTACGGTTCATGCTTTCAGTGACTTCATTTACACGTGCAAGCATGGAGTTAACCAGAAGGGTGATGTCGCCCGTCGCCTTTTCGGTATTACCTGCTAACTGACGTACCTCATCTGCCACGACTGCGAAGCCTCGTCCTGCTTCACCTGCTCGTGCAGCCTCAATCGCAGCATTCAATGCCAATAAGTTGGTTTGTGCTGCAACTTCTTCGATTGTACTAACGAAAGATTGGATTGCTTCAGCTTCTTCAGATAGCTGAGAAATCTTGGTGCAGGTATCAGTAAACTGATTACGAACACCGCTAATTGCGTGGCTTAAATCAGAGGCTTGCTGAGTTCCTTTATTACATAAGGTCTGCGAGTCTTCGGCACTGTTTTGAGTGTTATGCACATGATCTCTGATCAGTTGGACGGTTTGGCTCATCTCTTCTGATGCACTGGCAACTGTTAAGAGCTGATTTTGCTGTTCTGATGCGGCATTTGCGGTGTGCTTAGCTAAGTTCTCTAATTCATGAGTAGAGAACTTCATCTCGTTGCACAGCTGATCGGTTAAGGTATTCAGCTCTTCATAGTCACGTGCAAAGCCATAAAGGTTTTGTGCTACATCTCTAAGTGGTTTGTCTGAACTAGTATGCTGTGTTCGGAACTGCATCTCCTTTTGGGAAAAAGCATCGATTACAAGAGACAAGTTATGCCAGCGACGTTGGCTCAGCAGAATATAGCTGAGCTGAAAATAGCCCAGTGGGATCAATAACCATAATGCTTCTATATAACCGTCTACCAAGATGGCTATTGTGAGTAACCAACCCAATAACATTACTATGCCTGAAGTAAGTAGCGAACAGCGGCTCAATACGCTGTAGCCAAATGTTAGTAGCAGCATCTTAGTGCTCCCCATCAAAATCTATTATCTGGGTATTTAGCAAAACTTAAGCCAGATATTTCATGGGGTTACTCTAATGCCCGATATTGTTGTGTTAGAGAGAGATGGCTAATTTTAAAACGCACGGATTTAATTCGTCTTTGTGCACTGCGACAGTGCGAGGGCTTTATTCTGGAGCGTTATCTATTAATCGAAATTGTCTAAAAGAGTTTTAATTTCTTTCGGCTTAAATTGTCATAGCGATGTAGAATAACAGTCATAATTGGGCTTTATGCTAAAAGAAAAGAGAGGGTTTATGCACATTTGGGTTGATGCCGATGCCTGTCCAAAGGTTATCAAAGAGATTTTGTTTCGGGCTGCCGAACGTAAACAGGTGCCTGTAACGCTGGTGGCTAATCAATTCCTAAGTACACCTCCTTCACCGTTGATCAATGCAGTGCAAGTACCGCAGGGCTTTGATGTAGCGGACAATCATATCGTTGCCAAAATGGAAGAGGGTGATCTGGTGGTAACGCAAGATATCCCATTGGCTTCAGAAGTGATTGATAACAAGGGTGTGGCAATAAATCCTCGCGGCGAACTTTATACTCCGGAAAATATTCGTCAGCGGTTATCTATGCGTGATTTTATGGAGACCCTGCGAAGCTCGGGTGTAGAGACTGGTGGACCGTCTGCTTTTAGTCAGGCTGATCGCCAAGCGTTTGCGAATTCTCTGGACCGTTTTTTAGCAAAAAATCTGAAAAAGTAATTTTTTGTGCGCCGCACAAAAAAAGTTCTTGACTAAAAAACGTACAAGATTTATCTTTGCTGTAAATGGATTGCTGCACCGCAGCAACGGAAACTTTTGGAGACAAAACTATGTACGCTGCTAACAACCCTTTCGCTGATTTCATGAAGCCTGAACTACTATCTAACGAAATCGCTGAGCTATTCAAGCCAGTTCAGTCTCTAGTAGACGTTAACACTAAGACTGTTGAAACTTTGGTTGCTCTTCAGAAAGCATACGTTGAAGAACTAGCTAACGCTTCTGTTGAACAGTTCAAAACTCTATGCGAGTGCAAAGACCCTAAAGCTGCTCTAGACCTACAGGTTCAGTTCTACAAGTCTGTTGAAGCTAAAACTGCTGAAACTGCAGAGAAAAGCGTTGCAGCTATGACTGTTGCTAAAGATGCTTACGTTGCTACAGTTGAAGAGTCTGCTAAAAAAGCGACTGAAATGGCTGAAGAAACTGCTAAAAAAGTTGCTGATCTTAAAGTAGCTTAATTTCAGTTTCATACTGAATAATAAAAAGCCGATGTAGAGAAGGGCATCGGCTTTTTTGTGTCTGCGATTTAGTGTTTTAAATTAAACCTCAATTACGACATCCGTTTCGGGTGTACAGCTGCATGCCAGAACTACCCCCCGCGCTTTCTCATCTTCTGATAGTGGAATTTCCGATTGGCGATGAACTTGGCCTGACACTAAGGTCACTTTACAGGCGCCGCATACACCCGCACGACAGCCAGAAGGAATCATGATTCCTTGATCTTCAGCTTGCTCTAGCAATGTTGTTTGGCTATCACCGGCAAATGAAACCTCGCCAAAGGTTAACTGAACACTGTGCTTTTCTGCTTCTGGGTCAACACCAGGAGGTGCACCAAAGCTCTCTTCAAACCACTGTTGCTCTGCTAAGCCTAGTTGGCGGCAGTAAGTTTTAGCATGATCCATAAAGCCCTCAGGGCCACAGCACATCACCGTACGTTCTGGCAGATCCGGAATTAGCTCAATGAGCTGTTGGCGGCTAATACGGCCTTTAATGCCTTGCCAATCATCATCAGGCTGACTCAAACTGAAGATGATCTTAAGATTAGGATTTTGGCGCTCTAGCCAAAGGAGCTCATCTTCGCAGATTAGATCTGCTTCGGTTCTGGCTTGGTGATAAAACACTATATCACGTTGGCTATTTCGATCGGTTAGCTCGCGGGCAATCGAAAGCATAGGCGTAATGCCGCTACCGGCAGATAACAACAATAGAGGTTTGTTACCTGTATTGCCTTCGTGGAACTCACCTTGAGGAGCGAGGGCAGGTAACTTATCCCCAACCTGTAAATTGTCATGAAGCCAATTCGAGGCGATGCCATCGGTTACACGCTTCACTGTGATTGCGATATCAGCGCTTCTAGAAGGTGAAGAAGATACTGTATAACAGCGGGTAACTGTCTCACCGTTGATCGGCAATATTAAGGTTAGAAACTGACCCGCGATATAATCTGTTGATAGGCCTTGCGGTACTGCAAAACGGAAGGTCACAACATCACGTGTTTCATCAATGCGGCGGATGCATTCTAGATCTACCTGCTGATTTGCGGCCCACGTTTCTTGGTTTTTACAGTCGTTTGTATCTCTGATAATCGGTGCATTATCGGGGTATTGAGCAGGTTGTTTAACCTCTAATACCTCAACCGTATCGCCTTGCTTAATCTGGCCTTCGTTAAGAGGCACAAGGTTTTGGCCAAAATAGACTTCGTTATCCTCACCTTTACGGTAGTTAGCCAAGGTTTTAATTGGTTCACCCGCAGGTACTGGCTGTCCAGTTTTGGGATCGATAGTAGTTAGTACGCAACGAGAGCAATCTTTAACGATCTCAAACTCTACTTCACCAATACGGATGCGCTTCCAGCTATCCTCGGCGAAAGCTTCGCACCCTTTTACAACAAGGTTGGTACGGAAGTGATCCATATTTACTTGTGTGGAAGCGCGGCTATTCAGATCAGCCAATGAAGCTTCAGAGATCACAAGTAGAGGGTATCCATCGGCAAACGCGACGGGCTTATCGGGTCTTCGAGAGGTTACGCGTTCTGATTGCTCGCCAAAATAAAGGAGTTGGCATTCACGGCCCAGTTTCTCACTAAACCATTCATCTAGCCATTCGCCACAATGTTGAGCGTTAATCTCGGTTCCCCAAACACGTACCTGACGGTAATTTTGGAAAAAGTCAGGATAGCGCAAACTTAAGTGATCACCATCAGGTGCAATCACCTCTACTCCATCTTCACGTAAAACGGTTTCGAAAAGCAGCATTGAAGGCGCTTGGCGAGCAGATAATAATTCGCCTTCTGGATCGCTCAACATAAAGCGTCGGTCAAAAGACAGCCCGCTTTCTGTTACAAAAGCATCCGATAAACTAATACCGCCTAATGATTTTATGGGGAAAGTATTAATACCACTGAGTTGAATATCTGACACGTCGTCGGCCCTTAAGAGGATTAGTAGGGTAGGCGGCTAGAGATAGAATCTAATCGAACTCTATAGTTGTTACCTTCTTGATCTTCGGCAATCAGAAACTCCCCATCAGGAGTATATTCGAGATCAAGAAAGCGTAAGCGCTGGCTAAATGCGGTATCATCTTCTTTCCATTCAACAAGATGGATGGCGTTGCGCATACAGGCTAATTCGTAGCCGTCATGAATTTCGCAATTGATAGGTTGATACGCTTGCTTGTCAGCCATGGCCTAAACCCACTATTTATTATTTTCTACAGAATACTGTTTGCTCGTTGTAAATAACAGGCTGTTAAGGGGAAAGCATTGGATCTGGATAAACGTCATCTACTTAAACTGGCTAATATGAAGATGCCTTTTGGTAAGTATCAAGGGCGAGTGCTGCTCGATCTGCCAGAAGAGTATCTACTTTGGTTTGCAAAGAAAGGTTTTCCACAGGGGGAGCTTGGCTCGCTGTTAGAGTTGATGCTAGAGATCCGTATCAACGGCTTAGAATCTGTTTTGCAGCCTTTACGGAATACCCGCTATTCCTAATTAATGTTTCATTCTAATTCGTTATGAGCAACTATTATGTAGTTAACTTAAATAGGCTTAAGGATAGATTCATGCCCAAACAACTATCATCTCTTTTAATTACGCTGTGGATAGCTTTCTTTAGCTTTAATGTAAATGCTGCCTCTAAGGCAGAGATTAGTGCTAAAACCTCTGAGGCATTACAAAAGTTTTATCAACATAGTTCTGCCGGAAAATCTCTTGTTCAGCAAGCTAAAGGGGTCTTGGTTTTTCCCGAGGTTTACAAAGCGGGCATAGGTATCGGTGGCGAATATGGTGAAGGTAAGCTTTTAGAAAAAGGTAAAACAACGGGTTATTACACCATTGCCGCGGCATCAATTGGGTTTCAGTTAGGTGCCCAAATTAAGTCAGAGATAATCCTGTTTATGACTGATGCAGCCTTAAGGCAATTTAAGCGAAGTGATGGTTGGGAAGCCGGAGTTGATGGCAGTGTTGCTGTTGTAACCGTGGGAGCTGGTGGTGAGATTGATACCAGCACGATTAAAGACCCAATCATTGGTTTTATTTTTTCTAATAAAGGCTTGATGTATAACTTATCCCTTGAAGGATCAAAGATCAGTAGGAAGAGATGATGAAAAAATTATTATTAGCTCTATGTATTAGTGGGTTAGCATTAAATGCTCATGCTGCCAAGCCTGAGTGGGCAGGGCAAGGCGCAGACAAACATCAAGCTAAAAAAGAGGCCAAGCAGGCGGCTCAAAATTATAAAAGGAATGGTAAGGGCTCCGAAGAGGAGCGATCTATCGTAAGTGATTCTAAATCAATTCTGGATGATCTTTTTTCAGATAAAGAGAAAGAGACCATCAAGGATTATTACAATGAAAATGCCAAATCAGGAACAGGTAAATATAAAGGGAAAATGAAAGAGCTGCCTAAAGGCCTTCAGAAAAAACTAGAGCGTGGTGGCGAACTACCTCCGGGTTGGCAGAAAAAGGTCGCTCGTGGGGAAGTGCTAGATAAAGACTTAAGAGATAACGCTGAAGACCTTCCTGATGATTTGCTATCACGCTTACCTAAAGGTGATGCGGCAACTGAGGTTATCAAACTTAAAGATAAAATCATCAAAGTCGGTAAAGGTGAAGGCACAGTAGTCGACATCATCGATATTGCTGATATCCTAATGGGCGGTGGTGCTAAGTAAGCACTGCCAGACCTGAGTGATATGAGTAGATAAAGAATGACCCCGGCGATTAATGCAGCGAAAAAAGCCAAAGTAGCTTATCAAGTTCATGAATATGAGCACGATCCAAGTGCTGAATCATATGGCGAAGAAGCTGCACAAGCGCTGGGTTTAGATCCCGCTCAGGTATTTAAAACCCTCCTTGTTGCTATTGGTGGCGATAACAAAAAACTGGCTGTCGGTGTTGTGCCTGTATCAGGTCAGTTAGATCTAAAAGCTATTGCTACAGCCCTAAAAGCGAAGAAAGTCACTATGGCAAACCCGCAAGATGCAGAACGCGCCACGGGTTATGTTGTTGGTGGCATCAGCCCATTAGGTCAAAAGAAACGATTACCACTTATTTTGGATGAAAGTGCAGGCAACTTTGAAACGATCTGTATAAGCGCAGGCCGCCGTGGGCTAGAGATCGAGATGTCAGCAGAGGATCTTCTTAAGCTAACGTCAGGAAAAATGGCGGCTATTGGGCGTTAATCTGAATTATTATTCGCAAAATAAGCGTTCGCTCGATTCACGAACCGCTTTGATATCGGCGCAATATTCAGCAGTAGGGCGGAGTAGTAGGCGCTTAATACCGATTTCTTCGCCTGATTCTAGACAGTAGCCATATTCACCATTACGAATGCGGGCTAAGGCAGTGTCGAATTTAGGTAGTAATTTACTTTCGCGGTCTACAATACGCAGAGAAATACGAGATTCTTCCTCGTATTGAGCGCGGTCAGCATCGTCATTCATCTCAGGACGTTCATTCAATTGCGCTTGGGCATTTTGAATGTGTGCAATGGTTTCCTGTTTTTGCTGCTCTAAATATTCCTTGAAAAACTCCAACTGGCTGTCATTCATGTAGTCCTCAGGACTGGCGCTCAAGAGGTCTTCTTTTGTTATTGTCATAGTTTCCTCAAGCAGTTGATCTAAATATTAAAGAGTTATGTTATAGCATTAATTCGGAGGATCGTGGAAATTTTTGATTTGTCATGCTTAAGGGGCAAAGATCAGAGCTTAATGCTGGGATGTAATTTTGCAAAAGAAGTAAATAGATAGTTTTGGCGAGTTTCCATGTTATGGTGATCTGACTTTAAGTTCTGGATGTGTAAGTTATGATTAAGAACGATGTAAAGGCCCTTAAAGTCTTTCTATATACGTCAATCGCTTTGATAGCTTTTGCTGGTAATTCTGTGTTGTGTCGTTTGGCGCTAGGGGATGAGGCTATAGATGCAGCGAGTTTCACAACAATTCGATTACTTTCAGGGATTGTTATGCTGTTAGCTATATTCAGCTTCATGAACAGAGGTAAAACAAATACCGCTAAAGGTAGTTGGAAAGGCGCGTTTTATCTTTTTGCTTACGCTATAACATTCTCGTATGGCTATATCACCTTAGAGACAGGAATAGGCGCTTTGGTGCTATTTGGCTCAGTACAGATCTCCATCATTCTTATTAATATGTTTAAAGGCAATAAACTTCATGCAATGGAATGGGCAGGAACCATCGTCGCGTTTGCAGGGTTTGTTTATTTGATATTCCCGAGCTTAGCGACCCCCTCGGTTGTTGGCTTTGGTCTAATGACGATGGCGGGCGTGGCTTGGGGTTTTTACACGCTAGCGGGCAAAGGTTCTATTAATCCTCTTGGGGATACGACCTTTAATTTTTTACGTACACTGCCCTTTGTTCTTATTCTTGTTTTAGTCACTTTAAATGATATGTCTTTATCTAGTGAAGGGATATGGTTGGCAATTCTTTCCGGCGCACTTGCTTCTGGTATTGGCTACGCGATCTGGTATCAGGCTTTAGGCTATTTATCAGCTATTCAAGCTGCAGTTGTTCAGTTGCTTGTTCCAGTGATTGCTGCAGTAGGTGGTGTTGTCTTTGCTAGTGAAGAGATTACGTTGCGCTTAGTTATCGCTTCTGTAGTTGTTTTGGGTGGGATTATGATTGTTATTACCGGAAAGAAAATGTTGGAAAGGGTAAAGCAATAAATTTGTTTATCGATTCTAATACGACTGGCTAACTAAACTGTTGCGGCCATTTTCTTTAGCTTGATATAAATGTTTATCCGCTCGTTGGTATAGATCGCTGACTTGGGTTTTATCGGTGAGCGTATGTGTACAGGATAAGCCCATGGATACAGTGATATGTGGAGCTGCGGTGTTTTCCTTATGAGGGATCTCTAATTTCTCTATTTCTTGTCGAATGCGATTGGCAAAAATATCTGCTGACTCTTTGCTTTCTTGGGTGAATACAACAGCAAATTCTTCTCCGCCAACGCGGAAGCAGTAGTCCTCTCCTTGTCGGATATTATCTTTAAGCGCTTGGCTGATTTTTTTAAGGACATCATCGCCTTTCAGGTGACCATAAGTATCGTTATAGGCTTTGAAATGGTCGACGTCTAAGATGAGTAAGCAAAAGTAGGTTTTCTGCCTTTTTGCCCGTTCAAGTACAGCTTGGGATAAGTATTGAAAATTACGACGATTAAACAGATCGGTTAACGCGTCGGTGACTGCAAGTTTTTCAATTTTTTCTTCTAGGGTACGGGCTTCAGTAATATCTATATGTACCCCGTTCATACGAATGGCATTTCCTTCATCATCTCTGAGGAATACTCGGCCGACATCATGTATCCAGCGCCACTTCCCATCGCCACAGATCATACGGAATTTTGCGTCGTAAATTTCGGTTTCACCATTAAGGTGTTTTTCGATTAATTCAACCGTTGGCTCTAGATCTTCGGGGTGAACGATCGAGGACCAGCGCTCAAGACCATCGATCACTTCTGAAAATAGCGCATCATCTTCTCTGAACTCTTCATCTTTATATCTCTTTTGAGTGACCCAAGTTTTATTAGCGATGATTCTGCCTTCTTGTGGGTAGAAGTCCCAACAACCAATATTGGCTCCATTAACAGCATCGTCTAGGCACTTGATTGTTTCTTGGTCTTGCTCAATCTGAACTTTCATCTTCTGCTGCGAGGTCACATCAGAAAGAGTGCTTAAGATATTTTCCCCATGTTTGACCAAGCGCATCTCGAAATGTTGATTGTCTCGTTGATAGTAAAAATAAGAGGGTTGGTCAGTAGCAGTTTGAGAGCACTGTTTAAATAGCGCTTTTAGCTGTATCGCTTGTTCTTTATTAAACAGGTCGAATATGGAGCAGTCTTTTAATGTACTTTCAGATAAACCACGAAATTCTAACTCTTTGCGATTGAAGAACAGGTAGTGACCTTCATCTACGGTTAGTTCTGCAATGCCTTGTGGCTGTTGATTGAGTATGTCTAAAAGGTTCATTACGTCTCAAGTACAAAATTGCGACTACAAGTTCCAATTTATTATAGGTGATGCTTGTATGCCAGCCTGATTATCTGGGATTTAAATAGTTTTTTACCCACTGCTTTGGAGTCACACCAAAGTGCTTTTTAAACACTTTGGCCAATGAGGAGGCATTTTCGTAGCCTACTTGGTTGGCAACTAAGCCCACGGGACGATTATTTTTAAGGAGTCCTTTCGCCAACGCCATTCTTAGCCCGGTCACATACTCCATAGGCGCTTGGCCTACTGTATCTTTGAAGAGAGCGGCAAACTTCGAGCGAGACATTGCTGCGTTCTCGGCCATCTCTTCAACTGTCCATTCATATTCAGGCTTCTCTTTGATCTGTTGCATCAGCTTGCTGAGTAGAGGATGAGAGTCGGCTGCAATTAAACCTAACTCAACAGTTCCGTTATCAATCACATAGCGAAGTACCTGCACCATAAATACATCACATAAGCGATCGATCATTAACTGTTTGCCATGCCGCTCGTCAAATGCTTCTGCAAAAATTTGATGAGCTGTGTTTGAAATCGAACCTGCTTCCTCTATATGGAGACAAAGAAATTTAGGGAGATAGTTAGCTAACAACTTTTGATGAGCCGGAGGGAGCTTAACTGTAGCACAAACCAGTTTGGCATCTTCTGATGGAGCTATTGTAAGTTTGTGGTTGGTTCCGCTCGGGAAAAAAATTACATCGCCTGTATGTAACTCAATGGTGTGACCTTCATCAGTCGTCAGTGTTAACGACCCTGATTCCAGAAAGTGTAAGTAGCCCGATTCCTTGTCGTCATCAAAGCCTGTGATACCGCAAAGGCTACCACTGAAAAAAACCTCGGCATTGATTTCTAGGTTTTGCAGTAATTTACTCAGCATATCCATAAAACCTCCTTTTTGGACGATTGGCTCTTTTTGCTGGATTTAGAGCGGCCTTTCCCTTGGTAGTTCCCCGTAACCTATATCTCAAGAGCAGCGCAACATATTTACCAATATGTATGAGTGTTCATTAAACCATTAACCGAGGAAAAAGAAATGAAATTTACAAAGACTTTGAAATTAGCAACAGCAGCCGGCGCACTTCTTCTAAGCAGCATGAGCTTTGCGGCATCTGTAAATATTGGCACTAACGATGTTGCTATTCATGGTTATGACCCTGTTGCTTACTTTACTAACGATAAAGCGGTTGAGGGTTCTGCAAAATTTACCGCTACGCATGATGGAGCCATTTATCGTTTCTCAAGTGCTAAAAACCGAGACCTATTTAATGCTAATGCTGATAAATACGCACCTCAATATGGCGGTTACTGCGCGATGGGTGTGGCTCTAAACAAAAAGCTAGACGTTGATCCACAAGCATTCCATATCGAAAACGGCAAATTGTATCTGAACTTGAACAAAGACGTTCAGAAAAAATGGCTTACAGATGTACCAGGTCACCTGAAAACAGCTGATCGTATTTGGGCGGGTATTGAAGATCTATCTGTAGCTGCAGCAAACGCTGAAGACTAATTCTTATGCCTGAGTCGAGACTTACGTTTTCCGAAAATGGACATGAGTACTCGCAACCTTTAGCGCTGATCTGGTTCAGCGCTAAATGGTGCGGTCCCTGCCAACAGATGATTCCTGTCGTTAATAGTTTGGCAGAGCGATATGCCGGTGAACTTAAAGTTTTAAAAGTGGATGTAGATCAGCAGCAGGAGTTAGCTGCGAAATTCGCGATTAGAGCGGTTCCCACGTTAGTACTCTTGGCAAAAGACAAGGCGTTGGATCAGCAAGTCGGATCGGTGCCATTAAAGCAACTTGATGAGTGGGTTGCACAGCATTTATCAATTCAGAAAGAACTGGAGAAGTGAAATGGATAATAAACAGCGTATTGCTACAGCAGCCTTAGCCGTTGCTTTGACTTCTATCGCGACTGTACCTGCAGCTCATGCTGGCGGTAAAGAGAAATGCTACGGCGTTGCACTAGCTGGACAGAACGATTGTGGCAACTTGGCAGGTACACACTCTTGTGCGGGCCAATCCAAAGTGGATAACGACCCAGGTGAGTGGAAGTTAGTCGCGAAAGGTACTTGTAAAGATATGGGTGGGCTACTGAAAGCTGAAGCTAAGAAGCGTTATCAGGAAGCTCAGCAGAACTCATAACGTTTAATCAGGAGAGAGAAGATGTCCAGTTTAAGCACAGCTAATACAAGTGATGAACAAGGTTTATCAAAGATTGGAGTCGGGTTGCGCCACCCTCATTATAAGGAGGCGTTGCTAGGGACATCTTCCATTGATTTTGTGGAGGTACATGCGGAGAACTTTTTTGCCGAAGGTGGAATGTTACCTGAGCTGTTGAATGATATTGCCCTGCAATATCCAATCAGTCTGCATTCGACATCCATGGGCTTAGGTTCTGCCGTGGGTATCAACGGAGATTATCTGCAACGTTTAAAGCAACTGTCACAGCAGATTAACCCCATATTGATCTCTGACCACGCTTGCTTCACTTGGAGCAATATCAATGGAAATTCTGTGCACGCTGGCGATCTTCTGCCTCTTGAATTTACTCAACAGAGTTTGCAGGTGATGGTTGATAACGTGAATCAGGTCCAGAAGTTATTGGGGCGTCAGATTTTAGTTGAGAACTTGTCTGCATATGTGGAATTTAACTTTTCGGATATGAGCGAAACTGAGTTTTTATCAGAGCTGGTGGATAAAACTGGGTGTGGATTGCTGGTAGATCTTAATAACTTGCTGGTAAATGCTCGTAACTTCAGTGATCAAAAGCCTTTAACGGTCGCGCGAAAGTGGTTGCGAGAAATCCCCTCTAGCGCGGTAGGTGAAATTCATTTAGCGGGTTTTACGAAGGTTAAAGAGGGTGAGTTGGTCATTGATGATCATAGCCAACCGGTATCACCTGAATGTTGGTTGTTGTATCGCGATGCTGTCGCGTTGTTTGGAGCTGTAACGACCTTAATTGAGTGGGACAACAATTTACCTACTTGGAGCACATTACTTGATCAAGCTTCAAAAGCGAGATCTATCTCCACGGAGGTTCATTATGACATTGGGAGGCTCTCTTATGCTGTCTGATTCAACATTGTTGGTTCGTCGTCAAGCTGCATTGATGACGTTGATTTTTTCGAATGATGAGAGCGATACAGTCACTGATCGAATCAGTCAGGGTCTGAAGATTTATCAGAATAATCTTTTAATGACTGCAGCAAGAGCGATCTCTTTAAAGTATCCGGTTTTAGAGCAAATGGTGAGTAACGAAACCATTGTTGCCTTTACCAATCAGTTACTAAAAAAAGAGCTACCTAACTCAGGCGATTGGGCTGATTGGGGCGGGATGTTACCTGCGCTCATCTCAGAAAGTTCTCTAGCTGATGATCATGCTTATCTGTCAGAAGTGGCTCGTTTGGAGTGGTTTGTTCATCAGGCTGCCAGAGGAAAAGTCGCCCAATTAGAGGTAGAGACACTTTCAAATCTAACTGAAAGTGATTTAGGCAGTGTTTCGCTCCACCTGTCGCCGACCTTACAGATCATGGAAAGTCATTTTCCGGTGTATGAACTATGGGGTTTACATCAGGTTCCAGATGAGGAGGTTGATGAGGGAGAGTTATATCGCTTGTTGGTGGGGAATACTGCTCCTCACTATTACATGGTATTTCAACAGGATTATCGCGCGCGTATTCAAACGTTAACCGCTCATGAATACGCATGGTTTAGGGATGTTTTGGCTGGCATGAGTGTTGAGCGCTTATTAGGTCAGCATCAAGAAATTGATTTTGTGAGTTGGATTGAGCAGGCAATTAATCAGCAGTGGCTTGTTGCTATTAAGTAAGCCGAGATCCAGTCATTAGGGATTTATGAGAGGTTTTAGAGATGATTTCTATCGTTAGTAAATTTTATAAAGGTTATTTAGAGGGTGAAGGTAAATTGGCTAAAACCCATGACCTTGTTTCGTTGGTTGCGCGTTTCTATGTCGCACAGGTGTTTTTTAATGCTGGCCTGACCAAAATTCAGGATTGGGATACAACACTATTCTTATTTGAGGAGGAGTACCAAGTTCCATTTTTACCCTTTGAATTGGCTGCTTATTTGGGCACTTTGGGAGAGCTAATTTTACCTGTTTTACTACTTACGGGTGTTTTGACGCGTTTCTCAGCAGTAGGTCTATTTTTTGTGAATGTAGTGGCTGTAATTAGTTTGGTAGAAATTGCTCCCGCAGCACTGTATCTACATTATATTTGGGGTTTAGTGCTAGCTCAGATCATTATTTACGGTGGCGGTGTGCTTTCCGTAGATCATGTTTCGAACAGGTTTCTTATTAATCGTCAAAATACTGAATTGGAGCGTACTTTATAGGCTTAATTTATAGGTACTAATTAAAGAGGAAGTGGCTGAACTACTTGCCACTTCTTTGGTGGAAAAGCTCACACATCTAAGAGGGTTATATGAAGCAAATTACCACATCCATAATGGCTGGGTTAGGAGCTGCTATAGCTATTGGCTTGCTAGCCTTAATTGAAACCTCATTTAAAGATATTGCGTTTTTAATGGCGCCATTTGGGGCCACAGCTGTATTAGTTTTTGGAGTACCGAATAGCCCTTTAGCTCAGCCTAAAAATGTGATCTTTGGGCATCTGTTGACTGCATTCATTGGTGTTTTCTTTAGTCAGTATTTTGAAGTGAGCCCATTAACCTTGGCCATTGCAACTGGCTTAGGTGTAAGTGCAATGTTGGTGAGTAAAACAACACATCCACCTGCGGGAGCAAATCCTATCTTGATTATGCTATCCAGCCAGGGGTGGGCCTTTCTGGTAACACCTGTTTTGATTGGTTCACTTGTGATTGTTCTAGTGGGGAAGGTTTTTCAGCAGGCGCAATCAAAATTGCAGCCTGCGTAATGATCACTAGCTACAGGTTTGTTTAACCTGCTTAGTTAGCATGGTTTCAAATACATCAGGTGTGACCGGTTTACTGAAGTAGTAACCTTGAGCCATATCGCAGCTTTTTTTCTGGAGCAGGTTCATCTGCTCTTGGGTTTCTACTCCTTCAGCGATAACTTTCAACCCAAGGCCGTGAGCCATATCGATGGTGGCGTAAACCAACTCTAAATCTGCAGGGTCGATAGAGATATCATTGATAAAACTGCGATCGATTTTCAGCGTATCGAACGGGTAACTTCTCAAGTAACTCAATGAGGAGTAACCAGTACCAAAATCATCCATGGATATGCTGACACCTTGCCCATTAAGTTTGGCTATAGCCTCATCAATATCTGCATGTTGCGCCATCAAGACGCCTTCAGTGATTTCTAATTCCAAATTAGAGCCAAGAATTTGATTAGTTGTCATTTCTTCAGTTATGTACTCGATCAGTTGTGGATCTCGAAACTGGCGCGGTGACAAGTTAATGGCGATCTTGAATTCAGGAAGTAGGGTTCTGATCCAGTTGCTACTTTGATGCATCGCTTCCTTCAGAACAAACTTGCCAATATTAACAATTAAGCCAGTGTTTTCTGCAACAGGAATAAATTCAGAAGGCGGGATACTACCTAACATTGGAGAGTTCCAACGTAACAATGCCTCTGCGCCAATAATGTTTTGCGTTTTCAGGTCGATTACTGGCTGATAAAGAACATGTAGTTCCTTACGATCAAGGGCATTATGTAACTGTTCTTCCAATAGCAAACGGCGTTCAGCACCAATATTCATCTCTTCAGTAAAATAATGGTAGCTATTTCGCCCTTGCGCTTTGGAGTGATACATCGCTGAGTCAGCATTTCGAAGGAGTTCAGCAGGACTTTTACCATCACTTGGGTAAACTGATATGCCAACACTCATCGTTAGCATAATCTCTCGGCCATCCACATGCAGTGCCTTGCGGAATTGGGATACGAGGTTTTGTGCTATGGGTTGTGCTTGTTCTGCATTATCAAGATGATTGAGTAATACAATAAATTCATCCCCACCTAAGCGACCAACAGTATCGGCGTCTCTTACTGATTGTTCTAGTCGCTTAGCCGCTTCTACAAGGATCTTATCACCAGTGGCATGCCCGAGGGTGTCATTGACCTTTTTGAAGTCGTCCATATCTAGGAATAATACAGCGACCGCGTGTTTATTACGCTTTGCCTCCAGTAACATGGTTTCTAGACGGTTTAGGGATAGAAAACGGTTTGGAAGGTTTGTTAGGCTATCAAAATGTGCTTGGTGGAGGATTTTTTCTTCTTGTGCTTTCTGCTGGGTAATATCCTGTTTTACAGCTAAATAGTGCTTAATTTGTCCTTCAGAATCGTATACAGGCGCAATGTGCGCTTGTTCCCAGAAAATTTCACCGTTTTTACGTTGGTTTTGGAATTCTCCACGCCATGCTTTTCCATGAATAAGGTGCTGCCATAATTCAGCGTAGCGACCGATCGGTGTGCGCCCTGATTTTAAAATTCTAGAATTCTGACCAAGAACCTCTTCCTTTTTGTACCCAGTTACTTTCTCAAAGGTCGAGTTTACGTACTCAATTTCACCATCCAGTGAAGTGATAACAACAGATACAGGGCTTTGTTCAATAGCTTGAGATAAGGTCAGAATATGTTCTTGAGCTTTACGCTCTTCCGTGATGTCTCGGCTAATACCCACTAACCCTTGTAGTTGGCCATCCGTATCCCAAAAGGGCATTTTAAGGGTATTTAATAATATCGGTTTACCTGACTGATCATCACTCCATTGTTCTTGGCTATCAGAAGAAAGATGCTTTATTACGCTCTTTTCTTCCTGTTCGTTCTTAACTGCTTGAGCTTCTACAAATAATTCGTAGTCCGTTCTGCCAGTAATTTCCGCTTCACTTTTGCCAGTAAATTTTTGGAATGCAGTATTACATCCAAGGTAATTTCCATGGGTATCTTTGATAAAAATATGGTCGGGTAAAGCATCAATTAAGCCTTTAAGAAGGCCACGCTCGCGGTTTAGGTTTTGTCTACTAATCAGAACTTCCCGTTCAGCTTCTCGCCTATCTTGCTGCCTGCGCAAAATCAGGCCAAGTAACATCGTACCAATAGGGTAAAAGGAAAGAAGCGTAGGGGCGATAGCAGCAATAATCTTGAAGCGTAGGTCTGCGGGCATAAACAGCATGAGCCCTAGTACGACTATTTGCACTGAAAGGCCGAGTAAGTATAGTCGCCACCAGTTGAGCGGTTGCTCATATTTCTCACTGAGGTAACGCCAGATTAATCCAATTCCGGCGGGCAATATGATTACTGCAGAGCCTACATACATTCCAGCACCGCCCTGAAAAATACGCAGACTTACTGCCATTACAACAGCTATGCAGGTTGGGACAATACCAAAGAAAAGTCCGCATAAACTGATTAGTACCCATCGGGCATCGAAGAAAACACCGGGTGTTAACTCCCAAGGGGTTAGCATGACTGCCATAGCAAGCAGCCCGACTAATACTCCAGAAACGCTGTCACGAAGTAATTGGTGTCGAATGTTTTGTAGACCAAGTGAGTCGTAGACGATCCCCATTGCGAGGAGTAGGGCAACGTTGTTAATTAGGCCAGTAAAACTAGAGGTTTCCATGAATACTAATTTTCTCTCACTACCTGGATGCTATAGGGGTAAACTTCGAAAAGAAGCCTATATTATATTAGCCTTAACGATTATACGGATATAAGAATTATTTTAGAAATATTAAAGTGTTAGAGCTAAGTAAAAATAGTGTTTTTCAGTTCCAATTCTTATGTCCAAAAGTCATGTATGTCTAGTCATAGACTATCAAGTGCTTCTAATACCACTCTAGAGAAGGTTAATAAGAACACCTTTGAGCATTGTCTAAAGTAGTCGTAAGTTCAGTATAGAAAGGAAATCAGACTCTGTAGTCTGATTTGTTGGTAGCTTTATGAAAAATAAAGAAAACTACCGAAAAGGAGAAGGGCCGAAACGTCTTTGATTCATGCAGACAGTTTCAGCCGTAGAATAGTTACTTGAAGTTGGTGCCGAACATTTCGCCAATAGCTTGGCTCAAGGTTTCGCTACGGTCTTCGTTACGGAATTGCATTAGGATAAGTGCACGTAGTGCTGGCATAAACATCAGGTCGGACAATACGCGAGAGAAGCCTGCTTGGCCTGCTTTACCTATTGCGAGCTTTTCTAAAAATAAGTGCAGTGTTGCTGGTTCTTGAAGTGCCTCATGGCAGCGAGTTGCAATCGAGACAATCACTTCTGCTTCTAAGGCATAATCACTCTGCAAGATCTTATTGATGGTCTCTTGTTTTCTAGGTGTATTGCGCGCATTTGAGATGCCACGGGTAATGGCTGCAATGTGATTTGCGCTAGCTGTTCCACGTTCTAAGGTTTGTTCGGCACGTAAGCTCAGGGCTTCAAATAGCTGGTGGTCCGGCTCGATGCTTTCTATGCAGGTACATAGCACTTCGAATGGCACATCGGGTAGAAGCGGAATGGCTTTAGTTAACAGTTTGCTGTTATTACTTTTCTCAAGGCGCACAACCAGATCAGCGATACCTTGATAACCTAGAGATTGCCAGTTATCAAAACCGATTTGACCTGCAAAATACTGTTCTGCATGTTCATAGTATTGTGAAGCAGGTTCGCTTGAGGCTAGCGTAGAATAGGCATGGAACAGAGCCATTTTTTCCTGATCAGGTTTGAATGAGAAAGGATTGTTTTTCAAAGCATCCTCTGGCATTTCACCTGTTTTTTCATGTTGTAGGATACCGCCGGCATTTTTAAGTAAACGGCTGAGAAGGTCATCCCGGACCGCTTGAATTAAAAAGCCTTGCTCATCCAAAGGTAACTTAAGAAACCACGCTGCGCCTTGTTCTTTATTTTTTGGATTCCAGATCATCAACGCTATCCATGCGTGTTGAAGATATGGATAAGGATAAGGTGTCTGTTGGTTCTCTATCTTCTCAAATTGCTCGGTTGAGAGTTTTTGTACACGACGGCCCATATCAAAGAAACGGACCTGACCGCCACTCTGGCGAAGAAGTTGAGATAGTGAAGAGATATCAGACATGATGGCCACCTTAAGAATCAGGCCCGCAATTTTAGCAGTTCTGAGTGGGGTATCAATATAGCCCAGAAGTGTTCATTCTTTCGTAAGGTGTAATGTTGATTACTAAATAATGTAAAACTGATTTTTGCCCATTTTCTTGGCTTGATACATTGCTTTATCTGCCAAGGTTATAGCTTCCTCTGCATTTATGTCTTCTAAAGCGTAGATATATAGACCGATGCTTGCAGAGATGTGAGTTATTTGTCCATCGACTATTAGCTCCTTGTTAATTATTTCTAAGAGCTTTTGAATTACAGCTATGGCTTGGGTTGAGGAGTCAATTTCAGACAAAATAAGTAAAAACTCATCCCCTCCTAAACGGCCTAACATGTCTGAACCTCTAATGACTTCGGAAATGCGATTTGAAATATTTTGAAGGCATTGATCGCCGATATCATGACCGTAGGTGTCATTAATCGGTTTAAAGTCATCAACATCAATAAATATAATGGCTGCCTTATGTTGTTTACGTTTTGCTGCTGCGAGCACAATCTCAAGCTGGTGAAGTAAAAATCTCCGATTAGGAAGTCCAGTTAGGTTATCGTGGCAGGCGAGGTGGTGAAGCTCTTGATTGGCAATCCTAATCAATTTGTTCTGCTTAGAGGTTGTAACCATGACATATAAGGCAAACATAAACCCTCCCAATATTATCAATACCATTCTGGTTATCAGTTCAGACAATACCTCGTCCATTTTGTGAGAAGAATCTTGCCAAACCTCTTCATTCTGCGCTTGTTGCAACGTGATAAATTGGTCCAGGAGGCCGGCAATAGTTGTTTTGTCTTTTAGTACTTTACTTAGTTCTAGGCGAAAGTCTTGAAAGCGATTATTAGTGAGTAGTTCTGTGAAAGTTCGTAATTCTGGGAATCGGTTTGCGGTTTGTTTATCTAGCTTGGCAATTATGTTCTGTTCGGGAGGATCTAGCTCAGTGTTTAATAGGGTTAAACGTGATTTGTGATATTCACTACCCTGACTATAAAACGTATTGAAGAGTTTTTTTCTTTCTTCAGGAGTTTCAAGTAATGTCATTTGCCAGAGAAGAATAGCTCTTTCTCGGACTGCTGCGCGCATTGCCATAGCGGCGCGTAGCTGTACGTCATTGTTGCTGTTGGCAGTGGTTAATTCGGCGCGTAAATTAGCATATTGTTGATAGGAAAAAACGGAAGTATAAATAAACGCCAGAAAGATAGCGCTGAAGCCAATCAGATAAAAAAAGAATCTAAAGCCTGATCCTCTATGTACCATGTCCTTTCGTCAGTCATATTGTGAATAACATCTAACAGTCTGGTTGATATTAATTTATTCGGGATTTAGGTGTGAATAGAGGGCTTGACCGAGTAAGCGGGGCTTACTCGGCTAATTATGTTTTTCTTATTCTTTACATTCACCGGCTACAACAAAGCTGACTTCAGCTTTTGCACAAGCAGAACAGCTGTTGGAATAGGTTTTAACTGTGCCATCAGCGTGATGACCGCAAGCAGGTGTGTAATCCATCGTGCACATCTGAGGTCTAGGTTCTTCGCAGACTAGAGCCCCTTCAGGCATTGATAGCTTGGATTGGCAGCCAGCTAGAAGTAGAGCTGCAAAGCCCGCGATTAAAATTTTCATCATAAAGAACTTCCTGATTGGGCATTGTCTGATGCAGATTTTCCTTTAACTTTTTCACGTAGTGTCTGCATCGCTACGAATAGGGCAGGAATAAAGAATATGCCGATCACTGTCGCTAGAAGCATACCGCCAAACACAACAAAACCAATCGATATACGACTTGCTGCGCCTGCGCCAGAAGCCGTTAGCAAAGGCATTACACCTAGGATGAAAGAGAATCCAGTCATTAGGACAGCACGATAACGCAGGTTTGCCGCTTCATTAGCTGCTTCAATAATTCCTTTGCCTTCTTCACGCAATTGCTTAGCAAATTCCACAATTAGAATGGCTGATTTACTAGCGAGGCCAATTAGCATAACCATACCAATCTGGGCATATAGATTGTTGGTTAAACCCGGAATCAGCCAAAGTGGCAGAATCGCGCCAAAAATTGCGACAGTAATAGATAACATGACTGCTACAGGAATGGTCCAGCTTTCATATTGTGCTACGAGGAATAGGTAAGCGAATAGAATAGCCAGCGA
Source organism: Neptuniibacter sp. QD37_6 (assembly GCF_047778085.1). Taxonomy (GTDB): domain Bacteria; phylum Pseudomonadota; class Gammaproteobacteria; order Pseudomonadales; family Balneatricaceae; genus Neptuniibacter. Next base: position 1,014,185 of record NZ_CP180550.1, read on the forward strand.
AATGATAATAATGACAAAACCGCCTGCTTCTTGCTCTTGCTGAGTACTACCTGTCCATTCTAGGACGTAACCATCAGGCAAAGTATCTTTAGCGAGCTGTTCCATAAGCTGGATACCATCACCCGTCGCTATACTTGGAGCAAGTGTAGCTGTTATAGCTGCAGAGCGTGATTGGTTATAACGAGTTAATGATTGTGGACCAAGCACCGGTTTGACTTCGACAAGTGCACTGATTGGGACTAAATGGCCTTGATTGCTTTTAACATTTAGGCTGTTTAGATCATCGATGTTGTCTCTAAATTCAGAATCTGCCTGCAGCATAACGCGGTAGTTGCGGCCGAAGATATTGAAATCGTTAACATACTGAGTTCCAAGTTGAGATTGTAAAGTCCCGAACAGGTCACTCATCGAAACACCTAAGGAGAGCGCTTTGTCTCTATCTACAATTAATTCCAATTGCGGAACATTTGCAGAATAGGTGGAGTAAACGCGGGCAAACTCAGCCTTCTGATTTGCTGCGAATATGAGTGAATTTGTCGCGCGAGCAAGGTCTTGAGGTGAGCCATTTTTCAGATCTAATAGGATTGCTTCTAGGCCTGCTGCGTTCCCCAAGCCTGGAATTGGCGGTGTAGGGAAGGCCATAATGTTGGCACCAGGGATCGCTGCTAACTTCTGATTGAGTTCTCTTAGAATTTTGTACCAGGCCATTTCCGGTGCAGTACGTTCATCCCAGTGGGAAAGCACTGGAATTGCTAGCGCAGCATTTGGTGCTGCACCACCTAAGATACTAAAGCCTTTAATGCCGATACGGTTTTCTACGCCTGGCTGTTCCTCAAGTATTTTGTCGATCTGCGCCACTATTTCGTCGGTACGGTTAAGTGAGGCTCCATCAGGTAGCTGGACGTTAACAAAGAAGGCACCATTATCTTCATAAGGAAGGAAGCCCGTAGGCGTGGTGCTGAACATGTGGTAGACACCACCACCCATAGCAGCCATCAGACCCATGCTTAACACTAGGCGTTTATTTAGAAAGTTAACTTTCTTTACATAGCCTCGACGTGTCCAGTCGATTAGCTGATTGAACTTTTTAAATACTCCGGTCGGTTCAGTAGCTGGTTTTAGAAGCAGCGAGCAAAGCGCAGGGGAGAGTGTCAAGGCATTTAGTGATGAGAAGCACACTGCTACAGAGATAGTAACCGCAAACTCGGTATACAATTTACCGGTAATACCTGGCATGAAGGCAACAGGTACAAATACTGCTAACAGTACTAGGGTTGTCGCGATCACTGGTCCGATAACTTCTTTCATCGAGACAGTGGTTGCTTCTTTGGCTGACAAGCCTTCTTGCATATGACGTTTGACGTTTTCAACGACAACGATTGCATCATCTACCACAATGCCGATTGCCAAGATTAGGGCAAATAGAGAGATGGTATTGATGCTAAAGCCAAGTACCGAAAGCACGGCAAAGGTTGCGATCAAAGATACTGGAATGGTAGCTGATGGAATCAGAGTAGCACGCCAATCTGCAAGGAATAGGAAGGTAACAAGTACGACCAAACCAAAGGTAATAAATAGGGTTTCTACCACCTCTTGTAGTGATGCTTTTACTGAAAGCGTGGTGTCATACAGAATGGCGTATTCCATATCATCAGGGAAACGCTCACTGAGACGTTCAAGCTCAGCATAGACATTATCAGCAACTTCAAGTGCGTTCGCACCTGGGCTTTGATAGATCGCAACAGTCGCTGCTGGGTTGCCATTCATAATTGAAGAGGCGCTGTAGCTTTGTGAACCTAGCTCTACCCTTGCCACATCACGTAGACGAACAGAAGCGCCGTTTTCGCCCGTGCGAAGGATAATATTCTCAAACTCTTCTACTGATTCTAAGCGGCCTTTAGCACGTAGGTTGTATTGGAACTGTTGATTTTGCGTAAGCGGTGGTTGACCAATAATACCTACGGACGCTTGGATATTTTGTTGAGAGATTGCGTTGCTGACGTCTTTAGGCGAAAGTCCTAGCGCCTTAAGGCGGTTAGGGTCTAACCACACTCGCATGCCGTAATCCATCGGGCTAAATTGCGACGCAGAGCCAACACCATTAATTCGCGCCAAAGCATCTTGTACATATAGCGTGGCGTAGTTACTTAAGAACAACTCTTCGTATGTGTTTTCAGGAGAATAGAGGTTAATTACCAGCAACATGTTAGTTGCTTGTTTCTTAGTAGTTACCCCTTGTCGAACCACTTCTTGAGGCAGTGATGCTTCAGCTAAAGCCACACGGTTTTGTACATTAATTGCCGCTTGGTCTGGGTCTGTACCTACAGCAAACGTGATATCTAGCGTATAACTACCGTCGTTGGCTGAGGTGGAAGACATATACAGCATATTGTCCACCCCATTGACTTGGGCTTCTATGGGGGTAGCTACTGCTTGCTCCACTACTTCAGCGTTAGCGCCAGGGTATTTCGCTTTTACCTGTACCTTTGGCGGCGTGATATCAGGGAACTGAGCGACGGGGAGACCGTAGATCGCCAAAGCACCGGCAATCATCAGCACAATAGAGATGACCAGAGCAAACTTAGGCCGATTAATAAAGAAGATCGAGAACATGGCTTACTCCACTACCGCATTAACTTGAATGCCAGGTTTAACCTTTTGTAAACCTTCGGTGATAATTAAATCACCTTCATCAAGGCCATTAAGTACTTGCCATCGACCTTCTACTTGCGGTCCCATTTCTACGCGAGTAACGGTTACTTTATCTTGTTGATCTACTTCGAGTACAAAATAACCATCACGGTCACGTTGCACGGCAGATTGTGGGATTTGAATACCTATTTCTGGTCGTTTCCTTTTGATTTCGACGTGCACGAACTCGCCTGGTAATAACAGGTATTTAGGGTTTTCGAAGCTCGCTCGTAGTGTGATTGTGTCAGTATTTGGATCAACCTCGGGGGAGATGAAATCGAACTGACCTTGTTGTTCGTACACGCTGCCATCGGACAATATTAGACGAGGTGCAACGGGAGGATTATCTAAGTCGATTCCTTTACGGCGCGCGTCTAGCATCAGCTTTTCACTGACTGCCATTTCGACATAGACCTCATCGATTTTAACTACTGTAGCTAGCACACCACTTTCAGGGCTGATCAAGTCGCCCACTGAAAAGTTCGCTTTACCGATACGACCACTAAACGGAGCTTTAATCTCGGTATAACTTAGGTTTAATTCTGCTTTCTTTAATCCTGCTTCTGCTTTTAAAACTTGTGCGTGGGATTGGTCGCGATCTGCTACAGCCTGGTCGAACTGGGATTGTGAAGCCGCCTTACGTTTGCGCAGCTGGCTTACTCGATTGAGATTGGTTTGTGCATTTTTTAATCCCGCTCTAGCAGAGGCGAGATCGGCTTCTGCTTGTTTCAGCGCGATTTCATAGTTTGCTTTTTCTACTTTAAACAACACTTGATCGGCTTCGACATCACGACCTTCAGTAAAAAGGCGATCTTCTAGAAAGCCAGATACACGCGCCAATAGGTTAACCCGCTGTGTTGCCTCAATACGGCCAACCAGTTTAAAGGTGGGGGTTAAATCCGATGTCTGTACCTTGTGTACTAATACGGCAGGTAAAGGTTTCTCGTTGGCATTTGCGGTTAGTGAAGTGGCAGCCAAAGCAGTTAGAAGAGTGGCTAAAATGATCTGTTTCAAAACAAGCTCCTTTGAGAAACGTTAATCCTAAGTACAAATCGGATTAAATTAGATGCGCTTTAATTAGATAGCAGCTTTTTGATGAATATAACTAACTATATCTATAAATAATGAATAGATTAAATATTCATTTACCCATACATCGTCTTAACGAATAACGGGTGCCTAAGCACCCGTTATTGTCATAGCTGCTTACTGCAACCAGCTATCGAGTTCGTTTATATCTTCAGGATTTAGAGTGCCTAACTGCTGCTTGAAGGTGATGAGGTTCTGTACAAAGTCGAAACGTGCATTAGCGTAATCGCGTTGAGCAGCATAAAGCTGTTGCTCCGCTTGCAGTACATCTACCACATTACGCGTACCTACTTTGTAACCCTCTTCAGTGGCTTCTAACGCTGTTTTACTCGATTTAATACTTTGATTAAGCGCTTGAACACTTAAAGCACCGGTACGGAGATTACGTAATAGGCTACGAGTCGTCTGAGTCACCTCGCGAAGTGTATCTTCACGGTTAAACTGGTTTTCAATTAAGCGCTGTTCTAGTTCGCGACTACGCGAGCTAACTGAGCCGCCGGAATAGATTGGCACTGACAGAGTTAAACCGATTGAAGATGTATCGGTACTGTTGTCACTGATAGCAGTGCCATTATCGTAATCATAACTAGCAGTCAGGTTTAGTGTTGGGTAGTGACCAGCACGACCTGCCTTTGCTGCTTGGCGTGCTGCTTCAGATGAGCGATCTGCAAGTTGAAGCGCCAAGTTGCCTTGCCAAGCTTTTTCTAACCAAGGTTGGGCTTGTACAGGAACCGGTTCTTCAATTGGGTACTTTTCAGACAGTTGACCAACGGTATCAAACCCTTGGCCTGTTAAGCGCTCTAAGGCTTCGTAACTATTTTCCAAATCACCTTCAGCGGCAATACGCGCCACGCGAGCATTGTCGTATGAAGCCTGCGCTTCTTGTACATCGGTATTGGCGATTAGGCCGACATCATATTGAGCATTGACTTGATCTAAGCGGCGTTTGATTGCGCGCTCTTGGGCTTCAGATGTTTGTAGATCACTTTTCGCCCTTAGCACGCCAAGGTAAGCTTCTACGGTACGGTTGATCAGGGTTTGCTGTTCCAGTTCAAACTGCAGTGCAGCTTGTTCAGAGATCACTTGGCCTTGTTTAAAGGTAAACCAAGCCGCAGCATTAAATACCGGTTGGCTTAGGGATAGGGTATAGCCATGGTTATTATAATCTGCTGTATCAGAATCAATTGTTGTTGTGTTGGCGCTCAAGTTCACATTCGGCAACAAGCTAGAACGATTTTGGATTTCGATCTCTTTGCCAGCGTTAAATGAAGCTTGCGCTGCTTTTAACTGTGGATCATTAGCCAAAGCGAGTTGGTAGATATCTACTAATTCACCTGCAGAAACGCTGCTGACAGCTAGAGAAAGGCATGAAACCTGAAAAAGCTGCTTTATATTCATAAACTTAAATATCCTTAAACTTGTTCTGGCTGAACTTCCTTGAAAGTTCGCTTACCTAAGTAACTATATACGGTAGGAATGACAAAAAGGGTCAATAACGTTCCGAATGTCATACCGCCAACAATAACCCAGCCGATCTGATGACGTGATTCAGCACCTGCGCCCATAGCTATAGCCAAAGGAACAGCACCTAATACTGTTGCGCCCGTGGTCATCAGTATAGGGCGTAAACGCAAAGATGCTGCTTCTATGATTGCGCTGCGTAGGTCTCGCCCTTGATCTTGAAGCTGATTTGCAAACTCTACGATCAGAATACCATGTTTGGTTACCAGTCCAACAAGGGTAATCAAACCAATCTGACTGTATACGCTGAGAGAGCCACCACTGAAATGTAGCGCGAATAGCGCACCAAACACGGCAGGTGGAACCGATAGCATAATAATCATTGGGTTTTTAAAGCTTTCGAACTGAGCTGCCAGCACTAGGAATACGACAATCAATGCCAGCACAAACGTCACTTGCATACTACTGCTAGACTGTTTGAACTCACGGGAAGGCCCTGTGTAATCGTAGGTTGCTTGCGGCGCGATCTCTTGCAGGCCTTGTTCAAGGAAGTTGAGCGCTTCACCCAGACTATAGCCTGGAGCGAGCTGAGTTTGTATTTTAACCGCCTTTACTTTATCGAAGTGGTTGAGTTCACGTGGCGCAACGGTTTCACGTAGTTCAACAAGGTTGGAGAACTGAACCATCTCACCGTTTTGATTGCGCATGTATAGATCGGTTAAGTCGCTTGGATCACGGCGCTGCTGATCATCAACTTTTACAATAACTTCATATTGCTCACCGGCACGTTTAAAGCGAGTGACCTCTCGGCCAGCCATGTAACTTTCTAGGGTTCTACCTAGATCAGCGACATCAACAGACATTTCGGATAACTTATCGCGTTTCACATCGATCTGGAATTCCGGCTTATTCAGCTTGAGGTCGGAATCCGGTTGGGCAAAGCCTTTGTTGCTATAAATCTTTGCCATTAGCTGATCGGTGATCACTTTCAGGTCATCATAAGTGCCATTGGTCTTAACAATGAACTCTACAGGACGCGAGATAAAGCTCTGACCTAGAGACGGTAAATTAAGAGAGAAACTCATAATCCCTGGGATACCGCCGTATAGCTTCGGCGTTTGTTCTTGGCCAATTGCTTGCTGTTTACGATCACGATCTTCCCAACGTTCTAAGCCTTGGAACACCATGGCATTAGTTTCAGACGGGAATCCGACCACCGCAAAGTAACGGACTGTTTCTGGGGTTTGGCTGATAGTAGCTTCGATTTGGCGTGTATAACGATCAATATAATCGACGGATGAGCCATCTGGAGCGATAGCAAAGTTTAGAATCGTACCTCTATCTTCATAGGGTGCCAGTTCTTGAGGCAGCTGAGTATAAAAGTAAGCTGCGCCACCAAAACTTGCCACCATAATGATGATCGCAAGTAGCCGAGAGCTAAGCAGTTTATTCAGTAACGCCTGGTAGCGATTAGTGATTCCCTGAAGGAAGCTTTCAATCAGATTAAAAATAGCACTGTGTCGAGTTTCATGTTTAAGCAGTCGTGAAGCCATCATTGGTGATAAAGTCAAAGCCACAAAGGTTGAAACGACTACAGCACCTGCAAGGGTCAGAGCAAATTCGGTAAAGAGCTTGCCTGTTCGGCCTTCGGAAAAAGCAACTGGCGCGAATACTGCGACTAGCACTACTGTTGTTGCTAATACAGCAAATCCAATCTCTTTCGCACCTTTAAATGCAGCTTGTATTGGGCTCTCTCCCGCTTCTACGTGTCGATAGATGTTTTCTAGCATTACGATGGCATCATCCACAACCAAACCGATCGCTAAGACCAGTGCGAGTAAGGTCAAGGTGTTAATACTGAAATCCATCCAGTACATCATCGCAAATGCACCTACCAACGAGAGTGGGATAGTAACGACCGGAATCAGTGTGGCTCGGATATTACGAAGGAAGAAAAACAGCACTAGCACAACCAAAATGCCTGCTTGGATCAGCGTGGTATATACCGATTGAATTGACTCATCGATAAAGACCGAAGAGTCATAAGCCACCTCAACATTCATGCCTTCAGGTAATGTCGGGCGTAGCTTGTCTAATTTGTCACGAATACCAGAAGATACATCTAGCGGGTTAGCTGTGGATTGTTTTACTACACCCAATGCAACCGCGCTCTCACCTTTATAACGTGTGATACGTCTAACGTTCTCTGGTGCGATTTCAACCCTTGCTACATCTTGAATACGAACTGGATAGCCTTCTTCATTGCGAATAATGAGTTGTTTAAAGGCTTCTATATCGTTAACGTCAGTTCTGGCAAGTAGTGTAAATTCACGCTCTTTACTTTCAATTCGTCCAGCCGGAATCTCAATGTTCTGGCGACTTAGCGTTTCCTCAATATCTTTAGGAATAACCTTTAACGCAGCCATACGTGCAGGGTTAAGCCAGATACGCATCGCATATTTACGTTCACCAAAGATAATAACGTTGGCCACACCAGAGACGGTTTGTAGCTGATCTTTGACCTGTTGGTCAGCGATATCGGATACTTCCATGATGTTATGGCGATCAGAGTTGAATGCGAGCCAGATAATAGGTTGCGCATCAGCTTCTGTTTTCGCAACTACCGGTGGATCCACATCATCCGGTAGTTGGCCGATAACGCGACTGACTCTATCTCGAACATCTGCTGCTGCAGAATCAGGATCACGATCTATTTTGAACGTGATACTGATCTGTGAATTTTCTGTTCGGCTAATCGAGTTCATAAAGTCGATACCCTCAATACCAGAGAGGGAATCTTCTATGATCTGAGTAACCTGGGTTTCGATAATCGATGCACTTGCGCCGGGGTAGGTGGTTTCAACTGTAATCACCGGTAGATCGATTTTTGGGTACTCTCGAACGGTTAACCGATCATAAGCAAGTAGGCCTACCAGTAGGACTAGTATGCTCATTACCGTCGCTAATACGGGGCGTTTAATACTGATTTCAGACAGAATCATAATTATTTATCCTGTCCTTCAGTTTTACCTTTCTGAGGCTGTGCTTCTTCTTGGGCTGGTTCAGCCTTAGCTGGCTGTGTGCCATCGGTAAAGATCGGTGTTACAGGCATGCCTGGGAACAGTTTAATTTGTCCCGCAGTAATCAAAACCGAACCTTCTTTAAGGCCTGAGATGATTTGTACAATACCCGGACGGCGTTGTCCCAAAGTAACTGGGGCCATTGCTACTTTACCTTCTTGAACTGTCATCACGAAAAAGCCGCCATCTTTAGGAATGATCGCTTGTTCTGGAATAACTACAGTTGTTTGTTGGTCAACTAGTAGGTCTACTTGTGCAAAAAGGCCTGGGCGCAATTTGCCTTCAGTATTTGGAATTTGCGCACGCACCTGAATGTTGTGGGCGCTGCTGTCAGAGCTTGGAGACACAGCGTATACCTCACCAGCGATTTGTTCGCCCGGTAACGCATCAACTTTGATGTTAAGTTGACGGCCCGGCTGTAGCTCGGATAGATAAATCTCAGGCACACGGAAATCTAACTTCATTGTGCTTAAATCAGTAAGCTCTACTAGGTCTTCACCCTGATTGACATAATCGCCAGGGCTTACCAAACGTAAGCCTGTAAAACCGGTAAAGGGAGCGTTTAAGGTCATCTTATCTAAACGTGCTTGAGCTAAGGCCTCCTGAGCTTGGTCAACACGAAGCTGGGCCAAGCTGCTGTCACGTTCTTGTACAGAGCCGACTTTCTTCTTCAACAAGCTTCGAGCACGGTCATAATCTGTTCGGCTTAATTGGACACGTGCTTGTGCCTCTTTTAGCTCAGCCACATAAATGGAGCTATCTAGCTTAAATAGCGGGGTTCCTTGCTCTACTTGCTGACCTTCTTTAAAAAGAATTTTTTCTATACGACCGCCTTGTTCTGGACGAAGCATAATAGATTCATTGGCTTGGAGAGTACCAATGGCAGAGATCTTCTTATCCAGTGTTTGAGTTTTGACTGTCACTACCTCAGCAGGCATACCCTGAGCGTTGACTTGAAAAGCAGCCACACAAAGCATCATTACAGCCAGATAATTTTTCTTAAACATAGGAAGTCCGATCTTAGTCTTTAGAAGTAGGGAAAGCCTATTCTAAAGATCTGTTTTCAGTTAACAATGTAATAATGTGTAAAGAATTGAAAAGTAAAATTCGAGATTCGTGATGTATAGCGTTCAATTGCGTTTGATTGCTTTTAGCGCGTATGATCCTGACCAAGCTAAACATACTTAATCGGTGTTGCTAAATGATCTCACTCGAGTTTTTGATCACCTCTCTTATCGTAGTACTTATTCCCGGAACAGGTGTTTTATACACTGTGGCTACCGGGTTATTTATAGGTAAACGCGCAAGCTTGTTTGCGGCGTTAGGTTGTACGATCGGTATTGTGCCATCGCTTTTAGCAAGTATTTTAGGATTAGCTGCGATTTTCCATGCCAGCGCTATGGTCTTTCAGATTGTTAAATTTGTTGGTGTTGCCTATCTTTTGTATTTGGCATGGTCGATGTGGTGCTCATCGTCCTCTCTTGCATTAGATCATAAAGATAAAGAAGCTAAATATAGTGTTATTGCTATGAAAGGCTTTTTAATCAATATCTTAAATCCTAAGTTATCGATCTTCTTTCTCGCCTTTTTACCACAATTTGTCTCGCCTGAAGTTGGCTCGCCATTGATGAACATGTTTGTCTTGGGTCTTATCTTTATGCTGATGACTTTTGCGGTGTTTGTGATTTATGGCTTTTTAGCAGGGCGCTTTAGCGAATTTGTTGTGGGGTCTGAAAAAATTAGCCAGATGATGCAAAAGATTTTTGCCGGCAGTTTTGCTCTGCTAGGTATGAAGTTAGCGTTTAGTGAAAGGGGTTAAACGTTAATCAGTTCAGCTACTAATTATTTAAGATTTACTGATTTATCAGTGGGTTTTGTAGTTATGTGATATTGAAAATAAGTATTTCATTTAAGCTCTCTGCAGGGTATGTTTCCCCTGTTCAAAATAGATTAATCTACCAATGTATTGAAGTAATACATTTAGGGAAATGTTATTCGATTCAAAATATATAAGGAAGTAAAATGAACTATAAAGCCCCATTAATTGCCTTGTTATGTGTAACTATGTCTGCGTGTTCAACCTATACCCCTCAGAGGTATAGTATCTCAGCAGATAATAATGTGGCGTTGAAAGCAATTGAGGCTGGAAATATTCACGTGGGTGCTTTTCAGGGGGCAGCTGAATTTAATAATGCGTGTAGAGCGGCAGGACCGATTGCACCGCCGGACGGTATGAGCTTTGAGGCTTATATTCAAAAGGCATTAGCTGATGAATTGAAAGTAGCTGGTATGTATGATCCAGAAAATCCTGAAGTTGTTTTGACTGGGGTTTTGGAAAAGTTAAGTTTTTCTTCTTCTCGAGGATTGACTGGAGGCACTTGGAATATTGATTTGCGAGTAACTTCATCAAATGGTGAATCTACCTTTGTTTCTGAAGAGTATCAGTTTGAAAGTGGCTTTATCGCAGATACAGCATGCAAACAGACCGCTGAAGCTTATTTTCCCGCTGTACAAAATCTAATCGGGAAGTTAGTTAAATCACCAGATTTTAGAAAAATGGTAGCAGCTAGCATCTAAGTCGGAAGTAAGGACTTATCTATACTTAAAAAAGCCCCTTGGTTATTGAAACCAAGGGGCTTTTTTTAAGATATAGTATTCAGTTTAAACAACTAAATGCATCTTCTATCAGGCCTTTAATCTCAGCTTGATTATTAGCTCTTGAGTAAGAGCGAATTCCGATCAGTTGCATTTGTAAGAACCGAGCAAGGCGGTTAGCATCTTGTTGAGTTTCTAACTCACCTTGCTGCTTAGCTTGGTCTAGTAAGCGCGCAAATGCATTTTCCATTACCTTCATCAATCTCCGTGCTTCCTCTAGGGACTCTTTATTTTCGGTGCTGAGCTCTGAGATGGTTTTTACCAGCATACACATCTCATTCGGACGGTTTTGATTGTTATCGAGCGCAGACTTAAAAATGAACTCTTTTAGAGCCAACAGGGGGGATGATTGTGCCTCTTCGAAGCTTTCCAGTCGCTTCAGCATTGCATCGGTATAGTAATTTAGAGTTTCTTTAAATAGCCCTTCCTTACTACCAAAGCATGCGTAAATACTACCGGGGCGCATGTCTATACACTCTTGGATATTACGCATTGAAGTAGCATGGAATCCTTTTTCCCAAAACAGATGTGTAGCCTTTTGAATCACCTGTTCACGATCATATTTGATGGTATTAACCATAGAAATTTAACTTTTTGAACATTTGTTCATATTTTATCTTGAACAAGTGTTCAGTTCTAGTTATGGTTTTAAGTGTGAACAGTTGTTCAAATATGGCTGGCTTGATCTGTTTTTGTGGGGAAAGCGTTCTAGCGAAGGCTAATTGATTAGTAAATGGAGATATGATGAGTAAATTTAAATTGCATTCGATGGAATCAGCCCCTCAAGGGACTAAAGCTCTGTTTGAAAACTCGTTGAAAAATTTTGGCATGATTCCAAATCTACATGCTGTGTTAGGTGAAGAGCCTGTTGTGCTGGAAGCCTATCAGCAGTTACATACTTTGTTTCAACAAACAGACTTTAATGCAGCTGAGCTAACAGTCGTTTGGCAGACGATTAATGTTGAACACGGTTGCGAGTATTGTGTGCCAGCGCATAGCTTGATTGCCGACATGATGAAAGTGGATCCTGCTGTCAATGAGGCGTTAAGAAACAAAACAGCTCTACCTACGCAAAAATTACAAGTCTTGCATGACACAACATTGGCTATTGTTCGTGAGAGGGGGCGTATATCTGATGAGCAGCTTGATGCTTTCTTCGCAGCTGGTTATGAGCAAAAGCATCTACTTGGGATAATTTTGGGATTGTCGCAAAAGGTGATGAGTAACTATGTAAATTACATAGCGCAGACTCCTTTAGACGAGAAATTCCAAGCTTACGCTGAGTAGGAATAAAAAGGCGAACACGTTTGAGTGTTCGCCTTTTTAATAATTAGTAATTTAGCTAGATCGGGCTGATCTAAACTGCAGCACGAAGAAAACGGCTGCTGTTGCTGCCAATAGTGCAGAAAATACCATTAAGCCTTCTGCCATAGTGATACCGAAAAGCAGTTCAGGGGTATAGCCGCAAGGCTCCCAAGGAGCAAAAAACGATGGGATCCATTGATCAAGTGCAAACCAGTTAGGTAGACCGCTGTCCATACTGCAGCTATCCACTATCCAGTTACGTTCTACCGCTAGGGTTTTCCAGGAGCGCTCTACGAGACCGATTCCGACAACGAGTGTTAGCAAGTGGTTTAGTTTACTCAGGCATCCATGTTTACGTGTAAACAGACCGAATATTGCTACGATAATCAGAGCGAAAAGCCAGATGCGAATATGGATGCACAAGACACAAGGGTAGTAGTCCAAAGCGTATTGATAATAGAGGGCTACTGCCTCCATGCTGACGCCGATGAAAATTAAACTCAGCCAGAAAAAAGTAGAACGGCTAAGGCAAGTTAATTTGTCCAACATTAACGAGTCTCCCAAACAGTGAACAAATATCTGAGTCACTTCAGATGATAAGGTTCAAGTTCTTACTAAGAAAAGTACAGATATCAATAAATTTTCATTGGGCAGAAAAAAACCGAGCGCTGAGGCTCGGTTTTTTAAATCCAGAGTTCGCTTAAACTTCTAATGCTTTGCGGATACGACCCAATGCATCTTCTAGTACTTCCATGCTTGTTGCGAAAGATAGGCGCATGTTTCCTGGTGCACCAAAGGCTGAGCCAGGTACAAGCGCAACGCCTGCTTCATTAAGAAGGAACTCAGCCAATTCAATGTCGTTAGCAAAACGATCATCGTTATCGATCACTTCTTGGAAGCTTGGGAATGCGTAGAACGTACCATCAGCAGGGATGCAGCTAACGCCATTGATATTGTTTAGTGTGTTAACAACATATTCGTGGCGTGCTTTAAATGCTACAACCATCTCAGCTACACAATCTTGAGAGCCTTCAAGTGCTGCTTGTGCTGCAACTTGTGCAATGGAAGTTGGGTTAGATGTACTCTGAGATTGGATCTTCTTCATTGCGCCAATCAATGCAAGTGGGCCAGCAGCATAGCCGATACGCCAACCTGTCATAGAGTATGCTTTGGATACACCGTTTAGAACAATAGTGCGCTCGTAAAGTTCTGGGCAAGCGTTAAGGATGTTTACGAATGGCTCATCGTTAAAACGGATGTGCTCATACATATCATCAGTCGCAACCAAAACTTGCGGGTGTTTAAGAAGTACTTCAGCTAGCGCTTTCAATTCTTCCAAAGTGTAAGCAACACCTGTTGGGTTTGAAGGGCTGTTTAGTACGACTAAACGTGTCTTATCTGTAATTGCTGCTTCTAGTTGCTCAGCAGTCATCTTGAAGCGTTGTTCCTGAGTTGTCGTTACAATCACAGGGACAGCATCCGCCATTTTTACCATGTCTGGGTAAGATACCCAGTACGGTGCTGGTACGATGACTTCATCACCTTCATTTAGCAGGGCTAAAGATAGGTTAAAGAAGCTTTGCTTACCGCCACAAGAAACAAGAATCTGGTTGGCAGCATATTCAAGACCGTTATCACTCTTGAATTTGTTAATAATGGCTGTCTTTAATGCCGGTGTACCATCTACAGCGGTGTATTTTGTGAAACCTTCATTCAACGCCTGGATGGCAGCCTGTTTGATATGATCCGGAGTATCAAAATCGGGCTCGCCAGCGCCCAGGCCAATAATGTTCTTACCTGCCGCGCGCAGTTCAGCTGCACGGTTAGTAACCGCCAGCGTTGGAGAAGGTTTGATGTTGTTGACGCGGTCTGAAAGTTGAACGTTCAAGCCTAAGTTCCTCGATAAGAATATCTGCAGTGCAGATACCGACATTAATCAGCAGAAATCCCGCTTTAAATATTGTGTTAGCAGGGAGTTTCCAAACCCGCACATGATACAGCAAACAATAGCCCGCATGAATCCTGTTTGGGCGAAAAAATACCTTTTCAGTTCAATAAATTGATTAAAGGAAACTTTTTTCTCTTAAGAGCGGTCTTTTTAATACGTATTTATGCAAGTAAAAGTAGCAGCTGCTGAGATATAATGCTCAGCTTTGCTCGAAATTGGGTCGCAGAATGAAAGAACGATTTAAAGTCCACTCGAAGTTTACGCCCGCAGGCGATCAACCACAGGCCATTAAAGAGTTAGTTGATGGCATTGATAGTGGTTTAGCCTCACAAACTCTTTTGGGTGTAACGGGCTCAGGTAAAACGTTCACTATTGCGAATGTGATTGCTCAAGTTCAGCGACCTACCATTATTATGGCCCACAATAAGACTTTGGCTGCTCAGTTATACGGGGAGTTTAAAGAGTTCTTTCCAGATAATTCGGTTGAGTATTTCGTATCTTATTACGATTACTATCAACCGGAGGCCTATGTGCCTTCTTCTGATACCTTCATCGAGAAAGATGCATCGATAAATGACCATATCGAGCAGATGCGTCTGTCCGCGACCAAAGCGTTGTTGGAACGCGATGATGCCATCATTGTGGCGACTGTTTCTGCGATCTATGGTTTGGGTGACCCAAAATCATATCTAGGCATGATGCTTCATGTAGATCGCGGTGAAATTATTGATCAACGAGCGATTTTGCGTCGCCTAGCAGAGTTACAATACACACGTAATGATGTTGAACTTCATCGTGGTAATTACCGTGTACGTGGTGATGTCATCGATATTTTTCCGGCGGAATCGGAGAAAGAAGCGGTTCGCATTGAATTGTTCGATGAAGAGATCGAAGAGATTAGTTACTTCGATCCTTTAACGGGGGAAGTATTGCGCCGTGTCCCACGGGCAACGATTTACCCTAAGAGCCATTATGTAACGCCTCGGGAAACACTGTTGGCGGCTGTGGATAAAATTAAAGATGAGCTTCGTGAGCGTCTTGAACAGTTGCGTGAGAACAATAAGTTAGTTGAAGCCCAACGATTAGAACAGCGTACTCTCTATGATATGGAGATGATCATGGAATTGGGTTACTGCTCGGGGATCGAAAACTACTCACGTTATCTATCGGGTCGTAATTCTGGCGCGGCACCGCCGACCTTGTTTGATTACCTTCCCGATAATGCCTTGCTGGTCTTGGATGAATCCCACGTTACTGTGCCACAGATTGGCGCTATGTACCGTGGCGACCGCTCACGTAAAGAGACATTGGTGGAGTTTGGCTTCCGTTTACCTTCTGCATTGGATAACCGTCCGATGAAGTTTGAAGAGTGGGAGCGTGAATCGCCGCAGATGATTTTTGTCTCGGCAACACCGAGTAAGTATGAGGCTGAAAATCAGCAGCAGGTGGTTGAACAAGTAGTTCGTCCAACTGGGCTAGTCGATCCAGTGGTTGAGGTGCGCCCAGCGTCAACGCAGGTGGATGACCTACTTTCTGAAATACGGTTAACGGTAGCGAAGAAAGAGCGCGTGGTAGTGACCGTGTTAACCAAACGTATGGCGGAAGATCTCACCGAATATTTGGATGAACACGATGTTCGGGTACGTTATCTACATTCTGATATAGACACAGTTGAGCGTGTCGAAATTATCCGTGATCTACGTATCGGTGAATTCGATGTGCTTGTCGGCATCAACTTGCTTCGTGAAGGTATCGATATGCCAGAGGTGTCTTTGGTAACAATCTTAGATGCGGATAAGGAAGGTTTCCTACGCTCAGAAACTTCGATGATTCAGACAATCGGTCGTGCCGCGCGTAATGTCAACGGGAGGGCTATTTTGTATGCCGATAAGATTACCGGTTCGATGCAACGCTCTATGGATGAAACCGAACGTCGTCGCCAAAAGCAGATCGCCTTTAACGAAGCGAATGGGATTGTGCCGAGAAGTATCAGTAAATCGGTGGCTGATATTATGGAAGGTGCGAGTACCGTACCTGGCCGTAAGGCTTCTCGTACCGCCAAAAAGGTCGCCGAGCAGGCTGCTGAATATCAAGTGGGTGAAGCAGCGCAGTTATCACCAAAAGAGCTATCTAAAGCGATTACTAAGATCGAAGACAAAATGTATGAAGCGGCGAAAAATCTGGAATTTGAGTTGGCTGCTAAATATAGAGACGAGCTACAAACACTGAAACAGCATACTTTTGTTAACTAATATAGATGCAGGATTGAAGTTTTATTATTTGGATAAAGCTTGGCTACACTGATTACAAAACTGACTGTTGGTTGGAAAACAAGCTTGAAGTTTATAAATGGAGTTAGATCTATGACTAAGTGGCTACTGCAAATAGTTGTTGCTGTTGTGTTTTCGCCAAGCGCAATGTCTGCAGAAAAAGCTGGGCACGTACTGTTAAGTGTGGGTAGCAATACAGCTCAGTTGCCTAAGAGCGATGTTAGGCTGTTGAAGCGGAAATCTGAAATTTACTCTCTTGATAGCATTGCTACTGGACCTAACGGACGCTTGCAGATTCGTTTTACGGATGGATCACGCCTCTCTTTACGCCCTGATACCTTCTTTAACGTTGAAGAATATCGTTTCAGCAAAAACAAACCAGAAGATGGAAAATCGGTTTATCGCCTATTAAAAGGTGGTTTGAGAACTTTGACGGGTGCTATCAGTGATAACAACAAAGAAAACTATCAAGTTCACACTCCTATAGCGACCATAGGTGTTAGAGGGACTCACTACACCCTGTTTTATTGTGATAAAACCTGCCAAGAAACAACCAGGGCGCAAATGGGTCTATATGGATATGTTTTAGAGGGTAAAATTGTTGTTGGCAATAAATCGATTAAAGCTCCTATTCAGATGGGGCGTTATTTCTTTCTTGGTGGAGATGGTAGTAATTTAAAAATACGCCAACCCCCCTTCAAACTGTTTGAATTACTCCAAGATCTGGGACCTGATTTAATGTCAGGATCAGAGGGGAATCAGATTCCAGCATTAGATGCGAATGAGAGACTGAATTTGAATCTAGATGTTGCGCCTAAACAAGGCGGAGCTAACGCTCCTTCGCCAAATCGTGGCCCAAATATTTACCCTTAATTGATTCTATATACTAAATTCTTACGAATAGTGTGGACATGAGATGGCACTATTCCCAAA
Source organism: Neptuniibacter sp. QD37_6 (assembly GCF_047778085.1). Classification (GTDB taxonomy): domain Bacteria; phylum Pseudomonadota; class Gammaproteobacteria; order Pseudomonadales; family Balneatricaceae; genus Neptuniibacter. The sequence continues at coordinate 1,031,617 of NZ_CP180550.1, forward strand.
ACATTGATAATGTTTGAATTTTTATATCCTCTTAAGCTGGGAGAGAGTTAAGAGTGAGCAAATTACATAAGTATTTGGCTGCGAGTCTATACTGCATTACTTCATTAGTAATGGCTGACACAGTAACTAATCTGAAAAATTTAGTTGACCAAGGTAAGTATGATCAAGCCTACCAGTTGGCTTTGACTCATCTTGATGGGTTGGAAGGTGATCCTGCTTTCGATATGCAATACGGTGTTGCTGCGATCGATAGCAAGCGTGTCAGTGAAGGTGTATTTGCCCTTGAGCGAGTCATCTTTTTAGAACCTAATAATTCCTTAGCTAAATTGGAATTAGCGCGAGGTTATTACCTTTTAAACCAGTTTGAAAAAGCGAAACAGCTATTTCTACAAGTTAAAAAGGTTAATCCGCCAATAGTTGTCGCTAATCGTATTGATCAATATCTCTCCCTGATCGATAAGAAAACGACCGTTCCTCCAACAAAATTTACCAGCTTTGTAGAAGTATGGGCTGGTTATGATAGTAATTTAAACGCTGGCCCTGATGATCAAACTAATGTGGTTATTTTAAGTAATGATGCTCTAGGTAAAGATGACCAGTTTAATCAGGTTCGTCTTGGAAGTTTTATAGAGCATGCTTATAGCCCTGATAATACCCTGTTATTTGGGGCGCAAGCTGATATGCGTTTCTATCACGCGGAAGATGAGCAGGATTATAAGAATATCAGTTTAAGCGCTGGGCACCTTTGGAAAATGGATGACCAACAGTTTCAAATTAACTTCTCATTCCAAAAATACCTGTTAGATCGTAAACAGTATCGCGATATGTTTAGTGTGAATGGTCAGTGGAGTAAACAAGTTAGCCGAAATTCAGTTGCTAAATTCTTCGTTGGTGCTAATTCACTTGTTTATGATGAATCAGATTGGAAAGATGCTTTACAGCTAAATGCAGGCGTTAATTACCTTTATGCTGGCACCGGAGCGTGGAACCCACTGTATTTTGTGGGTGGCTTTATTGGTAATGAAACACCGGATGAATCTAATATTCTGTCGGATGGACAGGTAGATCGAGTCTTTTGGGGTGGCAATGTTGGAGTTCAACTAAGCCCTCTTGAAAATCTGAAATTTACACCCTCAATTACTTACCAAGATAGTGAATATGCGGGTAATGATTGGATCTATGCTGTGAAGCGCCATGATAAATATATGTTAGCTAATCTAAACGCAGAGTGGATTATAGGTCCTTCTTGGGTTGTGTTAGGGAACTACAGCTATACAAAATCCGATTCAAATATTGAGCTTTACGAGTATGACCGTCAGCAGGTTATGCTTGGGCTACGCTATAACTTCAATTGAGGTGATCATCTATGAAACTTTTTCTATTTACCTCTTTAATGCTTGTAGTCAGCAGTTTCTCGCAAGCTGCTGAGAGTGTAGGCAAAGTCATACTTAGTTTTGGTCAAAATGTGGCGGTATCGACAGCGGGTGATGAGCGTGCTCTAAAACGTCAAGCAGATGTGTTTGCTAATGATTTGTTGAAAACCAGTGCTAAAGGGCGTTTACAGATACGCTTTACTGATGGATCTCGGTTGTCATTAAAGCCAAATACTGAATTTAAGATTGATGATTACCGTTTTGATGAGGAAAATCCTGAAGATGGTAAAGCTATCTACAAACTCTTAAAAGGTGGCATGCGGACCATCTCAGGAAAGATTGGTAAAGTAGATAAAGAAGATTACAAACTGGATGCAGTGGTTGCCACCATCGGTATTCGAGGCACTGATTTCAGTGTTTATAAGGCGGGTGAGCGTGTTACCGGTTCGGTAAGCCAAGGTAAAATTAATGTTGCGGCTAAGCAAGGTGGAAGTCGGGATATTGCATCAGGTCGCTCTTTTAGCCTAGTGGGCTCGCGTGGCTCTATTAATGTATTTAAAACCCCAGCTTCAACAGGGGCTTCTGAAGAAAATACCGAGCCATCAGATTCGGAAGAGTCCTCAGAAGAAGAAACTGAACAGCAAGACGAATCATCTTCTAGTACATCTGAAGAAGGGACTACTGGAGATGAGTCTTCAGAAGAGCCCGTTTCTGAAACTACTGAGCAAACTTCGGTAAGTGAAGAGGGTGGAGATTCCTCATCAACATTAGATCTAAATGCTACTAGCACGACGAGTGATAGCACGGGCAGTACTGTGCCTGCTTCTGACCCTCAAACTGAAACGAATAATAATCAAGAGGTTATTCTTACCTCGCCAAACCCTACAGGCAACGGTGAAGCTGCGCCTATGGGGAGTTTAGTCGCTGTAGCTTTTACAGAAAATGACCCTGATAGAGGCTTAAATAGTAGTGCTGGGCGACTGATTGTTGATGGTCAATCCGCTATTACAATCGATAAAAGCATAGGTACCGGAGATGTAGTAACGGGTATCGTCTATCTGGACTCTAGCACGTCTACAGATAATAACTGTAACCCTTGCGGCTTTACAGCTCCTACAAGTGGCACGGGCCTATTTGACAATCAAACAAAGGAAATAGGTGGTACAAATGTTACTTGGGGTCGTTGGGATACCGACTACACCGTTGTTGAAAATGATTCGGAAGTGGAAACGATCGGCAGCTTTCACTTTATGTATGTTGATAGTTTGACACCAGCTTCTACTGTGTTGGCAAAAACGGGTGACTATGTTTACCTACTTAGCTCTACAAAAGGTAAATATACACCTCCACAGATTGAAACGGGAGTCTCAGACGGAACTCTCAATCATTTCGTCGGCACAGGCGGTACAGATGGTCATTTGTATAGCGGTACCTATTTTCGTGTCGATTTTGATAGTGAGCAGTTACTTGAGGTAGGTATAGAAGCACAGGTTGGTGACCGGACCTATGCCCTTAGGGAAGATTCAAGTGCGGAAATGAGTTTGACGAATGTTTTAAATGGTAATGACATTAAGTTAACGGGTACTTGTAAAAATGGTACGTGCACTAGAACTGGTACTGATCTGTATGGCCGTATGACTATTGATTTTGTAGGCGCTGGAGCAGAAGGTGCAGTTACTAGCTATGGGGCTTCTGGTGAAACAGATAGTGGAACTGTAGTCTCAATTTCAGGAACTATTTTACTAGAAGGTGCATCCGAAGGAATGTAGCACTTATAAGTTAATAATATCGCCGTGGTGTAAACGATCGATTTGCCATTCTGGCAAGAATCGGCGGCACTGTTGCATGATAGTATCTTCGAACCCTGGTTTTAAGTGGGTAATCATTATGCGTGTTGGATGGGTTAGCCTTTGAAGCTGGCTTGCAAGGTGGCTAGGGGTTAGGTGTCCGCTTAGTCGAGCCAGTTCATCAACTTCATCGGTAAAAGATACATCGATGATAAGTAGGTCTGGCTTTTGTTTGTTTAGAATGGGCCAAAGTGCGTCATTGATACCTGTATCACCACTAAAGGCAAATGAGGCTTGTCCATCTGAAACTAAATAGCCAACAGTTGGTGAAGGATGTTCAGCAGGGATCACCTCAATGGTTTTTCCCTGAAGAGATAGCTGATCACCAACGTTAACGGTATGTAGCTTGATGATCGGTTTATCTTCTGGCAAACAAGTGTAATCAGGCCAAATGGTCCAGTTGAAGATGTGGATCTTCAGAGCCTCTACAACCTCAGGAAGTGCATAGATATTGATAGGTGTTTTATGCTGATCAAAAATAGTAGCCAACATTAACGGTAGGCCAATGATATGGTCTAAATGAGCATGGGTAATAACAACATCTTTAATAGCGAGCATTTGATCCATCTTTAATAGTTCGACACCAGTACCGGCGTCGATTAATAGGGAATCGTCTACTAAAAAAGTTGTTGTTTTTAAACCATGGCCGATACCGCCACTGCAACCAAGAATCTCGAGCTTCACTTCCCACCTCTGGTGCGGCTATCTTTAAATCAAAAAACTATAATAACATTATGGTAGTAGAGCATGACAAAAGCGATTGAGAAGGATACACAGCAGTTTTATTCTCGTTTAACAAAAGTGCTGAGCAAAATTCATCAGGCAAAGAGTTTTGAAGAAGCTTATCCTCTGGTCGAAAAGACATTGCTTGCTTTGTTTAACGCTCAGCGCATCACCGTATACCAACGAAATCGCTCGAGCAAGGATATTGTTTCTAGATTTAAGACTGGCGAAGATGTAACTGAAATTCGTGTGCCTATTACAGCATCATCTATCGCAGGTTTTGTTGCCCTAAGTAAAAAAGCAATAACAATCAAAGATGTGCGAGATTCAGCTGAGCTAGAAAAAATACACCCCTCCTTGCGCTTCAATGCGTCTTTTGAAAAAGATATAGAGTTCACCAGTCGTTCCATGTTGGTTCTGCCTATCCTGTATCAAGATGTACTATTAGGCGTAATTCAAATCATAAATCGGCAAGATGGGAAGTTTTTTTCTGCTATTGATCTAAAAAGAGGGCGGGAATTTGCTGAGCTATTAGGGCAAAAATTTCGTTATGATTTTGGTTGTACAGAAGCACCGTTTGAATATCTTTTAGAGCAAAATCTAATTGAGCAAAAAGTTTTTGAGCAATTAGAAAAGAAAGCTGATGCGCGAACTCCACTGACTCGCTTGTTAAGAGATAATACCAGATTGACTAGCCAGCAGATTGGGCAGTCATTAGAGTGCTTTTATCAAGTCCCTTTTGTTGCTTATAACCCAGAAAAATACTTTCTCCACCCCTTATGTGAAAAGGTAAATAAGGCGTATCTCCGTAATAGTAATCTTGTTTTATTGTATGAACAGAATAGTGAGACGGTTTTAATCTTAATTGATGATCCTAATGATACTAAGCGCCTGATTGAAATCAAAAATGTAGTTGGTCAACGAGATACTCATATATGTGTTGGCTTACTGGATGATATTCATCAGTATTTGGGGGTTGTGGTTTCGGGAGGCCAGCAGGATAGTGCAAATCTTAGTGCTCTCCTAGACGAGCTAGATGATAGTCCTGAAATGGATTTGGATGAGACCATAGCAGAAAGCGAAGAGGTTTCAGAGGAAGACTCGACCGTTGTTCGTTTAGTAAATCGTGTTTTATTAGATGCTAAGAGGCTCAGAGCATCCGATATTCATATTGAGCCTGGTAAAGCTAAAACACCGACTAACGTGCGTATGCGGATAGATGGTGTTTGCCAAGATATTATTCAGATCCCAGCGACGCATGCTAAGGCTACAGTATCGCGTATCAAAATTATGTCGCGTTTAGATATAGCCGAAAAACGCCTACCTCAAGATGGTAAGTTTGCGGTGCGTTTACAAGGACTCCCTCTTGAGGTTCGTGTCGCAACAATACCTACCGTGAATGGTGAAGGTGTTGTTATGCGTTTGTTACAAAGTGGAGAGCCAGTAGCTTTTGACCAACTTAATTTTGTTAAGCCAATTCAAGACGGAGTTAAGGAGTTACTGGACAACCCTCACGGCATCTTATTAGTTGTGGGGCCAACTGGTTCAGGTAAAACAACGACCCTGCACGCGCTACTTGCTACCTTGAATACGCCCGAGAAGAAAATTTGGACTGCTGAAGATCCTGTGGAAATTACGCAGCCTGGTTTGCAACAAGTTCAGATACAACCAAAAACCGGCTTTACCTTTGCTGCGGCATTGCGTGCGTTTTTGCGTGCTGATCCAGATATTATTCTAATTGGTGAGATGCGAGATCAGGAAACGGCTCATGCGGCTGTAGAGGCATCCCTGACTGGTCATCTAGTATTATCAACACTGCATACAAACTCTGCTCCTGAAACCATTACGCGTTTGCTGGATTTAGGCATAGATCCAGTTAGCTTTTCGGACGCTCTGTTAGGTGTGTTGGCGCAGCGTTTGGTAAGAACACTATGCCCAAGTTGCCGCAAGGCTTACAAAGCCTCAAATGATGAGATTGCTTTCTTGCTACGTCGTTATGGTGAGCAAGCGGGTGAACTTATTATGGGAGATAAGGTTAAGCTTTATAAAGCGGTAGGTTGTGAAGAATGTAACCATACCGGTTATCGCGGGCGTACAGGTATTCACGAGCTATTAATTTCGACGCCTGAGATGAAAGAAAAAATCTATCAAGGGGCAACAATAGGTGAAATACGAGAACAAGCGATCTCTGATGGTATGCGTAGCTTGTTGCAGGATGGAATTCAGAAAGTGCTCAAGGGTGATATCGACTTCGATCAATTGCGTAGAGTGACGGCAGAGTAAACGATGAAACAACGTTGGATACGCACTGTTTTAGGCTTGATACTCACTTTAGTGATGTTAATACCTGTGATTCAGGGGGATCGTCTTGAGCTGTTAGAACGTTTTGAATATGACCTTTATGACCTGCGCTTAAGACAGTTTTTATCCGAAGAAAAAGATCCGCGCATTGTAATAGTCGATGTGGACGAGAAAAGCTTGGCAGCGGAGGGGCGCTGGCCTTGGAACCGAGCCAAACTGGCATTGATGTTGGATCAGCTTTTCGACCAATACGGGGTCGCTATTGTTGGCTTTGATATGGTTTTCTCAGAGGCTGATCAAAGTGTCGATCTATCTGCACTTAAACAACTGGCATCAGAATCGGAAGGGAAAACACTAGATCAGCTTATAGAAAAATTAAATTCTGACGAAATTTTTTCGAAAGCGATAGCCGATCGCCCTGTAGTATTAGGATATCTATTTGACCGAAGTTTAAAAAAACTACAGATAGGCCATCCCGGTAGTCCGGTGATTAGTGATGATGAGCGTTTAGATCGGTTACCTATTCCGGAAGCGAGTGGAATAATCTCCAGTCTGAATCAACTCCATAGTGTCAGTGTTTGGAACGGCTTCTTTGATAATCCCATGGTAGATTCCGATGGTGTTTATCGCCGTGTACCCGTGATTCAGCGCTATGAAGAGAATTATTATCCCTCACTGGCCCTTTCTATGCTTTTGGCCTTGTTTGGAGAAGAATCTGTGACGTCGGTTATTGAATCGGATGTCACTGGCAAGCAAGATGCATTAGTAGCTGTGGATGCAGCAGGGGTGCGTATTCCAGTCGATCAACATGGTGCGGTACTCGTGCCTTATCGAGGCCCTCAAGGCAGTTTCCCATATATCTCTGCAACCGATGTCATTCGTGGAACGGCCGATGCAGAACAGTTGGAAGGCGCGATCATCCTTATCGGCACCAGCGCTGCTGGCTTGTTGGATCTGCGAGTAACGCCGATGAGTAACCGATACTCGGGTGTCGAAGTACACGCAAATATTCTGTCGGGCATGTTAGATGAACGCATTCAGCATCAGCCTGATTACACCTTAGGGGTTGAGTTGATTCAGTTGATTGTGAGTGGTTTATTGCTGTCGTTAATCATTCCACGTGTTTCGGTTTTAACCTCGACCTTATTCACATTGGTGTGGGTTGCTCTGTTGGTGGGAGCAAATTTATATGCATGGCAACAGATGTTCTGGGTTATCCCATTGGGTTACACCTTAATTCTGGTATCAGTGCTTTATCTTTTTCAGCAAACCACGGGTTACTTTTTCGAAGCGCGTAATATCGCTCAATTGGCAACTCAATTCGGTCAATATATACCGCCAGAAGTAGTGGAGGAATTAAGCGAACAAGATCAAAGCGTACAGTTGAGTGGTGAAAACCGCGAGATGAGTGTGTTCTTCTCAGATGTTCGTGGTTTTACAAGTTTGTCTGAGCAGCTTAATCCACAACAGTTGACCCGTTTGATGAATATTTACCTTACTGGTATGACTCAAATTATCCATGAACAACGTGGGACTGTGGATAAATATATCGGTGATGCGGTGATGGCCTTTTGGGGGGCGCCACTGAAAGATGAGAATCATGCCCGTAATGCATTGAATTCGGCGATGAAGATGCTGGATGCTCTACCTGAATTGAATAAGCAGCTTGAACAAGAAGGCTTGCCGATCGTCGAGGTGGGTATGGGTATTAATAGTGGTCCAATGAATGTGGGCAACATGGGATCAAGCTTCCGTATGGCTTATACCGTGATGGGGGATGCGGTAAACCTTGCCTCAAGGCTGGAAGGGCTGACTAAATATTATGGAACACCACTTTTAGTTAGCGGAGAATTAGTATCTCTGGTGCCGGAGTATATTTACCGGAAGTTAGATCGTGTACAGGTGAAAGGTCGTAGTGAACCTGTAGATATCTATGAACCTATCTGTTTGCGCGAAGCGTGCACTTCTCAACAGCAATCTAGTATCGAACTCTTTTCTTCAGCGATAGCGGCCTATGTTCAAAAAGAGTGGGCTTTGGCAGAAGAACGATTTGGGCAATTCCTTTTAGATCACCCCGATGACAAAATGACGCGTATCTATCTTCACCGTATTGCCGAATTCAAAGCTGTTCCGCCAACCTCTGACTGGCGTGGCGTTTATAGCCACACCAGCAAATAGGTGTTTAATTTAAGCCGGGTAGTGATGCCGGATCAAACTCATCGATTTGGCGCGGGGTCATATGTGATTGTGCATATTCCAGATAAGTACCGCTTTCGACGAACAGCTTGAATAGATCTGCATCCAGATGATTATCTTCCACCATCCGCCCCAAGATAGTCATCGCTTGCGATAGCAACATGCCTTTCTTGTACGGGCGATCTGGTGAAGTTAGTGCCTCAAAAATATCAGCGATACACATAATCCGCGCACGTGTTGATAAATCCTCTGCTGTGATCCCTCTAGGATAACCGCTGCCATCCATATGCTCATGGTGGTTGCAGGCAATCTCTGGCACTTCGGAAAGTTGTTTGGGGTATTTTAGCGATTCCAGCATGTCGATCGATACTTTAATGTGATCGCGCATCACTTGTCGTTCGTCATCGGTCAATGTGCCTTTACTGATACATAAGTTATCCACTTCATCCTTGGAGAGCAGATGACGTGCGTTGCCTTCACTATCAATCCAGCTAATCTCACTGATACTGACCACACGTGCTTTGTCTTCAGGGGCCATAAATTCAGAGCCAGTATTAGATTTTCGAATAAAATCGAAATCGATATCTAGCTGCTGCATTTGTGCAGTAAGCTTTTGATCAGCAGATGCATATTCTTCATTTGATAGTTGCATCTGTTGTTGCAGTAACTCAATTTGCAGATGTTGTTTGTATTCTCGAAAACGGGATTCAACTAGATCTATCCGATCAAACATCGTGTGTAGTTTTGTTGCTTTATCAATGATGTACTCAGGCGTGGTAATCTTGCCGCAATCGTGAAGCCATGCTGCGATCCGCAACTCGTACATCTCTAGGTCAGTAAAACTAAGATCAGCAAATGTCCCATCAGTCGCGTTGTTAACTGCTGAAGCAATTAACATGGCTATTTCTGGTACTTGTTCACAATGCTTACCTGTCACAGGCGATTTGTGGTCGATTGCACGGCCAATTAGTTTAATGAATGATTCGAATAACATTCGTTGAGCATCAATTAAGCGGCGTTTCGTTAATACTGCTGCTGCAAGCGAGGCTAAAGATTCAACCAAATGCTGTTGGGTATCTGGGAAGGCAATAATGTTGCCCTCATTATCCATAGCATTAAGTAACTGCAATACACCGATTATTTCCCCTTCATGGTCTTGTAAAGGCACACATAAAAAGGATTTTGAACGGTAATTTAGTTGTTTATCGAACTTACGAGTACCTGAAAAATCATAGTCGTCGCAGTCATATACATCGGGGATGTTGATGGTTTCCCTTTGAACGAAGGTTTGAACCACAACCAGTTTGGAGGCTTGTTGTTGAGCATTGTGGATCTCTACCGCAGGGAGGTCGCGAGGCTTTTGATGAATGCCTAAAGAACGGTTATGAAGAACAGAAAATTTTAGTTCGTTTTCATTCTCTTCATTGAGTGTATATAGCGTTCCCCCATCCGCATTGGTTAGGTACATACACCCCAAAATAATACGATCTAACAGTTTTGAGTGATCTTTCTCAGATGTTAAAGCGCCTGTTAGATCGGCTAATTGTTTAACGACTTCCTGAGTGTCTAGGTAACTCATAGAGGTTCCAATATAAAATCCAAAATGCATCTAAATGGTTTTAGAATGCGACATAGTGTTAAAAGATTGGTTATCTATTTGATCATCTTAGCACTAAATAGAAGTAAGACCTTTCATTAAGAACAGTAAATTACTTTTAAATCAGTCTAATAGTGACTTTATTTCTATATCGGGTACATACTTAGATAAATGGTTCAAACGTACCATCTTGTTATGACGCTATGACTAAACTTGGTACGTAGCTAGCTTGAGTCGTATAGAGCTTTTTCAAAGGTTTCTTAGTAGCAAGTAGGATCAATTATGTATTCAAATAAATCACCATTGCAGATACGCCAGATGATTCGTCGAGGAAAATTTCAAGATAACACCTCCGGAGTTGCGGCGGGGTTTGTACAAGGTAATTTGGTTATTTTGCCTAAAGATTATGCCGGTGATTTTTTACAGTTTTGTCAGTTAAACCCTAAGCCTTGCCCCTTGATTGGTATGTCTGAAAGACCGGGCGAATTTATGCTGCCGAGTCTAGGGGAAGATCTAAATATTTGTACCGATATTCCGAAGTATCGAGTCTATCGGGATGGTGAGTTAGTCGAAGAACTGCCAGATGTATCTGCATTGTGGCGAGATGATCTGGTTACCTTTGTTCTCGGTTGCTCTTTCTCATTCGAAGAAGCGCTTTTGGCGGATGGCTTAGAGATCCGGAATATAACTGAAGGGGTTAACGTCCCAATGTATCGAACCAATATCCCCTGTAAGTCCGCAGGTTGTTTTAGTGGCGATACGGTTGTCAGTATGCGGCCAATGAAAGCGGCAGATGCGATTCGAGCTATTCAGATCTGTAGCCGTTTCCCATCTGTCCATGGCGCGCCTTTGCATTTGGGTGATCCTACAGAGATTGGTATTAGAGATATTTACAAACCTGATTTTGGCGATGCGGTCACAATTAAAGAGGGCGAACTGCCCGTTTTTTGGGCATGTGGTGTAACGCCTCAAGTGGCAATAGAGCAGGCTAAGCCCTCGTTCTGTATTTCTCATAGCCCAGGCCATATGATCGTGACAGACCTACCCAATAGCCGCCTTGCCATCTTCTGATCAAGGCGTGATTGAAGGTTTTGATTTAAGGAATACTTAATGAGTTTAAAGCTAAATTGTGATCTGGGTGAAAGCTTCGGTTCATGGAAAATGGGATTGGATGAAGCGGTGATGCCCCATATTGATCAGGCAAACATCGCTTGTGGTTTTCATGCAGGCGATCCGTTGGTCATGCAGAAAACATTGGCGCTCGCCAAACAAAACGGCGTCATGATTGGTGCGCACCCGGGATATCCTGATCTTGTTGGCTTTGGTCGACGTAGTCTAAAAGTGAGCTCTGATGAACTGACATCGATGCTGCTTTATCAGATCTCAGCATTAGATGGGATGGCAGCCAGTGTAGGACTAGAGCTTACTTATGTTAAACCTCATGGTGCGATGTATAACGATATGATGGCGGATACTTCAGTTCGACAAGATGTTATGTGTGCAATAGCGGCTTACCACAAACCATTAAGGTTGATGTTACAAAGCACTCCACAAGCGGAACAACATCAAGAGGAAGCAAAAAAGATAGGCATCGAACTGTGGTTTGAGATATTTGCTGATCGTTGTTATGCCGATGATGGCAAGCTTTTGTCACGTTCACTGCCAGGAGCAGTGCATAGCAAAGAGAAAATGTTGGCTCAAGTACGTCAGCTCAAAGATAGTAGCACCGTCACAACGGTAAATGGCCATCAACTTCAACTACAGGCCGATACGCTGTGTGTACATGGGGATAATATGGAGGGTGTTAATGCAATCCAAGAGATCCGAGAGTTAATCCAGTCATGAGAATAGAAGTCGCAGGGGAGAATGCGCTGATCATCTATTTTGGTGATAAGGCCAGTCCAGAAACCTCTGCCAAAGTACAGCACGCTGTTTCTGTGTTAGAGATAGAATTAGCCGATAAGCTAATCGATCTCGTTCCTTCTTATGCGTCTTTGTTAGTGATCTACGATCTGTTTAGCTGTGATCATCTGGAAATAAAAAAACACCTCCGTGACTTACTTACTCAGCTCGATCAAGCTGAACAAAAGAAGGGAAATCTAGTTTCCTTGCCTGTTTATTACAGTCCGGAATCGGGTCCTGATCTAGAGATGTTGGCTCAAAATGCGAATTTGGAAGTGGATGAAGTTATTAAGATTCATAGCCAACAAGAGTACAGAGTTTATGCTATAGGTTTTGCCCCTGGGTTTGCTTACTTAGGTGAGGTCGATCCTAGAATAGCAGCACCTCGTTTATCTACACCTAGACAAAAAGTGCCTAAAGGCGCCGTAGCTATTGCTGATCGGCAGACTGCCGTGTATCCAGCTGAATCTCCAGGTGGCTGGAATTTGATAGGTTTGTGTCCAACTGAAATGTTTACGCCGGATAAAAAACCAAATATGCCGGTTAAGGTTGGGGATAGAGTGACGTTTAAGCCAATTACCCGAGACGAATATCTCGCGTTAGGCGGACAGTTATGAGCGAAATGGGTTTTAAAGTATTACAGCCAGGCCTGTTAACACTTATTCAAGATGCAGGCCGTTTTGGTCATCATCGGATTGGTTTAACGACCGGTGGACCTCTAGATGCGCAGGCCTTTAAATGGGCTAATCGTTTATTAGGCAATGACCTAAATAGTTCGCTACTAGAAGTTAGTGTTGGCGGATTGGTGTTGGAATCCCATGTCGATACCTACATGGTTGTAACTGGAGCAGATATCCCGTTTAAGGTTAATGGATTGGAAAGAGAGTGTTGGCATGCTCAAAAAATCCAACAGGGGGATCGGATCGAGTTAGGGTTCGCAACCAAAGGTGCGAGAGCGTATTTAGCCGTGAGTGGTGGGTTTCAGATACAACCTAGCTTCTCCAGCAGCGCGACAGTTATGAGAGAAGGTATCGGCGGTATAGATGGCGGTAAGCTTCAACAAGGTGATTTTCTATACTGTACAGAAGTAAACGAGGCTAGAGCCTATCGCCTAGCTGAGCATCATCGACCGCAATACGATGAACATGCCAGCTTGCGGGTTATCTGCGGTTATCAACAGCATCTTTTTAGCGAACATGATAAGCGCATATTTTTTAGTAGTGAGTATGCAGTTACTGATCGTGCTGACCGAATGGGTTATCGATTATCAGGTCCTGAAGTTAAAGCGTCGGTAGATGGGATTTTATCGGAAGGAATCTGCCATGGTGCCATACAGATCCCGGCAGACGGACAACCAATCGTTTTACTAAATGATCGACAAACCATTGGGGGCTATCCAAAGATTGGCTCTATGCTCTCATTAGATACTGCAAAAATGGCGCAAATGATGCCGGGTGCCAAAGTCTCGTTTGAGCAGATAACGATTGATGATGCGCACAACATTCAATCATTAACGCAGAAAAAATTTGAACGAACCGAGCCAGATAAAGTGAATTAGCGATCCACAAGTATCAGTTGTATAGGTGCCGTCATGCCACATGAAACCACGATAAGTAAGCAGATCGAAGATCTATTGGTTGCTAGAAATTTGCGTGGCATGCAAACGATCCAACCCGTGTTGGAATCAGGCTATTACCTGCGTGCAGCTCGGATACTTAATCGATGCAGAGGACATGTATTGATTGGAACTGGTTTCCCCGTTGTGGATACTTTCGAAACCGATGGACCGGTAGGGGCGATCGCGCTATACAAAGTCTTAGAAGCGATTGGTGCGACTCCGGTTATTGTCTGTGGTCCACCGGTATCTCAGGCACTTATGCCTGATTATAGAGTTCATGAAATTCGTGTGGGAGAGCATAAAGAGCGGACTCTGGAAGCGTTCCAAGCGCTGTATCAATACAACCCCGAAGCTGTCATCTCTATTGAACGCCCAGGTCAGGCTGAAGATGGCCGCTATTACAATATGCGCGGTGAAAACATTAGCGCTCGTACAGCATGCTTTGACACCTTTATCCTGAATGCTAAATGCCCAACCATAGGTATTGGTGATGGTGGCAATGAAATAGGTATGGGTAATGTAAAAGACGCTCTTAAAGCTCTTGATATCAAAGCGTCGGTTACCGAAGTGGATGAGCTACTTATTACAGATGTATCTAATTGGGGAGCCTACGGCATAATTGCTTTTCTAAGCTTTTGGAACCATCGAGATTTCTTTGCCGATATACAGCCCCTTGAGATACTTCGCTATCTTTCCAAATTAGGCAGCGTCGACGGTGTGACAAGAGAAAATGAGTTAACAGAAGATGGTTTGCCAGCATCCGAAGGACAAAGCGTGATTAATGAGTTAAGGAAGATTGTTGGTTTGGGGTCAGAGTAAAATCTCCTTAATTGGTTTTTTTAACAAGTAATTGTCTATTAAGCATGAAGTTTTGGGTGTCGGTTTATTTTACTCTGACCCCATCTAGGAGGGATATCTCTATGAGCATTGCATACCTTAATGGTGATTTCCTACCATTGTCAGAAGCACGTATCTCGCCCTTAGACCGCGGTTTCCTCTTCGGTGATGGTATCTACGAAGTGATACCTTACTATCAGGGACAATCGGTTGGTTTAGGTTTGCATATCCAACGTATGTTAAATGGCTTAGCAGAGATAGAAATTCACTGCTCCCTCACTGCTGAACAATGGCGTAATTTACTGAATGATCTGATCGAGAAAAACAGTGATCAAGCTGAAAACTTAGGGGTCTACGTACATGTTTCTCGAGGCACGGACGATAAGCGCTACCATGCATATCCTGAAGGTGTAGAGCCGACCATATTTGCATACACTTTCGCGATCAAAGACCCAGAACCTGTCGATCGAGAAAAAGTAACTCGATACAGTTTGGTTAGTACAGAAGATTTAAGGTGGCAACGCTGCCATATTAAATCGACGGCCCTGCTAGGAAACGTAATCCACTTTCAACAAGGCTACTCTGCAGGTAGCGATGAAACGCTACTGTATAACGCAGATCATCAGCTTACCGAAGGCAGTGCGTGTAACGTTTTCATCGTAAAAGATGGTGTTGTACTGACACCTAAGTTAGATAATCAGATCCTGCCGGGGATTACTCGCCGGATTATTGTTGATAGCTTAAAAGCAGATGGAACAATTCCCGTTGAGGAGCGAACTATTACGATGGATGAGGTGCGTTCTGCGGATGAATTATGGATCACTAGCTCTTCTAAAGAGATTGCTCCGGTAACACAACTTGATGGACAGCCTATAGGCAATGGTAAAGTAGGTGAAATCTGGGAAAAGGCATTCGCCATTTATACCGCAGCAAAATTTTCATATTGATACGTAATCAATTTTTCAAAGGTTATTTAAATGTCTCTGATTAAAAAAATCAGCGAGTTGTTCACAGCCAATAAAACAGAACCAGAAGCGACGAGCAGTTGTATCGAGGTGGAATATAACGGCTATATCATCAAGCCTATGCCGATATCAGAAGATGCGGG
Organism: Neptuniibacter sp. QD37_6; assembly: GCF_047778085.1. GTDB lineage: Bacteria > Pseudomonadota > Gammaproteobacteria > Pseudomonadales > Balneatricaceae > Neptuniibacter. The sequence continues at coordinate 1,047,119 of NZ_CP180550.1, forward strand.
GTATAGAGTCAATGGTGTGATCGAAAAGGGCGAGCAGTCTCATCGCTTTATCCGTGCAGATGTTTTGATGGATGAAACTCAGTGCGCGGATGAAATGGTGCGTAAAGCCAAGTGTATGATTGATCAACAGGGCGATACGATTTTTACTAATGCCTGAATAACAGGCCTAGAGAGCTGATTTTTATATGGTTTCTAGCCTTCTTAGTGGATACGCAACGTATCAGAAGCTAAGTTATAGTAGAAGTTTTTCTACGTACTACTACGTACGCCATCTAAGTAATCTATCTAGTACTTATGCGCATTTATCCCAATATCGGGTTATGACATGCTGTGTAAGACTGTAAGGGCTAGCATGGCTATAGTTTTAGCGATGTTGCCGGTGGTCGGAGTGGATTGAACAGGAGATTTTATTCAGTTGCGACCACACTTATACGACGGTTAGTAATCGCGTTTTATAGAGAGAGGATGATAATAAAAATGTTCAAAATGACTTTTCCTAAGCAGTTAATCACTGCAGCTGCATGTACTGCAGTACTGGCTACGCCAGCAATGGCTGCTGACAAAGTATACAAACTTAAAATGGCAGAAACTTGGCCAACTAACTTCCCAGTTTTTGGTGACGCGACTAAAAACATGGCTAAGCTGGCTGAAGAGATGTCTAACGGCCGTCTTAAAATCCAAATCGATTCTAAGAACAAGCACAAAGCACCATTTGGTGTTTTTGATATGGTGCGTTCTGGTCAGTACGATATGGGCCACTCTGCGTCTTATTACTGGAAAGGTAAAGTACCTAACACGTTGTACTTCACTACTATGCCTTTCGGTATGACTGCACCTGAACAGTACGGTTGGTTCTATTACGGTGGTGGTCAGGAACTAATGGACGAGGTTTACGGTAAGTTCAACCTAATGTCCTTCCCTGGTGGTAACACAGGTAACCAGATGGGCGGTTGGTTCCAGAAGGAGATTAACTCTCTAGACGACCTTCAAGGCTTGAAAATGCGTATCCCTGGTTTTGCGGGTGAAGTATTGGCTAAGCTAGGTGCGAAACCAACTAACATCCCAGCGGGTGAGCTTTACACTGCACTTGAGCGTCGTACTATCGATGCACTAGAGTGGGTAGGTCCTTCACTTGATCTACGTATGGGTTTCCACAAGATCGCTCCTTACTACTACACAGGTTGGCATGAGCCTGCGACTGAACTTCAGTTCCTAGTGAACAAGAAGAAGTTTGAGCGTCTACCAGCTGATCTACAGCAGATCTTGAAAACAGCAATGCGTACTGCGGCTTACGACATGTACATCCAGTCTTACCACGATTCTGCGGTTAACTGGGATAGCATGAAGAAAGAATTCCCGAACATTCAGGTTAAATCTTTCCCAGCTGAAGTTATCAGCGCAATGCGTAAAGCTAACGATGAGTTGCTAGCTGAAAAAGCTGCTGCTGATCCACTAGCTAAGAAAATTCTTGAGTCTCAGTCTGCGTACATGGAAAAAGCACGTGCATGGACAGATATCTCAGATAAAGCTTACCTAAACAGCTTGTCTAAGTAATCGAGTCGTAAGAACCCCCTCGTTGGTGCTCTGGACATTGTCCCGATCCGGGGCACCAACTTCTTAATCTTCTAGGAGAAATCATGTTTCTAGTGAGACTGGAGCAGGCGATCAACAGCTTTTCCGATGTGATGGGCAAGATCTCTGCAGTTTTGTTTGTATTAATGCTGTTCAATGTCTTTATCGACGTTGTAATGCGCTATGTCTTTAATGATGTCTCCATCGGGATGCAAGAATTAGAGTGGCACCTATATGCAGCGGTATTTATGTTAGGTGTTTCTTACACGCTAAGGGTCGGCGGCCATGTACGTGTAGATCTTATTTATGAACGTTTGTCAGCTAAGACCAAAGCTATGATCGATATGCTTGGTTGTGCCTTTTTGCTATTTCCGTTCTGTGCTCTCGTTGGCTGGTACGGTATCGATTTTGCGCGTGAATCATTTGAATTAGGCGAGACTTCGGGTGACCCGGGTGGTTTGCCATATCGTTGGATTATCAAATCCGTTATTCCTTTTGCGTTCTTTGCAATGTTAATTAGCGGTATCGGTTTGTTCCTTAAATCTTTAAACATCTTCTTGGGCAACACCAAAGAAGATCATTACCAACCACCACAGCACTAAGGGGCGTTTAGTAATGATTGGTATTATTATGTTTGTTGTGGCGCTGTTGATGCTGCTTGTCGGCTTCCCAGTTGCCTTTACCTTTGGTGGTGTAGCGCTGTTCTTCGGTGTGTTTGCCGAAGGCGCAGAAATGTTCGCCTTTATGCCGTTCCGTATTCAAAGCATTATGGAAAACACGGTATTGATGGCAGTTCCTCTATTTATTTTCATGGGTATCGTTTTACAGAAAACTCAGTTGGCTGAGCAGTTGCTTGAGTCTATGGGTAAACTGTTTGGCGGTGTTCGCGGTGGCTTGGCAATCTCTACAGTATTAGTAGGTGCGTTGTTGGCGGCTTCTACCGGTGTAGTAGGTGCATCTGTTGTAGCAATGGGTTTGATCTCGCTACCGGTAATGTTGAAGTACAAATACGACAAGTCACTTGCCTGCGGTACTATCTGTGCGTCGGGTACGCTGGGTCAGATTATTCCGCCATCGATCATCCTAATTATCTTGGGTGACGTACTAGGTATCCCTGTAGGTGACTTATTTAAAGCAGCGGTAGGCCCAGGTCTAATGTTGATCGGTATCTACGTTGTTTACATCCTAATCTACAGCTTTGTTAAGCCAGAAGCTGCGCCAGCACTGCCTTTAGACGATGATGTGGATTCTAAGCGTGAACAATATATCAAAGCGCTTAAAGCGATCATTCCACCACTAGCGTTGATTCTGATCGTACTTGGTTCCATTTTCGCAGGTATTGCAACGCCAACCGAATCTTCTGCACTAGGTGGTGTAGGCGCGATGGTATTAGCTGCTATGTACCGCCAGTTCAGTTGGAAGATGGTTCTTGAGTCTGCAACTGAGACCGTAAAAGTTACAGCGATGGTATTTGCGATCCTGTTGGGTGCGACAGCCTTCTCTATGGCGTTCACTTACACAGGTGGTGACTACATTGTTGAGGAAGTTCTATCTGATTTACCAGGTGGTGCTCAGGGCTTCTTGATCCTATCTATGCTTGCGATCTTGATCCTAGGTTTCTTTATCGACTTCGTAGAGATCAGTTTCATCATCGTACCGATCTTGGCACCGGTTGCTGATGCACTAGGTATAGCGCCGGTATGGTTTGCGATTCTAATCGCGATGAACCTACAAACAAGTTTCTTAACTCCGCCATTTGGCTTCAGTCTGTTCTACCTCAAAGGTGTTGCACCGCCGAGCGTACAGACAATGGATATCTATAAAGGTGTTATGCCTTTCATCCTGATGCAGGTAGCGGTTGTTATCTCAATCCTAGTATTCCCAGGATTCTATGGTTTGGCGTAAGACGGTTGAGTGGCCGTTATCACTCTTCTCTCTGGGCGGGTAACTGCCCAATTAATGGTTCATTCCCATTTGCCCCGTTTATCGGGGCGCTTTTTTGTCTGGGGTTAGCTGTTTTATACAAGTAAACCGCTAACTTCTGACAGCGCTTTGCAAAGCCCTTGTCGCGTAATTAGCTCGGCTTGGGCTTTATCCTTTACCAAGATAGATCCCACAAAGGCTAGCGCATTCAGAGAAATACCTTCAAAGGATTCCTGCTTACGTGGCACCACCATCATCCACTTATGAGTGAGTAGAAGATTGTGTGGCGGCACGGTTTTATCACCCGAGCTTTCCAGTGATAGTGTCGTGCGCAGTCGATCATACAAATGCTGTAATTGAGTTGCTGAATCTTCAGGCGTGTCCCCGTCGAAGAGATCATTTGGCAAAGCTAAGGCGGCATGTTCGAAGGGGAGGGAATCTAACTTCCTTGGTACTTCATCATGAAGTTGCTCAAACTGTGGGCTAAAGGTGATTAGATCAGCTGCGTTTTCATCTAACTGGATTAACTGTAGATGTTTGTGTGGTTGGCTAGCACCGGCTTCGGCTGAGCTATTATAAAAAGCGAGCGCAGGGCCTTGGGTTAAGCATTGATATAAAGCGCTAAAATCATCGAGCGAAAGCAGAATGTTTTGCTGCTCAAAGTGATTGGTTACTAACAGCAGGTGCTGCTCTAAGACATTAAACTTGTTCAGCAATAACTTATGATTATTACCCACAGGGCCAACATAAAGACTCGGTTCGTGGGGAAGGAAAGGGTTATTATTTGATGTCGCTGAGTTGGCGTTGGCCTTCTCTTTTAAGCTGGATAATTGCCTTAGCTGGAACTGTAGTTCGCCTTCTTTAACCTTATGTGATGAGGTTGTCAGGCTCTTTAACTCGCCGCGGCGAGATGCCGATGTGTAAAGTACTTCAGCCTTTGACCATAGTGAGAAATCCATGGAGTGTTATACCCCGCATCCTTTATACTGGAACCTTAACTATCAGCCGAAATGATCAGGAAAGCTAGTACCAATGAAACGGGTTACAGCCTCTTTAAAAACTAAAATCCTACTGCTTTCCATTTTGCCACTAGTGATGGTAACTGTGGCTGTTACCATGATCAGCTTGACCCAAGCCAAGCATCTCTCTGAGCAAGAGATTCACACTTTCGAAGAAAACTTACTGCGCTCTAAGCGCCAAGAGCTACAAAACTACGTAGAGCTGGCGATGAACTCAATTGAGCATATCGTTAAAGATGCTCAGCCGGGTGATAAAGTTGCTGAAGAAAAAGTTAAGAACATTCTCGATGGCCTGACCTACGGAGAAGATGGTTACTTCTTTGTCTATGACCGTCAGGGAGTCAATTTGGTCCATCCGATCCAGCATGAGTTGATCGGTCAAAACCTGATGGACCTCAAAGATGAAAACGGCAAAATGGTGATTCGAGATCTCATCGAAGTGGCGAAAAAAGGCGGTGGTTTTTACCGCTATGTGTGGAAAAAGCCCTCTAAGGGTGATCTAGAAGATAAGCTCAGTTATGTGGTCGAGATCCCCAAGTTTAACTGGATGATGGGCACCGGTTTATATATCGATGATATTGCCAAAGAGGTTGCCTCAATCCGGCTTAAAGTAACCCGTAATATTCGTAATACCTTCTTTACCGTTGTGGTGATTTTGGCGGGCACAATCATCGTGATTGCCTTAGTGGGTATCGCAATCAACATGCATGCTTCCCAGCTTGCCGATAAACGTTTACGTGAACTTGCTCATAGCTATGTGCAGTTCCAAGTGAGCCAACGTCGTAACTTTGCCAGAGAACTCCATGACGGTATTAACCAGTTAATGGTATCGGTCAAGTTTAGATTGGAGCTCGCGAGAGATAAGTTACTCAAACAGGATGAATCGGCCGCCAACGATCTGAACAAAGGCTGCGACGTCCTTAATATGGCGATCCAAGAAGTAAGACGTATCTCCCACGATCTTCGTCCTATACAGCTTGATGATCTAGGCTTAGAGTCAGCACTACACAGTATGATCGCGGATTTCTCAGAGCGTACCGGTATACAGACCAATATTCGTTTAGAACTGCCAGAACAACGACTACCTGATGATATTGAAATCACCATGTATCGTATCGCCCAAGAAGCGCTGACCAATATTGAAAAACACGCAGAGGCTACTCAAGTAGGGCTGCGCATTTGGTCGCGAGAAGGGTATATTTGGGTCGAAGTAACGGACGATGGTAAAGGGTTCTCTCCAGGGAAGACAGCTTCAGGCATCGGCTTACTTAATATGCGAGAACGTACCGAACTGTTAAGTGGACGTTTTGGGGTGAAAAGTAAAATAGGGGCAGGTACGCGGATTCGTGCAGGGTTTACAATTCTTTAACTTGAATACAGTGGATAATATGAAAATACGTGTCGTGTTAGTAGATGATCATCCATTAGTGTTAGATGGCATTAGTGCACGTTTAGAAGGTGAAGAATCACTGGAAGTGGTAGGCATGGCCAACGACGGCAAACAGGCACTTAAGCTCGCTGCGGAAGTGAAACCAGACGTCGTGCTTATGGATGTCTCCATGCCTGTGATGAATGGCTTTGAAGCAACCGAACGATTCCGTGAAGAACAACCTGATATCAAAGTGCTGATCCTTAGTATGCACGATGATCGTGAATATATCGTTAAACTGATCAAATGCGGCGCTGCTGGTTATGTTTTGAAAGATGTCTCCTCAGAAGAACTTATCTCTGCTATCGAAACCATCTACCGAGGCGGCACTTACTTTAGCTCCGGCGCATCGCAAGCACTGTTCAGCCAGTTTGAACAAGCGGCGTCTGTTGCAGTTGAAGAGGAACAAGAGCCATTAACGGGCCGCGAGAAAGATGTACTTAAGCTGGTGGCTGAAGGCAACAGCAATAAAGAGATCGCACGCGAGTTAGATATCTCTGTTCGCACAGTAGAAACTCACCGTCAAAATATCAAAAATAAGCTCGATATCCACACCGCTGCAGGCCTAACGCGTTACGCGATAGAGAACAACTTGGTGGATTAAGTAGTAAACACAATATTTATTAGAGCTATGTAAGTGGTTGCCTATGGACCGCTCCTGACTGAAAAATACCTCTATATAGAGCTATAGCCCAGTTGGTTAGAGCGTTACCTTGATATGGTGGACGTCGGCGGTTCGAGCCGAGCGCAGCGAGACCACATCGGAGCCAGCGACGATAGCCCCGAAGGGGGAGGAGCGGAGCGACGTATAATCTGCTTGGTCTTATTCACCGGTCCGAAAGGGTTATTATCCCTTTATTTACTTTTTGCTGCTTGATCCAAGCAAGTGGCTGCGTATAATACGCCAACACCTGCTCGCAACTTATCGCGATACAGATATAGGACTATAGCTCAGTTGGTTAGAGCGCTACCTTGACATGGTAGAGGTCAGCAGTTCGAATCTGCTTAGTCCTACCAAGATTTAAAGAAGCCCTCACTTGTTGCGGGCTTTTTGCATTCTGCGATATGTGAATCCTAGGACAGATGAGAATCGAACGTAGAGAGATAACGTCGGAGCCCGCGACGACGGCCCGAGGGTGAGGCGCGGAGCGACGAATAACTGCTGAAGGCATTCGAGCCGAGCGAAGCGAGACCACATCGGAGCCTGCGACGTATAATCTGCCTAGTCCTACCAAGATTTAAAGAAGCCCGCACTTGTTGCGGGCTTTTTGCATTTTACGGCATACCATCCTTGAGCGAGCTCATAAATCCGTTGTTGCAACCCTGTCTATAATGATTGAGATAGTGAATTAGATATTATGCGAGCTGAAGTATGGGTTATAACCCGCATGGTCATTACGAGTTATGGGTTGAAGGCACGACTTTATTTGCCAAAGTAAGCGGCTCATGGAATATGGAATGTGCGCAGTAGTTTGAAAAGGAATTTATGGCATTAGCGCAGCACTTTTCAGGTGGATGGGGGCATATTGTTTGCCTAAATGACTGGGAGTTAGGAACCTTAGAGGTTTCGGAAGTCATTGAGCGGTTAGTCGAGTGGTGTATTGTAAATGGCCTTGAAAGAGCTGCGAATGTATATCAGCCTTCTGCCCTGAAACATGCTGTTATAAATAAGATGATTGTTTCTGAGCAGGATGGTTTTGTGCGTGCTGCTTTTGACAACTTACAAGATGCAGCTGACTGGCTGACCGAAGAGGGTTTTCCTACAGCTATAGAGTAAGTTTTTGATATTAATTTGTGCCCCTTTCTAAGACAGACATTCAATCTTTATTGTTTTGCATCGCCGAAAAAAAGCCGAATATTCCCGTATTTTCCCTGCCTTTTTACCCGAAAATTAAAGATCTGTATGTATTTGTAATCTTTTGAAACATTCTGTTTTTATTTGTAACGCTTTGTTTTAATTGGGGAAAACCCTAATACTTTAGGGGTGATTTTTTACTAAAGTAGAATGCTCTAATATCGCTTACTGCGTTGCAGCAAATTATGGTGGCTCCACCTAGGTCAGGATGAACGTTTTCTGATCAAAATTAACGCAGCAAGGTGGATAAAATGGCACTGATAAAAAGAAGTCATGGAGCTGAGCACCCGTATTGGGGGTTCGGGCCATTCAAAATTCGACTACCGCTAGTGCATTACCGTTTAGAGACCCCAGAGATCATTCAGGGTTTGGTGATGTTCGTTGTAGGTTTGGCAATGATTCCATTACTGGAGAAGTATTTGGGTATGCCGTACGAAGCTGCCCTTGCTTTCACGTTTATTGCTGGCCTTGGTTATATTCTTCCGGCCTTACTGGGTGTACCTCTGGTTCCGGGCTGGATTACACCGGCGATTCCAGTGGTCATTCTTTACCTTAATGGTTTTGAACCTGGTCCTGAAGCGATCAAAGCGATGTTTGCTTTGCAGATTGAGGTGACACTGATATTCCTTATCTTGGGGGCGACAGGTTGGGGCTCTAAGTTGGTTAATGTTATCCCTAACTCCCTGAAAGCCGGGATCATCATTGGGGCGGGTATTGCTGCGATGATGGGCGAACTTAAGGTAGGTGGCCGAATTGATGCGACGCCGGTCTCTCTTATTGTTGGTTCGATTATTTCTGCTTACGTACTGTTTTCTCTTTCGTTTAAAAACGTGATTGATTCCAATCCATTAGCCAAGAAAATTGCTAACTTCGGTATGGTACCGGGCATGTTGATTGCGATGGTTGTGGGTTGGTCTGTGGGCGAATATCCACTGCCTGCAATTGAATGGGGTATCACTCAACCTGATTTCGCTTTGATGGCTGAGTACTTAGTCTTTGCTGTTGGTTTCCCTGATTTGGATGTTTTCCTCTTAGCTATTCCGACTGCCATTATTGCTTACGTAATCGCTTTTGGTGACATCATTGTTGGTTTTACGCTGGTAGATCGTGTTGACCATATTCGTGACGATGAGAAGATTGAATCTAGCGTAGACCGTGTTCACTTAGTAACTGCGATCCGTAACGGTATTCACGCTTTCTTTGCGCCATGGCCGGGTCTGGCAGGGCCTTTATGGACTGCTGCACACGCAACGGTTGCTGAGCGTTACGCGATGGGCCGTAAGGCGATGGATTCTATCTATAGTGGCGGTGGTACGTTCTGGATCACGGGTTTGGTCGCGCTGTTCATCTTACCTCTGGTAACTCTGTTTAAGCCTGTTTTGCCAATCGCGCTATCGCTGACCTTGGTGCTGACGGCTTATATCTGCATCATGGTAGGTATGGAACAGTTGAAGAACCCTACTGAGCGTGGTGTTGCGGGTATTGTTGCGGTAACACTAGCGATGCCTGATCCAAAATCTACAGTGTATGCGGTAGGTATTGGCTTGATTTTGTACTTCCTGATTGAGCGTCCAAAACTAATGGGTAAACACAATCCTGGAGACGAGGTCATATTTGCCGATGGCGATGATGCTCAGCCGAAACAAAAGGAAAAAGAGATAGCTTAAACCATATAGGTTTTAGAGCCCGATTGTTTGATCGGGCTTTTTTATAGTAAGTCCTACGAAAAATACAGAACATAACGTTTAAGCCACCTGCACTTGGTTTCTGCCTTGTCTCTTTGCTTTGTAAAGTGCGTCGTCTGCGGCTTTCAATAAAGTGAAGATATCTGTGCCATGGTGAGGGTAAAAAGCAAGTCCTGCACTCGCGCTAAGTTTGATGGTTTGTGATTCTATATGGTAAGTATCATGAAGCGTTTCAACACTACGGTGGAGTGAAGATATGGCATTCTGCATTGTTTCTAGATCTTCTAAAACAACAACAAACTCATCACCGCCTAAACGCGCCACTGTGTCTGAGCTGCGGCAAGAATGCATAAGCCTTTCCGCCATCAGTTTCAATACTGAATCGCCCACGTGATGACCGTAGGTGTCATTAACGGGTTTAAACTCATCTAAATCTACAATAGCGACACCGATCAACTGGTTATGCGCTTTTGCTTTTTCAATAGCTTCACCCAGCCGTTGTTCGAGTAGAGAGCGATTAGCTACTTGGGTTAGGTGATCGACGCGGGATAAACGCAGGACTTCTTGCTCTGCTGCTTTTCGCTCCGTTATATCGGTGGCGACTATGCCTGTCGCAAATATATTTCCTTCCGAATCGGTGATGGGGAATTTAATCGACAGGTAGTCACGAATTTGACCATCCACTGGAGCCTTCTCTTCTACGGTAATGACTTCCTTTTTCTCGATCACTTGTAAATCAGCTTGTCGAAAAGCTGTAGCAATATCTTCGGGGAATATTTCGTGATCGGTTCTACCGCAGAAGCTATGTTTTTCTTCATGGAATAAGCGGGAATATTCTTGATTAACATAGAGGTAACGACCATCTAAATCTTTCGCAGCAATAACCGCTGTAGCGTTATCTGCGATCGCTTCAAATAGGTTTAGCCGTTGTTGTAGTTGCTCCAATTCAGGTTTTTCCACGCGCTACCCTTATTCTTTGAACCTTAGATAAGCCTAGTAGCTGTTTTTGTTGAATGAAAGCTAAAGATTTTTCATGTCATAGTTGGTTCAGTACCCAGCTCGGATCGGGTCTGACAGAGTAAAACCTTATTAGGCTTAGGTGTATTGAGGGCGTCTTTCTTCTGTATTACATTGTAAGTCTTGATGTATGTTTTGGACGACGATATCTCAAATGCTTAGGTTGATTTTCACAGCTACCTTCCTACTTTATTGCTCTATTGGGTTAGCCGCAGAAAAAATTGTGATCGCTGCTGATCGCTGGTGTCCTTTTAACTGTGAAGCTAACGCGCCTTTACCCGGTTTTATGATTGAAGTGGCTACTGAAGTTTTTGCAGAGAAGGGGATAGAGGTTCAGTACATAGAGATGAACTGGTCTCGTGCTATTCAGGAAGCGAAGAAAGGACATATCAATGCAGTAGTTGGTGCCTTTAAAGGCGATGTGCCGGGGTTTGTTCTACCTGAGCAAGAGTTGGCAATTTTGGGGAATACCTTTTTTGTACATAAAGATTCGAATTGGCAGTATCAAGGGGTCGAATCGCTTCAAGGCCATCAACTAGCTGCTATTAGTGGTTACGATTATGGCGATGAATTGCGGGATTATATTCAGAATAATAGCTCCGATAGTGTGACTATGTTAGGAAGCGAGCAGCCCCTTCATCGAGGTATACAGATGCTTTCTTTAAAGCGGATCGATATGCTGGTCGAAGCCGAACCTGTTTTTTGGTACACCGCGAATCTGCTTAATAAGGCTGATCATTTTAAAGTCTCGGGTAGTGCAAAAGAGTTTGAAAAGTCCTATATCGCGTTTTCTCCGGTTATAGATGAGTCTCAGGAATACGCTCAGATTCTTTCCGATGGAATAGAGCGATTACGCAAGAGCGGTCAGTTACAGGAAATACTTTCTAAATACAGTATGACTGATTGGCGAGAAGAATAGTTAGATGCGCTTTGAAAGCGCTATTTGATGCTGCGAAGGACTGTAAAAGTTAGAAAAAGTTCCACCCTTCATGGTGTATTAACCTAAAAAACACCAGCGAAAATGATATTAAAATGACGAAAATTGTCATTTTTGATGGATTCCTCTGCGAACGCACCAGTTTCGAGCGTTAAACCCTGCAAACCCGAAAATTACAAAGAAAAAGCCTGCCTTTATTTTCTTAAAATAGCCACCTTCGCAAATAATAACTCAGGTTTGTTACATTATTATGTTTCAGAAAAAACTAAGCGTAGCGGCTCTGGCATTCGGTGCAGTAGCTAGCGGCTCCAGCATCGCAGCTGAAGCGCAAAATGACGGTTTTAAAGTTGATTTAGGTTTACGTACTTTCTACATGAACCGTGATTTTGATCAGGGTATCCCAGACACTATTGCTGCGGGTCAAGCGTTCAAACTAGACGTTGCTTCTCCATACTTTGGTGGTTTCGTTGGTTTTGATGCAACTGTTACTGAAGTTGTAGCTTTAGAAGACGATAAGACAGTTAACACTTCTGACGTGTTGGCAACTGGCGGTAAAGGCTACACTGCGGTTGAGAATCTATACGTTAAACTGAAACCTCTGGATAATGTAAACATCCGTGCAGGCCGCATGGTAATGATGACGCCACTACTCAACGATCTTCAGTCTCGTCTTTCTGCACCAAGCACACAAGCTATTTACGGTGACATCGCTCTAGACAACCTGAGCCTATATGCATTCTACTCTGACGAAGCTTCTCGCAACACTGACGAAGGTTTCCAGAAGTATGAAGCGAACGGTGAAGACTACGACATCACTTCCGTAGGTGGTACTTACAAATTTGCTAACGGTGCGAGCATTGAAGTTCAGCACGCTGTTGCAGATGACTACAAGAAGCAGTCTTGGTTCAACGTAGCTTACCCAACTAAGATGGGTGAGTACGATGTAACACTAGACGCGCGTCACATGCGCGGTTCTGACGACGGTATCCTGTTGGCTGATTACGACAGCAACCTAACTAGCTTAACTGCTCGTTTCGCTAAAGGTGACTGGGCGTACACTGTGAACTACCAGACTGTTGGTGGTGACGACGGTTACAACATCAAGTGGGACGGCAGCGGCACTGAGCGTAATGACGACTCTCAGTACTTCACTTACGGTGCGGTTCAGCTACTAGACTTCGATGCTGATGATGAGCAATCTCTACAGTTCCGTGTAGATTACGATATGCCATCACTTCCTGGTCTTCACCTAATGGCGCGTCACACTCAGTCTTGGGATGTTGACTACGCTGGTGGTACAGACGGTAAGCGTCACGAAACTAACTTCGACGCTAAATACACTGTACAAAGTGGTAAAGCTAAAGATCTAAGCGTACAGCTTCGCGTATCTCACGTGAACGGTGACGTAATTCAGGGTATTGGTCGTGTAAACGATATCCGTTTGATCTTGGATTACCCAATCAATCTTCTTTAAGCATTTTCCCGCTTGAGAACGCAGGGGCCTTAGGGCTCCTGTTTTTATTTTCAGCTATAAATTGTGTATGGCATTAAGCAGCACCATTGATTCGAGCTTTATTCAAATTGCTGCGCATTTTTAAATTAGTTTGCTCGATGAAGGAGCGATGTCTAACTCTGATGGTCTGATATTTTTATATCTGTGGGTGCTTTATTAAGCCTGCACATTGCTCAGTATTGCTGATTTGTACTTTTTAGATGTCATTCTAATCCCTTTTTTGATATAGGTCCTTTACACCCACTTCTATACCTCTTAATTTAGATATAATTAATCCTTAATATTCAAGAGGATATCTAAGTTGCACGCAGGTGTTCTTGCTTTAGGTCGATCCATGCTAGGTAGCTTGAGAGACTTGGCGCCTATTGTTTTAGTGATCGCATTTTTCCAAATTGTTGTCTTGCAGCAGTCTGTTCCAGATTTCTTCGGTTTGATCACGGGGTTGTTGTGTGTTGTCGCTGGTCTAACTTTCTTTATCTATGGCTTAGAGATGGGGCTTTTCCCAATAGGGGAGAGCATGGCACACGCTTTTGCACGTAAAGGTAGTGTTTTTTGGTTGTTAGCATTTGCCTTTAGTCTAGGATTCGGTACCACAGTGGCGGAGCCCGCATTGATAGCTGTGGCAGCTGAGGCGGCCAAAGTCGCCGCTACGGGCGGGATGATTGAAGCAACTGAGCAATCCCAATTAAGTTACGCTTCAGGCCTTCGTTATACTGTTGCCTTTTCTGTTGGCTTGGCCATTGTTTTAGGTGTTTTACGCATCCTTAAGGGGTGGTCAATTCAATATATGATTATTGCAGGCTATATGCTTGTCGTGATTATGACAGCTTTTGCACCCCGTGAAATTATCGGAATTGCCTATGATTCTGGCGGTGTTACCACTTCTACAATTACGGTTCCTTTGGTAACGGCATTAGGTGTCGGACTAGCTTCATCTATTGAAGGTCGAAACCCAATGATAGATGGTTTCGGTTTGATCGCTTTTGCTTCTTTAACACCCATGATCTTTGTGATGGCTTATGGGATGGTGATCTAAATGGAGCTACTGTCTCAATTTATCGAGATCACCCTGACTACAATTAAAGATGTGATTCCAATCGCAGTCATTATCTTTGGTTTTCAGATTGCTGTAATTCGAAGACGCATTGCTAACCTACGTAAGGTGTTGATTGGTTTTGGGTATGTGATTGTCGGTTTAGCGCTTTTCTTGTTGGGGTTAGAAAAAGCACTATTTCCTATTGGGCGTTTAATGGCAGAACAACTGACCGATCCTGAGTTTATTCGTAGTTGGAGTGGTTCTGTATCGGACGCGCTGCAATGGCAAGATTATTTCTGGGTTTATATCTTTGCCTTCGCGATTGGAGCGAGTACGACAATTGCAGAGCCTTCTCTGATTGCTGTAGCCATTAAAGCGCATAAGGTTTCCGGTGGTGCGATTGGTGTTTGGGGGCTGCGTATAGCGGTTGCTATAGGGGTTGCTGTAGGTATCTCTTTAGGCACTTGGCGAATAGTCACAGGGTATCCTATTCACTGGTTTATTATCGCGGGTTATATCGTTGTTGTTATACAAACCTGCTTTGCACCAAAGATGATAGTGCCTTTAGCCTATGACTCGGGTGGGGTAACAACGTCGACGGTTACGGTGCCCCTTGTTGCGGCTTTAGGTCTTGGTTTGGCTGAAACAGTACCTGGTCGAAGTGCTCTGATTGATGGTTTTGGTTTGATTGCCTTTGCTAGTTTATTCCCAATGATAACGGTAATGGCTTACGCACAAATTTCTGAATTTCGCACTAAGCGTGCGAGAGCAACTGGCTGACAAAAGAGGCAGATATGCATTTCAAACTGTTAGTAGTGTTTGTAGAAGATTCAAAAACAGATGATGTAATGAAAGCAGCACGTGAAGCAGGTGCTACAGGTGCAACAGTTATCAACAATGCGCGTGGTGAAGGTGTAGATAAATCGACGACGTTCTTTGGTTTAACCTTAGAAACGCAACGCGATGTTATATTGTTTATCGTTGAGGAACATCTCAGTCGAAAGATCCTAGAAACAATATCAGAGGTCGGCGAACTTGATGAGAAGCCTGGGCGTGGGATCGCGATCCAGCTTGATGTAGAGGATGCCGTTGGGATATCTCACCAAGTCGCTAAATTAGCGAATATTGTGGAGGAGGAGTTATGAGTGCACAGCGTAAAGTCGTACGAACCTGCGATGTGATGACGGATGAGTTCGCTATGGTTGACGGCTTAATGACAGTCAACGAAGCACTGAAAATTTTCCAAGAGCAAGATGCGCGTGTATTGATCATCAATAAGCGTAATGATGATGACGAATTTGGTTTGTTATTACTATCGGATATTGCAAAGAAAGTCGTTGCGAAAGACCGCTCTCCTGAGCGTGTGAATGTTTACGAAGTGATGGCGAAGCCTGTTATCTCCGTTGATCCACATATGGATATTCGTTACTGCACGCGTTTGTTTGAGAACTTTGGTTTAGCGCATGCACCAGTGATTGATAAAGGGCACGTTATAGGGGTGGTGAGTTATTGCAGTATTGTGCTGAAAGGGTTGTTGGAAAATTAACCTTTCTAACCAGCTCAGGTAAGAAAAAGCCCGTCATTCATTGGACGGGCTTTTTTGTTCATCAGAGGCAAGATTAAGCTCTTGCTGCTTTCAAGGTATCAGCAATTAAGAAGGCGAGTTCTAGTGCTTGCTCGCCGTTTAAGCGTGGGTCGCAATGGGTATGGTAGCGATCCCCTAGATCTTGCTCGCTGATCATGTAAGCACCACCAATACATTCTGTTACATTCTGGCCTGTCATTTCGAAATGTACGCCGCCTGCGTGAGTACCTTCTGCTTTGTGAACTTCGAAGAAGCCTTTCATCTCACACAGAATAGAGTCAACACTACGTGTTTTATAGCCGCTGGATGCTTTGATTGTATTGCCATGCATTGGGTCAGAGCTCCAAATAACTTGCTGACCAGATGCTTTAACAGCACGAACTAAGCTTGGAAGGCATTCGGTGATTTTATCTGCTCCCATACGAGCAATCAGAGTAATACGACCCGCTTCGTTTTCTGGGTTTAGCGTTTCCAAAAGTTGTTCTAGATCTTCAATTTTTGTACTTGGGCCGACTTTAATGCCAATTGGGTTCTTAACGCCGCGCAGGAACTCTACATGAGCATGATCTGGCTGGCGCGTACGATCGCCAATCCATAGCATGTGTGCTGAACAGTCATACCAGTTGCCGGATAGGCTATCTTGACGAGTTAGCGCTTCTTCATAGCCTAGTAACAACGCCTCGTGGGATGTGTATAGCGATGTTTCATGCAGTTGCGGGGTGTTTTGCGCGGTAATGCCACAAGCTTCCATAAAACGCATGGTTTGATCGATCTGATCCGCCAAATCCTGATACTTGTTACTCAGCGGGCTATTAGTCACAAAGCTTTGGTTCCAAGCGTGGACTTGTTGTAGATCTGCAAAGCCGCCTCGAGAAAAAGCACGGAGTAGATTCAGTGTCGATGCGGCTTGATGGTAAGCCGTCACTAAACGTTCAGGATCTGCCTGCCTAGCGGATTCAGTGAATTCAATGCCATTGACTATATCTCCACGGTAGCTAGGTAGTTCAACACCGTTAGCTGTTTCCATGTCGCTGGAACGGGGCTTAGCGTACTGTCCTGCGATACGGCCAACCTTAACAACAGGGCAGCTAGCAGAGAAGGTCATGACAATGGCCATCTGCATCAGTACTTTGAAAGTATCGCGAATTTTGTCTGCATTGAATTCGCTGAAGCTTTCTGCACAGTCACCGCCTTGTAGCAAAAATGCTCTGCCTTGCGCTACTTGGGCTAGATCGGTTTTTAGCTGATTGATTTCGCCTGCAAATACCAAAGGTGGCATTTGGGATAAAGTGTTTTCGGCTTTGTTTAACGCAGCTGCATCAGGGTATTGAGGCTGCTGAACAATGGGTTTATCTCTCCAGCTTGAAGGAGTCCAAATCTTTGTAGTCATGTGTTTTTCCTGCTTCCTTACAGCACTAATACGTATTTGGGCTGTAGGGCGAATAATCTGGGTAAAAGCGCAAGCAATGCTTGCTGAAACAAAAGATGTGATACGGCCTGTCAGTTATGTGCAGGTAGCACTAAACCCACAGACCTAGATAAAGTAGGACTGAGAATAAAAGGCAAGAGCAGAAGAGTCTGCTGATAGTTGTTTTAGGAAACTCGCAGGTGCGTTATTCACTGTAAACTTCGTGTATTCTCAAAAATGTTACAGTCAGTATAAAGGTAATTAAGCTGTCTTTATACCTGTTAGATTACGGAAGGATACATCTTTTGCGGTATTAAGGAAATCCACCATAAACTCAGCGTCTTTTTGATCTTCACGGATCGCGGCATAAAGCGTACACCAAACACCTTTCTCGCCTAAAGGTTTGGAAACAATGTAATCGCGCTGAATATACTCGTGCATAGCCCAATTGGGTAGGGCGGCTACACCGCGTCCACTAGCAATCAACTGCATCATCATTACCGTTAATTCTGCTGTGCGTATTGCGGCAGGCTCAACACCAGCTTCGTCTAGGAAGTGATTGAAGATATCTAGGCGTTGAGGTTCCACTGGGTAAGTGATCAACGTTTCTTGAGCGATATCTTCAGGGTGAATAAAACGTCTCGCCATTAATCGATGTTGCTTACTGATTGCTAAACGCGATTCGTAAGTGAACAGCGGTATGTAAGCTATGCCATTGCGAGGTTCAGGGTCAGCTGTAATAACTAAATCTAGATCGCCGCGAGCAAGGGCTGGTAGCGGTTGAAAGCTAAAGCCGCTTGAAAGGTCTAGTTCTACTTCTGGCCAGTGCTGACGGAAGTGGTCGATTGTTGGCATTAGCCAATCGAAACAGCTATGGCATTCAATACACAAGTTTAAACGCCCAGCTTCGCCGCCTGCGAGTCGCCCTATGTCGCGTTCGGTATTGCGTATCATAGGGAGTATTTCATCTGCTAGTGTGAGTAAGCGCTGACCTGCACTAGTGAAACAGATAGGCTTGGTTTTACGGATAAACAGAGAGCAATTGAGGCGATCTTCAAGATCTTTGATCTGATGAGAAAGAGCTGATTGAGTCAAATGGACGCGTTCTGCTGCTTCGACCAAGCTGCCTGCATCTCTTAAGGCAGATAGTGTTTTCAGGTGGCGCAGTTCAATCATCGATTCTTTCTCCGTTCAGGCTCGTTTAACCACGGTAATAGGCAGTATAGTACGCCCGAGCGATAAAGAGCAGGTAAGCAGCAAATACACTGCTTACCTGTTATCGGATTGCTATTTTACCAGTAGGAACTCGAGTAGAGCTTTTTGTGCGTGAAGGCGGTTTTCTGCTTCGTCGAAGACTACAGAGCGTGGATCTTCAAGCATATCTACACTGATTTCTTCTCCGCGGTGAGCAGGAAGGCAGTGCATGAATAGGGCATCTTTGTTGGCTTGGTCCATCAGTTCTGGCGAAACTTGGAAACCTGCGAATTTTTCTTCGCGCTCCTTCTGTTCCTCTTCCTGACCCATAGATGCCCATACATCAGTCACAATAAGATCGCTACCTGTAACAGCCTCTTCAGGGGAGCGAGTAATGAATACGCGATCCTTATTGATTTCGACTAGATTCATATCTGGGTCGAAGCCTTCTGGGCAAGCGATATTTAGTTTGAAATCAAACTGACGTGCTGCATTGATGTAGGAGTGACACATATTGTTGCCGTCACCGATCCACGTCACCGTTTTGCCTTGAATATCGCCGCGATGTTCAAAGTAAGTCTGCATATCAGCTAGTAGCTGACATGGGTGGTATTCGTCAGTCAGGGCATTGATAACCGGTACAGAGGAATTGGCAGCAAACTCTTCTACAAGCTGGTGGCTGAATGTGCGGATCATCACCACGTCGACCATACTTGAAATCACTTTAGCGCTGTCGCTGATCGGTTCACCACGTCCAAGCTGAGTGTCGCGAGGCGAAAGAAACATTGCGTGGCCACCAAATTGTGCCATTCCCGCTTCAAAAGAAACGCGTGTACGTGTGGACGATTTTTCAAAAATCATCGACATCACTTTATTTTTAAGCGGTTCGTAAACTTCACCACGATTACGGATCGCCTTCAGTTCACTTGCGCGTTTAACTAGGGTGCGTAGTTCTTCAGAAGATAAATCGAGCAGGGTTAAAAAATGTCTAGTACTCATTGTTCTCTACGTTCGTCTGCAGGGCTCGAGTCTTGGCTGATTGGATCGCGCTCATCAGCCGCATATACGCGAATAATTTGAGATAGCGTATTAACTAATAGATCAGCTTCGCTATCTGTCATGGTTAATGGAGGTAGTAGGCGTACAACTTTGCCACCGCCAGTAATATTAAGAAGAATGCCTTTAATTTTGGATAGGACAGCTAACTCAGTACCTGCTTCGCCCAATTGGATTGCGATCAGTAGGCCCTTGTTACGTATCTCTTCAACATAATCAGTATGACCAAGCTGTTCCTCTAAACCTGAAGTAATGCGGTTGCCAAGTTCAGTAGCACGATCACATAGATTTTCATCGATGATTGTATTCACAACAGCTAATGCAGCAGCGCAAGACAGTGGGTTGCCACCATAAGTTGAACCGTGAGTGCCTGCGATCAAAATGCCAGCTGCTTTACCGCGTGCAAGGCAGGCACCAATCGGTATGCCGTTACCTAAGCCCTTAGCTGTAGTTACAACGTCCGGCAAAATATCGTTATGCTGGTAAGCAAAGTATTTACCTGAACGGCCATTACCTGTTTGGACTTCGTCCAGCATCAATAGCCATTCGTTAGCATCACAGATGTCACGCAGTTTATTCAGATAATCGTCAGCAGGGATTTGGATGCCTGATTCACCTTGAATCGGTTCAGCTAGGATTGCAACGATATTAGGGTTGTTAGCTGCAATTGTTTTGATAGCTTCGATATCGTTGAAGGGCGCGCGTACGAAGCCGCTAACGAGAGGCTCAAAGCCTGCTTGAGCAGCACGGTTACCTGTTGCACTTAATGTTGCCATAGTACGGCCATGGAAAGAGTTTTCCATGACGATAATCGCAGGGTTCTCGATGTTTCGAACGACATGACCATAACGGCGAGCAAGCTTAATCGCTGCTTCATTTGCTTCAGCGCCAGAGTTGCCAAAAAACACATTGTCCATACCTGAAATGTTAGTCAGGCGGTCGGCAAGTTGCTGCTGATTTGGAATGGTGTACAAATTTGACGTATGTAATAGCTTGCTTGCTTGATCACAAATAGCATGAGTTACGGCTGGGTGTGAGTGGCCTAAACCACATACAGCTATACCGCTGAGCGCATCAAGATATTTATTACCGTCAGTATCATACAACCAGCTGCCTTCTCCGCGTTCGAACGCTACGGACAACCGGTTGTAGGTAGTCATAATCGATTCTACAGCCATTATTTTTATCTTCCCTACAACGCAAAAAGGCAGCCAAAGCTGCCATTTAAAGGACGAATAATAGGCAGCTTTGCGGCTTTTCGCAACAGTTTTACTGGATAAATTTGCCTTGCTTTGGGAAATGGGGGATTGAGCTAAGAATCATTACTTAGAATGGCTAATTAATTTTTTTTATTAACTCTATAAAGAAAAGCAAATATACATTGTCAGAGTAAAATGGTCGGATATGTGGTACATTGTTCACCACAGCACAAAAACGGTTGTGCATCCTACATAAAGTATTTTATAGGTGTATGAATGAGCGTAATTGATACCATCAAAGAGCAGATTGAAGGTAATGATATTCTTCTTTACATGAAAGGAACGCCGCGTTTTCCTCAGTGTGGCTTCTCTTCACGTGCTTCAGAAGCAGTGATGGCTTGTGGTGAACGTTTTGCTTTTGTAAATATTCTGGAAAATCCAGATATCCGTGCAGAACTACCAAAATATGCAAACTGGCCGACATTCCCTCAGCTATGGGTTAAAGGTGAGTTGATTGGTGGTTGTGACATTATCTGTGAGATGTCAGAAAACGGTGAGCTTGCTGAATTGATCAAAGAAGCAGCAGCGGGTTCCGAAGAGCAAAGCGCTGAGTAATTTTAGATAGATGATTGCTTGATTTTATAGCGGTCTTTTCTATCATAAAAAACCTAAACGCTAGATAGCATTTTAATGGAGAAATAGCACAATGGGCGTACTTGTAGGCAAACAGGCTCCTGACTTTACAGCACCAGCAGTACTAGGTAGCGGCGAAATCGTTGACGCTTTCACACTGTCTGAAGCAACTAAAGGTAAAAAAGCGGTAGTATTCTTCTACCCACTGGACTTCACATTTGTTTGTCCTTCTGAGCTGTTAGCTTTTGATCACCGTATCGAAGAATTCAAAAAGCGTAACGTTGAAGTGATCGGTGTTTCTATCGATTCTCACTTCTCTCACAACGCATGGCGCAACACGCCGGTAAACGAAGGCGGTATCGGTGCAGTAAACTACACGCTAGTTGCAGACATGACTCACAGCATCTGTCAGTCTTACGATGTTGAATCTGAAGGCGGCGTAGCTTTCCGTGGTTCTTTCCTAATCGACGAAGATGGTCTAGTACGTCATCAAGTTGTTAACGATCTACCACTAGGTCGTAACGTTGATGAAATGCTTCGTATGGTTGATGCACTTGCATTCCACCAAGAGCACGGCGAAGTTTGCCCAGCTGGCTGGAATCAAGGTGATAAAGGTATGGATGCATCTCCAGAAGGTGTTGCTAAGTACCTATCTGAAGAAGCAGATAATCTGTAATCTTCAGCAAATCTATTGCTAATAAAAAACCCGCTTACTAGCGGGTTTTTTTGTATCTTATTATTGGTGATTACAAGGAGTTATTCGTAATCATCATACTGGTCTACCATGTCCCAGCCGCCAAGCTCTTTCCAACGATTTACGATAATGCAAAATAGCTCTGCTGTTTTCATCGTGTCGTATAACGCTGAATGTGCTTGTTTACCGTCAAATTCGATGCCCGCAACTTGGCAGGCTTTCGCGAGAACAGTTTGACCAAATGCAAGGCCAGCTAGTGTTGCTGTGTCGAAAGTGGAGAAAGGGTGGAATGGGTTGCGTTTTATATCTTCTCGATTAGATGCAGCATTCACAAAGCTTTGATCAAAAGATGCGTTATGACCAACTAGGACTGCGCGTTTACAATCATGTGCTTTAAGTGATTTTCGAACAGCACGAAATATCTCTTCTAGTGCTTCTCTTTCAGGTACCGCTTCACGATCGGGATCGTATGGATCTATACCTGTAAAATCCAAGGCGGATTGCTCAAGGTTAGCGCCTTCAAAAGGTTCTACCTGAGCTTCGAAACTCTTGTCGATAATCAAAAAGCCGTTTTCATCCATGGTTAAAGTTACGGCTGCGATTTCGAGTAATGCGTCAGTACGGGCATTGAAGCCTGCTGTTTCAACATCGACTACGACTGGTAGAAAACCGCGAAAACGGTTTGCCATTGGGTGTTTTGTGGCGTTATGGTTGCTCAATGGATGCCCTTACTTTGGTAGAGGGTTGCCTTTAAATTTTGGCAATATTCTAGCAGTGGAAGTGCAGTCACTCCAATCGTCTACTCAAGAATATTTTAAATTGGCCGTAATAATACAAATGCTTATATAGCTTTCTCATTAAAATTGATCGCTCCCCCTTAATATTGTTTTTCTGGGGTATAATTTTATTTGTTGCTGACTTGGTTTGATTGGCGGTTTTAT
Source organism: Neptuniibacter sp. QD37_6 (assembly GCF_047778085.1). Classification (GTDB taxonomy): domain Bacteria; phylum Pseudomonadota; class Gammaproteobacteria; order Pseudomonadales; family Balneatricaceae; genus Neptuniibacter. Next base: position 1,069,815 of record NZ_CP180550.1, read on the forward strand.
TGTGTTTATTCGCATATTTTTATTGTTATATGTAGCTGTGTTCTCATTACAGGTACATGCTGTAACCTTTCGAAGCTCCATCGATGAGTCTAAATGGGAGCTTGAGGCTTCTAAATTTACGTGTTTATTGAGTCAGGCTATCCCTTCATTTGGTAATGCGATTTTTGAGCATGAGGCGGGTGAGTCAGTCCGTTTTATGCTTAAGCCCACCGAAACAATCCACTTCCAAAAAGGAGGTAAACTGGTTGCTGAAGCAGCTCCTTGGCAGCCGGGAATAGTGCCAAAATATATCGCGACAGTGAAAGCTGAAGAGAGGACTGGGCATATAAAAGTTCAGCCAAAGCATGCTCAGAGTATGTTGGCAGCTCTTTATAAAGGGATGATGCCGACTTTTACTACGGATGAGTGGTACGGAACTAGCGAATCATTACGTGTATCTGTTTCAGCTGTGAACTTTCAATCAGCCTACGATGACTACGTTGCTTGTACTGCTGGTTTGTTGCCTGTTAATTACCGTCAGGTGGCTCGAACAGCCATACTCTTTCCATCTGCCCAATGGCGTTTATCGGATGCATCAAGGGAGCGATTGGATCTGATTGCTCTATACGTTAAAAACGATGACGCTGTGAAAGGTGTCTATGTTGATGGGCATTCCGATAATATGGGTCGTAGATTGATGAATCGTGATATTTCTAAGCGAAGAGCTGAGGAAGTGACCGCGTATTTAATCAGTTTAGGTTTGGAACCAACCATGATTACGACTCGCTATCATGGTGAGCGTTATCCAGTAGTTGAAAATAATAGCCGCAAAAATCGAGATCGTAACCGTCGAGTCACTATTCGTCTGGAAAAAGATTAGTCGATCTAAACTATCATTAGTCCCACTCTATTAATTTATCCTGCAGCGGATGCGTTGCAGGATAAAGTTCTGCTATAATACCGCGCTTAATTTGAATATCCCTTTCGGCCCGTGTCGGGGCGAATATTGTTCGCAAGTTGGAGCTTGAGAATGTCCGAGATTAAAAAGGTCGTTCTGGCCTATTCCGGTGGATTGGATACGTCTGTTATCGTTCGCTGGTTGCAAGATGAATACAATGCCGAAGTAGTTACATTCACTGCTGACTTAGGTCAGGGTGAAGAAGTTGAACCTGCACGTGCTAAAGCGGAAGCTTTGGGTGTAAAAGAGATTTACATCGAAGATCTACGTGAAGAGTTTGTTCGTGACTTTGTATTTCCAATGTTCCGTGCGAACACAATTTATGAAGGTGAGTACCTTCTAGGTACATCTATTGCTCGCCCACTAATCGCTAAGCGCTTGATTGAAATCGCTAACGAGACTGGTGCTGATGCAATTTCTCACGGTGCGACTGGTAAGGGCAATGACCAGATTCGTTTTGAACTAGGTGCATATGCGCTTAAGCCAGGTGTTCATGTTATCGCGCCATGGCGTGAGTGGGATCTAACTTCCCGTGAAACACTTATGAAATATTGTGAAGACCATAATATTGAAGTTGATTTCGCTAGTAGCAAGAAGAAATCACCATATTCAATGGATGCTAACCTTCTTCACATCTCTTACGAAGGCGACATTCTTGAGGATCCATGGCAGGAAGCTGAAGACGATATGTGGCGTTGGTCCGTATCTCCTGAGCAAGCTCCAGACGAAGCAACTTACCTTGAGTTGACTTACGAAAAGGGTGACATCGTTGCGATCAACGGTGAAAAAATGAGTCCAGCAACTGTTCTTGAATACCTAAACAAAGTGGGTGGTGAGAATGGTGTCGGTCGTCTTGATATTGTAGAAAACCGTTTTGTAGGCATGAAGTCTCGCGGTTGTTACGAAACTCCTGGCGGCACAATTATGCTGAAAGCACACCGTGCTATTGAGTCAATCACGCTAGATCGTGAAGCTGCACACCTTAAAGATGAGTTGATGCCGCGTTACGCTAAAGTTATCTATAATGGCTTCTGGTGGTCAGAAGAGCGTAAGATGCTCCAGCAAATGATCGATGAGTCCCAGCAAGTGGTAAATGGTGATGTTCGCCTAAAACTATACAAAGGTAATGTTATTGTTGTTGGTCGTCGTTCTGATGACAGCTTGTTCGATGAGAATATCGCAACATTTGAAGATGATGCGGGTTCATACGACCAGAAAGATGCCGCAGGTTTTATCAAACTTAATGCACTGCGTATGCGTATTGCTGCTGGTAAAGGACGAAGCTTTTTAGACGATTAATTTGTCTAGATGCACATAAAAAACCCCGTAGCGCCCCTGCGGGGTTTTTTATTGTGCGATAGATGGCCTAAACTTTGATAATGGTCTGATTTATATGCTACTTTTGCTGTTATCTAAACTACGCAGAGCCTATGGAAATCAACTACTCAGGAAAGTCTGCTTTAATTGTAGACAGTAAGCTCGACGATCTCGGGGTATTGCGCCAAATCCTGGGGGGTATGGGTGTGGGGCAAGTACAAGTTGCTTCCTCGGTTAATATGGCATTGAGCCTGATGCGTGAATTGACTTTTGATCTTTGTTTTGCCGCTTACGATATGGGGAAGGGGGAAAAAAATGGTCTGCAGCTTCTACATGAAGCAAACGCAGAGGCAATCCTTCCTGAAGCTAGTACTTATTTCTTAATTGTTGATCCAGAAAGCTCCGAGCTGCTCTTCGGTTCTTTAGAGAACTCGCCTGATACCTATATTTCGAAACCTTTTGATCAGGGGAAGGTGCGTCATCGGTTGGAAAAACAACTGAGGATTAAAGAGGTTGTTCGACCCCTTGAGCAGTTGTTGGATGAAGAGCACTATGAAGAAGTATTGGAAAAGGGTAGAGCTCTTGTAAATCATTACCCTGGCTTAAATATATTTCTACAACGTATTAATGGTATCGCACTCTTAAGGATGAAGCGCTTTACTCAAGCCAAAGAGCTCTTTGTGGGGCTTACGAGTAAACGTGATCTTCCTTGGGCTGAGGTGGGTAAAGGGATTGCTCACTTTAATCTAGGCGAATATGAAGATGCGTTGAACTGTCTAAATCGTATTGTCGATCAGCAGCATGTGTGCGTTGAAGCATATACATGGTTAGCTCGTATTTATCGAGTGAAGGGTGAGCTGAGTAGAGCGGTAACGCTGATGCGAAAGGCTGTTATGATTCAGCCTACTGTTCCCGAATTACAAAGTGAGTTGGCTGATTTGGCATCTCAGACAGGTGAGTGGGATATAGCAAAAGACGCTTACCAGAATGCAGTTCGCTATGCGAGATATTCTGTTTTTCAAACCCCCTCCCATTATTTTGGCTTGGTTAGATCAATGATTCAGGCAAATAAAACTAAATTGTCTGAAGTGGAAACTGATGTTGTTCGAATCTTAGAAGATGTAGTGCTTGATCATCCTGATGATCAAGAGGTGATGTTTAGGGCTAAGCTCATTAATTGCGACCTATATCGTCAAGAATCGGCGGCGTCTCGTAAGCGTTTAGAGCAGATGCTTCAGCAAACGTTAAATTTCTTTTTGCGCATGGATGTAGATAATCAGTGTAAATGGTTGGATGTTTTGATCGATGCTGTTCATGGTTGTGATATAGAGCAAGATATTCAGGCTAAGCGCAAAGACCTCAATCGTGTAATGGTAGAGAAGGATTGGGGTAAAGCAAATTATGCTGCAATGAGTAGTTTTAGAGGTGGTGATTTAGATCGGGCGTTTTTAATGTTTGGTCGAGCTAATGAGTTGCTGCCAAGTCATACAGGCATAGCGCTAAATTTGGTCCAGTCAGGGATAGAAAAAGCTAAAAGGGGGCAGAATGCCCTTTGGATTTTGCTATCTGTTCGCGATGTTTTGGCTACTATCTCTTATGGGGCGCTGTCTGAAAAACAGCAGCAGCGCTATTCCGCTCTAGCTGAACGTTTTGCTGAACAATACAATCAATTAAATCACTTCGGTAAAGAAGAAAGTGAGGATCCGCTAGGCCAGGAGCTTTAGGAATTTATTTATAAAGTTTCGTCATCTCCAATTAGGAAAGAGTGTGATTTTTCTTCATGTATCTCTTGATTCTCCTCTCCTCGATTAATGTTTCGCGCAAGTTTACGGCTTAGAAGTTTCTTTTGTGCCATTGGAGGTAAATCAGTGAACATAATAATGTTTTTGTTGATTAGAACATCGACTAAGTCTTCAAAAATACGTGCCACAGACATATCTGACTGTTGAAGAAACTCCTCTGCAGAAAATTCTTCATCGTTGATAGATAGAAAATCTAAAACTTCTTTGTTTCTTATATCTACCGGCTGAGCTCCCTCTTGAGGTGTCTCGGATAGGCTGATTATGCGGCCTTCTTCATTGCGTATAGCGTATAACATATTGATTTGATACATTTGATAGCTAATTGATAGTCATACTATATATCGTTTTTTTGAGTTTTTCTCTCAAATAAGGTTAAGGTCTAGGTTAATGGAAGCGGTTCAAGACCCTTTGCTCGGTTGTTTGGTTCATCTTAGTAAGCAAAATCATAAGCCTTTCTCCCCTGAGGTTTTGTGTGAAGGTTTACCGTTGGTTGATCATAAGTTAACTCCCAAGTTATTTCTTCGTGCCGCAAAGCGTGCTGGGTTTGCAGCTCAAATATTGCGGCGAGAGCTCTCTGATATATCTCCTCTTGTTCTTCCTGCGGTCTTAATTCTCGAAAATGATCAGGCTTGTATTCTGCAAGAGATCGATCATAAATCTGGAAATGCAGTAATTATTCAGCCAGAAAGCGGTGGGGAGCATCACTTATCAATAGATGATCTTGCTGCCTCTTATAAAAATCACGCTATTTTTGTTAGGTTGGAATATCGTTTCCAGCAACAGGTGTCAAAGTTATTAGAAGGGCATCAAGGGCACTGGTTTTGGGGAACAATTAAACGTTCAACTGCGATTTATCGTGATGTCTTAATAGCCTCTTTTTTGATTAACCTCTTTGTTATCGCGAACCCGCTCTTTGTTATGAATGTTTATGATCGTGTTGTACCTAACAATGCGATAGAGACATTATGGGTTTTGGCTATTGGGGTGTCTGTTGTATACCTGTTTGATTTTTCTCTTAAAATGTTGAGATCTTACTTTCTGGAAATTGCTGGAAAAAAGGGGGATGTGATTCTATCTGCCTTGCTCTTCGAGAAGGTGTTATCTCTTAAGTATAGCGTCTTACCCGCTTCGGTAGGGTCCTTTGCTAGTAATTTGCGTGAGTTTGAAAGTATTAAGAGCTTTTTAAACTCAACTACAAATGTTGTATTCATTGATTTGCCCTTTGCTCTGCTTTTCTTAGTTGTAATTGGTTTTATTGGTGGGCCTATTGTAATCGTGCCGCTAGTGGCAATACCGCTTATTATTCTTGTTTCGTTTGTTGTTAGGCCCTATTTAAAAGAGGCGGTTGAAAAAACATTTGCATCAAATTCTCAAAAAAATGCGACTCTGATTGAAAGTCTAACGGCAATGGAAACGGTGAAAACCCAGAGGGCTAGTTCTTCTATTCAATTAGGCTGGGAGCAAGCTGTTGGTTATATCGCTAAATGGAGTTTGCGTTCTAGAATGCTGTCTGCTTCGGTAGTTAATTTTGCGTCCTTAGCGCAACAGCTTACATCGGTCGGTATCATAATTACTGGTGTATATTTGATTAGTGAAAGAGAATTGACGATGGGGGCATTGATTGCTTGTGTGATGCTTTCTGGCAGGGCAATAGGGCCAATGAGTCAAGTGGCTAATCTAGTGATTTCTTACCATCAAGCAGCAACCGCCTTGAAAGGACTCAATGAAATTATGGAGTTGCCTTCTGAGCGTAGTGAAGAACAACAGTTTATTCACCGAGATAAATTGGAAGGGGCTATAGATTTTAAGGATGTTAGTTTTGCTTATCCTGGAGAGGAGCAGAAAGCCTTAGACCGTGTATCTTTTAGTATCAAGCCAGGTGAAAGTGTTGCATTGATAGGGAGGATTGGATCAGGCAAATCAACGATCGAGAAGCTGGTGTTAGGTTTATATGATACCGGTGAAGGTTGTGTGCGTATTGATGGTATCGATATTAACCAGATAGATCCTGTCGATTTGCGAAGAAATTTTGGTTATATGCCGCAGGATATTATGCTTTTCGCAGGTAGTGTACGTGACAATATTGTAATTGGGTCCCCTCAAACAGAGGATGACCGCCTTGTTGAAGTAGCAAAGCTTACAGGTGTTGCGGATATGGTAAATCGACATCCACAAGGTTTTGATATGAAGGTTGGGGAGCGAGGAGCTGCTTTATCTGGTGGTCAAAGGCAAGCAGTTGCAGTGGCGCGTTCTCTTATACATGATCCTAATATTCTCATTTTAGATGAGCCTACTGCTTCAATGGATAATTCATCTGAAGAGCAAATTAAATCAATGCTTAAAACATATGCGAAGGATAAAACAATGTTGGTTGTTACGCATAAAATGTCTTTGCTTAGTTTGGTTGATCGGATAATTGTAATGGATGCAGGACGAGTCGTTGCAGATGGTCCAAAAGAAGCGGTTCTAGATGCGTTAAAGCAAGGCCGTTTGCAGGTGCAGAGGTAAAGTCATGGCTCAAGCTAAGAAAGACTTAAGTTATATGTCTAGCGTAAGTGAGGCGATGGCAGAGCAAAGCCCAAAAGGAGCGAGTGCTTTACTTTGGTCAATGCTGATTTTTGTGGTTTTTGCAATTGTTTGGGCTAACTGGGCTGAGTTAGATGAAATCACACGTGGCGATGGTGAAATTATCCCTTCAAGCCAATTGCAAGTTATCGAAACCTTAGAGGGCGGAGCGTTATCAGAAATCCTTGTCCGTGAAGGTGATGTTGTTGAAAAGGGGCAGGTTCTATTACGAATTGACGATATTCGTTTCTCCAGTTCCTTAAAAGAAAATGAAGTTCGACAGTATGAGTTGATTGCAAAAGCTGCACGGTTGCAGGCAGAGGCTGATAGTAAAGAGTTTATACCGCCTAAGGGCTTTCCAGCTGAATATAAGAGTATGCTTGATCAAGAGAAAAGCCTATTTTTGACTCGTAAGGCTGAAATGTTAGCTGGTCTTGGTGGATTGGAGCAGCAAGTAGAGCAAAGAAAACAAGAGTTGAAAGCTGCTAAGTCGCAAGAAGGACAGTTGGTTAGAAGCTATGGGCTTTTAAAGCGAGAGTTAGATATTACTCGACCTCTGTTGAAAGATGGTGTCATTTCAGAGGTTGAGTTCCTTCGATTAAAAAGGCAGCTAAATGATCTATGGGGTGAATTATCTGGAGTAAGATTAAATATACCTCGAATTGAATCTACCTTACAGGAAACAAAGCAAAACCTTGATGGTGCAGAATTACAATTTAAAAATGAAGCACGAAGGGAGCTTAATGAGGTTGTAGCTGAAAGTGCTCGAATTAAGCAGGCATTAACGGGTATGAACGATAGAATTAATCGTGCTGAAGTAAAAGCTCCAGTGAAAGGTACGGTGAAACAATTACTGGTTAATACTGTTGAGGGAGTGGTTCAGCCAGGGGATGAATTGTTAAATATAATTCCTTGGGAAGACAAATTATTGGTTGAAGCTAGGATTAGACCCTCTGATATAGCCAATATTGTTCCAGGTCAGATAGCAATAATTAAAGTATCGGCTTATGATTTTTCTATTTATGGTGGTGTGGGAGCCTCTGTGGTATTCGTTAGTCCAAGTACGATTATCGATGAGGAAGGAGAGAGCTATTATTTGGTTCGTTTAGAAACTGATGAGCCATTTTTAGGTACAGTTGAGGCTGAATTGCCTCTAATTGCAGGGATGACTGTTAGTGTTGATATTCTAACAGGAAAGAAAACAGTAATGGATTACATATTGAAGCCGGTACTGAAAGCTAAGGATAAGGCTCTTACTGAGCGATAGGCTATGCAAGTTACAAAGGTAAGTGTTAACAATTGAATTGAGCATAAAGTTTAGACCATATAAAAGATATGGCTTTTGATTGATCTTTGGTATTAGTATTACCTAGAAATATTAAAAAATAAAACTCCTTAATCTTCAAAAACTTGTAGCTCTTGGTTAGAAGATATACTATTGTGCGCCGCGGTCACGAGGCTGTGTCTTGTTCTTAGGTGCTGCGGAATGGATATTATGAAGTTATTTTTTGTAGGGAACCGACCGAAAGTTTTGGAACGATGGTTTAAGTTGCTCGCAGATTGGCAACCTGAAATTATCGATAGTTCTGAAATATCATCTAAACTTTTAGAAGTGCAACATAGTATTGTATTGCTTCACTTAAGTTCGGTTGACGAGAAGGACGCTCAATTAATATTCAGATTTAAAAAGGATAATCCGAAGGTTATTTTGATTGTTTGTACTGATGTTCCAAATGAAGATGAAGGGATCAAAGTGCTGCAATCGGGAGCAAACGGATATACCAACACGTATGTTACAGGATCTCTACTTACTGAAGTGGTGAAAACTGTACTCCGTGGTGATATTTGGGCAGGACCTGAACTTCTTCAAAAGTTACTCAAAAGTCTTTTAGGAAAGATGCCTGTTACAGATAGGAAAGTGGACACCGCAGAGTCTGTAGATTGTTTTGAAGGATTAAGTAGTCGAGAGCATGATGTGCTTTCTGTATTAACTACAGGGGCAAGTAATAAGGAAATTGCTCGAAAGCTTGATATTACAGAGCGGACAGTTAAAGCTCACCTGAGTTCTATTTTTCAGAAAACAGGTGCCACTGATAGGGTCTCACTAGTTCTCATGGTGGGAAAGCGACAAGCTTAACCGGTACTGTTTACGTTAAGGAAAGGCTACGAACTATTTATAATTAGGGGCGGATATTATGTTCAGGTCAGTATTTACAGGGGTGCTACTAGGAGCTGTTAGCACGGTAGCGTATTCCACTTCACTTGAAAGCGTTGTGGCGGAAGGATTAAGTAACAGTCCTGAAGTGCAAAGAGCGATTAACGCGCGAAATGCTGTTTATCAAGAAGTTCGTCAAGCTAAAGCTGGTTATCTTCCGAGTGTTGATTTGGAAGCTGGTATTGGTTATGAGTGGACTAATAATACAACTACACGTGCAAATGGGGATGATGTAGAGCTTACTCGTGGAGAGGGGCGTTTAAGCCTCAGACAGATGATATTTGATGGCTTTGCTACCTCTAGTGAAGTTAAACGTCAAAAAGCTCGTTCAATTTCTGCTGATAAACGTGTAATTGAATCTGCAGAAACTTATGCTTTAGATGCCGCTAGAGCTTATATTGAGTTGAACCGCCGTACTGTTTTATTGCAGCAAGCAAAAGAAAACTTGTTTAATCACGTAAAAATTTACGATCAGATTAAACGTCGTTCTGAATCAGGGATGGGGGCGTTGGCCTCTATTCAGCAAGCAGAAGGACGTTTGGCATTAGCTGAAGTTAACACGCTTGCCGCAGAGAATAATCTATTAGATGCTAAGGCCAATTACCAACGTGTGACTGGTTTGATGGCTCCCGAGGAGCTTGTTTATCCTGAGATGGTTAACGTAACAATTCCAGAATCTTTGGATGAAGCAACTGAAGCGGCACTAAGTAATCACCCGACCTTACAAGTGGCTGAAGCTGATACTGAAGCAGCAGTAGCACAATATAATGCAGCTAAGCGTAATTATTATCCTCGAGTAGATTTTGAAGTTGATCGTACTTGGAATAATAATTTAGATGGTGTTGAAGGTGTAAACGAAGATCTGACGGCTATGTTCCGTTTGCGCTATAACTTGTATAACGGTGGTGCCGATCAAGCTCGTGTTCGTCAGACTCAGCACCAGATTGAAGAGGCTAAGTCGATACAAGGTCAAAGCCATCGTGAAGTACTCCAAAGTATCGAATTGTCGTGGAATGCATATAGTATTCTGTCCAGACAGTTACCGTTCCTTGAGCAGCACGTAGCTTCGAGCCAGGAAACTCGCAACTCTTATCAGAAACAGTTCAACATTGGTCAGCGTTCTTTGCTTGATTTGTTGGATACAGAAAACGAAGTATTTTCTTCTAAAAATGATCTGACAAACGCGCTTCATGATCAGCTTGTTTCTCAATACCGAGTTGTGAATGGTATGGGGACTTTGTTAGATACGTTGAACTTGTCTTTACCGGAGCCTAATTTAGGTGATGTTGAGGTCGAGCAATCGGCAGAAAAACAGGTGGAAAAAGAAGAAGAGACTGCCTCCTAAGGAAAACGTTGAAAAGGGCTAGTGAAGTTCATTAAAATTAGCCCTCAACCTTATTTAAAAAGGGGTGCCATTGGCAGCCCTTTTTCTTTTGTATAAAGAGATATCATGAAATCTCATAAAATCAGTCAAGCTCCAATCCCAATGCGTAATGTAGGTCCGATCAAAATTACAGGGCCTGTTTTAGATGAAAAAATTAGTGTCCCTTTGGCTACCTATGAAACGCCTTTATGGCCTTCAGTTGGTCGTGGTGCAAGGGTTTCTGCTTTGACTGATGGCATCAAAACGACTGTGATTGATGAGCGAATGAGTCGCTCTATTCTGCTGGAAGCGGATGACGCAACAGAAGCGATGCTTGCTCTAAATTCGATTAAGTCTCGTATGAATGATATCAACGAGGTGGTTGCGCAGAGTAGTCGTTTTGCCAAGCTTATCGATATGAATAGCCAGATCGTTGCGAATTTGATCTATCTTCGCTTGGAATTTACAACGGGTGATGCATCTGGTCACAACATGGTGACAAACGCTGCAGACAAGATTATTCCTTGGATATTGTCTGAATATCCGCAGCTTCGTTATTCATCGATTTCTGGTAACTATTGCTCGGATAAGAAAGCGACAGCTGTTAACGGTATTCTTGGTCGCGGTAAATATGTTGTAACGGAGATTGTAATACCACGTGAAATCTGTGAAAGACGCTTAAAGACAACACCTGAAAAGATGGTTGACCTTAATATTAAGAAAAACCTGATTGGGACCATGGTAGCGGGAGGTCTTCGTAGTGCTAATGCCCATTATGCGAACATGCTTTTAGCCTTTTACCTAGCCACCGGTCAGGATGCGGCAAACATTATCGAAGGTTCTCAGGGGATCGTGCACGCTGAAGTACGTGGTGATGATCTTTATTTCTCTTGTACTTTGCCTAACCTTATTATGGGTTCTGTTGGTAATGGTAAGGGAATCGACTTTGTTGAAGATAATTTAGCGGCTCTAGGTTGTAAGGAAGATAGAGAGCCAGGTGAGAATGCGCAACGTTTAGCTGCTATTTGTGCCGCAACGGTTTTATGTGGCGAGTTATCTTTGCTAGCTGCTCAGACAAACCCTGGAGAGCTAATGGAAGCTCACTTAACGCTGGAGCGCTAATGTCAGATCTGACTAATGATCGAAAGCTTGAACATATAAGAGCTATAGAAAATGATCCTTTAACGGATCGCACAGGTAGGTACTTTGATCGCATACATTTAATGCATCGTGGTTTACCTGAGATCGCCTTGAACGATGTTGATAGCTCATGTGAATTTTTAGGTTATCAGTTAAGTTTCCCTTTGTTGATATCCTCAATGACAGGCGGTGATCATCAGTTAGTAAAACAGATAAATCATAATTTGGCGAAAGCGGCTCAGGTAGCGGGTGTTGCTATGGCGGTTGGCTCGCAACGAGTTATGTTTACGTCTCCAGAAGCTAAAGAAAGTTTTTCGCTGCGAGAATTGGCTCCAGATGTCCCTTTGATCGGTAACCTTGGTGCCGTTCAACTGAATTATGGTGTTGAAGTAGAACAAGCTCAGCAAGCGATCGACTGTCTCGGTGCAGATGCTTTGTATCTTCATCTCAATCCTTTGCAGGAAGCGGTTCAGCCTGAAGGTGATACGGATTTCTCCAATCTTGCTGGGAAGATCAAAACTCTTGTAGCAGAATTAGATGTGCCTGTGTTTCTTAAAGAGGTTGGGAGTGGTTTATCGCCTGCCGATATTGAGCTTGGCCTAAAGGCGGGTATAACGACCTTTGATCTAGCTGGTACTGGCGGTACATCTTGGAGTCGAATTGAGCACCATCGTAGAAAAGACGCGAGTGATTTAGGTCTTAAATTTCAAGATTGGGGGCTTCCAACCCCTGTCGCCTTGAAATTGGCTAGCCCATATCGAGATGTTGCCACATTAGTTGCAAGTGGCGGCTTAAGAGATGGGATTGATATGGTTAAATCTGTTATACTCGGCGCCTCTTTATGTGGCATAGCAGGTCCGTTGTTAAAACCGGCGATGGAATCTGCAGATGCAGTTGTTACAGAAATAGAAAAAATTAAAGCAGAGTTCAGAACAGCCATGTTTCTGCTAGGTATCCGGGATATAGCATCTTTATCTAATAACCGGGCCCTTGTTTTAGACGAGAGTTAGGATCGAGACCCAAGAATGTCAGTTGGTATTGACGAAATCAGTTTCTATACATCCAATTATTATCTGGATTTAAGAACACTGGCGAATGTTCAGCAAATTGAGTCAGAAAAGTATTATCAGGGAATAGGCCAAGAGAAGATGTCTATGGCTGCTCCTGATGAAGATGTAGTCACTATGGCTGCAAATGCTGCCTATCCATTAATTGAAAGGGTGGGTACGGATTCAATTAGTACATTGCTTTTTGCTACAGAAACGGGTGTGGACCAGTCTAAGGCTGCAGGCGTCTATGTGCATAGATTGTTAGGATTGAATTCTAATTGCCGTGTTGTTGAGTTAAAGCAGGCGTGTTACAGCGCAACAGCTGCTATTCAGATGGCGTGCGCGTTAGTCGCTCGACAACCAGAAAAAAAGGTTTTGGTCATTGCGTCTGATATTGCTCGATATGACCTTGATACTTCTGGAGAGGCGACCCAAGGTTGCGGTGCTGTCGCTATTTTGATATCTGCAAACCCTCGTCTAATCGAAATTGATCCAGAAGTTGGTAATCATACAGAAGATGTGATGGATTTCTGGCGACCAAATTACCGTACGACTGCACTAGTTGATGGTAAATACTCAACCAAAATCTACCTGAAATCTCTGAAAAGAGCTTGGGAAAACTTTGTTGAAGTTAGCTCTCTAGCGTTTAGTGATTTCTCCCACTTTTGCTATCACCTGCCTTTTAGCCGCATGGCGGAGAAAGCGCATAAGCATCTAGCAAAGGTAAACCAAGCAGGCCTTTCTTTAGAGAAAATTGAAGAACAGGTCGAAGAAACGCTTTATTACAACCGTATTATCGGTAATAGCTATACAGCTTCAATGTATATCGGTTTGACTTCTTTGCTTGAGAACTGCAAAGAGAATTTGGCTGGTAATAAAGTTGGTTTCTTTAGTTATGGTTCTGGTTGCGTTGCAGAATTTTTCTCTGGCACCGTAGTGGCGGGTTATGAAAAGTGTCTGCACACTCTAAACCACAAAGCTATGTTAGATGCTCGCCAAGAAGTCAGTTATGACGAATATCTAAATTTGTATCGCCACCCTGATCCTCGTGATGGCGAACATCATGATATTCCCGCTGCAACCACTGGACGTTTCCGTTTGGCTGCGATCAGCGGTCACAAGCGAGAATACGTTAGCTGTTAATGAAGGCAATAGCCCCAGGGAAACTAATACTGAGTGGTGAGCACTCAGTTGTTTATGGGGCTCCTGCTATTGCAATGGCCGTTACAACCTCTGTAATGGCTTCTTATAATGCTACTGCGAGCCTGAATTTATCAATATCTTCTGATGCTTTCGGTGACTTTTCTAAGAATATAGCTACATTTAAATTCTTTTCCGAACAGCTTGACCAACGTTTTAATTTGTTTTTACAAAGAAAGCTCGCTGTAGCGGATGTTCTCTCATCTCCTTCGGATCTGCTGTTTTATACCTTGTCGCAGCTTGGTTTTGATCGGGCTGGTCAGATCTCGATAGCGAGTGATATTCCAACAGGTGCCGGTATGGGGTCCTCTGCTGCGGTGATTGCGGCATTGCTGAAGTTGGCTGAAGCCTTCTCTCAGCAGGAATTGAATAAACGGGAGTTCTTCAAGTTAGTACGCCATTGTGAGAGATTGCAGCATGGTCGTGGTAGTGCGATTGATGCAGCTGCGACGACTTTTGGAGGTGTTGTTAAAGTTCAGAATGACCATGTAACACTGTTGCCTAAAAAAATAGGCGATAACTGGTTTATCTGGAATAGCGGTTCACCTAAATCATCAACGGGTGAAACGGTTTCAGCAGTACGTGAGTCATTCGAGTTTTCAACAATTTGGCAGCATTTTGAACAGGTTACGCAGGATTTTGAGCGAATTATCTATTCTTCAGATGATCAGCAGAAACTAGACCTCATACAAGAAAATCAGCGCCTATTACAACAGATCGGAATTGTTCCACACGCCGTTGCTGATGTTATTAAGCGTATAGAGTCGATGGGGGGAAGTGCTAAGGTTTGTGGTGCTGGTAGTAGTTCTGGAGATACAGGTGGTTTGGTATTGGTCTATGCCCCGAAAGGTAATGCTGCAGAGATCGCTAGTCGTTTAAATATCCACCTACAGCCTTTAAAAATCATTTATCAAGGAGCGTATGTTGAATCGGATTAAAGTGACTGTGCCTGGCAGTATTATGCTGATGGGTGAACACGCAGTGCTTTTTGGTCATAAGGCATTAGCTTGTGCTGTGGATAAATATATACGCATAGAGCTTGAGCCTATCTCAACACGAGAAGTGCTGATTGACTCTGCACTAGCCCAATACCAAAGCCCGTTGTCAGATTTGGTTGCTGATGACAGGCTGAGTTTTGTGCTGGCTGCCGTTGCAATGTATGCGGATCGCTTGCCTTCAGGTATTAAAGTTACAATCCGTTCAGAGTTTTCTCATACCGTTGGCCTGGGCTCTTCAGCCGCGGTCACTGCTGGTGTGGTCGCTGCACTCGCATCTTTTGTAAACGATGAAACGGATCTAGATAGCTTATTCGATCGCTCACTAGCAGTTGTTCATCAAGTACAAGGTGGACGAGGATCAGGAGCTGACCTTGTGGCTAGTATCTTTGGTTCAATCGTTTCTTACCGTGTTAAGCCAAGAAAGATCAATGCACTGTCAGCTCTACCCGACATATCGCTTTACTACGCGGGATATAAAACGAAAACACCAGATGTATTGAAACATGTAGAGGATTTAGCGAGTCATTATCCTGAGCTTTACCAGCAGGTCTATCAGCTAATGGGGTCGGTAACGGACAACGCTGAACAGGCAATAGCCCAACAGGATTGGCAGCAACTTGGTCAATTAATGAATAATTACCAAGGCTTAATGGACGCATTAGGTGTAGCAGATAAAGCGATTTGCGATATTGTGTATTCGCTTCGCCAAAGCGAGCATATTACCGGTGCTAAAATTTCAGGTTCGGGTCTTGGGGATTGTGTGATTGCACTCGGTTCAGATCCAGATCTATATATAGCTTACGAACAAATACCAGTATCCGTTTCGGCACAAGGGGTTAGCATTGAGCATTACTAAGCAGAGTGTAGTGGCATCGTTCCTTCCAGAGAAAACTATGCCGGGTACGCAAGCAGAAGCGTTTGCGCCAAGTAATATTGCCTTGTGTAAGTATTGGGGTAAACGTGATGTTGAGCTTAACCTGCCTATCAATGCTTCATTATCCATTTCGCTAGGTGAGCTAGGTAGCCGAACTAAAATCACGCCTTCAGATGCTTGTGATCAGGTCTATCTAAATGGCGAGCTGCAGAGTGAAGATTCCTCCTTTGCTCGGAAAGTCATCGCGTTTATTGACCTTTTTCGTCGAGACTTGGAACAACTGGTTAAGGTAGAAACAAATAATAATATTCCAACAGCGGCGGGGCTTGCCTCTTCAGCTTCCGGTTTTGCTGCACTGATGTTGGCGATTAACGACTTTTATCGTTTCGATCTTGATCAGAAAGTCCTGTCGGCATTTGCCCGAATCGGTAGTGGTAGTGCATCACGATCTATCTTCCAAGGGTTTGTGCAATGGAATAAAGGTGAGCAAGAAGACGGCATGGATAGCTGTGCTGAGCCTTTAGCGGTTAATTGGCCAGGGTTTAGAATTGGTTTGTTAAAAGTTGCTACAGGTGCCAAAAAAATCGATTCTCGTTCTGGTATGCAGCGTACAGTTGAGTCGGCTGATCTCTACCAATCTTGGCCTGCACAGGCTGAGAAGGATCTGAATACAATTAAGCATGCTATAGCTGAACAAGATATGAATCTGTTAGGCCAAACTGCTGAGCAAAATGCTCTGTCCATGCATGCAACTATGATTGCTTCATGGCCGCCGCTTTTATATTGGCAACCTGAATCTGTTTCGGCAATGCATCGTGTCTGGGAGTTAAGAGCGTCGGGCGTAGAAATTTATCTGACGATGGATGCTGGCCCTAACCTTAAACTCCTATTTGAAGCGCAAAATGAAGCTGCGGTTCGCGAGGCTTTCCCAGAGTTAACCGATATGGATCTGGTCGCGCCCTTTGGTTAAGTGAGTATGCCTACTCATCATGATAATTCAGATCAGAGCTCTTCAGCATTCATTCTGACTCGAAATCAGCACGACACTCGAGAGGGTATCGTGCTGACCTATTGGGTCTGTTCTGAACACAGTGCTTTTCCCATCTCTATTACTCAGCAAGAAGCGGTGCTTTTTGTTTTTGATGAACAAGTTCCTCGCGTAAAAACCTTACTTGGTCATCTCCGAGATTGGCGTATTAATAAAGTCAATCTGACTGATCTTCAGTATCGTGGCGTTACCGCTATATACAGCCAAACTTTAAAAACCTATCGCCAAATTCAAGAGCTACTGCATCTGCATAATATTGTCATGATGGAAGATGATATACGGCATGCAGATCGCTATCTGATGGAACGGTTTATTCAAGGTGGTGTTCAGATTAGCCAAGTGAATGAACAGGTCCGTTTAAAACCCGATGCGTATACGCCCAATTTACGCATTCTCTCTATTGATTTAGAAACGACGATGAAAGCGGACAATATCTTGTCCGCTGCATTCTATGCTGATGACTTTCAATTGGTATTGATGCAGGGGGAGGGTGAAGATAGTGATGGGCTTGAATATGTTTCTGATGAAAAGGCCTTGTTACAGCGTTTTATGCGAGTAGTCGCTGAATATGATCCCGATGCGTTTATTGGTTGGAACGTAGTTAGCTTTGATTTTCGGGTACTACAAAAACGTGCTGAAGCACTCCGTATTCCACTTGTTCTAGGTCGTGACCAGTTGCCTTTAAAGCTGCATGAATCGGCTCAGGGTAAGCTCTTTGTGCGTATGGCAGGGCGAATCGTATTAGATGGTATTGATACCCTGAAAGGTGCAACTTATCAATTTGAAAGTTTTGCTTTAGAAAGCGTCGCTCGGGATATGCTAGATCGAGGTAAGTTGATAGACCATGTTGATGATCGTGGCGGTGAAATACAACGGTTGTTTAGAGAAGACAAAGAGGCTTTGGCTCGTTATAACCTTGAAGATTGCCGCTTGGTTTGGGAGATATTTGAGCATGCTGATCTGACTAATTATCTTCTCGAACGAGCACGTCTAACAGGATTGGCGCTTGATAAAGTAGGAGGCTCAGCGGCAGCATTTGATAACCAATACCTCCCTCTGTTACATCGTTCAGGTTATGTAGCGCCGCAATATGCTTCTGGGATGTCAGGGCTTAGTGCGCCCGGTGGCTACGTAATGGACTCGCGTCCAGGCTTGTATAGACAGGTCTTGGTTTTAGATTTTAAAAGCCTGTACCCCAGTATTATTCGTACCTTTAAAATTGACCCTTATGGTTTGGCTGAAGGACTTAAAGAGGGGGCGGAGCCTGAAGATTTAGTCCCCGGCTTTAACCACGCAATCTTTTCGCGTAGTAAGACGATTTTACCTGAGTTGATCGAGAAGCTTTGGGCGGCGCGAGATCAAGCCAAGCAGTTAAAGAACGCTGCATTATCCCAAGCGATCAAGATTATTATGAACTCCTTTTATGGTGTTTTAGGTTCAAACGTCTGCCGTTTTTTTGATCAACGACTATCGAGCTCGATCACCTTGAGGGGGCATGAAATCCTGACCAAGACTCGCGATCATATCGAATCAGAATTCGGTTTTAAGGTTATCTATGGTGATACTGATTCTGTTTTTGTCTGGTTAGGTGATGACTTCCCAGAAGAGCAAGCCAACAGTACAGGCCGTGCTGTAGCAGAACACCTCAATCGCTGGTGGCGTGAAAATCTACAAGAGCGTTTCGAGCTAGATAGTCAGTTAGAGATCGAGTACGAGACGCATTACTGTCGGTTTTTAATGCCGACTATGCGCCATTCAGACAAAGGCACTAAGAAGCGTTATGCAGGGCTAAAGCGTTCTGAGGATGGTTCGACCAAGATGGTGTTTAAAGGTCTTGAAAATGTACGTACGGATTGGACGCCTCTGGCACGTGAACTTCAAGAGCAGCTTTATGAACGTATTTTCTTAGGCCAAGAGTGGCAGACGCTACTTAAATCAACGGTCGAAGAGTTATTAACGGGTAATTTAGATCATAAACTTATCTATAGAAAGCGTATACGTCAGCGTTTGGACCAGTATGTGAAGAATAAACCGCCTCATGTCCAGGCGGGCTTGAAAGCGGAGTATGGGTACCAAGCAAAAGGTCAACCTAGCCCGTATAGGTCAGGTTCTTATATTGAATATATGATGACCGTTAATGGCGCAGAGCCCATTGAATTTATGAGCTCGCCTTTAGACTATCAGCATTACTTGGATAAGCAGGTGAGGCCTGTATGTGAGACGATCTTGCAGTTTTTAGATGAGGACTTTGATGATCTCACAGCGCCACAGCATTCGCTTTTTTAGCGATGTTGTTAGGCTTTAACGTCTATTTGGGTGCCTAGCGGGCTCAGTGGATCTACTCTAAGTTTCCCCGGTGCAGTAACTTCCAATAGCTGCATCACTTGCTCACCCGTTTGTTCGATCTGATCTTTAGCCATCTCGGCTGATTTAACCGCATGAGTCGTTTGGGTCTGTTGCGTAGACATTGCTGTCGCTGCAGCGGTAATTTCATTGGCTTCCATAACATCATCCTATTGTCCGATTACGACAGCTATCTGTAATCCGTTCACAGGTGTCGGTGTTTGATGAAAAAATACTTATATTAGTCTATCGGCTTGGATTGGTTTGGCTTTAGAGGATTTTAATCTATTTAGCTAGTTAAGTACTTTTGGGTCAATTCTTAACGAATCTGAAATTCAGGTTAAGTTGGATGGTCAAGGCGGCTCGATTGTTGTTTGGAGCTCTAGCTTTAATGCAGCTGGTGCCTTTGATGCAGAAGCGGAAAAAACAATTCGTGGCGTTTATCAGGCGCGCTTACAGAATTTAGATAAGCTATATAACTGAGTTCTTGAGTGGCCATAGAACAAAAAAAGCCACCTAAGAAGGTGGCTAAAGCAATAAAGATATAGAGCTACATATCTTTAAGGATAAAGATCACGAGTACGCAAGGGCCATGAGCGCCCATTTGTAATTTTTGTCCGATGTCCGCGCTACGGGATGGGCCAGTAATCATATTCACCGTGCGCGGCATTTCATCAGGGTTCTGTTCGCGAACCATCTGCCAAGCATCTTCGTAGCTACCGACGATCGTTGATTCACGCAATAAGACGAGATGGCAATCCGGTAGGAAGTTCAATGTTGTCGGGCTCTCTGGGCGGGAGTACATCATCAGAGTTCCTGTTTCTGCGATACCCGTCATAGAGGTGGTTAAGCTTGCAACATCGCCAGATTGCGCAACGCGCTGCTCACGTTTTATATCGCCTAAGGCAGACCAGTCGAGTTCGTTTAGGCAATCGTCGCTTGCACTAACTAAAGATTTAAAATCATGTTTGTTCAGCCACTCCGCAACAGCAGCTGGTAGATCGCTCATTGAGTTAATGTCGATGAGCTCAGCCGCTGCTCCGCTAGCCATGTCTCTAAACAGTTGGATCTGACCTGCTTTATCTAGCTGGCTACGTTTAGGAATAATGGTCGCTTTATGCGCATTGATACGACGTGTCGCTGCTGCTTTTTGTGCGGGTGTTGCTTCACCACGCTGTAAGCCGCGGCGGATGTTGCCCAGTATTTCTGCTTTGCTCATCTTATTTCTCCGCCTGTTTGTGGGCTTTCCATTGATCCATAAAGGTCTTGCCTTGAGGTGCTGGCATATCACGCCAATCTGTCCAGCCACCGGCTAACGGCATTTTCTTGATACGGCCCTTTTTACCAGCGAGTTTGTTCATAAACCAAGAGGAGCTTCTTGCTAACCAGCGGTATAGAGCAGGGCGTTTGGCAAAAAATGCCCAGCCAGCGATACCAAATCTGACAGCTTTGGGTGTTAAGTGTTTTTCAAACTCTTTCTCTCGCCAATGACGCATCAATTTTGGAAGCGGGATACGGACAGGGCATACTTCTTCACATTTACCACAAGATGTAGACGCGTTTGGCAGGTGCGCTGCTTTATCAATGCCTATCATCTTAGGGGTTAAAACAGAACCCATAGGGCCTGGGTAAACCCAACCATAAGAGTGGCCACCAACAGCACCATAGACAGGGCAGTGGTTCATACAAGAGGAGCACCGGATACAGCGCAGCATATCTTGAAACTCTGTACCCACCATCTCACTACGGCCATTATCAACTAACACAACGTGGAAGTTCTCTGGACCATCTTGATCTTCAGCGCGTTTCGGCCCTGTGGATAACGTGTTGTATACCGTAAATTCCTGACCTGTCGCAGAGCGAGCTAGCAGTCGAAGGAATAGGCTCATATCTTCCAGTGTAGGTACGACCTTCTCGATGGAAGTAATTACAATGTGAGTTTTTGGCAGGGTCTGAGTCAGATCACCGTTACCTTCGTTGGTTACGATGATGGTTGAGCCAGTTTCTGCTACCAAAAAATTGGCTCCAGTAAGCCCGACATCAGCACCTACGAATTCCTTTCGTAGTACTTCGCGAGCTTCCTTCATCAACGCCTGTGGGTCTTCTGTCTTCGGACGTTTGTGATGTTCATGGAAGGTTTCGGATACATCATTAACATTCAGGTGAATTGCTGGCGCAATAATATGGCTCGGATGATCATCACGAAGCTGTAGGATGTATTCACCCAAATCTGTCTCGACAGGGCGTACACCGTTCGCTTCAAGGTATTCGTTCAGGCCAGTTTCTTCCGAAACCATCGATTTACCTTTAGTGATGGTCTTGGCGTTCACCTGTTTGCAAATATCGAGAATGGTTTGGTTAGCATCGTCACCTGTTCTACACCAGTGAACATGACCACCATTTTCAATTACTTTGCTTTCAAACTGTTCCAGATAGATATCTAGATTCTGAATAATGTGATTTTTAAGATCACGCGCTTCATCACGCAAATCTTCAAACTCTGGTAGTCGCTTAATGGCATTAGCACGGTTAACTGGGAAGCCATGTTTAAACTGACCTAGGGCTTCTTGAAGCTCGACATTATGCAGCGCTATACGAGCGTTTTCTTTAAATTCTGGGCTTTTAATATGCATCGTGTATTACCCCGCGCTCAGTTCAGAGGCTAGCTCATATTCTGCCTCGCCAATGGCTGGCGTGTCAGTCATACCTGCTAGGATCTCTACAACATGACGTGCTTCGATTTTCTTGCCTTCGCGTTTAAGCTTGCCGGCCATATTTAATAGGCAGCCTAAATCGCCACCGACTAAAGTACTCGCACCTGAGTCGCTGATGTATTCAGTTTTGTTAGACACCATGCGGTTGGAAATGTCTGGATATTTAACGCAGAAGGTGCCACCGAAACCACAGCAGGTTTCGGATTCTTCCATCTCATTGAGTGTTAGATTTTCAACCTTAGATAACAGCTTACGAGGTTGTTGTTTAACTCCTAATTGGCGAAGGCCTGAGCAGGAATCATGGTAGGTAATAGTGCCTTCAAATGCGGCATTGATGCGGTCGAAATCGACTACGTCAGTTAGGAATTGGGTGATCTCAAATGCGCGCGCTTTAAGGTCCAAAGCGCGTGCCTTCCAAGGGTCGTTTTCGTCAAAGACCTCAGGGTAATAATGCAGCATTCCAATACAGGAACCAGATGGTCCAACGACATATTCATAACCATCAAAAGCTTCAATCGTTTTTCTTGCAATCTCAGCAGTGGTTGCTTTGTCACCTGAGTTGTATGCCGGTTGGCCGCAGCATGTTTGTGTCTCTGGTACTTCTACTGTGCAGCCTGAAGCTTCTAGTAGTTTTACGGTTGCAAATGCAACGCTCGGTCTAAACATATCTGCTAGACAGGTTACAAATAAACCGACTTTAGGATTCTGATTTGGCATGAATGTCATCGCTATATTGGTCAGCTCTACCTGACAAGGAATCAGGTTCTCACGTCACTGACGTTTATTATTTTTCTTCAGTTTCTTGTGCCTGAAGTTTTATCTGTTACCCAAAAGATAGTTAAGAGATGGCACAAATGAAATGCTAAACTAATAACTGGTCTGACCAAGAAGTCTTGAGGGGGATTTGGTGGCAACAGAAAAAGGTATAAATCTAAGTCAGAAGTTGAGTTCTGAACTGCAGAATCAAATTCTCTATGGAGATATTTGCCCTGGGGAGAAGTTGCCATCTCAGCGCGTATTGGCAGAGCGTTACAGTCTATCGAGAGCAACGGTTCGTGAAGCGGTTCAGGATCTTGAATTAAAGGGGATTATCGAGACCAACCATGGCGGTGGGAGTCTGTGTAGAAACTTACTTGAAAGTCATTTTTCAATGCCTGCTGACAGTATTGGCGATAACTTTGAGTTTCAAGTTCAGGTTATGGAGATGCGTGCTGCTCTAGAAGGTGAGGCTGCATACTATGCTGCTTTGCGCGCGTCAGATGAACAACTCGATCGTATCGGGCAAGAGTATGAAGCAATGCAGGCGCGCAGTAGTGGTCACACTACGCTCGCAAAAGCAAAAGCCGATCTTAGGTTTCATATGATGATTGCGGAAACAAGTCACCATCTACTGGTTATCTCTTTCAGTCAGATATTCTATAACCGTTACTTCAATGCAATTTATGGTGTGCTTGATCGCACACTTAAGAAATTTGGCCGATACCCTGATGGAATCAGCGCTCAGCATACCCAAATTTATCAGGCATTAATCAACAGGAATGCCGAGTTAGCCCGCAAGGTGGCGACAGAACATATCGACTACACTCGAAGGCAGTTAGAAGCTTCTTAACTGCTTGATATTGGTAACTATCTTAATTAACCAAACCTAAAAAATACTCCTATACTTTCTTCGTGTGTATAACGACCATAAGGGTAGGGGATGCAGGTTCGCAAGTCATTGGTTTGGAGAATTATCTTCCCTGTCCTGTTTGCCATGGTGTTGCTGGTAATGGCTATCCTGTATTACTTACCGCAGGTTCTTACGCAGCAAGCAATAGATGACGCTCAGCAAAGGGCTGAAGAAACAGTTGAAGAATTTAAACGTTTACGGAGGTATTACACTGAAAATGTAGTTAGCGAAGTTCTATTACATTCAGATATTGATGTCACCATAGATCATAAAAATAATCCTAAAAGTATCCCTTTACCTGCAACTATGGTGCATGAGTTGAGCGAGCAGTATTCTCAAACAGGTACCCTGATTAAACTTTATAGTTCTTACCCCTTTCCCAATCGTGCAGAGCGCCAATTAGATGAATTTGCCAATCAAGCTTGGCATCACCTTAATGAAAACCCCGAGTCTGAATATATAAAAGTTTTAAAAAACAAGCAGGGCGAGACTGTTGTGCGTGTGGCTATTGCTGACAAGTTGGTAGCTGAGGCATGTGTACAATGTCATAACCATCATCCCTTTTCTCCAAAGGTAGATTGGAAACTGGGCGATGTCAGAGGAATATTGGAGGTGGACAGTATTATCCAGCCTGCGATTAAAAGTGGTGAAGCAATAGGTATTAAGCTGGCTTTAATGATCTGTACAGTTATCGTTTTTTTAGTGATGCTAATTTATTTGATCCATCATTATCTATTCCAAGTTCCGTTACATAGATTGGCGATGTTGTTGGAAGGCTCTACTCATCAAGGGGAGGATGTTGTAGGTGAGCTTGAATATCCATCGCTTATTTATCCCGATAATCATGAACATGATGAAATAAGTTTTCTTTATCATAAATTCTCGCAACAACACGAACGTTTAGATGCTAATGCCAAAGCGATGCGAGAGTACCAGGAAAAACTGGAAGCTGAAGTTAAGTTGAATGAGCAACTGCTAGAAGAGAGAGAGACTGAACTTAGTGAAACTCAGGATCAGTTGGATGCTACTCAAAAAGAATTACTGCAAAGTGAGAAGTTATCTGCATTAAAACGTCTGGTAAGTAGTATCGGGCATGAGGTAAGTACGCCCTTAGGTGTTTCTAGAACCGCATCCTCATATTTGATCGAGGAAAGTGATGTTGTGCTAAGTAGTTTTCAAAACAACACGATGACAAAATCTCAGTTTGAAAAATACTTAACTGATAGTAGGGAAGCAGGTGAGCTTTTAACAACCAATTTAACGCGGGCTCATGAGTTGATGCTTGCTTTTAAAGAGGTTGCGGTTGATCAGATAAGTGAGCAGAAAAGAGATATAAATCTACGAGATTATATTCAGGATGTGCTGTTAAGTCTCAAGCCTACCTATAAAAATGCCCCAGTCGAAGTGAGGAATAATATCGCCCCGGAGATAGAACTGAATGTTGACGCGGGTGCTATTGCTCAAATTGTGACTAACTTAATCACGAATTCATTAATGCACGGTTTTAAAGATGCAATGATAGCCGGCACTATCGTCCTTAGTAGCGAAACAACCACAGACGAATACATACTTATATATATGGATGATGGAAAAGGTATTTCTGCGGAAGTGCAGCAGCATGTGTTTGAGCAATTTTATACAACCCGGAAAGGTTCTGGAGGAACAGGCATGGGGATGTATATTATCCAAGAGCTAGTTAAAGAAAGGCTGCTTGGTAATATTAAATTTAACAGTGATGAGGGCGAAGGAATTAATATTCGAATCGCATTGCCAAAGTCGCCTGTTGCTTAGTAACTTATCATTGAACATAGTTATAGCTCCTTTTCTTTGATTGCCCTATAATCGCGCCAACTCACAACGTGCTTGGTTTGTACGGTAAGTGAGATGTATCGAATGTTGATGTGGCCTTACGTATGGGTCACCACTGAAATCAAGGAAATATCATGCCTGTAATTACCCTACCAGATGGTAGCAAACGTGAGTTTGCTAACCCTGTTACTGTATTTGAAGTTGCTGCCGATATTGGCGCTGGTCTAGCTAAAGCTGCATTAGCTGGTAAAGTTGACGGTAAAGAAGTTGATACCTCTTTCACTATTGAAAATGATGCTGATCTAGCCATCATCACTGCGCGTGATGAAGAAGGTCTAGAAGTTATCCGTCACTCTACTGCTCATTTGATGGCTATGGCTGTACAAGAATTGTTCCCTGGTGCTCAGGTAACGATCGGGCCTGTTATTGAAGATGGTTTCTATTATGACTTTGCCTACGAGCGTCCATTTACGCCAGAAGATCTAGAAAAGATCGAAAAGAAAATGGCGGATCTGGTTAAGCAGAACTTGCTTGTTACTCGCTCATTGATGAGTCGTGATGAAGCGACCAAAATGTTTGATGAAATGGGTGAGAAGTACAAAGTTGAGTTGCTTCAAGCTGTGCCTGATGCCGAAGACCTGTCTTTCTACTCTCAAGGCGACTTCATCGATCTCTGTCGTGGCCCACACGTTCCATCTACTGGCCACATTAAAGCATTTAAATTGATGAAAGTTGCTGGTGCATACTGGCGTGGTGATTCCAACAACGAGATGCTTCAGCGTATCTACGGTACGGCATGGGGTGACAAAAAAGCTCTTAAAGCTTACCTGCACCGTTTGGAAGAAGCGGAAAAGCGTGACCACCGTAAGTTGGGTAAACAGCTCAATATGTTCCACCTGCAGGAAGAAGCACCGGGTATGGTGTTCTGGCATCCAAATGGTTGGACTCTGTACCAGCAGATCGAACAGTACATGCGTCAGAAACAGCGTCAGCATGGTTATGATGAGATCAAAACGCCACAGGTTGTTGAACGTACACTTTGGGAAAAGTCTGGTCACTGGGATAAATTCTCAGAAGAGATGTTTACTACTCACTCTGAGAACCATGATTTTGCTATCAAACCGATGAACTGCCCATGTCACGTTCAGGTTTTCAATCAGGGTATTCGTTCTTACCGTGATCTACCTTTGCGTCTAGCAGAATTTGGTTGTTGTCACCGTAATGAACCTTCAGGTGCGTTACACGGGATTATGCGTGTCCGTGGCTTTGTACAGGATGATGCGCATATCTTCTGTGCGGAAGATTCGATTCAGGAAGAAGTTGCGCGTTTCATTGAGTTTCTTGATGAGGTTTATGCGGACTTTGGCTTTGAAGAAGTTATCTACAAACTATCCACTCGTCCTGAGCAGCGTGTAGGTTCGGATGAAGTTTGGGATAAAGCCGAGAAGGCTCTAGGTGATGCATTAGATGCTGCAGGTCTAGAGTGGGAAGAGCTGCCTGGCGAAGGCGCATTTTATGGGCCAAAGATTGAGTTTTCACTAAAAGATTGCCTAGGTCGTGTATGGCAGTGTGGTACTGTTCAGGTTGACTTCTCTATGCCAGGTCGCCTTGGTGCTCAGTTTGTTAATGAGCAAGGTGAACGTGAAACACCTGTAATGTTACACCGTGCCATTCTTGGTTCTTTTGAGCGTTTTATCGGTATTTTGATCGAAAACTTCGCAGGTGCATTACCAACTTGGTTGGCGCCAGTACAAGCGGTTGTGATGAATATTACGGACAAACAAGCTGATTATTGTCAAAAAGTTGTTCAAAATCTTGAAAATCAAGGATTCAGAGCCGAGTCAGACTTGAGAAATGAGAAGATCGGCTTTAAAATTCGCGAGCGTACTTTACAGAAGGTGCCTTACCTTCTTGTAATAGGTGATAAAGAAGTAGAGGCAGGTGAGGTTGCTGTACGTACTCGTACAGGTGAGAACCTAGGTGCTATGCCTCTAGATGAATTTGTAAACCTTCTTGGCAGTGATGTCGCTAAGAAAGGTCGTCAGGACTCATAAGTCTAAAAACAGTCAGGAGATAAGACTATCAGGCGTGATAATAGAAGGGGCGCTCGCAGAGAAGAGCCCATGATCAATGAGAATCTACTGAAAGTAGCTAAACAGTGCAGACTTATTGGTCCAGACGGAACACAGATTGGCATCGTACCGGTAAATGACGCTCTTGTGGCAGCACAAGAAGCGGGACTTGATCTGGTGAAAATTTCTGAAGCTGATCCCATCGTTTGTAAAGTGATGGATTATGGCAAGCATCTTTATGAGCTGAAAAAGCAAAAGAATGAAGCCAAGAAAAAGCAGCATCAGGTCCAGATCAAGGAAGTGAAATTCCGTCCTAATACGGAAGAAGGGGATTATCAGGTCAAGCTGCGCAACCTGGTACGTTTCCTTGAAGCAGGAGATAAAGCCAAGATAACTTTGCGTTATCGTGGTCGTGAGATGGCCCATCAGGAACTGGGTATGCAGTTGCTCCAACGAATCGAGAAAGATTTGGAAGAGTTAGTAACTGTAGAGCAGCGTCCTAAGATGGAAGGCCGTCAACTGGTCATGGTCTTAGCTCCGAAGAAGAAAAAGTAACTCGTTACTTTACTTAACCCGTGACTGACTTGTAAAAGTTGGCTGCGGGTTTTGTCGTTTGTTTCGGGCGAAAAAAAATTAACGAATGCGTGGAGATTTTAGTAATGCCTAAGATGAAATCCAATAGTGGTGCGGCTAAGCGTTTTAAGAAAACCGCTAACGGCTTCAAACACAAGCAGTCTTTCACTAGTCACATTCTGACTAAGAAATCTACTAAGCGTAAGCGTCAGCTTCGCCCTATGCTGCAGGTACACGCTGCAGACAAGGCGTTGGTTCGTCGCATGCTGCCTTATATTTAATCGATTTTTTAGCTAACAGAATTTAGAGGAAGAAAGACATGGCTCGCGTAAAACGTGGTGTTGTTGCTCGTCGTCGTCACAAGAAAGTCCTGAAAAAAGCAAAAGGTTATTACGGTGCTCGTAGCCGTGTATTCCGCGTTGCTAAACAGGCGGTAATCAAAGCTGGTCAATATGCATACCGTGACCGTCGTCAGCGTAAGCGTCAGTTCCGCGCATTGTGGATTGCACGTATCAACGCTGGTGCTCGTATCAACGGTTTGTCTTACAGCCGTTTCATTGCTGGTCTGAAGAAGGCTAACATCGAGATCGACCGTAAGGTTCTAGCTGATCTTGCTGTTCACGAAGCTGGCGCATTTGCTGCAATCGTAGAGAAAGCTAAAGCTTCTCTAGCGTAAGCTAGCACCCAGTGTCGTGTAAGCGACTACTTAGAAATAGGGGAAGGGTGCGAACTCTTCCCCTATTTTTTCGGTTATTTTGCCCAGTTTTCTGCGGAATATTTGGCAAAGTAACTGATTACTAACCAATTACCGTATTTATCCTTCTATTCGGAGCCGGATAATGGAAAACATTCAAAGCCTTTTGGCAGCAGGTACTCAAGCTGTCGCTACGGCAACTACTACTCAACAGTTGGACGATGTTCGCGTTCAATACTTGGGTAAAAAAGGTGAACTTACTGCACTTCTTAAAGGCTTAGGCAAGCTATCTGCAGAGGAACGCCCACAAGCTGGTGCTAAGATCAACGAGGCTAAACAAGCTCTGCAAGAAGTTATTAATGAGCGTAAAGCTGCACTAGAAGCAGCAGCTCTAGAAAGTAAGCTTGCTGCTGAAACGATTGATGTAACTTTACCGGGACGTGGTCAGGCACTAGGTGGTTTACACCCTGTGACTAAAACCATGGAACGAATTGAAGAGTTTTTCGGTGGTATCGGCTATACGGTAGAAGAAGGTCCTGAAATCGAAGATGATTACCACAACTTCGAAGCCTTAAATATCCCTTCGCACCATCCGGCTCGTGCTATGCACGACACATTCTATTTCAATGCGAATACACTGCTGCGTACGCACACTTCAGGTGTTCAGGTACGTACAATGGAATCGCAAGAACCACCACTACGTATAATCTGCCCAGGCCGTGTATATCGTTGTGACTACGATCAAACGCACTCTCCAATGTTCCATCAGGTAGAGGGTTTGATTGTTGATAAAGATATCAGCTTTGCTGACCTAAAAGGCACACTAGAACAGTTCCTACGTGAATTCTTCGAAGAAGATGTTCGCGTTCGTTTCCGTCCGTCTTACTTCCCGTTCACAGAGCCTTCAATCGAAGTTGATATCGACCGTGGTGATGGTAAATGGTTGGAAGTACTAGGTTGCGGGATGGTGCATCCTAAAGTATTTGAAGCTTCAGGTATCGACCCTGAAGAGTACACCGGCTTTGCTTTCGGTATGGGTGTAGAGCGTTTGGCTATGTTGCGTTACGGCGTAAATGACCTGCGTCTATTCTTTGAAAACGACCTGCGTTTCCTGAATCAGTTCAACTGATCAAGACAACGTTTTAAGCGGTTATTAACAGGATTTTCGGGAAAGCAAAATGAAATTCAGTGAAAAGTGGTTACGCGAGTTGGTTAACCCTGCAATCAGTACGCAGGAGCTAGTTGATCAAGTCACAATGGCAGGTCTGGAAGTAGACGAAGTTGAAGCAGCAGCTAAAGATTTTACTGGTGTTATCGTAGGTGAAATCCTAACGGCTGAGCAGCACCCAAATGCAGATAAGCTTCAGGTTTGCACAGTCACTAATGGTAGTGAAGTTGCACAGGTTGTGTGTGGTGCACCTAATGCGCGTGCCGGTTTAAAAACAGCATTCGCTACTGTGGGTGCGGTACTACCGACTCCAGATGGCAAAGAGTTTAAGATTAAAAAAGCTAAACTACGTCAGGTAGAGTCTTTTGGCATGCTATGTGCGGAAGATGAGCTAGGTATTTCAGATGATCACGACGGCATCATGGAGCTTCCAGCGGATGCGCCTGTAGGTACTTGTATTCGTGAATACCTAAATCTAGATGATAAAGTTATCGATGTAGATCTAACGCCTAACCGTGGTGACTGTCTAAGTATTTCTGGTTTAGCACGTGAAGTGGGTGTGCTAAATAAAGCGCCAGTTACTTTTGTTGCTGACAATGTAGTTGAAGCCACTATCGATGCGACTTTCCCAGTAGAGTTAAAAGATGCAGCTGACTGCCCACGTTATGTTGGCAGAGTTATTCGTGGTATCAATCCACAAGCAGAAACACCATTGTGGATGAAACAGAAGCTTGAGCGCTCTGGTGTACGTAGCATCGATCCAGTTGTAGATGTAACGAACTATATTCTTCTTGAGCTTGGTCAGCCAATGCACGCTTTCGATCTGGATAAACTATCCGGTGGTATTGTTGTTCGCCGTGCGGAGCAGGGTGAAAAGCTAACGCTTCTAGACGGTCAAGAAGTTGAGCTTAATGCTGATACGTTGGCAATTACCGACGCTAATGGCCCTGTTGCTATGGCTGGTATTATGGGTGGTGAGCCGACCAGCGTAATTTCTGAAACGCAAAATATTTTCCTAGAAAGCGCATTCTTTAACCCTATCTCTATTGCGGGTCGTGCGCGTTCTTATGGTTTGCATACAGATTCTTCTCACCGTTTTGAACGTGGTGTAGATTGGCAGTTGCAAAATCAAGCAATTAATCGCGCTACTGAGCTTCTACTTGATATCGTAGGCGGTGAAGCTGGTCCAGCTGTTGAAACTGTTAATCAAGATGAGTTACCTGCTGCACGTCAGGTATTCCTACGTCATAGCAAAGTCAATGCGATGCTGGCGTTTGAAATGCCAGCTGACGAGATTGAAGAGATCTTAACGCGTCTTGGTTTAGTTGTAGAGAAGACTTCTACGGAAGGTGAGTGGCACGTTTCTGTTCCATCTTATCGCTTTGATATCGCAATTGAAGTGGATCTGATCGAAGAATTAGCGCGTGTATACGGTTACAACAACCTACCTGTACGTACGCCAACAGCGTCTATGCCAATCAAGGCAAACGATGAAACTAAAGTTACAATCCATAATGTTCGTCGTGCATTGATCGCACGTGGCTATCAGGAAGCGATCACTTATAGTTTTATTGAAGCTGGCCTACAAAAGCAGTTCGATGACCAATTCGAAGGTATCGCATTAGCTAACCCAATCTCTGCCGAAATGGCGGTGATGCGTACAACAATCTGGCCTGGCCTAGTAAAAGCGTTACAGTACAACCAGAACCGTCAGCAAGCGCGTGTTCGTCTCTTTGAGAGTGGTCAGCGTTTCCTACCAACTTCTGGTGATGAGATCGTTCAGGAAAACGTAGTGGCTGGTTTGCTAGCAGGTGCGCGAGATCCTGAAGGTTGGAATGCGGGTAAAGATCAAGTTGATTTCTTTGATATCAAAGGTGATCTAGAAAGTCTGCTTTCCTTAGGTGGAGCTGAAGACGAGTTTACGTTTGTTGTTGATCGTCATGTTGCTCTACACCCAGGTCAGACAGCACGTATTGAACGTAATGGCGAAAAAGTTGGTTACATCGGTGCATTGCATCCTAACTTGGTTAAAGAGTTGGGTCTGAATGGTGCGGTATACCTTTTCGAGATTAACCAAGCTGCTTTGACTCAAGGCAAACTGCCTCGCTACCAAGAAATTTCTAAGTTCCCAGAGTCCCGTCGTGATCTAGCACTTATTGTAGATGAAGGCGTAGCTTTCGATTCAGTTCGTCAATTGGCTGAAAAAGAAGCGGGTGAATTCGTGAAAGAAGTAACGCTTTTTGACGTTTACCAAGGCCAAGGTATTGAAAAAGGTAGAAAAAGTCTTGCTGTGGGCTTGACGTGGCAGCATCCTTCGCGCACTCTTAATGATGAAGAAATAAACAGCGCCACAAGTGCGGTTATTTCTGCACTAGCCAGTGAGTTTGGTGCCTCATTGCGAGAATAAGCAGCGAAAGGTGATTTATCATGGGCTCGTTAACAAAAGCTGAAATGGCGGAACGCCTGAACGAAGAGCTAGGATTAAATAAACGTGAAGCCAAAGAGATGGTGGAATCGTTCTTTGATGAAATCCGGGCATGTCTGGCTGCTAACGAGCAGGTAAAATTGTCCGGCTTCGGTAACTTTGACCTTCGCGATAAGCGTCAAAGACCGGGCCGGAATCCTAAAACTGGGGAAGAAGTACCTATCTCGGCTCGCCGTGTTGTAACTTTCCGCCCAGGTCAGAAACTGAAGGACCGTGTCGAAACCTATGCTGGAGACACCCCAGAGTAACGATCCCAACCCGATCCCGGGTAAACGTTATTTTACGATTGGCGAAGTTGCTAAGCTTTGTGACCTCAAGGCGCATGTATTGCGTTATTGGGAGAAAGAGTTTTCGCAAATCTCGCCTGTAAAACGAAACAATCGCCGTTATTACCAACGACAGGATGTTTTGTTGATCCGTCAGATCAAAAGCTTGTTGCACGATCAAGGTTACACCCTAAGTGGTGCTAAACAGTATCTTGCGGGTGACAATAATGAAGATGATCAAAGCCAATACAAGCAATTGCTTCGACAGACTATCTCCGAATTAGAAGATCTATTGGAATCTATTAAGCGCTAGTGTTCTCTTAGTGCTTAATTTCTACCTCTCTATTAAACGCCCGTTTTACTTATATAGTTTATTTCTACTTAAACTTTGGCACTGTTTCGTACCTTAGCTGTTGGCTGTGATCTACCGCTTGATTAGGATCTATTAATGGTGAACATGCAAGGAATGTCAAAATGGCGATTTTAAGAGTAGGTCTAGGGCATGCTGAAGATGCTGCAGAGGCTGCGAGTCAGGCAATGGAGTCCACACCTAAACCAGATTTGGTGATCTGCTTTGTTAGTTTCTCTTTGGATATTGAGAAAGTTTACAGTGACATTAGATCAGTTGTAGGAGATGTCGTTCCCATTGTAGGCGGTAGTTCTTGGGGAGAAATTTCTAGCCTTAAGCAAGGGCCGCAGGAGTCAAGCGTTGTTGTAATGACGCTACAGAGCGCTTATTTCAGCGTCGGTTTAGGCGTCGGTCAAAACTTATCAAAGCAACCTGAACAAGCTGCAAAAGAGGCTATTCGCGAAGCTTATTCAAACTTACTCTCAAACCCCGCTGTCATGTCTTTAATGGCCATTGCCTTAGACAGTAAAGGGGCAAAAGAAGTCTCTAGAATAAAGCCCTGCATTAATATGGTTTTACCTGATGGCACTTCTGCCCAAGAAGAAGCTTTTTTACGCAGTCTCATTTTAGAAACTGGGACGGTCTCCCAAGTCATTGGTGGTTCAACAGCTACAGATTTCTCAGATGCTAAAAGTTATCAAATCAGCAATGGTGTTTATCAAGACTCTGCGGTTGTTGCGAGTTTCAGTAGTGGCTTAAAAATTGGTACCGCTATGGGTCATCCTTATGTGGCAGCTAATAAAGGCGCTGTAGTAACTCAGGCTAAAGGGCGGACTGTGCAGATGCTCAATGGTAAGCCTGCCACAGAAGTACTTCAGAAACTGTTGGGTGGGGAAGAACTTACCCCGGAGCTGTTTATTCAAAATCCTTTTGGTATTAAGTCATCCGATGTTTTCGCTGAATATACTATTAAGAGTGCTCAGCAGGTTCATGATGATGGTGGTGTTAGTTTTTATGCAGAAATTCCGAAGGGCGCATTCCTGCGTGAAATGAAAACGGATGCTGAGATTGCTAAAGAGCGTTTCAAGGAGACGTTACAGAAGGCGATCATCGATGCCGGTAGCCCAAAAAAGATCGGCGCAGTAATTATTTTTAACTGTATCTTACGTCATCTATTAAAAGCACGTTTAGATGTGGATGATATCTGCTTGGTTCAAGAAGTTTGTGGTGAGGATGTGCCTGTGATTGGTTTTAATACGTTTGGAGAGCAGGGGGCAACGCAGGGTGGTTCAATCGGTCACTATAACCAGACGGCTACCATCATGGTGATAGGTGAAGAGGTTATCACGCAATAAACGGAAAAAATCTTTCCAGATTCAGAGTGTTCAGTTAAGATAACCGCCACTTGAAAGTGTTCATTTTCAAGATCTTAGTCGGGATGTAGCGCAGCTTGGTAGCGCACCTGCATGGGGTGCAGGGGGTCGTAGGTTCAAATCCTATCATCCCGACCAGTTAAATTTCTTTCTTTTCAGTTAGTTATAATAGATACGCACTGTAA
Organism: Neptuniibacter sp. QD37_6; assembly: GCF_047778085.1. Lineage (GTDB taxonomy): Bacteria > Pseudomonadota > Gammaproteobacteria > Pseudomonadales > Balneatricaceae > Neptuniibacter. The sequence goes on from NZ_CP180550.1 coordinate 1,104,023, forward strand.
CTTAAATCTGTTTTTATTTGGTTTTTCGTTCAGGTGCGGAAAAGGTGCGGAAATAACGATCATGAATGTTATCTAAGCACCTAAACTGCATTGGCTAACTTTTAGTTGCTGTCTAGGCCTGTGCTACAGATTCAAATAATCTGTCCTACACATAAATTTCCTTCTATTAATCCACCTTTTGCATCCAACAAATCGATGTGTTTATAGAATTATCTGCATGGTAAGAAAACTACCCTTTATGGAACCTATCTAAGTCATGTTTAGAGGGGAGCAGATATTGGTGATTCGAATAGAAAAGTCTATTTAATTTTTTCGAATTTAGGGGCTTAACTACATTTGATGAGGCTTTTACGCCCTAATAGCCTCACCTAACCATACCTATTAGGGGAGCTTGCAGAAATAGGTGCCTCGGATTCTAAAAGTTTCAGTTAACTTGAATTTTTTTGGTTTTTTGGAGCTTAGCGACATAGGAAAACTACTAGCCCCCTTTGTGTGCTACCTAACCATGTCTACTAGGGGGGGCTTGTAGACATAGGTGCCTCGAATTCAAAAAGTTTCAGTTAGCTTGAATCTTTTTTGGTTTTTTGGGGCTTAGCGACATAGGAAAACTACTAGCCCCCTTTGTGTGCTACCTAACCATGTCTACTAGGGGGGCTTGTAGACATAGGTGCCTCGAATTCAAAAATTTTCAGTTAACTTGAATTTTTTGGGTTTTTTGGGGCTTGGCGACATAGGAAAACTACTAGCCCCCTATATGTGTTACCTAACCATGTCTACTAGGGGGGCTTGTAGACATAAGAGTGGTTATAAATATTTTTGTAGTAATTCTCATTTTTCCCTTCCCTTTTTGTTGCTATCTAACTATGTCGACAAGGGGGCTAGTCGACATGAAACAGAAGATGTCGACAAGGGGGAGAATTTAATATGCAAGTTTACGGTTTTTTTAAACTCACGATATTCGTATGCTGAAAACATAGAGGTCTAAAACATTAGCTTATAAGATCTCGACTGCACTAGCGATGCTTAAGACAATGTGTGCCTGATTGCGTAATAGTTAGGCTGGTGGGTCAAAAGGTGCAAAAACAATGTCAGTGTACGACATGTATGTTGGTCAGCTTGCTATGTTCAAATAGTTACTTTCAACTGAAGGATCAGTTTAATTCCGAGCACCAATACAAGATACTTGCTACCTCAGTTATCGCCTAAAAGTGCCACTTTAGATATGAAAGGTATATCTGAATACCTCATAATCTATGAAGGTATGTAGTAAACGCGTATATGAGCCGCTCAGGCGGGTTTTTCATGAGTATTGGCCCCTTTCTACCCGTAATAGAAAAACTTCAACAGAAGGAAGTATTACAACAATACTGAGCTAGGGTAGAAACATTATTTGATAGACAGTTGTTCGATTGGCGGGCTTGTATGAATATCGATTGGCAGTAATTTTCTATAAGTTGTTAAATTCTGGATCAGACCTGATCTGATATTACATAACCTTCTGTCTGACTAAAAGTACAGTTCCGCTCTTGAGCGTATGGAAAAAGTAATAGAGTTCTCGTGATAGGCAGCCAGCAAAAATATCATTGCTGAATTGCAAACTGATAGACTGAATTCCCTGTCGTTACACGCCGGTCCGACCAGATAGGGACCAGAGTGAAGTACTGCTGAACTGCATTGATATATTCCTGTTTCATTTGCTTTCCTACCTCCTTGACCTTACATCAACAGGAAGGTCTATCCTGATAGCAGAAGATGCTCATCTTTTGACTTTTTAGTGAGCAATTTACAGTGCCTTATAGGTGATCAGGATGAGTTCCAATAGCCCCCAAATAGAGAAAACCCTGCTAATTGATGGTGCCAGTTGCGCTAGTTGTGTAGGAAAGATAGAAGGTGTGTTGTTAGAAGTAACTGGAGTACAGAAAGCATCGATGAATTTTGCTCAAAGAACGGTGCTTGTGACTGGCGATGTGATTGATGATGATTTGATCCGTGCTGTTGAAAGTGTGGGTTATCAAGCCAGTTTCGTTGATGAAAACGATCAATACTTACTGGATGAGAAACAAAAGTCTGAAGCGGTCTACTATCACCGCTTGATGAGAGAGATGACGATTGCCCTCTCTTTGGGCGTTCCCCTAATGATCTATGGGCTGTTCATTGGTGAGATGACTGTTTCCACCAATATGGAACGTATTGCCTGGGCCATTGTTGGCCTTCTTACATTAGGAATCATGTATTTTTCAGGACGCCATTTTTATATAGGTGCCTGGAAGTCTTTTCAAAATCATAGTGCCAACATGGATACCCTCATTGCATTAGGTACTGGTACCGCTTGGGTTTATTCCATGGTGGTGGTATTTGCCCCGGATGCCGTTCCTCTGATGGCAAGGCATGTCTATTTTGAAGCCACTGCGATGATCATTGGTTTAATCGATCTTGGTTTAGCGCTTGAGATTAAGGCGCGTGGCAGGACTTCAGAAGCTATCAAGCGCTTGATAGGCCTGCAGCCAAAGAATGCACGAGTTATTAAAGATGGTGAAGAGATTGATATTCCTATTGAGGATGTTGCCCTAGATGACCAATTAAGAATCCGCCCTGGAGAAAAAATCCCTGTCGACGGTATTGTTATTGAGGGCAGTACCTCTGTTGATGAATCCATGTTGACGGGTGAACCCATGCCTGTTGAGAAAGCAGCCGGAGATGAGGTTGTTGCAGGTACCATCAATAAATCTGGAACAGTGATATTTAAAGCAACACGTGTAGGTAAAGATACTGCACTGGCACAAATTATTGAAATGGTTAAACGGGCGCAAAACTCTAAACCATCGATAGGACGTTTAGCGGATGTGATATCGGGCTATTTCGTTCCTGTCGTGATGATTATAGCTATTCTCAGTGCATTAGCCTGGTTAAATTTTGGTCCTGCTCCCGCCGTGGCCTTCGCTATTGTCTCAGCAACAACCGTTTTGATTATTGCATGCCCTTGTGCCTTGGGATTGGCAACTCCTATGTCGGTGATGGTGGGTGTGGGGAAAGCGGCTGAAGCGGGTGTATTGATCCGCAACGGCGAAGCTTTACAGACGGCCTCTCAAATCAGCGCCATGATTCTGGATAAAACCGGCACCATAACTGAAGGTAGCCCTCAGGTTACTGAGATCCAGTTGACCGGCGATCATAAAGAGGAAGACATTCTTCGCTTAGCGGCAAGTTTGGAGTCCGGTTCGGAACACCCCTTGGCTCTTTCTATAGTGGAGTCAGCCAAAGCCCAAGGTTTTGCCCTTTCTAATGTGATGAACTTTAACGCGATTGCTGGACATGGCGTGGAAGGTGAAGTGGATGGAAGCACCCTGTTATTTGGTAATGAAAAGTTGATGGAAGAACGGTCAATTTCTATCAACCATCACATCGCTGATGCGCAGCGTATGGCATCAGAAGCACAGACTCCAATGTACTTAGCTATCAATGGGCAGCTTGCGGCAATTATTGCGGTATCAGACCCGATCAAAAAAGACTCGGTTGAGGCAATCAAACGGCTACAAGCAAATGGCATACGTGTCGTAATGCTTACCGGTGATAACCGCGCAACAGCTAAGGCGGTTGCAGAAAAAGTAGGTATTACAGAGTTTGTTGCAGAAGTCTTGCCTGAGGATAAATCTCACAAGGTTGAAGAGCTCCAGGCCCAAGGTGAGATCGTAGGTATGACCGGAGACGGCATCAATGATGCGCCTGCCTTGGCTCAGGCCAATGTCGGGTTTGCCATTGGTACAGGCACTGATGTAGCGATTGAAAGTGCTGACATAACCTTGATGCGTGGCTCATTGCATGGGCTGGCTGATGCTATTGCTATCAGTAAAGCGACATTACGTAATATTAAGCAAAATCTGTTTGGTGCGTTTATTTACAACGTTGCAGGTATCCCGTTTGCAGCAGGTGTTTTGTATCCGTTCTTTGGGCTACTGCTGAGTCCCGTTATTGCCGGGGCTGCAATGGCTTTCTCTTCGCTCACGGTGGTGAGTAATGCCAACCGGTTACGTTTGTTTAAAGCATCAGAGCATTAATCAGGGAGGCTAGCATTATGTTGATAATTAATTTATTAGGTTTTGTGTTTATCGGCTTAATTATCTGGTGGTTTTGGCTTAATAAACCAGGTACCACAGCAGTAACCAAAGGCACTGTCCCCATAACCGTTGAGAACGGGGTTTACAGTCCCGCACAGGTTCGTGTGCAGGCAGGCGAACCCATTATCCTCAGCTTTATTCGTAAAGACGGCTCGCCTTGCTCAGCCATTGTACAGTTTGATGACTTAGGGCTGAGTGAAGAGCTCCCCTTAAACAAAGCGCGAGAGATAAAGTTTGACTCTTTAACACCCGGTAAATATCCATTTTCTTGCCAAATGCAGATGTACCGAGGTGAATTAATAGTGGAGGGGCAGAACGATGAGTAAAAAATCTTCATTTTGGTGTTCTAAAAGCGGGTTTGCCGCATTGCTGATGATTGCAGTGGTGGGGTATTTCCTTCTAGTCGAGCATGCGGAACATGTATTCCCTTATCTTCCATATCTTTTCTTACTGATGTGTCCATTGATGCATTTGTTTATGCATGGCAATCATAAGCATGGGGGACATGAACGCGACTCTGCGCAGACTGATGATAATAGTTCTTCTGAAGTTCATAGGCATGAAAACTTTGTTGAACAGAGTGAACAGAGTGAACAGAGTGAGCAGAGCGATGCTTACCGGAAAGGTTATATTGAGGGTTTAAAAGCAGCGAGAGATGAAGCGAATCAAAAGGAGCACAAACATGAGCAATGATTATGGTTTGTGGTCTTTGGTTGTTATTAACTCGGCTGTATTTATTTTTTTCGCGTTTAGTTTTATTAAGCCAAAAAGCAAAATGGATTGGCGCAGTATTGGAGCTGCCATAAAAAGTAATAGTGGAGAATTCAATGCGAATTAGTACTAAAAAGCTTCAGGATTATCCGTTCTATCTTCGGCCATTCTTTTGGAATCAAAACCGTAAATACGGCATGGTTCTCAAACCAGCATTGCTTTGGGCTCGTATCCCCCGGCTTTTTGCCACAGTTGCTTTATTGTTTGGTGCGCTAGATTCAAGAAAGTCAGCAATCACCCCTTCATTGCGATCGATGATCACGGTGAGAGTTTCTCAGATTAATTGGTGTGAATTTTGTGTTGATGTGAATTCTTATATGTATGCGAAACGTGCAGGGGATGAATTAAAGCTCGAAGCTTTATCCGAATGGGCTGAAAGTGATTTATTCGATGAACATGAACGTCTAGTTTTAGACTATGTAGATTCAATCACGTTTAGCGACAGGCAAGTTACAGATACGCTAATGACAAGGCTGCGTTTGTATTACGATGAGGATGGCATTGTTGAATTAACAGGGCTGATCGCTTTTCAGAATATGTCGAGTAAATTTAACAGTGCGTTAGATGTGCCTTCTCAAGGCTTTTGTCGTATTCCGTCCAAAAAATGATCTTTATCAATAAACGGGTTTAAAGCGCCCCTTTTTGTACCTCTTTATTGACCTTCCAGTTACTGGAAGGTCTAAATTTGATTACTAGGTTCTAGGCACGATTCTGATGGAATTTATGCAGGATTGTGGAAGGTCGTTTTAAAATTGCAATCAAGGAGCGTGTAATGAAACGTTTAATGGTAGGAATGCTTAGTGTTGTTTTGATGAGCGTAGGTTTTTCTGTTAGTGCACATCAGCAGGGTGAAGGGATGCAGAAGGGCATGGATGGTGAGCGCTCCCAGATGATGAAAATGCATGATCATATGGGGAAAACTGAAGATTTAATGAAAGAGATCCAGAGCAACAAGCATCCCGAAAAGCGCCGGGAAATGATGCATGAGCATATGAAGAATATGCGAATGGGTATGGATATGATGCATGGTTCTGGAATGATGGGGGATTACAAGGGGGATAAAGAGCCTTGCCCTCATATGGATTCACGTATGGGTATGATGCAAAAGCAAATGGGTATGATGCAAAGAATGATGAAACAAATGATGGAGCATCAGTCTCAAAAAGATATGCCAATGCATTGATCGTATTTGATTTGAAATGAGGGCTTGCCCTCATTTCTTTTTTTCTGGAGGTTGTGTCATGAGTTTGAAAAAAGTCAGCGCTATCTTTAATGAGATGGAGAAAAGTAAGCTAGAGGCTGCTTTTTTGAAGGCCGGTGTGTGTGGCTATACAATCCACAATGTTCGTGGACATGGAGTATACAATCAGGTCTATGGTCAGACCGATCTAGTTGAGCACCTTCAAGTGGATATATACACCTCATCAGAATATGCTCAAAGCATTGCAGAACTTATCGTCAATACTGTTTCTGTTAATGCCGATAGCGAAGGTTTGGTTGCAATTATTCCTGTTGAAGGTCTGTATTGGATCCATACAAAAGAAAAGGTTTCGGATACTGAGTTTAAGTTTTATCCTCCAAAAAATTGAGCTCAATATGTTTCCATTCCTTGGTTTGAAAAGACTCAAGCTCCTGTTACCCCTAGCTCTTATTGTAGTTGTAACAGTACAGCCTGTTCAGGCAAAACATATAGAAAATCAAGGGTTAGCGATCAGTCACAGCGGAAGTGGTTCGCTGCATTTACATGATCATGGGTATGTGTTTGATTGCCACTCAGGGCATGTTTTGGCCATTATAAGGATTTTTTCTTTCACTCGAAGTAACTACATTCAAATCGCTTATGAATGGGTATCAATGAGCGATCATTCAATCATAATGACAGAAGATCCACCCCCTCCTAAATCGTCGCATTTGATATGAAATGGGTACCGAATTTTAATTTTTTATAGAGAAAACAAAATGTTTAAAAAATCAGCTAAGTATTTAATTGCGTTAAGTCTGACCGTTTCATCTTCTGTGGTTATGGCGCACGGTGGAGCGACGGGTATAGTAAAAGAACGTATGGATGCGATGGGAGATATGAAAGATTCCATGAAAGAAGTTTCTGATATGTTCAAAGGAAAAACTCCTTATGATGCCGATAAAGTTAGAGAAGCGGCTGAGATTATTAAGGGGCATTCGGGTAATGCTTTAACGAAGTTATTTCCTGAGGGGAGTATGCAGCATCCTACGGAAGCTAAGCCAAATATCTGGGATGAATGGGATCGCTTTACTAAGCTAGCAGATCACTTAGGGGTTTTAGGTGAAGGCTTAATAAAGGCAGCGGGGAATACGGAAGCACCTAATGAAGATAAAGGAATGATGGGTGATTCCGGGATGATGGGTAATGGCCACATGATGGGCAATGACCACATGATGGGGGGATCATCTATGATGGGCGGGCATATGGTTCATACCGCAGAGGAGTATGGGAAAATGCCCGTTGAGATGGTTTTCAATATGGTGTCCGATAACTGTTCTTCCTGTCATACTCGATTTAGAAAAGAGAAAGAGTAATGAAGCGTCCGTTAATTATCCTTTTGGGAAGTAGTGTGGCCTTTGCCATTGGGTGGAAAAGCCTGACTAGCGAAGCCACTATTACATATTCGCTCAAAGGCTTAGAAGGTGATGTCGGTCGTGGAGCTTACCTTGCCAGAGCCTCTGGCTGTATTGCTTGTCACACGGATGTGGTCAATGGTGGTGCTGCATTAGCCGGAGGGCCGCCATTGAAAACGCCTTTCGGGACTTTTTATGCCCCTAACCTTACAACTGATAAAGTACATGGTATCGGCGACTGGAATATCGATGATTTCTCATCGGCTTTACGTTCTGGTAAAAGTCCTCAGGGCGATAGTTACTACCCAGCGTTTCCCTATACGTTTTACACAAAACTTAGTGATCAGGATATTGCTGATCTTTGGGCGGCATTTAAGACTGTTCCAGCTATTGGGGTGTCAGCAAAAGATCATGAGTTAGGGTTCCCTTTCAATCAGAGATCCGGGTTAACTTTATGGCAGGCATTGTTTTTCAATGAGGAGAGGTTTCAGCCTGATACTTCTAAGGGTGAAAAATTCACCAGAGGGGCTTATCTTGTTGAGGCTGCTACCCATTGCGCAGCTTGTCACAGTGAGCGCAATTTATTGGGTGCATTAGATCAAGATAATCCATTCACTGGCTCAGAATCCATGTTAGAAGGTGAAGGTCGAGTTCCTGCTATCACTAAACAGGCATTGCTTGAGAAAGGCTGGACTGAGCTAGATTTGGCTTATGCTCTGAAATCGGGCTTGAAACATGATGGTGATGCTTTCGGGGGGAGCATGGGAGAGGTTGTTAGAGATGGTACCTCGTTTATGCGGAAAGCAGATCGTGAAGCAATAGCTTATTATTTGATGAATAAATAATTTTAGGCCCTCAGCAATGAGGGCTTTTTATTTTATCAAGGCGTTGCAGACAAGGTGTGGATATTCTCCAGATGTTAGTACTAACCAAATGTAATTTGTAAGTTGCAGGGAGAGTCTTTGCTAAGAATAATCACCCTCAAGCAGATGAACTCTACTTGAGGGAAGGTTAAGCTTATTTAGGGTGCTTATCGCCTTTCATCATATTCCCTTGAGGACCGTCTCCAGTTTTTTGCATGTAATGTTTGCCTTTTGGGGATTTGTGCTCATGTTTATTCCAGTCAGGATGATGCTCAGTTTTTGCTCCTGCAACATGTTCTTTCCCTTCCATCATATGACCTTGATGTCCATCACCACCGTGTTGCATGTAATGGGTATTGGATGTATTTGCTTCCACTTTCTTATACTCTTCGTGCAACTCATGATCTTCCATTTTTCCTTCTGGATGATCAGGCCCTTTCATCATATGTCCTTGGTGACCATCTCCTGAATGTTGCATGTAATGTTTTTCGTCAGCCATAACACCGGCGCTTAAACTCATAGTGCCGACTACTAAAGCGATTGATAGTAAATGTTTCATAATGATTTCCTTCCCGTGTTATCTCGTTTATTTACATTCATGTTAGGAGTTACAGTTGCTGGAAGGTCAAGGCATTTAATTAAAAAATATTTATCTTTTTTGTGGGGGATAAAAGCTTTGTTATTTCGCTTTTAATATCTGGAATGAGTGCATTGGTGAAGTTGAATAATGACTTAGGTATGAATAATAAAACTCTGTGATTTGTTTTTTTATCGAGCCACTGATAGGTGTATGCAAAAGTGACATTAGTCATCTTAAAAATAGTAGCTGAACAATAAGGTTAGTATTGCTCAGGTAGGGATTGATATAGATAGTTGATATAGCTTCCCTCGCTGTAAAGAGGGGTGATTTCCCCTTTGCAGGGGATATTGATGGTATGACCGCCTATTCGACGAATACGACTTCTAGGGTGAATTGAGAGATTTATTGACTCATACCGGCTTTATGTATTCTTAAAAGGAAAACGCCTGATGAAAGGCATCAGGCGTCGAGGTACAGCAGAATCTATTACCGAGCTTTAAGCTAAGTGAACCTTAAAGGTTAAAACCATATTCGAATTCCTATGACTAATTGAGTGTCATTGGTATCTTCACCTTCCTCTCGGGCAAAATCGGCTGTATCACCAAATTTTTTCTCCCAATGTATGCCAATATAGGGAGCTATTTCCCGTCTTACTTCGTAGCGAAGGCGAAGGCCAGCTTCAATGTTTGATAGGCCGGAACCAACTTCTCGTACTTCATCATTTTTACCATGAAAATTTACTTCAATCTCAGGCGAGAGAACCCATTGCTGAGTGAGCATCATTTCATACTCAGATTCTAATCGCAGTGCAGTTTGTCCATCTTCACCTATAAACAGGCTAGCGTCAGTTTCAAAGTAATAAGGAGCGACACCTTGAACGGCAATTACAGCCCAGTCTTGTGTCGGTTTGGGGTAGAAATCGTGTCTGATGCCAAACTGAAGATCCCAATAAGGATCAATTGCTTTGCTATACAGTAATTGTAGTTCTGCTTTCTCTGTTTCTCCGTTTGCTCGTTCCCCCTCGGTTTTGAAAACTAGTTTATCGAGGTCGTACCCCGCCCAGCCCTGTATTTCCCAGGCAAATGGTTTACCTGAACTTGCATCCCTTTTTTCTAGTTGATCGATGGTGATCATCGTCAGTAATGGATCATCTTCGCCTGCTGCTTCAGCTTGGAAGGGAAGAAAAAACATGGCAAAAACTAATGTTTTGTTAATAGTATTCTTCATCTTTTTCTCCCTTTTAACTGACATGAACTTCACGAAACATACCAAGCATGTGGTAGATCAAGTGGCAGTGAAACGCCCATTTACCTTTAGCGTCTGCGGTTACTCGGTAACTTATTCTAGCGCCGGGTTGTACTACGACAGTGTGTTTGCGTGGGATGTATCGGTTATCACCAGTTTCTAGATCGCTCCACATACCATGAAGGTGCATAGGGTGATTCATCATGGTGTCGTTAACAAAGTTTATCCGTACTCGTTCGCCGTATTTGAGCTGAATAGGGGCTGCATCACTGTATTTAACACCATTGATTGACCACATGTAGCGACTCATGTTGCCTGTAAGGTGCAGATCAATTTCACGAGTTGGGTCACGCGGATCGGGTGTTGGGTTGAGGTTTTTCAGGTCTGCGTAAGTCAAAACGCGTCGTCCGTTGTTTCTTAAACCTACCCCAGGGTCATCTAATCGGTACTGTGGATTATCGGCCCGCATATCCACATGTGGCCCGTACTCGGTGTCTGCATGTTTAATTCCCTGGCTACTATTGGAATGCATTGAGTGATCCATACCTCCAGAATTTGCCATACTATGCTGCGAGTGATCTATTTGCCCCGAGCTGTTCATGTTGTGCTGGGAGTGGTCCATTTTTCCGGGGTTATGCATATTGTGCTGTGAATGATCCATTTCTCCTGAGCTATTCATGCTGTGCTGGGAGTGGTCCATTTGGGAAGAGCTTCCCATGTTATGCATACCGTGGTCCATGCCCATATCGGTGTGCGTCAGTAAGGGTACAGGATCAAGGGCAGGGACTTTGCCCGTTAAAGCGTAATCTGGAGTGAGTGTACCTCTGGCATAACCTGATCTATCAATTGCTTGTGCAAATACTGTATAAGCCATGTCATGCTCAGGTTCTACAATTACATCATAAGTTTCAGCCACACCAATTCTAAATTCATCAACAGATACGGGCTGAACATATTGTCCGTCAGCTGCAACGACAGTCATTTTTAGGCCGGGGATGCGAACGTCAAAGAATGTCATTGCGGCACTGTTTATGAAGCGTAACAATACTTTTTCACCTTTTTTAAATAATCCCTTCCAACCCTCGGCAGGTGTAATACCGTTCATCAGAAAGCTATAGGTATAACCAGTCACATCAGAGATATCTGTTTGGCTCATGCGCATGACATTCCACATCTCACGTTCTTGGAATGTAGCTTCAACCCCTTTTTCCTTAATATCACGCCAAGTATCGTTGAGTGTTCGCTCGTTGAAGTTGTAGTAGTGGCTCATCTTCTTGAGCTTGGCATAAACGTCATTTGGATCTTCATCAGTCCAATCCGATAGCATAACGACATAATCGCGATCATAGGTATACGGTGGTGGCTCTTTAGGCTCAATTACGATAGCTCCATAAAGCCCTGTTTGTTCCTGAAAACCAGAGTGGCTGTGATACCAGTAGGTGCCAGACTGTGTGACTTTAAACTGGTAGTTATAGGACTCGCCGGGTTTGATACCAGCAAAGGATAAGCCTGGTACACCATCCATCTCCGGAGGGAGAATCAATCCATGCCAATGAATAGAGCTATCTTCAGTCAAAGTGTTGGTAACACGTAGAGTTACAGTTTCACCCTCTTTGAAGCGCAGCACAGGGGCGGGTAGGGAGCCGTTAACAGTTGTAGCAAAACGAGGAGCGCCTGTGAAATTAACTGTTTGCTTACCTATTGTGAGATCAAAGTTATTGCCCCTCAGTTCAGGAGTGCCGGTTTGTGAGGTAGCGGCAAATAAGGATTGGGATTTAAAGCCGAATCCCGCCAAAACTCCTCCCATCGCCAATCCGGTAACAAAGCGGCGCCTAGATGAGCTTATGTTGATTGGTAGAGATTGTTTTTTCATCTGATTCCCCTTAGTTACTCTTGCCGACTTTTATTGTTGCAATCATTCCTGCTTCGTAATGCCCAGGTAAGGTGCAAGCGGCTAAGAAGTTACCAATGGATGTAAATTTCCATATCAGCGTTTTTGTTTCTCCCAGTTTTAAAGATAGTGTATTACTGTCTGAATGCTCCATCTCCGGCATATTTGCCATCTCTTGACGATGCATTTCTATCTGCTCACGTGTACCAAGGACAAATTCGTGGGGTAGTTGTCCTTCGTTAGTCACTATAAACTCGATGGTTTCCCCTGCTTTAAACTGCATACCACTTAAGCTGAATTTCATTTGATCATTGGCGCCGATCTCTAAGGTTTTAGTTACTTCGGAGCGATTACCTTTTTGCCCAATGCTAATGTGATGTTTATCCATCATTTCGTGGTGATGGGACATCTGGTGGGATTCGTGTTTATTTACCCCCGCAAACACTTCAGGGGCCATAACAAATGCTGATAGCAGTGTGGTTGTTATTAACTTATTCATGTGAACCTCGATTTAAAAAGGAACTGATCGCCCGCGTAAAAATATTGTGACAGTGGCGGAGGGTGAAACCCGACCAGTTCAGTACTCCACTTCAGCTTATGCTGAGTTAGCTTGTTGATTTTGAGTGATGGGAAAACGAGGTGGTTTCTTTTTGCGTACATAAGGATGAAATTGATAATCGTCATCAATTTCATCGTAATGAAATACCGAGTTCAGTTGCGTTAAAGAATCTTGCGGCGGAAGTATTGCAGTAATTGAAGAGGTGCAATGGCTGAAATCGAAACTGGCTAAATTTCTTTCAGATATATCGTGGCAATCAGTAACAGTGATTTTTTCGAAGTATTTTGAGTCGGAGTGTATGTGAGTGAAAGAAATGCTACTCCAAGACACTAAAGCTACTAACAATAAGTAATACCAGCTCTTGTGGATATGATATTTCATTGTTCTTTCCCGCGCTTCTGTGTCAGGTCTATTTGGGCGGTTTGTTACAGCAATGGGCTCTATGGCCAAAATTGTCTCTGACATTTTCATCAGAATATTGGTACCAGCTTCGTTTCCATTTGCTCAACAAACCGGATTTAAGTACAAACTGGTTGTTAGTTATTATCTGTTCTATTCCTAACCACTGAATTTTTGTTGCATCGTACGAAACTTCTAACCAGTCCTCTGCCATAAGCAACCCGATCACACCATCCTGTTGGAAGAGCTCTTCGGTTAATGTTTCACGGTCTCCTACATGTGAAAATTTGATGTATCGCTTCTCTTCAGTGGCTGATGACATGAGTGTATTTCCCTTACGTTTTAATTCAGCTTAAGCCTTCCAGTTAGAGCAAGGTCAATAAAAACGGAAAAATAAAAAAACTATTTCTAACTGCTATTGTCATAGTGGGGAGCGTGGAGCTATATTAGAAATATGAATATAAAATGGCTTTTTACCATTTTTGCACTTCTGATGACGTTGTTTGGCACAACGCAGATGAGTGTGGCCGCAGCTTTGCCAATGGAACATATGTCTTCGGATATGCATTCTATGGTGGAGATGGATGGTGATAAGCATACGGCCATCGATTGTGCCGGTCAGCCAGGTTGTGAGCTAGAAAGCTCGTGTGGCGGGCATTTATGTTCTGCTATTTCTAGCCTTACAGCTATAGAGATAGCTCACCTCTCCTTCAGCGAACCAATATATAGAGCCTCTTTAGCGTCGCTTTATATTACTCAGAAAGATAGACCCCCTCAGTTCCTGATGAGCTAATCATCGGGGGCGTAATGCTTCCTGCTTATTCAAGATAATACCCATAAGCTTCAGCTATGGGTGCATGTTAATTATGCAGGGAATATCAAAATGAATATCTCACAAGCAGCTAAGTTCACTGGTTTGACCAGTAAAACAATCCGTTTTTATGAAGAAAAAGGAATAATTCCTAAGGCTAGACGGTCTGACAATGGCTATCGCTTTTACACTGAAGATCAGTTAGAAACTCTTGGTTTTATTAAACGTGCCAGAGGGCTTGGATTCTCGCTTGATGAGTGCAAGCAGCTTCTTGATCTTCAGCATGACCCTGACCGTTCTTCTGCCGCTGTAAAAGAGAAAGTGCAGCATAATTTGGATCGTGTTAAGAGCCAGATTAAACATCTAGAAGATATCAAGTCAGCTTTAATGAAAATGTCAAAATCATGTCCAGGTAATGCGGACCATGATTGCCCGATTTTAGAAGAGTTATGTCATGAAGGACGTGGAGAGGTTTTACAGTAATGGTTGATGCAATTGTGAAAATAAAAAGAGTTGTTGCTCTATGTTTAGTGACAGTCGCTTTCCCGGCATATTCAGGGGATCCGTATTGGTTGGAAGGGCGAATCAATACTCAACACGAAATTGATGTATATCGCAGTGAAAGTTGTGGTTGTTGTAAAACCTGGATAACTCACTTGAAGGAACATAACTTTGTAGTTAGAGACCATGTGGTTGCTGATGTGACTCCTTTGAAAGAGCAGTTGGGAGTACCCAAACAGGGGTATTCATGCCATACAGCTAAAATCAACGGTAAGGTGATTGAAGGGCATGTACCTGCACAGGCTATTAAAAAAGCATTATCAAATGAAGATATAAAGCTTCTAACGGTCCCTGGGATGGTTTCAGGTAGTCCAGGCATGGATATGCCGGGAGCACCAAAACATGCTTTCAAAGTTTACTCCGTCGACTCTGAAGGCGAGGTCGGAGTTTTCTCAGAATACGCTAACTATTAAGCAGGAGGCTGATCATGTGGCATGCAGATGGGATGTTTTCTTCAGGATGGCATGGATTAGGGATGATAATTTGGCTATTGATTATTGTTGTAGTGATTATGTTGATAGGGAAAGCAATATTTGGCAGAAGTAATCAAGTTTCTACAGCTATAGAGAACCTTAATGAGCGTTATGCAAACGGTGAGATTTCTGAAGAAGAGTACTTGAAGGTGAAGGCAGAATTAGAAAAATGATTATACGAACAGGAATTGTTCTGACTTTGGTAGTTGGAATTACAGGGTGTTTTGAATCTGAACCTAAGGTTGATGGTCGTTGGTATACCCAATCTCAGGTAGATCTTGGAAAAGATGTATTTCTGAATAATTGTGCCGCTTGCCACGGCGCAGGGGCGCAAGGGACTAAAGAATGGAGAAAAACTCTTCCTAATGGCAAATATCCACCTCCACCTCTAAATGGTTCGGCTCATGCATGGCATCATCCGCTAAAAGGCTTAAAAGCAACTGTCCAAGAAGGAGGAGCTAAATTCGGTGGAACTATGCCTGGGTTTGGAGATGTACTCGGCGACAAAGAGCAGGACGCAGCTATTGCTTATTTTCAGAGTAAATGGACTCCGGAAATCTATCAGATGTGGTTGGATCGAGGTGGGTTATCTAAGTAAAAGCTTTGCTTAGCGGGTAGGTGCTTTTTATTTAGTTTAGCAGACCAGTTATTACGATCGATTGACTTCAACACTTGAAGAAGACTTTAGGCATGTCTGTATCCTTAAAGTAGTGAAAACATCGAGATTATTTAAACATGGGTCAAGATGGCAGAATTTACTATCCCGCGGGGTAGAGCCGACAATTAGTTTCTTGCTTAGATGATTTAAGAAGATTGCTGACCTTGTTGTGTAGTGACATAGTATATGTGGCCTGTTGATTAGAGGTGATATGATCAGCTTCATGACTTCTAAACTGTACTAGCTCAGACCTGATCTGACAGTTACCCGTTCTTTCCAGTGCTACTGTCAGATTAGATTTGGGCTAAATTCTTTTCAGCCCAAATCTGTTTTCCATCAAGCAATGTTTCCAGTGGCGTTCTGCCACAGCACATTTTCCCCTGATGAGTTCGTTCATTGTTGTAATAATCCAGCCATTCGTCCAGATCTTTTTGCAGTTCTTCCAGTGAAGCATAGAGCTTTTTACGGAACGTAACCTGATAAAACTCGTTCAATATCGTTTTATGGAAGCGCTCACAGATACCGTTAGTCTGTGGGTGTCTCGCTTTGGTTTTCGTGTGATCAATATCGTTGATGGCGAGATATAGCTGGTAATCGTGCTGCTCAACCTTGCCACAGTATTCCGTGCCTCGATCAGTCAGGATACGCAGCATAGGCAGCTCCTGAGCCTCAAAGAATGGTAATACACGATCATTCAATACATCGGCTGAGGTAATTGGGGTTTTCGTCGTGTAGAGCTTAGCGAACGCTACCTTGCTGTACGTATCAACAAAGGTTTGCTGATATATCCTGCCAACCCCTTTTAGATTACCCACGTAGAACGTGTCCTGAGAACCCAGATAGCCAGGATGATGCGTTTCTATTTCACCGCAGGCTTCGTCATCTTGTTTCTTCTTCTCAAGCGCAGCCACTTGGTCATCCGTCAGAATGATACCTTCACTCGCAACCTTTGCTTCCAGAGCCGAAAGGCGCTTTTTAAAGTTTTCTAAGTTATGACGTAGCCAGATGGAACGAACACCACTGCCCGATACAAACACGCCAGCTTTACGCAGTTCGTTACTGGTTCGGGCTTGGCCATGAGCGGGGAAAGCTATCGCGTGTTCAATGACGGCGTTCTCAATCTGCTCATCTACACGGTTTTTGACATTGGGCGTTCTGCGAGATCGGTTGATCAGTGAATCAACACCGCCTTCCTCAACAAGTTCCTGATAGCGATAAAACGTATCACGGGAGACACCCATTACTTTGCAGGCTTTTGAGACGTTTCCAAGTTCTTCCGCAAGGTTGAGTAAGCCTGCTTTGTGTTTAATGATGGGATTGCTAGTATGCAACATGAGAGTTACCTTTGTTTTGATTTAAGATTTCAGCACCTTTATCAAAACGGGTAACTCTCTCTTTCTCAAGAAGATATGTCAGATTAGGTCGAGACTAATTCATCTAAACATTAATTCATTTCTTATTCAGTATTAAGTTAGGGCGTTCTATGAGTGAGCTGCAAATTGTTGGAGTGATATCTCTCCTATTAGGTTTTACAACCCTTATTCTAGGTTTGTATCTAATTGGTAAAGATAAAATTTAAGATTGAGCAATAAGTTACTTTGAATAACAACTGCGCATTTCTATGCAGATAGCAATTGTGAGATCGGTGCCAGAGTGAGTTTTCCGCTTCCAAGTAGGGTATCGATCCAGACTTGATTAGTTCCTCTTTCTACATAGCTACAGCCTACGTGTCCGCTTATTACAAATTCAATGTTAGAGATGGTCTGAGAACTTTTTCTTTGAGATTCTGAGTACTTCTGTGTAGACCACAGGAATGGTATCCAATCATCAATAGGTTTTTCTAATTCCTGCCAATCATCTGGGGCCATCGCATGTATGACTCCAACATTTAAATGTTTTGTTACAACTGTAATTGCTAGGCTCATATGTTCTTGAATCAATTGTTGGTAGTGCTCTCTTTCTTTGTTTGTTAGCGAATTAGCCCATGAGCCACCGTTTTGTTGATGCAACCTCCGGCAGTTAGGGTCAGTATCTCTTTTAAGAAAAATCGCCTCGTGATTACCGAGCACACTATAGAACCATGGTTTCCTTAAAAGTTCTAAACATTTAATAGAATCGGGTCCGCGATCAATTAAATCACCGGTCGCAATTAACCTGTCGCAATCTCTATTGAAACCTACCATGGAGAGCCTTTTCATCAATTGATCAAATTCTCCATGAATGTCTCCTACAAAAAAATCAGTGCCTTGTGTATTTCTTGATAGCTTTCGGTGCTGTAACAATTGAGGACATGATCTCATTGGTTGGTATTCTTTCTCAGCTTTCATAATTCAATTATTCAAGAAGGTCTGGTAAGCCCCCAGTTCTCTAGACACCTCATAGATATATAATCGACGAAAATAATGAGGTGTACGATGCGCGGAAAACGTTACCCAGAAGAATTCAAAATCCAAGCGGTTAAGCAGGTCACGGATAAGGGCTATACGATTACTGATGTCGCTGAGCGACTCGGTGTAACTTATAAAAGCCTTTACGCTTGGGTGCAAAAATACAGCCAGCCCGATAGCTGCCGACAAGCGGATGATGCCCAGTCCGCTGAGATCAAAAAACTCAAAGCTGAATTACGCCGCGTCACTGAAGAGCGTGACATTTTAAAGGAAGCCGCGGTGTACTTCGCAGGGGAGTCAAAGAAAAGTACACGTTCATAAAGTCGCGACTCAAGAAATTTCGTGTAGCCGTCATGTGTCGTGTATTGGCTGTCCATCGCAGCGGCTTTTACGCATGGTTGAAGCAACCTTTTAGCCCTCGAGCACGCGAAGACCAACGCTTAGCAGTAAAGATTAAACAGTTTTGGCTTGAAAGCGGCTGTGTGTATGGTTACCGCAATATCACTATCGATTTAAAACGAGATGGTGAGCTATGCGGAAAGAACAGAGTGCATCGTATTATGCGTAGCGAAGGTTTGTCGGCTGTCCGTGGTTATCGCCGTCACCCTAGTTTCAAAGGAGGAAAACGACACCCTGCTGCCGAAAATATCCTTAATCGAGCATTCGAGGTCACTCAGCCTGATCAAGTGTGGGTAACTGATTTCACATACATTAGAACCTACGAAGGTTGGTTATATCTCACGGTAGTGATTGATCTGTTCTCACGTAAAGTCATCGGTTGGACGATGAAAAGCTCACCCAAAACAGACCTCGTTATCGATGCGTTACTGATGGCTATTTGGGGTCGAAGACCAACAACAAAGGTTCTTGTTCATTCAGATCAAGGGGTTCAATATACCTCAGGTGACTGGCGTAGGTTCCTTAAGGATCATAATCTGGAAGCCAGTATGAGTCGTCGTGGTAATTGCCATGACAATGCTGTTGCGGAGTCGTTTTTTTCGTTACTCAAAAAGGATCGAGTTCAACGGAAGATTTACAGAACACGCGATGAGGCTAGAGCTGAGATATTTGATTACATAGAAGGTTTCTATAACCCTCGAAGAAATCATGGTACTAATGATGGGCTGTCACCAGCGGAAGCTGAAAGGCAGTTTTTTAGAAACTAGAAAGTGTCTAGAATTTTGGGGTCTTACCAAACTCTCTATGAGGTATTGGTGTTTGATGGTGTATGCCACAAACTTAACGTTTATGGCATCCTGTCTGTGGCTGAACAAGCCAATCTTGTTATGTCTGGTTCATTTGATTTTGCATTGATTCATTTGAAGCGGGCTAAGATAGAGTGCTGAGTAAGTTAATCTCATTATTTTAAAAGACAATTTTAAAAAATCATTTGTGTGAATTTCTATATGGGCAATCGCTATAGCAAAGAAAGTTTAAGTGAAATCGAACGCGTGACTCTAGGGCATTATGAATCGAATGCAGCGTCTTTTTGGCAAGGTACTCGTGATCATGATGTTAGCCAGAATATTGATGCTTTATTAAGTGCATTGCCGCAACGAAAAGGGCTGGATATTTTAGATTTCGGTTGTGGGCCTGGCCGCGATCTTCTTTCTTTTAAAGCCTTAGGTCATTTTCCTACTGGGCTCGATGGAAGTAAGACTTTCTGTGAGATGGCCCGATTACATAGTGGTTGCCCTGTGCTGAATCAGTCGTTTTGTCATCTCGATTTAGGGGAAGAGTGCTTTGATGGAATTTTTGCTAATGCTTCTATGTTCCACGTCCCCAGTCAGATGCTCGGTGAGGTTTTGTCTAAATGCTATATTGCGTTGAAACCAAATGGGATCTTATTTACTTCAAACCCAAGAGGAGCGGCGGAAGGGTGGAATGGTGAGCGTTTTGGTCACTATATGGAGTTAGAGGTTACTGCTCAATATCTAGAGGATACAGGTTTTCGTATTCTTGATCATTATTATCGCCCAGAAGGTTTACCTTGTGCCCAACAGCCTTGGTTGGCAATTGTTAGTCAACGTTGAGGTTGTCGGTTTTTGTTAATTCTTTTCTTTATTTGAGAGCCTTGTTTTAAAGAGCTGAACGATGGCCAATGTAGACTCCATTTAGGAGTCGAATGAGTAGAGTCTTTTCGTTATAGCATCGGCTTCTCTGGCTCGGCAGGTGATCGATTCGCTAACCCTGTTCTATTCCATGATTGCCATTGAAGACCTTCTTTGCGTTTTAGTCGCTTTAAGCTTCTGATGAGTGCTTGGAACTCGACCGCATCGACGACATACCATATTAGCCAAGCGATGGGAGCGTAATAGAGCATCCGCACATGGAAGCGTGGCTGGGAATCATACGAAGTCTGGAAACTAACAAGCGCCGAGATTAGTAATATACAAATACTTAGGGTGATATAGTCACCAGTGTAAACAATGTAGGTGAAAAATAGGGTTAGCAAGGGAAGCTCTAGTAGTAATAGAAACTCTGCATAAAGCGCAGTTGGCAAAAGCAACCAGGACAGATAATAGTTATTGGTTTTCGAACTATTAAAAAACAGTTGACGATGTTTGATAAAGGTTTGAAAACGCCCATACTTCCAGCGCAAACGCTGATTGCAAAGGCTCTTTAGATCCGAAGGGCCTTCCGTATAAATGATGGCGTCAGGTGCGTAACGGCAGTGATAACCCATGCCTAGTATACGGGTAGATATTTCAATGTCTTCAGTAATGACATTGTGATCAAATCCACCTGCTTCAATAAGTACGGATCGGCGATACGCTGCAGCGGCTCCGCCAATAATGTAAACCGCATTGAAAACAGAATCAGCTCTTTTCATAAAGAAGCCGCAGAGATATTCGAGTTGTTGGATAATCCCGAGCCCTGCATGGCCATTACCGATGGCTACGTTGCCAGCAACAGCAGCTACCTTATCGGATGAAAATTTCTTCACCATGTTCCGAATAGCCTTGGGGTGCATTAGGCTGTCAGCGTCGATAGTGATTACGATCTCTCCTTTCGCATACTGTAGTGCATGATTAAGCGCTTTGGCTTTTCCCCCGTTCTCTAGTGCAAAGTAACGTAGTTTTATTGGGTTGTTGGGATTGAACTGTGCAATGAATTCACTCAGGAGCTGGTGGGTTTTATCAGTTGATCCATCATTGATGACGATCACTTCATAGTTGTTATAGTCGGCAGCTAACGCAGATCGTAGGGTGTTTATAATACCAACCTCTTCATTCCATGCTGGAATTAATACACTCACAGAGGGTTCTTGGCTTAAAACGGGTTTGTCTCGAAAGAAATCAATGACTCCTGAGAGGGGGGCTGCGATCAGTTGGATCAAGAACTTTATTATAATTGGGATGAGTATAAGCGTTAATACTAGACGGTAGTTGGCTAAAAAATCAGCTTCATGGCTGGTCTGTGTATAAGCAAGGCATAGAATAAAGCCGGTTATGCTGTACGCGATGACTGTATTGATAATCGATCGAGAGGAAATTCGGCCTTTCTGCAACATGCTAATGTCTCGAACCCTGAGGGGCGTTATAAAGATTTGGCGCGGATTATGCGCCTAGTTGTTCGGCTAATAAAGTAATTTTAATAGATCCTTAGTCTTAGTTCTTAAGGGTTATTTTTTATCTTTGCTAAAGAGTGCATATAGATCGAAGCAGTGCTCTCGGAGGCAGGATACAGGCCTTACTATAAGCTAAGGCCTGTCTGTTCTGTGCTTTTATAACGTTACTGCTGCAAACCAACCAAAGGCGAGTAGAGGCAGGTTGTAGTGTAGGAATGTCGGTACGACCGTATCCCAGATATGATTGTGTTGGCCATCGACGTTTAATCCTGATGTTGGGCCTAGGGTTGAGTCAGACGCAGGGGAGCCCGCATCACCTAAAGCTGCAGCTGTGCCGACTAGAGCAACGATAGCTAAAGGGCTAAATCCTAGCTGAATAGCTAATGGCACGTAGATCGCTGCAATAATTGGGATAGTTGAGAACGATGAGCCGATGCCCATAGTAATTAGCAAACCCACCAATAACATCAAGAAGGCCGCTATTGGTTTATTTTGGCCAATAACGTCCACTGAACTAGTCACTAGCGCAGCGATATCACCGGTTTCTTTAAGCACCTCAGCAAAACCTGATGCGGCAATCATGATAAAGCCAATGGTTGCCATCATCTTCATGCCATCAGTCAATACGCCGTCAGATTCTTTCCAGCGGATCACGCCAGTAACAGTAAATAGGATAAAGCCAAGCATAGCTCCCATGATCATGGAGTTGGTAACTAGCTGTGTTACGAAGGCTACACCGATTGCTAAGAGTGCGACGAAAATGCTCTTAGAATTAAAGTCATTTACGCTGTTTTCGACAGTTTTGATCTTTGATTGATCATATCGACGTTTACCACGATAGCTGATGAACACAGCGATCAATAATCCACACAACATCCCTGCAGCAGGTATGCTCATCGCTTGAATCACAGATATGCCTGTTGTATCGAGTCCGCCTTGACCGATATGTTTAAGTAGAATTTCGTTAAGGAATATTCCGCCAAACCCTACCGGTAAAAGCATGTAAGGGGTGACTAGGCCAAAGGTCAGTACGCAGGCAATTAAGCGTCGATCCAATTTAAGTTTGCTCATCGCCAAAAGCAAAGGTGGTATCAGTAGGGGAATGAACGCAATGTGGATCGGGATTAAGTTTTGTGACGAAATGGCTACTGCTAAGATGATTAGGAGTAGCAGTGTTTTGATCTTGTTGACGCGTGCTGGCGTAGGATCTTGGCCAATCACTGTTATTGCTTTATTCGCTAACAAGTGTGGTAGGCCTGATTGTGCAATTGCGACTGCAAAGCCACCAAGTAATGCATAGCTCAAGGCAACGCTTGCACCGCCGCCAATCCCAGCATTAAAAGCATTGATTGTCGCATCTAGACTCAATCCTCCTGACAAGCCGCCGACAAGCGCGCCAATCAAAAGAGCAATAACCACATGGGTTCTAAAAAGGCTCAGCACCAACATGGTTAGCACTGCAATAATCACTGCGTTCATAGTTAAGCCTAGGGCTCCACATTTTAAAAAAAGGGCGCACCATGAGGGAAGGGCGCAGGGGAGTCAATATGTGGAATGCAAAACAGGTTTAGCAGCTAAAATTGCTTTTTTCTCGCGCTATTAGCCTAGTTTCTTTACGAAATTCAGGGCGAAAAACTACGGATAAGAGGGATAGGTACGGGGTAGTTGAAATATAGAGTTGAGGTCACGGCAATATAAAAGTGGCCTGTTATTTATCTGCCGTAACCTCCAACTAGATCGACTAGAAACGGAAAGTGTAAGCGGCTTTTACCTCTGGGCTGTTGTTGCGATCAATAATAGGGCTATCCTCGATCTCGCTGCCCCAACCTTTAACCCCTATACCCATCTGGATGGTTTGTTGTTTATCCACAATATAAAAAGCATCAACCCCCGCGCGGTAGGTCGTACTGCTATCTGCTTTGTACACAGCGCGCTGAGCGGTGGCTTCGTTTGATTTTACGCCGTAGTAGTAATTGTTCAGGTCGTCACTGCGCCAGCTTAGTTCCATTGAGGGTTTTAGCACCCACTTGGAATTAAGCTGATAAGGTTTAGTCCAGCCAACAGATATTTCATGCCCTTCGTGGGTATCAGAGATATCTGTCACAAAAGAGGCTGACAATATGCCGTAGTGTGTATCGAACGATGCACTGACACCAGCTTCAATTGCGCCATCACGCTCTTCCATGCCGTTGAGCATATAGGAATCGTCAGCTTCATAGCCTTCGAAACGGTATTGGCCCAATAGATTGACTTGGAATTTACTATTACCGTAAAGAGTGTATTGAGCTTTGTTTCCTGCTAACAAAAAGTTACCTTTCTGTGCGTAAAAGCTCGGGAATACAGTAGTTTCAGTGCCTACACCTTTATATGCACTCTCATAACTTGTAACGCCAGCTCCGATACCGAAGATCCATTCTTCATCAGCTGCTGCGTTTAAGCTTAATAAAATACCTGTGACTATCGCTATTTGTGATTTCAATTTACCTATCTCCTGTAAAGGATCTTCCTGAGTAAGTAATCAGTTACGCAATCAAAGCGAAGGGGAGTGCCTTGAAAGAATTAACCTTTACTAACTAACTTGAGGTTAAGGATGCCAGTATTGGTTTAACCTCAAAATTAGGGATTACAGATAGGCGCATAGGTGTTTATCTATATTGCGAAAGAAAAAACTCCTCATAAAGAGGAGTTTTGTAGGTATCTGATATCTAAATCTTATTAGCCATAAGCAAAGGCGGGTAGCCAGGTGACCAATTGAGGCCAGAAGACGAGCATCACTAGTGCAGCTAATTGCAGTAGGATGAAAGGAATAACGCCACGGTAAATTTGCGTTAGTTTTACTTCTGGTGGGCAAACACCTTTTAAGTAGAACAGGGCAAATCCAACCGGTGGGGTGAGGAATGATGTTTGCAGGGCCATAGCAACCAGCATTACAAACCAGACTAGTTCTGGGTTATCCACAACTCCGTAGCCATTGATATCTAATCCCAAAGCTGAGATGACTGGCGCTAATAGAGGCAGAATAATCAGCGTGATTTCTATCCAATCTAGGAAGAAGCCCAGCAGGAATATAATCAGCAGAATAAACGCGACTATACCGTAATCACCGAAAGGTAAGCCGGTTAGGAAACTTTCGATCAGTTCATCACCGCCCAACTCTCGTAATACCAGGGCAAAACAGGTTGCACCAATAAAGATGGCAAAGATATAAGCAGTGGTGTTGTAAGTACCGTGTAAAACTTCCTTTAATACTTTGAAGTTATATTTGCGATTGTATATTGCAAGCAGCGTAGCACCGAAGGCACCTACACCTGCGGCCTCTGTCGGCGTTGCTATACCAGCGAATATGGAACCCAAAACAACAAAGATAAGTAGTACTGTTGGGGTGATTGCTTTTAATACCTTGATTACCGTATTCATAGTAACAGGCTGGACATCCTTAGGGACTGGGGCCGCTTCAGGATTAATAAAGCCTGTGATCAGGATATAGGCGATATACAAACCGCCCAAAATTAGACCTGGGAAGACCGCACCCATAAACAGATCGCCTACAGACAAACCTAATTGGTCGGCCATGATCACCAGCATAATACTTGGCGGTATTAAAATACCTAAAGTACCGGCACTGGCGATTGTGCCCAATGCAAGAGGCAGTGAGTAGCCCTGTTTTTGCATAGAAGGTAGTGACATCATAGCGAGTAGAACGACTGACGCACCTATAATACCAGTGGAGGCCGCTAGGATAATACCGATCACTGTGACTGTGATCGCTAGACCACCGCGTACTTTTCCGAACAGTTCCTGTAGGGATTCCATCAGCTGCTCTGCTACACCGGATTTATCTAGCATATTGCCCATAAAAATGAACATCGGTAGGGCGACCAGAATCCAGTTATCCATGATCTTAAACAAGCGGTTAACCACAAGTCCTAAGGTGGTGAAATCTAACCCAGTTAACGTGCCTAAGTAGATATCAGATAGGTAGCCTACTAGGGCAAAAATAACGCCAATACCACCCAGTACATAGGCAACGGGGATGCCGGTAAAAAGTAGTGCGATGAATGATAGAAACATCGCAATGACAAGAATCTCATTGATTTCCATCAGTGCTTACCTCGTAACAAAAAGCAGATATCTCGAATAAACCGCGACACACAGGCCATAAATAACAGGCCGAAGCTGGCAGGTATGACTGCCTTAATCAGCCAGCGGTATGGAAGTCCCGAAGGCGCGTCGGAATGTTCATTGATGACCCAGGCAGAATGAACAAATTCCAGGCTGTGGATAAAGACAACGGCAATAAAAGGGAAAACCAGAAATAGCATGCCAAAAATTTCGACCCATGCTTTAGTGCGTAGGCTGAATTTGCCATAGAAGAGATCAACACGGATATGGGCGTTATTGACTTGCGCATAAGCTAAACCAAACATGACACCTACGGCATACAAATGCCATTGCAACTCTTCTAAGGCGATTAAACCACTAGCAAAACCTTTACGCAGAACCACCTGGGTGATGATCACCCCTACTAATACGACATATACCGATGCGATAAGCATCCCAGTCCTACGTATGAACAGATCGATTGCATCAGCAAATGCAACCTGCTCTTGATGAGAGGAAGACAGATTATTCACGGGACCCACCCTTGGAAATTCTGATAGAGAAAGAGGTGTTCAGAACGGTTGGATAACCGTTCTGAACAGGTATGACATAGACCTGACTCGGTGTGAATCAGGCATATTTTATGTTTAGTTTTGAGGCTTACTACGTGGGAGGTAAGCTAAGGATTCCCATAAATCATAACCACCGCGGAACTGACTCATGTCATCCCATACTTTCTTGAAGAAAGCGTTCTCGCTTTGCTCAACAACTACTTCGTCCCAAGATGATTTGAAAGCAGTCAGCATAGTGTCGTTCCAATAACGTAGCTCAACGCCTTTTTCCGCGGACTTAGCGAGTATTTCAAACTGGCTAGCTTCACCTTCGGCCAAAGATTCCGTGATCGATGCTTTGCATGTAGTTTCGATGATTTCCTGTTGTGTCGCTGACATCTTGTTCCAAGTATCTTTATTAATTAGCAGCTCATGCAGGGTTGCTTGCTGGTGCCATCCTGGGAAATAGTTATATTTAACGATCTTATGGAAACCTAAGCGTTGATCGATCTGTGGTAGAGAAAACTCCGTGGCATCGATTGCACCTTTTTCCAAGGCTCCAAAAATTTCACCGCCAGGTAGCTGCACGGTACCCACGCCCATTTTTTCCATGACTTTAGCGCCTAGACCAAAGAAGCGCATATTGATGCCTTTAAGGTCTTCTGGCTTTTCGATTGGTTTAGAGAACCAGCCAGAGGTTTCTGGTGGGTTGATCGCGCAAGGAACGTTGTGTACGTTATAGCCATGAGAGTCGTACATTTCCTGCCATAACTTACGGCCATTGCCATAGTACAACCAAGCTAAGTATTCACCCGCTTCAGGACCAAATGGTACCGCTGAAAACAATGCGGATGCTGGGATCTTACCTTGCCAATAACCAGCTGTTGCATAACCTGAATTAATCTTACCTGTAGATACGGCATCAAGGATTTCTGGTGGAGCAACAAGTTTACCTGGCTCATACACCTTCATCTTGATGTTGCCACCACTAATTTTGTTTAGGCGCTCTGCAACCTCAACAATTGGCGAGCCTAATGCCGGTAAGTTAGTTGCAAAAGCAATCGGGGTTTTCAGCAGTACTCTGCCTTCGGCTGATACTGTGGAAGACATTGATACAGTAGCTGCAACAATCGCTGTACTCAGAATGGTTTTTCTCATGGTTTTCATAAGTAACTCCAGTTTCTATTTTTATAGTAGTAATGCGGATATCGACTTATTCGCATGGGTTTTTACAAGGTGTAGTTAAAGGTGTTGCTTCATTTAAAAATTTGGCTGCCAGGGTAGGGAGCTTGCTCTCCTAACTCCGCTTCGATACGTAATAGACGGTTATATTTCGCGACACGATCAGAGCGACACAAAGACCCGGTTTTTATCTGGTCCGCAGCAGTGCCAACGGCTAAATCCGCAATGGTGGTGTCTTCGGTTTCACCTGAACGGTGGGAAATTACGACGCTATAACCCGCGGCTTTGGCTAGGCGAATAGCGTCAAGTGTTTCAGATAGGGTGCCGATTTGGTTGAATTTGATCAGTATTGAGTTAGCAATATTCTGTTCTATTCCTTGTTGTAGAATTTTGCTGTTGGTCACAAACAGATCATCGCCGACCAATTGGATTTTATCGCCCAGCTTTTGTGTAAGTTCTGACCAGCCGTGCCAGTCAGATTCGTCCATGCCATCTTCGATTGAGCGAATTGGGTATTTAGAAGCCAGTTCAGCTAGATAGTTGCCGAACTCACTGGCACTAAATTGTTTATTCTCGCCACTGAGTTGATAGAGGTTGTCTTGGTAAAATTCGGAGGCGGCGCAATCTAACGCCAGACTAATATCAGTACCTAGCTCATACCCAGCCTGTTCAACCGCTTTCTGAATAATGATTAACGCCTGCTCATTGCTACCTAAATTTGGAGCAAAGCCTCCTTCATCACCTACTGCGGTGTTTAAGCCTTGCTGTTGCAGCACTGTTTTCAAACTATGGAAAACCTCTGTGCCACAGCGCAACGCTTCAGAAAAGCTGCTGAAATTCAGGGGCTGTACCATAAATTCCTGAATATCCACATTATTGTCGGCATGCTCACCGCCGTTAAGAATATTCATCATTGGTACCGGCATTAGGTATTCACCGGGTGTGCCATTTATGTCTGCAATGTGGGCATACAGAGGTATTTGCTTTTCTATAGCAGCCGCTTTAGCGGCTGCTAAAGATACCGCTAAGGTTGCATTGGCACCTAGGTTGGCTTTGTTTTCAGTACCGTCCAGCTTGATCAAGCATTGATCTAGCTGTTGCTGGTCTAAACAATCTAGGCCTCGTAGAGCTTGGTTGATGGATCTGTTTACATGGGCAACCGCTTTTAAAACGCCTTTCCCCTGGTAGCGTTGTTTATCGCCGTCCCGTAGCTCTAGAGCTTCCCGGGAGCCGGTGGATGCACCTGAGGGAGCGCAAGCAGAGGCGAAAACGCCTGATTCCAGAATGACATCCGCTTCAACCGTTGGATTACCACGTGAATCTAGGACTTCGCGCCCGATGATCTGTTTAATCTTGCTCATGACTTGTACCTTCGGCTTCATTCGCAGGGGGATGCGGTATCTCTAGCAATTCTTGCTGCTCGGACACTTCTATTCGAAAGTCAAAATCTCTTGGCCAAGCAGCGGGTTCATAGGTATTAGTTGATTCCATGACATCTCCTCCTGTTCAATTTCTTATTTGATATCACTGCCAACACGAACAATTTTTAGTGTGTTGGTTCCACCGTGAACATTGAGATAATCCCCTTTGCTGATCATGACCAAATCACCTTCGGTGACGATTTTCGCGTCGATTAAACTGTTTACTGCAGACTGGTTAATCTGTTCGTGAGAGATGGAAGAGGCTTCAAAATAAAGAGGCACGACACCACGGAAGATAGCCGTACGATGCAAGGTTTCCTGATTAGGGCTTAGGGCAAAAATGGGTAACCCTGAACGGATGCGAGACATCAATAACGGGGTTGCACCTGTCTCGGTCATAGCGATAATGGCTTTAACGCCTGATAGGTGGTTGGCGGCATACATGGCAGCTAGCCCGATGGTTTCATCAATATTAGAGAATGATTGATGCATGCGATGTCCGGATGTGCGGGTTTGCGGCTGAGTTTCTGCCCCCTCTATGACGCGTACCATGGCTTGTACGGTTTCGATCGGATAATCACCTGCGGCTGTTTCAGCCGAGAGCATGACTGCATCAGTACCATCCAGAACCGCGTTGGCGACATCAAACACTTCGGCACGGGTTGGCATCGGATTCGTGATCATCGATTCCATCATCTGGGTTGCCGTTATCACGACACGGTTTAATTGTCGCGCCCGTTGGATGATCTGTTTTTGCACGCCGATGAGTTCGGCATCACCAATTTCGACCCCTAGATCGCCACGCGCAACCATAACGCCATCAGAGGCTTCGATAATTTGGTCTAGTACTTCTGGATTGCTGACCGTTTCCGCACGTTCAATCTTGGCTATTAAACCTGCACTACTGCCTGTCGGAGTGAGTAGAGCGCGAGCTTCCTGCATATCGGCGGCATCGCGAGGGAAAGATACGGCTAGGTAATCCACACCGATCTCCGCGGCAGATAAAATATCGGCTTTATCTTTATCTGTTAGCGCGGCTGCTGATAATCCGCCGCCTTGGCGATTAATGCCTTTGTTATTAGATAGGTAGCCACCAAGAACTACTGTGCAATGGATTTCAGGGGCACTGATATGTTCAACCCGCATAGTTAGGCGGCCATCATCTAGGAGTAGCATGTCTCCGGCTTGGCAGTCATCTACTAAGCCTTTGTAATCAAGCCCGACTTGTTGTTGGTTGCCAGCGTCTGTATCCAGCTCTGCATTAAGGGTAAAAGCTTGACCTGCTTTAAGTAGCACCTTGCCATCAATAAAGCGGGCAATGCGTATTTTCGGACCCTGCAGATCGCCAAGAATAGCAACGTAGCGATTGGCTGCGGCGGCTGCATCCCGTACACGTTGTGCGCGGGCTTTATGGTCGGCCACAGTACCGTGGGAGAAATTCAGGCGGACAACATCGACACCTGATTGAATCAGCTGGCTGATTACCGCTGGGGAATCAGAGGCTGGGCCAAGAGTGGCAACGATTTTTGTTCTTCTCATGATCTGTGTTCCTGTAGCCTTATTAGGTATGAACACATTATCGGTTGAAGGGTAAGAGAGTGCCTCGGCAGCTGTACAAAATTAGTAGCTGATTTGGCCTGGATTTTTGTGCATTTGTACAAAAATAATATCAGAGTAGTGACGGCTATATTAAGGGCAAAAAAAAGCCGGTCTGGATATCAGACCGGCAAGAGTACAGCATGGCGCTGTAAGAGGTCAGGGCTGCTGAGCGGCCCTGAGGATGTGATAGGTTTTAAACTTTTCTGTGGCTGAGTGCCCATACGGTTGCGATATTTCTGGCGCAGTTCTGTAAATTGGTTTCTGCTTGCTGTAGTGCTTCCGGTAAAGAGACAACACCAGGTACAACACTAAAAATGGCATCAATACCGCAGGCTTTAAGGGGGGCTTGTTCTGGTGTCAGTGAACCGGCGAGTGCAATGACAGGGCAGTTAAAATGCTTAGCGCGTTTAGCAACACCTACAGGGGTTTTGCCGCGTAAACTTTGGCTATCAATACTACCCTCGCCGGTAATTACCAAATCAGCAGATTTAAGATGTTGGTCTATTTGTACGGCGTTCAAGACGATTTCAATGCCGCTTTTCAATTGGGTATTAAACAGGGCGCATAGCGCTGCGCCTATGCCTCCTGCAGCACCTGTCCCTGGTATTTGGGTAACATCAGAGCCGCTGACGCGTGTTAAAAACTGCGCAAAATGCGCTAGGTTTTTATCTAGGCGGGATACCTGCGCTTGACTGGCGCCTTTCTGCGGGCCAAAGGTGCTCGAGGCGCCTTCTGGACCAAGTAATGGGTTATCAACATCACAAGCGACTTCAAATTGCACTTGTTTTAAGCGTGGATCGAGTTGGCTGATATCCAGATCCGCTAATTTATGTAATGAACCACCACCGGGAGCTAAAGGGTGGCCTGCAGCATCCAGCAGTTTTGCACCCAGTGCTCGTAGAATACCAGCGCCTCCGTCATTGGTCGCACTACCACCTAATCCAAAAATAATCCGGGTCACGCCTTTATCTAATGCTGCACGAATTAATTCGCCAGTACCGTAGCTGGAGGTAATCATCGGATTGCGCTGATTCATTGGAATCAGGTCTAGGCCTGAAGCTGCAGCTGTTTCAATGACTGCTGTTTCACCATCGCCTAAAACTCCCCAAGAGGCAGTAACTGTTTGTCCAAGTGGATCTTGTACTTGAGTGTGATGGAAAGAGCCGCGTGTGGAAGAAATCAAGGCGGCAGTTGTCCCTTCGCCACCATCTGCTACCGGAAGTTGAATATATTCGGCCTGTGGCAGAATGTGACTAAAGCCCTGTTTTATGGCTTCAGCTACTTGCTGTGCGGAAAGACTCTCTTTAAAAGAGTCTGGAGCAATAACTATTTTCATGATAATCCTTAAGCAATGCAGGGTGACAGCAAAGTGCTACAACCAGTAATGATTTAAGGATTATTATCCGAAGTTGTGGGGACGACGGCTTCGTACAAAAAAACAAATTAAAAAGGCTTAGTAGTTTTGTTTTTGTCAGATTGCACAATTAAGGGTGATATTATTTATTCCGGCTCGTTATCCCATTCACTTAAGCGGGTAGCGATGTATAAACGAAAGAGATCCTGAAGGTTTTTAAGATCGATATCTAAGATTTCATTAATTTTCTCAAGTCGATAGCGTAGAGTGTTGCGGTGAACATGCAGACTTTCAGCTGTGAGTGAAAAGTCTGTGTTATTTGCGAAATAGACTTGCAGGGTTTTTTGTAAACTGCCATTACTGTCTTTCTTC
The DNA here is from genome assembly GCF_047778085.1 of Neptuniibacter sp. QD37_6. Taxonomy (GTDB): domain Bacteria; phylum Pseudomonadota; class Gammaproteobacteria; order Pseudomonadales; family Balneatricaceae; genus Neptuniibacter. The sequence continues at coordinate 1,136,082 of NZ_CP180550.1, forward strand.
ACTAGTTTTTCATAGTCCGCTAATAATTGAGGACCGCTCCAGCTTTCCAATGAGTCTTTCAGAACCAAGTCCAACAACATCTCTCTAGCTGAGAATAGTTGTTGTTTAGGATGGCTCAGCTTGCCGACTTCAAGGGTTTTGAGTGCGCTTTGATAGGATTCAGCTAGACCTTCTATCCCTTCAAAATACTGGCCCAGACTGATATGGAAGTTAATATCAGTTTGCTTAGCGAGCTGCAGGCGATATTTCTCTTGATGCTCTTGGCTTTTTTGATAATCCCAGTGCTCATTGCGTAAGAGTATTTTTTGCAAAATAACAATTTGAGTTGGGCTTGATATAGCTAGTAATGTGTCAGGATCACGTTTTTCTAATAGACGTAAAATCCCTTGCATGGTTGAGAGGGAAATGTCTTTTTGAGTTTCAGCAGATCTCAAATCGACGATCATTGCGACACGAGGAATGTTTAGATCGATTTTCATTCGTTCAACCCGGTCGTTGAACAATGTATCGTTCTGCCAACCTCCCTCAATTAAACGCACGATAACGCTTTCTTGAAGACGCCGATCCCAGCGCACTTGTGCAGCGAGCATCGCTTGTTCCAAAACAAGTTCTGCAGTCATTACGACTAGGTCGGCGTATTTCCGCACTTCGTTGGGATTACCGGTAATCCCAACAACACCGATAATCTGCCCATCATTGGTGATAGGTATATTGATACCGCCCTGTACGCCGGTTAAGGATTCAGCTTGGTCGGAATCAAAATCGATCTCTGCTTTAGCATTTAAAACTTGCAGAGCGCCTTCATGGAGTTGGTCAATACGTTCTGGATCACCAGAACCAACGATGATTGCTTGGTGGTTCATCACATTGACGTTATGACCGATGATTTTCATCGATCGGTCTACTATTTTTTGCGCAATTTGGTGATCAATATACATAGTGAATTGTAAACAGCTTTTGGGGCAGCTTAATACAACAAGAAAGAATTCGCCAAGAACCGAAGTGGAGGACTTTACGGAATATTGATTTTATGGATGTAATAAAAAGCGTTTTAAGTGTTGCTGATAGGGGGGAGAGTGCATTGCCAAGCAATGAAGCGCGTAATCTATAAAATTAGGGCTTACTTTATATAGGCGGAACCCAAGATGGTTTAGAAATTAAATTTCTTACCTGAATCTTCTTCCTGTTCTTTCGCAATACGCTTTTCCTCGTTTGCAATATCGATCTTTTCAGCAAGCTGGGTTAAATGTGTGCGAATTTCGTAGAGCTGGCGATCCAGTTCTTGATTGCGGTTCAAGTTATTGAGTTTGCTAAAGCAGCTGCGGTAATGGTGTACGACCACTTCGGGCCCTCGTTGCTGTTCAGTTTCAATTGCGCTCATGAGATCAATATCAACTTCAATTCTGCCGTAGATGCGTTTGGCTTCTTTAGTGAGTTGGTCGGCAGTATCGCCATTCAATTCACCCTTATTTTTAATCTCACTTACAAACTGAGCAAACTCTTTAATAACTCCTAGTGCTCTAGCTGCTTCATTTGGATTTGAGAAAAGGGTCATCGAACCGGAAGGGTGGCTTACAGGATCTTGGGTTGTACCTACCATCGCTTGAAAAGCTGCTTGCTGTTGTCGGTTGGACTCTGATCCATCCAGTTCGACCACGGCATTCCAACGCACCTCTAAGTATTTGACCAGCAAAGAGTGGATCTCAGTGGTAATAAGAATAGGAGGGAAAGCTTCAAATAGATGCGAGGCACGACGAATGGCCGTTTTGAGTGTTATGAGCCTCAGGTTACGCTCTCTCTTCTTATTCTCAATATCTTGGACAGCAAATCCAATCCCTGCCATAACGGCGACACCGAGTAGAATTAAAAGTCCAATATAGGTCGGGCTCATAAATGTAGGTCCTGACAGTCAGTGAAAAAGAGATTTTTCAAAACTCTTAATAAATTAGAGATTGTATAACGCTCTAACTATATAAGTAAGTTTACACTATCTAAAAAGCGCCTGATTTTATAGATAAAAAAATCAAAAAAGTTCTTGTAATGGAGAAAGAGTATATATACCATATGCCCCGCTTTCAGAGCTTATCTGGAACTACAGCGTCCCATTCGTCTAGTGGTCTAGGACACCGCCCTTTCACGGCGGTAACAGGGGTTCGAACCCCCTATGGGACGCCATTTCTCTTTCTTGTTTTGATCAAAGAGAATATGCGGGAATAGCTCAGTGGTAGAGCACAACCTTGCCAAGGTTGGGGTCGCGAGTTCGAACCTCGTTTCCCGCTCCAAATGCAGCCAGCTTATTGCTGGTTTTTTTATGCCTGAAGCTCGCGCTCTCTCGATTGTTTGTTTCCTTTCTTAAGTTTTCTATTTGGTTGTTTAGGCTTTCTCTTTCTCTTCGGTTGCATTATTCGTTTGCATCAATGAATTGAATGCTGATTGAGCAATTATGCTTATATTTGGTTTTTCTAATTCGGTGGTGTTCTTAATAACACCTTTCTAACCAATAGGTTAGGGCGATTTTTGTACAATTTTTGAGCGTTGTTTTAAATATTTTTTCAATAACAAAAAAACTGCAGTTTTTTCTTAAAAATAGGGTTGACCCACCAGAATCAGTTCTTTAATATACGCGCCTCCTCACAAGGGAACACCCTTTGAGGAACAGCAGCGTCCCATTCGTCTAGTGGTCTAGGACACCGCCCTTTCACGGCGGTAACAGGGGTTCGAACCCCCTATGGGACGCCATTTTCTTTAGATTATTTATCTTAAGAGAATATGCGGGAATAGCTCAGTGGTAGAGCACAACCTTGCCAAGGTTGGGGTCGCGAGTTCGAACCTCGTTTCCCGCTCCAACTCTTCGGAGTTTACAATTTGTTGCGTCCCATTCGTCTAGTGGTCTAGGACACCGCCCTTTCACGGCGGTAACAGGGGTTCGAACCCCCTATGGGACGCCATTTTCTTTAGATTATTTATCTTAAGAGAATATGCGGGAATAGCTCAGTGGTAGAGCACAACCTTGCCAAGGTTGGGGTCGCGAGTTCGAACCTCGTTTCCCGCTCCAACTCTTCGGAGTTTACAATTTGTTGCGTCCCATTCGTCTAGTGGTCTAGGACACCGCCCTTTCACGGCGGTAACAGGGGTTCGAACCCCCTATGGGACGCCATTCCTACTTTATTCTTATTTTTTCCTCAGTTACTGTGCAGTGAGTGTACGTTTGGTCTAAACTAAGCGAATATTCAGTCAAATAAGGTACTTATACCGATAGGGTATAATGCTCGGCTGTTTCACATAGGATGTGGTTGGCTTCATTGTATGATCAGAACTCTGGTTTTATTACTGCTGTTGTTGCTACCTAAGACAGTTTTGTCTGAGGTGATAGTCAATTCAGAGGTTTCTTTGGAAAGTCTGTCGAAGCAATATTTGCTGTCAATCTTCTCAATGCGTACACGAACTTGGCCAGATGGAATGCCTGTTCGCGTATTTATTCTTCCGCCTTACCAAGATAAACATCGGCTTTTTGTTAAACAGTCTTTGGGTGTATTCCCTTATCAGCTATCTAATATCTGGGATCGAACTGTTTTTTCTGGTGCAGGGCAATCACCGATTACGGTCAATTCCGAAGCTGAAATGCTTCAACGGGTATCCCAAACCAAAGGGGCTATTGGCTATGTGATGACATCGATCCAAGGAGGGCTGAATGTTAAAGTTATTACAATTAAATAGGTTGCTGTTGCCCATAGTGGCTTCTGTCTCTGCGTCAGTGCAAGGAGCGCCTGATGTGGAATTTAATGGGTTTATCACTCAGGGGTATACTCATACCAGTGATAATAGTTTCTACGTTGATAGTGAATCCGGAAGTTGGGATTTTAGGGAGGTTGCCGGAAATGCCTCTTGGCGTTTGACCGATCACCTATTGCTGACAGGGCAGTTAATGTCTCGAAGAGCGGGCGAGGTTGATGATGGTGATCTCACTGTCGATTATGGTTTGCTTGATTATCGAGTTTACGAAGGTAGGCGTGGGTCTTTTGGTATCAGTGTAGGTCGAATTAAGAATCCATTTGGTTTCTATAATAAGACCCGAGACGTAGCGTTTACTCGTCCATCCGCAGTTTTACCGCAATCTTTGTATTTTGATAAAGCAAGAAACTTAGAGTTATCTTCTGATGGTTTTAGATTGTATGGCCGTTATCTGTTTGATCATGGCGCTTTAGAGTCTGAGCTTGTAATAGGAGAGCCGCGTAAAGATCTGAACGTGGAATATGCTTATCTGAACAATAATTGGGACGGTTTTTTTCACGACAGTTCCGGGTATCTGTGGCGTACAGAATATAGTGTAAGTGATTACAGCTTTGTAATCGCTGCTACTGTCGGTGGGTTTAAATTAGATTTTGATGGTCCAGAAAATCCTGATCCATTAACTGGTGAGCCAGGTGATGGTCGTGTTGAGATTGATTTGACAGCATTTTCTATGCAATACAACTGGAAAAGATGGAGTTTGACAGGTGAATATTTCCAACAGGATATTGCTTGGGGGAGTTTAGGTGGCGCGTATGCGTTAATCCCTGAGAGTACGACTGAATCTTTTTATCTGCAGCTTGATCACCGTTTAACCTCGGATGTGACGCTATTTTTACGTCGCGATATGCTTTATTTAGATAAAGATGATCGTGATGGGTCGAGAACTGCGGCATTGTTCGGTAAGCCAGCGCATACTCAATTTGCCTTTGATTGGACGTTGGGCTTGGGGTGGAAGCCTAATAAAAATTGGTTATTGCGTGCTGAGTGGCATAAAGTTGAAGGTACAGGTTGGTTAGCTGCTCAAGAAAATCCGAATGATCAGGAGAAGGTCGAGGATTGGGATATGCTTACGCTTCAGGCGACCTATAGGTTTTAATCTCTATGTCGATTGAGAGCTCAATGGAAAGGTCTTTTTTGAGTCTGCGCTGGAAGGTTTTTCTTAACCTTGTTCTAGTGCTGGCTGTTTTGCATCTGGCGTATAGTTATTACTCCTATGTGCAGTTGACCCAAAAGACAACTCAACAGCAGCTTGAATCTTCAGAGCGAGACCTTTTGGTATTGGAGGGTTTAGTCTCTTCCTCCTACGATCGTTTGCTGGAAAAGGGGCAGATGATCCCGATCGTTGTCGAAGCTAATGGGGCTTCTGCCGGCGCCTATATTGAGTCTATTGAACGTTATTTCCCTGGATTGATGCTTAATGGCGCAATGGATGCTGTTTATCTATATGATCAATATGGTCAAGCGCTCCACAAGCAAGGAGTCATGGTTAAGCTTCCTTTCTCTGTAATATCTCAAGTTCTATCTAAAGAAGCGCCTTATAACTACTTCTATTGTGTCAAAGAATGTTTGCGTTATGTTGCTATGCCAGTCCGTCTTGAAAAGGATAATGTCGGGGTTATGGTAGTGGGGCGTGAAATGCGTGACATTATTCTTGATTTTAAGAAGCAAAGTGGCAGAGATATCGGTTTGGCTGTTCAGCCAGAAAACCAAGTAAAAGCTGCTCGTATATGGAAGCTTGATCTTAAATATCTGACTGATAAGACGGAAAATGTAACGCTGCTTAACAATTTGGTCAGTGAAAAGAGCATTCCACCAAAAGGTGGCGTATTTGAAGTTGATAGCAGTGCAAGAAAGTATCAGGTTATTCTTAAATCTCCTTTAGGTGCTGAACCTGGAGCGGCCTATTGGATATTAATTGATGATCACACCCAAAAATACCGTGAGGCTAAAGCGGAGCTTTTTCAGCAGTTGTCGGTATCTGGTGTGGGTCTATTTTTAGCGGCTCTGTTTCAATTGGTGATGATTCGTTCGCCACTAAATATAATCACTGAGATATCCGTTTTATTGCCTTTATTGGCTGGTAGTGCCTTTTCAGAAATACGTCAGCGTTTGGGTGCTATTCAGCGTAAGGTTATCTGCGAAGATGAATTAGATCTACTAAAAGGAAGTACTTTGGAATTAGCCAATCAATTAGAGAGGCTAGAGATTTCTTTACTTGAGCGGGCACAAAATCTCACTGAACGTTCGGTACAATTGGAAACAGAAAGGGATTTTGTTACCAGCCTGCTTGATACGGCTGAAACCATCATTCTTACTCTGGATAACAGCGGGAATATAGTTACGCTAAATCGATTTGGGCAGGAAGTACTAGGGCTACCAGCATCTGAAGCAAAGCTGCTGCATTTTTTAGATTTGAATCATGATCCTAAACAGCACGATGCTCATCAGTTACTTCTAGATAGTTTGATTACACGAAAAGAACAGAAAGTTCAGATTGAGTCTTCGATACGCTCAAGCACCGGGCAAATGCTTCAAGTTTCTTGGTTACACTCTGTTCTTAATACTCCAGGTGCCGATGCACAGATATTGTCTATAGGTTTGGATTTTACGGAACGTCAGCATGCAGAAAAACGCCTTATTTGGATGGCGAATCACGATCCATTAACTGCGCTTCCAAATCGTTTATTCTTCAATGAGAAAGTAGAGAGTGCAATTCGTCGATGTGAAGCTGATGACAGCATTGTTGCTGTGCTTTTCTGTGATTTAGATTCTTTCAAAGATGTAAACGATTCACTTGGACACCTAGTGGGGGATGAACTGTTACAGCAAACGGCTGAACGTATCCAAACGGTTATCGTCAATGATGGTGTTTTGGCGCGTTTAGGTGGAGATGAATTTACTATTCTGCTCGAAGGTAGAAGTTCAGTTCGTGAAGTCGAACTGGTGGCGCAGCATATTATTAGAGCGTTTAGGCAGTCTTTCTTTATTGATGGTTATGAAATATTTAGTACGGTCAGTATCGGCATTTCTCTTTTCCCTGAGCATGGGCGTGATGTAATTAGCCTGATTCAGCATGCTGACGTGGCAATGTTTGATGCCAAAGAAAGCGGGAAAAATCAGTTACGCTTTTATCATGACGAGCAAGGAAGTCAGCGCTATGAGCGTTTCTCTTTGGTGAATGATCTTCGTCGAGCACTAGAGAAGGAAGAATTTAGAATTTTCTATCAGCCGCAAATTGATGCGAGAGATGGCAGTGTCATGGGGGTTGAAGCCCTATTGCGTTGGCAGCACGAAGAAGCGGGAATGATTTCTCCGGCTAAATTTATTCCTCTTGCTGAAGAGCAGGGGCTTATTGTACCTATTGGTGAATGGGTTCTAGAGGAAGCGTGTCGTAATGGTAAGGCTTGGCATGATCAAGGTATGGATATCCGTATCGGGGTAAATATTGCTGGGCAGCAGATTATGCATGAAAGCTTACTTCCTACAGTAAGGCGAGTTATTCGGGAAACAGGCATAACCCCTGAGCTTTTAGATCTTGAGGTAACCGAGAACTTTCTATTGAGACAGCCTGAAATAACTATTCCCAAGCTTCATAAATTCCGTGAAATGGGGCTTTCCCTTTCTATGGATGATTTTGGAACAGGTTTTTCGTCTCTAAGTTATTTGAAAAAATTACCTTTGAATACTTTGAAAATTGATCAAAGCTTTGTGCGAGATATTGGAGTTAATTCGGAAGGGGAAGCCATTGTTAAGGCGATTATCGTATTGGCGCAGAGTTTAGGTCTTGAGGCTTTGGCTGAAGGTGTTGAGACTAGTGATCAGCTATCTTACTTACGGCAACATGGCTGTCACTTGATACAAGGTTATTATTTTAGTCGTCCTTTACCAGCTGATGAACTGCCTGATTTTGTTATGAACCAGGCAGTTGAAATCTCTTTCGAATAGAGACTATGTGGACGCTATAAACTAATTAATTCTGGCCAAATAAGCCTGCGCGTTTATTGATGTAATCAAACTCTTCATTATTTTCTTCGGCTTCAAAGCGCATTTCATCTAGCTGTTGGAATTTTTGAATTTCATCATCCGTCATATTGTGAAGATTATTACCCCCAAAAAACCAAAGAAGGTCGCGGGCAATAAGGTGTGCTAACTCTGGATAGCGACGGAAAGCTTTATCAATGAAATCAGCGCCTTGATCATAAACGCCAGCTTCTTGTGATTCGAAATTTTCAATCAGTTGCTGAAATTCCTCAATAAAATCCAAATCATCTTGAGTCGGTGTTTCTGATTTGAAAGGATCTCGATTAATAAAGTTATTGTAAGCAATTTTTAAGAAATTCAGGTGATGAATTTGGTAAGATGTCATTTTGCTCTCCAGATAATGGACAGGGTTATTTTATAAGCTCAGGCTCATTGCAGCCAGCCTTACACCTGACTTAATCCTGTATTTGCACAGTTTGCTGAAATCTTGCGATGAGAGATTCAATTCACTTAGGTTCTAAGTCGATTTGGATAATTACCTGCTTATATTTTTGGAAAGATTAATGACGTTAGCGCTCTCTATAAAAAACCTGCGTAAAGTCTATGGGAATGGCTTTGAAGCATTAAAGGATATCTCCTTTGATGTTCAACAAGGGGATTTTTTCGCCTTACTAGGCCCTAATGGTGCTGGTAAATCGACTACCTTGGGTATTGTCTCCTCCTTGGTGAATAAAACCTCGGGCAGCGTATCGATCTTCGGGGTGGATTTGGATAAGGACTTAACCCAAGCCAAAAAATATCTGGGTGTTGTGCCGCAAGAATTTAATTTCAACATGTTTGAAAACGTGCGGGATATTTTAATTACTCAGGCGGGATATTACGGTATTAACCGTAAAGCAGCTGGAGAGCGAGCAGATTATTACCTAAAACAACTAGGTTTATGGGATAAGCGTAACGGTGCTGCTCGCATGCTATCGGGTGGCATGAAGCGTCGTTTAATGATTGCACGAGCATTGATGCATGATCCAAAACTTTTGATTCTGGATGAGCCAACAGCTGGCGTAGATATCGAGTTAAGACGTTCCATGTGGGAGTTCTTACAAGAGATTAATGCGGCGGGAACCACAATCATTCTGACGACACACTACTTAGAAGAAGCGGAAAGTCTTTGTCGCAATATTGCGATTATTGATCAGGGTAATATTGTTAAAAACACCAGCATGCGAGCTCTGTTGCAGCAACTGAATACTGAAACTTTCCTACTTGATCTCGATTCAAACTTAGAAGCTGCACCAGTGGTCTCAGGTTATCCGATCAGATTGCAAGGTGACCATCTGTTAGAAGTGGATGTAGAAAAACATCAGAGCTTGAATACGCTCTTTGTTGAGCTAGAAAAGCAGGGTGTGAATGTGAGTAGTATGCGTAACAAATCCAATCGATTGGAAGAGTTGTTTGTTGCGTTAGTAGATAAAAGTTTGGATTAGGATTAGGCATGAATACCCAAGATTTATTGGTAGCTTTCTGGACCATTGTTCGACGCGAAATAAAGCGTTTTATGCGAATCTGGGCTCAGACGCTTCTACCTCCTGCCATCACTATGACACTGTATTTCATCATCTTCGGCAATCTGATTGGTAGCCGGATCGGTGAGATGGGTGGCTTTGACTATATGGAATATATAGTGCCAGGCTTGATTATGATGTCAGTAATCACTAACTCCTATAGCAACGTAGTGTCATCGTTTTACAGCACTAAGTTCCAAAAAAACATTGAAGAGCTATTAGTTTCGCCAGTTCCGAACTGGGTGATTTTAAGCGGCTTTGTTCTTGGTGGTGTAGCGCGTGGATTAGGCGTGGGTTTAATTGTAACAATCTTGTCTCTATTCTTTACTGATCTTCAGGTTCAGAATCTTATGGTGACGATTGCGATTGTCTTCCTAACCTCAGTTCTGTTTGCTTTAGGCGGATTTATTAATGCTGTCTTTGCGAACTCGTTTGATGATATCAGCATCATTCCGACCTTCGTGTTAACGCCTTTGACCTATTTGGGTGGGGTGTTTTATTCGATACAGTTACTGCCGGAGTTTTGGCAAGGGGTTTCTCAGTTAAATCCGATTCTGTATATGGTGAATACCTTTAGATACGGTATTCTAGGTGTAAGTGATATAAATGTAGGGTTTGCTTTCGGCATGATTATTCTGTTTATCGCCGGCCTATTTTCATATGCCCTATATCTGCTACAAAACGGTAAAGGTATCCGTAGTTAAATGAAAGAACATGATGTAATTGCCAGCTCGCCATTAGGGCAAGGTACCGAGTACGTTAACAGCTATGATCCAAGTTTGTTGTATCCAATTGCACGCGACGTCAATTGGAAGCAGCAAGGTGTAGAACGTAAAGATCTTCCATTTGTAGGTGTTGATATTTGGAACGCCTATGAGATGTCTTGGTTGAATCAGCGTGGTAAACCCGAGGTGCGTTTAGCTGAGTTTAAGGTCTTCGCTAATTCTGAAAATATTATCGAGTCTAAGTCGTTTAAGCTGTATTTGAACTCATTCAATCTCAGTAAATTTTCCTCTGAAAGCGAAGTAAAAGAGCGCCTAATCGAAGATCTTTCAGCAGCCGCTGGTGGACGCGTAGAGGTTCGCATATACCATCCTGATCAAGCACCAGAATTTGGGCAATTCACGGGCTTCTGTATAGATAATCAGGATGTTGATATTACCCAATACACACCTGCGCCTGAGCTATTAACAACCGGCGAAGATGATGTTGAAGAGGTGCTTTATAGCCATCTTCTCAAATCAAACTGCCCTGTAACGGGACAGCCTGATTGGGCAACGCTTGGTATTAGTTATTGCGGTAAAGAGATCGATAGAGAAGGACTGTTGAAATACATTATCTCTTACCGCGAACACGGCGACTTCCATGAGCAATGTGTAGAAAATATTTTTATGCACATCTGGGAGCGCTGTAAGCCACAGAGCCTGAATGTTTATGCACGTTATGTTCGCCGTGGTGGTTTAGATATTAATCCATTCAGAAGTAGTGATTCTGAAGATATTGATAATCTGCGTTTGAGCCGCCAGTAGAGGGTAATATGGAAGCTTTAGAATTATTACATAATCGTGTTTCTTGCCCGGTTTTGAATGAGCCAGGCCCAACCGAAGAGCAGTTAAAGAACATTTACCAGGCAGCTTTACGTGCGCCCGACCATGGAGCGCTGCGTCCATGGCGCTTTTTGTCTGTGCAAGGCGAAGCGAGGGTACAGCTTGGTGAGCTTTTTCTCCGCGGTGCTTTAGCCAACGATGCTGAACTGCCTGATGCAAAACAAGATAAAATTCGTGCGATGCCTCTTCGAGCGCCATGCATGCTGGTTGTGATTGCCGCAGTCAAAGATAGCCCTAAAATTCCTGTTTTAGAGCAGGAAGTTTCAGCAGGCTGTGCCGCTCAAAATATGATTTTGGCCGCTTATGCTCAGGGCCTAGGGGCTATGTGGCGAACAGGTGATATGGCTTATAACTCAGTTGTACGTGAAGGCTTAGGTTTAACTGAGCAGGAAACCATTATTGGTTATATCTACCTAGGAACACCGAAGAAATTGCGTAAGGCTCCTGTGCATGATCAGCAGGAGTATGTCGTTGAATGGACAGGCGTATAGGTGACACCCTTTGAGCGAAGCAAATGGCACTACTGAGTTTCTTACTTGGCTTAAATCACAAATTCCATTGGTGAATCATATGGGAGTAAAGCCTTTAGATTGGGATGGCAAGTGCTTGAGAATGTCTGCAGCGCTTGCGCCTAATGTAAACGATAAGGGCACAGGCTTTGGCGGATCTCTAGCAACTTTATCCACACTCTGTGGTTGGAGTGCTGTGACTTTGTATCTTCGTGCTCAGGGCAGAAACGATGATGTGGTTATCAGGGAGAGTAAGCTGGAGTATTTCCTACCGGTAACCTCTGATTTTACCGCAGAATGCCAGCTACCTGATGTAGAAGCGTTAGCTGTTTTTGATCAAAAAATGCAGGCTAAGGGCCGTGCTCGGATGGATTTAGTGATCGAAATTAAACAGAAAGACCAAGTCGCTATGCGTCTTAGTGGCAGTTATGTTGCTATGGAAAAGCAGTCGTAGCCGCCTTACCTCACACATCCTCTCTAATACATCCTTGACCCTATAGTTAGCTTTAGGGTTTATGCTTAAGGTAGTTTCATCACGTAATTTCTCAATCTATTAACCATACGACAGGTTTCATCATGATTTATCGGTTGTCTTTGCAAGGTGTTAAATGTGCAGGCTGTGTTAGGTCATTGGAAAAAGGCTTACAGCAAGCAGATGTAATTGAGGACTTTGCGGTTAATTTTGCTGATCGAAGCTTAAGTGTTTCCTCAAAATCTAGTGTTGAGCAGGTTATCGCTGCAGTCGAAAGTGCTGGATATGGTGCAGAAGAAATTACTGATGAAACTGATTTCGAACAGATTGAAGTGCGAGAAAACAGACAGTATCAGATAACGCTTAAGCGCAGTGTCATCGGTTTGGCTTTTGGGGCTCTGTTAATGCTCCAAGGCTGGCTTGGCATGATGCCAGATATCACAATAACTTCAGGGTTATGGGTAGGGGCTGTAACGGGTGTCGCAGCGCTGCTTTTGATGTTTTTCTGTGCAGGGCATATCTATCAAAGTGCTTATAAATCTGCCTTTCTAGGGCGATTTAATATGGATAGCTTAATCGCTTTAGGAACAGGAGCTGCGTGGATCTACTCTACCGGTCTATTGCTCGTTTCTGCTGCAGGCATCGAACTACCGATGGAAGCACGCCATCTTTATTACGAAGCTTCTGTGATGATTCTTGGGTTTATTCTGCTTGGGCAGGCATTGGAGGCTCGAGCGCGAAAGAAAACCGGTGATGCTGTTCGCAGCCTTATGAATCTTCGACCTGCTACAGCGCTTCGTGTGCGTGATGGAGAGGAAAAAGAAATACCGGTTGAACTCCTCGCCTTAGGAAATGAGATCCGTGTTCGCCCAGGAGAACGAGTACCAATCGACGGTCAGGTATTGTCTGGCAGCAGTTACTTAGATGAGTCTATGTTAACCGGGGAATCAATGCCGGTGAATAAGGAGGTAGGTGATTCTGTAGTGGGTGGGACATTGAATGGATCAGGAAGCTTGCTTATTAAAGTGGAGCAGATTGGTTCTCAAACTGTTCTAGCGCAGATCATTGAGGCAGTGCGTGAAGCTCAAAACTGCAAGCCTGAACTTGGTAAATTAGCCGATAAAATTGCAGCTGTTTTTGTTCCTGTCGTAATGGGTTTAGCCGTTGTCACTGCTGTTATTTGGTGGCTGTTTGGCCCAGAGCCTCAGGTGACCTACGCCATAATTACTATGATGACAGTGCTGATAATTGCTTGTCCTTGCGCTTTGGGTTTGGCTACACCTATGTCTGTTATGGTGGCTGTAGGTAAAGCCGCACAAAACGGTATTTTGATTCGTAATGCAGATGCGCTGCAGTTAGCCGAAAGAATCTCGGTCGTTGTGTTAGATAAAACCGGCACAGTGACCCAAGGCGAACCTGTTGTTACTGATCAGTTGTTTTTGCATGATGATCAGACCATGATTAGAACAACAGTGGCGGCTATTGAGGCTCATTCGGAGCATCCGTTGGCTGCTGCATTGGTGAAGCAGTTTGAAACTGGGGAACTGTCAGTAGACGTTACGAATTTTAAGAATATATCTGGGCAAGGGGTCATTGCCGAAACCGGCTCTGGCAGATGGTATATCGGCAATCAAGCATGGATGGACGAAAACCAAGTTGATTGTAGCGAAGTAACAGAAGTGGTTTCTAAATGGAGTAACGAATCTAAATCTCTTGCCTTTGTTGCTCAGAATAACCAGCTGGTTGCATTGTTCGGTGTTGCAGACCCGATTAAAGAAGACTCTGAAAAGGCGATTCGTGCGCTAAAAACTGCAGGTTTAAAAGTTGTTTTACTCTCTGGGGATAACAGTAAAACAGCTCATGCTGTGGCAAAGTCAGTGGGGATTGCTCAAGTCTTTGCGGATGTGAGGCCTGAGGAAAAGCAGGCAGTTATTCAAAATTTGCAGGATCAAGGTGAAGTGGTGGCGATGGTTGGCGATGGTGTAAATGATGCGCCTGCATTAGCACAAGCCGATCTTGGTTATGCAATCGGTTCTGGCTCTGACATTGCGATCGCGAGTTCGGATGTCACCCTGATATCTGGATCTTTAAAAGGCGTTGAGAAAGCGATCAATCTGTCCAAACAGACGGTTCGAAATATTCGTCAGAACTTGTTCGGAGCATTTATTTACAACGGGTTAGCAATCCCTGTTGCAGCGGGAATCTTATTCCCAGTGGCTGGTATTCTTCTGAATCCGACCATAGCAGGTGCTGCCATGGCCATGTCTTCGGTTACAGTTGTGAGTAACGCGAATAGGTTAAGGTTACTCCGGCTTTGATGGAGCGTCGAAGCGAGTGATTTTCTCAATAATCACAGGTTGTTTCGGAACATCGCGATGGCCTGATTTTGGGGCAGTAGGACTGCGGCTGATTCTTACAACCAAATCCATACCGTCTGTTACTTTTCCGAATACGGCATAGCCTGGTCTTCTGTTGCTACCGTCTAGTCTGTAGTTGTTTACGGCATTGATAAAAAACTGAGATGTAGCGCTATGTGGGTAATTGGTCCGAGCCATCGAAATAGTACCCTGAAGGTTACTAAGGCCATTATTCGATTCGTTTTGAATTGGCTCTTTGGTATCTTTTTGGTGCATATCTGCGGTGAACCCTCCTCCCTGAATCATAAAACCAGCAATTGTGCGGTGGAAAATCGTGCCTTCATAGAAACCGCTATCTACATAATCGAGGAAGTTTTTAACCGTGATCGGGGCTTTTTCAGGGTATAGCTCAAGTTTGATGTCACCCAAATTGGTTTTCATGACAATCTGAGGGTTGGCTTGTTCAGCTAAAGCAACGTTTGCTAGGGAAAACGTAAGCGTAAAAATTGTGAGAAATTTTTTAAACATAGTCTTATCAACAATTAGATTTATTTGTTGGCATATTACCTAATTATCAAACCCATCGTCACCTCAGTTATTTCCCTATCATTTCGTGTTAATGACCTGCTAGTCATCAATTGAGCAATTGTCTGATATCAAAAGAGTTTTGCTATCTTTGAGAATCGTTCTATAGTAGTAGAGTATGTAACTCCTAAGTACTGTTGAGCCATTCTGATTCTATGAATTGCGCGCTCTATGGGAGGCGCTTATGAGCTTTACGATAGAAAAGCTAGATCACATTGTACTAAACACTCTCAATGAGGAGGCGTGTTTGGACTTTTATGTCCGTGTTCTTGGCTGCGAACTGATTCGTAAGGTGGAAAGCCCTCTGATGTATCAACTCAGAGCAGGTGACTCTCTGATTGATATCAAGCCGGTTAAAGAGCGAAGCAAGCACGCAAATCTTGATCATTTTTGTTTGAGGATTAAACCATTTGAACCCGAGGTGTTATTTCCTTTTTTGGGGAGGGAAGGAGTGCCTTATGGACGGGTTGAAAACAGAAACGGTGCAACAGGCTTTGGCAGTTCAGTTTACATCGAAGATCCAGATGGGAACTGTATCGAACTAAAAGCCGCATAGTCAGTGTTAAGAATAATTAAATTAGAAAGCACAGACTTTGCGAAACTATAACTATAAATGCGGTTTTAAATGTGGACATTCTCAGGTGCATACCTATATGCCCTGGGCCGCAAAGCAAGAGTTGGGGTGAGTTAACTCATGGGCAATATGGCGCTAAAACATAAAATGCTTTTATTAACATTGATACCGTTGATTGCGGTATTAGGTGTTGTCATGGTCGTTGTGAATTTTCAGTTAAGGGCTCTAGGTGAGCATGAAATTGAGGAGCTGCGAACCGAATTAATGGCTAGTAAAAAAGATTCATTGAAGAGCTATGTTGATCTAGCAACATCATCGATTAAGCATATTTATGAGGGAACAGATAAAGAAGATCTGTACGCGCAGGAACAAGCGTTGAATATCTTAACCGAGCTTACTTATGGGGAAAAAGGCGACGGTTATATCTTTGCGTACAAATATGATGGCACCAATTTAGCCACACGACCAAAACCGCAGTTGCGTGGTAAGAATTTGATGGGGTTGAAAGATAAAAATGGCGTGCTGATTATTCAGGAGCTGATAACAGCTGCGAAAAAAGGCGGGGACTACCTAACCTACGTTTGGACGAAACCATCAAAAAATGCTGATGTAGATAAACTGAGTTATGCCATTGGCCTTGATAAATGGGAGTGGATGGTAGGCACAGGTTTCTATATTGATGATATAGATGATCAGGTGGCAGCCGCTACGGAAAAGCTAGAAGCAGAAATTACCAATACCATGATGTTTATTTTAATGATCGGTGGCGGTTTTGTGGTTGTCTTTGGCTTAGTTTCAGTGATGGTGGCAAATAGTATTGCTAGCCCATTAGCTGCGGCGGCAGCAGCATTAAAGGATATAGGTGAAGGTGAGGGTGATTTAAGCAAACGTTTGGATACCAATGTGAAAGGTGAAGTGGGTGAGTTATCCCATGGCTTTAATGCGTTTGCGGCTAAAATTCAGTCTCTCATTATCGAGGTGAAATCTTCAATCGAAGAACTCTCAATGGCAACTTCTCGCATGACTGGTGTTGTTGATGATACTCGACAAGAGGTGAACGATCAGAAACAGGAAACAGAACAAGTTGCTGCTGCAATTCATCAGATGGCCGCTGCAGTGCAAGAAGTCTCTACAAATGCGACTAATGCATCACACTCTGCACAAACAGCAGATGAATCTGCGCAGGGTGGTCAGATAGTTGTTAATGAAACAATAGATTCCATTCAGTCACTACAAAGTGGAGTGAATAATGCCGCTGATGTTATCGGTCAACTCGACCGAGATTCAGAGCATATTGGTACGGTTATCAATGTTATTAAAGAAATAGCAGATCAGACTAACCTACTAGCATTGAATGCTGCGATCGAAGCGGCAAGGGCAGGTGAGCAAGGTCGTGGCTTCTCGGTTGTAGCTGACGAAGTACGAACACTAGCGAACAGAACACAACAAAGTACTGATGAAATTCAATCAATGATTGAAAAACTTCAATCTGGTGCTCGTCAAGCAGTTCAGGAGATGGAACGTAGCCGAGAGCAAACGGATAAGACTGTTGAGAAGGCTAGTCATACAGGAGATCAGTTAAATACCATAACGACGTCTGTAAGTGATATCAGTGGGATGAGTACCCAAATAGCAACGGCTGCGGAGCAGCAAACAGCTGTAGCGGATGAGTTAAGTAGAAGTATTCAGCATATTGCTGATATCTCTGAAAAAGCGAGTGGGAATGCAGATAGATTATCAGCGACTACTGCAGAAATGTCTCAGCTTGAGCAGCGACTCACATCCTTAGTTAACCAATTTAAGACATAAGAAGAGTTGGATTATTAAGGCGGGCATTTGTGTCCGCTTTTTTTATGCCAATTTTCTTGGTGAGGATAGATAATAGCGGATCAAAATTACAGAGTATTCGGCTAATAACGATCTGGGTTAGCGAAGGGGCCGGTTTAAGGAAATAAAGGAAGTATGGCAAAGCCTAATAAGAAAGGGCCTACTACTACAGTCAATGTGTATTGCGCCAGATGTAAGACGTTGTTGTATAAATATAGGAAGGGAGGAAAAGGAGCCTTAATAAAGTGCTTCAAAGAACGGATCAATGAAGATCATACAAAGACTCCTTGCGAATGTCCGGAATGTCGGATGGTGTTTGCGCGTGAAGCATTAATTCGTGGCGCTCCCGCTTTCAAGTTGATCGGAGGAAAAGTGTTTGCCAAGTAGCACTCTATCTTTGATAACTGCCTTGTTTGCTAAGTTAGGTGCAAGACAAAGGATATCCCCTTTAATCTGATAAGTAGTGCTTTCTGGAAGAATGTTTCCGCCACCATACTGTGCTACAGCTTGCTTTTCTGAAGTGCGTGAAAAAATCTGATGCTGATATGCTCCGCCTCGGCACAACTCCCTTGCAGCATGGTGCCACATTGTTTCTACGTCTTTCTGACTGCTTTTTTTGTCCCCAAAATATTCTACGCTGTATTCATCACTATTGATCGGGCTAAAGCTGAATCCGCTTTTGCCATCGAACGGGTGGTAGCTGCTATCACATCCGCTTAGTAGCAGCCCTCCTAATAATAAACTGGACAGTTTTAAGTGACGTTGCATTGTTTGTGCTCCTGTATCTGTGGTGTCTAGGATTTTTATGTTTTCTAAAAAATATGTACAGATGTTGATTTCTGATCGTGGGATAATGTTAAATTAGGTGATTGGTGGTATACAGATTTAGAAAAATATTTATTAGGCGTTACAGATTTGTTTAATTATCTCTGTGCTGCTAAGTTTTACTTTATCTGTACTGTAAATTTTCTCTGTAATGGTCATTTTTTATGAAACTGTATGAGCAGCTCCAGGAAGCTTTAGTTAAGCGAATAGAACAGGGCTATTACCCTGTAGGGAGCAAGCTGCCTTCGATAAGATCGTTAAGTAAGGAGAGAGAAGTCAGTATTTCGACAGTTCAAGAAGCTTATCTTCGCCTAGAGGAAAATGGGCTTGTTGAAGTAAGGCCTAAATCTGGGTACTACGTAAAGTCCAGAGGAGAGGCGCCGGAATTACCAGAGGTGAGCCGCCCGGCACAGCGTCCTTTAGAAGTGTCACATTGGGAGCAGGTTTATCACCTCTTAAACAGCGCTAAAGGAAGTGGGCATATTGCTTTAGGCACTGCGAGCCCAGAAATTAATACCCCAACATTAAAGCCTTTGCTGAAAGCGCTAACCCATTCTGCAGGTTTACAGTCAGAGCAATTTCTAAATTACAGTGAGATTCAAGGAAGCGAAAAGCTTCGTAAGCAGATTGCGCGATTAGCTTCAGATTCTGGATGTAAGCTTCATCATGATGACATCATTATTACCAGTGGTTGTCAGGAGGCTTTGGTTTGCAGTTTACGGGCAACGACTAAACCCGGTGATGTCGTAGCTACGGATTCTCCAAGTTTCTATGGCTCGACTCAGGCGATTAAAGCGCTAGGGTTGAAAGCGATGGAGATCCCTACGCACCCTGAAACAGGTATCAGCCTAGAAGCATTAGAATTGGCTTTAGAACAGTGGCCTATTGCCGCTATTCAGGTGACGCCAACCTGCAATAATCCTCTGGGATATACCATGCCTGAAAGCCGTAAAAAAGAGTTGCTAAGGCTTGCGCAGCAGTATGATATTCCGATTATCGAAGACGATATTTACGGCGATCTTTTCTATAAATCACCCCGCCCGAGGACTATTAAATCTTTTGATGATGAAGGTCGTGTTTTACTTTGTTCTTCATTTTCTAAAACCATTGCTTATGGTTTGCGATTAGGTTGGGTCGCCCCAGGTCAATGTACTGAAAGGGTGTTGCATAAAAAGTTTGTATCGACCGTGAGTAACCCTCCGGTTCAGCAAGAGGCTGTGGCTGAGTTTATTGCTAAAGGGTTTTATGAGCGTCATCTTAGAAAGGTGAGAGCCCAATATCATCACAGCCGAGATATGATGATAGATCTTGTAAGACGTTACTTTCCAGAAGGTACCCGCATGAGTTATCCAGAGGGTGGATATCTGCTATGGGTAGAATTCCCAGTTGCTGTTGATTCAATAAAATTGAACAAAAGGCTCGAAGCTAAGAAAGTGAGTATTGCGCCTGGGGTTATCTTCTCTGCATCGGGCAAGTATAGAAACTTTGTGCGATTGAGCTTTTCTAAAAAGCCGACTGAGGAAACTGAAGGTGCACTCAAAGCGATTGGTGATGAGGCGAAAAAGCTAATAGCGGATGCTTAATGAATCGCGAATTGTTGACCAAAAAGACTAGGCATATATAGAAAGCCATTAACTGGCCGACAATATAAGCCTTAATGATGTTGTTGAGCGGAGAGTACTACATGGAAATGCAGTGGCAACAGTTACTCACAACTAAGCGTTACGGCCATGCCGAAGTGCCTGAAGATGAGTTTGGGAGAAGTCATTTTCATAAAGATCAGGATAGGATTATTTTCTCGAGTGCTTTCAGGCGGTTAGGGCGGAAAACGCAAGTTCACCCAATGTCCTTAAATGATCATATACACACGCGTTTAACTCACTCTATCGAGGTGGGAAGTTTAGGGCGAACTTTAGGCATACGCGTAGGGGAGCTAATTCAAGATCAGCTTCCAGAATGGGCAACGGCCTACGATATAGGAATGATCGTACAATCGGCCTGCTTAGCACATGATATTGGCAACCCTCCCTTTGGGCATGCCGGTGAGTATGCAATCAGGGATTGGTTTAAACGCCAAGAAAACAGTGCGTTACTACAAAACCTTTCAGATTCTGAACGTTTGGATTTAATGACCTTTGAAGGCAATGCTCAAGGTTTTCGTGTTGTTACTCGTATAGAGAACCACCTGTTTGATGGAGGCCTTCGCTTAACTTACCCAACTCTTGGTGCGCTTTTAAAATACCCTTGGAGTGCAGATTATGCGGGGGATAAAGGTAAGTTCAGTGCCTATCAAACCGAAGTCGACATCTTAAATAAGTTAGGCAAAGAATTAGGTTTAATTGAGAAGTCTAAAGGCTGTTGGTGTCGTCATCCACTGACTTATTTGATGGAGGCTGCAGATGACATCTGTTATGCCATTTTGGATCTGGAAGATGCCATTGAATTGAATATTTTGACCTTCGATGAGATCAAACCAATCTTGCTAACACTCTGTGGTGATACCTCTTATGAGGCAGAGATCTTCACATCACAAGCTTCTGCTCGTCGTAAAATTTCGGCATTGAGAGGTATGGCGATGAAACATATGGTCAGTTCTGCGGTCCAAGCTTATATGGATAATCAGCACTTAATCATGCGCGGCGAGTACTCTGGTGAACTTTTAGCTGATGGCGATCCTGGTGTGCGTGATGGCCTATATCAAGCTAAAAAGCTAGCACAGGAAAAAGTATTTCCAGATACGCGAAAAACCGAGCTAGAAGTTGGTGCGTATACAACCCTAGGGGTATTACTCGAAGCATTTTGCCATGCAGTGCATGATAACTATCAATTGCAGGGTAAAGGCTTGAGCTATCGTAGCGATCGAATTATCAGTTTAATGGGGATTCATGCTCCAGCGCCGGAATTACCACTTTATAAGGCCTACATGCGCGCATTAGATTTTATTAGTGGTATGACAGATAACTACGCGACCTATTTGGCTCGACAAATTGGTGGCTTAAGTTAGGGACGAGCTGGGATTTCTCATATAATAAGATTTTTATATCGACAAAGGTTTATTCAGTGGCTTCATTAAAAGATCAATTAGGCAGTTTGGTTTACTCCACAGAAAAAGGGCAGCTTTGCTCGGGTTGTGGTGAAGCTATATCTGAATGTGTTTGTGCAGAACTGGAAGATAAAAACCGGCTGGATAACCTTGATGGTATTGTTCGTATTCGTCGTGAAACCTCTGGCCGAAAGGGTAAAGGCGTAACGACAATTACGGGTATCCCTCTAGCTGAAAAAGAGCTGAAGGCTTTGGCAAAAAAACTGAAAAAGGTTTGCGGTACAGGTGGTGCCTTGAAAGATGGGATAGTCGAGATTCAAGGAGATCAGCGAGATAAACTGAAAACGTTGCTGGAAAAAGAAGGCTTTACCGTCAAATTGGCTGGAGGCTAGGGTTGATGGCTAAGAAAAATTGTACGCGTTGTTTAGTCATGCGTTTTGCTTTAGTTTTTATGGCAATTGTTGTGTTGTTTATGCTGAATGGACTTAGCCAATTCTTTAACTAATCACTTATAGTAAGGAGAATCATGGATAGAAAACTTCTGTTAACGCCACTATTGAGTGCTTTATTGATGATGCCTGCCTTGTCAGAAGCACGGATCTATGAGTATGTAGATGATAATGGTCGTAAAGTGTTTGTGGATAGACTCTCTAAAATTCCTGCTAAATATCGTGAAAAGGTGGAAACGCGCGAAGAGCAGAAAGACAAGCTTGATCCCCTTGAACTCCAAGCATTCAATCATGGTGCTACTGCTAAACAGCGTCAATTTGAGCTTGATAAAGCGAGATCAGGTATCAAAGATGCAATGAAAAAGTGGTTCACGCCTTTTGAATTCCATGCGAACCGCATAGTGGTACCAGTGAAAGTTTTTTATGGAGCACGTTCAACCCAGTTGTCTCTGGTTATGGATACAGGGGCTTCCTACACAGTTCTCCATAAGCAAGCTATCAGTTCTTTGAACGCTCAGTTACGTAAGGGTGCTGCAGCAAGGGTTGCTGATGGTAGTGTGGTTGAGACGCAAAAAATACATTTTGATCGCTTTGAGATTGGCCCTTATAAAGCGAAAGGGGTTACCGCTGGTGTATTAGATTATCAGGGCCGGAGCTCAGGAACCGATGGTTTACTTGGTATGGATTTTTTATATCAAGCACGCTATGAAATTGATCGGGAAAAGAAACATATCGTCTGGGATCCACAACGCTATCAAGAATTACAAGATCAACTAGTCGAGATAGATCGACTGGAGCAGGAGTTGAAGGAGTCCCTCACTGCCCCAGCAGCTGATAACCAGTAGGAATCAGACGTTAGAAATAACGTTCCACAGTAAGTTGCAGATGGTCATCTTGTTTTAGGCTATAACTCAGGTCTGCTGGGTTATCAGCCGAAAAGAATCGGCCATCTAAACTTAGCTTCCAGTTATCCCCAAAACGCCTACTTGCTTCAACAATCATGCTATTACTGTGGTAGTCTAAATCA
The DNA here is from genome assembly GCF_047778085.1 of Neptuniibacter sp. QD37_6. Lineage (GTDB taxonomy): Bacteria > Pseudomonadota > Gammaproteobacteria > Pseudomonadales > Balneatricaceae > Neptuniibacter. The sequence goes on from NZ_CP180550.1 coordinate 1,158,692, forward strand.
TGGCCAATACCAGCCAGTACTTCAGTGCTTTCAGCATCGTTTAGGGTTAGTCTTGCCCCCATAAACAGGTCATTTTGGATCGGTGCATCGGCTGATTCACCACGCTCATCCCAGCCATATTCCAGTAAAACGCCTATGTCAGCAGAGCTGTCTTGAATACCGTAAAAGGTATATTCAAAACCACCTTGAGCAGCCCAATAGTTCTCGCTTTTAGTGTCGCGATGAATGGTTTCTAACTTCCAAAGCCAACTGTCTAACGTAGCTTGTAAGTCAAAACCAATCTGGTTCATCTGCTCGTAATGGGGTACTAAGATCGTCTGGCCATTTACTGATTGGACTTGGAGTTTAGGATCTCGGTTGGTACCTCTAAACCAATAAGCACCTAAATCAAAATCGCCAAGCGTATGGCTCCAGCGGATCGCAGTATCTATATGATTATTGCCTGCGCTGGATTCAAAGGTCGCTCTATCAGTATCGACCACTAGGCCTGAACGTAGACGACCATCTGTGCCAGCAAAAGTGCGTTCTCGGAACCCTGGTAAAAGGTAAAGATCGATGATACCCCAGTCTTTGACTAAGGATAGATTGATCATCTGCTGACCAAGCTTATCCTCGCCATCAAAGTCCTCGACGCCATCAGTCTGGTTGATCACATCAACCAGATGCTGGAATTCGGTAACGCCCCAAAAAACTTTACGTAGGCCTGTACGCAGTTCCCAATCGTTAGAGACGTGAACCCAACTTAGTTCGCGAATATCCCCATGGGTTCGTTCACTATCATTTTCATCTAAACGAAGAAAAGGGGTAAAGGTTAGGCTATCAGCACCATCGTTCCACTCCCAATAAAGCTCAGGCTCGAAAGAGAATGACAAATTGGTGTCGTAGTCCTGCCCCGCGAATTGAGCGCTCTGAGTAAAGAGACGTAAATCAGCAGTGGCTTTACCCGATAACTCAAAGTAGGTTTCTGCCTGAGCAGGCAGGGCTGTTAAAAGCCCTGCTGCCAGTGCAGTCGTGAACGTCTGCCTGATCATCTTAGCGCGCTCGTTTTAGCGTGTTTTTGTTGAAATCTTTATCAGTTAAACCCGTTTTGAACTGATAAGAACCATAGGTAAGGTCAGTGCTTTTACTTGTTTGGTGGTTCACCATTTTCATTAGATCTGGACGCCAGTGCTTACCTTCATACTCTTTGTACTTATGGTAAGTCAGGGTTTTAAGTTCAGAGTCTTTACGGTCGTAGAAATCGATTTTCCACGGACGATATTCCGCTTGATCTAACCAAACTACTCGTCGGGTATAACCAGAGTTCTTATCCACTGGGTATTGTTCTACAACAAAGCAAGTACCGCCTTCACAAGCTTCATCACGTAGATACTTGTAAGTGTATTTCTCTACCTCAAAGGAAGATAGATCTTCGTAAGCAAACTCAGAACCCATAAATGGGCCGGATTTGTTACGTGAAGCAATACGTTTTACGCGTTTAAGAGCAGGCAAATATAGCCACTGGTCGTCTGCACCGACAGGGTGTGAGAAGCTTAAAAATGCAGTGCCTTTCACATCTCTAGGCTTGTCGAATACCGATAGGCTTTTATCACCATCGTTATCAACTTCTAAAGATTTCATACGAATCTCGCGCACACTTTCCTGACCCTGTTTGTTACGCAGAATCATATTCATCTGCGCTTGCATATCAGTCCAGCCAAGATCGCTTGCTTTAGCTTCTTCTGCAATGCGTAGGCCTTTTTCTTCAGCGGTTTCAGCAATCGCAACGCCTGAAGTCAGAATCATGCCTGCAATGCATACAGATTTAAGCGGGTTGGTTAACAGAGTCATCTTTCTCTCCTTCAGAATTTTTAAGTGCTGCATTAGCAGGTTGTACAGGGCCAGTGTGTGTCGGGTCAGTTTGCTTAGAATCATCGCTTTCTGAGTCTTCTTGCTCTTCTTTAGCTGTTTTATCTAACAGCATCAGAAGTGGTGGCAAGAATAGGAAGTCCACAATTAACGCGATCAAAATAGTCAGTGCTGTTAGTAGGCCCATATCGGCGTTCACTTTAAAGGTGGACTGAGCCAACACCATAAAGCCTGCTACCAATACAAAGGTGGTTATCCATAATGCTTTGCCTACGCTAGCAAAGGCATAACCTACAGCTTCTTTACTGTTCTTGTTGCGGTCTCTACGTGCATGCAGGTACTTGCTCAAGAAGTGAACCGTATCATCTACCACGATACCAAGTGTCATCCCGGCAACAACTGAAAGTGCTAGGCCTACTTGGCCATCAATCAAGTACCAAACACCAAAGCCCATTGCCGCTGGCGCTAAGTTTGGAATCAGGCTGATAAAGCCGAATTTAACCGAGCGTAATGCAAAGCCAAGCAGTACAGATATCAGTACAAGGGCCAAAGATGTGCCGATCAACATGCTGTAGATATTACGTTGACCAATATGTGCAAACATTAGGCTTGGACTAGCAATATCAACCTCATAGTTAGATGCATTCTCTGCAAACCAGTTATAGATACGGCTTTCCAACTCAATCTGCTCGGTACTGGTCATATTATTGAACGTAGCGATGATGCGAGTAGAAGACTTATCCACGTTTAACTGGTTATTTAGATCCAAACCATAAGGCAGAGACATTTCGTACAGCAATAAGTATTGCGCTGACAGTTCACGTTCATCCGGTAGTTTGTAATACGCAGGATCATCACTGTGCATGTTTTTGTTTAAGCGTTTAATAATATCGCTCAACGTATTCACGTGATCAGTTTCAGGTTGTACTCGTAGCCATTCGGTAAGATCTCCCACAGTTTTTAAGAACGCAGGGGAGTTAATCCCACTTGCTTCTTTGGTATCGATGGAGATCTCCATTGCCGTCATGCCTGATAGGTTATCTTGCATGTAATCAGTTGCCTGACGGAATGGCACGGTTTCATCGAAATACTTTACGAAGTCATCATTCAGCTTGTTTAGCGGTACTAGGAAAACGGCTGCAATCATCAACACTGACATCGCTGGAAGCAGTACGCGACGCTTCGCGATTACAAGATCTGCCAGTTTGTGCATGAAGTCATTTTTACCCTCTTCAAGCGGTTTAACGTGGACAGGTAGTAAACGCAGCATTGCAGGGAATATTGTTACCGAGAATATAAAGGCAAGCATTACACCCACAGCAACCATATTGCCCAGATCTCTGAATGGAGGAGAATCTGAGAAGTTGAGGCTTAAGAAACCGATTGCCGTAGTTAAGCTAGTTAAGAAAATAGGTTGGAAGTTAATCCGTAAACTGTCCTGAATAGCTTTCTCTTTCTTAACGCCCTGGCGCATCTCATAAAACATAGTGGTCAGTATGTGCACACAATCTGCTACCGCTAAGGTTAGTATCATAATTGGGGTACTTGCAGATGGGCCAGTTAAGTAGAAACCTGTCCAGCCGGCTAAACCCATGGTTGCAGCAATAGAGAAAATGATCACGACAACAGTTGCTAAGGTGCCGCTAAAATTGCGTAATAGCAGTACCATACCGATGATGACAACTAAGAACATCAAAGGCACAAGCGTTGCGTTGTCCTCAATAGATGATTCAGCAAAGCTGTTGTTCATCATCACCATGCCTGAAAGGTGAACTTTCAGATTTGGATTCGCTTGAACAAATTCATCGCGCATTTCGCGAACTTTACTCACAACCTGAGGTACTTCAACAACAGGGTCTACGCCCGGTAGCTGTACGGTGATGTTTACAACCGTGACATGAGCTTCTGGAGAGATCAGTTTGTTTACCAATAGCGGTTCATTAACAGCGATCTCTTTTAGCCTTGGCATATCCGCATCAGTCAACGTCTCAGCGTCTAATACTAGATCTTCGACGATCATGTCGTCTTCTTCAGACCAGGTATGCTGATAGTTGGTAATTGAATCTACGCGGGTAGAGTAGGGTACCTGCCAGGATTCAGTCGTTAGTTCTTGAATGGCCGCAAGGGTTTGTGGAGTAAATACTTCACCATTTTCGGGTGAGATGACAAAAGCGACGTTGTCACTTTTGCTGTAAATCTTCTGCATCGCTTCGAATGCTGTCAGTTGAGGATTCTCATCACTGAAAAACACGCGATAGTCGCTTTTGAAGACCAGATTTTTGGCGCCATAAGTTGCGCTAACAACGAACATTATCGAGAAAAGAACGACCCAAATAGGGTGGTTCAACACGAATCGGAAAAGGCGATCTCTCATTTTCCTGCTCCAAGGGCCCTTGCGGGGTTGATTGCGGTTAAGCAATATTAGTTATTTCTTTTTTAATGACGAAACGTCATTAACTAGGGTTTAAAAAACGGTGCAAGCACCGCGTTTTTAAATTCATTACAGTTTATTCAGAACTGCACAGTAGCTGCTTCTGCTGAAGCTGTTTGACTTCTTCAGCAAAAAGTTCGGTTTTAAAGCGCTGGATGCTCTCATGCCATGGATGCTCATGAGTAAAAGGCTTCCAATTTAGGCCATCCAGCAGAATATTAGAGTGATTAACTAACTCTCGTTCTAGTTGCATCTCAGCTCTAACATTACAGCGGTCAAGGGTTTCATGGAGTAAGGCAATCGTACCAAAGCTCATTGACCATAAAGAAAACGCTACCTGTGCGGGGCAAAGGTGTGGTTGTAACGATAAATCACCACTTGCAAGCCCTGAGGAGATAACCTCCAACATGCCGCCTAATAGCTTATTTTCTAGAATAAGGTGCTCTTCTTGACGCTTTTCGGTTGATTTTTCCCGGACTGACGGTGTTTTAGCAGAAAGAACCAACATAAATTCAGTAGGGTTTAGCTGTGAATGGAGCATATAGCCATACCCGACGGCAAGCATCTTCTCGCGACTACTTCCGTCATATTGAAAGGCGCGTTCGAATAGCGCTCCTAGTCGTCTTACACACCGGTTACATAGACCGGTTAATAGGTCTTCTTTACAGGTAAAATGGTTGTATACCGTGCCTTTAGAGTAAGGCAGCCTTGCTACTACTTTATCTATAGTGAGCCCTGCTACACCTAATTCACTGATGATCTGTATAGCAGCTTGCATAATTTCTTCTTCACGGGCTTCTAAATCGGCTTCGTGAATAACTTTGGGGCTCATATTCTTTTCTATTACCTATAAATGACGGTCCGTCAAAAATACTGTTTTTTACTCAACTGAGCAAGTGTGAAAATTGCAACAATCCGTTGCTTTAGGGCAACAGTTTTGCAACAACAAATATCACACAATAGGTACTATTAGAGATTTTAATAATCTTTAATATGTTAAATTGCTAAATCAGGTGTTTTTAATATTGCTTAAGGCTTAGAAATAGTGGGGATGGAGAGTTTTTAGATCTCATATGCTTCTTTTATTGAGCTGAAATATATTAATAAATGAATTTTTTGTCACAAAGATGCATAGATCAGTGTCTAAACTGCTTACTGTCAAAAATGATAGTTATTATCTTTTTTGCACCTGTTCCCCGGTATGGAACCAGGGGGAGTTGATTCATAGATGAAGAAACTGTTGTTCAAACAGGAAAGGAGTGCTTGATATGAAAATACCAACCTACGTGCTTGCAGTAAAAAATGAAACTGAAGGTCAACTTCAGTTAGCTCCTCAAGGGATAAAAGTTGCAGACATGCCGGTGTGTTTTTCGCAAGAATACGCTTCCCATCTTTTTAATTTCAGTGAATCTCGTGTTCAGTGTAAAGAGGGTGAGAGCGTTTTTCTTTTAAAGGGAGACGTGGATATTTCTGGTATAGATCAGGAATCTGATTTTCCCGAAGCATTTAAAGCATTACTGAAAAATAATAACGATTTAGAGGATTGGACTGTGCTTAGGCAAAAGTCTGCTCTTTCTTCCGAATCACTAGAATATAAACGCAAAGTGCAAGACGATCTCGCTCGGACACATATGTTGTTGAAAATAAACAAAACATTAATGTGAAGGACCGAAAAGACAAGGCCGCGAATATTCGCGGCCTTTTTCTATTCTAACTCTAGGTGGGCATTAAATATCTGCTTCGGCTAGCTTAAGATCTACAACGGACTTAAGAAGTTTGAACAAACGAATCGAAGCGTCGATCTCTTCTTTACGGTTAGTTAAGCTTTCAATATTTAAACCTACAGGGATGCCAAGTGGCATTACTGCTTCTAAAATCTGCTCTAAGTTGTTACGGCAAATACGAATAGATTCCTGTAACGGGCTGTGAGCATCCATGATACGGAAACGGGTAGCTTCAGGTACAGAAATCCCCAACCACTCCATAAATTCTAGAGTCTTAGTGCTACCACATGGCGTAAAGGTCAGAATGACGCGCTTTGGTTTAACACCGTCTTCACGACACTTACGTGCGTAACTGCTCAACATATCAATTGTTGCTTGCGCATCATAAACCGCCTGAGAGATAAAGAACTCACAGCCTTGCTCAGTTTTGCTGACTAAACGTTCGTGCTCATTACGCTTAGAGGCGTGACGCTCGGCAATTGTAACTCCGCCTAGTTGAAAGTCAGCTGGGTGCTCCGCAAGCGCAGCGTAAGCATCATTAAGGCTAAGCTGGATATCACCATCAGAAGATGGACTTCCTACAAGAACAGTGTCACGAACTCCATATTCGTTCCAAGCTTCATCTAACCAAGAGATAAAAGCTTCTTTATCACGCTGAGACACACTCTTGTATGTGATAACAGGTTTATCTGCTTTTTCACGGATTAGCTTAGAGTAAGCACGTGGATCTAAGGTGCGCATGAATGGAAACGGACGTGGCTTGTCGATACGGCTACTCTCATCCTGAATGTCATAAACAATCAGACCATCAAAATCGACATGTTGCAGACGTTCTAGCAGTTTGTCCGCAATGCCTTGAGCGGTTTCTTCTGCAGTACCATCTTTAGGCGGTGTTGTACCAAATAGATATACACCACGGCGATCGTCAGCAAACTTTGTTCTTAAATCCTGTTTCATTGTAGTTTTTCAATTTCTATCTAAGCTGTAATTGCTAGCTATTCTAACAATTAATATTATTCATGTGTTTAAGTTATAAGATGAAAGTTTTTTAGTTAGAGTTGAGTAAATTTAATAGGCTGAAGAAAAAGTTAGGAGTAGAGAGTTTGAGCCAACCTGGTTTTGATCTATCTGAAGCAAGTAAAGCGATTGAAAAGTCAGGAGAGGGTATACCGCCATTAGATCAATGGAATCCTGAGTTTTGCGGTGATATTGATATGCGCATTTGCCGTGATGGTAAGTGGTTCTACCAAGGAACAATTATCGGTCGCCCCGCAATGGTTAAACTATTCTCCAGAGTATTGTGGTTAGAAGAAGGCAAGTACTTCTTGAAAACGCCGGTGGAGAAAGTTGGGATCGAAGTGGAGGATGCTCCCTTTTTGATGACAGAAGTTCATATTCTCAATAGTGAAAATGGACCTGAGTATCAATTTGTAAGTGCTACAGGGGATAAAGTTGTTATTGGCAAGAACCATTCGCTCTGGGTAGAAGAGTGTAGCGAAACCTCAGAACCCTCTCCTTATATTGATGTTCGTTTCGGAATGAAGGGGTTAATCCATCGTAATGTGTTTTATCAACTCGTTGAGATGGCTGTAGAGCAAGAAATAGATGGAAAAGTGATGCTTGTCATTGAAAGCCAGGGAGAAACTTTCATATTGGGAGATGTCACCTTAATTTAAAATGAACGCTCAATTTTAAATGTAAGCTGTACTAAGGGTGAGGTTAAGATTAAGTAGTTATGGGGGAAGTATGAGTTCAGAACATCGTTTTTCTATCTTGCTGGTGATTAAGCAGTCATCAGATTTAGAGTCACTTTGTAATATGGTTAAGCGTCACTTCCCGCGCTTCTATATTGCTAATACTGAGGAAGAAGCTCTCTCATTGATCGTAGAGCATAAAATCGATGTGCTATTAATGGGGCTGAATACCATTCAAGAGAACGAAATTTGCTACCTCCATCTCCTAAGTGCTAAGAAAAATATTGAAAGGATTCTATTCAAGAAAATCGTTTTCTGTAGTCGGGAGGACCTTAAAGAAGCATTTTCCATCTGTAATAAGGATGTGTTTGACGACTACTTTATAGTCCGCCCACTTTACGATCCATATCATTTACTTTTGAGGCTGCGGTTTATTCGACGTGCGCTTCATGACCGTAAAAGTTTTGGAGCGGATAATTTTTCAGTCGAAAACTTCTGTGAGTATTTTGATCAGATTATTTCATGTAATGAAGACATATCGGATCTTAACGCTGAGAGTTATGAAAAGCTTATGCACCTTGTTTCTTTCTCTATGGATAGAATGAAAGAGAAGATCATACAAGAGGGTGGTTTGCATGAAGATCATCATGCAGATATGCGGAGTTTGTTCGATCAACATAAGGAGCAACATATCCGTGAAGTTCAGTTACAACAAACATCTGCAAAAGAGAGCCTTCAAGCGAAAGTCGATCACGCAACTAATTTGACTAAACAGCAAAAAGAGACGTTACAGGCCAGTGAAACAGTTGTTTTTGACGATAGTAATATTTTGTTACTTGAGGATGAAAGTGAACAACGAGATCAGATTAAAGCGATCTTAGATTCCGGAGGTTACAAAGCTCAGGTATCAGGGTGCGCGACCCACTCCTTGAAACTTCTACAAAGTTGGAAACCAGATATTGTTTTACTTGATTTAACTCTTCCGGATATGAGTGCAATCTCTGTTATTGATAAGATCAAACAAGATCCAGAGATGGCTCATACCCGCATTATGGTTTTAGCAAAGCCGGGGGATACTCAGCTTGCTCAAGACGCGATGAAAAAAGGGATACATGAGGTGATTCTAAAACCGATTGATCGAGATATGCTGCTTTATAAGATGGGGCATAACCTTCAGGCGCTAAATGCAAAAAGAAAGTAAAATTTGAGGGGATTCTAGTAAATAGTTTATTCTTCTTGCTCAGAGGGGGAGGTAATTCCTCCTCGCTGCTATGCTTTAAATTTACCTCCACTGCCTTATCGCAGTTCATAAACCCACCCAATCTTAAATAATCATCTATATTTTATTAAGTAACCCATTGAATAGCATACAGGATTGATATGCGAAGCATCGTACCTTTGACTTTTTGGCTGTTGGTCAGTTTAGGTGCAGCAGATATAGCTGTGGCTGAAACTAAGATCATGCTGATCCACAGTTACCATCAAGAGATGAAGTGGGTGGAAGATCTGACTACAGGTGTAAAGCAAGAGTTAGACGACGAATATCAGTTATTTGTTCATCATATGGATACGAAGCGTTTACCCAAAGGGATGTTTAAGTTCAGTGCGGAAAGGGCTTTGAATCTATTTCAAGAACAAAAGCCTGATTTGGTAATTATTTGTGATGATAATGGATTTCGATTACTAGGTGAGCAGATTGCAAAAAACACGCCGGTAGTTTTTTGCGGTATTAACTCGGATATTCGTCGTGATTATCCTTGGGTTATTAATGCTAAGAATATTACTGGGGTAGTTGAGCGTCCGATGATTAAGCGTTCAATTGTGGAATTTGCCAGAGCAACTCGTTTAAAGCTGCGACAAGTTCTAATTTTACTCGGAGATAGTTTAACTGCAGATGCTATTTTTCAGTATGACTTAGGAGGTAAATCCAATTTCCGAATTGCTAAGAACATTCGGGCAGATGTTGTCAGAGTTTCGAGTGCAGATGCTTGGAAAGAGCAAATTAAACTCAGCAAGAAGCAAGGATATGATCTTATCTTGATAGCTGGTTATGCAGCTATGCATGACTCAAATGGTGAATACGTCAGCTTTGACGATTTAAGTCGTTGGGTTTCGACTAACTCACCTGTAATGACAATAACTGCTCATGAACAAGCTATTGGAAAAGGAAAGGTAATGGCTGGGATGGTCGTCAGTGGCATTTTGATGGGCCAAGATGCAGCAAATCTTGCGAAACAATTACTAGTGTTACCTAAAGGCAGCGCACAAATACCAATGCATTTTCAAAGCCAAGGAAAGATGATTTTAAGTCGTCATGAACTAAGAAACTGGGGACTTAAGATAGATAACATCACTTCAAGGTCCCTTATTCTTTTACCTTAAATTTAAACTAATGGTGTTTAGTTTTTGAGAGGGTATTTCCTCTAAAGTAATACTTTATGTAACCTGAAAAACTAAATTCCTGCTATCTTATAGATACATGTCCACGACATACGTACTGCTGTATTGATATATTCTTTCTAGGTGGCTTGGTCCAGGGAGTATCTGTTGAGAAAAACGATTGTACGTACCCTCTATTTGATCGCCGGATTTATATGTGTACTTCTTGGTTTGATCGGGGTTATTTTACCTTTACTGCCCACAACGCCCTTCCTCTTAGTAGCGGCTTTTTGCTTTTCTCGAAGCTCTGAGAGACTGCATCAGGCATTGCTGCAAAATAAGTTATTTGGAAAGATTATCCAGGATTGGGAAACGGATGGTGTTATACCTTTAAAAGCTAAATGGTTAGCAACGGTTATGATGTTAGCTATGGTTAGTTATCCTCTGATTTTTAAAACTTTCCACTATGGCCTCAAATTAACTGTCATCGCCACAATTATCTTTGCTCTATGCTATATCTGGTCGCGTCCATCAGAACCGTTGTTAAAAGGCAATGAGGGATGAAATGAGTGTGGTCCGGTTTCTTCTTTTTTTATTATTTAGCAGCAATGTTTTAGCGGTTGAACAGCTGTCTTTTACAGAAGAGGAAAAGAAGTACCTCACATCTAAAGAACAGATAACGATGTGTATTGATCCAGATTGGTTACCTTTTGAAGCCATTAATGATCAAGGTAAACATGTGGGTTTGTCTGCTGATTTTATGGCAGAGTATTCCAAAATGATGGGCATTCGTATTCAGCTTGTTCCGACAAAAAGCTGGAGTGAGTCTTTGCACAAAGCGAAAGCTAAAGAGTGCGATATTCTATCGATGCTAAACGAAAGTCCAGAACGTAGCGCCTATCTTAACTTTACCTCTCCTTATGTGAAAGCTGCGGTAGCTCTAATTAGCCGTACCGATGTGCTGTTTATTGATGGCTTACCTGCCTTACAGGGTAAAGTGTTGGCCATGCCCAAGAATTATATTTATGAAGAGCTTATTCGACGGGATTACCCTCTGATCAAAGTGGTGTATACGCAAACACAAAAAGAGGCAATTAAGCTGGTTTCCACAGGTAAGGCTTATGCGTCTATTGGTACTCAAATCAGTATGCTTAGAGATATACAGGAGCTTGCAACTAACAACGTAAAAGTTGCAGGCTTTACTGAGTACAAAAGTGTTTTGAGGGTTGGAGTGGGAAAAGATGATGCGTTGCTATTAAGTATATTCTCTAAAGCAGTCGATGGCTTATCCCCACAGAAAACAAACCAGATTTTACAACGCTGGTATAGCGTGACGGTACAGAATAAGTTGGATCAAACTCTATTATGGCAGTTACTGGTTGGCTTTTTCCTTATCTCAATGATCTTTGTAGTTCGATTTAGAAGCATCAGACAATTTAACCAGATCCTTAAAGAGAAGAATAAACAGTTAGAGCGCATTAGTCAGACTGACCATTTAACAGGTTTATATAACCGTTTAAAAACGGATGCTGCAATAAAAGCAGAGGTTGCTCGATCAGAACGATATGGGGGGAACTTCTGTGTTATGTTGTTCGATATCGATCATTTCAAATCAGTAAATGATAACTGTGGTCACCAAGTAGGAGATAAAGTGCTTATTGAGGTCAGTAATCTGGTAAGAAGTAATATTCGAGAGTCCGATATCTTAGGTCGATGGGGCGGTGAAGAGTTTATGCTTGTGACGCCTGAAATGGATATTATTGGAGCCGAGAAACTTGCCGATAAGCTACGAGCGTTAGTTCAGGATCATATTTTTCCTCATCAAATCGATATAACCGTGAGCTTTGGGGTAGCTGAGTACAAAATGGGGGATAGCCCAGATGTGTTACTCAATACTGCAGATAAAATGCTGTACCAATCTAAAAATGCGGGTCGAAACCGCGTTACTATTAGCTAAATCAGCTACCTTGCTCATCGCAGAGCTATACCGCGAAACTCCCTAATAGCCCTCCTTTGCAATAATAAATCTTACTTTTATTGACTTTTTAATGTGAAAATTTCTCATTAAAAACTAGATAAAATTTTATTCAAAACACACGTAAATATAGAAAAGCCTGTATTTACCTTAGGTTGTGTATTTTTTTAAACAACCCACAAAATTTCATTTAAAAATTAGATAAAATTTTAATAAAAGCTCGCTTTTATTAAGGTTATTTCGCACTAGGATTAAGGTATCAACAGTTGCTGACGCTTAGAAAGTAATTGTGATTGGATACAGTAGTAATGATTAATCGAAAATGTGCAGGTAAAGATTATGAGCACTATCAATAAAGGCTCTTCGCCCAGATATAAAATCGCTATGCTGGATGAACAAGGCAGCTTAGCTGCTTGGAGCCGTGAGATAGAAGGGGCTGAATTTAATTGGGCGTTTGTTCGTTTAGATTCTAAAGATAGCTTAATCGACCAATTAGAACAAAATACATACGATGCGGTTATTCTACCTTGTTCGATGCGTGCAGTAGTCGATATAGAATTGATGGCTAAGCTATCTCGTATACAGCCTCATGCGGTGAGAGTATTTCTAGGGGCAGAATTCTGGAATGCGGGCTTTAAAGCTAAAGCTTCTGAAATTGCACATCGCATTTATCCTAACAACGTACCCATCAAAGAAGTTGCTGAGGAACTGGAGTACCAGATTAAGCTGGTTAAACTGCTTAATCGTTCATCTTTGCAGGCATATGTTTCTACTGTTGGTTGCTTGCCGTCGCCACCAAGTATGTATTGCCAACTAACTGAAGCGGTTAACTCTGATGTTGCAGATCTTACAGAAATTAGTGAGATCATTGAGCAGGATCCATCGGTTGTTGCACAAATTATGAAGCAGGTAAATTCAGCATTTTTTGGTTTTAGTCGCCAAATCTCTGATTTAAGGGAAGCAATTTCGTTATTGGGCGTAAGAAACCTTAGAAGTATGGTGTTGAGCAGCCAATTAAATAATCAGTTTAAAGAGGGGCAAGGTTGGGATCAGTTCTCTTTTGAGAAAATGGGACAACGTTCATTGTTAGTAGCGCGTCTAGCACAAGCTATATCAAGAAGAGCTGGCGCGAGTAAGGCTGTTCAAGACCAAGCCTTTTTAGCGGGATTGCTACATGATTTAGGGGTCATGATTATGGCTGCCCATGATCCTGTTCAGTATAAAAAATTGATTAACTATTCAGTTAAAAAGCAAAAGCCAATCTATTTGGTAGAAAAAGCCGCTTGTGGCTTCTTCCATGGTGAGGTTGCCGCTGCTTTATTGGCATTGTGGAATTTACCACCTCAGGTAGTTGAAGCTGTTATGTTACACCATGTCCCTCATCTATCGTCGTCAAAAGAATTTAGTCCTTTAACTGCGGTGCATGTTGCGGACGCTATGCTTCCTTCGGTTGATGTAGCAGGAGAATGTGATCTGGCGAGTAGCTTATCGCTACGTTACCTAGATCAAGTGGGCGTTATGGATGAGGTCCCACAATGGCGCATTGTTGCCAATGAATACCGTGTTCGCATGGTATCCAATTTATAGAGAGGATCTCTTTTTCGCTGGAAAGATGCCAGTCCTTACCGGGAACATACGTCGGGGTCTGTGAAAGGTAAGGTCTGGCTTTCTTTTATCTTCAAGGTTTAAACAGTGACTCAATAATCTTGCTACAATTCCTACATTTCACCTTACACTGGCGTTATTGTGGCTAGAACAAACAATTCTTCTTCCAAAACATCCTCTAAAAGTAACGAGCGAAAATCAGGTCTGCATCCGCGAAATCCGCATGCTGCCCCTTATGATATCCCTAGATTGGTTCACGCGTTTCCTGAATTAGCTAAATACACTTATGAAACACCGCGAGGTGAAACGTCTATTCGTTTTGCTGAACCTAAAGCAGTCAAACTGCTGAATCAGGCTTTATTAAGTACTGAGTACAATATTCAGTTTTGGGATTTCCCCGAGGGCTATCTATGCCCTCCGATACCAGGGCGTGCTGATTATCTTCACTACATTGCAGACCTTTTAGCTGAATCTAATGGCGGAAAAGTGCCAGTAGGCGCTCAAGTTCAGGGTTTAGATATAGGTACAGGGGCTAATTGTATCTATCCACTGATTGGTAGTCAGAGTTACGGTTGGAAGTTTGTCGGCAGTGATATTGATCCTGTATCTATTGCTTGTGCGGAACAGATCGTCAAAGCCAACTCCGTTTTGAAGGGGAAGCTTAAATGTCGACTACAGCCATCCTCTCAACAGGTATTTAAGCAGATCATCAAACCGTCTGATCGCTTTGCCTTTACCATGTGTAATCCGCCTTTCCATGCTTCGCTTCAAGAAGCTACGCAAGGTACTAAGCGGAAGATTAGAAACTTAAACCGTGGTAAGCAGACATCTTCCGGTAATAACCAAGTACTAAACTTTGCAGGTCAAGGGGCAGAGTTGTGGTGCAAAGGTGGAGAGATCGCTTTTGTTAAGCAGATGATCAAGGAGAGTACTGAGTTTGCTGAGCAGTCACTTTGGTTTAGTTGCTTGATCTCAAAAAAAGAAAATCTGCCTCAGCTATATACCGCTTTAAAGAAGGTTAGAGCGAAAAAAGTGAAGACCATTGAGATGCACCAAGGCCAAAAAATAACGCGGGTTGTTGCTTGGAGTTTTTATGATGGAGCGTCTCGTAAAGAATGGTTTAACCCAGCTTAAAACTTGTTTCTATTTCTTAGCAAATTGCCAGTAGTGCTGTGGGTAATGGGCTATAGTTAATCATCGTAGTGAACTGAATAGAAAGCTGAAGTGTAAGCTCAATTTTGATCGAATTATTACAAGGGTAGTTATGATGTTGATCCGCTCTATTTTTGCTGGTGCTGTGCTTAGCTTGTTTGTTGGAACCTCTGCTGTTGCAGAAAACCACCACCAACAATCCCCTAAGTTTAAAGTGCAGACATTGACCGAGAACATTTCGATGTTGAAGGGAAAGGGCGGCAATATTGGATTGTTAACAGGTGATCAGGGCTTGTTGATGATCGATGATGATTACCGTTCGATGTCACCAGCATTGCAGAAGACCCTGCAAAAGTTTGGTGGTGAAGATAAGCTGACTTACATTATCAACACCCATTGGCACGGCGATCACACAGAAGGTAATCACCACTTTGGTCATCACGCGACGATCGTCGCGCATGATAATGTTCGTGAGCGGTTGCTTACCTCTCAAGAGGTTAAGCTCTTCAATATGAAAACCGAGCCTTACCCAGAACATGCGCTGCCATCTATCACCTATCAACAAGCACTGACGCTCTACATTAATGATGAAGAGGTTGAGTTACTTCACTTGGCTGGTGGCCATACCGATGGTGATTCTGTCGTCTTCTTCAAAAAGGCCAATGCAGTTCATATGGGTGATCTTTATTTCAATGGCTTTTTCCCGTTCGTAGATATCCAGAATGGCGGTAATGTTGCTCGCATGGCTGAGAATGTGGGTCAGGTGCTCGAACTCATTGATAACAAAACTATTGTTATTCCAGGTCATGGTCCTGTATCAAATAAAGCTGAATTGAAGGCATTTAAAATGATGCTGGAAGGAACGTTGGCTGAAGTAAAAGCGATGCAAGATAAAGGGATGAACTTGGGCCAGATGCAGTTAAAGGGTCTATCGCCTAAATGGCAAAGCTGGACAACCGGTTTCCTTTCAACAAGTGTTTGGATCGGCATTCTTCACAGCAGTTTAGAGAAATAGTTTTTTAGGAAAGCCCTTCAAGTAAGTAGCAAAAATGAATATGGCACAAGAGAGTCCTTGTGCCTAATCAAAACCTGAGGCTCAAAGTGATAATTAGCCTGTGAAATACTGTTTATGAAAACGCAGATGCTCTTCAATAAAGCTGGCGATAAAGTAATAGCTATGGTCGTAGCCATCGTGCAATCGCAGCTCCACAGGATTATCCCCAGCTGCCGCTAATAGCGCTTCAGGTTTTAGCTGCTCATCCAAAAACTGATCTTTCTTACCTTGATCAATCAGTGTCGGCATAAAGTTATTCGTGTTCTTAATCAGCTCGCAGCTATCGTATTGTTTCCAAGCCTCTACATCATCACCTAGATAAGCGCTAAACGCCTTCTGACCCCAAGGGCAATTTATTGGATTGGTAATCGGACTAAATGCACTCACGGATGAGAAACGCTGTGAGTTTCGCAGAGCGATCATCAATGCGCCGTGTCCCCCCATAGAGTGCCCAGAAATCGCCCGTTGCTCTGTGACAGGGAAGTTCGCTTCAATCAGGGCAGGTAACTCAGTCACAATGTAATCGTACATCTGATAGTGCTGCTGCCACGGTGCTTGGGTGGCGTTGACATAAAAGCCCGCGCCCATGCCTAAGTCATATCCGGGATCGTCCGCAACATCTTCGCCGCGAGGGCTGGTATCGGGTGTGACAATGGCGATACCTAACTCTGCAGCAATACGCTGAGCACCGGCTTTTTGAATAAAGTTCTCATCGGTACAGGTAAGGCCAGATAGCCAATAGAGCACAGGTACCTTTTCTCCTGCCAGTGTTTGCGGTGGAAGAAAAATAGAGAAGCGCATAGTGCAGTTTAAGCGGGTGGAATCATGCTGATATTGCTTCTGCCAGCCACCAAAGCTTTTGAACTGAGCTAAATTTTCAATCTGCATTGAGTTTACTCACATCCACCCTGAATAGACTCAGGGCGGATTTCGGTTAGGGTTACTTAAGACAATTACTTATCAAAATGAATAACGCTGCGAATACTTTCGCCTTTATGCATCAAATCGAACGCTTTGTTAATGTCCTCTAACCCCATGGTATGAGTGATAAAGTCAGACAGCTTAAACTCGCCTTGTAGATAGCGTTCCACGTAATCAGGAAGCTCAGAGCGGCCTTTAACGCCACCAAAGGCAGTACCGCGCCATACACGTCCAGTCACCAACTGGAACGGACGGGTAGAGATCTCCTGACCTGCACCGGCTACCCCAATAATCACCGACTCGCCCCAGCCTTTGTGGCAGCACTCAAGGGCAGAGCGCATCACATCAACATTACCGATACACTCGAACGAGTAATCCACACCGCCGTCGGTCAACTCAACGATGACATCCTGAATCGGCTTGTCGTAGTTTTTAGGGTTAATACATTCGGTAGCGCCTAGCTGTTTAGCTAGATCAAACTTACTTTCGTTAATATCAATGGCGATGATGCGGCTCGCTTTAGCCATGGTTGCACCAATCACAGCGGATAAACCAATCCCGCCCAAACCAAAGATCGCAACCGTTGCACCTTCCTCAACTTTGGCGGTATTCATTACCGCTCCCATACCGGTCGTCACGCCACAGCCTAATAGGCAAACCTCTTCTAGCGGTGCAGCTTTGTTCACTTTCGCCAGTGAGATCTCAGGTAACACTGTGTATTCAGAGAAGGTAGAGCAGCCCATATAGTGATAGATCGGCTGACCATCTTTATAAAAACGGGTGGTACCATCTGGCATTAAGCCTTTGCCCTGCGTTTCTCTAATTTTTTGGCAGAGGTTGGTTTTACCCGATTTGCAAAACTTACACTCGCCGCATTCAGGTGTGTATAGCGGGATTACGTGATCCCCCACTTCTACACTGGTAACACCTTCGCCCACGGCTTCAACAATACCACCACCTTCGTGGCCTAAAATTGCAGGGAAGATGCCTTCTGGATCTTCACCAGAAAGGGTGAAGGCATCGGTATGGCAAACACCTGTCGCCACAATCTTGATAAGCACTTCACCTTTTTGTGGTGGCATTACGTCAACTTCTTCGATGGATAGAGGCTGGTTAGGCCCCCAAGCGATGGCTGCTTTGGATTTAATCATGGCTCTACTCTTTATTTAGGACAGCGTTTTTAATCAATAAGGATCAATGTGCTAAACATTATAGTTTTTTCATAAATCGCTATAATCTAGCTAAATATGAAAATACTTTTACGAAGTGGTAATAATGTTTGGCTGGGAGGGGGTAACCGAATTTGTTGCTGTAGCAGAGACAGAAAGCTTCACCGCAGCATCGCAGCGCTTAGGTATCTCTACCGCACAAGTGAGTAGGCAGATCAGTGCTTTAGAAAAGCGCCTCGCTACAAAACTGTTCTATCGCACAACCCGTAGGGTATCAGTTACAGAAGAGGGTAAGATCTACTACCAACATTGCCGCCAACTTCTAGACGGCCTAGACGAAGCCGAAAGAGCACTCAGCCAGTTACAAAGCCGCCCTCAAGGCAAACTTAAACTCACCGCCCCAACTACCTTTGGCGAAACCAAAATTATCCCGCTGCTCAACAACTTTATGCTGCAGTACCCAGAGCTCGAAGTGGAATGCCATCTCACCAACCAGAAAGTGGCGCTGGTGGAAGAGGGCTATGATCTAGCGATCCGTTTAGGCAAGCTGGCAGACTCCAGCATGATCGCCAAAAGACTCGGAGCACGACAGCAATTTATCTGCGCCTCAAAAGATTACCTCAATGCGCATGGCCGACCCGACTCAATTTCTGAGTTAGAACAGCACAACTGTCTCCAAGGCACCTTGGATTACTGGCGCTTACTGGATGGAGGACAAGAGAGGGAAGTACGAATTAAAGGCAGCTTGCGCTGCAATAGCGGCTTAGCGCTATTGGATGCTGCGCTAAAAGGTCTAGGGATAGTACAACTGCCAGATTACTATGTGAAAGAGCATATCGAGCAAGGTAGGTTAGTGCCGCTGCTAGAGAGCTATCAACCGGAACCCGAGGGGATCTGGGCTCTGTATCCGCATAATCGGCATTTGTCGCCTAAGGTTAGGATGCTGGTGGAGTATTTGGGTGAAAGGATGGATTCTTAAGGAGTGAGAGTGGTAAACGCACACTTGACCCTATGATTTTGTTTGGGGGATTTAGCGTTGTTTCAATCTTAAATCGCTAATATGCTCTGTCTTGTTATCAATGAACAGGGAATAGAACATTGTTAGATTTAGACATTTCGGGCGAACGCAAGCTGGCCACAGCAGCTGTCGGTATTTTAGATAAAGTTGCAGAAGCTTATAGAGCAAGACAAAAGGCTAGAGCCGAAGAGTTCTTTAAATTTGTAGATTTGCGCTATGAAAACATGAGCGTTTCCGAGCAAGCCGAATTTAATGGATATGTCGAAAGTGAAGCCGGTCAAGATGTGTTAGTTGATTATGTAGATGGAATATTACGCACGTCATGTAAGCGAGCAAGAATGGCAATTGCTTTACTGTACTGCCAAGATTATGAATTCAATTTTAATCATGTAGAGATTCGTTCTTTTATTTCTTCAATGCAAAGCATCAATGATGATCTATTAAACTTCTTTATGATGGCTAGCGCTTTATCTACTAAAGAAGGTGGGGTTGGTGTAAGTGAATCAACAGAAAGATACCCATACCCCAGAGCAAAAATAGACTCCGGGAATAGGAAAACTTTCCACGATAAAGGCTGGGATACTGAAGCAATATTCATTAATACAAACGAGCTAATAACACTAAGATTATTACTCCCTGATCCTGCAATAAATCCAGTAATGGGTGGCGATGGTAGTTACTGGTATGTGGGTTTTGGGGTAACTAACACATCGCAAAAAATCGCTTCGCTTATCAGAAAAGCCGAAAGCCTAATCCCAGCCGCATAAACACTTACATGGCACCCTCATTGATAAGGATACCACCCCATTTATTACACCATGGAAAGTTTGTTTAATGCCTAGTTATCCTGATGCTCTTGCTGAGAGATTACCTTTTACACGCCCAGAAGCTAAAGTTTTTGCTGAGCTTGAAGTGCTTTGTAAATCATCTGGTTTTATTCATGCTGTAGCTAAACTTTGCCTACGTAATAACGGAATAAGCTTTAACGAACAGTTAACTTATGAAAATTTTTCTCAGAAATTTTCTGATAATTCTTTAGTGCGCACAGAGATTTCTCTCCTAATTTCTTTAATGCTGAAAGGAGGGAAGTGGGATGAAGATATTCATATCGAAGAAATAAATTTACTGTGTTCTAAAGCAGAGGAATTACTGAAGGATCTTCATGTCTCAATTCTTGAAGAAACAGAAAGGCAAACTGAGGATGGTCTGTGTAAAGGTCGGCAATGGCTAAAAGAGGCTATTTTTTATTCAGGAGAGTCTGCTTATGGCAGTCAATATCTAGATCTATCTCAAAAGCGATATACCAACGATCAACAATGGTTTATCGAAAATAAAGGCTTTACTATTGAGCAAGCTGCCAATGTATCGAAGAGTATTTTTAATCTTCTAAATACAAGAGTTGGTAGCAGTTTTTCAGATACGATAGATGTCGAAAATTATACTCACTCGCTTCTCCCATTTTACTCCTTCTCCCTTACTGACATCGTAAATGAATCAGGTGAAAACTCCGAAATTGTAGAGGCATTTTTGGCTGTTTTTACTATTGATGAGACTTTAATTACAACATCTTATACCTTTGCTACTGATTTTAACCCCATAGAGGCGCAACCAATTCTTCGCAGTAATGGCCAGTATATCGTGTTAGAAATTGCGAGCTTATATGCCGCTTTGTATGAGGCCCCATTTTATTGGCTCATAAAAGATAAAAGTTATTACAGTCATTTTGTTGCTAATAGAGGAGCATTTACTGAAGAGTTTTCGGCAGAAAGGTTAGAACGGGTATTCGGGAAGAATCGAGTCTACAGAAACGTAATTGTTGAAAAATCGAAAAAGAAAACAGTTGATGAAATTGACGTACTTGTCATTTATGGCGATTTAGCTATTGTCCTTCAAGCCAAGTCGAAGCGTTTGACTTTGAAGGCTAAGCAAGGGAATGAAGATGCTTTAACAAAGGATTTTTCGCAAGCAGTTCAAGCTGCATATAATCAAGCTTTTAGCTGTGCCGAATCATTGATATCGAATCAGTACCGTCTAATTAAGGATACGGGGGAGGAGCTCATACTCAAGAAAAAGTTAAAACACATTTACCCCGTTTGCGTAATTTCTGACCATTATCCTTCATTGAATTCCCAAGTTGATCATTACCTCATAACTAAATCTAGAGATGCAGTACAACCACCTTATGTAATGGATGTATTTTTTTTAGATGTAATCAGTGAATTTTTAACAAGTCCTCTACATTTCCTCAATTATATAAATTTGAGAGTAAACAATAGGCGGTCGGTAGTTTCACAAGAAGAGTTAGCTGTTTTTGCTATGCATCTAACTGCGGGCCTGCGACATGTTAAATCAGACAATGCTCCTCTTTTATTATTAGGTGGTCATACAGCCATACCAGTTGGTATTGCATTACTCGCTAGAAGAGAAGGCTATCCAGGTAAGGAAACTCCAGAAGGTCTGCTGACTGAGAAATTAGATTCACCGATACAAAAGCTCATTAAATCCATTGATGTTCATAGTGTTCCTGAAGGAATTCAATTTGGTTTGTTTTTATTGCAGCTCTATCCTAAAGATCAAGCTAGCTTCAACCGTTATTTTTCGGAAATTCTACGTAGAGCCAAGGTTGACGGACAACCTCATGATTTCACAATAATGCCACATGATGAATATGGTATGACTATCCATATCAATTCAGATACATATGATGATGCATACAGAAGGCTTCTTATTCATTGTGAAAATCGTAAATATAAAGAACGTAAGAATCGGTGGCTAGGGTTGTGTATATGCCCACAGACTGAAGAGATTAGGTTTGGTATTGATCAAGATTATCTTTGGGAAAGTTCACTTGAGTTGGATGAGCGAACATATCATATGCATAATCCAAAGCCGTTAACTCATTTTGAAACTTATATAAGGCCTCAAAAGAAAATCGGACGTAATGATAAGTGCTTTTGTGGAAGTGGTAAAAAGTATAAGAGGTGTTGCTATTAGGTGGTGCAGAAGAAATGTGGTCAGGTTTTACATTGCGCATTGTTTAGGTTTTTCTATTAAATCCACCCTATTGTGAGCAAGCGACTAGAAAACTTGATTCCACCTTACCAAAAAAAATGCCGCATCAGATGCGGCATTTTTAGTTTTAGACTGCTTTATTAATTACTCAGCGTAATCTTCAACTGGAATACAAGAACAGAACAAGTTACGGTCGCCGTATACGTTGTCGATACGGTTTACCGTTGGCCAGATCTTGCTGCCTTTCAGGTGATCAGCAGGGAAGGCTGCTGTTTCAAGTGAGTAAGGGCGGTTCCACTCAGAATCGATAATGTCTGCCATAGTGTGTGGCGCATTACGTAGAGGGTTGTTTTCGCCGTCGATCTCATTTGCTTCAACCTGACGAATCTCTTCGCGGATTGTGCTCATCGCTTCGATAAAGCGATCTAGCTCAGCTTTAGATTCAGATTCCGTTGGCTCGATCATCAATGTGCCAGCCACAGGGAAGGACATTGTTGGAGCGTGGAAGCCAAAGTCCATCAAACGCTTAGCTACGTCTTCTTCTGTGATGCCAGACGCTTCTTTAAGTGGACGCATGTCGATGATGCACTCGTGTGCAACACGGCCGTTACGACCTGAGTAAAGTACTGGGTAGTCTTCGCCCAGTTTCTTCGCTAGGTAGTTAGCGTTTAGGATCGCGTTCTCTGTTGCCGCGCGTAGACCTGTGCCGCCCATTAGTGCGATGTAAACCCAAGAGATAGGTAGGATAGACGCGCTACCCCAAGGTGCAGCAGATACTGCGCCGTTCTCAGCTTTAGGGCCTTCGATCTGTTGTACTGGGTGGTTAGCCACAAACGGTGCCAAGTGCGCTTTAACACCGATAGGGCCCATGCCTGGACCACCGCCACCGTGTGGGATACAGAATGTTTTGTGCAGGTTCATGTGCGATACGTCTGCACCGATCTCTGCTGGCTGGCTGATCGCTACCTGAGCATTCAGGTTGGCACCATCCATGTAAACCTGACCACCGTTATCGTGAACGATCTGGCAGATCTCGCGGATATCTTCCTCATATACCCCGTGTGTAGATGGGTAAGTGATCATTAGGCAAGATAGGTCATCTTTGTGCTGTTCTGCTTTAGCGCGTAGGTCAGCTACATCTACGTTACCGTTTTCATCACATGCCGTTAGTACTACTTTCATATCAGCCAGTGCTGCTGATGCTGGGTTAGTACCGTGTGCAGATGTTGGAATTAGGCAGATGTTACGGTGCGCTTCACCGTTTGACTGGTGGTAGTTACGGATCGCCAATAGGCCCGCGTACTCACCTTGTGCGCCAGAGTTTGGCTGCATGCAGATCGCATCAAAGCCAGTGATCTCTTTTAGCTGATCTTCTAGCTCAGTGATTAGCTGCTTGTAACCTTGCGCTTGATCCATTGGTGCGAACGGGTGGATCTGACCAAATTCAGGCCATGTCACTGGGATCATTTCAGCAGTAGCGTTTAGCTTCATAGTACAAGAGCCAAGTGCGATCATGCTGTGAGCAAGGGAGATATCTTTGTTTTCCAGCTTCTTAAGGTAGCGAAGCATCTCTGTTTCGCTGTGGTAGCTGTTGAATACTGGGTGCTGAAGAATCTCAGATTCACGTACTAGTGCTTCATCAAACGATGTTTCACCAGATGCGGAGATCTCGGCATCGATGCTGTCTAGGTCTAGACCGTGACCTGCACCTAGGATGCAATCCCAAAGGGTATTGATGATGTCGCGGTTAGTGCACTCATCACAGGTCATACCCAGCTTGTTATCGCTGATTTTACGTAGGTTGATACCAGCATCTAGTGCTGCTTGGTAAACCTCTTCAGCGTTATCTAGCTGAATAGATAGAGTATCGAACCAGCTGTTGTTAAGTAGCTGAACGCCTTTAGCCTGTAGGCCTTTCGCAAGAATCGTTGTTAGACGGTTGATGCGGCTAGCGATTGTTTTAAGACCTTGTGGGCCGTGATAAACCGCGTAGAAGCCTGCCATGTTGGCAAGTAGAACCTGAGCAGTACAGATGTTAGATGTCGCTTTCTCACGACGGATATGCTGCTCACGTGTTTGCATCGCCATACGCAGTGCTTTGTTACCGCGTGTATCGACAGAAACACCAATGATACGGCCAGGAACAGAACGCTTGTACGCATCACGAGTTGCGAAGAATGCCGCGTGTGGACCACCGTAACCCATTGGTACACCAAAGCGCTGAGCAGAACCGAATACAACGTCTGCACCTAGCTCGCCTGGTGATTTCAGCATGATCAAGCTCATGATGTCTGCAGCTGCACAGAATAGCGCTTTTTTGCTGTGAACTTTTTCGATTAGCTCAGCGTAGTCATTTACGTCACCGTAAGTACCTGGGTACTGAACAAGTACACCGAATACTTCGTGCTGATCGATCAACTCGCTTACGTCACCTACGATCACTTCGTAACCTAGCGGCTCAGCACGTGTTTGGATAACGCTGATGCTCTGCGGGTGAACATTGCTATCGATTAGGAATGTGTTCGCTTTCTTCGCTTTAGACATACGCTTACATAGCGTCATAGCTTCAGCGGCAGCCGTTGCTTCATCTAGAAGGGAAGCGTTGGCAAGGTCTAGGCCAGTTAGGTCTAGCACCATGGTTTGGAAGTTAAGGATCGCTTCCAAACGGCCTTGAGAAACTTCTGGTTGGTATGGTGTGTAAGCCGTGTACCAACCTGGATTTTCCAAAACGTTACGTAGAATAACGTTTGGCACGATAGTGTCGGTATAACCCATACCGATCATGGATGTGTTTACTTTGTTCTTTTGCGCAACAGATTTTAGGTACGCAAGTACCTCATCTTCAGAGCGGCTTTCTGGTAGGCCAATCGGTGACTTGAGCTGGATAGACTCAGGTACGGTTTGGCTGATCAACTGATCCATATCAGTTACATCAAGCTCGGCAAGCATCGCTTGTTGCTCGGCTGCGGAAGGTCCAATGTGACGCGCTATAAAGGCATCTTTTTGCTCCAAAACGGAAAGCGGAGCCTGATTCTGTGTCGGCATTTTAAACTTACCTGTGATCAGTTGATTATGGTGTGCTCAAAAAGTGGCTAATGATACCCGTTTTTTGCTCATTTTGTGATAGAAAATAGACAAAAGTTTATTTTAGGAAACCTTGTTTTCATATATGCACGTTTAATACTCTCAACATTGATCTGAGTAATTCTCATCAATTCACTTGGTTATGTATGATCCTCATCTATTATTGTAAGTAGCACTGATATTTTTTAGATATAGATCAGTTAGTTACTTTCACTGTAGGGAAGGGGCATGCCAGCGGTAGAAAAGTTAATTAGTCTGCACAAGTCGTTATTAGTACTGAGTCATGGGGAAGGGTTTATTGAATACCCTAGGATTTCAAAGCTAAAACATATTATTCAGTCCTGTGCAGAACAGTTGAATGTTTCTAGGGTAAGCATTTGGAAGTTGGATCCTGATGCTAAGCGGATTGTCTGCGAAGTTCTGTATCTGCATGAAACGGATCAATATTATCAAGGTGCAGCTTTATATCGTGAAGATTTCCCTCGATACTTCAGAGCCATCGTGGAAGATCGCTTAATCAATGCTGATAATGCGATCACCGATTCTCGTACCAAAGAGTTTGCTGACTCTTATCTTATTCCCAACGATATCTGCTCGATGCTAGATGCTCCGATTTTTTCCTCAGGAAAACTTCAGGGTGTAATCTGCCTTGAGCAGGTGGGAGATCAGCGTGTTTGGGATATGGCGGAGATGTCGTATGTAGCATCGCTTGCTGATCATATCTCGATGATTAATGAACATGAATTGTGGTTGAGGGACCGTGCCCAACTTGAGTTTCTGGAGCAATATGATCCGTTAACTGGATTAGAAAAGCGCAACCAGTTTCAAAAGCGCTTGGACTTTAATCAGCATGAGGCTGGGGAAAATGAAAATCCTAGTGCGCTGCTTTTGATCGGACTTGATTCTTTTGCATCTATAAATGACCAATATGGCCATACAGTAGCTGATCACCTCCTAGTGGCGTTTGCTAGACGCTTGGAAAAACTAACCCGCCAGATCGATTGCCGTTTGGCACGGGTAGGCGGGGATACCTTTGCGGTATGGATTCCTAATCTTGAAAAGACTGAGCAATTAAATTCGCTTACTCATCAATTAAAACTGATTAGTCGTACACCGCTGAAAATCTGTAATGAAGAGTTTGTAAATGTCAGTAGCAGTACGGGGGTAGTTATTTACCCGATAGAGGGTGAACCTGTCTCCAGCCCTATGCGTTGTGCTGAACTAGCTATGCGGCGAGCCAAAGAGAGCACGCGTGGAGGCGTACAGTATTTTGCTAAAGACTGGTTGGTACAGTTACAAAGTAAGCGTTCATTCGAAAATGAGCTGGTCGAGGCAATAGAACAAGCTCGACTCGTACCTTTCTATCAACCTGTATTCTGCGCTGAAAAAGAAACCATCGTGGGGTTAGAGGCATTAGTGCGTTGGCCTCATCCTGATAAAGGCAATATACCCCCCGGCGAATTCCTACCGATTGCTCGGAAACTGGGTTTAATGGAACGTTTAGGCAGTTTGATGCTGAAAAAAGCCTGTGAAGATCTGGTTAAATTTGAGCAGGAAGGAAAATCAGTCGGTTGGATTTCTGTGAATATCGCCGCTGAGCAGCTACATAACGCGGCGCTTTCCGAAGAGATTGCCTCTTTGCTGCAGGAGCACGATCTACCTGCCTGCAAAATCGAGTTGGAAATTGTTGAGGAACTGATCGGTCAGGACTCTGCTTTTGTTCGTTCTCAATTAGAGGCGTTATCTAGCCTTGGTATTCGCATGGCGATTGATGATTTTGGCACGGGCTATTCATCTCTATCACGCTTAAAGCATATGCCGGTTACGAAGTTGAAAATCGATAAATCGTTTGTTGATGGCTTGCCGGATGCTGATAACGATCGCTGCATTGCTAACTCGATTGTGGGTTTGGCTAAAGGCTTACAGATGGAATTGGTCGCTGAGGGCGTGGAGTTACTCGAACAAGCGGATTATCTAAAGCAGATGGGATGCGAATATCTTCAGGGATATTACTTTGCCAAGCCTATGTCAGCTGGCGAAGTGGTTAAGTTACTTTAACTGTCTATTAAAGGTGACAGTGTTTTCTGTAGAGAGTGATCTTTATAAGCTGTAAGAGTAACTTAAGCTCAATGACCCAAAGGCGTGGCCGTCAGGCTGGCCTTTAAACTCTTTACTGCGATGGACCTTGGCAAAAGAGAGTTTCCAGCCCTTATATAAAGCAGCGATGCCTACTGCTGCTTCGCCAACTAAAGGTTCTTTATCGACAGAATGGCTGCTTCTAAAGGTATTACCATCAAGGAAGATATCTCTTAACACCCAGCGACCATCCATAGAGACAAATGCGTGAACACCCAGATTGTTATCGCGACTACCCCGCTGGTATCGACCATCGCCTAAACCTGGGGCGCTATTATCGCCACCACTGCGAAGGGCTGATGTGCCAAAGTCTTGGGGGAGGTTCCAACCGACACGTACTTCTGCACCGGCATTTAGGTAGGTCACGACATTACCGAGACTACCGCCGCCATGAAGGATGGTATCGTATTCAAAAAGTGGAGAAATAGGGCCTTCTAAGAAGCGGTGTTTATGTTCGTAAACAAGCTGAATACCAGGCTCATTTTTAAGCTGATTATCCCAGCCATTAAACTTTTTAAACCCGCGCAGATCATGAATAAAGTCTTGCGCTTCTTCTCCTAAAGCCCATGGACCGACAATACCGATATTTAGCTCTGCTGTATTCATCGAGCGACGGCTACGGCTATGGTAAGACAGCCCACCATAGAGCCATGCAGCGTAGGGACGATCATTTGGATCAAGGGTAAAGCGTTCGAGATCTTCAGGGGTATAGATTTGCTGACCTAAGCTGACGACAACATTACGTTGTATCGGCTCGCCAGTTGGATTGGGTGGATCGAAGCGGGGTAAGTAAGGCGCGACTTTACCTACCCACTCAGGTAGGTTGGGATCGTCCAGATGATTACTCACATTGGGGGATACCCAAGAAGCTTTAATGCCGTTGGTGTAGTTTTGGTCTGTTTCGGAAAACAGATCATTCTCAAAATAAAGATTGAGCGTCCAAGGTTCGGTGCTGTTTGCTAATGGGTGAAAGCCTTCAGTAACTGAAGTGCCTTCAGCCACTGCATTGCCTGTACTGAGTAGGGTAGCGGTTAACGCTGTAATCAGTTTTGGGCGAGTGGCTGACATTAGAACGTCCCTTTCAAGTGTTGCGACTGTTACGTGGTAAAATTAGCCGAAGGGGCATGTCTCTTCGGCTAAATCTTGAAAACTACTTCTTACGCCACTTGCCGTTTTGTAGCTGAATAAATTGTCCTGTAGGCGTGCGCTCCTGAAGACGTTGTCCCATGCGTAGTTCAAATACAGCACGTTCTACGCCAGCCTTTTTAGAGCCTTGTTCATAAGCTGCACGGCGTTTTTTATTAATGCCATCAACCAAAGATTGTAGATCGCCTGTAGGCTTAGAGATTACTATGCCTAGATAGCCGTTAGTGCGCTCACCAATGAGACCTTGAGCTTTTGCATCATCTTTAGAGATAGCCCAAGCCGGTGTTGCGATGATTGATAGCGCTAGGGCTATCATGCTGAATAGCGTTCGAAACTGTTTCATGATCATACCCCTTTAAAAAATATCGCTGTTTTCTGTGAGCAGTTCATCAATTTCCCTATCAACCTTGACCAGAATCTCATGTTCAATTTTAACATTGAGGTTAATGGTAATCGGTTCGCTAGGAACCGCGACTTCTACGCGGGGTGAACAACCGCTCACACCAGCCAACGCAATTGCTAACGCAAAAGGTGGGAGTAAATGGGTTAATTTCATGGTTGTTCCTCAAATTAGGTTTCAATCTAGGTTAACGGTACCGCTTCTCGATTGTCTTCGTCAATTTATCTGCAAACTGTAATGTTTTGATTAACTTAGGAATATTTTCTTCCACGTTAATCGTGAAATCTACCGGATGGCCATTTTGCCAATCGGGATTACTGCCCATTAACCGTGTTTCTAATAGGGCAGTACCATCGGCTGAATAGTTCAGCCCAATATCAAGCGCTTCGTAATGAAAATTCTGAAGCGCTTCAATCGCCATTTTTAAGCCAGCATTGGCGGCTGCATAGGCTTGTACTGCTGGGGTTGGCTCAAACAGAATTTTGCCCCCAGGCGGTAAACCTTTAATAACCCCATCGGTAATGGTGAAGGCGTTATCTTTATAGGTTAAAGGGAAGCTGCCTCCTAATTTACCTTCGCCGGATAAACCGCGCTGTCTTTCCAACGCCATCACCGCGCCAAGATCGATATTTTCCACCTGAACCTGACTGGTGATATCGGGCTTGCTAGGGTTGAACTCGAAATCTGAGAGGCTAATTAAACCCTCAAAAAGCTCAGCCTGCATACCCTTAAGTTTAAGCAGGCCACCGCTTTTTCGCTGTTGATACTGATAATTCGTTTGCACATTTTTGATTTCAACTCCTGTTGTAACCCGATCCAGCTTAATGCTGCCTGTATCACGTAATCTACCTGAGGTAGAAAGTCGGGAGGTTGAATCTAAATTGAGCCCTTCAATTAGGGTTTCATCCCAGCTTAGATCTGTCGCTCTAATGCTGTTGTGGAATTGTGCTGAGAACTTGCCGTTTTTAAAGTGACCGCTGCCTTTGTGGAATAGAGTGCCTTTAAGCACGCTCAGCTCTTTCGGGATAGGGACATAGGCTTCTAGTGAATGATCAATCGCTTTTAAGCTGATCGGTTGTACTGACCAATTAAACTTAGTGTGGCCGTTACTTAAGTGGGTGTTTGCACGGCCTTTCAGGTCTAGCTTTATAGGAGCCTTGCTTGATACCTGATAGCGATTGCTTAACTGATCTTTATCCCATGTGAATTTAGAACTCAGTTTCAATTGTGGGAACGTGGTTTTACCTTGGCTAATACTTAGCTGAGGGACGGCAATTGAACCTGAGATTTTCTTTTTAGCTAGATCAATGGAATCGAGGCTTAATTTAGAGCGTATAGGCGAAACATTAATACCCTCTAGGGCTAAAACGCCTGCTTCAATATCTAAATGCAGAGGTGATACGTCTGGAATAAGGGCACCATCTAAAAGCAGTTGGCCGATATTCGCTTTGATCGCGAGTGGCTGTTGTAGGGTCGCTTTCAGGTTTTGTATCGGTGCTTTTAAGCTCGAGTGCTTTAGCTCGGGGACTTGTATATTAGTGCCGGAGTTAAACGTGATCTCCGCTTCTTTCAATGAGAACTTAAGCGCACCCTCTAATTCGGCAGACGCTTTTTCTAGCGACGGAATAGGGTTAAACGCAGTTATTTGTGCCTTACCTGTTTGATCGATCTGGATACTTTTTAACAGTTTATCTGGCGAGAAACGAGTTTGTAGCGGGAAGTGGATTTTACCCTGCAATTCGACCGTGCCTTCTAACTTAGGAATAGGCAGGTTGTGCAGTTCGAGTTTTTGTCGCCAGCTCTGTAAGCCGGCCAGTTGGATCTCTTGCGCTGATGTTAAGGTCAGTTTGTCATCAAAAGAGAGATCACCTGCAATATTAAAGAAAGGCTCCTCTTCCTCTAACAATCGAAACGTAAACTGATTCAGCTTGTTTAGATTGAGGTCGCCCCAACCAAAATCTTTCTCATCTCTTAACGCTTTAACTCGGCTATACAGTTTGTCGTCTTCAAACAGCAGTGCGCCGATAAATTGCCAATCGCTCTGGTTTTCTGGGTAATCCAACTCCAAAGTCACTTGTCCAATTCGAATGGCATCAATCGGGATCTGATTAAACCAAACCGAGGGTAGCGCTTGGCTTAGGTCTACTACGTCGTCATTGCTCTCACTACTCTGTTCGGTGGTATAGGTGATTTTTATATCTGAGCGCGGCATCGATAGCAGTTTGAGGCGCTGCTCCTGCCAGAGTGTATAAGGATTAAACTGCAGAGTGATATCGCTGGATTGATAACTGATGATCTGAGTGGGAGTGTGTTTTTCTAGTTTTACATTAGCGATATGCAACTCGTTCCAGCTGGGTGTTTGCATATCTAGTTCAACAGCGGAAAAGTCATTTTGCTCCAACCAATATTGCAGGCTTTTATGGGCAATAACTGGGGAGAAAAAGTAAGCGGCTAAAGGCAGGGCAATCACAAAAGTGAACGTTAAAAGGAGGCACGCCCATAGTATTTTATGACCTCTGCGCATACTGCCTCCCTTAAATGGACAACGGTGCTGTTAATCCAGTTCTATATCGTACAAGCGTTCTACGGCATCTTTGAGGTGAAAAATCAGTTCGCCATATTGATCAGTATCGTTCTCTATATCGATATCGCCTAATCGGTCGGCAGTTTCTTCTAACGATTCGCCGCGATTATCGACGCCATGATCCGCTAGCAACCAATACATCAGACCGTAAATTTCAGCCACAGTTTCTACTTGGTCTAAATCTTCGATAATGGCGTTACGCACTTGTTGTAATGCCGTCATCAAAGGTGCTTTTTCATCGGTATCTAGATAAAGCTTTAGCACCGCATCTGCAGATTCGATTGTATAGCTTTCCTCAGGTGCAACTTCGTTACTGTTAAGTGCTACCTGAGGAGCGCCTGAATTTATCGCACTGACTAGGTGTCGCATTAACGTAGTTTCCGTACCACATTCATACCGTCGCGGACGGTTAGGAATAGGTTTTCTACATTGGGATCTGCAGCGATCTCTTTGTTTAGATCGACTAAGACGTCATCGATATCAGATTCTGGCTGTAATACTTTGCCAGACCACAACATGTTATCTAGAACGATCAGGCCGCCTGGGCGCGTCATTTCTAGAACCTTGTGGTAGTAGTTTAGGTAGTTGCGTTTGTCGGCATCGATGAAGGTGAAGTCTAGCTCCATATCCAGCGTTTCGATGGTTTCGATTGCTTTACCGAAGATTACTTCGATCTTGTGGCCATGCGGGCTGCGATCAAAGAACGTTTTGGCAAAGTCGATTGCGCGAGGGTTCGTTTCGCAGCAGATGATCTTGCCATCTTCTGGCATACCTTCTGCGATGGATAAAGCGGAATAGCCAGTGAACATACCAATCTCTAGTACGTTCTTTGGTTGGTGCAACTGAGCAAGAAGTTTTAGCGTTCTGCCAACTAAACGGCCAGATAGCTTTTGTGGCCAGCCCATGTTTTTGTTGGTTTCATCGATTAGCTCTTGCAGCAATTCAGGCTCAGCTGTAGTGCTTTGGAAGGCATAATCTTCAATTGCTTCGTTAACCAAAAATTCCACTTAAATCGTCTCTAATCTAGGTTCGGCAGCGTTAGTTTTACGTTGTCGAGGGTGATAATAAGGCCTTGCCCAAAGTGACTAACCACGCGAAATAAATCGCTTTGTTTGGGCGTCATCTAAATATTGCGCGCATAATACCATTTTCTGGCTTAGTTGAGTAAAGACATAGCTGCGTTATGGCCGAGCAGGTTCCCTCAGGAGCAGCGATCAAAGGATGATATGTGGTAAAAAGCGCGAAAGATCCTGTGTGATCGGGTGTTTATCTTCTCTTAGGGATATACCTGCCGGTTGATCGTCTATTAACCAACTGCCGATTAGGGTGTGATTGTCGCCAAATTTAGGCAGAGGATGGCAAGCTTGAACGATGTATCCCTCTTCACCGAAGGGTCCCTCGGCCTTCGCGATGACTTCACCTTGATTAACGATGCTGATATTGGCCCCTTCACGCGAGAAGATCGGCTTGCGGACATAATGCGTAAGTTCTGCAGCGCGGGGATCATCTTCAAAATAAGCAGGTAGTAAGTTAGGGTGATTTGGAAACAGCTCCCACAGTAAGGGGAGTAGTGCTTTATTGGAGACTAAGCTTTTCCAGATCGGTTCTAGGAAGGTTGTACCGCTTTGAGCAATGTATTCACCGTACTCTTCTCGTTGCATAAACTCCCAAGGGTAGAGTTTAAATAGCCAGTTGATCGGTTTGCCTAGCTGATCGACAAAGCGTTGGTCTTCATTGATGCCGATATCTTCTACATAGATGAAATCGTTAAGTAGGCCAGCTTGTTGAGCGCAATCTTGTAGATATTGCACAGTACCACGATCTTCGATCGTGTCTTTGCAACTTGCTAAGTGCAGTAAGCGAGAAGGCTGGCGAACTTTGAGTGCTTTGAAGCGCTCGATCAGTCGCTCTTGCAGGGAGTTAAATTGATCAGCATTACGAGACAGCTTACCGCGATCCACCTGTTGCTGAAGCCATACCCATTGCCAGAACCCAGTTTCATAAAGGCTGGTGGGCGTATCCGCATTGTTCTCTAAGAATTTGGCAGGGCTTTTACCGTCATAACAAAGATCGATGCGGCTGTAGAGGCTATCTTCGCGGGCAAACCAAGAGCGCGCAATCTCATCCCAAAAGGCTTCCGGGATTTGAAAGCGGCGCAGCAGTTCTTCATTACCTACCACATGCTCAACCACCGCCAGACACATCTGATGAATCTCGGCCGTCGGTGCTTCAATATCTTGTTCTATCTGTTCGAGAGAGAATTGATAGTAGGCGGATTCATCCCAATATGGCTCCCCATACATGGTATGAAAATGGAAGCCATATTGTTCAGCAGTTTCGCGCCAATCAGGCCGCTCGGCGCAGGTGACTCTTAGCATCTACAGGTTAACCGCCGTAAGAACGACTGGAGATGGTTTTACCAAAACCACCGCGCCCCATAACACGGGCACTACCTTTACTGCCTTTGAATGCTGAGGAGCTGACCTTAACTTTGTTCTTATGGTAATCACCAAACATGTCACCGGATGAGCTTACCCAACGGTGAAAAGCAGGGGTGCCTCTTCGGGTGCTATAGCCTAAGCCCCTAGGTCGATCAAAGTCGAGATCAAAATCTTCCTCTGTACGATGATTTTCACCCAACATAAAGCCTGCCATTAGCGGAATAAAGTAGGGGGAGTATTCAAAGCATTGGTGGTTACCAAAATCGTAAGCGCAGTTGCTCTCACTATTATATCTAGGTGCGCTGCGTTTCCAATCTGCTAGGGCTTTTTGATAGGCGCTTTCGCATCTGTCGTCGTAGCCCGGGTTATCCAGTTCACACTCGCTGATCGATCTATAGATGTAGCCATCTTCGGAATCACAGCCGGATAATAAAGCAGCACCTGTAGCGACAGCTGATAGACGTAGTCCGTTTTTCAGCCATTTAGCATCAAATGCAAAATCACTTTTTTGCAGATGGTTGATTTTTGTACGTTTCATCCCTGATGCCTCCTTAGTAGGTCATAGAGGCAGCATTAAGGATACCGATAGCAATAGATACCGCACCCAGCACGATACCGGCAGGTGTTTCTCCATCTTGGATGCGTTGGGTGATTTTCGGCATAAACAAACGTACAACTAGATAAGCGATTAACTGAGCGACAAGCGCTACCACAGCCCATACAGCAAAATCGATTAAAGATACGGAGTTACTGATAGCGCTAGCTAGGGCAATGGTGAAACCAATTGTTGCACCGGAAAGCGCGCAGGCTGCAGCCATGTTTTTTTCTTTAACCAGTGCCCAATCGTCATAAGGAGTTAGGAAGGTATAGATGACTTTGAATAGTAGTAGGGCAACCAGTGAAAGGCCGAAATAGATAGCAAAGTTGATTAGCCCGATAAATAGAGCGTCCATGCGAGACTCCTAAAAACTATGAAAGTTGGGTAATTGCAGCCCAGTCCAAAGCTTTTAAACGGGACTGTGCGATGTAATAAATAGTGCAGCCTGATCTAACGCGTTTATCGAGTGAAGGGTTCACTTCAGGTTTACCGTCGTTATCTAGATCAACAGCGATCAGGGTCGCGCCATAATTTTCTTTTAATGGCACGTATAGATCACGCACAGACATCTCTGGCAAACCTTCAGGTACGACAACGGAGAACTGGGTCATACCTGTAGTTGTGTTGAGAAGTTCGTGATGCAAAATGCTGGAGCCCGGGTCCATTGCTGATTTTACTAACATCTCTGTAGATACAGATGGCGTGCACTCTATGGTAGGGCAGTGTTGTTTGAGCAGGTTACTCAAGCTTTCGTCCCTGAAGTAGGTGATGATGTGTGCTTGAGGATTGCGATTGTAGATATTTAAAGCCGCGCTCAGTGTTTGATCATCATGCGCACAATCGATAATGATTGTGGAGGCATCTTTAATATTTGCACGATTTAAGCCTTCATCATCGTTTAGTGAAACGGTACGAACAAATTCGATGTGGCCTGGCATCGGATTTTCCATCTCATCGGCGACGCACAAACAGATCTCTCGATTAAGGTTGTTCTTGGCTTCTGTTTGGAGAAGTTTAAGAAGAGGCAGGGTGCGAACTTCGTTCCAGCCAACTACGACGATATGATTTGAGAGGTTGAGCTCTTTAAGACCCATAACACCTTTTCTCCATTGAAAAGCACTGAATGCAGCAAACTTACCGACGACGAGTGCAAATAGACCAAGACCGAAAGGAATAATGTAGAACGCAACTAATGCTTTGCCTGTTGCCGTTTCGGGAGAGAGATCTCCGTAGCCCACAGTCGAAGCCGTTACGATTAACCAGTAGATGTAGTCCGAGCCGGTGAGGTTGGATTCACCCGCCCATTCCAAAAGCAACCAGCTACTTAGGCCATATAATAGAAGCAGCGCCAATACAGCCTGCCATTTCATGTTCTTGAAATGACGGTTGAGCAGTTTGCGTAAGCTTTTGAAAACCTGCATTAAAAATCCGTGTACATGGAATTGAGGCGGGATTTTAATCTCATCTAATAATAGATGCAAAAGGGAGCCATTTCTTAACAGTGGGCCTGAAAAGCCTTACAATAGCCCGCCATGAGCGCCTGAAAAAAGATCTGTCATGGGCGTAGTTATTAAATGATCCACAATGTTCTGGAGTTTAGTGTGCCTAGTATCGATCCTCTTATCATTTTTCTAGTTTCAGGTGTGTTCTCTATGTCTGGTGCGTTAAGCGCTGGTGCTATCAATAAACTACCTGAAGAGGATAAGCCTGAATTCGCGCATAAGCGTAACGGTTTGATGACGATTGTTATGGCGGGTAACCTTGCTGCTGTCGCATTGCTGTTCTCTATGGCGTACGGTTTCAGCAACCTAGACTGGTGGATCCCACTGCTATGTATGTTTATCACTTTCCCAGTGGTTCATTTAGTTATTCTTCAGCCGATGCTGGGTGAGTTGAAAACGCTGTTTATGTCATCGATTATTTCTGCGGTTTCCCTAGTCGTTTTATATCTCTATTGGTAATTTTATATGCCTGAGCTGCTAGCTTCATTTGATCTGAATAGTTTGCTGCTGGGCGTATTGATTACAGGATGCCTGTTCTTCTTTATATACAGGCATCTGACTTCCCAAAAAGAAGACCTCTTACAGCAGGTTGCTGAAAGCGAGACCAAAATAATCTCGTTAAAGGCGAAACTCGAAACTGAGTTGGCCGCGCAGCAATCTGCCTATCATGAAGTATCTATCCAAAAAGCACGTATCGAAGAGCGCCTGCACGCGCTAGAACCAAGACTGCGTGACACTCTTACAGAAAAACATCAGCTTGATAAACGCTTAGAGCAAACCAAATTTGAGTTGGCAGATCGGAATGAAGTGATTGCGGATCTCGAAGCGAGATATGAGGCGACTCAAGAAGCGCATTCTGAAAAGCTTCAAGTGTTAGAACAAGCGCGCCAACAGTTAAAGCAAGAGTTCCAAAATCTCGCGAACCGTATTTTTGAAGAGAAAGCTCAACGATTTACTCAGAGCAACCAAGAGAATATGGGACACCTGCTGACGCCCCTGAAAGAGCAGTTGGGTGAGTTTAAACGTCGTGTTGAAGACGTTTACGATAAAGAGTCCAAAGATCGTCGTGCCCTCTATGAGCAGATATCTCACTTAAAACAGCTTAACCAGCAGATGAGTGAAGATGCGATCAATCTAACCCAAGCCCTGAAAGGCGAAAACAAAACTCAGGGCAACTGGGGTGAAGTTGTTTTAGAGCGGGCCCTAGAGGAATCGGGTTTACGTAAAGGCTACGAGTTTGAGCTGCAAGTATCAGCATCTGTTCAAGGTAAACGCTACCAGCCTGATGCGGTGATTCATCTGCCGGATGGTAAAGATGTCATCGTCGACTCGAAGGTTTCCCTTACGGCTTACGAACAATACTGCTCAACTGAAGATAAAGATTTGCGTGAGCGCATGTTGCGTGAGCATTTGATCTCGATGCGCGGTCATATTAAAGGGCTAAGTGACAAAGCTTACCAAGGGTTAGAGGGTATCCGCTCTCTAGATTTCGTGCTTTTGTTTATCCCAGTCGAAGGCGCTTTCTTGTTGGCATTAGAGAAAGAACCTAATCTGTTTAAAGAAGCGTTTGATCGCAACATTATGTTGGTAAGCCCTGCGACATTGATGGTGACGTTAAGAACTATCCACAATATCTGGCGTTACGAGCATCAGAATCAAAATGCTCAAGAGATCGCCCGCAGAGGCGGTGAGCTGTACGACAAATTCGTTGGCTTTATTGACGCTTTGGATGAAGTAGGGCGTAACCTGCAAAGAACGCAAGCAGCTTTTGATACCGCGAATAAGCGGCTATCAACGGGGCGTGGTAATTTGGTGAGCCAAGTGACCATGCTGCAAAGCCTTGGTGCCGAGGGCAAGAAGAAGCTTAATACTGAGCTTGTTGAGCGCGCTTTAGAATCTGATCAGTAACATTGATAGGAGAGCTATATGATAAGTATTGTTGGATATGGCTCTCTTCTATCTGAAGCCTCCGCAAGGGAAACCATTCCTAGCCTAACAAACTTTAGGATCGTAACTGTTCCTGGTTACAAACGTATCTTCAATAAAGTCGGAGTTGTGTTTATCAGTCGGCATAAGGCTGATCCTGACTCTTTACAGTTGGCCTCCTGCTCGACTTTACCTGCGCCCAGTTGTGAGATTATTTGCAGCCAGTTTGAATGTACTCAAGAAGAGTACGAAGCGCTGTTCGAACGTGAACATCGGTTTAATTGGGTGGAAGTAGAAACTTTTGCCGATGGTCAAAGCTCGACCGGGCTAATGTGCACAGGCTCAACTGATCAACACTACCGTTATAGTAAATGCCGCAACGAGCAAGAATATCATGAGCGTGTAGGGCAGTTTTATGCGGGTAACCTATGGCGAAACGATATTCTGCCATTCCCGCGTTATCTATCCTTCTGCTTGAAAGCGGCAGCGTCGCAGGGAGAGGCTGTTTTGAATAACTTTCTCGACAATAGCTACCTTGCAGATGGTGAAATTACCATTCGTACTAACTTAGATAACAGCGGTTCAAATTGGCGTGAAATCGATAGCGCCTATCATTACTAAAAAGCTCTTTCTGAGCTGTTTACCCCTTTCTCAGTTTTATCCTCTTTATGCTTCCTAGGGCTCTCTACTGAGTCCTGTTTTGAGCTTGTTTTCTGGGTTTGAATATCCGCCTTATACCATCAAGAAATGATTGCTTTTTTGAGGCGAATTCGAGCGCGTTGAACAAAATTCATACAGAATTGCACGCTTATATTAGTTGTTTAATGAGCATTAATTAATGGAGAGATAATCATAAATGGATTTTGATTTGTTTATAAATCATCAAAATTAAATATTGATTTTATATGATCATTCAGAACTTAATTTTGATATTTTTATTAATAATCAATATTGGATTTTGATTTATAGTCAATTAATCAAAATTAAATTTTGATTTTTGTTGTTTTTTTAACCTATTGAAACGGTTGATTATATTTAAAAAAATCGAGCCTGATGCTGGAGTGAGTGAGCTTAGTTGTTTGAAATTTATAGAAAAAATTTTCTCAACAATTTCCGCAAGGTGCCGATAAGAAAAGATAGTGTTTTTTTATGAATTAATTTTACGGGCAAATAAACTTTCAGAATTTAAAAAAAATCATCGAAAAAAGGTTGGTTTGTTTTTAGTTATAAGTAAAATTAAGGTTGCTTGAAATAATATTGTTGGCACTGAATATATGACTGCTCACTCTAATATGATCGTTGCGCTAGATATTGGGACTTCCAAGGTGGTTTGCCTTGTGGGAGAGATCAATATCGACGGCTCAATCGATATTGTTGGTATTGGTTCACATCCGTCTCGCGGCCTGAAGAAGGGCGTGGTCGTGAATATTGAATCAACAGTGAGTTCTATCCAGCGTGCAGTCGAAGAAGCTGAGTTGATGGCAGGGTGCAAAGTTCACTCTGTAACAGCAGGTATCGCCGGTAGTCATATTAATAGCCTTAACTCTCACGGTATTGTGGCTGTTCGTGACCGTGAAGTAACAGATTACGATCTTGATCGCGTAATCGATGCTGCCCGTGCAGTAGCGATTCCTGCTGATCAGAAGATTCTGCATATCTTGCCGCAAGAATATGAAATCGATAATTCCGAAGGTATTCGTGAACCACTAGGCATGTCGGGTGTACGTTTAGAAGCCAAAGTTCACCTAGTCACAGGTTCGGTGAATGCCGCGCAGAATATCGAGAAGTGTGTACGCCGGTGTGGTTTAGAGGTTGATAACTTAGTGCTGGAGCAAGTTGCATCCAGTTACTCTGTTTTGACTGAAGATGAAAAAGAACTCGGCGTTTGTATGGTCGATATCGGTGGCGGTACTTCTGATATTTCGATCTTTACAGGTGGTGCGATTCGTCATACCGCTGTGATCCCTATTGCGGGTGATCAGGTGACTAATGACATCGCGATGGCTTTACGCACACCTATGCAGCACGCGGAAGAGATAAAGATTAAATATGCTTGTGCTCTAGCGCAGCTAGCAGGTCCTGATGAAACCATCATGGTACCTGGAGTCGGTGATCGTCCAGCGCGCACATTGTCGCGTCAGGCGCTCGCTGAAGTTGTTGAGCCGCGTTATGAAGAACTTTTCAATTTAGTACAAGCAGAGTTGCGTCGCAGCGGTTTTGAAGATCTGGTTGCGGCGGGCATTGTGTTAACTGGCGGTACTTCCAAAATGGAAGGTGCGGTTGAGTTAGCAGAGGAAATTTTCCACATGCCGGTTCGCCTGGCATCACCGCATGGTGTTCGTGGAATGGAAGATATTTTAGGTAACCCAATTTTTGCAACAAGTATCGGGTTACTTCAGTACGCGCATGAAGATCAGGGCGGAGAACCTGCTCAACCTGAGGTTGCAGAGATCGAACTGGTCGAACAAGCAAGCGTACTAAGCAAGATGAAGACGTGGTTTCAGGGCAATTTCTGATCCCAGTCAAAGGCTAATCGGAATAGAAAATAACTAAGCGCTGTTCAATTATAAAAGCGCATAATCTGGAAGGAGATCGGTATGTTTGAGTTAGCGGATAGCATTCCTCAAAGCGCCGTAATTAAAGTTGTAGGTGTCGGCGGTGGCGGCGGTAACGCTGTTCAGCACATGGTTAGCTCTGCAGTAGATGGTGTTGAGTTCATCTGTGCAAACACAGATGCCCAAGCTTTGGATAACATGCATTCTAAAACAGTTATCCAGATCGGTGGCGAACTAACAAAAGGTCTTGGTGCGGGTGCAAACCCAGAAGTTGGCCGTCAGGCTGCACTTGAAGATCGTGAGCGTTTAGCTGAAATGCTAGATGGTGCGGACATGGTATTTATCACGGCTGGTATGGGCGGTGGTACAGGTACTGGTGCAGCGCCAATCGTAGCTGAAGTTGCGCGTAGCCTAGGTATTTTAACAGTTGCTGTAGTAACTAAGCCGTTTTCATTTGAAGGTCGTAAGCGCCTTAAAATTGCGGACGAAGGTATACAGGAACTGAAAGAGAATGTTGATTCTTTGATCATCATTCCGAATGAAAAGTTACTTCCAGTACTGGGTAAGAACACCAGTCTGATTAATGCTTTCAATACATGTAACGATGTATTGAAAGGCGCGGTGCAAGGTATCGCTGATCTGATTATCCGTCCGGGTATGATCAACGTCGACTTTGCAGATGTGCGCACCGTTATGTCTGAAATGGGCATGGCGATGATGGGTAGCGGTAGTGGCCGTGGCGAAGACCGTGCGACTGAAGCGACGGAAGCTGCGATTAATAGTCCTTTGCTAGAAGACGTAGACCTGAAGGGGGCGAGTGGTATTTTGGTAAATATCACCGCTGGTCTTGATCTTAGCTTAGGCGAGTTCTCGGAAGTGGGTAACATCGTTGAAGAGTATGCTTCCGAGAACGCCACTATCGTTGTAGGTACTGTTATTGATCCTGAGCTTACTGACGAGCTTACAGTAACAGTGGTTGCAACAGGCTTGGGGCGAGCTGAACAGCAGCATGTAGAAGTTGTTAACACAGGCACAGGTCGTGCGTCTGCTGTTGCAACGGCTGCGGGCGCTGCGTCTGATTTCGATCAGCTAGAGTTGCCGGCAGTAATGCGAACTGCTCGTGATTCCCAGCCAAGAGAACGTGCTCAACCTGTAGAGATTCACCGTGAAGTAGAATCTGAACAGCCAGTTATGCAAAAGACTGGTACTGACGACATGGAATTCTTAGACATTCCTGCATTCTTACGTCGTCAAGCTGACTAATTAAACATCTTATACCTTCCAGGTATTACTTGGCCCGGTTTTCTATAACCGGGCCTTTTTTATCCCTGCTATTTCTGTTTTCTACGTTGTTTGTCGGAATACATTCTTTCATCTGCAATCTGTAATAGATCTTTTGCTTCATCAGTATCGGACTCGCTTGGGTATTCCACGCTGCCATAGCTGAACTTTGCAATGATGCCTTGGCCTTTATAGTGATAAGGGCTGCTGTGCGCGATCTCTTCTATACGTTGAATAAGCTCACTTGCCACATCCTGCGAACTGTCTGGTAATAGGATGATGAACTCATCTCCACCATAGCGAATGACCTTGTCTGTCGTGCGCAGGTTCTCTGACAGAATCTGGCAGAAGTGAATCAGAATGCAATCGCCGGCATGATGACCAAACACATCATTGATCTGCTTAAAGCCATTCATATCAATCATGCTGATGGTTAAAGGCCGATTCTGGCGATCAGCTCTAGATCTCTCTTCATCGAGTAATCGCTCTAACTGATGCCGGCTGTAAGTTCCTGTTAGCTTATCGTAGATAGATAGCTCTTCTACCTGCTGAAATGCAGTCTGTAATAACGCTTGTTGCGAGTTAAAAGAGTGCTCAATGCTATTGATCTCTTCTAGCTCTGAGTCGAGAGCTAGCTTTTCATTAAGGTTGTGGTGACCTTCAGTCTCTTTAAGCTTTCTTTCTAAGCGTTTTAGCGGTTGAACTATATGTGCAAAAAGGTCGCGAGAGATAAAGAGGTAGGAAGAGATAACGGTAATAGAGAAGACTAAGAATAAACCCATCAGAACTTCGCTTACAGGAAGGCGGACTCTGTGTGCGGGAAAGGTAACGTCCAACACGCCGGCTATATCATCTAGCTTTGCCTCGGTGTGGCAGGCTAGGCATTCCTGTTTAAATCTGAAGGCATGGTAATAATGAATCTGATCCAGCGATTCGATCTGAGTTGCATCCTGTTTGTTGCCTAACAGCTGGCTTATCTCTTCGGTGATTGCTCGATCACCACCAAACTGTTGCTGAACGGCTGCTCCGCGATACATGCTATAGGTGATATCGGGAGCATCCTCATTCATTGAATCTATGAGCTGATTAACTTCCTCATAACTGGTGCCCTGATTCATCGCTTGGCGCAGATCTTTAAATACTAACTGTCCAAGATATTGACCCTCTTGCCGAAGATCCTTTTCGATAGAAAGAAAGATCAATGCAAATACGATCATGGCTGCAAATAAGCAGCTAATCAAAGCAGCTCGATAGAGGGAGTTGAATAGTGTGCTTTTAAGGTCAGTTATGGGCCGCATTTTAGATTTTATATTTATAATTTTTTATTTTTGAGTGTTTAGTTTACTCACAGTTGTTCAGTGTACAACCAATAAAACTAGGCTATTTATTGATCCTTTGATATTTGTAGTATGAATTACTGAAATTGTTGGTCTTTTTTAACCAAACCGCTTGCGGTCAGTCAGTGCTGTGATACAATTCGCGCCGCGTTGGTGTTGAGCATATCAGCTCCACTAATTGCAGGATGGTCAGGTGTCCGAGTGGCCGAAGGAGCACGCCTGGAAAGTGTGTATACGGAAACGTATCGAGGGTTCGAATCCCTCCCTGACCGCCATTACTAAGTTTCATCAGGTGTCGTAAGGTACCTTAACTCCTTGAATTAAGTGAATTTACTCGGAATTCATGTTTCAAGAAGTATCATCAAATGTTGTCAAATCTCAGTATTTAAGTAACACTGTATGTAACATCGTTAGAGTTGTTACAAAGGTGGTGTTACATCAATGGCCAGAAAGACTGCACCTCTTACCAATACTCAAGTTAAAAATGCAAAACCCAATGACAAGGAATATAACCTTGCAG